>JAHBXF010000001.1 GCA_019636615.1 Phycisphaeraceae bacterium | reverse complement strand
GAAGAGTGGCTGAAGAAGAACGCCAGTCGTTAACCGTAGGCACAGCTAGCCCGCTTGGTATAAGCTAGACCATTCCCGTAGCCGCCAGCGCCGCATCGTCGGACAGCGCATCGAAACGGGTGACAGTAACCCCCAGGCTCCATGTCACGCATGACGCAATACGACTCACATTACGGCTTCGACGATGATGCCGCCCGCAAGTTCAGCTGGGCTCGCGTGGCCGGCTTTTCCTTCGCGATGGCGCTGCATGTTTCGGCGTTCATGCTGATGCTGACGCCGACGGCTCCGCCGCAGACCGGAGATGACGCGCCCGAGACGGTCGAAGTGACCTTCATCGAGCCGCCACCCCCGCCGCCGCCGCCGCCCGAGCCGCCACCGCCGCCACCCTGGCCGCCGGTGCCGCCCGAGCCGCCACCACCTGCGCCGCCGCCACCACCGCCGCCGAAGAGATGTAAGTCAAAGAGAGGTGCATGAATGATGACACCTTTGACCAGCGCGGCGTGACGGCCGCCGTTGCCGTGCACGCCGTCTTCGCCGATGAGCCCCGCGCCGCCCGCCATGCCGGCTGCGCCCGCCGCGCCCGCGGCGCCCACGGTGCCGTCCGCGGCGTCGTCGCCGGTGTTGCCCGGGTCGCCGTTGGTGCCGGGCAGGCCGGGCTGGCCGTCGCTGCCCGCGACGCCATCCGCGCCGTTCTCGCCGATGACGCAGGGCTGACCGCCGCGCCCGCTCTGGCCGATCCTGCCGCGGTCGCCGCCGCTGGGTGCGCCGCTGCCGGGCAAGCCGCCCAGACCGCCGTCGCCACCGAGCCCGCCTGCGCCGCCGGTGCCGCCCAGGCCCCCCGCGCCGCCGCCGCCGCCAAAGCCGCCAAGGCCGCCCAGACCACCAAGGCCCCCCGCGCCGCCAGCGCCGCCGAGAGAGCCGCCGAAACCCAAGCCGCCGGGGAAACCGTCGTTGCCGGTATTGCCCACAACGCCCGCGAGGCCGATGCGTCCATCGCCGCCGTTGTTGCCGCGCGCGGCATCGTCGCCGTTCTGCCCCTGCGCGCCCTGATCACCCTGTGCGCCGGGCAGACCATCCTGACCTGGCATGCCCGGGCCGGGCACGCCGCCGGTGCTGCCGCCGTTGCTGCCTTTGGTCATGGGCGGGCCGCCCGCGCCGCCGTGCAGGCCGAGAGATCCGAGGCCGCCCGCGCCGCCGAGCGTGGGCCCGCCGGGGTTGCCGGGGTTGCCACCGCCGCCGCCGGTGCCGCCGTTGGCGCCCGCGCTGCCTGCGCCGCCAGCGCCGCCGTTGCGCGGCAGCGGCCCGAATCGCACCGCGCCCAGGGCCCCCGCGCCGCCCGGGCCCAGGTCGCCGCCGCCCAGTTCGCCCGGGGGCACATCGATGGCGCCCGAGACATACACACCTTCGCAGGCTTCAAAGACCATGGGGCGCGAACCGACGACATCGATCGCGCCCACCACGCGCATGTTGGGCACCGAGAAGACCGCGACCTGCCCGGTGGGTGTGTTCTCAAAGCGAGTGTGCAGCACCACGCCCGGCACGCCGATGGAGGGGCTGATGCTGAGCGTGTCGGTGTTCACCACCGCGCCGTTGCCCAGCACGTAGGCGCCGGCGATGCACTCAACGCCGTCTGGTTTGAGGTTTCGGTTGCGGTCGGTGGCCAGCGGGTTGAGGCCGCTGCTGAGGGTTTCGAGCATGCCGCGCACGCCGGAGATGGATGTGCCCGAGGTCGTGGTGATCTTGTTGGCGGTGAGCGTGCCGACGGCGTGCAGGTGAACATCGGCGGGGTTCCATGCCCAAGCGTTGGCGAGGGTCGGCTGGCCGGAGAGGTCGGCGCTGGTGATCATTCCGGTGACGCCCAGGGGCGCGCCGCTGGCGAGCACCTGGTTGGCGTTGGTGGTGCCCGTCTGATGGATGTACCAGTTGGTGGGGCTGCAGATGAAGGTCGAAGAGCCGGTGGCAGAGACTGCGTCGAGTTTGCGCACGATGCTGGTGACGCCGGGGATGGCGCCGCCCCCGCTGGTGATTTCCGCGGTGCTCAGCGAGCCGAACTGATGGATGTAGGTGCGCGAGGTTGTCCACATCCACACCCGGTAGAACGAGCCGGTGGCGCTGTCGAAGACCACAGACATGCCGCGCACGCCGGTGAGGGGCGCCGCGCCGCCGGGGAGGGTGATGCGGTTGGCGGTGGTGGTGCCGACCTGGTGCACAAAGACGCCGTCGCCGGTGCGGATCCACGCTGTCGCGCCGATGGGGCTTGTGCCGTCGCACGCGACGACGACTTCTTTGACGTCTTCGATCGAGGCTCCGCCGGGCTGGGTGATTTCCACGGTGGTGGTTGAGCCGGTGACGTGCAGGTACAGACGGTTGTGTTCCCAAAACCAGACCTGCGAGCCCGAGGCGTTGACGGTGTTCTTGCCCCACGCGCTGCCGCGCGCCGTCTGGAAGAGGCTTCCCCCCGGGCGCGTGATGTTGGTGACTGTGGTGGTGCCGGTGACGTGCTTATACACCTGGCCGTTGGCCACAAGCCAGACGCTTGAGCCCGTGGGATCTGCCTCGTCGATGGAAGCCGTGAGGATGCCGTCTGTGCCGCCCAAAGGCCCGCTGACGCCGGAGATCTGCTGCGCACTGGGCGTGCCCACGGTGTGAAGGTAAAGATTGCGGCGGTTCCAGAACCAGACGCTGCTGCCGGTGGGGCTGGTTTTGTCGTGCGTTGAAAGCATGGCGGGGTCGCCGCCGGAAGTGGTGATGGGTAGGCTGAATGGCGCGGAGGTAATCGCCGCGGCGTTCATCGAACCGGTGATGTGTCGATACACGCCATTGGCCGTCATCCACCAGACAGAGGAAGTTGTCGCGGTGGTGTCGTCGTCCGAGACGACCCAGGCCAGCGGGCGCTCGCTGCCGCCCGAGGGGAGATTCACGCGCGCTGCCGTGGGCGTGCCGTATTGATGCAGGTACATGCCGTCCGACGCCACCACCCACGCGGCGCTGAGCGTCGGACGGGTGAGGTCGCGGCTCTGGAACATCGACTCGCCGGGCAGGGATGCGCCCCCCGGCTTGGTGATCTGGTTAGCGGTGGTGGTGCCCACGGCGTGGATGAAGGTGCCCGAGCCGGTCCACATCCATACATCGCTGCCGGTGACGGTCTGCGCGAGGGCCGATGCGGGTGTGAGTGCGCACCCGGCGACAAGGGCCATCAACAATGGACGGTGCATGCGACTCTTCATGGCTGAAACCTCCGAGAGGGCCCATCACGGGCCGCTCAAAGACCACCCGCCCGGAGCGCGTGCCGGAGCACAAGGCCAGATTGGCCGAGCGCGACCGCGTGCGGGAGCGCTGATTGCGCCGCTGCAACGCTGAGGGTTTCTCACGTTCCTGCCCGACTCTTCACGGAACAACGCACGAGCACGGGGCTCGGTCTTCCGTGAGCGGGGCACACGCCCCGCCTATGGGCTTGCGTCCAAGGGGGCGGGTTCTTGCGGGGGTGGCGTGGGTTTTTACAGGTTTCTGGTGCCGGGCAGCCCATCAGAGGTGCAAGCAACGACCACGAGGGCCGCGCGACGCAGAAGGGAGGGGCGGCAAGCGCGTGGAGGCAGCGCAACAGCGCTCAGCGCGGGCGCGGCGAGCGGAAGAGAGTGTGTGAGTCAGCCGCAGCCGCTTGCTTCCCACGCCACGAAGAAGGCCTCGACATCCGCGCCGTCGACACCGCCGTCGAAGTTGACATCGGCCGCGCTCTGGCCGAGTTGCCAATCAAGGAAGAAGGCCTCGACATCCGCGCCGTCCACACCGCCGTCGTTGTTGTAGTCGGCGGGGCAGGGAATTGCACTCGCAAGACGCACACCCAATGAAAATGAGACAGAATTAGGATAATCCGCCCCCCACCCCCACACGTTGTCGGAGAGGATGCTACCTTGTGCGCGACTGCTCCCCTCGGTCACGCGGTATCCGCGGTTGTTCAAGATGTAGATCTCTTCCGTCCATTCGCGTGTGCCGCCTGCTGTGTCGAGCAGGCCCCAGGGGCTTACCACGTTTGGGTAGGCACCCAGGGGTATCAGCATTTCCATGAAGTCGGGCAGTTGAAAGTTCGCGTTGGCCTGACCCGTGCCATCGCCGCCGAAGGATTGGGGCGGGGCGTAGGTGAGTGGGACATCCGACATGCCCGCGTGCTCCCACCAACCGGCCTGGCCCGGGCCGTGCCTGTGGGGGTCGTAGTGCGAGGCTTTCATGTGCTCATCAAGGCTGGGGATCCAGTATTTGGCGCCGGGGCTGCGCGTGGCCTGGTCGGTGAAGGGCGTGTTTGACACCACAACCGGCGAGAAGGTGCCCACATCGTACGCGCCGGTCATAAAGGCATCGCGTGCTGGGCTCTTGTCGTTGTGCAGCCAGTTGCACAGAACAGCGGACATACGCCACGAGATGCCGCTGACCGGCAGCATACCAGCGTCTTGAATGTCGGTACGCACGACGAAGCGACGGCCGGGGCCAGAGTATGCGGGGTCATCCATCGCGCCCCACCAAGTGGGCACCCTCCACCACTGCACGGGGAAGCCCAAAGAATCGGGGCGGGCCATCGCGGAGTTGAGGAACTCTACCCACTGCGCGGTAGTGACCTCGGTGCGGCCGATGCGGTATTCATAGGGAACACTGCCACGGCCGTAGGTGGGGCTGAGGGGGTCGTTGAACCCAAGCCAGGGCTGGTTGCCGGGGTCGCCGACGGTGACCCAGTCGTAACCATCCGGGGAGGGCTGGGCAGAGGCGTGGTTGGTGAGGGAGGGGAGGCAGGCCAAGAAGCAAACCGATGCCCAAGCCTTTGTGCTCATTACCGCCTCCTTCGCGTCAACACCGTCATGCCCACAACCAGGAAGAAACAGCCCGACGGCGACGGGATCTCACTGGCCAGACGCACACCCAATGAAAGTGAGACGGAGTTTGGATAATCCGCCCCCCACCCCCACACATTGTCGGATAGAACGCCCTCGTATGCGCGACTGCTCCCCTCGGTCACGCGGTATCCGCGGTTGTTCAAGATGTAGATCTCTTCCGTCCATTCGCGTGTGCCGCCTGCTGTGTCGAGCAGGCCCCAAGGGCTGACAACATCCGGGTAGGCGCCCAGGGGGATCAACAGTTCCATAGAGTTGGGGAGCCGGAAGTTCGCGTTGGCCTGCCCAGAACCATCGCCCCCGAAGGATTGGGGCGGGGCGTAGGTGAGTGGTACATCCGACATCCCCGCGTGCTCCCACCACCCGGCCTGGCCCGGGCCGTGCCTGTGCGGGTCGTAGTGCGAGGCCTTCATGTGTTCATCGAGGCTGGGGATCCAGTATTTCGCGCCGGGACTGCGCGTGGCCTGGTCGGTGAAGGGCGTGTTTGACACCACAACCGGCGAGAAGGTGCCCACATCGTACGCGCCGGTCATGAAGGCTTCGCGTGCTGGGCTCTTGTCGTTGTGCAGCCAGTTGCACAGAACAGCGGACATCCGCCACGAGATGCCGCTGACCGGCAGCATACCAGCGTCTTGAATGTCGGTACGCACGACGAAGCGCCGCCCGGGGCCGGAGTATGCGGGGTCATCCATCGCGCCCCACCAGAGGGGCATCGTCCACCACTGGGGTGCGAAGCCCAGAGAATCGGGGCGGGCCATCGCGGAGTTGAGAAACTCGACCCACTGCGCGGTGGTGACCTCGGTGCGGCCGATGCGGTACTCGTATGGAACACTGCCTCGGCCGTAGGTGGGGCTGAGAGGATGGTTGAATCCAAGCCAAGGCTGATTGCCCGGGTCGCCGACCGTGACCCAGTCGTAACCATCCGGAGCGGGCTGGGCAGAGGCGCGGTGGGGGAGGAACAAGAGGCAGAGCGTGGCCAGAATGCTCGACCCAAGAAGGGCGCGAACGACCGAGTGTTGGGCGCGGTGCATCATCACGGGCTTCTCCACCACTGCACGGTGTGCCGCTGGGCGCACGGAAACCACGAAGATGACTCCCCCTGCAAACACCATACATGATGGCGTGCCACCCGTCAAGACCAAAGTTGCGGATTGTGCCGAATCTGCCGACGGGCTATCGGGCGTTGGCATGACCGGGCCCAGCAGGGCTGAGGGCGATGGGCCGTCCGACACAAAGCCCCGGGCGTCGAGCGTCGGCGGGGCGAAGGCTGCGCACGAAACAAGGACGCAGACCGGACAGGCGCCCCCGGGACCACTGAACAAGCAAAGTCCGACGGGAGCGCGAGCCGGTTCGCATCGAGAAACTATGCAAATTCGCACAGGCGGGACGCCTGTGCCACCCATACTTCAGAGGTCTCGCCATACTTCAGAGGTCTCGCCTCGCCCGCCCGGCCCACCGGCCCGCTGGCCCTCGTTGGCTACTTCATGTCGTAGTTGATGCGCCCGTGACGCTCGGCGCGGCTGATGACATCGCTCGCCCACAACCCAGCGAGGACGAACTCGCAGCAACTGGCACGCACCGCCGCGGACTGCGCGGGGTTCACGTCAAAGGCGGTCTCCCACACCTTGGGCACGCGCTTGACGACCTGCTCATAGTGGGCGCTGGGGAGCATGTCGCCGACTTCGATCTTGACGCCCTTGGCGAAGACATCGGCGACGTCGGCGAGGGCGTGCTTGTCGAGGTACTCCTCGAAGACTGTCTTTGTGGCCTCGGCGTAGATCGCGTCGAGCACCTGCTTCTCGCTCATCTGGTTGGCACCCATGAGGTCCATCTCGATCTTGCCGGCGGCGGAGGTGTGGAAGTGGGCCAGGTCGCTCATGCGGGCCACCGCGGGGCGCTCGTTGAGTGTGATGGCGCGCCGCCGCGCGTTGGCGACCATTGTGCGGTAGTTGCTCAGCGAGAAGCGGGCCGAGACGCCCGAGGCGTGATCGACGTACCGGCTGCGGCGGGCCGCGATGGACATCTGCTCGACGACCTCGATCATGAAGCGCGGCACGAGGACGGGGTATTCGCCGCCGAGGTCTACGCCCGCCTGCTCCTGGATCATCTGGATACCCAGGTCGCGCGTGCGCGGGTAGTGCGTGTGGATGGTGGAACCGATGCGGTCTTTGAGTTGGGGGATGACCTTGCCGCTGCGGTTGTAGGTGGTGGGGTTGGCAGAGAAGAGAACGGCGACATCGATCTCGAAGCGCACGGGGTAGCCGCGGATCTGCACATCGCGCTCTTCGAGGATGTTGAAAAGGCCAACCTGCACGACATCGTCAAGGTCGGGCAGTTCGTTCATCGCGAAGATGCCCCGGTGCATGCGCGGGATGAGGCCAAAGTGCAGCGCGCCCTCGGCGGACATGCTTGTGCCCGCGAGGAGCTGGGCGGGGTCGATCTCGCCGATGATGTCGGCGAACTTGGTGCCCGGCGCGAGGCGCTCGGCGTAACGCTGCTCGCGGGGCCACCAGGCGATTGGCGCGATGTCGCCGTGTTTGGCGAGGAAGTCGATGCCCGCGCGGGTGATGGGGGCGAAGGGGTCTTCGTGCACCGGGCAGCCGGGGATGTCGAGGTAGGGCGTGAGGGGATCAAGAAAGCCGGCGAGGAGGCGCATGAGGCGGCTCTTGCCCTGGCCCTTTTCGCCGAGGAAGAGGATGTCGTGGCCCGCGAGCACCGCGTTGATAATTTCGGGGATGACCGTGTCGTCGTAGCCGAGCACGCCGGGGAAGAGGGGCCGCCCCTCGCGCAGGGCGGCGGTGAGGTTGCCGCGCAGTTCGGCCTTGACGGGGCGCGACGTCCACCCGTGGGCGCGGAGGGCACCGACCGTCGCGGGAAGACTTTGCGGCGAGGGGGTAGGCATCAGGCAATCATTCGGGGGGTGAGGCGGTGCGGATGCGAACAGATGCACACATGGCACAGAAGCAGACTTTGGGGCATGACCTCTTGCAGACCAGGCCGCCGGTGGCGCGGCTGGCGTGGCTGCGCTGGCGCTCCACCCGATTTCTGCGGTTTCTGCCGTGGCTGCTCGGGTTTTATGTGCTGTGGCTCGCCTGGTTCCTGCTCTCGTTTGTCTCCCCTGCCATCGCGCACCTGCGGCACACGCTCTGGGTTCAGGTGGTGCTTACGGCGGGGATGTGGGTGGGGATCGGATTGATGTGGTACGTGATTCACACCTCGAACCAGGGACTCAAGGCCGCGCTGCGGGCGAGCGGGCACCGCCTGTGCCCGCACTGCGGGTTCACGCCCGGCGAGATTGTGCTGCCCGCGCCGTGCCCTGAGTGCGGGCATGTGCTGGCCGCGAACATCGAGGAGCAATGGCGGACATACGAAGAGAACCGCAAGAAGATCGTCGGGAGAAGGCCCCCCGAGCAGATATTCACCGTGCCCCCGGCGCGTGTCAGCGTTTGACCCACCTCGCGCCGCACCCGGGGCACTCGGCGGGGCGGGGCGACGAGGGCACCGAGGGCTGCTCCGAAGGCTGCTCTTCGAGAATTGAGGCCGAGCACGCGGGGCAGCGCCCGCGTGCGAGGAACGCATCGCGTATGGCCGGTGCGTACCGCTCGTAATGAACGCGCAGGCCCTTGATGAAGTACACCACGCCGAAGAAAAGTACGGCCCACACGCCCACAAACACGCCCAAGAGGCACACACCCGAGAGGACCGTGTGCGGGCCGGGCAGCCGACGCCAGAAGTCGTAGAAAAGCAGGGCCGCCGTCACCGGCAGAAAGATGGCCAGCAGCGCGAGCGAGAGAAGGCGGTCGCGCCGCACCTTCTGCTTGGCCGCCGCCCACACGCCGGCGTGCGTGGCCTCGTCCATCTCGCCGCGCGTGGTTGAATCCATGAGGCGCACCACGCGCTGGCCGTCATCGACGAAGGTCGGGGGGTCCAGCAGCGAACCGGGCGGCACGGCCTGCGCGCGTGCCCCGGCGGCCGCGGTCACACGGCCCACACCGACTCGCGCCGTGCCGATCCGCGAGCGGTTCCACGCCGCGCCGCACTCGGGACAGACGGCTCGCCCGTGGGCATCAGGCTTGATCTCTCGCAGCGAATAGCCGCACGAACCGCAGCGGCCGTGCGCGAGCATGGTTGCGACGATGGTGGCCGTGGCCCGTGCGGCGTGCCACCGCAGACCCACCACCACCTGCGCGCCGGCCACCACGCCCGCCGCGATGTACGACATGAAGGCCGGCGACGCTGGGAAGACCGTTCGCACGAGGGCCAGGACAACCAGCCCCGTGATGCCGGCCGTGATGTACATGAGTTGCGGGCCCGCGAGGTTGCCTCGCGTGGAGACATAGACCTCCTGCATCAGCAGCGCGTTGAGCGCGGTGAGCGAGTCGGCGTCGCGGGCCCGTTCATCCGTGGGCGAGGAGAGATCGTGCGCGTCGACCAGTGCGCCCGCGTCGTCGGTGATGGTCTTCTTCCACCTGAACACGCGTGACTATACCCGTGAAGGGCGCACTGGCCAAAACGCACGCGGGGCGGCCCATCGCTGGACCGCCCCGTGCGCTGGATTCGTGAGCGACTCGCCCGGCAGACGCGCATGGTGGCGCGGTGGCCGGTGCGGGTGTGGCGGGCTGGGCTTACTGGCTCAGGCGCGGCGCACCGCCCTGACCGGGGCGCTGCTGCTGGCCGATGTTGATCTCGCCGTTGCGTTCTTCGTACTGGCGCACGACCTGGCCCAGGCTGATGGCCAGGCGCTTGGCGCCCGACCAGTTCATCACGATGCGGCTGCCCACGGCGAAGACCAGCACGGGCTGGTTGTCCGGGCCGGGGACGGGCAGGTTCATGCCGAAGTCCATGACGACTTCGTCCTGCGTGGTGGAGGTGCGGATGGTGTTGGCGTAGGTCGTCTCCATCTTCGACTCGTCGATGCGGAGTTGGATCTGACGGCCTTCCTGCTGACCCTGGGGCTGATTCTCTGACATGTCGCTGTTCCTTCCGATTGGATCCGGGCCGTACACAAACCCGGGAGACTGTGCTGGTCCATCCGCCACCGCGGCGACTGGCTCCCACCCTTTGGCCGGTTCATCGCGCTCGCGACCGGCCGGTGCCGAGGCGACGCTGCTGCGCCGCCGCGAACCCCCCTGTTTTCTGACAGGCCCCGACTGTAGGTGCCCCGCTTCGGGGCAGGCGCGCGCCCGGCCCGTTCCGGGACGCCTGTTCGGTATTCACTCACCCATTCTCATTCATGACCGAGCCCGGCAACGGCCCGACGGGGCGTGTGGCGGGGCGTGGCGGGGCGAGGAAGAGGGCCCGTGCCGTCGCCCCATGCTCAAAAAACCACAAGGTCAAAAATACCGCACGGGTGGCGGCAGGCACCCGGGAACCCGCGCCGGGGCATCAATACACACGGCACCCGTCGCACTGGTGGTCGGCGCCGCCGGAAGCCACCGCCCATGCCAGACGCATGGCCTCGGTGGTCGGGGGCGGGGCCGGCAGCGCGCTCAGCCGCTGCAAGACGCGCCGCCGAAACTCGGCCTCGTTGTTCGAACGCGTGGGGTTGGCGGCGGCCTGCGCGAACTGCCCTGCGAGCATCGAGTTGATGCGGTCGATGCGGGTCTTGGGGTAGGGGTGCGTCGAGAGCCACTCGGGGGGCATGTCGCCGGAGTTGCCGATCGCGGCTTCGAGAATCTGCATCACGTCGCGCTGGCCCGTGGGGTCATAGCCAGCGCGCGACATGTACCGCATGCCGAACTCGTCGGCCTCTAACTCTTCTTTGCGGCCGTAACGCAGCACGATGGTCTGCCCGCCGAACTGCACCAGTCGCGGGGCCATTTCGCCCGCCGCGCCGCCGATCCCCTCTGAAAGCACGGCGGCGCTCACGGCGACGCCGGCCTCGTAGAGCACGGAACTGACCATGCGGTCGTTGCCGTGGCGCGCGGTCACGTGGCCGATCTCGTGCCCGAGGACACCGGCGAGTTGCGCCTCGTTGGTCATGCGCCGCAGGAGGCCGCGCGAGATGAAGACCTGCCCGCCCGGCAGGGCGAAGGCGTTGACGATGTCGCTGTTGATGACCGTGAACTCCCACGGCAGCGAGGGGAATGAGCCCTCGGTGGTGGCGGCCAGGCGCATGCCGACCTCGGTGATGTAGGCCTTGAGGGCGGGGTCGTTGAGTTCACCCCCCATTTCTGCCAGCACCTGTCCCTTGGCCTCGCGCCCCAGGGCGACCTCCTGATCGAGCGAATAGAGGGTCATCTGGCGGCGGTTGGTCGCGGGGTTGACCTGGCACCCCCCGAGCAGCGGGAAGACGAACACAGCCGCCGCGAGGGCAAAGACCGCCGCGAGCCGGCCCGGGCGATGAGAGTCGATGGGGCTAGGCATGATTGCTCCTGTAAAGATCGCACGAACTTCGCGTCATCCGGGCGGTCGTGCCGCACGAATCGTATCATCCGCCGATGCCCACGCAGCACGCTCCACCGCCAGCCCCCCAGGCCCCGCCCGCGTGGCGAGAGAACGAACTGGCCAACCCGCACGCCGACGCAGAAAAGGCGGGCAAGGTGCGCCGCATGTTCGCGGCCATCGCCGGCGCGTATGACCTGAACAACCGCGTTCACTCGCTGTGGCGCGACCAGGCGTGGCGGCGCTTCGCCGTGCGGGCCGCCGCGGTGCGCCCCGGAGAGCGCGTGCTCGATGTCGCCTGCGGCACCGGCGACCTCACGCAGGCCTTCGCCCGTTCCCCCGCGGCGGGTGTCATCGGCATGGACTTCACCCCAGAGATGCTCGACGTGGCCCGCGCCAAGAAGCAGCGGCTCGAGGGCGTTCCCGCGTCGAAGATCACCTACATGCAGGGCGACGCGCAGGATCTGCCCTTCCCCGCCAGTTCCTTCGACGTGGTCTCCATCGCCTTCGGCATCCGCAATGTCGAATCGCCGCGCCGGGCGCTGGCGGAGTTCCGCCGGGTGCTGCGCCCGGGGGGGCGGTTGATCGTGCTGGAGTTTGACCGCCCTTCGTGGGGGCCGCTGCGCTGGTTCAACGACGTGTACTGCGCGAAGATCATGCCGCGCACCGCCACGCTCATCAGCGGCGACCGCTCGGGGGCGTACAAATATCTTCCCGCCTCGGTCAGCACGTTCATGACGCGCGACGACATGTGCGCGGCGATGGCCGAGACTGGTTTCAGCGGTGTGAGCGCCACGCCCCTGACCTTCGGCATCTGTGTCTGTTATCGTGCCGATGTCTCGCCCACGGCGGCGGCCTCCACCTGACGCCGTGAGGCGCCGCGCGAGTCCGGGCCCGCCCTTCACCCGATCACACCCCTACGCGCGCAACTCGGACGTTGGCTCCGGGCACGCTACGTCCGAGATCCGGCGCGACGCACAGGCAAACCACCGGCCCGCCCCGGCGGCGCACCCCATTCTGGCGCACGCGCTGGGTGTGAATACCCAGCGGTCGAGGCCGCGGAGCGCAACTCCTGCCGATCCGCGGCCCCTGTGAAGGGCGTTGCACGCTTATCGGGAGCAAACGCGACACGACGTGCGCGCCGCGAGGGTGCAAATTCCATGCATGAGCCCGCGCACTCCGATTCATGGGCTGTCAACGTCGCCGGTGTGTTTCACCCGGCGGCGAGATCCGCGGCGAATGGATGGCGCCGCGTTCACAACCCAGTGTGGGGCCATGGTGGAACCGTGCCCGAACCGGAACGGATTCTGGAGCAGTTTTACCATGAGCCAGGAGATTCTCCTCGAGCGTTTCTTTGAACTTTTGATCAACGGCGACCGCCCGGGTGCGCGCACCCTCGTGCGGGAACTGGTGGACCAGGGCACGCCCGCCCCCACCATCATCAACAACCTCTACTTCCCGGTGTACGAAAAGATCGAGCAACTGCACCGGGCCGACCAGATCACCGGCGTGGCCTATCACCTCAGCACGCGTCTGCTGCGCATGCTCGTCGATCAGACCTCGTCGCGTCTGCCCCTCGACGGGCCCAAGCGCTTCAACGTGCTGGCCGCCTGCGGGCCCAGCCAGAGCGAAGAACTCGCCGCGCAGATGGCCGTTGACCTGCTCGAAGCGGGCGGCTGCAAGGTCGCCTTCACCGGCGGCGGCGTTCCTGCCGACGAGATCCTCGAGCAGGTGCACGAGCGCCGGCCCGATTACCTCGTGCTCTTCGCCTCGGCCGCCAGCGACCTGCCCGACATCCGCATGATCATCGACTCGATCCGCGAGATCGGCGCCGCCAAGCGCACGAAGATCGTCGTCGGCGGCGGCGTCTTCAACCGCGCCGAAGGCCTGGCCGATCAGATCCGCGCCGACCTGTGGGCCACCACCCCGCTCGAACTTGTCGATGTCGTTCTCACCGGCACCTGCAAGCCCGCGGCCGAAGACTTCGTGCAGCCGCGCATGGCCGGCGCGACCCAGAGCCGCACCCGCTCGGGCACCGCACGCCGCAAGGCCGCCTGAGCACCGCACCTTCTGTGTTTGTCCACCCCGCGGCCCGGCGGCGCACCTCGCGCTCCCGGGCCGCGGCCCGTGGTAGCACCCCCGCAGAAACCGGGGCCCGGGCACGCACGGGGCGCACCGACTACGCTCAACGCCCCAGCGCCATGCTCTCTCAGCAGCCAGCCATCCTGCGACTCGACCCCCGCCCCGTGCTCATCGGTCAGGGCGTCGCGCGGTTCCGCGACCCGGCCTTCGCCGCGCGCCCGCTTCCGCCCTTTCCGGCGTATGTCGAACAGCCGACCGCGCTCGCGCCGCTGCCCCTGGGCTGGCGAACCCGCCCTCGCTTCGGCGTGCTCGGGCGTGCCGCACGGTTTGTCGAGATCGCCACCGGACCCGGCGTGTCGTTCTACGGCACCGGCGAGCAGGCCGGGCCGCTGCTGCGCAACGGCCGGCGCGTGACGCTCTGGAACAACGACAACTTTGATTACACCGCCGCAAGCCGCAACCTCTACCAGTCGCACCCGTTCGTGCTCGCGCTGCGCGCCGACGGCTCGGCCTTCGGTGTGATCATCGAAACCACGCACCGCTGCGAGATTGACCTCAGGCGCGGCGTCCGCGTGCTGGTGCGCGGCCCCAGCCCCGCTGTCACCATCATCGAACGGAACTCGCCCGAAGAAGTTGTGCAGGCCCTGGCCGCCCTCACCGGGCGAGCGCCCCTTCCCCCGCTGTGGGCGCTGGGGTATCACCAGTGCCGCTGGTCGTACGAACCCGACGCACGCGTCCGCGAGGTTGCCGCCGAGTTCCGCGCCCGGCGCATGCCCTGCGACGTGATCTGGCTCGACATCGACTACATGGACGGCTTCCGCTGCTTCACCTTCGACGCGGGCAAGTTCCCCGACCCCGCGTCGCTCAACGCCGACCTTCGCTCGATGGGCTTGCGCACCATCTACATGATCGACCCTGGCCTGAAGGTTGATCCCGCCTATGCCGTTTACGCCTCGGCGAAAGAGGGCGGCCACCTCATCACCACCGCCGATGGGCGTGAATACCACGGCAACGTGTGGCCCGGGGCCTGCGCGTTCCCCGACTTCACGAGCGCCCGCACCCGCGCCTGGTGGGCGGGGCTCTATGCGCCGCTGCTCCAGACCGGCGCCGACGGGTTCTGGAACGACATGAACGAGCCGGCGGTCTTCGGCGGGGTTGAAAAGACCATGCCCGTCTCGAACCGCCACAACGCCGACGATGATCTGGGCGGCCCTGGCGACCACGCGCAGTACCACAACATCTACGGCATGCTCATGGTTCGCGCCTCGCGCGAGGGCATCGCCGCGCATCGCCCCGACAAGCGCCCGTTCCTGCTCACACGCTCCAACTTCCTCGGGGGCCAGCGGTACGCCGCGACCTGGACCGGCGACAACCGCAGCGACTGGAACCACCTCCGCTGGTCGATCTCCATGGCCCTCAACCTGGGCCTGAGCGGTCAACCCTTCGCGGGCCCCGATATCGGCGGCTTCATCGGCAACGCCGACGCGGAACTCTTCGCGAGGTGGATGGGGCTCGGCTCGCTGCTGCCCTTCGCGCGCGCCCACAGCGAGAAAACCACCGGCCACCACGAGCCGTGGGCCTTTGGCGAAGCCTGCGAACGCACCTGCCGCGCCGCCCTTGAACGCCGCTACCGCCTTTTGCCATACCTCTACACACTCTTCCATGAAGCAAGCACGCTGGGCACACCCGTAGCCCGCCCCATCTTCTTCGCCGACCCCGCAGACCGCCGCCTGCGTGCGTGCGACAACGCGTTCCTTCTGGGCTCAGACCTGCTCGTGGCCTGCGATGTTTCCCCCGCCGGTCAACTCCCCGGCCCCACCCCGCCGAGCGACGGCGCGGCGAAACACGTGCTGCCGCGCGGCATCTGGAAACCCCTCGACGGCCTCTTCCCCGCGGGCCCCAACCTGCCGCGGCTTTACCTGCGCGCGGGCGCCATTCTGCCCGTGGGCCCGGCCCGCCAATGGGTCGATGAGCCGGTCGAAAACGTCCTCACGCTCGTCGTCGCGCCCGATGCGCACGCGCAGGCGCACGGGCTGCTCTACGAAGACGCCGGCGATGGCTCCGGCTTTGAGCGCGGCGACATGCGCCTCGTCACCCTGGAGTGGGCCAAGTCCGGCCCCGCCTTCGAGGCTTCTGTGCAGGGCCGGCGGGCCACTTCGTACACGCGGGTACAAACCCTGGTCGTGTGATTCGCCGGGCGTTCACACCCGGGTTCTCGGGCGTTGCCTCGGTCGCGCCCTGCCGCGCGCGTGTGAGCAATGCCACTCAAATTGCCCCCGCTGGCTCAAGGGGCGATGACGCCGCGCTGCACGCCGTCCGATTGACCATGCCGGAGGGGGCCCCCCTCCGCACGCGGCGTACGCGCGCCCCCGGCGACAACCAGGACCATCATGCTCGCTCCGACCCCTCCGAACCAGGCACAGAGACTCAAAGCGCTCTGCGAGTGCAACGTGCTCGACACGCCGCCTCAGCCGGAGTTTGACGCGCTGACCCGGTTGGCGACGCGGCTGCTCAGGTGCCCCACCGCCATGGTGAGCCTGGTGACCGACGAACGCCAGTGGTTCAAGTCGAAGGTCGGCACCCAACTTTCGCAGACACCCATATCCCAGGCGATCTGCGCCTGGGTTGTGGCGACGGGCCAGACGCAGGTCATCCCCGATACAACCCTCGACGAACGCACACGCGACAACCCCCTCGTCACCGAGCCTCACGGCGTTCGTTTCTATGCGGGTGTGCCCCTGCGGCTCTCGGACGGCAACGTGCTGGGCGCCTTCTGCGTGGTCGATACTGCCCCCCGCACGCTCACGCCCGACGAGGTTGAGTTGCTTGAAACACTGGGCGCTCAGGCCTCCTCACTCCTGGAACTCCGACGCTCCGCCGGGCGCGCCGTCGCCATGGAGGCCGCTACCCGCGAGAAGGAAGAACGCTACCGCGCCGCGCTCACCGGCAGTCTCGACTCGTTTTATTTGCTGCGCTGCGTGCGCAGCGACCACGGCGAAGTCACCGACTTCGAGTTCATCGACGTGAACGACCGCGGCGCGGCCATGCTCGCACGCACGCGCGAAGAGATCATCGGCCGGCGTCTGTGCGAACTCTTCCCCATCACCCGCACGCAGGGGTTCTTCGACCGCTACCTGCGGGTCTACGAAACCGGCCAGGCTATCGAAGAAGAGTTCGACCTCGCCATCGAGGGGCTCAAGAGCACGCGGTATTTCCACCAGGTGGTGCCCCACTCCGACGGCGTGGCCATCGCCTCGCGCGACATCACCGAATCGCACAAGGCCCAGCAGGACCGCTTGCGAAGCCAGGAAGTGCTCCAGATCGCGATGGACGCGATGCCCCAGCGCGTCTTCTGGAAAAACCCCGAGGGGCGTTACGTCGGCTGCAACATGTCCATGGCCCGCGACGCCGGCCTCGACTCCCCCGCTGATATCGTCGGCAAGACCGATGCGCAGTTGCCCTGGAGCCGGCACGCGGCCATCTACCGCGCCGACGACCTCGCCGTGATGCGCTCCGGCACCGCCAGGGTGAGTTACGAAGAGCCCTACACCGACGAGGCCGGGCACACCATGTGGGTGCGCACGAGCAAAGTGCCCATGCGCGACAGCGGGGGCAATGTCGTCGGCGTCATCGGGACCTACGAAGACATCACCCACGAACGCGACGTGCGCGAAGAACTCCGCCGGGCCAAGAACGCCGCCGAGCAGGCGGCACGCGCCAAGTTGCTCTTCCTGGCCAACATGAGCCACGAGATCCGCACACCCATGACCGCCATCCTCGGCTTCACCAGCATCCTCGAAGAACCCGGCATCTCCGACGACCAGCGCGCCGACTGCATCAACACCATCCGCACCAACGGCGAGCACCTTCTCTCCATCATCAACGACGTCCTCGACCTTTCGAAAATCGAATCAGGCGAGATGCGTCTCGAGTCCATCCCCGTCTGCCTCGGCGCCCTCGCCCGGCAGGTTACCGACACCCTCCGCCATCGCGCACACGCCAAAGACCTGCGCCTCACCTTCGTGCAGCGCGGCGTAGACAACGGGCGCGTCCTCACCGACCCCACCCGCCTCAGACAGATCCTCATCAACCTCGTCGGCAACGCCGTGAAGTTCACCCACAAGGGCGAAGTGCGTGTCGAACTCGACTCGCTCGACCTCGCCGGCTGCATGTCGCAGGTCCGCCTCACCGTCGCCGATACCGGCATCGGCCTCAACAAGCAGGAACTCGCCTCGCTCTTCAAGCCCTTCACACAGGCCGACGAGAGCACCTCGCGTAAGTTCGGCGGCACGGGCCTTGGCCTGAGCATCACCCAGCGCCTGGTGCGCATGCTGGGCGGAGAACTCAACGTCGCCTCTGAACCCGGCAAGGGAAGCACCTTCACCGCCCGCTTCACCTTCGTCAAAACAACCGAATCGTCGCAGAACACGGCCCAGCCCCAACCACCCGCCACCGCACCGCAGCCCGCGGCCCAACCCGCGACCGCCCCGCCCCTCGCCGGCCTCCGCGTGCTCCTGGCCGAAGACGGCATCGACAACCAGAGGCTCATCGGCCACTTCCTGCGGCGCGCCGGCGCCGAGGTTGACATCGCCGGCAACGGCCTTCTCGCCATCGAACGAATCGAACAGGCCCAGGCAGACGGACGGCCCTTCGACACCGTGCTCATGGACATGCAGATGCCCGAACTCGACGGCTACCGCGCCACGATGCGCCTCCGCGATGCGGGCTACCGCGGCCACATCATCGCCATCACCGCCCACGCCATGGCCGGTGACCGCGAACGCTGTCTCGACGCCGGTTGCAGCGGCTACCTCACCAAACCCATCGACCGCCACGCCCTCATCGCCAAGGTCGCCCGCTTCGCCGCGCTCGCCCGCGCCACCCTCGCCGGCGCGGCCTGAACCGCCCGAACCCAGGGGTGCTCGGGGGCTCCCCCGGGGCCGGCCACACCCCGCGCCCCAACTGGGCTATGCTGGGCGCGAGAACCCCGCATGGACCTGGGCCTGCCACCCTTTGACCCCCAGAAACCCTCCGCGCCCTACGTGCGCTCGCACTGCACCGACCAGTACGACGCCCGACGCATGGGCCACCACGCCCTCGACGAAGGGCTCTTCGAAACCCTCGAACCCGAAGACACCGACGGCCCCGGCAAAGAGGCTTACAACCGCGGCGTGGTCGCTTATGAGCGCGGCGACCTCGACCTCGCCGAGCAGCAGTTCCGCAGCGCCCTCAACGATGCGCCCGAGGCCGCCGCGCCACGAAACAACCTCGCCATCGTCCTCTTCCAGCGCGGCGCGCGCGACGAAGCCTTCGCCCACTTCCGGCGCGCCGCCGCCGATGAACCCGGCGCGGCCAACATCCTTCGCAACCTCGGCCTGGCCCTGTGGCTCAGCGGCCGCCACCGCGAATCGATCAAGGCCCTCGAAATGGCCAGCGAGGCAGAGCCCGATTCCGCCGAACTCCACTTCCTCCGCTCGCGCGTCTACGACGACATGGGCGACAGCGAGCGCATGATCGAGTCCATGCGCCGCGCCGTCGAGGCCGAGCCAGACAACCCCGCCGCGCACGACAACCTCGGCGTCGTGCTGCAGAACACCGGCCGCATGCCCGAGGCCATCAAGGCCTTTGAGCACGCCCTCTCGCTCGACCCCGACTCCCCGCTTGTCCTCTACAACCTCGGGCAGGCCCTCTACGAGGCCGACCAGAACGAGCGCGCCGTCGAGATCCTCTCCCGACACCTGACCCTCCACCCCGACCACAGCTGCGCACACTTCGACATCGCTCGCGCCCTCTCCGGCCTCGACCGCCACGACGAGGCCCTGCGACACTTCACAACCTACAACGAACTCGAGCCCAACGACCCGCGCGGCGTCTGCAGCCTCGGCACCGAACTCATGCTCAGCGGCTCGCTCGATCAGGCCGAGCCACTCATGCGCCGCGCCCTGGACCTCGCGCCGGACTTCCACTGGGCTGTCTACTGCCTGGGCATGCTCGAGCGCGCCCGCAAGCGCCCCGATCGCGCCGCGGCCTTCTTCCGCGAAGCCCTCCGGCGCGACGGTTCACTCCTCGCCGCCCGATACGCCCTCGTCGGCGTCATCCTTGAATCGCAGGGCCACGTCGCCGCGCTCGATGAAGTGAGCAGCGAGGCCAACAAGGCCGACCCGGGCGGCTGGCTGCATCTGCTCAACGCCATGCGCGACAACGACCTGGCCGAGCAGGCCCTCCCCATCGCCTCAACCGCGGTGGCCCGCTTCCCCGACAACGGCCCCATCTGGGGCACCTACGCACTCCTCCTCGACGACAACGGCCGGCGCGACGACGCCCTCGAAGCCCTGCGCCGCACCACCGCCATCAACCCGGACGACCTCGTCGCCCACTTCCACGCGGGGCGCATCCTCGCCGAGACCTCCCGCTTCGCGCAGGCCATCCCCCCCCTCGAGTTCGTCACCAACAAAGACCCCGCCGCCGTCCGCCCGCGCGAATACCTCATCTACTGCCTGGGCAACACCCAGCAGCACGACCGCGCCATGCACATCCTGGGCGAACTGCTCACCATTGATCCAGACAACCAGTTCGCCGGCGATCTTCTGGGCAACCTCAAAAAGGCCGAGGCCGAGGAACAGGCCGCCGCGCAGAACGGCGCCGATCCCGCCGCCCCACCCGACTCACCCGACACGCCCCCCGAGCCCAGGGAGCAATAACCTCCCGCGCGCCCTCCGCAACGCCACGCGCGCAGCAGGGGTACACTGATCTGTCCGCGGCGGTGGCGAAACTCGCCAACGCGCCGCCGCCTCCGATCATGCACACGTCCGCGGCCGGGTCATTCCCACCGGCTCCGCGCCGTTCCCCGCGTGGTTCCGGGCTCGCGGCCCTTCGCCGGGCTTTGGTATGGTGTTCCGTGGGGCCGCCCGTGCGCGACCGGCTTCGATAGCCGCAGCCGCACGCTCGCCCGATTCTCGCCCGTGCCGCGGGCCGGCATCTCGCGCGTGCTGGCACGCCGCATGCACGATCCGCCGGCACACGCCGGCACACGGCATGATCCGTCGGTTGTTCCTAGTGTGGTGCGTGCTCGCGCAACGTTCGCCGCGGGCCGCTGGAGTTCTACAAATGGATGGAGATCGCTCAGGTCAGGGTCGCCGGTGGCGAAAGCGTGGCAAGCGCGGCAGAGGCAGCGGCGGCGGGCACAACGGCCCGCACACCGGCGGCCACCCCAACGCCACGCACGATCAACGCCATCAGGGCTCTCACCCCAGACACGGCGCACCCCATCACAACCAGCGCGGCGGCACCGCCTCCCCCTCCGTCGTGCTTGATATCGACGGCGAGCCCATCCTCCTCCCCCCCGACGCACGAAAGTTCGAAGACCTCACCTCTGTCGATCCCCAGCCGCGACTCACCCTCGAATACCCCGGCTGCCCCGCCTCCTGCCGACTCATCGACCTCTTCTGCCCCATCGGGCGCGGGCAGCGCGGCCTCATCGTCTCGCCCCCCAAGGCCGGCAAAACCACCCTCCTCAAAGACATCGGCGGCTCCATCCTGCGCAACCACCCGCAGGTCGAACTCGTCATCCTCCTCATCGACGAGCGCCCCGAGGAAATGACCGACTTCCGCCGCACCTTCGCCGCCATCGAAGAATCGCTCGCGCCCCCAGACCTCGTCGCGCGAGGCGAAGCCGCCATCGCCGAACTGGCCGAAGACTCTCAGCCGCCGGCGCCCGCCGCCACCGCCGCGCGCCGCAAGCGCTGCCGCGTCGTGGGAAGCAGCAACGACCACACCGTCGAGCGCCACATCGAGGCCGCCATGACCACCATCGAGCGCTGCAAACGCATGGTCGAGGCCGGCAGGCACGTGGTGGTGCTCCTTGATTCGCTCACGCGACTGGGACGCGCCTTCAACCAAAGCCGCAAGCACGCGGGCAGCGGCCGCACCATGACCGGCGGGCTCGACAGCCGCGCGCTCGAAGTCCCACGCGCCCTCTTCGGCGCGGCACGCAACACCGAAGAGGCCGGCAGCCTCACCATCATCGCCTCGTGCCTGGTCGATACCGGCAGCGCCGCCGATCAGGTCATCTTCGAAGAGTTCAAGGGCAGCGGCAACATGGAACTCATCCTCGACCGCCGCATCGCCGAGCGGCGCCTCTTCCCCGCCATCAACCTCGCCGAGAGCGGCACACGCAAGGAAGACAAACTCATGAGCGAGAAGGAACTGCAGACGGTCACGGCCCTGCGACGCCGCCTCTTGCAGATGCCCCCGCACATGCAGGTCGAGCAGTTGCTGGGCGCGATGAAGCGCTACAACACCAACGCCGATATGGTCGGCTCGAACTGAGCCCACTCAACCGCCCCACTCCGCACGCCGCGCCGCCATACCGCCGCGCCCACGCCACGCGCGACATGACGAACACCACAGCATCCGCTATCGCAGCGGCGCCCACTCGCGCCCCGCGAGGTCGCGCAGTCGAGACGCCGCCGCGCTCAGCAGCCGCTTCTCGCGGGCCTCATCGCGGCGCGGCGACATCACCGCTTCAAACTCGATCGGGCCCGGGCCTTGCTCGCCGGCCCCGGCAACACCCTGACGCACGGTCAGCAGCGCCCGCGCATCATCCGCCGCCAGCAGCACATACCGCTTCTCCCGCGTGCCGTCACGCAGACGCGTGCTCTGCTCCGAGAGCGGCGCCAGTTCCGCCCGCGACGCCGCGACATCAACCGCCGCATCGACATCGTTCCAGTCGCCAATCACCACGATGCGGGGCGGGTCCCCCTCGATCGCCCTGTCGATGGGCACGCGTGTCACACCGCACCCGTGCGCCAAGACAACCAGAACGCTCACGCCCATCGCAACCATCACACGCAGGAAGTACGGCATCATGCGTGAAGGCTAGGGTGCGCCCTGACCTCGCGTCAGGGCGCAACGTGACCCATCACTCGGTGCGGCCCGCACGATTCACCCGCGCCTGCGGCGCGAGGCAAAGAGCCCAGCCGCGGCGAGCAAACCCGTGACGCCCGGCGCAGGAACGGTGGCGACAAAGCCCCCACCGCCAATGAGAGCACCCCCAAAGGTCATGCCGTCGGCCGACACGGCGTAAATGCGCCGGATGCCGACACCCTCTGGGAGGGTCAGGCCATGCAAGGCCAGGTAGTCGCTGGCGAGCATCACACCCAGTTCAGGCGTGCAGATCATGCCCCACGATCCGGCAACACCCGGGATAACCACGCCTCCAACCATAACGTTGCCATCGTCGCTGACATCCTCAACACCGGGATTTACCAATCCTGACGGCAGCGGGAATGCGTGTAAATCGTTTCCTATCCAACGCAACACCAACCGAACCGCCGGATTGGAGGCCTGCCGGGATGTACCCACGATGATGCTGCCATCGGCCGACACAGCGCTAGCAACTGTCCCTTCAAATCCTGGAAGAGTTGGGAGAAATGAAAAGTCTGACCCCTCACGCCACACCCATCCAAGTGAGCCGTTCCCACCAAGTGGGCCGCCGCTGCCGACAATTGTGGTGCCATCGCGGCTGATGTCACGGACGTCCCCGCCTAATAAACCATTGGCCGGCCCGATCTCTTGGCGGCCGGCTTGGGGCGTCCAGCGGAAGGGGAAGATATTGACCCCGTTCCCGTTCAGGTCCGATCGCCCGGCGAGAACACTTCCATCGCCGCTAATAGCAGAAACGTTGGTACTGGAAGCCCCCGGATACCGCTCAATGATAACACTTCCGGCCCCCCAAACAGTCCGAAAGCCGCTCGATCCACTGTTAGAAGCAAATACAGAACCATCTGAAGATACACCCGAGACTTGCGTGCTCAGAGGGCGATCGGGAGTTGCGACAATGTGCTCTTGAGTACCTGCGGATATATTGTATCGAATGCTTGCATTGGAGTAGCCCGGCAGCACGCCGACACCCACTGCGATATTTCCATCTGCATTCATGCGCGGATGGTAAGAGGAACCTGCGTAAAACGTGGCCCTTCTGCAAACACAGTTGTGGTGACACACATCATCGCAACAAGGGCGGGATGCAAACGCATGAATCTCTCTCCTCTACTTCTCACTGAAGGATACTTCACGGACCATTCTTAGTATACCAAAACCGTATAGGATTGCACCGACTTTTCAGAGATAATCTCAAATAACCTGATTACGGTCCCATATCCTGGCACTTACAGGCCAGGTTTCAGGGTTATCGGGCGACAGGCCTTCACTGAAGGGTTTCGAGGTAATCGGTCAAGAAGGCGGCAACATCTGCTTCGTCGTAGACGCTATCCCGCACGTAGTCACCGGCACTCCCTGCTTCCTGGAGCCAACTGTCCATGAACTTGTCGAAGTCGCGCTCCGTCACGCGACCGCTGAGGTCTACATCGGCCAGCACAACACCACCCAAGCCCCCGACTGCAACCTCGCCGAAAGATTCGAACAATGGGCCACAATATGGGTAGCACGGGTTGCCGCCGACGGCGCCCGGAATACGGCTGAGTTGAACGAGGTCGATAGCGACTTCAAGTTCAGGGCACGAGGGGCCTGGGGTCTCGCAGCAGTCGCTCTGGCCGTTTGACATAGTAACGATACGCACTTCAACACTGCCGGGAGGAAGATGCAGAAAACTACTCGGGCTGATGAGGTTGGTTGCGTCAGGTATCACGATGCGGCGGCGCGTCGTGAACACTCGTCGGCTGAGCAACCGCAACAGTGGAGAGCGAGATGGCCGCCAAGGCGGCGAGCGACATGGTGAGAGGAGTTCGCACCATGCATGTTCACCCTTGCCCCGGTCTGAGTCAAGTACAATTCCCAAGTTTAATCGGGTGAGAGCCAGGCTGCCTGCCCAAACCTACCGCACCCCTAATTGGGTGGTCTGCCCAGTTCTCTCGCCCCCCGCCTAGCCTCTTGGCATGACAGCGCAGCCGATCGTCTCCTTCACGCGAACGCCCCCCGGGCGCGCCATCGTCCCCGGCGCCGAGGTGCGCATCCTGGGCGATTCCCCGCCCTCGCGCGAGGCGCTCCACGCCTTCATCCGCGGCAGCAGCGTCGTCGTCACCATGTACACCGACCGGGTAGACGCCGCCTTCCTCGACGCCGCCGGCCCCAACCTGCGCGGCGTGTGCAACTTCGCCGTGGGCCACGAAAACATCGACCTCGCCGCCTGCGCCGCGCGCGGTGTGCTCGCCACCAACACGCCCCACGCGGTCACCGAAGGCACCGCCGACCTCGCCTGGTCCCTGGTGCTCGCCGCGGCGCGACGCCTCATCGAGGCAGACCGCTACGCACGCAGCCCCGCCTACGCGGCCAACGGCCCCCTGGGCATGGCCGATTTTCTCGGCCAAGACCTCACCGGCCGCACCCTGCTCATCGTCGGCGCGGGGCGCATCGGGCTGGCCGTGGCGATGCGCTCGCGCGGCTGGGGCATGCGCGTCCTCTACGTCGCGCGCACCCGCCACTGGGAGTTTGAGTTAGCCCCCCTCGCCGCGCAGCGCGTCACGCTCGATGAAGGCCTGGCCCAGGCCGATGTCGTGAGCATCCATTGCCCACTCACACCGCAGACGCGCGGCCTCATCAACGCCCGCGCCCTCGCCCTCATGAAGCCCTCGGCCATCCTCGTCAACACGGCGCGCGGGCCCATCGTGGACGAAGGGGCGCTCGTGGAGGCGCTCGACAGCGGCCGCCTCTACGCCGCGGGCCTTGATGTTTTCGAACGCGAACCGCTCGTGCACCCCGGGCTGGTCGCCAACCCGCGCGCCGTGCTCACGCCCCACATCGGCAGCGCGGCGGCCCGCTACCGCGAAATGATGACCGAGATGGTCTGTGAGAACGCCGCCGCGATCATCGAAGGGCGGCGCGCGCCCAACCTCATCACCGAGTCGCACGCTCACTGACCGCCGCCGCCCAACAGGGCCGACGCATCAGCACTCGCCCGATTCCCAGCGGGTGAAGAAGTACTCAACATCCTGGCCGTCCACGCCGCCGTCCTCGTTCACGTCGGCCGCGCTCTCGCCCAGTTCCCAATCAAGGAAGAACGCCTCGACATCCTGCCCGTCGACGCCGCCGTCCTGGTTGTAGTCGGCCACGCAGCGTCCACCCTCTTCGCACACGTCGGCCTGCCCGTTGCCGTTGGTGTCATTGCAGGTGGTCAGCGCCCCGGCCCACGTGCCGCCGATGCCGGTGCACGTCGCCTCCGTCACGATCAGGCAGAAGCCCGTGGGGGCGCAGCAGGCGCCCTGGGGCTGCGGGCAGTTGGCCGAGGCGCAGTTGCTGCCCACGCCTCTGAAGAGCCCGCCCTGCGCACCGCACGCGGTGCTGGTGATGCCCGGCTGGCAGGAGCCATCCGGCAGGCAGCACGCGCCGGTGGGGCAGGTGCTGCCCGAGCCGCACACCGTGCCGTTGCCCAGATAGGTGCCACCCGCGCCGATGCACTGGGGCTGCTGCAGCGGGGTGCAGAAACCGCTCGAGAAACAGCACGCGCCGGTGGGCTGCGGGCATGTCACGTTCGCGCAGTCGCTCGCATCGCCCTGATACACACCCGCCTGGTCTTCACACTGCGTCGCCGTGAGTTGAACACACGAACCGCTGGGCAGGCAGCACGCGCCGATCGAAGGCGCGCACGACACGCTCTCCCACGTCGCACGCACCACAATGTCGCCCGACGGCCGGCACAACTGGTTCAGGTTGCCGAAGGTTGACCAGCCCCCGTTGGGCGGGCACCCGAGTGAGCCGCAGTTCAGACCAAAGAGCCAGTTCGCGCTCGGCGCCGCCAGCCCCGAAACATCCGTCGTCGGGAAGGCGTTGCAGCACGTGGGCGGGCCTTGAAAGCACGGGTTCGACGTCTGGTTGTTGTGCTGGATGATGCCAAACGCGATGGTGAACTGCCGCGAGCCGTTGTTCTGAATGATCACCTGCTCAGGATCATTGGGATCGATCGAAAACTCGATGCGCGTCGCGTTCGTGCCCGGGCCCATCCGCAGGTGCGGCAGCACCACATCATCCGAGTTTTCTGAGAGCAGCAGCGCCCCCCCGCTCGGCGGGCCCTGATAGATCCGCACCCCCCACACCGTCGTCGTGTTCTGCGTGGCGTTCGACGTGGCGAAAATCACCTCGCCGAGTTTGAAGCGAATCGGGAAGGCCTCCGCCGGAAGCGTGTACGTCGCCGCGAAAAACTCCCCCGCCCCAAACCCCGCCTGCACGGTGAAGTTCCCCCCGCCCGAAAAACTCGCGTCCGTGTGCGTCGCCAGCACCGGGCAGTTGCGCGGCGAATACCCACCACCCGCGCCTTCTCCGCCCGCCCGCCCAAACGTGTCTTCAAGCACGTGGCCCAGCGATGTCACACGCAGCTGCCCCAGCCGATCAACCGTGATCGGCACGCCCATCGCGCTGCGCCCCGCGCCCTGCACACCCGCGTCAATCGGCCGCGCGGCCTGCCCCGCGGCAAGCCCGGCGCACAATGAAAGTCCAGCCGCCACGATTATCGCGCAGTGAGACAGACGCATCGCACACACTCCCGGCTCTGAAAGGACAAACAACCGGCATACCCGAACGGGTGACAGAAACAGGTACGCGGCGGCATGCACCCCGGTTGCCGCGCACCCGCCGACCCAAACAGCATACCTCATCAGGGCCGTTTTGCAAGCCCATTTCACCCGGCACGTTCGCGGTTTATTCGCAGAGTGGCCGCCTCGTGGCCAGTTATTGGGTCACCACCCAGCCTTGCCGTGCGAGGGCCGAGCATGACCGCCACCCCCCACACCGGTGGCCCCCGGGCCTTCCGTGGCCCGAACGCACGGTGCCGCTATCTACTATCTATCACCACCCGTGATGCCCCCACACCCACAACCCCTCGCCGTGGTCCTGCTCTCCGGCGGCATCGACAGCGCCACCTGCCTGGCCGTCGCGCGTGCCGAAGGGTTCGCATGCCACGCGCTCTCCTTCGATTACGGCCAACGCCACCGCGTCGAACTGGCCGCCTCCGAGCGGGTCGCCTCATCCCTGGGTGCCGCCTCGCACCGCACACTCCGCGTAGACCTTCGCGCCATCGGCGGCTCGGCCCTCACCGCCGACATCCCCGTGCCCAAAGACCGCGCCGAGCTCGAGTCTCGCCCCAATGGCGGCGAGATGGATATCCCGGTTACCTACGTCCCCGCGCGCAACATGCTCTTCCTCTCGCTGGCCGTCGCCCACGCCGAAGTCCTCGGCGCGTGGGACATCTTCATCGGCGTCAACGCCGTTGATTACTCCGGCTACCCGGACTGCCGCCCAGAGTTCATCCGCGCTTTCGAACACACCGCCAACCTCGCCACCCGCGCCGGCATCACCTCGCACGAACACGGCCCGCGCCTCGCCGTGCGCACGCCCCTGGCCACCCTCAGCAAAGCACAGATCATCCACCTGGGCGCGCGGCTCGGTGTTGACTTCTCCCTCACCCTCAGTTGCTACGACCCCGCCGACGGCCTGGCCTGCGGCCACTGCGACTCCTGCCTGCTGCGCCGCAAGGGCTTCACCCATGCGGGCGTGCCCGACCCCACCCGCTACGCCGGTGCTCCGACATGAGTGAGCAGCACCCGAGCGCGATCGACCAGCCCCCCGCCGCCGCGCTCCCCGTCAGCGAGTCTTTTTTCTCGCTTCAGGGCGAGGGCAAACTCACCGGCATCCCCTCCTGGTTCGTGCGCCTCAGCGGCTGCAACCTGCGCTGCGGCTGGTGCGACACGCCCTACGCCAGTTGGAACCCCGACGGCGCGCCCCGCGACCTCAGCTCGCTCGTTGATGAAGCCTGCGCCACAGGCGCGCGCCACGCCGTGCTCACCGGCGGCGAGCCGATGATCTTCCCCGCGCTCGCCCCGCTCTCCCATGCGCTCGCAGCGCGCGGCATGCACATCACCATCGAAACCGCGGGCACCGTGTCGCGCGTCGACATCGCCTGCGACCTCATGAGCATCAGCCCCAAACTCAGCAACTCAACCCCGCACGCCGGCGACCCCCGCGACCCCGACGGCCGCTGGCGCCGCCTGCACGAATCGCGCCGCATCAACCTTGAAGCGCTCCGCGCCCTCACCGCGGGCCCGTGGCAACACCAACTCAAGTTCGTCGTCGCCGCGCCCTCCGACCTCGACGAAATCCTTGCCCTTCTCGCGCTCCTGCCGCCCGTCGCACCCACCGATGTCCTGCTCATGCCCGAGGGAACCTCCCCAGCACCGCACGCCTCCCGCGATTGGGTCTGGCAAGCCTGCCTGCGCCACGGCTGGCGCTATTGCCATCGCCTGCACATCGACCTCTTCGGCAATACGCGCGCCACATAACGCCCCCCTTCACCCGCTCCTTCTTCTTCACGCCGCTCACCACCCCCCACCCCACTCCAGCACACACCACCCATGCACCACACGCTCCGCATTGCCCTGGGCCTCTTTGTTCTGCTCGCGCTCCCCGCGCTCGCCCTGCGCAGCCCGCCGCCCAACGACCCCGACGACCCGCACGCCCGTCTCGAACGCATGGCCCGCGAGCAAGACCCCGACACACTGGGCGTGGGCCGCACCCTCGACGACCTTCTCATCACGCCCCTGGCCGGCGAGCCGCGACGCCTCTCCGCACTGCTGGCCGGCAAAAAGGGCGCGGTCCTCGTCATGACCAGCACCGGCTGCCCCATCTCGCGCAAATACGCGCCCCGCCTGGGCACCCTCGAGCGCGCACACACGCCGCGCGGCATCGTCTTCATCTATATCAATGCCGTCGCCGCCGAAACCCCCGACGAAATGCGCACCCACGCGCGCGAGTCGGGCATGCGCGGGCCGTATGTCAACGACCGCTCGCTCACCCTGGCCCAGGCGCTCCAGGCCCGCACCACCAGCGAGGCCTTCGTGATCGATGCCTCTCGCCGGCTCATCTACCGCGGCGCCATCGACGACCAATACGCCATCGGCGCCACGCTCGACAGGCCGCGCCGCACCTTCCTCAACGATGCCCTCGTCGCGCTCGAAACCGGCAAGCCACCCGCCATCGGCGCCACCTGGGCGCCTGGCTGCCTGCTCGACCTGCCCGAACCCGCTCGCCCCCAGCCCGCGCCCGCCGACACACCAACCTATTACGGCCAGGTCGCGGCCATTCTCGCGCAGCGCTGCACCGACTGCCACCGCGCCGGCGGCACCGGCCCCTTCGGCCTCGAAACCCCCGCGCACATCCAGGGACGCGCCTCGATGATGCAGGCCGTCATCCGCGACGGCCTCATGCCCCCCACGCACGGCGTTGAACCCGGCGACGGCCACACCTTCGCCGCGCTGCGTCACCTCCCCGACGATGAACGCCGCACCCTCCTCGCGTGGCTGCGCGCCGGCCGCCCGCTGGGCGACCCCGCGCCCACGCCCGCCCTCGCCCCTTTGCCGCAGACTTGGCGCATCGGCATGCCCGACATCCTCCTGCGCACGCAGCCCGTCACGCTCCCCGCCGACGGCCCGCTCGTGCACACACGACGCATCCTCCCGCTCGGCATCGACACCGAAACCTGGATCGACGCCATCGAAATGCGACCCACCGACCGCGGCACCATCGAACACGCCCTCGTCTGGCTGCTCGCGCCGGGCCAGCCCCTCCCCGCCCCAGACACCATGCCGCCCTCACGCACCATGCTCGCCGCCTACAGCGTCAGCGACAGCCTCGTGCAGTGGCCCGCCGGCGCGGGCGTGCGCCTGCCCGCGGGCGCGTTCGTCGTTGTCGATTTTTACAGCCGCCCCATGGGCAAGGCCATGCCCGCTTCGCTGCGCATCGCCATGCGCCCCCTGCCAACGCCCCCAATGAGCGAAGTCAACTTCACATCCATCGTCGCCCCGCCCTTCGAGTGTCTCCCCGGCGACCCCAGCACCGCCGTTGATGCCTCCCTCACGCTCGATCAGCCCGCACAGATCATCGCCATCAGGCCCTCTATGCGCTGGCGCGGCCGAGCACTCACCCTTCATGCCCACACCCCCGCCGGAGGCGTGCAGCCGCTGCTCGCCGCGCCACACTACGACACGCGCTGGCAGATCCGCTACGCCTTCGCCCAGCCGCAGACACTGCCCGCGGGCACGCGCCTCGCCGCGCGCGGCATCTTCGACAACTCCGAAGCCAACCCCGCCAACCCCGCCCCAAACGCCCGCGTGACATCCGGGCCCGGCGCATCAGACGAAACCATGCTGGTAGTCATCGAGACGCTGTCTGCACGCACAGAATAATACCGATCGTCGCTTGAACTCGGGCGAGATCCACGCTCAGAACCGCCGCAGATACGGTGGTCTCAGGCTTGTGCCGCGCCCGAGTGTGTTCGCGGATTCGTTTCACTCTATAACAGTCGAAGCCAACCGCTGATCTCAGCCACCCCTCGTTGCCCGTATGCCGTGCCGTGTCACTTCGCCACGCGCGCATGCGCTGACTATTCCTCACACCTCGCCCGCCTCGTCACGACTCGCCCGCGCTCGGCGAATGCCGAATCACGAACACCAACTCACGCGGCCATGGCCGATCGATCATCCACCCACTCGATCGTCACTTCGCCGGTCACGAGCCCTCGCCGAACGTAGTTTTCGATGCGTTCGCACAGCGCTTCGGTCACCTGGTTCCCCGCGGACAGCAGCAACTCGCCGCGCGTTGTTCGCACAGACTCGCGCAGTGTCATGCCCGTGCGAACGCGCGACACCGGGATCCGCTCGTGCTGATTTCGCTCGCAGAACCCCAGTTCACCTTGCGGGATCTTCCGTATCGCCTCGACGAGCGCGGCGTCTTTCCCAAGCCGCGTCGTCTCGATCACCGCCAGCGCCTCGCCCATCGTGCCGCCGGCCCCTCGCACGCGTTCCAAGATCGTCGCGGCCTGCATCACGCGCACCATCTCTTCCACCGCCGGGTCTCGCTCGCCCCCGGCCTCTGCCCGGGGATGGCCCGCCCACATCCCGTCGTACTGCCGCTCGATGAGCCTCGACACCATGCCCATGCGGGGGATGCGCCTGAGCATCTGCGCACCGAGTTTCGCCTGCCGCACGACGGCTTCCTTCTGCTCGCCCGTCCAATCCTCGATGGCGGCGGCCAGGGGCAACTCGTCCTCGGGCATCGAAAGCGAGCCAACATGCGAAAGCATCGCCGCGATCTCAAGTTCCCACACGCTCTTGGCGCCGGTGGCCTTGCCGATGAGCGCCGCGACCTTGCCGCGCCGCTGGTCGTTGCCGAACATCCCCGGGCGAGCCATCCGAAGCACGTCGATGAGTGTGGCCAGCGCGCCCGTGAGGGTGCGCTCGAGCACATCACGCTCGGCCAGCCTGGCCCTGTACTGCTCGCACCCCTGGGTGATCGTTTCCTCGAGTTTCTCCCTCGACACGGGCTTGGTCAGAAACCGGAAGACCCTCCCCTCGTTCACCGCGTCCGCCGCGGTCTTCTGGTCGTGGTTGCCCGTCAGCATCACATACACCGCCTCGGGCGCGATTTTCCTCGCGCGCGCGATGAACTCAAGGCCGTCCATCCCTGGCATGCGCATGTCCGCGATCACCAGCGAGAACCCCCCATCATCGCGCAGGGCCTTGAGCCCGTTCAACGCGCCCAGCGCGCTGTGCCCCTCGCACACACGCGCCGTCGCGCGGCGCAGCCCCGCCAACAGGTTCTCGTCGTCGTCCACAAACAACACGCGCGGTAAAGCCTGCTGCATCATCCCCGTGCCTCCTTGTGCCGGTCACCCGCGTCACGCCGCCAGCGCTTCGCCTTCAACCCCCACGCCGCGCAGATACGCCTCGTCCGCGTTCACCCGCCACATCGCCCCCATCTCGCACGCGGAGACCGCCATGTGCACAGCCGTCAGTGCGCCCCGCGTGCTCACCCCGCTCCGGCCAGGCATCGCCTGGAACGACACCGCGTCCACGACTTCGTCCGCGAAGCCCCACAGCGCCAGCATGTACCCGCCGATCTCACCCTGTGTCGCACCGTACACACCGTGCTCCGCCTCAACCATCCCCACCACCCGCTGGCGCGATGTGTCGATCGCGCGTTTGAGCAGTTCCGGGTTTCGCGAGGCCACCGCCAGCCGTCCAACCTCGTGCAGCATGCCGGCCAGCGCGGCGTTGTTCACGCCGTCGCTCTCAATACCGAGCCGCTCGGCCGTTGCCCGCGCCCGTGCCGAGACATCCAGCGAGCGCTTCCACAGGCCGCCCAGGCCTGTCGCCTCGCCCCCCGCCACCGCGTCGAACACACGCATGCTCATCACCAGCGACCGGATGGTGTTCACGCCGAGGCGCGTCACGGCCTCGACCGGCGTGCTGATGGTGCGGGCCGCGCCGAAAAAGGCCGAGTTGACCAGTTGCAGAATCTTGGCCGTCATCGCCACGTCCGAGGCGATGATCCTCCCCACCGTGGTCGCGTTGCACTCGGGGTGTTCTAACTCCAGCATCAACCGCCGCTGCGACTCAGGCAGGGCAGGCAACGACTCCACACAACTCACCACCCCGCGCAGTTCTGGTAGTGAGAGCACCCGCCGCATCCGCGTCACCCGAGCCAGCGCCGCGCGCAGGGCCGCGCTCTCGCATGGCTTCTGCATGAACTGGTGGATCGGCCCCACCGCTTTCAGAATGTCATCTCGCTCTGCGTGCCCCGAGAGCACGAACCGCACGGTGTCCGGGTACATCACGCGCACCCGACCGAGCAACGCCGCGCCGTCCATGCCCGGCATGCGCATGTCGCTCACGATCACGTCCACCGGCTGTTCCGCCATGATCTCCAGGGCTCTCGCCCCGCAGGTGACAAACTGGCATCGCCACTCCCCGGCCATGGGCCGCAGCATGCGGCGCAGCCCATCGAGGATGTTCTGCTCGTCGTCAACGAACAGCGCCGAGAGTGTTCCCGGTTGCTCTGTCATGCGGCCTCCTTGGCTCCGGCCTCGTCCCCCACCGCCCGGTCACGGACCGGCAACCTCACGACAAACGTCGTGCCCTTGCCCACCTTCGTCTCGAACGCGATGCTCCCGCCGTGACGGGCTACCACCGTGTGGTGCGCGATCGAAAGCCCCTGCCCCGTGCCCTTGCCCACCGTTTTCGTCGTGAAGAACGGGTCGAAGATGCGGTCTCTGATCTCCTCGGGTATGCCCGCCCCCGTGTCGCTCACACGAATCTCGGCGAAGTCGCCGTCCAGACGCGTGCTCACGGTGATCCGCCCCCGTTCCTCCGCACCCTCGCCCAGCGCCTCGGCGATCGCGTCCGCCGCGTTCACCACCAGGTTCAGCACTACCTGGTTGATCTCGCTGCGCATCACGCTCACGCGCGGCAGGTTCCTGTCAAGGTCCAGGGACAGGTCCGCGACATACTTCCACCGGTTGCGGCACACCGTCACCGTGCTCTCGATCGCCTCGTTCAGGTCCGCCGGTTCTTTCTCGATCGCTCCCGGGTGAGAAAAATCCTTCATCGCACGCACGATCGATGAGATCCGTCCGATCCCCTCCAACGACTGCACGATCGCCTTGGGCACCTCGTCGTGCAGATAGCCGAGATCGTGCCGACGCGTCAACTCATCGGCCTTCTTCCCGTCCAGCGCGCGCAGCGCGTCCTCGTACGAACGAACCGCCTGCATGATCTCGCCGAAACTCTCTTCCAAAAACCTGGTGTTGTCCCCCACGTACTGCGCGGGCGTGTTGATCTCGTGCGCGATGCCCATCGCCAGTTGGCCGATCGATTCCAGTTTCTGAGCCTGCGTCACGTGCAGTTCCGCGGCCTTCTTCTCCGTGATGTCCGACTCGATCGCGATGAACTGGCACACCTCGCCCGAGGCGTCCAGGATCGGCCTGGCCTCGATATCCAGCCAGTACCGCCTGCCGTTCTTGCCGTAGTTGATGATCTCAACATCAAACCCTTCTCCCTGCTGTTGAGCTCGGCGCATCAGCGCCACGGTCTCCTGGCAGGTGTCCGGTCCCTGCAGCAGGTGCCCGGGCTTCTTGCCCACCGCTTCTTCGAGGGTGTACCCCGTGATGCGCGTAAACCCGTCGTTCACCCACTCGATCCGACCCGCCGTGTCGGTGATCACCACCGCGTTGTCGGTATACCGCGCCACGAGCGCGAGCCGCTGGTTCTCGGCCGCTGCTCTTCTCGCCTCGTGCTCGGCCAGTTTGCGTGCCGTCACGTCCGAGTGCACCACCACGGCGATGCGGCCCCGTTCTGTGATGTGACCGGTGATCTTCGCCTCGTACCAGCGCTGCCCATCATCCGTCGTGCTGCTGTACTCCACCAGCACAGAGCGTTGCCCGTTGCGCGTTACGTGGTAGAGCCCCGAGCGCAGCGCGGGCATCAGGTGCGTCCATCCCGGGCCATCAAACTGCTCGGCCGGCACGCCCAGCCACGCCATGTGCTTCCGCCATGCCGAGTTGCACGTCAGAATGTCTCCGGCCGGCCCGACCACGGCGATCAGCCCGTCGAACCCTTCAAGAATCGCCGTGAGCAGCGCCCCGGCCGCTTCACCATGCTCTCGACCCTTCTGTGCGTGGCATTCCTGAGTCGTCATGCAGCCTTCGCTTTCCCGGCATTGGCCGATTTTGCCCTGCCGCGGCCCTCCGGCACGCGTTGCAAACACCACCACCCCGGCTCAAAGAACGGCGAGGCCTCTCCGGCAACGCCGTTCCACGGAAGATGCCGGGTTGCCCAACGCCCTGTGGCAACCCCGGTCCGCCGTCATGATCGACGCCCGCTCTTGAGTGAATCATGCGTACTCCTACTCAATGACCGCCACGGCGGGCCGCGCATGCCCTCGCACGCTTACGTGGCCATACCCACATGCGTGGTCACTCCTCACAATCCACAAGGACGCCCCTACCCCCCGTGGGATTCAAAGTCCGAGTTTTTTCCTGCGCATCGGGGAGGGCCCGCGAGAGCCTGAGCCGCGCGCACCGATCTACCTCAGAATGGCCCGAGGGGCCCTCTTTGATTGGAACTCACTGTGCATGCGCCGTCGCGACGGCCCAAGGCTTCAGCAGGCCACGCCCGGCGTAGGCGCAGCCTTCACGCAGGGCTTTGGCACCACAAGCCCCTCTTTCATCGCCAGAATGGCGACGGAGAGCCTGTCATGAACACCCAGCCGGGCCATCAATCGCGCGACGTGCCGTTCCACCGTTCGGGGGCTCAGGCACATCACGCCGGCCATTTCCTTCGTGGAGAGCCCCTGCGCGATATAGCCAAGCACTTCGAGTTCCCGGGCGCTCAACTTCGACACCACGTCGCCGATCAGTTCGTTGCCGCGGTCTTCCTGCTCCCACAGGGTTTCCCCGCGCAGCACGCGCTCGATCCCCTCGATGAGTTTCGAAGGGGGCTGGTCTTTGGTCAGAAAACCGCTCGCGCCGATGGCCTTGGCCTCGCTGACATACCGCGCGTGGTTGTGCCCTGTCAGAAAAACCACCCTGGCCCGGGGATGACGCGCCATCACCAGGCGCGCCGCGTCGAACGCGGACCGCCCGGGAAGATCGATATCAAAGACGTACAACGTCGCGTCGTGGCTGTCGATGGCCGCGATCAGGTCGTCGGCGGAGTCGAACCGCCCCACCACGCGGCACATCCCCTGATTCTCGATCAGCATCGCCAGGGCATCACGCACCATCGCGTGATCATCCACCAGAACCACTCCCCGACGTTCTTGGTTCAGTAGACTCATGCCTCAATATCGTCATATGCTGATTCTCGGGTGAGATTCCGTGTCTTCAGGCCGATATTCACTCGCAATTAGGCACTTTGCCGGGCCGCATTCCACAGGTTTTCATCCGTATATCTGCCACTTCATGAGCCCAGCGCACCACGAACCAGCCCTCCAAGGGACTTCCATGCGAACTCTCATGCACGCACACCCGCTCAACCCTCTCGCGGCATCACCACGCCGCCTTGTGCTCGCGGTGCACAATCAGACGCTTGCGCGCACGCTCATCACCGAACTGCTTCGCGCCGAGCCCGCCCCCACCCCCCTGCTGGCGCACGACGAGCACACACTGCGTTCGCTTCTGCCCGGCTCGATCAGCGCGGTCGTCTGCGAGCGCAGCGACGATGCGTTGCCCATCCAGCGCGTCGCCGAGATCGTGGCCCACGCACGCCCCGACCTGCCCGTCGTCTCGCTCATGCTCTCGGCCGATGGCCACACCCCTTCACCGGGAGCGGTCGAACAACTCAGACGCATCTCTCTCCTCCACGCCGACCCCGCACCCGCCGCGGCGGTCAACCCTGACGAAAACCTCGACAGGCTCCTTCACCGCGCCTTCGCCGAGGCCTCCCAGGGCATTCTCATCACGACGGCCGACGGCGACATGCCCATCGTCTTCGCCAGCAAAGGCTTCCACAGCCTCACCGGGTATACCCCCGCCGAAGTGCTCGGGCGCAACTGCCGGTTTCTTCAAGGTCCCGAGACCTCGGCCGACACCGTCGCGAGGCTGCGGAACGCCATCGCCGCCAGAGAACCCTTCCAGGCCGAACTGCTCAACTACCGCAGGGACGGTTCACCATTCTGGAACTCACTGGCGGTCTCGCCTGTGACCGACGACGCGGGCATCGTCACACACTTCGTCAGCACGCTCACCGATGTCACACACCGGCGGAGCCTGGAGGAGCAGGTTCGGCAAAGCCAGAAACTCGAAGCGCTGGGGCAACTCGCCGGCGGCGTCGCCCACGATTTCAACAACCTGCTCTTCGTGGTCAACGCCTACAGCGAACAGATGTTCGCCGACCAGAGCAACGCCGAGAAGACACGCGAGGCGGCCCGGATCATCCTCGACTGCGGCACGCGCGCGGCGATGCTCACCCGGCAACTCCTCCTCTTCAGCCGAAACCAGGTCGTTTCGAACATCTACGTGGATGTCGTCCCCACCATCCGCGAACTTCAATCCATGCTGCGACGGCTCATCGGCGAGAACATCGAACTCTGCGCCGACCTTGGCCGCCACACCCCGGGCGTGCTCTCGGGCGCAGGACAGATCGAGCAGATCCTCACCAACCTCATCGTCAACGCACGAGATGCGATGCCGCGCGGCGGGACGATCACCATCCGCACCCGCCCGCATCATCAGCACGAGGCGGGCAACACCTCGCACACACGCCTCGGTGCCGGCTACTACGCGCTCATCGAGGTGACCGACACGGGCACGGGGATGACCCCCGATATTCTCGAACGCATCTTCGAGCCCTTCTTCACCACCAAGGGGCCCCACGCCGGCACCGGCCTGGGCCTGCCCACCGTGTACGGCATCATCAACCAGGCCGGCGGCGGGATCAATGTCAGCAGCACGCCCGGCGTGGGCACCACATTCCAGATTTATTTCCCGGCGGCGCCAACACCCTCGCCGCAGAGCAACGCGCTCACGTCGGACAGTGCGCCCTCGGGCAGCGAGCGCATCCTACTTGTGGAAGACGACCCCGCGGTGCGCAGCGTCGCGGCGGCCATGCTGACCTCGCTGGGCTACGACATCGTGCAGGCCGGCTCGCCGCGCGAGGCGCTCGACCTGGCCGAGCGCCTCGGCTACAGGTTCGACTGCCTGGTCACCGACGTGGTGATGCCTCACATGAGCGGTCGCGAACTGGCGGACGTGCTCCGCGAGCGAAAGAACAACCTGCGCGTGCTCTTCATCTCGGGCTACACAGACGATTCAACCCTTCGACACGGCGTGGCCACCTCTGAACTCACACTGCTGCACAAGCCATTCTCGCTCGCCGAGATGGCCCGAAAGGTGCGCGAAGTGCTCGACGCGTGACGGCGCCCTTCCTCGCGGCGCGTGCTCACGCCATGCGGATCCATCGGATGAGGGTCTTGAAATCCGGCGGCTTGCCGTACATCAGCACACCGACACGGAAGATCTTGGCCGCCAGCCAGAGGGAAGCGATCACCCCGACAACACCCAGGGCGATGCTCGCGGGGATCTGCCACGTGGGCACAGGCTCTGAGCCCGAAAGACGCAGGATCATCACGAAGGGGCTGATGGGCGGCAGGAAACTGCACACCTGCGCGAAGATGGAGTTGGGGTTGCGCAGGATCGGGAACCAGAGCATCATGGGGATGATCAGGACAATCATGATCGGGGCCAGAAGGCTCTGGGCCTCTCGCATGTCGCTCACCGCGCTGCCGACGGCCGCCATCATCGAGCCGATGAAGAAGAAGGCGATGAGGAAGTAAACCAGGAGATAGATCACGTTGGCCAGCGGGATGATGTCGCCCATGGCCAGCGCGAAGAGTGTGCCCACGCCCAGGCCGCAGTAGACCACAAGAACCACCAGCCCCACCATCATCTGCCCCACGATCTTGCCTGTGAGCAGTTGCATCGGCGAGACCGCGCTGAGCAGCACCTCCATCACGCGGCTGGACTTTTCTTCGATGGTGGTGGTGAGCAGGTATTGCCCGCAGGTGAACGAGGCGATCCACAGCAGGAACATGAACGCGCCGGGGATGAGGATCTGCGCGGCCTCGTTGAACTTGCGCTCGCCCGTTCGCGTGACCGACTTGGCCTGCACGCGGGGAACATCGGTCATGCGCCGGACCACGGCGGGATCGAGCCCGCTGGCCGCCAACCGGGCATCGACGATCGCCCGACGCAACTGGCCGTGGATGTCCTGCTGCACTTCGATGTCGAGTTTGGGCGCGACGAAGAGTTCGTAACGCTCGTAGTTTTCCCCCTCGCCGGGGCTGACCGCGGCGCGGGGGATCACCGCGAGGGCGAGCCGCGTGTCTGGGTTGGGCTCCTTTGACTTTGTCTGCGCGTCGAGCAGTGGTTCCTTTTCCTTCTCGATGTCGGCGCCCTCGGGGAGCGTGCGCACCGAGAGGCGGGGCCTGCTCTGCGTCATGGCCGCCGCGGCCATCGGGCCGCTCTGCTCCATCATCTTCTTCGCGGCCTCGCCGCCGGGCATCTGCTCGATGGCCTTCTGGGTCTGCTCTTTCAGGCGTTCGCCCACTCGCTCGTCGTCGAAGGCTCCCTCGAGCAGGGGCGCAACCCGGCCGGTTTCATCCAGCAGCGCGATGTGCCCGCTGATGCGCGGCGACTTCTGGTTCATGAGCAGCGGCATGATGGCCAGCACTCCCACGATCAGCACCGGGGGCAGAAAGACGCCCAGGATGAAGGCCTTGGTGAAGACCGTGGTCGAAAACTCCCGCCAGGCTACGTGCAGCATCTTGATCACGCGTCACCCCCGCTGCCGGCCGCTGTTCGGGCTTCGAGGCCCTGCGCCTCTTCCAGTTCAAGCCGCAGCGCGGCGTCGTCGCCGCCCACCAGGCCGATGAAGATCTCTTCGAGGTTGGCGCGTTTCACTTCGGCCCGGCGCAGCGGGGCGAGGCGCGCGGCCTGGCCGATCACGTCGCTGGCCTGCACGCCGTCGTGAAGGTGCAGGTGCCACGCCCTACCAACCTTGTGCACATGGTCTACCCCGTCGCAGGCCGCCCACGACGAGGCATCGCCCTCTTCCACGCCCTCCACCACCACCACGCGCGGATCGTGCGACTTCCAGACTTCTTCCATGGGCATATCGAGAACCTTGCGGCCACGGTGGATCATGAAGAGGTGGGTGCAGAGTTGCTCGGCCTCGAACATGGCGTGGGTTGAGAAGATGAGGGTGCGACCCTGCTGGTGCTGCTCGTCGATGAGTTGCCTCAGCAGGCGGCGGTTGACGGGGTCGAGGCCGCTGAAGGGTTCATCGAGGATGATGAGGTCGGGCTCGTGGATGACCGCCGCGATGAACTGAACCTTCTGCTGCATGCCCTTGGAGAGTTCTTCGCAGCGTTTGCGGTAGCAGTCGCCCAGCGACATCCGGTCGAGCCAGCCCCGCACGCGTGTCTCGAGGCCCGCGCCGTCGAGGCCTTTGAGTCGGCCCATGAAGTTGAGGAAGGCCCCGACCTTCATCTTTCGGTACAGGCCCCGCTCCTCGGGCAGATACCCGATGCGGTCTTTGCGTTCAACCGCGGATGCGGCCCCGAGCACGCTGATGGTGCCGCGGTCGGGGAAGATGATCGACATGATCATGCGGATGGTGGTCGTCTTGCCCGCGCCGTTGGGGCCGATGAAGCCATAGATGCACCCCTGGGGGATGACCAGGTCCAGGTTCTCGACGGCCACCTTTGGCCCGAAGGCTTTGGCCACGCCGTCCAATCGGATTGCCTGCGTCATTCGGGTCTGTCCTCCAGGTGTGGCTTCCGGGCCGGGCGGGATTATTGCCTGTCATTGGGAAGATGCGGCGGGGAATGTCGTTCCCGTGTTCGATCACGAACGGGGGATGCGCCGCCCGGGCCAACCCGCCGCAATACCCTACGGCCGTTGTCGAGTTCTCAGGCCAATTCCGGTGTTTCCATCGGCGGGCGGCGGTTGCCCGCGCGGTTCTTCGACCGGCTCCGCGAACTGGCGGAAGAAGATGCCGCGCTGGCGAGCGTGCTCAACGCCCAGGGAACCGATCACAGAGCGGCGGCGAACGCCGCGAAACGGCGTGCCGCGCTCTCGCCCATCATGCAGCGTGCAGAGCGTCTCACGGTGCTGCGCGGGCAGGTGGAAGAGGCACGCGCTCTGATCGCCCAGCCGACAGATGCCGACCTGGCCGCGCTGGCCGCGGAGGAACTGCCAGCCCTTGAAGCCAGCGCGGCGGAGGTCGTGGATGAACTGCTCTCGCGGCTGGTGAGTGCCGAAGACGACGCGGTTGGCTCGGTGATTGTCGAACTTCGCTCGGGCACCGGCGGGGACGAGGCGGCCCTCTGGTGCCGCGACCTGCTTGAGATTTATACAAGGTTTGCCCAGCAGCGGTCCTGGACGCTGGAACTCCTCGACGTGACCCCGGAGCCGACCGTCGGTGGAGTTCGGCACGCGGTGCTGAGCCTGAGGGGAACGGGGGTGTGGTCGTGCATGGCCTTTGAGGCAGGGGTTCACAGCGTCAAGCGTGTGCCGGCGACCGAGACGCAGGGGCGCATCCATACCAGCACGGCGACGGTCGCCGTGCTGCCCGAGCCCGAGGAGGTCGAGGTGCGCGTTGACTGGGCCAAGGATGTTGAAGAGTACGTCACGACCAGCCAGGGGCCCGGCGGCCAGAACGTGAACAAGGTGGCCACGGCTGTGCAACTGCACCACAGGCCCTCGGGGATCACCATCCGCATGCAGGAGAGCAAGAGCCAGCAGCAGAACCGCGAGCGGGCACGACGGCTGCTGATGGCGCGGCTGCACGAACTGGAGCGCAACCGCAAGCACGCGCAGCGGTCCGCAGCGCGCCGCAGCCAGATCGGCTCGGGGGAACGCAGCGAGAAGATCCGTACGTACCGCTGGAAAGAAGGCATCGTGGCGGACGAACGCCTGCCGGGCGAGTATCCGCTGCGTGAGATTCTCTCGGGTAACCTGGACCACCTGATGGCCGACCTGCACGCCCACGAAACCGCCCGGCGCGTGGCGGAACTCTGACCACACCCCGGGCCGCCGCACCCTGTTCACTCCTCGCACGCCCGCACACGCCTCGTTCTCACCTTCCCCATGCTCCACGACGCCCGACCGCCATTTGCCGCCGATATCGCCGTGATCGGCGCCGGCGCGGCGGGTTTGTTCGCGGCGATCTGGGCGGCGCGAACGGCCCCGCGCGGGAGCCGCGTGCTCGCGCTCGACGGCGCCCGCACGCTGGGCGCCAAAGTACTGGTGGCCGGCGGCGGCCGCTGCAACGTGACGCACCACGAAGTGGATGAGCGGCAGTACGCCGGCTCGTCGCGCAACGCCATCCGCAAAGTGCTGCGACGCTTTGACGTGCCGCAGACCGTGGCCTTCTTCCGTGAGATGGGCGTGGAACTCAAGCGCGAAGAATCAGGTAAACTCTTTCCCGTTTCTGACAGCGCGCGGGACGTGCTCGGCGCGCTCACCGGCGCAACGGCCAGGGCCGGGGCGCGCGTGGTGCACCCGTGGCGGGTGGGCGCGGCTTCGACAGACATCGCAGACGGCTTTGTCATCACAAGGGATGTGTCATGGCCTCATGCGCCGGACGCGTCGTTCAATCATGTTCGCATCCATGCTCGCCGGGTCATTCTGGCCGCGGGGGGCATGGCGCTTCCGAAAACAGGGTCTGACGGGGCGGGCTATTCGCTGGCGCGGGCGCTGGGGCACGAACCGACTGAGCGCATCTTCCCCGCGCTGGTCCCGCTCACGCTGCCGGCGGGGCACTGGATCACCGGCCTTTCAGGGATCACACTGCCGGCCACCGTGGAGTTACGGTCGAACACGGGCAAGCGGCTTGAGTCGTTCACAAACTCGACGCTGTGCACGCACTTTGGCGTTTCGGGCCCCGGTGTGCTCGACATCAGCCGGTATTACACCGCGGCGAAGATGGAGTCGCCCGAGGGTGGGTTGCCCGGGCTGTTCATCGACTGGCTGCCATCCATGAGCGAAGAGGCCCTGGACGGCACCCTGCGGATGGGCGGCTCACTGTCGCTCCAACGAACATTGCAAAACCTGCCGCTGCCCGAACGCCTGGCACGGGCGATTCTCGAACAGTGCGGCCAGGAACCGGGCGCCCCCTGCGGCCGGCTGAGCCGCGAGGCACGGCGCGCCTTGATTCAGGCGATCAAGTCAACGCCGTTGCCCGTCACCGGAGACCGCGGGTTTACGCACGCCGAGGTCACGGCCGGGGGGGTGCCGCTGGCCCAGATTCGCCTTGAAACCATGGAGAGCCGCGTGAGACCCGGGCTCTACCTGTGCGGCGAAGTGTGCGATGTGGACGGGCGAGTGGGAGGGTTTAACTTTCAGTGGGCCTGGGCCAGCGGTTATGTGGCCGGGTGCGCGTCGGCACGCAGCCTGACTGATCACGCGGGCGGATGAAACGGCGCCGTGGGGCGCCGATCAATCGAGCGATTCGCGCGAATCGATGGCGGGCTCTTGTGGTTCGCGGCACCAGCGGGTGTCGCGGCCGCGCGGGCCATCGTGCATCTGGAGGTGCTCAAGGTAGCGGCGGAGTTGGCGCTCGTCGAATGAGTTGAGAAACTCGACGCTCACCGAAGTGTTGATCTCGAGAATCCCGGCGATCAGTTTTTCGCGCGTGAGCAGGCCCCGGGGGGCGTCCCAATCATGCGCGAGATCGACCGAATCCGCCAGAAGCGTTTGCTGAGAAACCATTCCTGAGCCTCCTGCCCGATGCGCGGCTGTTGGGCCCCGCCTCATCCACACGCCGCGTCCATGCAGCGTGGCGGTATTATCGGCCTCATACCCTCCCCTGGACAAGTCTGTCAGGATGTTTCTCAAACGCAGGTCTTCCCTTGACACACATACCACTCTCTGGCCGCGCCGAACTGGGACAACTCCCGCACCCTTTCCCGCCCGGCGATGCCGCGGTGATGGTTCAGGCCGCAGCGACAGGGCCCAAGGCCCCAGGGCCATGGGCCTTGGTGGTAATCGATGTCCGGGCGGTCGCTCTGGAAGAGGTAGAGCGCCTGCTGGGCGGGCTCGCGCCGATGGATCTCGCGGTGCGGCTTCACTCGGGAGACTCGCCCTCCTGGCTGCCTGTTGCGCGAGCAGCCGGGAATGAGGCGGCGGACTTTCTCGACAGGCTGGCCAAGCGGCTGGGGCATCGACCGACGATCTGGCCGCACGCGCGCGATGTGATCTCAGACCCCCCCTCGCTCCTGCAGTTTCTGCGGGCAAGGCCCGCGTGGCGTTTTCTGGTCGACCCCGGCGCACTGCTCTCGGGGGAGATGCTGCCGCGGGCGATCGAGCATCTGGAGCGGTATCTGGAGGTTTTCCCGGGTCACCCGCAGGCGGGGCCTTTGGTCCTTGGCTTGCCCGGGGCAGAGGGCGAGCGCACGGTGCCCATCGGTACCCCCGGCACTCTGCCGCACCTCGCTGACCTGACGGTGCACCGGTTGCTGGCGGCCAGCCCTGAGGGGAATGGGGTTTTGTGGCCCTCTCCCTGACTGGCCCGCTCACGCTCCGTCCTCTCGGGGCCCCCACCCCACGCACCGAACCCCTACACTCTGCCTCACTTTTTTCCGCCTTATCTGCCGCGCCCGCACGACCACGCCGCCATGACAACCTCCCCCACCACCAACCCCGCACCGGCACCCAACCTTGACCACCCCGTCTTGAAACTGGTCAAGCAGGCCTTTCCAACGGCCAAACTCCGTGCGACCGAGTTTCGTGGGCAGAGCACGCTGATCGTGGAGCCCGGGGAACTGCACGCGGTCCTGGCCTTCCTCCGCGACGACCCCGCGTGCCTGTACAACTTTCTGACCGACGTTGCGGGCGTTGACTATCTCAACTATCCGGCGCTGATGCCCGGGCGGTTTGCGGTGGTCTACCTGCTGCACTCGCACTCGCGTGATGATCGGTTCGCGGTCAAGGTGTTCCTGAACCCCTCGCTGCCGACAGACGGCATCGCCGAAGACCCCGCGTTGTACGTCGATTCGGCCTGCGATCTGTGGCCCGGCGCCGAATGGCCAGAGCGTGAGGTCTTCGACATGTTCGGCATTCGCTTCCGCCACCACCCGGACCTTCGGCGCATCCTGCTGTGGGAGGACTACCCCGCGCACCCGCTCCGCAAGGATTACCCCGTGCGCGGGCTGGGCGAGCGAGAAGCCTACCGGGTTGTTGATCGCACCTCGGCCTGATGCCCTTTTCGGATGAGCCACCGTCGGTAACCCGCGGCCGCCCTCGGCCGTACAACCACCCGTGCCCAGCCCCTTCACCACGGCCTCTTCCCGCGTGCTGCACATGGGTGTGCTGGCGTGCCTTGCCCTGTGCCTCTGCCTGAGCGGCGCGGGGTGTCAGCGTGAGCCTGAACGCACCACGCCCGAGGGGACCATCGCCGCGGCAAGGATGGCCGTGGAACGCGCCGACGCACGGCGCGTGGCCGACTTCATCTACGCCGAGAATGAGGACTACCGCAAACTGCTCCGCCGGTTTGGCCGCTTCATGAACAATCTGCAGGAACTTGGCGTGCAGATCCAGAAGAAGTTTCCGCAGGAGATCGCGGCGATGCAGGCCAAGGCGGAGGAAGCCGCCAAGAGCGGGAGAGCCAACACGCTGATGGCCCAGATCGGCGCGCAGATGCGTCCGCAGGGGATGCGCCGCCGGGGGGGCCCGCCGCCGCAGGACACCCGCACCGCGTTCGAGGATGCCCTGAAGGCCCTTTTCGCCGATCCGTACAAATGGCTGCGCGAATCGGAAGGGCGCCTCACAACCACGTACCTGACCGATGACTCGGTGGCGCTGCTGTGGGATGAGCAGCCGATCCTGCCGCCGATCGGGATGGTGATGCGACGGGCGGAGGATGGCTTCTGGTATTTCATGCTGCCGACCAACCTGCCGGGCGTGAGCAACTTCATGCCGCGCACCAAGGAACAGTTCGAGATCTTCGGGGGGCTGATCACCGTCTTTGATCGGGTGGTGATCGACCTGACCGACGACATCAAGAACAACCGCGTGCGGTCGCTCGACGACATGTCGCGCAAGGCGGGCGAGAAACTGTTCATCCCGGCGGCGATGACCTTTTACGCGTATACGAGGATGCAGGACTCGCAGCGTCGCGAGGCCCGCGCGGCCGAACAGGCGGCGCGACAGGCCGGGAGCCAGCCGCCCTCCGCGGGGCCCAACTGAAGGCATCACGGGTGTGCGTCAGCCTCGCCGGAGCGCGCCGAGGAAGGCCTCGAAGCGGTCGATGCCGGCGTTGATCTGCGCTTCGCCGCACGCGAAGGAGATGCGCACGTGGCGTGCGCCGCAGCCGCCGAAGTCTTCGCCGGGGACGAAGGCCACGAGCGCCTCGGCCAGGAGCGCCTCGCACAGGTCCAGCGCCGAGTTGATCTTCCTGCCGCCGGGGCTGACAGCGCCGAAGTATGAAGAGACATCGGGGAAGGCGTAGAAAGCGCCGGTGGCCCGGGCGTTCTTGACGCCGGGGATTCTCGCGAGCCGGGCGTTGGCGACCTCGGCTCGCCCGGCGAAGGCGCGGCGCATCTCTTCAACCTCCGCGGCGCACTCGGTGAGGGCGGTGCGGATGGCGGGGTAGACGAAACTGGTGATGTTGGTGGACATCTGCCCCTGGAGGGTTGCCATCGCGGAGGTGAGTTTGAGCCCGAAGGCCCCGGGCATGCAGGTGTACCCCACACGCCACCCGGTCATGCCGTAGGCCTTGGAGAGCCCATTGAGCGTGACGGTGCGCTCGGCGACCTCGGGCACACTGCCGATGGAGAAGTGTTCGATGCCGCCGTAGATGATCTTTTCGTACAACTCGTCTGAAAGAATGACCAGGTCCGGGGCGATGGTTCGTGCCGCCTCGTCGCAGACACGCGCGATCTGCCGGAGTTCGTCGGGCGTGTACATCGTGCCGCAGGGGTTGCTGGGCGAGTTGAGCACCACCATGCGTGTCTGCGGGGTGATGGCGGCGCGGATCTGCGCGGCGGTGGCCTTGAAGCCTGTTTCGACGGTGGTGGGCACCTCGACGACCCGGCCGCCGGCCAGTTCGACGATGGGCGCGTAACTCACCCAGGCGGGGACCGGCAGCACGCACTCCCACGCGGGCTGGCCCGGCTCGGGGATGTCGAAGAGAACATGGCAGACGACATAGAGCGCGTGTTTGCCGCCGGAGGAGATGCCGATGTGCTCGGGGGTGAGGCCTCGGATGCCGTTCTCTCGCTCGAACTTGTCCGCGATGACCTGGCGCGTCTGCGCGTCGCCCATCGTGGGCATGTACTTCGTCTGGCCGGCCTGGAGGGCCTGGATGGCGGCGTCCTTGATTTTCTGCGGGGTATCAAAGTCGGGCTCCCCGGCGGCGAAACTGAGCACGTCGAGCCCCTGAGCCTTCATCGTCTTGGCGCGGTTCATGAAGGCGACCGTCACCGAGGGCTTGAGGTTGACGACGCGGGGGGCCAGACGCATATTCAGCATGCACGAGGGTATGGACGACCGCCCCGCCCGTTACACTTTCCGCCAGAGCCCCGATGATCTATCTCGACAACAACGCCACGACCCGCCCGTGCGATGCCGCCGTCGCCGCGGTGGCGGCGTGCCTGCGGGATCACTGGGCCAACCCGTCCTCGATCCATCGCCCGGGGCAAGACGCCCGCGCGATGGTCGAGCGTGGCCGGCGTGCCGTGGCCGACCTGCTGGGGGTGCGCCCCCGGGAGATCACTTTTACATCCGGGGGAACCGAATCGATCTCGCTGGCCCTCCGCGGGGTGACCGACGCCTGGTACAGCGCACGGCGCGGGCCTTCGCCTTCCCTCGCTCGCGTGGTGACGACGGGCATCGAGCACGCCGCGGTCTCGCACACGCTGGAGCAGATGGCCAAAGAAGGTCGGGTTGAGGTGTGCACGGCCCCGCTGCTTGAAGGGGGCGTGATTGACCTGAACGCACTGACGAACCTGCTGACCGCGGAGACGGCGCTGGTGTCGATTCAATGGGTGAACAACGAGACAGGGGTGATTCAACCTGTCGAAGAGGTGCACCGGCTGTGCCGCGAACGGGCGATTGCGCTGCACTGCGACGGTGTGCAATGGGTGGGCAAGGCGCCCAGCGTTACCGGGGCCGACACCCCGCGTGCGGCTTCTCACACGGGCGGCTCGCACCTGCCCTGCGACCTGCTCTCGGTTTCGGCTCACAAGTTTCACGGGCCCAAGGGGGTTGGCGCGCTGTGGGTGCGGCAGGGCGTTCGCCTTCGGCCGCCGGTGCCGGGCTCGCAGGAACTCGGCCGACGCGGGGGCACGGAAAACGTCGCGGGCATCGCGGGGTTCGCGGCGGCGGCGGAAGAGGCCGCGGCCTGGCTGAGCGATGCAGGAAGGCGTGAGGCCCTTGGGGTGCTGCGCGACCGGCTGGAGGAGGGGATTGTGTCGGCGGTGCCCGGTGCGGTGGTGAACCGGCCGCGCGAGAACGCGCAGCGGCTGTGGAACACAACCAACATCGCCTTTCCCGGGCTGGAGGCGGAAGCGATCTTGCTCTCGCTGAGCGAGCGGGGTGTGTGCGCCTCGGCCGGCGCGGCGTGCAGCAGCGGGTCTCTTGAACCCTCCCCGGTGCTGCTGGCGATGGGCATCCCCGCCCGCCTGGCGCACGGGTCGGTGCGGCTGAGCCTGTCACGCGACACAACGGGGGAGGAGATCGACAGGGCCATCGCGACCGTCGCGGAGGTGATAGCATCACTCCAGCGGGCCCTACGGGTGGACGTGACGCGGCATGACGAGCGCGGCCCGTGATGGCCCGATTGTTGTCGCAGCCGGGACGTTGATATGGCAGATGACCGACCGTTCATCAAGCCGACCGCGAGAGGAGACGGCTGGCGCGTCGCCGCGTGGAGCCTGGTCTTTGTGGCCGCGTACGCGGGGCTGCGGGTCGTGTCGCACAGCCTGCAGACCGGGCGTGACGTCAGCATGTGGAACCCCGCGGCGGGGTTGATCTTTGTTGCGGGCCTGTTTCTGGGGTGGCGGGTCGCGCCGGCGGTGTTTGTCGCCGTGCTGGGAGAGATGGCCTGGCACGCGTACGCCCGTCATGGCGGGTTGCCCGGGCCGTGGTCATACTGGCATGCCATCGTGGTCACCGGGACGTACGTCGCGTCCGGGGTGGTGCTGCGCCGCTGGCTGAAGGTTGATCCCGCGCTGCCGAACCTGCGCAGCGCAACATGGCTGGGCGTGTGTGCGCTGGCGACACCGCTGCCCTCGGCGCTGCTGAGCACGCTGATGCACTCGCGGTTTCAGGCCATCAGTGAATCGCAGTTTCGATCGGCGTTTTTCCATTACTGGGCCATCGCGGCCATCGGCATCCTGACCGTGGTGCCGATGGCGACGCTGGTGCTGCGGTGGAAACGGAGCGATGGGTTTGCCGCGGCGCTCCGCGGGCTTGCCTCCCCCGCCAACGCGCTGGAACTGGGTTTGCAGGGCCTGGCGGTGGCCTTCTCGCTGTGGGCGACATTTCTGTGGCGCGGCCGTGAGTTTGTGCACACGTATTACATGATGATCCTGCCGCTGGTGTGGATCATCATGCGGCGGGGGCTGGTGGGCGCGATCGTGTGCATGTCGGTGATCAATACCGCGACGATGATCATCGCGAAAATGCTCAACGTGAGCGACCCGAAGATCCTTGACCTTCAGGCGTTCATGATGATCGCGTCGATCTCTTCGCTGCTGCTGGGCTCGCTGTCGGATCAGCGGCTGGCGGCCGAGAGCGAACTGGCCGCGAGCGAGCACCGGTACCGCATTCTCTTCGCGGATGCGCCCCAGCCGATGTGGGTGTACGACAGGCAGACGCTCGGGTTCCTGGATGTGAACCAGATGGCGCTCATGCAGTACGGGTATACGCGGGACGAGTTTCTCGCGATGAAGATCACGGACATCCGCCCGGCGGAAGACGCCGAGCGGCTGATCGAGAGCATCAGCGAAATGCCATCGTCGGTCAGGCGCAGCGGCGTATGGGTGCACCGCCGCAAGAACGGGGACCTGATCGAGGTTGAGATCACCTCGAGCCCGATGCGCAGCATCGGCCCCGACGCCAGGCTCGTGCTGGCCCGCGACATCACAGAAACCCGGCGGGCCGAGGCGGCACGCGAGCAGGCCGAGGCATCGCTGCGGGAGGCCCTCTCCGACCTGAACACGCTGCTGAACAACTGCCCGTTCGGGGTTGTGGAGATGGACCGCAACTTCCGCATCACGCGATGGACAGGGTTCGCCGAGAAGATCTTCGGCTGGAGCGCCGAGGAAGTGGTGGGCAAACACCCGTTCGAGTTTCCGGTCATCCACAGCGATGATCGGGGCCATGTCGAGCGGGTCTTCGACTCGCTGCCCACGGTGGGGCAGAAGTCGGTGTCGTCTTTCAACCGCAACAACACGAAGGACGGCCGCAGCATCTCGTGCGAGTGGATCAACTCGGTGCTGGTCGACGGGCAGGGACGCCCCAGCAAAGTGCTCTCGCTGGTGACCGACGTGACGGCGCGCGTCAAAGCGCAGGAAGACCTTCGTGCGAGCGAGGAACGGCTGGCGCTGGTGCTCAAGGCCAGCAACGACGGCCTGTGGGACTGGAACATGGAAACCGGCGAGATTTACTGGTCTCCCCGGTACCACGACATCCTCGGCGATCCTGACCAGCGACTCACGCCGTCTTTCGCCGAGTGGGAGCGGATGGTTCACCCGGACGACCGGGAGAAAGTGCTTGAGCACCTCAATCAACATCTCGAGAAAAAATCGCAGTACGACATCGAGTATCGGCACCTCCACCGCGACGGTCACTACCGATGGTTCCGTGCCAAGGGGCAGGCGGTGTGGAACGACCAGGGCCGCGCGGTGCGCATGGCCGGCTCGCTGAGCGACATCACCGACCGTCGCCTGGCGGAAGAACTGGTGCTCGAGAACGCCGAGAAGTACCGGCTGCTGGTGGAAACGACGGACACGGGGTATCTGGTGATCGGCCTGGACGGCACGGTGCTCGACGCGAATCAGAGGTACGTGCAACTCAGCGGGCACCAGTCGCTCGATGAGATCCTGGGGCGCACGCCGCTGGAATGGACATCCCCGGCGGACACCGAACGCAACAACACGGCGATCAGGCTGGCCGGCAAACAGGGGTCAATCCGCGGCTTTGAGGTTGACTATGTAGATCGATCCGGGCGCGTGACACCCGTGGAGATCAACGCCACGGTGGTCGCGAGCGGGCAGGGGCCGCGCATGCTCTGCCTGATCCGCGACATCACCGAGCGCCGACGCACGCAGGCGGCCATCGCCGAGTGGAAAGCGCGGTACGAAACCGCGTCGGCGGCCAGCCGACAACTCGTGTACGAACTCGATACCGATACAGACCTGGTGCGCTGGGGCGCGCCTTGCGAGCCGATCTTCGGCCTTCCGGCGGATTCGCTCTCCACGCTGGGTGCGTGGGAGGCCCGTGTTCATCCCGATGATCTCACCACATATCAGGCCGCCAGAAACGCCGCGACGGCGGGCGATCACAGGCCGAACCTCGAATACCGGGTGCGGCACGCTGACGGCACGTACATCACCGTCGAGGACACGGCGCGGCTCGTTCCGGGGGATGGGGGCCGCGGGGCCCAACTGGTGGGGTTTGTCACAGACGTGACCGAGCGGGCCAGGGCGCGGGAAGAACTCTCGCGGCACGCCCGCGAACTGGCCCGCAGCAACGCGGAACTGGAGCGGTTTGCCTATGTGGCGAGCCACGATCTCCAGGAACCTCTGCGGATGGTGATCTCGTTCACCCAACTGCTCTCGCAGCGGTATTCGGGCAAACTGGACTCGGACGCGGACGAGTTCATCGCCTTCGCGGTGGAGGGGGCCGAGCGGATGCGCCGGCTGATCGACGACCTGCTGACCTACTCACGCGTGAGCAGCGGGCCACGCACTCTGGCGCCGGTGAGCGCACGCGCGGCCGCCGAGCGTGCGCTGGCAAACCTCCACGCCTCGGTGACCGAGTCTGGGGCGGTGGTGCGCGTGGAAAACCTGCCCGAATCGATCCTGGCGGACAGCACGCACCTGACGCTGGTGTTTCAGAACCTCATCGGCAACGCGATCAAGTTCCGGCGGCCGAATACCCCCCCCGAAGTCGTCGTGCGAGCAGAGGCCGACGCGGGCGGCTGGAAGATCTCGGTGAGCGACAACGGCATCGGCATCGATCCCAAGCACCGCGACCGGGTCTTTCACATGTTCCAGCGATTGAACCCCAGGAGCCAGTATGCCGGCAACGGGATCGGGCTGACAATCTGTCGCCGGATCGTCGAGGACATGGGCGGGCAGATCACCTTTGAGAGCACACCCCAGCAGGGGAGCACGTTCAGTTTTACCGTTCCCGCGGCCGCTTCGCCCGCGCCGGCGACGCCGCCCAACACACTCCAGGAGGCTGGTTTGACAGGAGGATGAAGCATGCTCTGGTCGCGTGAGGATGAACACGAACCCATCGATATCCTGCTCGTCGAAGACAACCCCGCCGACGTACGTCTGACGTGCGAAGTCTTCAAGGCAACGCACATGCACTGCCGGATCAGCGTGGTCGAAGACGGCGAGGCCGCGGTCGAGTATCTCCGTCGTGCCGGGCCGTACGAGGCCGCACCGACGCCGGCGCTGATCCTGCTGGACCTTAACCTGCCCCGCAAGGACGGCCAGGAGGTGCTGGCTGAGATCAAGGGTGACAGCAGGCTGCGACGCATCCCCGTGATTGTGCTGACCTCGTCGAGCAGCGTTCAGGACGTGAACGCCTGCTACGACCTGCTGGCCAACTGCTTCGTGGTGAAGCCATCGAGCCTTGACGCGATCGTCGAGACCGTTCGCTCGATCGAAGAGTTCTGGCTGGGGAGGGTGTGCCTCCCCCTCTCCAACGGACTGAAATAACCTATTTCCGCGGGTGTTCCGAACCGGATCCTTCGATATCATCAGCGGGTGCTCTGCCTGATCTCCGGGCGTGCACACCGGGTGGTTTCGCCGGTCAGCCCATGGTTCACGATCACATCCCCATTCTGCTGATCGAGGACAACCCGGCGGACGCCCGCCTCATCGAGGTGCTGCTGTCGAGCCATCCGAACATCCGCGCCGACCTGCGGACGTGCGACACGCTTGCCGGCGCTCTGGCGGTGCTTGGGGCATCGTCGGGGTGGCGGCCGGATGTTGTGCTTCTCGACCCCGGCCTGCCGGACTCTGACCCCGCGACGACCTTTGATGTTGTCCACGCCGCGGCGCCCTGGGCACCCATCGTAGTGCTCAGCGGGCAGGCGGACGAAGCGGTGGCCCTCAAGTCGGTGCGTCAGGGTGCGCAGGACTATCTTGTCAAAGGGCGCATCGACACCGAGTTGCTCGCCCGCTCGGTGAGGTACGCTGTTGAACGCCAGCGCAGCGCCCAGGCGCTCCGCGAGAGCGAGGAGCGATTCCAGTCGTTCATGAACAACAGCCCCGCGGCGGCCTACATGAAGGACGACCGTGGGCGGTATGTTTTCGCGAACCTCCTCTTCGAGACGCTCTTCGGCATCGCGCCCAGGGCGTGGCTGGGCAAGACCGACGAGCAACTGTGGCCGGCGGATGTCGCCGCGGCGCTGCGAGAGAACGACGCCGCGACGCTCCGCGAACAGCGCAGCATCGAGTTCACAGAGCGGCTTCCGTGCCCGCAGGGGCCGCGGGACCTTTTCACGCTGCGCTTCCCGGTGGCCAACCCTGCGGGCGCGACGTTCCTGGGCGGGATGGCGGTGGACATCACCCAGCGGCTGCGCGCCGAGGACGCGCTCCGCGAGGCCGAGGCGGCCAGAACACAGGCCGTTCAGTTGCAGAGCGAGACACTCAACGCCCTGCCCGCGAGCGTGGCGCTGGTCGACCACGAGGGGCGGATACTTGTGGTCAACGCGGCGTGGCAGCGTTTCTCGCAGATGTGCGGCGTGAGCGCACCGGGCTACGGCGTAGGCCGGGACTACTTCGAAGTCGCGCTCTCGGCGCAGTCGGCCTGCACCGAAACGGCGATCACCCAGCCGGGCATGCGCGCCGTCATCGAGGGACGCAGCCAGATCTTCACGCACGAATACGCGGCCATGACGGTCCCGGGCGGCCCACGCTGGTACCGCATGGTCGTCGCGCCGATCACCATCCATCACAAGCGCGGCGCCGTGGTGATGCACACCGACATCACCGACCGCAAGGCCGTGGAAGAACAGTTGCGCGCGAGCGAAGAGCGGTACCGTCTTGTGGTCGAGACCGCGCAGGAGGCGATCTGCCTGACCGACGACCGCTGGCGCATCACGCTGTGCAACAGCCGCCTGACGGAGATGCTCGGCTGCGAGAGCCCCGCGTCGCTCGGCTCTGTGTGCTTCCTCGATTTCCTCGACGAAACGGGGAAAGAGGCCGTTTCGAGGCTCACACGAGAGCCCTCCACCGCGGGCCAGCACACCGAACTGCGCCTCGTGAGGCCGGACGGCCACGAACTCTGGGCCTCGCTCACGGCGGGTGAAATCCGCGAGCACGCGTCGGGCTTCCGCGGGGTGCTGCTGATGCTCTCCGACATCACCCAGCGGCGACGCACCGAGCAGGCCCTGCGCGACGCCGACGAGCAGTTGCGGCACGCGCAGAAGATGGAAGCCGTTGGCATGCTCGCCAGCGGCGTAGCGCACGACTTCAACAACCTGCTCACCGCGATCCGCGGGTATACCAGCCTGGCACGCACGAGCCTGAATGAATCGCACCCCGCGCGAGAGTCGCTCGACCAGGTCGAAGAGGCTTCGCGTCAGGCGGCCGGCGTGGCCAGTGCGCTGCTGACCTTCGCCCGAAAGACTCGCTCGGAGATGCACCCCGTGCGGCTCTCGACCATCGTCGAGTCGGCGGCGCGCCTCTTCCGCCGCACGCTGTCGGGCGGGGTGGCGTTCACCTGCGATGTGTCGCGCGCCGCGGATATCTGGGTGAACGCGGACGAGTCTCAACTGCACCAGGTCGTCATGAACCTGGGCCTCAACGCGCGCGACGCGATCGATAACACCGGCGCCATCGCCATCACGGTCGAGCCGGCCCCCCGGCCACGCACGTCGCAGCCGTCTGTGCGTATCGTGGTGCGCGACAACGGCACGGGCATCGCGCCCGATGTGCTCCCTCGCATCTTCGAACCCTTCTTCACGACCAAGCCCCGCGGCCAGGGAACCGGGCTGGGGCTGTCGGTGATCCACGGCATCGTGCAAGAGCACGGCGGCACCGTGAGTGTCGAGTCTGAGACGGGCAAAGGCACAACATTCACCGTGCTCCTGCCCATCATCGCGGCCCCGGTCTATGCCGCCGAAACGCTCGCCGCGACTCCGCCGATCCGCGAGCAGCGCGGGCTGGCGCTGGTGGTCTTCAACAGCCCCCTGGTGCGCGGCGTGGTGGCGTCGATGCTCTCGTCGCTCAACTACGACGCCATCCAGGCTTCTTCGATGCGCGACGCCCGAACCCGGTTCGGCACGCTCGCCCGCGTGCCGGATGTCCTTGTCTCCGACGCTATCCTCAGCGACAGCCCCGCGGAAGAACTCTTGTCACAGTTACGGGCGACATATCCCTCGCTCAGGGCCCTGTTCATCAGCGACCTGCTGCCCCTGGACGACACGCCGGACTTCCCGGGTGTTCGGTGGCTGCGCAAGCCCTTCCGCGTCAATGATCTTCAGGATGCCCTGACCAATGTCGCACAGGACGATGAACAACCGGAGCCGGGCGAAGAACCGCACAACACAACCATGACCCCCGGGGAGAACCCATGAACGATGCTATCAGGATTGTACTGGCCGACGATCACACCCTGGTGCGCCAGTCGCTCGCCCGCCTGCTCAACGACACGAGCAACATGACCGTGGTCGGCGAGGTCGCCACGGCGGACGAGGCGATCGACACCTGCATCCGCACAAACCCGGACATCGTGGTGCTCGACATCGACATGCCGGGAATCGCCGCGTTCGATGCCGCCAGAACGATCCACGCACGCTGCCCCTCGGCGAAGATCCTCTTTCTGAGCGCCTTCACCCACGACCGCTATATCGAGGCCGCGCTCTCGTGCGATGCGATGGGGTATCTGTGCAAAACCGAACCGCCCGAAAAGGTCGTGAAGGCCATCCGCACGGTGGCGCTGGGACAGACCTACTTCTCTCCCGAGGTGCAGGAACGCCTGGTGGTCGAGGCCGACGGCGTGCATCTTTCCGGGCAAGAGGTCAAGAGCCGCGCCAGTTCGCTGACCAACCGCGAACTCGAGGTCCTGCGGTACATCGCCAAGGGGCTCTCCAAGAAGGAGATCGCCAAGATCATGCACCTCTCGGTCAAAACGGTGGAGAACCACGCGGCGAGCGTGATGAACCGCCTTGACATTCACGACCGTGTGGCGCTCACGCGGTTCGCCATCCGCGAAGGGCTCATCGAGCCCTGATCCCCCATGCACGACCCACGCTCACACACCCACGGCTTCGTCGGGCATGGCTTCGCCCGCGGCATCATCTTCTAATGGGCGGGCGTCTTCGCCGGTCGCGCCCACCGGCTTGGCGCCGGCGAGTGGCTTGCCATTCTCGTCGGTGAGGGGAATGCCGCTCATCGACCTGATGACAGGGATCGGGTTGGATTTCTGGTGCGTCGCCAGTTCTGCCAGCAGCGCGAGACGCACAGGCTCTTGCAGTTCGTTCCACTTGCCGCGCCCGCGGCACTTTGGGAACTTCGAGCAGCCAAGCCAAGGCCCACGCACGCCCGTACGCAGGTTCATGGGGCTCTGACAGGTCGGACACGGGAGCGTGGTGAGCAGGGGCGGTTGGCTGGGGGCCTCAACGCGTCCCTTCTTGTCCAGGTTGAGGATTCCGTCGCAGGGATTGGCCTTGTCGTTGTATCGCGAGCACCCCAGGAACGGGCCAAATCGCCCGGTGCGTTTGTTCATCGCTGACCCGCACTTGGGGCAGGCCACGTCCACGGCCTCGGCGGCCGGGCGCGGCACGCCGTCGCGGTCGACCGGGCTGGCGTATTTGCACTCGGGATAAGCAGCACAGGAGAGGAACCGGCCGCTGCGGCCGAAGCGGTAGACAAGGCCCGAGCCGCACTGGGGGCACTTGTACTGATCGGGCGCCGGCACCGTCTCGGCCTTGGCGTGAACGAGCTGCTCCTCGGCGTGCTTGAGGGCGCTGCGGAACGGCCCGTAGAAACGCTCGAGCATCTCGACCCAGTCGATGTGGTCTTCCTCGACCTTGTCGAGTTGAGACTCCATTTCACGCGTATAGCCGATGTTGAGCAGGTCGGGGAAGGCCTCAACGAGTTTGTCCGTGACCACTTCGCCCAGGTCCGTCGCGTGGAAGCGCCCCTCGATCTTCTCCACGTAACTGCGGTCCTGAATCACGCTGATGATCGACGCGTACGTGGAAGGACGGCCGATGCCCTCGGCCTCGAGCATCTTGATCAGGCTGGCCTCGGAATAGCGCGGCGGCGAGGCGGTGAACTTCTGCGCCGCCTCCATCATGAACGGCGCAACCGGGGAACGGTCTTTGATCGCGGGCAGAGTCTGTTCGTCGGCGCTGTGCGGCACGCCGGCCACGCGGTAAAACCCATCGAAAACCAGCACGCGCCCCGTGGCGCGGAAGGTGCACGGGCGGGCCGCGTCGGTGCCGCCGCGGATGGTCACGGCGGTTGAATCCCACTGGGCGGGGGCCATCTGACAGGCCACGAAGCGTTCCCAGATGAGGGTGTACAACTTGAGTTGATCGGGCGTGAGGGCGCGGGCGATTCGCTGGGGCGGGTATTCCAGGCTCGTCGGGCGGATGGCCTCGTGGGCTTCCTGCGCGCTCTTGTTCGAGGATGAAAAGAAGTTGGGCTTCTCGGGAAGGTACTTCTCGCCGATGGCCCGCTGGATGTAGCCGCGCACCATCTCGAGGGCATCGCGCGAGAGGTGTGTGGAGTCGGTACGCATGTAGGTGATGAGGCCCACGGGCCCGTCGCCGGGGATCTCGACACCTTCATACAACTGCTGCGCGGTGCGCATGGTGCGCTGGGCGCCGAAGCCGAGTTTGTTGGCCGCGGCGGCCTGCAGCGTGCTGGTGATATAGGGCGGGGGCGGCCTGCTGGTCGTCCGGCGGGTTTCAACGCCGACCACTTCGTAGGGCGTGCCGGTGTTCACGCGCCCTTCAACACGACGCAGGAGTCTGGCAGGCCCCCTGCCGGCCGGGTCCTCACGCGTCGAAGTCGTCACACCTTCGAGCCCCGCCAGGCGGGCGACATCCGCCACGCGCACGCTGAGGTCGCGCGCGGGGCTGTCCGCGGCGACAGGCCCGGAGGCGATCTCGAACTTCTCGCCGGCGACATCGACCAGTTCGGCGCGGAAGCAGCCCTGCTCGCCAAGCCAGCGCGACTGCATGCGCTGGGTGGGCGGGTTGCCTTTGTCGTCGCGCCGGGCCATCATGGCCTCCCACTGGTCGCGCAGCGCTGATGCTTTCACAACCTCGGCCGTGAAACACGCCGAAATCGCCCAGTACTCTTCGGGCACAAAGGCGCGGATGTCACGCTCGCGGTCTACCACCAGGCGCACGGCCACACTCTGCACGCGCCCCGCGGAGAGCCCTCGCGCCACCTTCTTCCACAGAAGCGGCGACACCTGATACCCCACGATGCGGTCGAGGATGCGGCGCGCCTGCTGGGCGTTCACACGATCTTCGTCGATGGGGTGGGGGTTCGAGAAGGCCCGTTCAATTTCGTTCTTGGTAATGGCCGGGAAGACCACCCGTTTGGCCTGCCCGCTGGAAATGCCCAGTTCCTGCGCGAGGTGCCACGCGATGGCTTCTCCCTCGCGGTCCAAGTCGGTGGCGAACCAGACTTCATGGCCAGAGGAACGAGACTCTTTCGCGGCCCGCTTCAGGTCTGAGAGCACCCTCTCCTTGCCCTCTGAAACGACATAGGTGGGCTTGAAGCGGTGCTCAAGGTCAACGCCCGGCACAGGGCTCTTCACGCCCTTGGGGTTCTTCTCGGGCAAGTCGCGTATGTGCCCGACGCTGGCCAGCACCAGATAGTCTGAGCCGAGGTACTTGTTGATCGTCTTGGCCTTGCTGGGCGATTCCACGATCACCAGGTGCTTGCCCTCCGCGGCTCCGGGGGTGAATGCCGTGGTCGCGGCGCGACGGCCGCGCGCGCCTGCACGACCTCCTCTGGCGGGGGCTTTGGCCTTGGCCGCCTTGGGCTCGGCCGCGCCTGTCTTCGTGGATGCTTTCTTCGTGCGTTTGGCCATTGAATGTTCGTTTTTTGATAGCGCGTACAAGATGCGTACGCAAAGACCCCACCGCTCCGACTCCTTCACAGAGAAGCCGGGGCCCGCCCTGTTGTCAAGTCTTACCCCTTCTGATTGGCCTCAAAAACAGGTATATGTTCGGTCTTTGGGAGCAATTAGGTAGCACGATGGCGCGGAATTGCCTCGATCCCCATCCACCACGCGGGCCGCCGACTCGAAAAGAGGTCGCTGGGCTCTTTCAACACGCCACGGTGCCCGTCAGCCCCCGGCACTTCCTTCGCCGCCGGGCAGGGTCATGTCCCATGGGTTCAGGTAATGGTCGAGCGCCTCGCGGGTGATGGGCTTGCCCGCAAGGTCCGGCTGCCCCACCACCGTTTCGTATGCCAGTTGACGAACCGTCTTGCCCTGCTTGAAGGCCTCCTTGGCGAGCGCGGCGGACTTGTCATAGCCGATCACAGGCACCAGCGAGGTGCACATCGCCAGCGAGCCCTCGATCAATCCCTTGCACCGTTCAAGGTCGGGGCTGAGCCCTTCGAGCAAATTGGTGGTGAACATGTCGCAGGCGTGCGCCATCAGATGGATGCTGTCGAGCAGGTTGGCCGCCATCATCGGCATGGCCACGTTGAGGTCGAGCAGCGAACCCACCCCGCCAAAGCCGCCGAGCGTGACGGCGGCGTCGTTGCCGATGACCTGACAGCAGACCATGATCATGCTCTCGCAGATGACCGGGTTGACCTTGCCGGGCATGATGGAAGAGCCGGGCTGCACGGCGGGGAGCACGAGTTCGCCGATGCCGCAGCGCGGGCCGCTGCCCAGCCAGCGGATGTCATTGGCGATCTTCGAGAGGCTCACGGCGATGGTCTTGAGCAGGCCGGAGACCTCTACGTACGCGTCTTTGGCGTGCTGGGCTTCGAAGTGGTTGTCGGCCTCGCGGAAGGTCAGGGCCTCAGCCGGCGCGGCGCCGCCCAGCCAGCCCGCCGCAGTCCCGCCCGGGGCGAACATGCCCGTGAGTTGCGCCGAAACCCTGGCGCCGAACTCTTCGTGGCAGTTGATACCCGTGCCCACGGCGGTGCCGCCGATGGGCAGTTCCGCCAGCGCGGCAAGCGCGGAGCGCAGCCTCGCCGCGCCGTGGCGCATCTGGCTGGCATACCCGCTGAACTCCTGCCCCAGTCGGATGGGGGTAGCATCCTGCAGGTGGGTGCGGCCGATCTTCACAACCTTGTCCCACTCTTTCGCCTGGGACTCGAGCCTGTCGGCCAGACGCCCGACCGCCGGTTCGAGCAGGCGATGAATGGCCAGCGCCGCGGCCACGTGCATCGCCGTGGGGAACGTGTCGTTGGAAGACTGCCCCATGTTGACGTGGTCGTTGGGGTGCACGCCGCCTTGAGCGAGATACGCGGCGTCTTTCGAAGAACCGATGGGCTTGCCGCGCTCGATGCACACCAGGTTGGCGACGACCTCGTTGACGTTCATGTTGGTCGATGTGCCCGAGCCGGTCTGATAGATATCTACGGGGAAGTGCCTCTGCCAGCCGCCGTGCTCGTGCAGACCGCCGGCGATTTTCTCGCACGCGGCGCGGATCGCCTTGGCGCGTACCGGGTCGAGCCGGCCGAGCCCTTCGTTGACGGTGGCGCACGCGGACTTGATCGCGGCGTAGGCCTGAATGATGGCCAGCGGCACGGGCCGGCCGCTCACAGGGAAGTTCAGCACGGCGCGCTGGGTGGAGGCGCCGTACAGAGCGTCCGCGGGCACGCTCATCTCGCCCATGGTGTCCTTCTCTGTCCGGGTCTTCGTTGTGGTGCTCGTCATGATGCTCTGCTGTTCCTGTGTCGTGTGCGTGGTGGACCAGACTCGGGGTGCTCGCGGGTGCGGGCGGGCTTATTTCTTGCGCTTCTTGAACTTGCTCTTGGGGCTCGCCGAATGGGTGCTGCCTCTCGAACCGAAACCCGGCATGCCGCGAAGGCCCGGCACGGCGGCGGCCGCACCGCCGGACGCGGAGAGTTCTTTCACGGCCTTGGCCCGGTCAGAGCCCGAGAAAGAAGCCATGGACCTGGTGAGTTTGTTGAGCGTGTCGAACTGCTTGGTGAGTTGCGAGACATCGTCGGTCTTGGTGCCGCTGCCGGCGGCGATGCGTTTGCGCCGGCCGATGTCGATGATGCCCGGCCGCTTGCGTTCTTCACGGCTCATCGAGTTGATGACGGCCTCGACGCGGTTGAGGTGCGATTCTTCGATGTGCACGTCTTTGAGCATGGAGCCCACGCCGGGCAGCAGCCCCATCAACTGCTTGAGCGGGCCCATGCGCCGCAGCGTCTTGAGTTGCGAGAGGAAGTCGTCCATCGTCATCTCGCCGCGGGCCATCTTGGCCTGCAGTTTCTCGGCCTCCTCCTCCGAGACCTGCTCCTGGGCCTTTTCGACGAGCGCGACAACGTCGCCCATTCCCAGGATGCGCCCCGCGACCCGGGTGGGGTGGAACTCTTCGAGCGCTTCGAGTTTCTCGCCCACGCCGACGAACTTGATCTGCGCCCCGGTGACGCTCTTGACCGAGATCGCCGCGCCCCCGCGCGCGTCCGAGTCATACTTGGTGAGAATCACCCCGTCCACCTCGAGCCGCTCGTGGAAGGCGCGGGCCGAGTTCACCGCGTCCTGCCCGGTCATGGCGTCTACCACGAGGAAGATGTGGTGCGGCATCACCGCCTTCTGCACCTGGGCCAACTCGCCCATCAGCGCGTCGTTCACGTGCAGCCGGCCGGCGGTGTCGAGGATGAGCACATCCACCCCCTCGCGCCTCGCCGCGTCGAGCGCACGCCGGCACACCTGCACCGCCACGCCCACGGCCTTGCCGTACTCGGCGACCTTGTCCTTCTCGGCGTAGAACTTCACGTCGGCCGTGCCGGGCTGTTCTCGCTGCACCTGACCGGCGATGGTTTCTAACTGCTCCACCGCCGCGGGCCGCTGGAGGTCCGCCGCCGCGAGCATCACCGACCTGCCCCGTTTCTTCAGATACGCGGCGAGTTTGCCGCACGTCGTTGTTTTGCCCGAGCCCTGCAGGCCGCACATCATCACCACCGTCGGCCCCGGCGAGAGACGCATGATGGGCTCTGGGGCCGGCGCCTGGCCGGGCTTGGGGCCCAGCATGCCCGGCGGCAGCAGCGGGTTGGCGGCGCCGTCCCCCGATGTCTCAACCTCACCGCCGAGAAACTCCACCAGCCGCTGGTGGACAATGCCGATCATCTCCTCACCGGGGCGCAGGCTCTTGGTCACCTCGCGACCCAGGGCATCCGACAGCACCTTGCGGCAGAAGTCATCAACCACGTCAACGTGCACATCGGCCTGCAGCAGCGAGGTCCGCACCTCGCTCATCGCGTCCGCGACGTTCTTCTCAGAAATACTGGCCTGCCCCGACAACTTGCGGAAGAGACCCTGGAACGTGTCGGTCAATCTTTCAAACATCGGTGGTGCCCTTCTTCATGGAGCGCGCGGCATCGGCCGCGCACGTGATGACTGTGCTCTGCGCGAGATTTCAGGGCTTGACCGCCCAGACTGTACGTCGGAGGATCGGCTTTGCTCAAAGGGCCTGCCCGCACGGTTCACGCCCTCTGGGCGTCTCCCATGGGCCCGGTCTGCCCTTCGGCGCCGCCGGCTTCCCCTGCCTCTTCCCCGCCCTCGGGGTCGGCATCCTCTTCGCCCAGGCGGACGAGAATAAGCCCCTCGGCGCGGTCTTGCCGAACGCGCACCCGGCGCGATTTGACGAGTTGCAGGAGCGCGAGAAACAACCCCACCATCTCACCGCGCGACCGGCCGGTGAACATGGATTGCAGCGTCACCTCTCCCGAGTCGTCGGCCCCTTCACGGATACGCAGCACGATATCTTCGGCGTGCAGTTCGAGCGGCGTGTCGTCATACGTCACCTGGTGCTCGCCCAGGCGATCGAAGTTCACCGTGTCCGCGATGCGCCGGAACGCCTCGACCAGGTCGAGCAGGTCCAGGTCTTCCATCTCGACATCCGGCGCGGCCTCCATGGCCGCGTTCAGCGCCTGGGCGTCGAGCCTGGCGTGCCCGGCGGGGAAGCGTCGCCGCCACTCTTCAGCCCGGGCCTCTAGGGCGTTGGCGGCGTCGCGGTAGCGCTTGTACTCGAGCAACTGCCGCACGAGTTCCTCGCGGGGGTCGCTCTTGGACGCTTTGCCCGAGGGTTCGCCCTGTGCCGGCGCGGGCTCGGGCTGGGGCATGAGCATGCGCGACTTGATCTCCATGAGCGTCGCCGCCATGACGAGAAACTCGCCCGCCGTATCGATGTCAACGCGCAGCGAATCATGCTGCAACTGCTCGATATAGGCAAGGTACTGCTCGGTGATCGACGCGATGGGGATGTTGTGAAGATCGACCTCGTCCTTGCGGATGAGGTAGAGCAGAAGGTCAAGCGGCCCTTCGAAGGCTTCGAGCCGCACTCTGTACGTGTCTTCGATCATCACTGGTGCATGGAGCGTAGGGTGGCCCCCGGGCCTCACGCACGGGCCGCGCCGCGCGTGCCGCTGGGCCCCAGGCACCCTATTCGACGGTGGAAAACCTGTCGGTTCACGTCGCCCGCCGGCCGCAGGCTTCACGCGCCATCCCCACCAGCGAGAATGACCCAACCACCAGCACACCGCCCCGCGTCGGCGTCGCACGCACAGCCCGCGAGAGGGCCTCTTCGGGCGAGGCAACCGAGAGCGCGGCACGGTCGCACAGGGTGGAATAAACCAGCCGAAGTTCGTCGTGGCTGGCGGCGCGGGGCATGGGGGCCCGGGTGAAAATCACCCGGTCGGCGCCCTGGGCAAGTTCGCGCAGCATGGCGTGAACGTCTTTATCCGCCGCGCAGCCGAAGACCACCGTGAGCGGTTCGAGGCGAAAGTGCGAGGCGAGCGTTCGCAGTGTGGCGCGGATCGAATCGGGCGTGTGTGCGCCATCGGCCAGCACGAGCGGGCGGGCCTGGATGATCTCCAGCCTGCCGTTCTGATGAACGCCGGCCATGGCACGAGCAACCTCCCCGGGACGTACCTTGACGCCCTTGGGCAGGGCACGCACGGCCGCGGCCATGGCCAGGCCGGTGTTGAAGGCCTGATGCTCGCCCGCGAAGGGCACGGGCACCCCCTCGAGTTTCGTGCCGTCGCACTCAACCGTGACCATCATCCGCACGATGCCGTCGGCCCCGGTCTGGTAGCGGTGGGCATACGGGATGGAGTGATCGAGCACATCGAGGGGCGCCTCGACCTCGCCGCACCGCTGACGCAGCACTCGCATCACCTCGTTGGTCTGCGGCAACGTCAGCGTGGGCACGCCGTCCTTGATGATGCCCGCCTTGTGCGCGGCGATCTCCGGGAGGGTGTCGCCAAGGATCTGTGTGTGCTCCCGCTGGATCGACGTGACCACGCAGACCACCGGCTTGACGACGTTCGTCGCGTCGCCCGCGCCGCCCAGCCCAACCTCGATCACCGCGACATCGACCGCCTGCCGCCGAAAATGGACAAAGGCCGCCGCCGTGAGCAACTCGAACTGGGTTAACTGCTCCTTGCCCTTGAGCGCGGCCTTCTCGGCCACGATGACTTCATCCACGACCCGGGCGAGATCCCCTTCGCCGATCATCGCGCCGTCGACACGGATGCGCTCTCGCAGGTCGGTGATGTGCGGGCTGGTGAAGAGCCCCACCGTGCACCCGCAGGCGCGAACCGCCGCGGCGGTGAGTTCGCACACGCTGCCCTTGCCCTTGCTGCCGGCGACATGCACGACGCGAAGGTCCAGGTGCGGGTTGCGAAGGCGAGCCAGAACCTGGCTGATGCGCTCCAGGCTGAAGGCCTTGGCCGCGTCGAGCGTGTGAGGGGGCGTGGCCTCCACATTCATCCGCGACTTCAGAATGGCCATCACATCGGCGTATGGTTTCGATTCGGCCACCCCAGAAGCAAGGGCTGTGGCATGTGAGCCCACGGTCGCAGATGGCGCTGCAATCGGCGTGCCACCCAGCGCGTTGTCGCTGCCTTGACTGGCCTCGGCCTGGCTGTTGTTTGTACCCTGGCGAGGCACCGCGTGGTGCGCGCGCGTCGCACCCGGGGGAACCGGGGTGACCAAGCAGGGCAGCGCGCTGTCCTGCTCGCTCTGGCCCGCCTTTTTCTGGCCAACATGTTGACCCATGCCGCCGTGTCATACGCACACCCGCGACGGGCGTAACGCGTGCACCCAGGAATTTTCGTCGGCGCCGCGACCGCATCGCCCACCCGGCACCCTCTTCGCACACCACAAGCCTGTGCTGGTGATGCGCTTGCGTTCATGTTGCCCCCCGCGGACTGGCTACTCTTTTGCCTCGTCCCATTTCTTTCCAGGACCACTGCGCATGTTTCTGAACCGTTGTATCGTCTTGCCCATCATCCTTGTCTGCGGCGCGATGAGCGTGGCCATCGGCAGCCCCGCTCAGCCCGAAATCTCCATGCAGATTCAACCTCAACCGCCCGCCGCGATCCCAGTTCCCAACCTCCCCATCGTCAGCACCAAGACCCTCGAGAGCGGCATCATCATCGAAGAGATGAAGATCGGCGATGGGTACGAGGTTCAGCCCGGCGGCGTGGTGGTCGCCCACTACCACGGAACCCTCAAGGATGGCGGCGCCGAGTTTGATTCTTCGTTCAAGCGCGGCGAGCCCATCGCGTTCCCACTCGCCGGCGTCATCGCCGGGTGGCAGGAAGGCGTGCCGGGCATGAAGGTCGGCGGCATCCGTCGCCTCACGATTCCCTCGGCCAAGGGGTACGGCGAGCGGGGCGCGGGCACCACCATCCCGCCCAACGCCGATCTGGTATTCGTCATTCAACTTGTCGACGCCATGCAGATCGAGGATGTCGTCGTGGGCCAGGGCGAAGAGGCAACGCCCAACTGTGTCGCGGTGACCGCGCACGTCATCAAGAACAGCCAGGGCGAAGAAATCGAGCGCTGCGACGCCAGCAAGCCTTACATCTGGCTCCCGGGTGAGTTCCAGCCCATCACCTTCGGCCTTGAGGGCATGAAGCAGGGGGGCAAGCGCCGCCTGGTGGTGCCCAAGGAGATGAACGTCTCTCCGCCTCAACTCGCCGACACCCGCCCCCAGAATGTGCCCATCACCATCGAGGTGGAACTGATCTCGGTGCGCAATCTGGGCCAGCACACCCGCCGATGAGCATCCCCTGAACCGGGGAATGTTCTTCGATTTGTGTGCTTCGCGGGTGCTCCGAGTCGATCCTCTCGGTGTTGTGCCGTACTTACCCCGCACAACCATTGGGGGTCTTTGACCCACACCGCATATACCTCACTCCAAGAGGCGTAACCTCATCACTTCGAAGTTCGAATACTTCCCCCGCATCGACTCCCTACACTTCAGACATGTTTGTCCGTTTAAGGCGCCCCCCCCAGGCCGCAAGGCCGAATGAACTGGGCGCACAGCACGTCGGCGGCCTGTTCCGCGTGAAACTCACCCCGACGCCGTTCATTCACGTCCCTCCTCCGCGAGGCAGGCACCGCGCCGAAAAAGCAGCAGATGACCACCACACAGACCACCGGCCCTGAAATCCGAAACATCGTCCCCCCCGTTTCTCTCCCGGACATCAAGCCCAGCAAGGTCATCGCGGTCGATGATTCCGATGACCACGACGATCTGGTCGACCTTTACGACCAGGAAACCTCCTTCAAGACCAAAGCCATCAACCTCACCGCCGTGGTTCTGCCCTTTCTGGGCATGATCGCCGCGATCGTGATGCTCTGGGGAGTCGCCTTTGACTGGGTCTACCTCGGGCTGCTGGTGGGCATGTACCTCGCCACCGCCATCGGCATCACGGTCGGCTTCCACCGTTACTTCACACACCGCTCGTTCGAAACAAGCCGCCCCGTGGCCTTCGCCCTGGCCGTGCTGGGATCGATGGCGGCGCAGGGCTCGGTGCTTGAGTGGGCCGCGATCCACCGCCGCCACCACCAGCACAGCGACGAAGAGAATGACCCGCACTCTCCGCACACCCACGGCGACACCCTCGCCGGCACCCTCAAGGGTGTGTGGCACTCGCACATGGGCTGGCTCTTCACCGAGCGGCCCAAGGGCCTCATCCGCTACGTGGGCGACCTCCGCAAAGACCGCATGGTGCGCAAGGTCAGCCGCCACTTCGGCCTGTGCGTGCTGGCGGGGCTCATCATCCCCGCCGTGCTCGGCGGGCTTCTTACCATGTCGTGGATGGGCGCGCTGCTTGGCTTCATCTGGGGCGGGCTGGCACGCGTCTTCCTCGTGCACCACGTGACGTGGAGCGTGAACTCGGTGTGCCACATCTGGGGCGCCCGCCCGTTCAAGAGCCACGACGAAAGCCGCAACAACGCCATCTTCGGCGTGCTCGCCCTGGGCGAGGGGTGGCACAACAACCACCACGCCTTCCCGACGTCGGCCCGCCACGGTCTGCGCTGGTGGGAGTTTGACCTCAGTTACATCTTCATCCGCTTCCTCGGCCTTGTCGGGTTGGCACGCGACATCCGCGTGCCCACCGCCGAGCGCATGGCCTCGAAAGCGCGGGCCGGCGTGAACCCCTCAACCAAGAGCGACCACGACGGCGAGAAGCGCGTTCACAAGCCCGGCGAGTAATCGAGAACCAACAGCCTCCAATGAACGGCGGTGGGCATCCGGCCCATCGCCGTATTTTTATTGCCGCTCTGTGCGGACTACACTTCCTCGATGACAGCGATTGCCTGAACACCTTGGCGGCACGCTCGCCAGCGCCAACGCCCCACGCGGAGGCCGCTGCGAACCACCGCACCGCGGCGCATCTCGGCGCCCGGCGCGGGCGTGCGCCGCCTCGACCGAGGCCGTGCCCCGCTGTGGGCGCGTGCGGCCCGCACTCAAACGGGCCGGGTTCTTCAGGATCAACGCACACCCATGTCACACAAGTCCCGCCACGACACGGCGGATTTCACCTGCATCCATTGCCGACGCGCCGTGAACGCCGCCTCGTACGGCACCCGTCACCGGAATCACTGCCCCTTCTGCCTGTGGTCGCGCCACCTGGACGATGAACCGGGCGACCGCCGCAACCCGTGCCGCTCACCCATGGAACCCATCGGCGTTGAGGTGCGCCGCGACGGCGAGTGGGCGATCATCCACCGCTGCGCCGGGTGCGACACACTCCGCACCAACCGCATCGCGGGCGATGATCACGAACTCTCGCTGCTGAACCTGGCGCTGCGCCCACTGGCGCGCCCCGCCTTCCCGCTCGACATGCTCGGGCACCTCGCGCCGTGAGCCCGCACGAACACACCGGCCCCCGACCTTGATGGCAAGGCCGGGGGCCGGTGTGGTGATCACACGGGTTGATACCCGATCGCTGACTGGCTCAGCGCCCGCCGCGCGCGCCGCGGTTGTCGCGCTTCGCTTGCGCACGCGCCTGTGCGCCGATGGAGTGCCCGCGGATTCGCGCGCTGGGTGTCGCCGCGAGAACGTTCTTCTTGCGGCCCGGCGCGGCGGCGGCAGACCTGGCAACCAGCGAGGTGTTGGTCGCCGATACGGGGGCGGGCGTGGCCGGCCCCGCAGCGCCCGAGACGCCCGCAAGGACGCGCGCGGCGACCTTCTTGGCAATCGCCGAGGGACGCTTCTTGGCGGCCGGCCTGGCGGGCTTTGCCGCCTTGGCCTTCGCCTCGGCCTTCACCTTGGCGGCGAGTTTTTCGAGTTTGGCCTGGTACCGCTCCATCGCCTGCTCGAAGAGGGTGATCTTGGCGAGCGTGTTCTGGTTGTTGTCGGCCGGGCCCTTGCCCTTGCGGGGCTCCGCTTTGCCGCGCGCTTCGCGGCGCTGGCGGTCGGCCAGGGTCTTGAACTTGTCGCGGAGTTTGCGTGCCTGCGCCACGCCGGCGCGCAGCTGCTTCTCCGAGAGTTCGCCGATGTTGGTGGGCGCAGCCCTGCGGATGACTTCGTACTCCGACTTGGTGGTCAGGCTTCGTGCCTTGCTCGCGTTCATGCGTGGTTGCTCCTCACGCGGCGGTCGGCCGCGTGTGTGTAGACTCTACATCGCGCGCCGGCCCGAGTCACGCGCCGGCGGGCAAAAACCGGAAGCGCTGCCGCGGCGCTTCACCCTCGCGAGCGGAGCAGTTCGGCCACAACGAACGCGGCCTGTGTGAGCAGAAGCACCGCGCCCTCGACCCGCGCGATGCTGTTGCTGTGCGTGCGCGACATCGGGATGAGCATCACACCCATGAGCGTCATCGTCGCCAGCGAGAGGAGCACTTCCGGCCCGCCCCCCGGCGGAGCGATCAAACCGGCGAGCCCGTAGATCGCGCCCACGTTGAACAGGCACGAGCCCACCGCGTTGCCCACGGCCAGATCCACCTGCCCTTTTCGAATGGCCAGATACGACGTCACGAGTTCCGGCAGCGTTGTCCCCACCGACACCACGGTGAGGCCCACCACGCGGTCGCTCATGCCCAGCACCTTCGCGATGCCCGTGGCGGCGTCCGCGGCGATGTTGCCGCCCACGCTCAAGAGCCCAAGCCCGGCGATGAACATCACCGCCAGCCGCCAAGCCGGGTACGAGGCCTGCATGATCTCGTTCTGCCGCGTCTGCCCCGCGAGCGGGTCGCGGTCTCGCTCGCGCAGCCCCAGGCGGATGACGACCACGCTGTACACCAGGAAGGCCGTGAGCATGAGCGCCGGGCCAAGCCGGCCCCCGGCCAGGCCGGCCATCGGCGACAGGATGGCGGCGCCCATGAGCACGAAAAGACCCACCATGATGGGCAGCTCACGCCTGATGACGGTTGAATCGACCAGCAGCGGGCGCAGCAGCGACATCAGGCCCAGGACAATCCCCATGTTGCAGATGTTGGCGCCGATGACGTTGCCAAGCACGAGCGCCGGTCGCTCGGTCGCCGCGGCGGTGATGTTGAAGGCCAGTTCCGGGGCCGAGGTTCCCCACGCCACCAGCGTGAGCCCGACGAGCAGCGGCGGCACTCCCAGCCGTGTCGCGACCTGAACCGAGGCGCTGACCAGCAGCCGCCCGCCGACGAGAAGCATCACAAGCCCCAGCGCGAACATGCCCGCGTATTGCATGGGCCATTCTACCTTGCCTTGGGGGCGTTGACGATACACTCTCGTTCACCGCACCGGCTCATCGCCAGGCAAAGCCATGAAGATCCACGACGCCAGATCGCTCATGCACGAGTGGGTACTCGGCCCCGCGCTGCGCACGCACATGGAGTGTGTCGGCGCGTGCATGGCGGCGTACGCGCGCACGCTCGACCCGGCCCGCGAAGAGTTGTGGCGCGTCTGCGGGCTGCTGCACGACTTTGACTACGAGCGGCACCCCACCGCCAGCGAGCACCCGGTGGTCGGCGCCGCGCACCTGCGGACGCTGGGCGTCGAGGGCGAAGTGATCGACGCGATCCTCGGGCACGCTTCCGAAAGAACGGGGGTTGCCCGGGTCACGCCCATGGCCATCGCGCTCTTCGCGGTGGATGAACTCGCGGGGTTCATCGTGGCCTGCGGCAAAGTGCGGCCCGACGGCCTGGCCTCGCTCGATGCGGCCAGCGTGCAGAAGAAACTCAAGAACAAGGCCTTCGCGGCGGCGGTTTCGCGTGAAGACATCAATGCGGGGTGCGCCGAACTGGGCGCCCTGACGGGGCTCGCCCAGGAGGCCCACATCGCTCGGTGCATCGGGGCGATCCGCGAGCAGTTGGCGGCCTCGCCCGCGTGACCGCCTCCGCCCGCGGGGGGTCAACAATCTCGCCATGATCCTGCTGATCGACAACTACGACTCCTTCACGTGGAACCTGGTGCAGCGGCTGGGCGAGATCGACGGCGCGCTGACGGTGGAGCGAGACCTGCGCGTGATCCGCAACGATCGCATCAGCCCGGATGAGATCGAAACGCTCGACGGTGGTGCCCCGCCGACGCACATCATCATCTCGCCCGGGCCGTGCACGCCGAGCGAGGCCGGGGTCTCGATCGAGGTGCTGCGTCGGTTTGAAGGACGCGTACCCATTCTGGGCGTGTGCCTGGGGCACCAGTGCATGGCGGCCGGCAACGGCATGACGGTGCACCGGCACGCGCTGCCGATGCACGGCAAGACAAGCCAAGTCTCTCACGACGGGCGCGGGCTTTTCGCGGGGCTCTCGAACCCGTTCGTCGCGACGCGCTACCACTCGTTGGTGGTGGATGCACGCACGATCCCCGCACGCGAGCCCGGCGCCGACGGGTGGGAAGTCTCGGCGTGGACGCAGGAAACCGACGAAACCACCGGGATGCCGCGCCGCGTAGTGATGGGGTTGCGGAGGGTCTTCGCCGATGCGGCACGCGCGCCGATGGAGGGCGTGCAGTTCCACCCCGAGAGTTTTCTCACGCTCGAAGGGCCCCTGCTGCTGGCGAACTTCCTGCGCATGGGCGGACGCCACGTCACCGCCCGAGCGCTTGAAGCCCCGGCGTGAATCGTCAGCCTTCCGTGCGCCACGGCCCGTTGATGGCGAGCGTGAGCCCCTGCGCCTGAATGTTCACGAACATGGTCTTGCCGTCGGGCGAGAAGCAGACGCCGGCCAGTTCAGAACTGCTCAGCGCGTTCCTGGCAAAGGGGTAGATCTCGCCGGCCGGTGTGATGCCCAGCAGGCGGTTGACTTTGTCCCCTTCGACAGACTCGTCCTCTGCTGCGAAAAGGTGGCCCCACGGCGCGACGCAGATGTTGTCGGGGTTTTCAATCACGGTGGCGTCGTTGGGCTCGACAAAGAGTTCGAGCGTCCCCGGGGCCTTGGCCTCCTCGGGCGTGCCTTCGGCGGGCGAAGGCACGTACCGGAAGATCTGCCCGCGGTGGGCGTGCCCGCCGTCGGTGCAGGCGAAGTAGGCCGAATCGTTGCCCCACCACATGCCCTCGCCGCGCGCGAACTTGGCGGCGCCATCGCGCCAGCCCCGCTTGCGAAGGTCGTTGGTCGGAGAGTCGATGTCCTCCAGGTCGATCCACGCGACACCGAGTTTCTCGCCCACGGGCGTGGTGGGCGCGCCGCCGCGGTTGCTGGTGTCGAGTGACTTTCGATCCCGAACGGCGAGGGCCTGAAGTCTGCCGCCGGCGAGCATCACGCCGCGACGGTTGGGAATAAACCGGTAGAGAAGCCCGTCGGCGGCGTCCTCGGTGAGGTACACAATGCCCGTGGCCGGGTCGATGGCGACGGCCTCGTGCACGAACCGACCCATGCCGGTGATGGGGCGCGGGCGGACGAGTTCCATCACCTCGGTGGCAGGGACTTCGAAGACATAGCCGTGGTTCTGCTCGACATCGCCCTCGGCGTTGATGTGGCACTCTTCGCACGTGAGCCAACTGCCCCACGGGGTGGGCCCGCCGGCGCAGTTCAGGTGTGTCCCGGCCAGGGAGAGAAACTTCTTCTCGACCTGTCGAGTGGCGGTGTTGTAGACCATGGTTGTGGTGCCGCCCATGCCCGGGGCGCGGCCTTTGCCATAGTCATAGACGCGGGCGCGGTCAACCTTGGAGAGAAGTTCCTGGTCTTTGCCGAATGGACTCCAGCGGGTGTTGTGCTGGAGTCCGATCTCGTGGTTGCAGACGAGGATGGTGGTGCCGCGCGGGCCGACGAAGGCGGCCATGCCGTCCTGCTTGCCGGGAACGAAGAGGCCATCGTCCATCTTTTCACCCGCGCGCGCGATGATGGCGTAGGTGAACCCGGCGGGAAGATCAAAGACGCCTTCCGGGTCTTTCACCAGTGGGCCATAGCCCACGCCGCCGGTGGGCAGGGGGATGCCGCTCCAGTTGCCGGCCGGCGCGGCGTGGAGAGCCCGCCGGAGCCCCGCGAAGCCAAGCGAGAAGGCGGCGCCACGCATGAGAACTTCGCGACGGGTGATCGACATGGGGACTCCTTTGCAACGCGAACCGAACACAGAGGGATCGCCGGCCGCGACCGCGTAGATGCTCTCCCCGGACAATTCTGTCCCGATAGACGTTGCGGGGCAAGGGGGCAGAGAGAATCCTCACGAAATCTTGACCAAAGGCGAGGCACGCCGCGGCCGGCGCGGACGGCCCGGGCTACCGACGTAGACACCCCGGCGCGGGGTACCCTTGCGGTATGATCACGCCCTCGCCCACAACCCCGCTCGAACCCGGCATCGCGCGCGGCACACTGCTCGAAGTTGTCGCCGAAACCGCGACGCGCCCGGCGTTTGTGAAGTTCGCCGTGCCGAACACCAACTACGAACTGCACCTGCGGCCGACCGGGCCGATCCAGACACAGGTGGGCAAGAGGCTCATCGGCATCATCCGGGCCCAGGCGCGGCGCATCGACGTGGTGCAGACGGGCGGGGAGTACATCGAACCTGTGTACGGCAGGCCGCGCCGGGTTCAGGGCACGGTGCTGCGGGCCGAAGGGGGCGCGATCATCGTGGATGCGGGGGTGCCCATTCATTGCACACCGACCGATCCGCGGCAGAAGGCCGACCAGTTCTCACCCGGGCAGTTCGTGAGTTTCGATGTGCTCGACGGGGCTTCGTTCGAACCCCGACCAACCAAGGCGGACTGAACCGTGGGCCGGCGCGCTGAACCGGGACTCAGGGTTGATCCGCTGGTACGTCTGCTCCTGGCGCAGGTAGACGGCGCGGTGACCGGGCGCGGGTGGCAGGGACCGACGCTGCTGGGATCCGTGCGCGGCGTGACCGTGGCCCAAGCGACCTGCACACCAAGCGGGGCGAGCCGGTGCATCTGGCAGCACGTCCTGCACGCGGCGTACTGGATGTACGCGGTGAGACGCATCATTGATCCGGGCGCGCCGGCGGGCTTTGCACGCTCTCCCTCGAACTGGCCCGCGCTGCCCGCCGAGCGGGACGGCGCGGCGTGGCGCGCCGACGTGCGGCTGCTCAAACGCGAATACGGACTGCTCAGAGAGGCCGTCGCGCGGGTCGATCCTGCTTCGCTCTGGAGTGTGCCCGGCGCGAGAGCGTGGCAGCGCGCGGACTACATCGTGGGCATCGCGTCGCACAGCGCCTATCACGCGGGGCAGATTCAGTTGCTCAAACGCATGGCGCGGCGACAATAGAAGACCGAGCACGAGTGGAACTTCGATCGCTTCAACGGTTTCATCGCTCTTTGCGCTTGAGTTTGCCGGTTTTTCGTGCAGAAGAGACCGCACGCCAAAACTCGTGCTGCGTTAGTTTCTTGCCGGTCTTGGTATTGAACTCGGCGAGCATGACGTCAAACTCCCGCGTGTATGGAAGGTCGTCAACTGTGAGTGACGACTTCGCATAAAGATCGATAAGGCAGGCCCTCGCTGCTGAGTCGAGCTCTTTCCACCCCATGAGGCCTCCGGGAAGAAATCCTTCTCTGGAGATCAAGCCGCGGCACGATCACTCCCCGGCCGGGAGGATGGTGCCTTCGCAGTCGCCCAGGCCGATCGTGCGGAAACCCTCTCGCCTGCAGAGGCCGCGCAGCGTGATGCTGTCGCCGTCAGCAAGGAAGGTGCGGGTTTCGCCGGATGGGAGAGAGAGGGGTGTGCGGGGCAGCGGTTTGCCCGAGGCAGGGTCGATGCCGGCCCAGGTTCGTTCGAGAAGGCAGCCTCGCGTCTCGGGGGCGTTGCCGCTGACCGTGCCGCTGGCGATGAGGTCTCCGGGCCGGAGGTTGCAGCCGCCGCTGGCGTGATGGGCGATCATCTGGGCGAAGGTCCAGTAGAGTTCGCGGAAGGCGGCGGACCGGCTGACGGTGAATGGTGCGGTGCCGGACTGACGCATGGCCTGCGTCTGGATGGTCACTTCAAGGCTGATGTCGATCGCGCCGAGGGATTGGTCGCGGACGTCGGTGAGGTAGGGCAACGGGGAAGGATCGCCCTCGGCCCGCGCCATGGGTTGCACGCGGAAGGGCTCGAGCGCATCCATCGTGATGAGGAACGGCGAGATGGTGGTGGCGAAGTTCTTGGCGAGGAATGGGCCAAGCGGCTGATACTCCCACCGCTGCACATCGCGCGCTGACCAGTCGTTCACCAGGCACAGCCCCGCGGCGTGCTGCACGGCATCGGCGATGGGGATGGTGCTGCCGAGGGTGTTGCCCGGGCCGATGAAGCAGCCGACTTCGAGTTCGTAATCAAGCACGGCGCTGGGCGCAAAGACCGGCGGCGCATCGGCCGGGGCGCCGGCGGGCTGTTGCTGGCCGCGCGGCCGGCGGATCGGCGTGCCGCTGATGACGATGGACGAGGCGCGGCCGTGGTAGCCGATGGGGATGTGCTTGTAGTTGGGGAGGAGCGGGTTGTCGGGCCGGAACATGCTGCCGACGGTGCGGGCGTGGTGAATGCTGGCGTAGAAGTCGGTGTAATCGCCGATGGCGACCGGGAGGTGGAAGAGAACATCGGCGTGCGCGAATGACGCGGCACGCAAAAGGTTGGGGTTGTCGCGCAGGGAGTGGTTGTCTTCGCGGAAGAGATCGACGAGGCGGTGGCGCAGGGCGGTGCGGGCGCTGGCCGGGCACTGCATGAACCAGAGCAGGTCGCGGGCCTGGGTGATGCTGTGAATGATGCCGGCGTCGAGGCCGGGAACGTTGTCGAAGAGTTTGGCGGCGGCGAGATCGCGCAGAGAAAAGACGCGGTCGCCGATGGCGACGCCGGGGCGGGCGCCCGAAGGCGTAGCCCCGTCGCGGGGTTCAAAGACGCACAGCGGGAGGTTCTGGATGGGGAAGAGGGTAGCGGGGTTGTTGGCGGGCTCGACCCAGGAACGAAGGGAAGCATCGTGCGTGTGGTCGAGTTTGGGCTGATGGTTGGTCATGGTCTGATGGTGCGTGGGCGGGTGAAGTCGTGTTGTTCGAAAGGCTCAGGAGAGTGATCAGGAGCGGTTGCAGACTTCGATGCCCTTGGCTTTAAGGGCTTCGAGGAGTTCTTCGATGTGCGCGTGGTCGCGGGTTTCGACGGTGACGAGCACCTGCACGCGGCTGATGTCGGCGGGGCTGAAGGCGCGTTCGTGCTCGACCTGTTTGATGTTCGCGCCCGCGCCGGCGATGGCGGAGGCGAGCACCTGAAGGCCGCCGGGACGGTCAGAGATGTACGCGGTGAAACGGGCCAGGCGGCCATCGATGACCAGCCCATGCTCGATCACCCGGCCAAGTACGGCGGGGTCGATGTTGCCGCCGCAGAGAAGCAGCGCGACGCGTTTGCCCGCGAGGTGTTTGAGTTTGCCGCTGAGGAAGGCCGCGAGGGGGACCGCGCCCGCCCCTTCGACGACGCCCTTTTCGAGTTCAACCAGCCGGAGAATGGCGTGGGCGATTTCTTCTTCGCTGACGGTGATGCAGTCGTCGATGAGGTCTTTGGCGATGGCGAAGGCGTGAGGCCCGACCGTGGGCACCGCCAGACCATCGGCCAGCGTGGGTTTGATCTCAACGCTGACAACCTTGCCCTGCCTGAGAGATTCCACGAAACTCATGGCGTGCTCGGCCTGCACCCCGATGACTTTCACCGCGGGGGCCAGGGTTTTGATGGCCAGCGCCACGCCGGCGATCAACCCGCCGCCCCCGATGGGGCAGACAACCGCATCAAGATTTGACACCTGGTCGAGCAGTTCAAGGCCGATGGTGCCCTGCCCGGCGATGACCTCGGCGCCGTCGAAGCCGTGGATATAGGTCAGCCCCTCGGCCCTGGCGCATTCATCGGCGTGAACCTTGGCTTCTTCAACGTTGGTGCCCGAAAGAAGCACCCGGGCGCCGAGGGTTCTGCAGCGGGTCTGCTTGATGAGCGGGGCGGTGCGGGGCATGACCACCGTGACGGGAATACCCAGCCTCTGGCCGTGGAAGGCCATGGCAAGGGCGTGGTTGCCGGCAGAGGCGGCGATCACCCCACGCTCACGCGCCTCGGGAGAGAGAAGGAGCATCGCGTTGGCGGCGCCCCGTTCTTTGAACGCGCCCGTCTGCTGGAGGTACTCGCGCTTCGTGAAAATCGTGGCGCCGCAGATGTGCGAGAGCGGGCGAGATTCGCGGGTTGGGGTTTCCATGACAGCGCCGACGAGGCGGGCGCGCGCGGCGACGATGGCAGGAAAATCAACGTACATGGGGGCAGAGTGTACGAGAGCCGGTGAACCCGCCCGCGCCGGGGTTTCGCGGCGTTCGTGAGGCCCGTCGCCAAGTTGGGAATGCTGTTGTTGGTTCGAGTCAGCGGCGATCATGGTCGGGCTTTCGGCTGAGTTCGTTGGCGGGGCGCGGGAGCGTGCTCGGACCATCATGACCGCTGACACCGACCAAATCAAGTCCTAACAGCAAGAAGGGAGTGAAATCTCGGCCAGAAGCGGCGCGCGCACACAACTTCCCATTCTCCTCACCTTTGCGTGGCCACCCAACGAACCCCGTGAGGCGGAACCCGATGACCGGGTGTGCGTCTGAGAGGTAACCTGGATGAACACAGGCAACGCCAACCCGGCGTGGCGGTCCCGCGCCGTTGTTGAGAATGTATCGCAGACCTTACGTGTGTTGTCTTGAATGGCCGCAGGAACGACACAACACCCCCCACAACACCCCCACCACCTTCAATACCCCCCAGCACCCACAGCACCCCCAACTCCGCCCATCACCCCCAGCGGGCTCGGCGGCGGTATGCTTGGCCTTGACGGTTGAACGATCGGAAAGCGTCGGCACCCCCCGTTGGGCGCGGCGTTCAGGAACCATCGGCACGAATCAGGAAGGAACAGAGCACTATGAACCAGCGCATGACAGGTCTTGGGCGTCGAGGGATGATGAAAGTTGTGGGCGCGTTCGTGATGACGCTGGGCGCCGCGGTTGGCTTGGCCGGGGCGCAGTCCGGCGAGCCGATCAAAGTCGGGCATTACGCCTCGATGACCGGCAGCGAAGCGACGTTCGGGCAGTCGACCGACCGGGGCATCAGGCTTGCGATCAAGGAGATCAACGCGGGCGGGGGCATCAACGGCCGTCCACTGCAGTTGATCACCTACGACAATCAGGGCAAGTCGCAGGAAGCGGGCAACGCGGTGCTTCGCCTGATCACCGACGACAAGGTTGTGGCGGTGCTGGGCGAGGTTGCCTCGAGCCTGTCGCTGGCGGGCGGTCAGGTGTGCCAGGAGAAGGGCGTGCCGATGATCACACCCAGCAGCACCAACCCGCGCGTGACGATGGGCCGTGACTATGTCTTCCGCGTGTGCTTCACCGACGACCTTCAGGCCTATGCGCTGGCGAAGTTCGCCAAGGACAATCTCGGGTTCACCCGGGCCGCGATTCTGTACGACCAGACACAGGCCTACAGCAAGGGGCTGCGCGACGAGTTCCGCCGCTATTTCGTGGCCATGGGTGGGCAGATCGTTTCTGACCAGACCTACAGCGGCGGCGACACCGACTTCTCGGCGCAACTCACCAACATCCGCTCGACCAACCCGCAGATTATTCTCGTTCCCGGCTACTACACCGAGGGCGGAAACATCGCGATTCAGGCCCGCAAACTGGGCATCCGCGTGCCGCTGCTGGGCGGTGACGGGTGGGACAGCGAGCAACTGTCGGTGATCGGCCAGGACGCCATCGAGGGCTCGTACTACTCGAACCACTCGGCCCCCGACAAGCCCGAGATGCAGGACTTCATCCGCAAGTACCGCGAGGAATACGGCTCGACGCCCGACGCGCTGGGCGGCCTGGGGTATGACGCGGCGATGGTGCTGGCCGATGCGCTCAAGCGGACCAAGAGCCTGTCGGGCAAGGATGTGCGCGATGCCATCGCCCAGACACGCGACCTTCAGGGCGTGACCGGCATGATCAGCCTTGACGAGAACCGCAACGCGAGCAAGCCGATCGTGATCGTGCAGGTTCGCGAAGGCCAGCCCCGCTGGGTGGCCGACATCGAGAACCCCGGAGACCTTCGCGCGGTGCTCGAGCAACTCCGCAAGAAGTAAGCCGGGCGTCGCCCGGAGTGGTTGTCTGCAATCCATACGGGCCGGGCGAGCACGCGGGGATGATCCCGGCGGGTTGCCCGGCCCGTTTGCCGCGCTGCCGAAGAGAGGCCCAGAGGGCCTAAACTGCCCGCCGGCCTTCCTGCGTGACACTTCCTTGCCGGCGTGAGGGACTCTCGACGTGCCACAACCGCCCGCCTTTGTCGTTGGTTCACTGCCCGCCCGCCTGCCCGCGGAGTATGCCGCGGCGCCGCTTTCGCCCCAGAGCGGGGCGGGCCCGGTACGGCTGTGCGTGGTGATGTCACGCGATGGCGGGGCCTCGCCGCTGATGCTGCGTGACACCCTTGATGCGCGGGTGTTTCTCGGGTGTCTGACGGATGCGCAGGGGCAGGTGCACCAGTGGCTTGAGGTGTGGGTGCAGCAACTCGGGGGGCTGGGTTCGGCCCCGCCGGCATACCGCGAATCTGTGACGAACAAAGGGCTTGACGAGCGGTGGGCGGCACGCTGCCGCGCCGCGGCGGCGGGCGGCGCGCTGCCGATCCTGGAGTGCGGGTGGGAAACAACGCACCCGGCGCCGATGTTCGTCGACGGCAAGAAGTTCGAGCCGCTGCCGGCGCAGGACCGCCAGGGTGTGGCGTGGGCGCTGTGCACCGACGACACGCTGCTGGCACGCAAGGGGCTGCCGGTGTACAGCGCGACGCTGGCCAGGCACCTGTATCAACCGCAGGCGGGTGAGGCCTCGGAGTTCCTGCCTCTTGACGTCTTGCAGGAAGACGCCGGGGCGCTGCGCAGCGCGCTGGGCATGCCCGCCGACGCCGTGGCGCTCAACCCCGGGGGCGGCCTGATGATGATCGCGCCGTACGCCCCGCACTCGCTGGAAGAGTTCTCGGACATGGTGCGATCGGGCAAGCCTGGCGGCACCAGCGCGGCCGGGAAGGCGGGGGGCCCGCGCGGGGGGTGGCTGAACCTCTCGGGGGGTGGTGTGGGTGGGCGGCTGGTCGAAGCCCTGCACGTTCAACTCATGGTCTATTCGGGGTGTGTGGCGCAGGTGCGTGACGCCTCGATGTCGGCGCAGACCCCGCTCCTGAACCTCTCGGCGGGGAGTTTCAGGGTGCACCTGCAGCAAGGCACGCCCGCGTTGCCCTCGTGGTGGACGGCGCGACCCGTGCTGGCGACACCGGGGGATGCGGCGGAACTGAGCATCCCCGGTGCGGCGACGCGGTACTTTCTGCCGGCTCGGGTGGGCGGGCTGTCGATTTATGCGCCGGCCTCAATGGCACGGACCGCGGCGGGTCAGGGCACGCTGCGGCTGCGGAACATTCTCAGCGAGGGGGGCGGTTCGATCATCGAGTGCACGCTGGCCTCGCACGAACGTTTTTTGACGACATCGAGCGACCTTGTGTGGCTGCGGGCCAGCGTCGAGGGCGTGCGCATCGACCTGCACGCGACGGTGGACACGCAGGGGGGGATGAGCGCGGGCGAAGTTCGCTTGAGGACCGCGCCGCACAAACTCCCCGCCGATGTTCTTGAACGGCTTCGCTCGGCGATGGGGGTGCCGATTTCTGACGTGATCTTCGAGGTCATTCCCATGCTCTCCACGCCGTGCGATCTGTACGCGCTGGGTGTCATCGGTGTGCGGCTGCTGCTGGCGGACGAGAAACGCCCGCTCCCCGTGGTGCTCGACGATCTCTTCAGCCTGGCGACGGCGGCGGCGGGGCTGATGGAGACAGGGCTCGACCTACCCGAGCGGATCGAACAGGCGTTCAACAGCGACAAGCGGTTTGCGCAGTCCCTGGGGCCCCAGCGGCTGCTGGCTGACGGAGGCACACCGGAGTCGGCCTTCGCGGCGGTGCCGCCGAAACTGTGGTTCGGGGTGCTGGCCGCGCTTGTGCGAATGTTGACGCGCGTGAGCCCGGACAGCCGGTGCAAAGACTACGGCGACGCACCGGCGAGCGCGGTTCACCGGGTCTTTGATTCATCGGTGGAAGACCTGTACGCTCTGCTGTGCGGGTGCCGCGCGCTGATCGTCCCGGACCCGCAGTTGAACACCGAGGTGAGGAACGTGGTGCGGGATTGCCTGGCGAGCGCGACACGCTGAAGAACAACAGCGGCCCACGCGCGTGGGGCCAGGAAGTCTGGTATGCTTGCACAACCCGGGCGCGCGAGAGCGGGCCCGGCGTCTTTCTTGGGAGTGACCGGCCAGAGTCGCACACTGACCCAGCGGGGGCAGGCGGCCGGTTGCTCGGAGTAGGCAGCGTGGGCCGGCGAGCACGCGAGCACACAGAACAGGGGCGTTCCATGGGATCATGTCTGCGCGTTGTTGATGGTTTCCGCACAGTGGCGCTGGCCGTGGTGCTGGCGGCGGGCCTTGCCGCCTGCGAGAGCAAGCCCCGCATCAAGCCGATGGACCTTGGTGTCCGCCCGGACGCCTCGCTGCAGGACGGCGGGCGCATGGGGAAGGTCGAGATCGACCTGGTGGCGGTAGGCGACGGCGAGAAGGGGATGTGGGAGAGCAAGTCGCTCAACGACTACTTCAGCGGCGACGATGCGCTGCGCCGGGATTCGTCCGAGTACCGCTGGTCGCGTTCGTTTGTGGACGGCGACGAGACCCGCGTGGTGCTGCGCAAGTCTGACCCCATCTGGGCGAAGTGGCGCGCGAGCAACCGTGGCAACCTGTACATCCTGGCGAACTCACGAGCGCTGGCGATGGAAGCGTCCCGCGGGCAGGAGGTCCGTCGGCGGGCCATCCCGTTGTTTGACAAGAACTGGAGCAAGGTCGACGCCATCGAGATCACGATCCGCCGCAGCGGCATCGGCGTGAACCCCGAGCCGGTCTTTGACGCGAAGTGAACGCGGCCAGAAAGGCCCCACCACCAACTTCTGACGCTTCACCCTGAGGCGCCGGCTAGGCCGGGAGCGAGAGCCTGATGCCGACCTTCGGCCGATATCAGACCACCGACGAGATCGCCTCGAGCGGGCCTTTTACCGTGTACGCGGCCGTCGATGGCGCGGGCGGCGAAGCCCGCTTCGCGGTCAAGTCGCTGCGCACCTTCGATGAGTTTGCCGATCCTGAGATTCTGGCCAGACAAGCCAAGGCGTTCCTGCTCGCGGCCGAGTTGCAACGGTCAATGGCCGGGGCTGCGCCGCAGCGGTGGGCGCCTATTCACGAGATCGGGCAGACAGCCGAGGGTGTCTTCTATGTCACCGACCTTGGCTCGCCGCTGCAGGGGCTGATCGATCGGCGCAAGAGCCTGTCGGCCCGAGACCTCGGGGCGATCATCCGAGGGGTGGCCGAGGGGCTGATCGCGCTGCGCGACGCGCAGCAGGGGCGCGGGCACGGCAGGCTGCGGCCGGGGAACGTGCTGCTGGGCACCGATGACGGCCCGCCCTTGCCCAGGTTGATCGACCCCGCCGCCCACGCCGCCGACGCCCCGGCGGGCGAAGACCTGAAAGCCCTGGGCGGTCTGCTCTTTGAACTGGTCGCGCACCGGGCCGCGCCTTTTGGAACCGAAATTCGCAGCGGGCCCGAGTGGTCATCGCTGGGCGGGCCCGGAGAGCCGCTGCGCCGGCTGTGCGAGCAACTCATCAATCCCACGGCGGGGGCCGACACGCTCACGCTGGAAGACGTCATCGCGGCGTTAGAGGCCGCGCTGGCCGTGAAAGACCCCGGCGGCGGGCTTCCCGGCTGGGCGAAGGCCGCGGCGGCGGTTGTTGTGCTGGCGGGTGCGGGCGGCGCGGCGTGGTGGTTTACACGGCCACCGCCGCCACCACCACCCAAGCCCGCGCTGGCCAACCACTTCAGCGAGTCGGCCTCGAAGCGAGACGGGTTGATCGCAGATATCGACCAGAGGCTGCAAGGGCTGCAAGCGTTGCTGGCGCGATCGGAGGAAATGGGCGGGCTTCGGCCGGAGTTTGAGCGCGCGATCAATGAGGAACGGCGGGTGCTGGACGGGCTCAAAGACGAGGCATCGCGCCTGTGGGACAGGGGCATCAGCGGCTGGGATGCGATCTCGGACCCGGACTGCTGCCATGAAGAGCGGGCGTCGCTGCTGGCGAACGAAGAGACGCTGACCAGAACGATCGGTGATCGCCTCGCGGGGACGATGCGGTTTGAGGCGGCGATCGGGCTTGTGCCCGCCGGAAGAACGCTGAGCGAGGCCGCGCAGCGTGTGCAGCAGGCTCTGGACCGTGTGCCGCCCCGGGAGGTCGCCGCCGGGGAATACAGCACGCCCTTCAACGCATTGAAGAGCCGTTTCGACGCGATTCAAGAAGACGTGCAGCGTGTGTCGGCGGCGCCCGGGGTGGTGTTGAGCCCCGGCGAAGAGGCACCCATCGACGCGGCGCAGATGCTGACGCTGGCGCAGCGGCGCGCCGACGAGGCGTTGGCGTTGCGGACAGAGATCGAAGAGTTTCGTCGAGGGCTGCCGGGCGCGCAGGCCGTGATCAAGGCGGTTGAGCGTGCGCGAGGAGAGTGGCGGGCCGGCACCGGCGCCGTCGCGGCCGAACTGCGCGACCTCGGAGAGATCTTCTTCGATGCGTCGCTCGATGAGTTCGGGGCGAGAGAAGATTCGGGCGAGCAGGCGCTCGTAGCGGCGTGGGAGGGCGTGCGCCGCTGGATCGAAGAGATCAATCGTTCGTACGAATCTGTGGTGATTCAGCCGGCGCCCCCCGGCGGGGGCGAGGCGGCAGCCGCGGCCAGGAATCTGCTGCTCTCGGTTCGCGGGCAGAAACTCGACACCGTGATCCGCCAGGCGGAGCGGTCTGAGCAGTTCCGCGATGCGAAACTGCCGATGTTCATGGAGCAGCGCGGGGTGCTCGATGGCGCTCTGCGTGCTGGGCGCGGGGAGTTGGCCGAACTGGCGCAGCGGCTTTCGTCGCACCTTTCCACGGTGGAAGGGCTCGAGGCGCGGCTCGCGCAAGGGTGGCGCTGGGAAGAAGCCGACGCGCAGGGGGCCACGCTCTCGCAGCGAACGCAGGAACTCCGCGCCGCGATTGAGTCTCTCGGGCGTGAACCCGCGATGAGCGACCAGCGCCTGCAGCGCGAGGCCACCACCTATGCTCAGGCGGTGCAGGCCTCGCTGGCGCGGGTGCTGTCTGTCGAGGAAGTCTCACGGCTGGCTGGGGCGCCGGAACTGCTGAACATTCTCTCCCGTGCTGGCGAGGCCGAGGTGCCGCTCTCCGCGGTGATGCAGGCGTGGGCGGGACTGGCACGGCTCGATACATTCCCATCGACCCTCGCCGACACGCAGCGGCTCATCGCGCTGGGGCAGCAGAGCCGGAGCCGCGCCATCGCGCAGCTCGCCGATTCGGCCAGGCGCGAGACGCTGGACCGAACGGTGCTCGGCGCCACTGCCGCGGCATGGCGCACGCTGGTGAACGCGCGGCTGGATGTCTCGCGTGCCGAGGATGTCTACGCGGCGTTCAACCCCGACCTGATGCGCGCCGTGGGGGTCGACCCCGACGCGCCGGCGGGGCTGAGCTCGCCCGCGCTGTACAACTATCAGTTTGTGCGGCTCGTCGAGCGCATCGAGCAGGTCCGGGGCGACGCGGAGCAGCAGCGTCCCCAACTGATGTCGCTGGCCGCGGGCTTTACCTCGGCGGTGAACGGCATCGAGGGCGTTTCGACACTGCGGAGCGACCCGCGATTCTCGCGTGCGGCGCGACGCATCGGGTTCATCGAAGCGGGCAAGAGCAACGACCCGACCTCATCCGGCCCTGCGATGCGGGGGTGGTCTGCCTCGGGGCCCGAGAACTTTTCGAGCGTGGTGTTCACGTCTCCTGACGGCGGCGCCTCGCTGACGTTTATCCGGCTTGATGCCGAGGACGCCGAAGCGCCCCGCTACTTGGCGACGGGCGAGGTGAGTGTGGGGCTCCTGGCCCGGGTTGTCGGGGGGCTCGGGCAAGAGTCATCGCGCAATGTGTGCCTGAGCGGCATGCTCAACCGCGGCTCGGTCTCTGGCGGTTCTGACAACCGCGACGGCCCGCGGAGTTGGGTGTGGGCCGAGAATCAGGTCTTGCCCGCCGGGCACCCCCGCGACACGATCAGCGTCGCGGCGAGCAACGGGTGGATCGGTCTCAAGCCCGGGTTGCAGGCGTGGCCCGGCGATTACCCCTTCTACGCGCCCGGCGTCTCGGCCCCGCCTCCCAGCGTGAGTTCGCCGGTGAACCACGTGCCCGTGGTGAGCGCGGTGTATGTCGCGGCGCTGCTCGGGTGCCGGTTGCCCGATGAGGACGAATGGAACCGCGCGGTGGGCATGTCTGCGGGCTCGGGGCCGCGGCGCGGAGCGCAGTGGAAGCAGCAGTTTGACTACGCCCAGAACTGGGGCCCCAACGGAACGGTGGTGAAACTTCAGGCCCGCACCTGGGAAGCGGTGCAGCCGCACGCGGGCATCTTTATTCCCGCGGCCAACGACGGGTTGAAGAACGACGTGGGGCACGATCCGGCGGCGCAGAGCGGGCTGTGGTTTGAACAGTCGCAGGAAAGCGCGGCGATGTTCACGCACTTGATGGGCAATATCGCCGAGTGGCTGTGCAACGACACCAACGGCGCCAACGCCCTGGTGGGCGAGGGGCAAGGCCTTCCGGATGCCGCCGCGGTGAATCGGTTTGTGTCGGGCAACCGCGGGGCCTTCCGGGTGATCGGTGGATCTTCGATCTCTCCGCCCGGCCTCGATGCCCGCACGGCGCACGAGGCCTCGAGCACGATCCAGCGGCAGGGCGCGTCGGACCTTGGCTTCCGACTGGCGTTTACGGTGAGCGGGGGCGGGCTTCGCGGGGCAAACCCTGCCCAGAAAATCGCCGAGGACCTTCGCAAACTGGACTTCATGCCCGTGGCCGGGCGTTGAGGGCACGCTGTGTGTTTGCCCGCCGGCCGGGGCAGGGAACCGGGCGCGAGGCCGCTATCCTCGGGGTGCATGATCCGAGCGATGGCACGCTATGCGTTTCTTTTCGTGGCACTTCTGGCGATCGGCCCGGTGGTGGGCTGGATGGTCCGCTCGCTGCGCGACACAGACGGCGGCACGGCGCACACGCTGCTGGTGAGCGGGTCGCCGCTGCTGGGGCTGCTCATCATGCTTGTGTCTTTGGTGGCAGCGGGCGTGATGGCCGTTGTGGGCACGCGGGTCTTTTCGCTGGGCACCGGGCTTCTGTCGGGCGGGTTTGTCTTTGCCTGGACCGGGTGGTGGCTGGGATCGGTGGATGCGATCATCCGTCGGGCGGGCAACGGCGGTTCGCTCGTCTGGCTGAGTGTGGAGGCCGCGCTGGCGATGGCCGGCGCGTGCGTGCTGACGCTCATGGCGACGCACGCGGCACGCGCGAACCAGCCCGAACTGGTGCTCACCGGCGATGGCGTGGCGGTTCAAGACCATCGAAGATTGCTCGTCCGTGCGTGCCCCGACGGCGCGTGGGCCAAGCCGCTGGCTTTGTGCGGCGTTGTGGGCGCGGCCGCCGCGGGCGTGGCGGTGACCATCGTTGCTGTGTCCATGCTCAAGGGGCAGACGCTGATGGCGTGCGTGATCGGCGGCATCGCGGCCGGCGCTGCGGCCAACTGGATCGCGGGCGTGCTTGGCACGGTGATTCAACCCGCGACACCCGTGCTGGCGATGTCGGTTGTGGCGACGGTTGCGCCGATCGCGGCCATGATGATGCACGGCGGGGGCGCGCTAGATGCCGCCTTTTCTTTGTCGTTGCTGCCGATCGCGCGGCCGGTTTCCTTCGACTGGGCCGCCGGGGCCCTGATTGGTGTGCCCATCGGCATGGCGTGGACCGGGGCGGTGATCGATACCCGCGGCGTGGAAGCCGCCACGGCATGAGCCCTGGGCGGGCGGCCGCGGGGCTGGGCCGGCACTGCGAGGCACATCGTGCGTGCACGAATCGAGCGGGCCGGGATTGACGAACCCAAGGGCATGCCAAGCCAGACAGATTCGCCGGTGGGCCGCGAGCCCCTACGATCGTGCAACGGGGCCGCGACCTTGCCGGCCCGCGAAGAAGAACACGAACCGAACGAGGTAGTTTTGACCACGCCGAATATCAAGGGTGGGGCCGGCAGCGCGCCGATGCCCGACGTTCAGGCCAGCCGCGACAAGCGGCAGGTGGCGATTGACCGCGTGGGCGTGAAGGACGTGACGTACCCGATCCGGCTGCGCACGCGTGACGGCGGCGAACAGACGACGGTGGCGATGATCAACATGTACGTGGCCCTGCCCCACCACCAGAAGGGCACGCACATGAGCCGGTTTCTCGAGGTGCTCAACGAGCAGACGTGCGAGCCGCTGACACCGGCCAAAATCCCGCAGATCGCGCGGGCGATCTGCGAGAAACTCGACGCCGAGGTGGCGCATTTCGAGTGTTCGTTCACCTACTTCATCCGCAAAGAAGCGCCGGTGACGGGCATGCCCGGGCTGATGGATTACCGCGTGACCTTCGAGTGCACGGCCAACGGCACCGAAGAGTTCATCCTGGGGGTTGCCGCGCCGGCGGCGAGCCTGTGCCCGTGCAGCAAGGAGATCAGCGAGTACGGGGCGCACAACCAGCGGTGCCGCATCGAGGCCCGCGTGAAGTTTGACGGGATGGTGTGGATCGAGGACCTTGTCGAGGCTCTGGAGCGTGCCGCGTCGTGCCCGGTCTTCGCGGTGCTCAAGCGGCCCGACGAAAAGTGGGTGACGGAGCGGGCGTACGAGAACCCCAAGTTTGTCGAAGACATCGTGCGCGACCTGGCGCTGGGGCTCGACGGCGACGACCGCATCACGTGGTACACGATCAACTCGGAGAACTTCGAGTCGATCCACAACCACAACGCCTACGCCCAGATCACGCGCGACAAACGCGAAGCCTGAACAACACCCGTTCGTGACGGTACGTTGCAGGCCGTGTTCGCGTGCGCACGATCGCATGATTGCATGCAACGCAGTCTCGCAAGCGCCGTGGACGATGCGTCCCGCTCGGGGCACGGCCGGCATGCGTGGATTGCGTGCAACCCGCGATGATCACCAGCAGGCGTACATGAACTCTTCGCGCACGATCTTGCCGTTCTCGACGGTGTAGACACCGATCTCGGTCATGGTTTCGCGTTTGCCGGTGGCGGTGTCTTCGACATCCATCACGAACTTGATGGCGAACCCTGTGGAGCCGACGTACGGCCCTTCGGCGCTCGCGCCGTGCACGCGGTGCGTGCTGCTCCACCACTGATTTTTGGCGTCAACGGCGGCCCGGCCGTGCCACGCGAGGTTCACGCCCATGCCCTCGACCGAGACGATCGAAGGGGCCCAAAGGGTGTCGTTGAGTTCGGCCTTGCCCGAGTTGAAGTCGTTGACGACCTGCAGACCGATCTCGAAGGGCGTGGGGCCGGTGCCCGTGTTGGCGGGGCGGGGGTCGGTCGAGGCGGCGACAGACTTTGATGGACGCGCGGGGGGCTTGGCCTTGGCTTTGGCGGCGGGCTTGGCGGCGATGCGCGAGGTTGCCTTTTTGCGCGTGGAGGGAACGCGTGCGCCGGCTTTTTTACTGCCGGCGGTGTTCTTTGCGGCGTGCTTCTTGGCCGCGGGCTTTTTGCGGGCGGGCTCGCGCCGTTGTGATGCGTTGTGCTTGGCGGACGAGGGCTTGGTCTTCTTCTTGGCCATGGGCGGCACTCCATCGCGTGCGGGTGAGAAGCGCGGCCGGGGCATCCGCAACGGCGACGCGCGAGCGAACACGCGATGAAGGTAGCCCACCCGGCGCGGGCCCGGCGCGGGCGAGAGCCGAATGTTTGAGCGTCGCGCGGCGGATCGCGGGTCAGCGATGGCCCGCGGACTGCATCCACGACCACTGCGACCGCACACCGTCTTCGAAGGACGTGGCGGGTGTGTAGCCAAGTTCAGCGCGGCTGCGGGTGAGGTCGGCCCACGTTCGTTCGACATCGCCGGGCTGCATCGGGGCGCGTTCGATGCTGGGCGTGCGCCCCACCACGCGGGCGAGTGTCTCCACCATCTCGGAGAGGGTTATGGGCGTGCTGTTGCCCAGGTTCCAGACGCGAAGGCCGAAATGATCGACCCTGTCGAGCGCGGCCAGAACGCCGGAGACAATGTCGTCGATGTAGGTGTAATCCCGGCTTGAGGAGCCGTCGCCAAAGAGGCGAAGCGGGGTACCGTCGGCGATCTTGCGCAGGAACGAGGCGATGGCGAGGTCTGGACGCTGGCGGGGGCCGTAGACGGTGAAGAACCGCAGCGACGCGACGGGCATGCGGGTGAGGTGGTGATGGGTCGCGGCGAGCAGTTCACAAGCTCGCTTCGTGGCCGCGTAGGGACTGACCGGGTCGCTCAGGGGCATGTCTTCGACGAATGGGGCGGTCGGGGCGTTGCCGTAGACCGAACTGGACGAGGCCATGACGATGCGTGCGCAGCCCGCGGCCCGCGCGGCTTCGAAGAGGATGGAGGTGCCAAGGACGTTGGCACGCACATACCCGGCCGGGTCTTCGATGCTCGGCCGCACCCCGGCCTTGGCGGCGAGGTGAATGACGGAACCCGGGCGGTGGAGCGCGAAGAGGTGCGCGAGTTTGGGTGCGTCGCAGAGGTCGCCCTCGACGAAGTCGAACGGCTGGCCGCGCGAGCGAGCGGTTTCGGCCACGGCGTTCAGGTTTGCCTGTTTGTGCGAACGCGGATAGAACGGATCAAAGTTGTCAAGGCCGATGACAGGCTGTCCGCGGGCCAGCAGCCGTTGAGCCACGTGGGAGCCGATGAAGCCGGCGGCCCCTGTGAGCAAGACAGGCGTTGTGTGCGGGTGCTGATTCATCCTGGGTGGAGGCTCGAAGGCACAATCCTACCGGTAGAGGAGAGGCGAGGGAAGCACACCAGATGATGGGGTGGATGAAACGGTTACGAAAAAAAAGCAGGGCGCCATTCGTGACAGCGCCCCGCTGGAGGAGAGAGAGATCTGGTTAGTATACATGCTATCGGACTGAAAGTTGCCCAAATACACATGAATCCTTCGCAAAACCGAAAAAAGTTGATCCGCTGGCCTTGATTGGTCGAAAATACCCAATTGAGGTTGCAAACCAAATACGAACTGATTGTGAACCCACGATCATTTGTTCTGTTTTTGAAAGGCTTTGCTTTACCCCATTCTGCTCTGCGCCATGTGGCATTGCCTGTGAAAAAGCCCCGCAGGCTGGTGCGGGGCTTGGTCGCTCAATGGTATCAGATTCCGAACATTCGCCGGGCGGTTACTCCGGGCGCTGCTGCCGTTCCTGCTGCTGTCGGCGGATGCGTTCGATAGCCTGCCGGCGTTGCTCGGGATCCATGTTCCGCAGTCGTTCGCGCATCTGCTCGGGCAGTCGTGATTCGTCGAACTCGGGTGCGCCGCCTCGTGCGGGGGGCGTCATGCCCTGTCCATCGCGTCGCTGGGCGGTTTGCTCGCGCAGCCGGTCGAGTTCTTTCTGCACGACGGGCTTTTGCGCGTCGGTGAGCACGGCCCACATCTTGGCGTGCGTCTCGGCGGGCTTCGGGGCCTTTTCGGCCAGTTGACGGACACGATCACGCAGCGCCTGGGCGTCTGCCTCGTCCATCGGCGGGCGGCGGTCATTCATCTGGTCGGGGCCATCGGCGTTTGGACGGCCACGCGGGGGTGCGCCGTCCTGGCCTCGGCGCTGCGGGCGGTCTTGGCCCGGTCGCGCGGCCTGGTCAGGGCGGCCAGCGGGGCGCTGGCCATCTGGCTGGCGCGGCTGTCCCGGTCGCACAGGTTCGCCGGCGTTCAGCATCGCGTCGATGCGCCGGCGCATCTCGGGGGGCGCGCTGGCACGGATTTCGTCGATCTCGGCCTTGTTCGCTTCACGGAAAGCGCGGACTTCGTCGCGGTAGCCATCGAGCGCCGCGGCTAAACGCTTGTCCTGGTCGGGGGTGAGCCGAAGGCTGGCTTCGGTTTTGTCAGAGCGCAGCACCTCATAGGCACGCACATAGACCGGGTGGGGGATTTCTGCGCCGGCCTGATCGCGGCGCTGGCCGCCCCCACCGCTGGTGAAGCGGCGGTTTTCGCCGGGGGGTGCGTTGTCGTTGACGCGGGGGCCGCGCAGTTCACCCTCGCGCGGGGGCTGCTGCCGCTGGGGGTTGGCGGGGCGGTTCTGCTGGGCATTGGCGAGCCCTGCCACGCCGCCGACCGCGAAGATGACCGCGAGCGTCAACGAGAGAGAACGTGTGTGGATCATGGCTGACTGTCTCCGGTACTGAGTGAATGAACCTTGGCGTATCTGCCGGTGCTGAACGGCGCCAGGGGGCGTGTATTGCCTCTCATGCTCGGCGGGAGGGCGAACCAGCCGCCATCTCCTCCCGAGCACGCGGCACAGACGTTTCATACCCTTCTTCGACACAACCCCTCGCGTGGGGAGAGAGACGCAGCGCCAGCAGCACCCGAACGGACTGATTGCCCATGAACGTGACCAAAGACACCATCCGAGAGGCCTTGATCCCCGTCCAGTCCCCTGCCAGAGGGGTTGGGCTTGCCCAGGCAGAAGATCTGCTGTGGGTGACTTGGTGCGACGGGTTTGCGAGCATCAAGGTGCGAGCCGAGTCGTGCCGCGACCGGGCCGAGATGGAAGTGCTGGCCGGGGCGGCGCATCGTGCCATACGCCAGCGCGTCGAGGCCGCGGGAACATCGCTCGTGTCGTTGATCGTTGAGTTTGTGCGCGCCGACGGCGTGGCGGTGCACACCGCCCGGCTTGGATCAACCCCCGCGGCGGAAGTTAAAACGGCGACACCCGCGTCGCAGCCTGCGTCGGCGGCGCAGACTCCGGCGGGCGGCGATGGGCACAGACCGATCTCGGGGCTTGCCGGCAAGGCGCCCGCCGCGCAGACGAAGTCACAGCCGCTGCCGGGCGTGTCGCGCATACTCGCGGTGGGCGCGGGCAAGGGGGGCGTGGGCAAGAGCACGGCGGCGCTGAACATCGCGGTAGGACTGGCGAGAGAAGGGCACGCGGTGGGACTGCTCGACGGGGACATCTATGGGCCTTCGATGCCGACGATGCTCGGGCTGAGCGGGCTGGATGCGGTGGCGCGAGAAGGAATGCTCGAGCCCTTCTACACGCACGGCATCAAGACGATGACGATGGGCAAACTGGTCTCGCCCGAGCAGCCGCTGATCTGGCGCGGGCCGATGGCGCACGGCGCGTTCAAGCAACTGACGGAACAGACCAACTGGGGCACGCTCGACTATCTCATCATCGATCTGCCGCCGGGCACGGGCGACATCTCGTTGACGATGGCGCAGACGCTGCGGTTGACCGGGGCGGTGGTGGTGTGCACGCCCCAGCGCGTGGCGCAGGACGATGCGGTGCGCGCGGCGAGGATGTTCCAGCAACTGGGCGTCGAGGTGCTGGGCGTGATCGAGAACATGAGTTACTTCGTGGGTGATGACGGGAAGGTGTACGACATCTTCGGCCGCGGCGGGGCCGAGCAGATGGCCCAGCGTCTGGGATTGCCGTATCTGGGGGCGATCCCCATCACGATGTCGCTGCGGACCAACAGCGACAACGGCGACCCCACGGCGAACTTCACCGGGAAAGACCCCGCGGGGGTTCGGCTGCGCGAATCGCTCGAAGAGATCGTGCGTGCGCTGCGGGGGCAGGTGTCGCTGGCGGAGATGCGTCAGGGATCGAGCGGCCCATCGCTGACCATCTCGTAAGGCACGGGCGCTCTTCCGGGGCCTGGGGCGCTCACCGGGTCGCTTCGTGCTCAATCCGCGGGCATGCAGCGGCCCACGGCCCACTGACGCAGCGCGTGGACTTTCTCTCGCATGGTGACGGAGAGGGGCGGCGAGGCGCGCAGCGCCTCGATGATGTCCTGAGCGTTCATCGGGCGTGATTCGCTGCCCGCCTGGAACATCGCGGCGATGATGGCCTGCTCGATCTCGGCGCCCGAATAGCCCTCCGCTGCGCCGGCGCAGCGTGCGATGTCTTCTTCGGGAAGACTCTGTCGCCGTCGTCGCAGGTGGATGCCGAAAATGACCCGCCGCACTTCTTCGGAAGGCAGATCGACGAAAAAGATCTCGTCGAATCGGCCCTTGCGGAGCATCTCGGGCGGGAGCGATTCGATGTCGTTGGCCGTGGCGACGAGAAAGACGGGCGCCGCGTGCTCCTGCATCCACGTGAGAAGGGTGCCCAGCATGCGGCGCGACAGGCCGCCGTCGTTGCTGTGGCTGGCGGCGGAGGCGAAGCCCTTTTCGATCTCGTCGATCCAGAGGATGACGGGGCTGAGCATCTCGGCCTGGCGCAGCGCCTCGCGGAGTTTGCGCTCGCTCTCGCCGATGTACTTGTCGAAGAGGCAGCCGGGATCGAGCCGAACGAGGGGGCGGCGCAGCGCGGCGGCGCAGGCTTTGGCGGCGAGGCTCTTGCCCGCGCCCTGCACGCCCAGCAGGAGGACGCCGCGCGGCGATGGAAGCCCCGCGGCCACCTCGCCGCCGTTGAAGGCCTCGGCGCGCATCGCGAGCCAGCGTTTGACACGGACCATGCCGCCGATGTCGTTGAGCGAGGCGGGGGCATCGACGAACTCAAGGATGCCGGCGGATTGCACGAGGCGTCGCTTGGCGAGGATGATGAACTCGATGTCCTTTTCGCAGAAGCGGTCGTCGGAAACGGCCTCCGCGACGACCTGCGCCACCTGGCGGCGGGTGAGCCCGCGCAGGTTGGCGATGACCGTACGGAATGAGCGTTTGTTCATGCTGTCAACGTCGATGGGGCGGACGGTGTTGATGTTGCGCAGCGTCCGGCGCGCGATGCGTTCGATTTCGTCTTCGTCCGGCGGGAGGGGGTCGTGCCGGTGAGAGAGAAAGTCGACCACGCCGGGCACGTCGGAGCGATGGTCGATCATGACCAGGCGCGAGCCCGCGCCGGGGGGGAGCGAGCGGGCGTTGGGGGCGTTGATGGTCCGCAGGCACTCGATGAGTTCGCGCAGGGCGCGCAGCACGAGTTTGTCTTCGAGGTGGTCGGCCAGGTCCATGAAAATGCACAGGGTCGGGCGGTCGAGGCTCTGCACGAGGTACCGCAGGGCCGCGCCGGCGTTGGTGGTTTCGGGGATCGGGGGTGAGTCGGTGGTGAGGGACCACCGCAGCCCGGTGACGGCGGACCAGACGCATGGCGAGAGGCCAAACCCGGTGGAAGCATCGATGATGGCCTCGCAGGCTTCGGGCTCTTCGTAGGTAATGACTCGGACCGCGTTGTGCCCGTTCTGGAACAACTGCCGCAAGCGTGCTGGGGTCATGCTGATCTCCCGTCCTGCCAAGGTTGAACCGGGTGCCGCGTCGAGTTTAAGCGACCGGGTGTGGTGGAGCACAGGAACACAGGGCACCCCCACCGGCGGCCCGTTCGGGCGGCCCATACGCTCACCGCACATGGAAGGTCTCTTCGACGAGCGCCGGTATCTGATCCCGTTCCGTTCATCACTCCTGCCGCAGATATTTACCGACACCTTGGTGATCGGTGGCGGGGCTGGCGGGCTGCGCGCCGCGATCGCCGCGGCCGAGCACGGGGACTGCATCGTGCTGGCCAAGGGTGATCTGAAGAACACGAACACGGCGTGGGCGCAAGGGGGCATCGCGGCGGTGACGGCGGTGACCGATACCGCCGCCTCGCACGTGGCGGACACGCTGGCGGCCGGCGCGGGGCTGTGCGACCACGATGCGGTGGAGCACGTGGTGATCGTGGGGCAGCGCCGTGTGGAAGAGTTGCTGGCGTGGGGCATGGGGGCCGACCGAGGGCCCGATGGCCGGCTGATGCTCGGGCGAGAAGGCGGGCACAGCGCGGACAGGATCATCCACGCGCTGGGAGACTCGACAGGCCAGGAACTGCAGCGGTGCCTGCTCGACAAGGCCAGAGGCGTGGGCGGTGTGCGACTCTTTGAGCGGTGCTTTGCGCTCGACCTCATCACCCCCACCGGCGAGCCCGGATCGCCCGTGATGGGGGCGATCACGCACCACCCGAAGTATGGGCTGCAGATGATCTGGGCCAAGGCGACGATCCTGGCCAGCGGCGGAGGGGGCGTGCTCTTCCGAGAGACAACCAACCCCTCGCTGGCAACCGCCGACGGGGTGTCGATGGCGTACCGCGCCGGGGCGAGCGTGGCGGACATGGCCTTTGTGCAGTTCCACCCCACCACGCTGTACCTGGCGGGCGCGAGCCGTTCGCTCATCAGCGAGGCGGTGCGCGGGGCGGGGGCACACCTGCTCGATGCCTCGGGGCACCGCTTCATGACCGACGTTCACCCCCAGGCGGAACTGGCCCCGCGCGACATCGTGAGCCACGCCATCGTTCGCGCCATCGCCAAGCAGGGTGGGCAGCACGTGTGGCTCGATTGCAGGCACATCGCCGACTTTGACCGCCGGTTCCCGAGCATCGCCGCGCTGCTGCGCCGGTTTGAACTCGACCCCGCGGGCGATCTGATTCCTGTTCACCCCGCGGCGCACTACATGGTGGGCGGGGTGAGAACGGACCTGCACGGGCGGACCGACGTGCCGGGGCTGTACGCGGCGGGCGAGGTTGCCTGCACCGGGCTGCACGGCGCCAACCGGCTGGCGAGCAACTCGCTGCTCGAAGCCCTGGTGCTGGGCGAGGCGTGCGGGCGGGTGTGCGCAGAGATGAAATCGACCGGGGGCAACGGCGGCAGGCCCGCTGGGTGGGGCGGCTCGGCACGCCCTGCGCCGGTGCCCATTGTGAGCGACATCCGCCCCAGCGAGCGGGGCGAACTCGATCTGATCGACGTCCGCACCAGCCTTCGCTCGGCCATGTGGCGCAACGTGGGCATCGAGCGAACCGGGGCGAAACTCGGCGGCATGATCGACATGATCGACTTCTGGGCCAAGTACACGCTGGACAAGATCTTCGACGACCCCGCGGGGTGGGAGACACAGAATCTTCTGCTCGCCGCCGCCCTCACGGCACGCAGTGCGCTGTGGCGTGAAGAATCTCGCGGGTGTCACTACCGATCGGACGCACCCCAGCAGCGCGATGCCTTCGCGGTGCACGATCGCTGGCGACGAACCGAGGCGCGGCCCGTGCTTGAACCGGTACGGGCCTGAGAGCGATCTTCCATGCCCACTCCGCAGCAACCACCCCGCCGAACCGGCGCGCGACGCGTGGCCGAGGTGCCCCCCGATGTCCTCGCGAGGCTCAACCGCGGCGAGATTGAAACGGTGAACCTCACCGAGATGCTCGCGATGGATCTGCGCCTGCTCATGCACGCCGTGGATGCACCCACCGCCCGAGCCGTGCGCGAGAGCCTCGCGCCGGGCATCGGCATCACACAGCGGATGCGCGTGGCGGGCGAAGCACTGCTCGGGGCCCGCGGAGAAGGGATCATCCGCGACCTTGCGGGCCACCCGAGCGACATTGTGCGGGGGTGGTGCGCCTACGCCATCGCCGCCGGAACGCGCACGGGGCTCAGAGGTGTGCTGGCGGCGATGAAGCCCCTGGCGGACGACCCCAACAGCGGCGTGCGTGAATGGGCGTGGCTGGCGCTGAGGCCGCGCATCGCGGCCGAGATCGATACCGCCATCGGGCTGCTCGGGGCGTGGACCGTGCATGACTCGGCCAACATCCGCCGGTTTGCCAGCGAAGCCACCCGCCCGCGCGGGGTGTGGTGCTGCCACATTGATACCTTGAAGGCAGAGCCTCAGCGGGCCCTCTCGCTGCTCGAACCGCTGCGGGCCGATGCGAGCAAGTATGTGCAGGACTCTGTGGGCAACTGGCTCAACGACGCGGGCAAGAGCCGGCCCGAGTGGGTGCAGACCGTGTGCGGGCGGTGGCTGCGCGAGAGCGACCTGCCGCAGACGCGTCGCATCTGCACGCGAGCCCGGCGCAACCTGTAAACACCCGGGCCGCTGTCACCGCGGCGATCGGCGTGCGAGCCGAAAATCTGCTGCTCCAGGCCCGAGAATCTGCCGTGTTGTGCGGGAATGCCGAACAGTGCCGCTCGCGGGGCGAAGAGTCTCGGGTGGGCAGGTTCGACTATGGCCAAGCGGGGCCCGAGGAAGACAGGGAGAAGGGTTGTGTGACGCCAGTGGCCGTACAGTCAACGAGAAGAATGTCGGCCACTCCGGTCAACCCGCCGCGCCGTGAGCACGAGACGTTGGCGGATCTTGCCAAGGCCGCGGGCGCAGGCGATCGCACGGCCTTCGAGGCGATCCATCGCAGGCTTTCGGGCGGGCTGTATCGGCAGTTTCTCGAGCGTTTGAACGGCCGACGCGACCTGGCCGACGACCTCAGCCAGCGCACCTGGCTGGGCGTGTGGCAATCGCTGCAACTGGGCCGCTATGACCCCGCGAAGAGCGCCATGACGACGTTTGTCTACGCCGTGGGGTACAAGATCTGGCTTCAACACCTGCGTTCGGCCTCGCGAGGGGAGTATGGCGAGAGCGCCATGGCCGGCCTGGTAGACAGCGCGCCCGACCCGGAGAACGAGGCCACGCTGGCGGAACTGCTCGAAGATGTGCGTTCGTGCCTTCAAGAGGGCGCTGATGGGGGCGTGCTCACCGCGGATGAACGCGGGCTGGTGCGGGCCTCGGCACAGGGTGCCTCAGACCGGGAACTGGCCCGCCAGATGAACGTGGCCGTCAGCACGCTCAACGCCCGGAAACAGGCCGCGCTGGAAAAACTCCGTCGATTCCTGGCTCAGAAGGGGCATCGCACAAAAGAAGGCGAGCGCGGCGGAAGAGGCGGGGAATAACCCTGCCGGGGGGGCACGCGGCCACCCGAGCGTGGGTCAGGGGCAGAAGGCAACCCGAACTGGGACAACACATGCGACCCGGCGAACTCGAAAACCTTGTCAAGATGGCGCTTGAGGCCGAAGCCCTGGAGGCTGAATCGCACGATGCCCAGGCCCAGTCGCCCTGCTCGCCCTTTGTGTGGCCGGCCCAGTTGCATGACGCCGCAGACACGTCATGCCCGCCCGCCCTGCGGCTTGCGGGGAGTGCTCCCGAGAAGCACTCGGACCACCTGGTGGCGGCCGGGGCGAGCGGCGCGAGACCCATGGCGGGGATCGGCTGGTGGTGGGCGCTGCCTGTCGCGGCGTGCATCGGGCTTGCCGCCGTCGGCACGCGTCTGGTGTCACAGTTGCTTGTGCCCGCGCCTGTCGATCATGGTGCCGTAGCCCTCGAGGGCCTCAAGCCACAGGATTCTCAACAGCCGGCGTTGACGGCCGATACCCGGCCGCCGGTGGTGCACACCGCGGTGGGCGACCACGCGCCCTTTGACTTGCCGGTAGTGAGAGAAGCCTCGCTGGTGATGGCTGTATCGCTCGACGAAAGCACAAACTGCCGCTGCACCCAAACGGTGATTCACCAGTGGTCCGACGACCGCTCGTTGCAGAGCGTGGGCCGTGACGAGGTGCTGCGTGTCGGGCTCGAGTCTTCGTGCCTGCCCTCTCCAGACAGGATGCTCGTGCTCGTGGTCTCCGGCCCGATCGACCAACTGCCCCGCACGCCTGAAGCGCAGTTGCAGTTAGCCTCCTGCATCGACCTGACCGACGAGGACGATCCTTACATCGATGACCTCGACCTCGATGATTTCTCGCACGACGAGGGCAAGTACGCCGCGTACGCGCAGATCTGTCTTGGCAACGGCGTCTCGATCGAGGCTGTCACGCTGCGCATCGGTCGGTGAGGCAGCCACCAAGTGACCGTGAGCGTCTTTGCCGTGCGCAAGACCGCGTGGCGGGCATGATCCGCGCATGAAAAAGGCGGGGCCGCGGTGGCCCCGCCCGGGTTGATGCGTGCGAGCATGCCCGGCTTTCATCATCCGTGGATGAGTTTGCCCTCAGCCGCCAGCGCCGCTTCGCGCACGGCCTCGTGCATGGTGGGGTGCGCGTGCACGGTGCAGATGAGTTCCTCGGTGGTGGCCTCGAGTCGGCGGGCGAGGGTGAGTTCTGCGATGAGTTCGGTGGCCTGGTCGCCCATGATGTGGGCGCCGAGGATCTCGCCGCGCGGCAGGCCGCGGATGATCTTCACGAAGCCGTCGGTGTGCGCGGCGGCGATGGCCTTGCCGTGCGCCTGGAGTTTGTAGGTGCCCACCTCGTAGTCTTTGCCCTTGACCTTGCCGTCGGCGATGAGTTTCTGCTCGGTGTAGCCGACGCTGGCCACCTGCGGGATGCAGTAGGTGCACCCGGGGATGACGTTGTAGTCGATGGGGTATGGCTCGTGGTTGTACTTCTTGTCGCGCCACGCGATGCGTTCGACGCAGATGATCGCCTCTTCGCTGGCGACGTGCGCGAGCCACGGCGGGCCGATGACATCGCCCACGGCGTAGACGCCGGGCAGGTTGGTCTTGTAGTCGATGGCCTCGGCGCGGGTCTTGCCGGGCTGGTAATCGGTCACGATGTGGCCCTTGTCGGTCTTGAGGCCCAGCGCGGCGTCGCACAGGCCGTCTGTGCGGCCAACGACGCCGACGGCCAGGAGGATGCGGTCCGCCTCGAGCGTCTGCTTCTTCGAGTCGTCGGCCTTGCCGTTGGCGAAGGGGGCGACGGTGACCTTCACGCCCGTGGCGGTCTTCTCGACCGCCGTCGTGGTGGTGGAAGTCATGATCTTCATGCCGTGCTTGGTGTAGAGTTTGCCCATGGCGTCGGAGACGTCTTTGTCTTCGACGGGGAGGATGCGGTCCATCATCTCGATGATGGTGACCTCGGTGCCCATGGAGTGGTAGAAATAGGCGAACTCCATGCCGATGGCGCCGGCGCCGACGACGATGAGTTTCTTCGGGCGTTCCTTGTTGTGCATGGCCTCGCGCGCGCCCCAGATGCGGTCGCCGTCGAACTTGGCGAAGGGCAGGTCGCGGGCCACGCTGCCGGTGGCCACGATGACATGGCTGGCCGTCAGCGTCTGCACCGTTTTGCCGGGCGTGGCGGGCGCGCTGGTGAGTTCTTCCTTGACTGCGCACTCCTGGACATCAACCGTGACCTTGGCCCCGGCGCCGGCCTTCTCGGCGCGGGTGATCTTGGCGTTGCCCACGATGTGCGTGATCTTGTTCTTCTTGAAGAGGAAGGCGATGCCGCCGTTGAGTTTGGCGGCGACCTCGCGGCTGCGGCCGATGATGCGGTCCCAGTCTAACTCCACACTGCCGCTGATCTTGAGCCCCCAGAACTTCTGGTCTTCGGCGGCCCGCATCTTTTCCACGAGTTCGGCGTTTGCAAGAAGGCTCTTGCTGGGGATGCAGCCCCAGTTCAGGCAGACCCCGCCGAGTTTGGCCCGCTCGATGCACGCCACCTTGTACCCGAGCTGCGCGGCACGGATGGCGCCAACATACCCGGCTGGTCCGCCGCCGATCACGATCACGTCGAAGTGGGTTTCTGCCACTGAGAATCTCCTGTGATGGAAAGCCCTGGGCGGGACCTGCGTTCGGCCGCCCCGGCAAGGCCCCCACTGTAGGGTGCGGCGGCGGCGGTCTGGCCCGGGCGGACGACGTGGGGCATGTTCTTTTCCCCGTGATCCACCCGAGGGCACCGGCGCCCGGGTTTATGACCCGGCAATCGGGTTTGACTCTGCCCCGACGAGGCTCTATTGTGCATGGTAGAGATAGTCCATCATGACCTTGCACACGCTCAAACATCAGCACCTGAAACGGGCCCAGTTCGACTGGGTGATGTGCGCTTCCCTGCGCACGTTCTGCGATGCGGCGATCCGCTGTATCGCAGTGCCGCCGATGGGCCGCTGAGCGTTTGCGTTCACGGCGTCGGCGGCCTGAAGAGGCGGCCGACGAGGTGGACGGGCGACGAACCTCCCCCCAACTCACAAGCCCCCTCATCAAGACCGCCGCGTCGCGCGGCCCTCGTCGTGTACGTCTGATCGTCCCTGTCCGGGGCACCAGGCGAACGAACGGTGCCGGCGGGGTTGTTGTGGACACGAACATCGTGGGGTTTGGCTCCGCTGGAGCAGGCCGAGGGTTCGACCCCGCCAAGGGCCGGATCTGAGAGAGAGATTGCCGCCCGAGGCCCGACGAACCGTGGTTCGTCAGAGTGAAGTGCGTTGCGGGAGAGAGAGAGGAGAGGGGGGTAAGGGAGAGTGGCCCGGTGCGGCGTGCCGTGCCGGGACGGGAGAAACGACCCGCGACGAGGCCTCGCAGCCCGGCGCGGGATTGCAGATTTTCGGCGGGCGTTTCCAAGAGGGGAGCGGTCGCCGACCGGCCTCGTGGCGCAATGGTGGCGCAGCACGTCCCTCGTGGATGTGGAGGACGCGGGTTCGATTCCCGCCGGGGCGGTTTGAGAGGCTGAGTGTGCGGACTGAGCGCCGCTCGTGCGAACACGGCGCGTGCGAGTAGAGGTATCTCGCCGCGCCTGCACACCGGGCTGTCAGGGCTTGCGATCTAAGAGGCGGTACTGGATCGCTTCGAGGACGTGGTCAGTCGTCACGGACTCGCTGCCCTCGACATCCGCGATGGTGCGGGCGAGCCGCCGGATTTTGTCGTACGCGCGGGCGGAGAGTCTCAGTTGTGTCATGGCGTCGCCCAGCACACTCATCGTCTGGGCAGACATCGCCGCCCACTGGTCTAACTGCCGCCCGCTCAATCTCGCGTTGATCAGCGTGCCGCCCTGGCGAGCCGCCTGCCGCTGGCGGGCCAGTTCAACTTTGGCGCGCATGCTGGCGCTGCTCTCGACCGTGCGGCCCTGCGGCGTGCTGCCCCTGGCCAACTCGCGGAAGGGAACCGCGGGCGCCTCGACGTGGATATCGATGCGGTCGAGCATCGGCCCCGAGAGACGCTCCAGATAGCGTTCCATGATGCGTTTGCCCGCCTCGCCGACGGGCATATCGCCGCGCGGCGTGGGGTTGACCGCGGCGATGAGCATGAAACTTGCCGGGAAGCGCACGGCGGCGTGCGAACGCGCGATGGTGACCACGTGGTCCTCCATCGGCTGGCGCAGCGACTCGACCACATCGCGCGGGAACTCGGCCATTTCGTCGAGAAAAAGCACCCCGCGGTGCGCGAGCGAGATTTCTCCGGGGCGGGGAATCATGCCGCCACCGACGATGGCCGCGGCGCTCGCCGTGTGGTGCGGCGAGCGCACCGGCCGCGACGTGATGAGGCTCTGTCCCGGCGGCAACTGCCCCGCGGCCGAGTAAATCCGCGTGATCTCGATGGCTTCCTCGGGCAGCAGCGGCGGCAGCACGCCCGCGAGGGCTTTGGCCATCATCGTTTTGCCCGATCCGGGCGGGCCGAGCATGAGCAGGTTGTGCCCGCCCGCGGCGGCGATGATGATCGCACGCTTCACGCCGTCCTGCCCGCGCACGTCGGCAAAGTCTACAGGCGCCGGGGTGTTCTGCAGCAATGAAGCCACGTCAGGCGCGGCCATCGGCTGCGGCTCGATCTCGCCCCGCAGCAGCCCGATGACCTCTGTCAGGGTTCGCACGCCGATGATCGCGATGCCGCCGACAACCGCCGCTTCGCCGGCGTTCTCGGCCGGAACCATGACACCCCAGGCCCCCCGCTGCTTGGCGAGCGCGGCCATCGCGATCGCGCCTTTGATCGGGCGCAGCCTTCCGTCAAGGGCCAACTCGCCGCCGAAGAGAACCCGCCGGAAGTCCAATCCTTCGTCCCCGTCTTCGCGTGGCGGCCGAACCACGCCCTGTGCCGCGAGCAGACCCACGGCAATCGGCAGGTCGTAGGTAGGCCCCTCTTTGCGAATGTCGGCAGGGGCCAGGTTGATGACGACCCTGCCGCGCGGCCAGGAATAACCGCTGTTGGTCAGTGCCGACTTGACGCGCTCCACGGACTCTTTCACGCCGGCGTCGGGCAGGCCAACGACGACAGACTTGTCCTGGATGTCCTGGTCGTCAGCATCGACCTCGACCTCGCACGGCTGGGCATCGATGCCCTGCATGAGATATGACTGCACCCGGGAGAGCATGGGCCGAAGGATACCGACCAAATCCCCGCCTGGTTGCCGGTTCTACAAAGTTCATGGCGGGCCATGGCCGGGGATTGGAAGCCCCAAAAGGAATGGGAGAGGGAAACTGAGGACATCCTGCTCCGGCCCGTGTTTTCCCCAATCTCGATTCTGCGCGGCAGAACCTTCTTTGTATCGGACCATGCGCGACTCTCAAGCCAAAGCCTTTGAAAGTGTTTGCAAAGGAGCGGCTTTGGCAGTATTATGCTCTCGTTCAGATCGCGTGAAGGCGACTGCAAGGAGGAGAGAATCATGAAGAAGTCGATCACCACGGCGCTGGTGCTGGCCACCCTCTCGGGCATGGCCGCGGGTCAGGTCCGCATTACCGAGTTCATGTACACGGGCAACGGCCCGGAGTTCATCGAGATCACCAACATCGGTGAAGACCCGGTGAACCTCGCGGGCTGGAGTTTCGACGACAGCGCGCGAGAACCGGGCGCCTTCCCCATCGGGGCCTTCGGCACTCTTGCCCCTGGCGAGTCCGCCGTGATCACCGAGGGCGTCGAGGCCGCCTTCCGCACCAGTTGGCAACTCTCCCCGGCCATCAAGGTCATCGGCGACCTTGGCCTCACCCAGGGCCGCAATCTCGGACGCGCCGACGAGATCAACATCTACGACGCCAACGGGGACCTGGTTGACCGGCTGACCTACGGCGACGATGTCATCCCCGGGAGCATCCGCACGCGTTTCGCCAGCGGCTGGTGCAACACCTCGGCCCTTGGCCTCAACAACATCTTCGGCTGGCAACTCTCCGCGCTGGGTGATGTGCAAGGCACGTGGACCTCGGCCGAGAGTGACCGTGGCAGCCCCGGCTCGCACACCCTGAGCGACACCCCTGTGACGCAGGCCCCGGTCTTCTCGCACGCGCCGGGCCTGTACGAGGACTCATTCACGCTCACCATCGTGCCCGCGGTGGGCAACGCCGCGATCTACTACACCCTCGACGGCTCAGACCCGAGCGAGAACGCGACGCTCTACACCGGCCCAATCACCGTGCAGTCTCGCGCCGGCGACCCGAACGTCTACAGCCTCATCCAGTCTTGTCCGCCCGAAACTTGGCGACCGCCGCTGACCGAGATGTTGAAGATTACGACCGTGCGTGCGATCGCGGTGCGGGAGGGTTCTGCCCCCAGCCCGGCCGTGACGCGCAGTTTCCTGGTGGGCCCGGGCATCACGACCCGGTACACCATGCCGATCATTTCGGTCGTCACCGACCCGTCCAATCTCTTCGACTATGACACCGGCATCTATGTTCCAGGGAGAATCTACGACGAACAGGCAGACCCGAACACGCAGTCGCCCAACGCGCGCCCGGGCAACTACACTCAGGACGGCGACGCGTGGGAACGCCCCGGGCACATCGAGTTTTTCGAGACCGACGGCTCGGTGGCCTTTGCCCAGGGCATCGGGCTTCGCATCCACGGGGGTGTGACAACGACATTCCAGCAGAAGAGCCTCAGGGTGTACGCGCGGGGCGAGTACGGCCGTTCATGGATCAACTACCCGATCTTCGGCGATGCCGCGCCCGCCCGTCACAAGCGGCTGATCCTCCGCAACGCCGGGAATGACTATGACCGTGCTTTCTGCCGCGACGATCTCATGCAGAGCCTTGTGGCCAACGACGGGGTCGACACCCAGGCGAGCAGGCACGCCATCGTGTTCATCAACGGCGAATACTGGGGCATGCACTCCGTGCGCGAGCGATACGACAAGTATTACCTCCAGGAGACGCACGGCGTCGACCCGGAGAATATCGACCTTCTCGAGGCGAACGGGCTTCTGCCCGCGAGCGTGAAAGAGGGCGATAATGTTCATTACACCCAGATGATCCAGTTCACCCGCACGAACAACATGTCGCTGCCGGGGAAACTTGACCACCTGGAAACAATGATGGACGTTGACAACTTCATCTCCTATTTCGCATCGAATGTCTATTCGGCGAACTACGACTGGCCGCAGAATAACATCGACTACTGGCGGGTCCGCGAGCCCGGGAGCCGTTGGCGCTGGCTGCTCAAGGACACCGACCTGGGCTTTGGCTGGGGGTCGCTCTCTGAGCCGACGGCCGCTTCGGTCAGCCGGCTCCTCACCCAGATCAACTGGTCAACCGAACTCTTCCGCGCCGTGGTGGCAAGCCAGCCCGGGCGAAATCGCTTCCTCAACCGTCTGGCCGACATGCTCAACACCAGTCTGCGTGAGGATGTTGTGCACCAGAGGGTCGAGTGGTACCGCGCGCTGATTGTTCCTGAGATCGGCGAGCACATCAGTCGCTGGCGACGCCCCCCCGATGTCAATAACTGGCACGGCAAGATGGATGTTCTCGCCGATTTCGCCCTCCGACGCCCACCACTGGTCCGGCAGGACGCGGTCAACTCGTTCAACCTCGCCGGCACCTGGAACCTCACCATCGAGACCGACGGCCTGCCGGAGGGCGCCGGCGTCACCCTCAACACGCTCGACCTTACCGACGCGGCATTCCCGTGGAGCGGGGTCTACTTCCAGGGCGTGCCCGTCACGCTCACGGTGACCGCCCCCGAGGGTTTCTGCGTCAGCATCGTCACCAGCAACGGCGAGTTCTTCACCGACCAGGCCGTGCTGCTGCCCGGCGGCAACACCACCGCGACGATCATCGTCACCCGCTCGGCCGATTTCAATCAGGACGGCGGCATCGACGGCGCTGATGTCGAAGCCTTCTTCGACGCCTGGGAGAACGGCGCCGACGAAGGCGACTTCAATCAGGACGGCGGCATCGACGGCGCCGACGTTGAACTCTTCTTCCAGGCCTGGGAGCAGGGCTGCTGAGGCCGACGTACCCGCCCCCTGAGGAGGGCCTTTCATCCCGCATTTTCCCTCAAAGCCCCGGCCCGTCCGGGGCTTTATCCTTTGCCGCGTGCCCGACGACCCCATCCCAACTCCTGTTGATGCCGAGGGCTTTGCCCACAAAGACTCCCCGCCGCCATGGGGCACCGAAGCGCGCGAGGTTCGACTTGCGCGTCTGCTCGCAAAGGCCCGCGCGCTGCCCCGCGTGCCCGGCATTTATCTGATGAAAGACCACAAGGGTGTGGTGCTCTACATCGGCAAAGCGGGCAACCTGCCCGACCGCGTGTCGAGTTACTTCGTGCCCTCGGCCGACCTGGGGCCGGCCAAACAGCCGATGCTCGAACTCATCCAGGACTTCGAGATCGTCGAGTGCGAGAGCGAGTGGGAGGCCCTCCTCGCCGAGAACAGGCTGATCAAAGACGTCCACCCCCGCTTCAACGCCAACCTGACCGACGGCAAGACCTTCCCGTACCTGGTGATCACCCAGCGGGAAGACTTTCCCCGTGTCTTCATCACGCGCAACCCCACCGGCGTGCGCGACGACGGGACACAGGCCCCCGAGATGCGCGGCGGCCGCGTGCTGGGCCCCTTCGCCTCGGCCGGGGCGCTGCGCGAGGCCGTGGCGGTGCTGCAGCGCGCGTTCCGCTTCCGCACGTGCAAACTCGACATCATCGACGGCGACGAGAAAAACAAGCACTTCCGCCCCTGCCTGCTCTATTCCATCAATCTGTGCACCGCGCCGTGCGCCGACAAGATCGACAAGGCCGCGTACGGGGCCGACATCGACCGGTTCGTGCGCTTCCTCTTCAGCAAGCGCAGCGTGATGCTGCGCGAGATGCGCGACGAGATGAACCGTGCGGCGCAGGAACTGCGCTTCGAGCAGGCCGCGACGCTGCGCGATCAGATGCGCGCCATCGAAAAACTCGATGAGCGAGCCGACACCCGCGACGGCTGGCAGCCCGAGGTTGAATCGCTCATCATCGAACCCGCCAAGGCCCTCAAGAGCCTGCAGAAGACCCTGGGCCTCGAAGAGCCCATCCGGTGCGTGGAGTGCATCGACATCGCCCACCTGGGCGGCAACGAAACCGTGGGCAGCAAAGTCTGTTTCATCGACGGACGCCCCTTCAAAGACGCCTACCGCCGATACCGGATCCGCACTGTTGAAGGGGGCAACGACGATTACGCGAGCATCCGTGAAGTTGTCTCTCGCCGCTACCGCGAGGCGGGCATCGGGCAGGAACTCTACCCGGATGTCATCATCATCGACGGCGGCCTTGGACAGTTGCACGCGGCCCTTGAGGCCTTCGAGCAACTCGGCACCTCCCCCCCCATGGTCATCAGTCTGGCGAAGAAAGAGGAACTGATCTACGTCCAGCGGCGCACCGAGCCGATCCGCCTGGGACGCGAAAACCCGGGCCTGAGGCTCTGCCAGGCCATCCGCGACGAGGCCCACAGGTTCGCCCAGCACTATCACCACGTGCTGCGCCGCAAAAAAACGCTCGGCGAGTAACCGCCGGCCGGGGCTTCACCCGGCAACCGATCGTGTGTAGGATGGGGCCTGTGTCAATCATGCCTCACCCCGCTCGTCGGCACGCGACTGCCTCAAACCCCGCGATGACCTTCAACTCTCAACTGCCGTATGACTCGTCCCGCATTCACGCGGCGGCGCTGTACTGCTCCGACGGACGAATGGGCGAGCACTTCGACGACTTCCTGCAGAACGGCCTGTCGCTGCCCCGTTATGACCGTCTGTGCCTGCCCGGCGGCCCGGCGTGCCTCGCGGCGCACCCGCAGGCCCACCTCGAGCAACAGGGAGTAGTCGACGAACTCAACTTCCTCGTTGAGGTCCACCGGCTCAAGCGGGTCGTGCTGATCGCGCACCAGGGGTGCGCTTTCTACACCAACCGCCTCGAACTCAAAGAGCCCCGCCTTGAACTGGTGCAGCGGGCCGACCTTGTACGCGCCGCGGCGTTCGTCCACCGCGTCACCGGGCTGGACAACATCGACGCCTATTTCGCACGCATGGGCGAAGGAACGGTCTTGTTTGAACGCGTCGAGGCCTGACACAGGCTTGAGCATCCGTGATTCACGCCTCCCATCCGCCGCGTGACTGCGCGGCGACGAACCGTCGCCTGTTCACCGCGCCACGTGACGTTCGCTGGTGACCTGGTTCGCCGGGTTGACCTTGCCACGCTCAAAATCAGTGATGTTCCCGATGGTGGTCTGCGCGATGTTGCCCACCGCTTCACGCGTGAAGAACCCCTGGTGCGCCGTGATGAGCACGTTGGGGAAGGTCATGAGTCGCACGAAGACATCGTCCTGGATGATCGTCTCGGAGAGATCATTGAAGAAGAGATCCCCCTCTTCTTCGTACACGTCGAGGCCCAGCGAGCCGATGTGACCGTTCTTGAGATACCGGATGGCCGCGCGCGTGTCGATGACGCCCCCGCGGCTCGTGTTCACGATCATCACGCCCCGCTTTGTTCTGGCCAGGGCGCTCTCGTTGATCAGGTGGCGCGTCGCGGGGTTGAGGGGGCAGTGAAGCGAGATGATGTCGCTGTCGGCAAGCAACTCGTCCATGCCGACATACTGCACGCCCAGCGCCTCGCACGCCGGGCTTCGCACGGGGTCGAAGCCCAGCACGCGGCAGCCAAACCCGGCGAGAATCTTGCCTGTGAGTTCGCCGATTTTTCCGGTGCCCACGATGCCCGCGGTCTTCCTGTGCATGTCGAAGCCCATGAGGCCATCAAGGGCGAAGTTCTGCTCGCGCACCCGGTTGAAGGCCCTGTGGAACTTGCGGTTCAGCGTGAGCATGAGCCCCACGGCGTGCTCTGCCACCGCGTAGGGCGAATATGCCGGCACACGCAGCACGGTCATTCCCAGCGCGTGGGCCGCGTCGAGGTTCACGTGGTTGAAGCCCGCCGAGCGCAGCGCGAGAAGTTTCACCCCCAGGGGGGCCAGGGCTTCGAGCGTGGGCGCGTCGAGCCTATCGTTCACAAAGGCGCAGACGCCCGCGCACCCTTCGGCCAGGGGGGCTGTCTCCGGCGAGAGGGGCGGAAGCAGGAATCGCAGTTCGTGGCCCGCGCCCGCGTTTGCCGCGCCCAGAAACTCACGCTCGAAGGGCTTGGTGCTGTAAACCGCGATCTTCATGCTTGCTCCCCTTCGCGCAGCCGCGGCCGCGTGTGTGTGTGTGTGTGTGTGTGTGTGTCGGTCCCGAGCGTGCCCCCGTCGGCGGCAGGCCGAAGCACGGCTCTCTCTCGTGTGATCGCCGCGACGCCGATGATGGCGGTGGCGGCTCAATCCCCCGGATTGTCGGCTGAGGGCTTGACGGCGAGCACAGAGCACGGCGCTTCACGCAGCAGTTTCTCGGCGGTGCTGCCGAGCAGAACATCACGCAGGTTGCTCCTGCCACGCGTGCCCAGCACCAGCAGGTCCGCGCCGCTGTGGCGGGCATACTCGGCCAGGGCGGAGCGGTGCCCCGTGTGGTCAAAGATTTCAAAGCGCACGCGCGCCTTGGACAAGTGCTGCACCTCCTGCCCGCAGAAGGATCGAAGCCGCGCGAGCAGGCCGTCCCGGTAGTGCTGCTGCATACCCGCGTCGGCGATCTGGCTGGGCCCGCGGTAGTGCACGTGCTTCCAGGGGGCATCAAAGACGTGCAGCAGGTGAAGTTCCGCCTGCTCCTGCTCGGCAACCGCGGCGGCGTGGCGCACGGCGTTCAGGCTTGTGTCGGAAAAATCCACGCACGCCACCACGGTGCGGTAGGGGCCGGTGTGCGTGTCTCGTACCAGCAGCACCGGCGCGGCACACCGACGCACGCACGCCGTGGCCACCGTGCCCAGGCCGAGATCCGGGGCCTTGTGCGCGAACGCGCCCAGCACGAGCAGGTCGGCCCTCGCCGCCTCAGCCCGTGCCAGAATGCCCCTCACCCGGTTGTTGATGACCACCGTTAACTCGACACCAGCAGCACCTTCGATGCCGGCCGCAAACTCTGCCCAGGCAGCCCGTGCGTCGTGCACAAGCCCTTCGCGGATCGAGGTTTGCAGGGGCGAGAGGTTCTGCTCGATCTCGGCGACCACCACCGTGTCGACGACGTGCACCCCTTCCACCCTGGCACCCGACCAGAGCGCGAAACGCAGCGCCTGCCGCACCGCGGCGGCGCACGACGGCGCGAAATCTACCCCAACCACGATCGACCTGTACGGGCTTGTCATAATCCGGATCCTCTCGTGAACTATAGGAGAAGTGCACGCGAGCAAGCGCGTGCAACCCGCCCGGGCGCGACACAGACGAGGGAACACCGCCGCCCGCGCCGAACACACCCCGCGCAACCGCCGTAGACTTCCCCTGCGTTCCCCCGGGATACACGGCCGTGGGTCTGCGGGCTTGTTGCCCTGCGGGCCCGGCGCGCCGGGGTTCGGCCAATGCACAAGGCCGGGGCGCAACACGAAAGGCACTCACTATGAAACGTCGGGCCATGACACTTGCCACGCTCGCCGGCGCCGTTTTGGTGGCGCTCGCATCCCCCGCGACGCTGGCGCAAGACGCCGCGCAGCAGGAACAGGCGCAAGCGCCCAAAGCCGCAGCGCCAACACTCAAGATCGGGGACAAGGCCCCGGCGCTGAAGGTGGGCAAGTGGGTGAAGGGAACGCCTGTCGAGAAGTTTGAAACCGGCAAGATCTACGTGGTCGAGTTCTGGGCCACGTGGTGCGGCCCCTGCCGCAAGAGCATCCCGCACATCACCGAACTCGCGCACCAGTACAAGGACAAGGTCACCTTCATCGGCGTGAGCGTGTGGGAAAGCGGCGACGACTACCTCGAGAGCGTGACGAGCTTTGTCGAGAGCATGGGCGACAAGATGGACTATGTCGTGGCCGCCGACGACAAGGCCGGCGACAAGGGCACGATGGCCCAGACGTGGATGGCCGCCTCCAAGCAGCGCGGCATCCCCGCATCGTTCATCGTCAACGGCGAAGGCCGCATCGCCTGGATCGGTCACCCCATGGAACTCGACGACACCGTGGCCCAGGTCGTCGCCGGCACCTGGGATATCACCAAAGCAGCCACCGCGGCCGCCAAGCAGGCCGAGGAAGAAGCCGCGCGCGAAGCCCAGATGGCCGGCGCACGCAAGGACTACCAGAAAGTGCAGCAGGCGATGGAGGCGGGGGACCTCGCCGAGGCCGTTAAGGCGCTCGACGTGATGATCGAGAACTACCCGGCCTTTGGCCTGAACTTCAAGATGCAGAAGTTCGACACGCTCCTGAAGTTCAATGAACCCGGCGCTTACGCCTTTGCACGCACACTCGCCGACGACCTCGCCGGCGAGCCGCGCGCCCTCAACTACATCGCGTGGACGATCCTCGACAACGAAGACCTGAAGACGCCCGACTACGCCACCGCGCTCGCGCTGGCCACGAAGGCCGCCGACGCCACCAAGCGCAAGGACTGGATGATTCTCGACACCCTCGCCCTGGCCACCTTCAAGACGGGCGACGTATCCAAGGCCGTGGAGCTCCAGACCACCACCATCGAACTCGCCCGCGCCGACAAGGCCGACGAGGACGAAATCAGCGAACTCGTCGAGCGGCTCAACACCTTCAAGGCGGGCGCCAAGTAACGGCCCCTGGGGGCTCGGCCGCCCGACCGTGGCGGCGATACTCCAAACGGGGGTGCATCTGCACGCGAAGATCGCCACCGGGCATTGGGCCCGGTCCACGATGATCCTGATTCCCGAACCCGGCCGGGGTGCTCCCGGCCGGTTTTTTTTCGACGCCGCGGGCTCTTCCACGCCCGAGGCCCGACAACCCCGAACGTGGGTGCCGGCTCCCGCGTACGTCCATCTGGCCCCCGGGCCTACCTTTCTCGGGCGTGCCTCCGCGTGGATTGCATCCGCGGTCGGCGAGAGCCGAAAAGAGTCAAGGCGGTATACCTCATCCGCCCCCCATATGCCAGGAGTTCTGAACACAGGTTGCCCGAACTGATGCCCGATTCTCTCCCGCCAAACACCAGCCAAGATCACTCGCATGCGGGCAGCTCATTCCTTGCCCCCATGCTCGCCCGCGACGACCGTTCAGGCGAGGGCGACAAGCGTGCCCGTGGACGCGAGAAGCCCCAGCAAGAGGGCAACGGCCGCAAACCCGCCGACCGCAAACCCGGCCAGGCTCCGCCGCCGCCGCCTTCGCGCGGCATGTTCGGCATTGTCTCCATCATCGTGCTGGGTTTCATCCTCTTCATGATGTTCAACTCGCCCGGGCGGGGCGAGCAGATCACCCTCGACCAGTTCCGCACCATGTGGGCCAACGGCGACCTCGCGCCCGACGAGGTTGTAATCCGCGAAGACGCGGTGATCGCCAAGCGCCTGCCGGATCAGGCCACAGGCCGGGTGGCCATTGTTTCCATCCCGCTCAACGGCCCCGCTGGCAAGGCCATCGCCGAAGAGGTCATCAAAATCACCGGCGGCAGCGCGCTCACACGGCGTGCCAGCGAGTGGACGCAACTGCTCTACGTCTTTGGCCCATTCCTGCTGCTCATCCTGCTGGTCTGGTTCGTCATCGGCAGGGCTCTTCGCTCGGGCGGCCCCGGCGGCGGCATGCTGGGCAACTTCGGCAAGAGCCGCCACCGCACCTTCAGCAAAGAATCCACCGGCGTGACCTTCGCCGACGTCGCCGGCATCGAAGAAGCCAAGTACGAAGTCGACGAGATCATCGAGTTTCTCAAGAACCCGAAGCGCTTCCAGCGTCTCGGCGGGCGCATCCCTCGGGGCGTGCTCCTCATCGGCGAGCCCGGCTGCGGGAAAACCCTCCTCGCCAAGGCCATCGCCGGCGAGGCAGAGGTTCCTTTCTTCTCCATCTCCGGCTCAGACTTCGTCGAAATGTTCGTCGGCGTTGGTGCCAGCCGCGTGCGAGACCTCTTCAAGCAGGCCAAGGAGAGTTCCCCCTGCATCATCTTCCTCGACGAGATCGACGCCGTAGGCCGCAAGCGAGGCAGCGGCTTCACGACCGGCGGCCACGACGAGCGTGAGCAGACGCTCAACGCCATTCTTGTCGAGATGGACGGTTTCACCCCTTCCGACGGCGTCATCGTCATCGCCGCCACCAACCGCGCCGACGTGCTCGACCCGGCCCTCATCCGCCCGGGCCGCTTCGACCGCCAGGTGGTTGTGCCCCTGCCCGACCTCAAGGGCCGCCTCGAGATTCTCAAGGTCCACGCCAAGAAGGTGAAACTGGGGCCGGATGTCGACCTCGAAAAGACCGCGCGCGGCACGCCCATGTTCAGCGGCGCCGACCTCGCCGCCATCATCAACGAATCGGCCATCATCGCCACCATGGCCGACAAGGACTTCATCGAACAGTCCGACCTCGAAGAGGCCCGCGACAAGGTGAAGTTCGGCCGCAGCAAGAAGTCCCGGCTGCGTGACCGCGAAGAGAACCGTCTCGTGGCATACCACGAGGCCGGGCACGCGGTCCTGCAGGCACTGCTCAAAGACGCCGACCCGCTGCACAAGGTCACCATCATCCCGCGCGGCGCCGCCGGCGGCGCTACCTTCTCGCTGCCCGAGAAAGACCGCATGGGGTACAGCCTCCGATGGCTGCACGCCACCATGCGCGTTGTCTGCGGCGGCCGGATCGCCGAAGAGAAGGCCATGAGCGATGTCTCTTCCGGGGCTGTCTCCGACATCGCCCAGATCACAAGCATCGCCCGCGCGATGGTGCTCGAATGGGGCATGAGCCCCCGTCTGGGCTTTGTGCGCTTCGCCGGGAGCGATACACGCGACCGCTACATCCCCGACAAGGAATACAGCGAAGAAACGGCACGCGTCATCGACGAGGAAATCCGCCGCATCGCCGACGAGGCCTTCGCGGACGCCAAACGCCTGCTCGACGAGAACTGGGACAAAGTCATCGCCGTCGCCGAAGCGCTGCTCAAATACGAAACCCTCACCGGCGAAGAAGTCCACAAACTGATGCGCGGCGAAGAACTCACCAGGCCGACGGTCAGCGAAGAACTCAAGGCCGAGGCCCGCCGGCGCGCCGCGGCAGAGGTGGTCGCACGCCTTGACGGGCGCGACGCCCCCGACCTGCCCCCCGGCACCGCCATGCCCTCGCCGGCCTGATTCTTTCGGCGGCGGCGGCCCCGAGTTATTCGTCGTCGCCCCGCAGCGCCGCGACCACCGAGAAGTCCTCGAGCGTGGTGGTGTCTTGCGTGATTTTCTCAACGCCGCACGCGATGTCCCGCAGCAGCCGCCGCATGATCTTGCCGCTGCGTGTCTTGGGCAGCCCTTCCGCAAAGCGGATGACCTCCGGCTTGGCCAGCGCCCCCACTTCCCTGGCGACATGGGCCGTGAGTTCCGCCTTCAGGGCGTCGTCGGGCACGCGTCCGGGGTGCTCGGTCTTCCATCGGCTCTTGAGCGTGACGAACGCGCAGATCGCGTTGCCCTTGATCTCGTGCGGGAAACCCACCACCGCCGCCTCGGCGACGTACGGGTGCGAGACCAGCGCAGACTCGACTTCCATCGTGCCCAGCAGGTGGCCCGAAACCTTGATGACGTCGTCGATGCGCCCCTGAATCCAGAAGTACCCGTCCTCGTCACGCCTTGCGCCGTCGGCCGAGAAGTAGTACGGCTCGCCCGTCGCCGGGTCTTTCACCCGTCCCCAGTAGTTGCTGATGAAACGCTCGCGGTTGCCGAAGACGCCTCGGAGCATGCCGGGCCACGGCTTTCGGATGACAAAGAGCCCGCCCCGGTTGGCGCCGATCTCTTCGCCCTGCTCGTTGACCACCGCCGCGTCGATGCCGGGCATCGGCAGTGTGCACGAGCCGGGCTTGGTGGCGATCGCCCCGGGCAGCGGCGTGCAGACGTGCCCGCCCGTTTCGGTCTGCCAGTAGGTATCCACGATCGGGCACCGCCCGCCGCCGATGTGCGTGTGGTACCAGATCCACGCCTCGGGGTTGATGGGTTCGCCCACCGTGCCCAGCACGCGCAGGCTTGAAAGGTTGTGCTTCTCGGGCAGTTCGTGGCCCCACTTCATGAATGTGCGAATCGCGGTGGGCGCGGTATAAAACTGCGTGACCTTGTGGCGTGCGATGATCTCCCAGAAGCGGTCGTTGGCCGGGAAGTTCGGCGCCCCCTCGTACATCAGCGTGGGCACGCGGTTCATGAGAATGCCGTAGAGCACGTACGAGTGCCCCGTCACCCAGCCGATATCGGCCGAGCACCAGAAGATCTGCCCCGCGCCGGGCGAGAGATTGAACGCCAGGCGTGCCGTCATCTGCACAAAGGTCAGATAGCCGCCGGTGGTGTGCACGATTCCCTTGGGCTTGCCCGTGCTGCCGCTGGTGTAGAGCAGGAAGAGCATGTCCTCGCTCTCCATCGGCGTGCACGGGCAGTCTTCACCGGCCGCGCCGGTCAGGTCGTGCCACCAGTGCAGCCGCGCCGAGGCGCCGCAGGTCTGGCCGCTCGCGAAGCGCTGCGCCCCCTTCACGTGCCCGGTGCGCTCGAGCACCACGACATCCCGCAGCGCATGCCCCTGAGAATCGAGCAGCGAGATCGCCGCTTCGACGTTCTTCAGCAGCGGAACCACCTCGCCGCGCCGGTACCCGCCGTCGGCGGTGATGATCACCCGCGAATCGGCGTCGATCACGCGCTCGCCGATGGCCGTGTGCGCAAAGCCGCCGAAGATCACGCTGTGCGCGGCGCCGATGCGCGCGCAGGCGAGAATGGCCACGGCCAACTCGGGCACCATCGGCATGTAGATGGTGACCACGTCGCCCTTCTTCACGCCAAGCCCCTTGAGCACATTGCCCAGCCTGGCGGTTTGCGCCCGCAGTTGTTCGTATGTCAACCGCCGAACCTCCGGCCCGCCGCCGGCCACCGGTTCGCCCTCCCAGATCAGCGCTGTCTCGTTGCCGAAGCCCGCATCCACGTGCCTGTCGACGCAGTTGTGACACGCGTTGAGCCGCCCGCCGACAAACCAACGCGCATCGGGCGCTTGCCACTCAAGCACACGGTCAAAGGGCTTGAGCCATGACACCCGCGAGGCCTCGTCACGCCAGAAGCCCTCAGGGTCGGCGATGCTGCGTGCGTGAAGATCCTTGTACGCCTGCGCCGAACCCACATGCCAGGCATCGAAACCCACCTCGCCCGCGGCGGGCGGCTTGAAGAGTCTCGTCTCGTGCAGAATGGAATCGATCGGCTGCGAACTGCTCATCGTGTCAGACTCCTCGTGTCGCCGGGCGGCGCGCGGCTCGCGCCGGCCCTCACGGGAGGAGTGTACCAACCGCTCAGCGCGGGCGTGACCCGCGCGGGGTTCGTTTCCCGGCGCGCGGCGGCACGCCGATGTCCTCGTTCCACAGTTCCGGGTGTTTCTTGATAAACCCGCGCATCAGCCCCACGCAGCGGGGGTCGTCCATCACGTGCACGCGGCACCCGGCGCCCGCGAGCCAGTCTTCACGCCCCTGGAATGTGCGGTGCTCGCCGATCACCACCACGGGAATGCGGTGCAGCACCGCCGTGCCGCTGCACATGGCGCATGGCGAAAGGGTGCTGGCCAACACCAGCGTGTGCCAGTCTCGCCTGCGCCCGGCGTTGCGGATGCACACCGTCTCGGCGTGGGCCGTTGGGTCGCCGGTCTGCACCCGTAGATTGTGCCCCAGCGCCACGATCACCCCCTCCGCCGTGCACAGCGCCGACCCGATGGGAATGCCCCCTTCACTCAGAGATTTTTCCGCCTGCGCGAGCGCGGCATCCAACGCCATTCGGTAGACTTCGTGCGGCTTCATGGCCTGAGCATACGCCGCGTTGTGGCTTTCCCCGGGCCCCGGCACCCATACGCTGTCGTCGCATGGGACAGCCACACCCCGATTTCCCCGGCGTCTACCTCTTCGATCACCCGCTCATCCAGCACAAACTGGGTTACCTGCGCGAAACCACCACCGGGCACCGCCCCTTCAGGGCGCTCATGGCCCAGATCGCCGGGCTCATGGTTTTCGAAGCGACCCGCACCCTCCCCGTGCGCGATATCGAAATCGACACGCCGCTCGAACGCGCCCGGGTAAAACGACTGGCGGCGAAAATCACCGTCGTGCCAGTTCTTCGCGCCGGCCTGGGCATGGCCACCGGCGTGCTCGAAGTCATGCCGGAGGCCCGCGAAGGGCACCTCGGCCTGGCCCGAGATGAAAAAACTCTTCAGCCCATCGTGTACCTCAAGAAACTTCCACGCGACCTCGATGCCGGCCCCGTCCTGCTGGTAGACCCCATGCTCGCAACCGGCGGTTCGGCGGTCGAGGCCATCAGAATCCTGCGAGAAGCCGGCGCCGCCGACCTGCGTTTCCTCTGCATCGTCGCTTCACCCGAGGGGATCATGCGAATCCGCGCGGCCGACCCGGCGATCACCGTGTATGCCGCGGCCGTTGATCGGTGTCTATCTGAAAAGGGATACATCCTTCCCGGCCTGGGCGATGCGGGCGACCGCCTCTACGGCACGGCCTCTCATTGACCTCAAACAAACACCGACGCCATGCGTATGGCGTCGGTGGTACACAACCCCCAAGTTGACCGATCTGTGAAGGCAGCCTTAGAACGCCTGCCGTCCGCCTCGTTGCATGTGCATCGGGCCCTGCGGGCCCATGTGCCGTCCGCCGCGCTGCAAGTGCATCGGGCCCTGCGGGCCCATCAGCCGTCCGCCGCGCTGCATGTGCATCGGGCCCTGCGGGCCCATCGGCCGTCCGCCGCGCTGCATCTGCATCGGGCCCTGCGGGCCCATCGGCCGTCCGCCACGCTGCATCTGCATCGGGCTCTGCGGGCCCATCGGCCGTCCGCCACGCTGCATCTGCATCGGGCCCTGCGGGCCCATCGGCCGTCCGCCGCGCTGCATGTGCATCGGGCCCTGCGGGCCCATCGGCCGTCCGCCGCGCTGCATCTGCATCGGGCCCTGAGGGCCTGCACTGCGGCCACTGCGCTTCATCGTGCGTTCCTGCTTGTGTGCCCGATCTTGGGGCCCACGTGCATCACGGCGCGGCTCGGCCGGCGCTCGCTCAACGCGGCGTTCCACTTCTTCGCGATGAATGACACCGCCCCGGCCGGGTTGGTCGCCCCGACCTTCACCGGGGCGCACCTCTTCGCCGGCACGTTGCTGTGCAGGGCGCTTGGCGCGTTGACGAGGTGGGTCTTGCGGGCCCGCCTCCCTCATGCCCGGCCCTTGTGAGCCAGGCTGTGCGGATGCGGGAGTGACTCCAAATGCCACGGACCCGACAAGGGCCAAGGCAGCGATCATGCGTGCGTTCATGTGTGTTCCTCTGGTTATGGGAGGTTGTCTGCCTCCTTGCAGCCAAACGACGCACACCCGCACGCATTGCCTCGGTTGTGCGGAGAACTGTGTTCTGGCTATTCGCCGGGGCCCCCACGCTCCCATTCAAGACCAAGCCCGGCGTGTTCCCCGGCGTTCACCCGCTGCGAAGACGCAAAATCCCCTTGCATCGGGCGCGGCCCTCTGTATACTGGCTTTGAGGGCAGAACGATTCCCGCACAAAGGATGTTGTATGAGAACGCATTCGGGATGGTTGATCCCGTTGGTTGCCATCATGGCGACCCACGCCGCGCAGGCCCAGGTGGTCACCTCGGCCTTTACCTATCAGGGCCAGATCACGACCGACGGCGTACCGGCGGCCGGTCTGCACGACCTGCGCTTCCGCATCTTTGATGCGCCCGCTGGGGGTTTGCAGGTCGGCCCCACCCTGTGCGCCGACAACGTCGCCCTCGATGAATCCGGACGCTTCACCGTCGAACTCAACTTCGGCGCCATCTTCAACGGCTTTGCGCGATTCCTCGAAATTGACATCAGACAAGACACCGGGCTCTCGTGCGGAAACCCCGCGGGCTTTTCAACCCTCGCTCCGAGGCAGGCACTCACCGCCGCCCCGTACGCCTCGCACGCGACCGACGCGGGCAACGCCTCGAACGCCGCAACACTCAACGGCCAGCCCCCATCTTTCTACCTCAACGCCGCTAACCTCACGGGCACGCTGCCCGATGCGCGGCTGAGCACCAATGTCACCACGTTGAGCGGCTCGCAGGTTTTCAGCGGGTCCAAGACGTTCTCCTCTCCCCCGGCCTTCTCCGCCGCCGGCTCTCCCTTCAACGTCTCAAGCACCACCCGCGTCAACAACCTCAACGCCGATCTGCTCGACGGGCTCGACAGCACCGCCTTCGCCGCCGCCGCCCACACGCACGACGCCTCGGCCATCGTCAGCGGCACGCTCGCCGACGCGAGGATCCCATCCTCAATCCCGCGACTGGGAACTCTCAACACGTTCACCGCGGCCAACATCTTCAACGCCTTCGCCGGCGTGAACCGATCCTCGCCCATCACGAGCAACGAAGTCTTCGGCCTCCAGAACGCCAGCGGAGCCACCGGCTATGCAGGCATGTACATCAGCAGCACCGACGCCGCGGGCGGGCGCCCGTTCTACGGCTACAGCGTCAACTCGCAGACCGCGTGGACATATGTCGAGCCTGGCGGCCAGTGGCGAGTGCACAACGGCGCGGATCGGCTGGCGATCAGCCGCACAACCGGAGATGTCGGCATCGGCACCACGAGCCCCGGCGCACGACTCGAAGTCTCTGCCGCAGACGCCGCCATACGCATCCGCAACACGAACGATGTCGGCGGCGGCTTCGTGCAGAACACCTTCTCCACGCTGCAACTGGGCCTCTACAACCCGACAGCGAGCGCGTGGGGCGTCGTGCCCGCGAGCGGCACACGCGCGATGCTGGGCGTACAGAACACCGGACGCGTCGGCACACTGACCAACACCTCCGGCTCGCCGGTATGGCGCAACACCATCGACGATGGGAGCGGCAACGCGAGTTTCGCCGGATCGATCTCCTCGGCGATCGGCTTCATCTACACCACCCCGCAGGTCCGTACGCTCAACATCCAGGCAGAGGACTTTCGAGCGTTCAGCACCAGCACACCCGGCAACTTCGGCGGCGGCCCGTTGTTCCTCGCTCAACTCGACGCCAGCGTCGCATACGGCGTGATGCACGCCGCGCTGCCGCTCCCTCAAGGGGCGCAGATCACGAGCGTGCTGTGCAGCATGCAGGGGGGCGCGGGCGGCCCGATCACGATCGAACTCCGAAGACGAACGATCTCCAACAACAATGAGTCGATCATGGCCTCCGGCTCGAGCGACAACATGTCGGGCGAGTACGCCAACCTCACACTCTTCGGAGCCAACACGCCCATCGATCACACGACCTACGTCTACCGTCTCTACGCCATCTGCAACGACTGGACGACAAGCTCATGGGTCCGACTGGTCAGGATCACCTACACCGTACCCGCAGCCGACTGAACAGCACGACGAGTCAATACGCGGACCGGCCATTTCCCCGGCACTCACCCGCTGCGAAGATGCAAAGTTACCTTGCATCGGGCGCAACCTTCTGGTCAATGGCTTTGAGAGCAGACCAATTCCCGTATATAGGACCATGCATGAAAACGTATTCTGGATGGCTGATCACGTTGGTTGCCATCATGGCGATCCACGCCGCGCAGGCCCAGGTCACCACCGCCTTCATCTACCAGGGCGAACTCGCCGAGGGCGGTCAGCCCTCGTCGGGCGTGTACGACATGCGCTTCCGCCTGTTCAACACGCTCTCGGCCGGCACGCAGGCCGGTCCCACGCTCTGCGCCGAGAACGTGCAGGTCGTGAACGGGCGCTTCACCGTCGAACTCGACTTCGGTCAGGTCTTCACGGGCGCGTCGCGATTCGTCGAGATCGACGTGCGACCCGATGTCGGCACCCTCTGCACCGCCGCGGGAGGCTACGTCGCGCTCGAGCCCCGCCAGAAACTGACGGCGACACCCCACGCGGCCTACGCCCTGACGGCCAACGCCGCCAACACCGCCTCGCTCTTGAACAACCAGCCCGCGTCGTTCTACCAGAACGCCAACAACCTCACGAGCGGCACAATCCCCGACGCTCGCCTCAGCACCAATGTCACCACGTTGAGCGGCTCGCAGGTTTTCAGCGGGTCCAAAACGTTCTCCTCTCCCCCGGCCTTCTCCGCCGCCGGCTCTCCCTTCAACGTCTCAAGCACCACCCGCGTCAACAACCTCAACGCCGATCTGCTCGACGGGCTCGACAGCACCGCCTTCGCCGCCGCCGCCCACACGCACGACGCCTCGGCCATCGTCAGCGGCACGCTCGCCGACGCACGCCTCGCCCCGAACATCCCGCGCCTCGCCCTGAGCAACACCTTCACCAACACCCAGGTCATCAGCCTCGCCACGCAGACCCCGCTGGCCCTCGCCAGTTCCAACACCGGCGGCACGTGGGTGAACCTCCAGAACACCGGCGGCGGGCGCACCTGGAACCTCATCGCCACCGGTTCCACCAACGGAGAGGGTGCCGGAAAACTCTTGATCCGCGATCAGTCCGCCGGCCTCGTCCGCATGACCATCGACCCCACCGGTCGCGTCGGCATCGGCACTACCTCTCCCTCCTCGCTCCTCGAACTCGCCCAGGCCGACGTGAACCTCCGTGTCCGCAACACCAACGACCCGGGCGGCGGGTTCATCCTCAACACCTTCTCCACGCTGCAACTCGGGATCTACAACCCGACCGCGTCGGCCTGGGGGGCCGTCCCCGCGAACACCCAACGCTCGATGTTCGGCGTGCAGAACACCGGACGCGTCGGCACCCTCACCAACACCAGCGGCTCGCCCGTCTGGCGAAACACCATCGACGACGGCAGCGGCAACGCGACCTTCCAGGGCAACCTCTCCGCGAACAACACGCCCCGCATCAAGCATTTCTCAGGTTCGGAGTTCCTGGGAGTCATCACCAACGACTCGCGGACGCTGATTGAAAACATCACCGTGACAATTCCAGCCTCTGGCTTCCTGCAGATCCACTGCCATTCGGTCCTCAACGTCTACACCACGACACCCACGGCTTCCACAGTCTTCCTTGAACTCAAAGAGACCACCGGCGGCACGGAGGTGCTGTTGAGGGAATCGCCGCTCCGGCTCAGCCCGCCACTGTCGGGGCCCGACGCGGCCATCGAGTCGTCGCAGGTGATCAACCACGTCATCCCCGTCGACGCGGGCACCCGCTCATTCAAGGTCCGCGTCAGGCACAGCGGCGGCGGCGGCGGCGGCGGCGGCACGCTCCGCGGTGCCGATATCACGGTGACATACTTCCCTACCAGCCTCTAGCACCGCCGCACCCCCCACACCCCCACCGCCCGTACCCTCTTCCCCGCATGCCACCGCGGCACGACATCATCGCCGCGTGCGCCTTCGGGCTTGAGTCCGTTGTCGTGCGCGAACTGGCCGACCTGGGCTACGAGGCCAAACCCGTCTCGACCGGGCGCGTGCTCTTTCAGGGGGACGACGCCGCCATCGCCCGCTGCAACCTCTGGCTGCGCGCCGCCGACCGCGTGCTCGTCCGCGTCGGGCACTTCCCCGCGCCAGACTTTGACGCCCTTTTCGAGGGCGTCAAGGCCTTGCGAATCGAAGAGTGGATCGGCCCTCACGCGGCCTTCCCCGTCAATGGCCGCAGCGTTCGTTCACAGTTGTCGTCGGTGCCCGCGGTTCAGCGCGCCACCAAGCGCGCGCTCGTAGACCGCCTGATGAGCGCCCACCGCGTCTCCTCCCTCCCCGAGACCGGCCCCGCCGTCACGCTCGAAATCTCGCTGCTCGACAACGCGGCCTCCCTCACCATCGACACCTCCGGCCAAGGGCTGCACAAGCGTGGCTACCGCCCCATCGTCGGAGACGCCGCGCTCAAAGAAACTCTCGCCGCCGGCCTCGTGCTTCTCTCGGCGTGGCGGCCCCATCGCCCTCTGGTAGACCCCTTCTGCGGCACCGGCACCATCGCCATCGAAGCCGCGATGATCGGCCGACGCATCGCGCCGGGCATGCACCGCACCTTTGACGCGCAGCACTGGCCGCGCATCCCCGCGACGGTCTGGAACGACGCCATCGAAGAAGCACGCGCCGCCCTCGCGCCGCCCATGCCCTTCGCCATCCACGGCTCCGATATCGACCCCCGCGCCCTCGCCCTTGCGCGGCGCGCGGCACAGGCGGCGGGCGTCGAACGCGACATCCACTTTCACCAGCGCCCCGTCGAAAGCCTCACCAGCAGCGTCGAATACGGCTGCATCATCACCAACCCGCCCTACGGCGTGCGCATGGGCGAGAGCGACGAGATCGACCATCTCTACCGCGCCCTGCCCCTGGTCTTCCGTCGCCTGCCGACATGGTCGTTCCACGTGCTCACCGGCCGGCTCGACCTCGAAGAACTCATGGGCCAGCCCGCCTCGCGCCGCCGCAAACTCTACAACGCGCAGATCGAATGCACCTACTTCACCTTCCTTGGGCCCAAACCCCCTTCCATGAGGCGCACCCGCGAAGAAGTTGAAAGCCCCGACGAGCCCGCGCCGGGCAAACCCGGGCACGACGCACCCGACGCACTCGACACGCCCGACACACGCGGCACGCCGCCGCGCGACGCCATCGACCCGTTCTCTGAGCACGACGAAACCCTCACACACGCCCACAGCGCCGACGCACACACGCACGAACACCACCCGCGCCGGCCGCACACCACAAACCCGGATGCCCCGGCCTTCGGCGGCCTGCGCGAACGCGACGAGCGGGAACTCGCCGATTTTGCCTCGTGCCTGGCGAAGAACGCCCGCCACCTGCGCCGGTGGCCCGCGCGCGGCATCACCTGCTACCGCGTTTACGACCGCGATCAGGTCGACGTGCCCCTCATCATCGACCGCTACGAAGATTACGTGCACGTGGCCCAGTATGAGCGCGAGCACAGCCGCACCTATGCGCAGCAGGCCGACTGGATCGACGCCGCGCGCGCCATCATCGCCCGCACGCTTGAAACGCCCCCCGAAAAAGTCTTCATCAAGGACAAACCCCGCCAGCGTGGGCTCACCCAGCACGAGCGCATCGACGAGCGAGGCGTCACCATCGTCGCCCACGAAGGCGGCCTCAAGTTTGAAGTCAACCTCTCCGACTACATCGACACCGGCCTCTTCCTCGACCACCGCAACACCCGCGACATGGTCCGCAAGGGCGCACGCGGCGCCCGGATGCTCAACCTATTCTGCTACACCGGCTCTTTCAGCGTCTACGCCGCGGCGGGCGGCGCGCAGAGCACCACCAGCGTCGACCTCTCAAACACGTACCTCGACTGGGCCCAGCGCAACTTCGTCCTCAACGGCCTGTGGTCCCCTTCACACCGGCTGGTTCGATCAGACGCGATCGAGTTTCTCGCCAGCCACCCGCGCGCCGAGCGCTACGACCTGGCCGTGGTCGATCCACCGACCTTCTCCAACTCGAAATCGACACAAGAAGATTGGGAGGTCGGCCAGCGCCACACCGAACTCTTTGAACGGCTCATCCCGTTGATGTCCCCCGGCGGCGTCATCTTTTTCTCAAACAACTACCGCCGCTTCAAACTCGATGAAGAAGCCCTGGCCGCGCTGGGCATCGCCTCCTGCGTCGAAATCTCCAGGCGAACCGTGCCCGAAGACTTCCGCAACAAGCGCATCCACCGCTGTTGGCGCATGGTCATCCGAGAGCCCTGACCCGCCCTTGACCCAAACAACCACGTCCTGCCCGCGACAAGCCCTCCCAAAGCGGCCACACTCACAACCACGAGAGTCCGATGGGGCATCCTTCCAGCCCATTGCCCCCCCGCCCTCACCCTACTACCCTTCGCTCCCGCGAGCCGGCACGCGCCGGTACGGGATTCGTTCGTTGCACACGCCGCGCTGGGCAGCAGGCCCTCGCTCAGGCACAGCCGACACCCCCTAAGGACCTTCGCCGTGAAGATCAAGACCGACGAAATCGCCAGTGTGATCAAGCAAGAGATCGAGCAGTACACGGCCCAGATGGAAGTGTCTGAGGTTGGCCGCGTGGTCGAGGTCGGCGACGGCATCGCCCGCATCTACGGCCTCTCGAACGCGATGGCCGGCGAACTCCTCGAGTTCCAGACCTCGCAAGGCGCGGTGATGGGTCAGGTCTTCAACCTCGAACTCGACACGGTCGGCGCCGTCATCTACGGCGACTATCTCGCCGTGAAAGAGGGCGACGTGGTGAAGGCCACCAGCCGCCTGCTCGAAGTGCCCGTGGGCGATGCGCTCCTGGGCCGCGTGGTCGATCCCCTGGGCCGCCCCATCGATGACGCGGGCCCGATCACCGCCAGCGAATACCGCAAGGTTGACATCATCGCCCCGGGCATCGCCGAGCGTCAGCCCGTTCACGAGCCGCTGCAGACGGGCATCAAGGCCATCGACGCCATGATCCCCATCGGCCGCGGCCAGCGCGAACTCATCATCGGCGACCGCAAGACCGGCAAGACCGTCGTCGCCATCGACACGATCATCAACCAGAAGCAGTACTGGGGCACGCCCGAAGCCGTGGTCTGCATCTACGTCGCCGTCGGCCAGAAAGAGTCCACCGTCGCGGGCGTCGTCGAGACCCTCAAGAAGCACGGTGCGATGGACTACACCATCGTCGTCAACGCCTCGGCCTCGGCCTCGGCCCCGATGCAGTACATCGCCCCGTACTCCGGCTGCGCCATGGGCGAGTATTTCATGTGGAACGGCGCCAAGGGCAAAACCCCCAAGCACGCCCTGTGCATCTACGACGACCTTTCCAAGCAGGCCGTCGCCTATCGCCAGTTGTCGCTGCTCCTGCGCCGCCCGCCGGGCCGCGAAGCCTACCCCGGCGACGTCTTCTACCTCCACTCCCGCCTGCTCGAGCGCGCCACCAAACTCAGCAACGAGAACGGCGCGGGCTCGCTCACCGCGCTGCCCGTCATCGAAACGCAGGAAGGCGACGTTTCGGCCTACATCCCCACCAACGTGATCTCCATCACCGACGGCCAGATCTACCTTGAACCCGAACTCTTCTTCTCGGGCGTGCGCCCCGCCATCAACGTGGGTATCTCGGTCAGCCGCGTGGGCGGCAACGCCCAGGTCAAGGCCATGAAGAAACTCTCGGGCTCGCTGCGACTCGATCTCGCCGCCGCGCGTGAACTCGAAGCCTTCGCCCAACTCGGCACCGAACTCGACAAGGCCACGCAGCGCCAACTCGACCGCGGCCGCCGCATGGTCGAACTCCTCAAGCAGGGCCAGTACACGCCCTTCAACGTTGTCGACCAGGTCATCTCCATCTTCGCCGGCACCAAGGGTTACCTCGACGATGTCGATGTCGCCATCGTCCGCGAGTTCGAGGCCGGCCTGCTCGAGAACTTCCACACCGTCAACAAGCCCATCTGGGACGAACTCAACCAGAAGAAGGCCCTCGATGGTGAACTCGAGAAGAAGATCGAGGGCGTGATCTCCGCCTTCAAGACGGCCTTCATCGCCGAGCGCAAGAAGAAGAACTGACCTCTCCCGGCACACCTTCCCCCCAACAACGCATCCCCTCACACCCCGGCACCCCGCCGGGGTGTTTTTTCGCGCGCTTGGCAAACCACCCGCAGCCTCAAGGTAACCAGGCGAGGTCCCGCACCCGGCCCCGTCCGCCCGATCACATCGAGAACACCAGGGAAAGCACCCAACCGACCACGCGGCTTCGGCCTGCGCGGCCGGTGGACCCCTGACTTTCGAATATCAGACTTGACTATCCGATTTTTACCCCGCACAATTGCCCGTCTGAGCGACTCCGCCACAGTTCTTGAACCGACGAGGGTGAGCCCCATGCGACACGTGCTTGCTGCCGTTCTTTCGATCTTCCTGGCCGCGCAGGCCCGCGCGGCAACGGTTGATGTGTTCGTCTACAACAACCAGTTCAGCATCAACCAGCCGGGCCAGCCCGTTCAACACCCCGTGATCAGCGTGGGCGACACCATCCGCTGGGTCTGGCTGCAGGGCAACCACACGACAACCTCGGTCGCCGGCAGTGTTGAAGTATGGAACGCACCGCTGAGTTCTTCGAACACCACTTTTTCACACACCTTCACGCACGCCGGCACGCACTGGTATTACTGCATCCCCCACGGGAGCGACAACGGCGACGGCACGGCCAGCGGCATGTCCGGCACGATCACTGTCCTTTCGGCGTCGCCGGGCGCGTGCTGCCTTCCGGGCGGCACCTGTGTGCTCACCACCAGTTCTGATTGCAGCGCACAAGGCGGTACCTATCAGGGCCAGGGCACCACGTGCTCGCCCAACCCCTGCGCATCGCAGCCGATCACGGTAGAGATCATCGCCGGACGCGACAACATCCTGTACGAAACGCTCGACGGCTCTGTGAGCAACGCGCTGGGGCGCCACCTCTATGCCGGCAATCAGAACTCAGGGGCACGCCGCCGCCCTGTCCTGCGTTTCGACGTGAGCGCACTCCCGCAGGGAGCCCAGGTGCAAACCGTCACGCTGCGCCTCTTCTGCAACCAATCTCAGGGTGCAGCGGCGCCCGTGGCCGTCAGGCGCCTGCTCGCCGACTGGGGCGAGGGAACATCCGCCGCGAGCGGCAACGAAGGCTCCGGCGCTGCCTCGACCCCCGGTGATGCAACCTGGATTCACACGTTCTACCCGAACCAGGCATGGACCACGCCCGGCGGCGACTATCGGGCGATAACCTCCGCGACGGCATCGGTCAGCACGCAAGGCGCCTTTGTCGAATGGTCCGGATCCGGGCTCGTGAGCGATGTCCAACACTGGATCAGCATGCCCGCCATGAACTATGGCTGGATTCTCTTCGGCGATGAAGCGAGCAGCGCGAACACCAAGCGTTTCGACAGCAGGCAGGCCACGAACGCGGCCAATCACCCCCGGCTCTTCGTTACCTATCTCCCCGCGCCGCCCACTGGCGCTTGCTGCCTGCCGAGCGGCCTCTGCGAGCAACAAACCCTCGCCCACTGCCTCATGCACGGCGGCGAGTATGCCGGCGACGGCACAGACTGCGCCGCTGCCGACTGCGCTGTCGTGCTTACGCCCTTTGTCGATCCGCTCCCGCTCCCGGGCGTCGCCCAGCCCCTGCAGGGACACCCCGGCGGCGCGGCACACTATGAAATCGCGATGACGGAGCAGTATCAGCAGTTGCACCGTGATCTTCCGCACACACGCGTGTGGGGATACGCCGGCTCATACCCCGGCCCCACCATCGAGGCGTGGCGGGACGAGGTCGTCACCGTTCGCTGGATCAACGATCTCAGGGTCGCCGAAAGCGGACAACTCCGCACCACGCACCCGCTCCTGGTCGATGAATGCCTCCACGGCCCCGACGTCACCGGGCAGACCCCGGTGGCAGTGGTTCACCTGCACGGCGGCAAAGTGCCCCCGGACAGCGACGGATACCCCGAAGACGCCTTCCCCCCGGGCTCCGCCAGCGATATCTACACCTACCCAAACATCCAGCCCGCAGGCACACTCTGGTACCACGACCACGCGCTGGGCATCACGCGGCTCAACGTGATGATGGGGCTTGCAGGCTTCTATCTTCTGCGTGATTCTGTCGAGGCTTCTCTGGGGCTGCCCGCGGGAGAGTACGAAGTGCCTCTCGCGATCCAGGACCGCTCCTTCCGCGCAGACGGCTCCCTGCGCTACCCCGAGATGTGGCATGAACACTTCTTCGGAGACACCGTGCTGGTCAACGGCAAGGTGTGGCCATATTTCAACGTGCACCGCGGCAAATACCGCTTCCGAATGCTCAACGGCAGCAACAGCCGCGCCTACACCCTGTCGCTCTCAAACGGCGCAACCTTCTGGCAGATCGCCACCGACCTCGGGCTGGTCGCGTCGCCCGTGCCGCTCACGTCTTTCACCATTCTGCCCGGCGAGCGCGTGGAGGTCGTCATCGATTTCGCGCCGTACGCGCCGGGCACCGAGATCATTCTGCACAACTCCGCACCCGCGCCCTTCCCCGGTTTCCCGGGCGTTGGCGTCATCCCCAACGTGATGAAGTTTGTCGTGGGTTCGCAGACAGGGCACACCGCCCCCCTGCCCCCGACACTCGCGGAGTTTCAACCACTCAACCCCGAAGACGCGGCCATCGAACGGGTGCTCGATCTTCGCCTGGCCCCCAACACGCACTGCCCCGACCATCACGGACAGGTCTGGACCATCGACGGCCTGATGTGGGACGAGATCACCGAGTTCCCAACGCTCAACGCGGTCGAGATCTGGACGTGGCGCAACAACTCGGGCATCAGCCACCCCATGCATATGCACCTGGTCATGTTCCAGGTGCTCAACAGGCAGGCTATCGATGACATCACCGGCGAACCGACCGGGCCCCTGCTTCCGCCGGCCGTCTTTGAACAAGGCTGGAAGGACACGGTCGACGCGTGGCCCGGTTACTACACGCGCGTCATCACCCAGTTCACCGGGTTCACCGGCCTCTATCCGTACCATTGCCACATCCTCGAGCATGAAGACCACGAGATGATGCGGCAGTTCCTCGTCACTGCCCCGTGCCCCGCAGACTTCAATCAGGACGGCGGTATCGACGGCGCCGATGTCGAGGCCTTCTTCATCGCATGGGAAGCCGGCGACCCCTCCGCCGATGTCAACCAGGACGGCGGCATCGATGGGGCAGACGTCGAAACCTTCTTCGCGGCGTGGGAAGCGGGCGGCTGCTGATCATGAACTATCGGACCCCCTCTGATGTGATTTTCTGACATCAACCCCTCCCCCGGCTCAGAATCAGGCATAGCCCCTGTGCGCACAGCACACGGGCGCGGGTATCATGTCGTGATCCACATCTGAAAGGGGAGAACTCATGAACCACGCGCTTGCACTGTCCGCCGCACTCGTCTGCGTTGTCGCTCCGGCTCACGCCCAACTCATCCGCCCCGACACCGCCACAGCCACCAGTGAGTTCAGCACGAGTTACCTCGCGGTCAACATGATCAACGGCTCGGGCCTGCCCCCCGATTTCACCCCCGACACCCCGCACGCAACCTATGTCGCCGGCAACCACTGGACGACCCGCGCCAACCAGACGATCGGCCAGTCCGCCACCTTCGGCTTCACACAGCCCAAGCGTCTCGGCGGCTTCTATATGTGGAACCACCGATCCAACGGCGTCGCCGCCAACCCCCACTACGCCGTCACCCGCTTCGACCTTGTCTTCCGCGACGCCAGCAACACCATCATCACCACGCTCACAAACATCCCCGCCCTGGCCAACATCGCCACCGCGCAGACCTTCCCCTTCAACACCGTCGAGAATGTCAGTTCGGTCCAGTTTATCGTCCGCGCCACCGCGAACAACAACAGTTCGCAGTATACCGGCCTGGCCGAGGTCGCCTTCGCCGAGTGTATTGTCGCCGGCTCCTCCCCCGCACCCTCGCTGAGCATCTGCCGCGGCGAGACCACCGTCCTCGATGTCACCGCCACCGGCACCGGGCCCTTCTCCTATCAGTGGCAGTTCGCCGACGAGAACGCGCCCGGCGGCTGGGCCGACCTCGAAGACGGCGAACACCCCACCCTCCAGGTCACCTTCTCCGGTGCAGATTCCTCCAGCCTTACCGTCGTGGCGGAAACCCAAGACGGCACCGGCGGCGCGGGCACCATCCTCGTGCGGTGCGTCATCGCCAACGAGTGCAGCGACACCGCCAGCCAGCCCTCACAACTCAACATCTGCGCCTGCCTCGAATGCCCCGCCGACTTCAACGAAGACGGCGGCATCGACGGCTCCGATGTTGACGCCTTCTTCGCGGCGTGGGAACTGGGTGTCTGCGATGCCGACGTCAACGCCGACGGCGGTGTCGATGGCTCCGATGTCGATGCCTTCTTCGCCGCGTGGGAAGCCGGCGGCTGCGAGTGAGTCTCAGCCTCTGACCCTGCACCCCCGCGCCCGCCCCACTTTTCCAATACCACCACAACTCCCGCCCTGCGGTCCTTTTCTTCACAATTTCTTCACAATGCCTGCCATAGGCCGGGCGTTCGCACGTATAGCCACTCCACACGCCCGTGCACCTCGCGCGGCGGCTTTCATCGTGCGCCGGTATCCCGGCTCGCTCTGCGCCCCATTTGGAGATCCCCATGGCCCCCTCCCGCCGCGCCCTCCACGCAGCCATCCTCGTCTCCCTCGCCGGCGCCGCCGCCGCGCAGGACCTCTACGACACCTCCATCGTGCGGACGATGAACCTCAGTTTCCATGATGCCAACTGGCTCACCCGTCTTCGCCAGAACTACGCCTCCGAAACACCCATCCTCGCCGACCTCACCGTCGACGGCGTGACCTACCCGAGCGTGGGCGTGCGCATCCGCGGCAACACCTCTTACACCGCACTTCCCACCGGCTCTGAAAAGTTCTCCCTCAAAGTCTACATGGACTTCACCGATCCAGACCAGGAACTGATGGGCTATGACTCTCTGAACTTCAACAACGGCTTCCGCGACCCGACCTTCTGCCGCGAAGTGGTCTACAACAACTACGTCGCGCAGTTCATCCCGAACCCTCGCGCCAACCACGTGGTCGTCACGCTCAACGGCCAGAACTGGGGCGTCTATGTGAACGTGCAGCAGCCCGACAAGCGCATGCTGCGCGACTTCTTCATCAACGCCGACGGCCTGCGCGTGCGCTGCGCCAACAACCCCAACGGCCCGGGCCTGCGCTACAACGGCACCAGCCCCGCCAACTACACGGCCTACGAAATCCAGAACGACGGCGGCCTCACCGACCCCCTCGGCTCGCTCATCGCCGTCTGCAACGCCCTCACCAACGAGCCTCTCGCCACCTGGCAGAACATCGACACCCTCTTCGCCATCGACCCCTCCATCTGGTCGGTCGTCCTCGAGAACTTCCTCACCGACGACGACAGTTACGTCAACAAAGGCTGCGACTTCATGACCTACCGCGACCCCATCGACGGTCGCATGCACCTGCTCCAGCGTGACGCCAACGAAACATTCACCCAGTGGAACTGGGCCATCAACCGCAACTTCACGCAGACCAACAAGCCCGTGCTCAACCGCGTGCTGGCCGTGCCCGAACTCCGCCAGCGCTACATGGCCCACTACCGCACCGCCGGCGCTGACATGAACTGGGCCTACTTCGGGCCCATGTTCACCCAACTGCGCACGCAGATCGACGCCGCCGTGCAGGCCGACCCCAAGAAACTCTACTCGCACACCCTCTTCCAGAACAACTTCACCAGCACCGTCACCCTTCCCTACACGGGCCTGGCGGGGGGCACGCTCATCGGCCTGCAGCAGTTTGTCAATCAGCGCGCCTCCTTCCTCGCCTCCACCGCCGAACTGGCCGCCAGCGGCCCCACCATCTCCGCCATCACCCCCACCAACAGCACACCCGAAGCCGGCGAAACCGTCTGGATCACCGCGATGGTCTCTCCCGCGGGCAGCCCGATCTCGAAGGTTGAACTCTTCTACCGCCCCAGCCCCTCGGGCGTCTATCAGCGCATCCTCATGTCGTCCATCGGCCCGGGCGAATACGGCGCGCCCCTCCCCGTTGACGGCGCGCCGGGCCAGCGCGTCTCCTACTACGTCGCGGCCACCGCCGCCAACACCTACGCCTCCGCGTCCTTCATGCCGCGCCTCGCAGAGCGCGGCCCAAATCTCGTCGAGTTCAACCTCGGCGGCACACAAGGCATGCGCATCACCGAATGGATGTACTCGGGCACGTCCGGCGAGTTCATCGAGTTCACCAACCTCTCCGCATGGCCCATCGACATGACCGGATGGAGCATGGACGACGACCACGCCGTGCCCGGCGCGTTCAGCCTCTCGCCTTTCGGCGTGGTCGACCCGGGCGAATCGGTCATCGTCACCGAGAACGACGCCGAGACCTTCCGCACCGCCTGGGGACTTGGCCCGCAGATCAAGATCATCGGTCAACTGGGTGCTACATCCGGCAACAACCTCGGCCGCAACGACCAGATCAACCTCTACGGCGCCGACGGCAACCTCATCGACCGCCTCTCCTACGGCGATCAGACCTTCCCCGGCACCATCCGCACGCAGAACTTCAGCGGCCAGACAACCATCGAATACATCGGCATCAACGACATCACCCGCTGGCAGCGTTCCGCCCTGGCCGACTCCTTCGGCTCCTTCGCTTCGTCGAACGGCGAGGTCGGTACACCCGGCATCTTCTTGATCCCCGCGCCTTGCCCCGCCGACTTCAACCAGGACGGCGGTGTCGACGGCGGCGATCTCGAAGCCTTCTTCCTCGCCTGGGAAGCCGCCGACAACGCCGCCGATGTCAATCAGGACGGCGGCATCGATGGAGCAGACGTGGAAACCTTCTTCATCGCGTGGCAGGCCGGCGGCTGCGACTGAGCCCCAGCCCACACCGACACATCTATCTCGCACCCATCAGCGGCCCCGCCCGGGGCCGCTTTCGTGCGCGCCCGCAGCTATCCCAGCCCAGCGAGAAACGGGCTGCGTGCCGTGGTGGGTCTGTATCGCAGCCCCTCCCGCCATCCGGTTGTGCGATTCCCTCCGCTTCAGCCCACTAGACTCTCATCGGCGTCACACTGGGTAAGCAGCAAAGGGTATTCCGCTCACGTCTTCACATTCGCCACCATCGCATCAGGCTCCGCGAGATGCCGCAATGATACGTACAAGTTGGTAACACTTAACCTCGCCATGACCCATGCGGCTGGAATTTTCCATGAAATACCACCATCCACCATCCTTTTGACGAACCCAAGGATGCCCTGGTGGATACAACTCCCATCATTTCAGGAGTATCGATCATGATGCATGCATGTCTCCCTTCATCACGTCGTTTCCTCGTCCTCTTCCTTCTGATCGCCTCGTTCGGCGCGGCAGCGCCCGCACAGGCGCAGCCGTGCGAGCCGGTGTGGCAGCCATTTGATGCCTCGACAACCGCCCTCCCCGGCATTAACGGCCACACTCTTGCCATGACTACGTGGGATCCCGACGGCCCCGGGCCACAGACGCCGAAGTTGGTAGTTGGAGGTGCTTTTTCTGTGGTGGGCAGCATCTTTGCAGCGAATATTGCGATGTACGATCCGGGAACGGGTCAGTGGTCGGTTCTTGGATCGGGCATGAACGGCACCGTTGTGTCCTTCGCTACGTTGCCGAATGGTGACCTGGTCGTCGGGGGGTCCTTCACCGTCGCCGGAGGGGTGGAAGCGAATCGCATCGCCCGATGGGATGGCTCATCGTGGTCGGCGTTCGGTTCGGGCACGAATGGCGGTGTCAGCTCAATTGCGGTGCTTCCAAATGGCGACATGCTTGCGGCGGGGTGGTTTACGAACGCTGGTGGCGTAGCAGCCAATCGCATCGCCCGGTGGGATGGCTCATCGTGGTCGGCACTCGGGTCGGGCATGAACGACTCAGTTCGACGTATCGCTGTCCTCCCCAGCGGCGAGGTAGTTGCCGGTGGACGATTCACAACGGCAGGGGACGTGCCGGCGATGTTCATCGCACAGTGGGACGGCTCATCTTGGTCTGCATTAGCGTCGGATTTAAACAGCACGGTTGAAGACTTCGCGGTTCTTCCGAACGGTGATCTGATCGTTGCTGGACTGTTCCCAACCGCTGGGGGGAGCACCGTCAACTACATTGCACGCTGGAACGGATATTCGTGGTCATCGCTAGGGTCTGGCATGAACTACACGGTCAATACCGTGACGGTACATCCGAACGGCGAACTTATCGCCGGCGGAAAGTTTACAATCGCTGGAGGTGTAACGGCAAACTACATGGCCCGTTGGAACGGCTCAGCCTGGACACAGCTCGGCTCAGGTATGATCGGATGGACATCCGAGCCTGGTGTCCGTGCACTCGCGGTTCTTCCAAATGGTGATCTCTTCGCGGGCGGGCAGTTCATATCTGCTGGAGGAGTGGGCGCGAACCGAATCGCACGGTGGAACGGCTCCTCATGGTCGTCCCTGAGTATGGGCACGAACGGTCCCGTCGAGGCCTTGACAGTTCTCCCAGGCGGCGATCTAATAGCTAGCGGGCAGTTCACTACCGCTGGGGGCGTCCCTGCGAACCTCATCGCCCGCTGGGACGGTTCATCTTGGTCATCACTCGGATCGGGGATGACAGGAAGCACGGTTAGAATCCTCTCAGTTACCCCTCATGGCGACCTCATTGCAGGCGGCTTTTTCACAACCGCAGGGGGCGTTACCACTCGCGACATCGCGCGTTGGAATGGCTCATCGTGGTCAAATCTCGGAGGGGGAACTGGGGGATATAGAGGGACAATCTACGCTATCGCGGGGCTTCTCAACGGGGACATAATCTCAGGAGGACACTTCTATTCTATGGGCGGAGGCGTAAACGCTAACAATATATCCCGCTGGAACGGCTCGATCTGGATACCCATAGATACCGGAGTAACCGGGGGGACTTCCACGCCAACAGTCTTTTCTCTAGCGGTACTCCCAAATGGCGATCTCGTCGCTGGCGGTTGGTTTGCGAATGCCGGAGGGGTCGAGGTCAACGGCATCACCAGATGGGACGGTACCTCGTGGTCAGCGCTTGGCTCAGGCATGAACAACACCGTCCGCAACCTCATTGTGCTCCCAAATGGCGACCTGATAGCTGCCGGCTCGTTTACAACCGCAGGGGGTGTGGCAGCAAACCGCATCGCCCGCTGGGATGGCTCTTCCTGGTCTGCTCTGGGCTTAGGCATGGACGACTTCATCAACAGACTCACTTTACTCCCCAATGGTGATCTCATCGCGAGCGGGAACTTCACAACCGCAGGCGGTGTGGCAGCTAACCGCATCGCCCGCTGGGACGGCTCTTCTTGGTCTGCGTATGGACTTGCAGCCCCCGAAGGGATCTTGGCCATCGCGGCACTTCCGAATGGCGACCTCATTGCAGGAGGTTCCTTCACTTCCACCGGCAACCTCGTGACACCTTTCTTGGCACGTTACAGCGGAACCCCCAACATTGTGGAGCAGCCTGCATCGCAAGCACTTGAGTTGGGGCAGACGCTCTCGCTATCCGTGGTGCCTCTCTCCACGATCACTAACGTCTCCATCCACTGGCTCCGCAACGGCCTGCCCATCACAGACGGCCCCGGCGGCGCATCGCCCGGCGGCGGAATCGTCTCCGGCGCATCTGGCCCGCTCCCCTCCCCCACCAATGGCACCCCCGCCACACTCACCATCACCAACGCACAACTCTCCGACGCCGGCGAATACACCGCGGTCTTTTCCAACGCCTGCGGCAGTGTGAGCAGCACACCCGCAACCGTCTCGTTCTTTCCGCCCTGCCCCGCAGACTTCAACCAGGACGGCGGCATCGACGGCGACGACATCACCGCATTCCTCCTCGCGTGGGAAGCGGCTGACCCAGCCGCGGATGTCAACCTCGACGGCGGCGTCGATGGCAACGATGCCAAGTTCTTCTTCATCGCGTGGCAGGCCGGCGGCTGCGAGTGACCGCAACCGGGCTGGCCATCAGACTTGCGACGCCTAACGATCGCTGCTGCGCGCACACCTCCTCACCTTGCCGCTTGACGATTGCCGCTTGCCGCGCGCATGGCTCGCCTTCCGTCCCAACGGGGGGCGAGCCGCGCACTCGACACTCCCTGCCCGTCGCGTCCTTAGACCAAGCCGCACCTGTTGACATCACCCAGGATGACCTGGTATCGCCTGTCCAGTGGGTCACATACACCCCGCCCATCGCGGCGTGTACCACGCGCGTCGAATAGTCTACTCCCCAGCCTGTCGGACCACCCACCGCCCAGTTTCGCGTAGCCTTGCGCCCTCCACCCCCGCGCGACGCCCCCTCCCCGCACCCGCCCCTCGAACGGAGTGCTCGGCTATCGGGCCTTCCTGGCCATGCGCCTCACCTGCTTCACTGTCTATTATTTCTCGCAGCGATACCTCGTTCCCAAGTCCATACGCAATCAACCTCGCGCGGCAGTCCACCGCGTCCCGGAGACCGCCCGTGTCAATCTCAACACACACACCGCGGACCTCCGTGCTTGCGCTCGCGCTTTGCGCCTCGCTCGCCGCGCTCACACCCCCGGCCAACGCGGACATCACATGGACCTTCGACAACGGCGATGAAGGATGGCTCATCACCGATCTTCAGTGTTACGGACCATACGGGCCGGTGCTCCAAACCTTCGGCCCCGAGTGGTATCCAACCGGCGGCAACCCCGGCGGCTTCATCCAGAAGTTTGATCCTTCCTATGGATGTTTCTTCTTCTCGGCCCCCGCCTCCGCCATGGGCGATTGGTCGCAGTACGCGGGCGGCACGCTCACGTACTCCATGCGTTCAAGCCGCAGCAACAACGACACAGACAGCGTGGTCGTGCTCACAAGCACCCGGGGCACATCCATCGTCACGCGCATCGATCCCATGCCGCGGACAACATGGACAGACTACAGCATCCCCCTCACGGCCGAGCGATTCCGGCACGGGCTGACGAGCGGCGCACCCGTCACAGAGGCGGATCTGCTCGACGTCCTCGGCTCTCTCGCCGCGCTGCGCATCCCGGGCGAGTACGGCGTGGGTGTCGTCGAGACCGTCGGGCTCGACAGCGTTTCCGTCACGCGAGGCTGCGACTGCGCCTGTTTCGACTGCGCCGCAGATTTCAACCAGGACGGCGGTATCGACGGTGCCGATGTCGAAGCCTTCTACGACGCGTGGGAAACCGGCGCCTGCGACGCCGATGTCAACCTCGATGGCGGCATCGACGGCGGCGATGTCGAATACTTCTTCGGCCTGTGGGAAGCCGGCGGCTGCGAGTGAACTTCGACTCTCATCGCAACTGATCGCTGCACGCAGCGCGGCGGGCTCTTCTCCCGCACCCCTTTCCCCTCCTCACCGCCCACCCGGCCCCTGCCCATGCGCACGCGCCAGTTCGCTCCACGCTGCTGACCGCGGCGCGCCTGCATCCCGGCCTTCCGTCCACCTTTTCCCTTCCACCAACCCTTCCCCCCGCGCGTTCTCGGACGCACCCCGGCCTCGAATCTCCCCTTCCCACTGGGGTAACATCCTCCAGTCGCGCGGCAACTCCGCCGCGGAGAGAGATTCAATCACTATTCCAAAACATCAAGGGGCACACACATGAGAGTTCACCATCTGGTCGCGCTGGCGTCGCTTCTCGCGGTTTCATCGGTGGCCCTCGGGCAAGGCCGTCTCATCGCTGTTGACAGCAGCCGCGCCCTGAGCGAGATCGACATGACCACCGGCGCCAAGACCGTCTTCGGCGCAGTCAGCAGCAACGCCGGCACCACCGGCGGCCTTGCCTACGACTGCGCTTCCGGCACCCTCTACCTCACCTCAACCAGCCTCGACTCTCTCTTCACCCTCGACATCACCACCGGCCAGGCCACGCTCGTCGGCTTCTACGGCGATTCGCTCGTCGTCATGCACGGCCTTGAGTGGGACTCCAGCACCAACACCCTCTACGGCGCCTCTTCGCACAACAACGGACTCTACATCATCAACACCCAGACCGGCGCTGCCACCCTCGTGGGCACCTCGGGCCTCTCTTCATTCTCCAACCTGGTCCACGATTCGACCACCAACACCATGTACTCCACCAACAGCGGCTCAGACTCTTTCTACCTCATGGACCGCGCCACCGGCGCCGTGAACCTCATCGGCCCCCTTACCGGCCCCACCAACCCCAACGGCCTGGCCTACAACAACGACAACCAGACCATCTACCTCGTCTGCAACAGCACCGACATTCTGTACACCATCGACCCCGCCACTGGCCTCGCCACCGCCGTGGGCTCCAACGGCTCGGGCAACCTGCTCGGCCTGGCGTATGTCGGCGGAACATGCAGCACCTTCTGCCCCGCCGATTACAACGAAGACGGCGGCGTCGACGGTGCCGATGTCGAAGCCTTCTACACCGACTGGTCCGACGGCGTCCCCCGCGCGGATGTCAACGGCGACGGCGGTATCGACGGCGGCGATGTCGAAACCTTCTTCCTCGCCTGGGAAGCCGGCGGCTGCGACTGAGTCGCCCCGCCCCCTCCCACATCAATCTCGTACCCATCAACGGCCCCACCCGGGGCCGTTTTCTTGCGCTCATCGCCCCCTTCCCTACCCCCACGCCCCAACCCGCGTGCCGCCTCCACCGCACACCCGAACTTGCACGCCCGCGGTTACCTGCGTCCCGCCCACCCGCTCGCCATTTCCAATCATCCGCTCGACACGCGATGCACGTCCGTCGTTCTCTGTTTGCCCCCACGCCCCTACGTCCGCAAATCTCTCGCCAGCGCCATGCAATCAACTTCCGGCGGAGCCGTTACACCACGCGGCACGTAACGAAGGAAGAACCAATGCCCTCCCCAGCCATCATCCTCCCCAGCCGCGCCGCCATCGGCGGCCTCTTCGCCGGCCTTCCCATCACCATCGGCGGCCTGCTGATCGGCGCCTACATCGCCGTCGGATCGCTGCCGCCCGTCCCTCAACCCCCCGAGAACCCCATCACCGAAGCCAAACGCGTGCTCGGCAAGGCCCTCTTCTGGGACGAGCAACTCTCCACATCCAACGTCGTCTCCTGCGGCACATGCCACGTGCCCAGCCGCGCCGGCGCCGACGACCGCATCGCCCGTCACCCCGGCATCGACGGCATCCTCAACACGCCAGACGACATCCTCGGCTCGCCCGGCGTGATCCGCAGCGACGAACACAACGACTACCTCCCCGACCCCATCTTCGCCCTGCAGCCGCAGATCACCAACCGCGCGGCCAACTCGCCCATCAACGCCGGATACGCACCTTCACTCTTCTGGGACGGCCGCGCCACCAGCCGCTTCACCGACCCTCAAACCGGCCAGGTCGCCATCGTCAGCGGCGGCGCACTCGAGAGCCAGGCCGTGCAGCCACCGCTCAGCAGCGTCGAGATGTCTCACGACGATTTCGACTGGACATCCCTCACCGACAAACTCGCGCGCGTGCGCCCTCTCGACCTCGCCACCAACATCCCCGCCGACGTCGCCTCGGCCCTCGCCGATCAACCCGATTACCCCGAACTCTTCCGCCGCGCCTTCGGCGACGGCGCCATCACCACCCGCCGCATCGCCTTCGCGCTGGCCACCTACCAGCGCACGCTCGTCTCAGACCAAACCCCCTGGGACCGTTTCACCGCCGGCGATGTCACCGCCCTCACGCCCGCGCAGCAGCAGGGCCTGCAGGCCTTCACCGCGTCGCGCTGCATCGACTGCCACCGCGACCCCCTCTACACCGATCAGTCCTTCCGCAACATCGGCCTGCGCCCGGTGAGCGAAGACCCCGGCCGCCAACTCGTCACCGGCAACATCAACGACCGCGGCCGCTTCAAGGTGCCCTCGCTCCGCAACGTCGGCCTCAAGCGCACCTTCATGCACAACGGCCAGTTCCAGAACCTCACCGATGTCATCCGCTTCTACGCCCGCGCCCCCGGCGCAGCACCCCAGTTCCCCGACAACCGCGACCCGCTCATGACCCTCGTCAACGTCCCCCCGCAGGCCGCCGTCGTCATCGAAGACTTCCTGCGCAACGGCCTCACCGATCCCCGCGTCGCGGCAGAAACCTACCCCTTCGACAAGCCAACCCTCTTCGTCGATCGTCCCGACCACCGCGCCACCCTCATCGGCGGCGCTCGCCCCGGTCTCAACGGCACCCCACGCATCATCGTGCAGTCCCCCTCCATGATCGGCAACGCCGAATACCGCGTCGGCCTTGACTCTGCACGCCCCGGCGTCACGGCCTGGCTCGCGTACTCCGATCAACCGCCAGTCAACGGCCAGATCAGCCAGGACATCATCCTCGCAACCCTGACACCCGCGGGCACTACCGGCGTGGGCACCGTGCACTGGCCCCTCACGCCAGAAACCTTCCCCGCGCCACAAACCACCTACCTCCAGTGGTTCATCGCAGACCCCGCCGCGCAAGGCGGCATCGCCCGAAGCGCCGTCGCGCAGGTTCCGCTCTTCTGCGGCTCGTACGGCTGCCCCACACCCTGCCCGGCCGACTTCAACCGCGACGGCGGCGTCGATGGCGCCGACATCGAGTCCTTCTTCCTCGCGTGGGAAGCCGGTCAAGACGCCGCCGATGTCAACCGCGACGGCGGCATCGACGGCGCCGACCTCCAAACCTTCTTCACCGCCTGGGAACTGGGCGGATGTGCGTGAGTCTCACGAACCCACTCACCTGAATCACGCCTCACACGTCCTTCCACGAAACGGCCCACCCTGGGCCGTTTCTCTTCGCGCCCGCACTTCATTCGCTTCCTCAACCTCCATCTGCTCCTTCTGCCCCACCGCGCTCGCTGCGCCCTTCTCCGCGCCGGTGTGCATCTGCTTCTGTCTTGCTGGCACCGGCCTCTGAACGATGTTCTTCTGCTTCTGCTTCTTCTTGATGGAACCAGCCTTCTGGCTGGCTGCTCTGCTTTGGTGGCCCCGGTCTCCAGACCAGTTGTGCTTCTGGCCCCTTCCGTAACATCCTCCCTTCTCTCCCTTCTCTCCCTTCTCTCCCTTCTCTCCCTTCTCTCCCCTTCTTCCTTCACTCTTTGCGCTTCCCTCTTTCCTATTCCCTCTATCCACTTTCTACTTTCCTCTTTCCTCTTCGCCCCGGAGGGGCGCACGAATGTAGCCACACGGTGGAGCGCAGGTCGCCGGAAGGCGACCGAAGCGCAACCCGTGGAAAGCGTTATATATAACATCCTGCCCCGGAGGGGCAGCGGAGTTCCCCAACAACCGCACAGTTCTCCTGCTCCGTCCCGGCGGCAGAGGCGTCCCGCCTGTGCGCTTCTGCTTGTTCTGCCGGGCGCTGCGCGTATGGCGACTTCGCCATGCCGCGCGGCCGTCTACTCAGCGCCGCAGAACTTTCAGAGCACCCCAACGCTCTCGATACCCCATCCTCCCTACGCCGTGCCCTTCCTGCTGAATGCGGCCCGCTCTCCCCAAACGACGCCGCGCCTCGCTCTGAAATCTCAGATCTCAGATCGGCTCCCTTGCTTCCCGCCCACCTCCGGCCACATTTCGCCAGCCACCCGGCCACACGCGCGGCACCCCCTACGCACCCCGGAATAGGTACCCCCTCTGGTAATCTGGAGAAGTTGCCAGAGAGCCAACCCCCCACGAAAGCGCGCAGGAACGCCCCCCCACAACGCCTACACCTCGGCGGGCCAAGGGGATACGAACAAAGTGGTAAAATCACGCTCCAAGGCCTTGCATGCCCCGGCACTTTTTTGTATACTGGCTATTGGCCCCTCCGCGCGAGGGCCCCCAGCAAGCTATCCAGATCACGACGACCTGCACTACAAGAGCCCCGACGAAAAGTAAGCCCAAAGCACCACACGCACCAGTTATGCCACCCCCCCCGAGCACCTCCATCATGTACCAAACCTCTTCAACATCCGCTTCTCGCCTGCTCACCTTCTTCTCTTTGCTGGTGGTGTCTGTAGTGGGCCTTCTGGTTCCAAGCCTTGCTCACGCGCAATGCGACGGGCGATGGCTGAGCAGCCTGGAGGACGTCCCTCCTGGGCTGAACGGCACCGTACGCACACTCGTTGTCATGCCAAACGGCGACCTCGTCGTCGGTGGGAATTTTATTACCGCCGGGGGCATAGCGGTCAACCGCATCGCCCGTTGGGACGGGTTGTCGTGGTCCCCGCTAGGGACGGGGATGGATGACGCAGTGCATGCCCTGGCCGTCATGCCCAACGGCGACCTCGTCGCGGGGGGCTTCTTTAGCTCCGCCGGTGGTGTGGCCGCGTACTACATCGCTCGCTGGAACGGTTCATCGTGGTCCTCCTTGGGGGATGGGCCCAACGGCTGGGTGTTTGCCCTCACCGTCAGGCCCAACGGCGACCTTATCGCTGGCGGCTGGTTCACCGAGGCCGAGGGCATGACGGTCAACCGCATCGCCCGCTGGGACGGCACGTCGTGGTCCCCGCTAGGGTCGGGGATGGACGATTTGGTGTACGCCTTCGCTAACTTACCAAATGGTGACCTCATCGCAGGGGGCTCATTCACTACCGCCGGGGGCGTGGCCGCGAACCGTATCGCCCGCTGGAACGGCACCACATGGGCCCCGGTGGGGTCGGGATTGAACAACACCGTGTACGCCCTCACTCTCATGCCCAACGGCGATCTCGTGGTGGGCGGCGGCTTTACCAATGTCGTTGGCGAGGAGACTCTCAACCGAATCGCCCGGTGGGACGGCTCGTCATGGACTCCGCTAGGGTCGGGAATGAGCGGCACTGTGCTGGCCCTCGCAGTATTGCCGAACGGGGACCTCGTCGCGGGGGGTGGCTTCCACAACGCAGACAACGAGGCCTCTCTCTTCATAGCCCGTTGGAATGGCTCGTCGTGGACGCCTATGGAGTCGGGAATGGACCACACCGTGTTTGCCCTCGCCGTATTGCCCAGCGGCGACATCGTTTCCGGGGGCCACTTCACTAGCGCTGGCGGAGTGACTGTCAACCGCATCGCCAGTTGGGGCGGCTCATCGTGGTCACCGCTTGGTTTGGGGATTGGCAGAAATGTGCACTCACTCATTGTAATGCCAAGCGGCGACATTATCGTGGGGGGAGAATTTATTACCGCCGGGGAGGAGACAGTCAACCGGATCGCCCGCTTGGAAGGCTCTTCGTGGGTCCCATTAGGGTCGGGAATGAACGGCACCGTATTCGCCCTCGTCGTTCTCCCGAACGGTGACCTCGTGGCTGGCGGCTCCTTCAGCGAAGCAGGCGGCGTTACGGTCAACCACGTCGCCCGATGGGACGGCTCATCTTGGGCCCCGCTAGGGTCAGGGTTGAACGGGGGCGTACGCGCCCTTGCCGTTCTCCCAAACGGCGACCTCGTCGCGGGTGGATCGTTTTACACCAGCCTGGGCGTGCTCAATCGCATCGCTCGTTGGGATGGCTCGTCGTGGGTCCCGCTAGGGTCAGGGTTGAACGGGGGCGTACGCGCCCTCGCCGTTCTCCCGAACGGCGACCTCGTCGCGGGTGGATCGTTTTTCATCGCCGGGGGCCTGCAAGCGAATTACATCGCACATTGGGATGGCTCGTCGTGGGCCACGATGGGGACGGGGGTGAGCAGTGCTGTGAACCCCGTAGTGAACGCCCTTGCCGTTCTCCCCAGCGGCGACCTCATCGCGGGCGGGGGCTTCACGACAGCCGGAGGCGTTACGGTCAACAGCATCGCCCGATGGGACGGCTCATCTTGGGCCCCGCTAGGGTCGGGGGTGAACGGGGGGGGCGTACTCGCCCTCGCCCTTCACCCTAGCGGCGACCTTATCGCAGCTGGGATCTTCACGTCAGCCGGAGGCGTCGCGGCCAGCCGCATAGCTCGCTGGAATGGAATCATATGGGCCCCTCTGGGGACTGGAATGATCAACTACAGCATTGAAACCCGGGTGAACGCTCTCGCGTTCCTAGCCAGCGGCGAGATCTTCGCGGGGGGGGGCTTCTACGCAGCCGGCGGTATTCCATCCAGCAACTTCGCCCGCTGGACCGACACCGGCATCCCGTGGGTTGCTCGTCAACCTCTTCCGAAATCTCTCGATGCAGGTGAAACACTCACCATCTCGGCCACCTGTGCCTCGGGCTACGACTTCAATGGCCCGGTCACCTTCCAATGGCAGCGCAATGGTGTGCCCATTACCGATGGCCCCGGCGGCGCATCCCCCGGCGGCGGCATCGTCAGCGGTGCGAGCGGCGCACTCCCTTCCCCCACCGCAAACCCCACCGCCACACTCACTATCACAAACACGCAACTCTCCGACGCAGGCGAGTACACCATCATCTTCTCAAACTCCTGCGGCGAGGTAACCAGCACCGCCGCCCAGGTCACCATCGAGACCTACTGCCCCGCAGACTTCAACCAAGACGGCGGGGTCGATGGCGGCGATGTCGAAGCCTTCTTCCTCGCCTGGGAATCCGCCGATGAAACCGCCGATGTCAACCGCGATGGCGGTGTCGACGGCAACGATGTGGAGGTCTTCTTCGTTGCGTGGGAAGCAGGCGAGTGCGTGTAATGTAAAGTCGAGCACCATCAAGCAGCACTGAAACTCATAGCAAACCACTACCTGCCCCAGCAAGCACCCGCCGCACTTGCCCCGTAGCACCGCGAGCATTCAACTCCGATACCTGCAATCTACACCACCGCCCCGCATTCCCCCCCTCACGCACTCAGCACCATATCCATCCGCCGGCTGATCTCCATCAGCCGCTCGCGCCCGCCCCCGCTTACTTCCGCCGTGGCCCACCGACCCGCCGGATCCGTCGCATACCCCGTCGCGTCCAGGGCCCGCATCACCTTGGGCCAGTCGGCATCCCCCTCGCCGATCTCGGCGCTAAACCCCTTCCACAACCCTTCATCATCGCGCTTCTTGCGTGAAAAATCTTTCACGTGCACCTTCGCGATGCGCGTTCCCAGCGCCTCCACCCAGTGCGCGGGCCAGCCAAAGTTAATAATGTTCCCCACGTCAAAGTAGAACCGAACGTGCGGGTCATCGAACGCATCAATATACCGCGCCGCCTCCAGCGGGCTCAGCAGAAACCCGTTCCACACGTTCTCGATCGCGATCGTCACGCCCGCCTCACGCGCTGCCGGCAGCGCCTCCCGGATCGAAGCGATCGAGAGTTCCCACGCCCGCGCATACGTCTGCGCGGCGTTCACCACCGCCGGCACCAGCAGCACACTGCTCGCCCCCACCCGGCGCGCATCATGCAGCGCGGTGCGCAGCGCCCCCACCCCTTGCTCACGCACCGATGCATCCTCGCTGTTCAGGTGCAGCCGCCAGTGCTGCGAGTGCACCACACCATGTACCACAATGCCAGTCGCGTCCCGCGCCGCGGCCACCTCGTCCCAGTCGGTCTGGGGCGATGGGCTGTCCATCTCAACCCCGTCAAAGCCGCACTCTTTGAGCAACCTGAACTTCTCCAGCACCGTGTCTCCCTCGGCCACCATGCCCAGCAGCACCGCCTTCCGCAGCGTGCGCGCCGTATCCCCCGCACCCTCCACGCCTTGCCGCCGCGCGGTCTCTTGCTCAAGCGGCGCGGCGCCCCCAGCGCCGCGCGCCCGGCCCACACCCATCGCCGCCGCGCCAAGCAACCCCGCGGCCCCCGCCGCGATCACCTCGCGCCTGGTCAACTCTGAATCCATCGGTGCAACTCCTTGCATTCCGCGACTCACCCGCCCATCACGATGCATTTAGAAAAACTTCGTGCGCCCGGGCACGGGCACCTCCACCGCCGGCGCTTCATCAAACGTCGCGGGCACCAGCGATTGCCGCGACTCCATCGCCTGCTCCCACGAGATCGTCTGGCCCGTGTACGCGGCCATCCGCGCCATGATCGCCATCAGCGTGGCGTGCGCGCCCCGCTCACAATCGTTGATCGGCGTGCCGGCGCGGATGCCCGCGAAGAGTTCGTCGTGCTCGGCCTGGTACATGTCCGGCCCGCCGTCGCCGCGATAGCGCCACACGTTGGCGCCCGCAAGATCCTTCACCTGATACGTGGGCACCCAGCCGTTGATCACCGCGCTGCCGCGCGTGCCGTAGATGTAATCCGTATTGTCGTTTGGGCACGCGTCGATCTGCCGCGTGGTGTGGAAGGCTCGCCGCCCGCCCTCATACTCGTACGTCGCGGCGAAGTGATCGAACACGTCGCCGTGCTCCGGGCCGCTTCGCGCCGCTCGCCCGCCCAGGCAGATCACCCGGCGCGGCGTCTCGTCGTTCATCGCCCACAGCAGCCGGTCAACGCTGTGCACCGCCTGCTCCACGATGTGGTCGCCGCTGATCCACGCGAAGTGCCACCAGTTGCGCATCTGAAACTCAAGTTCGTTCCACCCTTCCTGGCGCGGCCGTTTGCCCAGCGTGCCCGTGAGGTACGTCGTGTGCGCCGTCACCACCTCGCCCAGCACCCCCCCGTTCACCTGCGCAAAGGCCTCACGCATGCCGTGGTTATACCGCCAGCAGAAACCAACCACCACCGAGAGGTTCTTGCCCTTGGCCAGCCTCGCCGATTCGATCACGCTGCGCACGCCCGGGCCGTCTACCGCCACCGGCTTCTCGGCAAAGACGTGCTTGCCCGCGTCAACGGCGGCGCGCAGGTGCTGAGGCCGAAACGCCGGGTACGACGTGAGCAGCACCACGTCAACACCGCTGTCGATCACCTTCTGGTACGAATCAAAGCCCGTGAACCTCCGCGATTCGTCGGCCTGAAGCCGCGCGGCACCCTCTTCGCCCATCGCCCGGGCGATGTTGCTCATGCTCGAATCAAGCCGGTCTTGAAAGACATCGCCCATCGACCACAGCACCGTGTCGGGGTCGGCGCGCAGCGCCTGCACCGCCGCGCCGGTGCCGCGCCCGCCGCAGCCGATCACGCCGATTTTCAATGCGCCCGTTCGCGGCACGCCAGCCGCAGCCGCGCCGGCCACACGCGCAGTTCCCTGCGCATGCGCCCCGGCCCGAACCGCGCCCGCGGCGAAACCCGCGCCCCCCGCCGCCACCGCCGCGGCCGCCAGAAAACCGCGGCGCGTGAAGGCCCCGCCACCACCTTCCCCTTGCTGTTCGCTCATTCTTTGCTCTCCTCGGGCGCAGGTCCGTCCGCTGCTTCTTCCATCACTTCACACACGATGCGGAAACCAACAAAGGGCGCATCGGCAAGCCACCACTGGCTTTTGGGCATCTGCGGGTCGCTCGCGTTCCACGCGGGGCTCTGCGGCCGGCGGGCCGCGGCGATCAGGTCCTGGGCATCATCCCTGAACGAACCGCCCTTGGTCACAGGCTTGCCATCTCGCCCCACCACCCACTCGGCCACATTGCCGTGCATGTCAAAGAGCCCCCACGCGTTGGGCTTGCGTGTGCCCACCGCGCGAGGTGCGCCGTCTGTGTTGTCGTAGTACCACGCATAGTCACCCAGCCTCGTGGCATCATCGCCGAAGTGATACCGCGTCGTCGCGCCGGCCAGGCAGGCGTGCTCCCACTCCGCTTCGGTCGCCAGGCGGTATGTCTTGCCGCTGCGCGCGCTCAGCCAGTCGCAAAATCCCTTCGCGTTCTCGAACGACACACAGATCGCCGCAAACCCGTCGTGCCCAAAGCCTCGATCCGGCGGCAGGTACGGCTTGCTCGGCCGCGTCACGCCATCGGCCCTGGTCGATGGCATGGGCTGTCCGTCCTCGCCGCGCGGCACATCCAGCCCGTACGCGTACACATCGAAGGCATCCCATGTCACTTCCGTCGCGCTGATCGCAAACGGCTTGATCCCCTTCGCGTCATCGCCCGGGATCGGCACCATCACGATCTTGTACGCCGCCGACGGAATTTCCTGGCTGAAGCCCGCGCGCGACACCGCCTCCGGCCCGGCCGCAGCCACCGGCGGCTCTGCCAAAGCCCTCGCCCCCATGAAGCCCAGCCCAAGACAGACACACAGCCCGAACAGAACATCTCGGTGAGAACGCACGGCAACACTCCTGGCTCGAATCCAACGGCACAAATCGCCCCGCGGCCAGGCCGCCGGGGCGGTAAGCCCCAGACAATATCCACATGCTGCCCAGCCCCGTCGATCGCCCATGGCGGTTTCTGCTCGCGCTCGCCATTTTGCCCGCTTTTCTCTCGCCCGGGTGCTCCCGGGGCCGGCCGAACACGCCCCCCGCCGACCGGGCGGGTGCCGACGCGCCGCACGCCGACACGCCCGAGCGCCACGAGTTCGCAAGGCTGTGCATGGGCGTCGAAACACGCATCATTCTCTACGCGAACGACCGCGCCCAGGCGGTGGCCCGCGCGGCGATGGCCTTTGAACGCATCAACGAACTCGATCACGCTTTGAGCGATTACCGCCTTGACTCAACCCTCTCACGCGTCAACGCCGCGGCCGGCGCCGAGCCGGTCGCGGTGGATGATGATCTCTTCGATGCGCTGCGCACCTCGATGCACCTGGCCGCGCTCAGCAACGGCGCGTTCGACCCCACCATCGGCCCGCTAGTGCAGGTGTGGCGCGTGCAGCGTCGCACCGGGCAACCCGCCCCCGCCGGTGAGCAACGCTCCGCCCTTGCGCTGGTCAACTGGCGCGACCTCGACCTGAACGCGCAGACAAGAACGGCCTTCCTGCGCCGCAAGGGCATGAGGCTTGACCTTGGCGGCATCGGCAAAGGCATTGCAGCGCAGGAGGCGGTGCGCACGCTCACGGCGATGGGGTCGCCGCGCTGTATGGTGTCGCTCGCTGGCGATATCGCGGCGGGCCTGCCCCCGCCCGATCAGCCGCGGGGGTGGCGCATCGAGGTCCGCTCGGGCGCAGAGGCTCCCCCCATCGGCACGCTGTGGCTTGCACAGATGTCCGTATCGACCTCGGGTGATTCCGAGCAGTTCATCGAACTCGACGGCGTGCGCCTGGGCCACATCATCGACCCGCGCAGCGGGCGGACCTCTGCACCCGGCGCGTTCGCCGTTGTGGTTTCGTCGCGGGGCGACCACGCCGACGCCCTCGCCACCACGCTGCTGCTCACGCCCGCGGACCAGCGCGAATCGCTGCTGCTCGCCCTGGCCGATGGGCACAAAGACGACACGAGCCGGGCGGGGGCCATCATCGAAGAGCCCTCGCCCGACTCGCCATCTCACCGCGGCCGATCAACCATCGATCCCTTCGGCGTGCTGCGGTGGGCGCCGTGATGTCTGTCACCCAGCCTTGCGGGCCGTGATATCCAGGCTTGTGATGTAATCCGCCGGGCTGGTGCCCGCGGGCAGGCTCTCCACAATCTTGCGGTAGAGCGGGTCTTCCCAGTTGGTCATCGCGGCGATGTACTCGGGCTTGGGCGTGAGCGCGATGTCGGTCAGGCCCGCGGCCTGCATCGCGCCCCGCACTTCTTCCACCAGCACCGCGCCGGCGATGCACCCAACCAGCGCTTCAACATCGGCCCGCACCGCCTCGGGCAGCGGGCGAAGCAGGGCAAGGTCAGACACCGCGACGCGCCCGCCCGGGCGCAGCACTCGCCCGATCTCGCGCCACACCCGTGCCTTATCCGGCGAAAGGTTGAGCACGCAGTTCGAGATGACAACATCCACGCCGCCGTCGGCCACAGGCAAGTTCTCGATCTCTCCCAGCCGAAACTCGACATTCTCCAGCCCCGTGCGCTCGCGGTACATCGCCGTGTTGCGCCGCGCCTTGGTGATCATGTCCGGCGTCATGTCCACGCCGATCACCCGCCCCGAAGCGCCGACCTTCGGCCCCGCCACGAAGCAGTCAAACCCCCCGCCAGAGCCCAGATCGAGCACCACCTCGCCGGCTTTGAGCGAAGCGATGGCCGTGGGGTTGCCGCATGAAAGGCCCATGTTGGCCCCTTCGGGCATCGCGGCCAGATCGTCCCCCCCATAGCCGATCGCCTGAGCCAGTTGCTCGGGCGTGAATGTCGCCGGCCCGCAGCACCCCCCGCCCGCGCTGGGCGTGCAGCACCCGCCCGCTTTCTCCTTCGCTCCCGCCGCCTGAAACGCCGACCACGAACCATCCCGGGCGATCTTTGCGTACCCGTCGCGGATCTGCTCGCGGATATCGGCATTCTGTGTTCCACCCGCCCCTGCCGCCGGCGTGCAACACGCCGGGCCGCACCCGCACCCAGCCCGTTCGCTCTTCTCGCTTGTGCTTTTCGTCGTCATGGCCGTTCCTTTCCGGCGCTGTGCGCCGCGTTGTTCTCTCTCGCACGAGAGGTGGTTATGTCTTGTCGGTGCCGCAGCCGCACGCGCCGCCGCAGCACGAAGGATCTTCCGGGTTGCACGCGTCGATCGCGTCGGCCAGCGCACGCAGCATGCCGCTGAGGTGCTGATGACGCGCGGCGTAGTGCACGCTGCGCCCTTTCTTTTCCGCCGTCAATAGCCCGCTCTGCTCCAGCATCGCCAGGTGACGCGAGACCACCGAGAAATCGACCGAGCAGCAATCCGCGACCTCGCTCACCGTGCAGGCCCGACCGCATTTGATCATGCAGGCCACAAGCCGCACCCGTGTGGGGTCGCTCAAGGCCTTGAAGAACTCGGGCAGCAGCAGCGCATCGACCGGGCCGGGGCTGGCCGCGGCCTGCCGGGGCGACATCGCCGCCGGGGCACAGGGCCCCGGAACTACTCCAGATTGCTTGTTTGTTTGCGTCATCATGCAAGTATATCGTGATTCCACCCTGTGTCCAGTGAGCCCGTCCGAGATTTTCACAAATTTCCCGACTCCTATCTCTACCTTTGACCTCACAGCGATGGCGGCTGCCGGCGTGCCTGAGGCGTGCCGTTCGCAGAGTCAATCCTCTGGTTGTGGGACGTGAAGGGGACGGCACAACACGCACAACCGTCTCATGTGCGCGATTTCAGGCTCACAGCGCTGTGGGCTGCGTCGCACGCACGCGATGCCATGGCTATACTTCCTCTTACACAGCCAGTGGCCTGAGCACGTGCCCATAACTTTCGCCCCGTCGGGGCAGGGGCAAGCACTCTGGGAATCGCTGGCAGCGTCGCACAAAGCCATTGTGGCCGCGGCGCTCCACCCCAGTACGGCCTCACTTGTTCCAATCAGGTTGGTTCGAGGAACGCCCGAACTATCGCGGCAGACGCCGGCGGATACCGCCGCGCCGTGGCCGCAGGAGATCGCTTTGTCGATTCAGTTTTCTTCTCTCTCTCTCTCCAAGCCCATTCTCGACGCATTGACCCAGGAGGGGTACACCACCCCGACGCCGATCCAGGCGCAGTCGATCCCCGCCGCGCTGCAGGGCAAAGACCTGCTCGGCTGTGCGCAGACCGGCACGGGCAAGACGGCCGCCTTCGCGCTGCCGATCCTGCACCTGCTCAGCAGCACGCCGGCAGACACTTCACGGCGCGGCCCGGCCCTGCCCCGTGCCCTCATCCTCTCGCCCACGCGTGAACTGGCGACACAGATCGGCGACAGTTTCGCCACATACGGCCGCAACACCTCGCTCACGCACACCGTGATCTTCGGCGGGGTGAGCCAGTTCCATCAGACGCGTGCGCTCTCGCGCGGCGTCGATGTCGTCGTCGCCACGCCCGGCCGCCTCATGGATCTCATGGAGCAGGGCCTTATCAACCTCTCCCAGGTCAGCATCTTCGTCCTCGATGAGGCCGACCGCATGCTCGACATGGGCTTCATCCAGCCCATCCGCCGCATCGCCTCGGCCCTCACCAGCCGCAAGCAGACGCTGCTTTTCTCGGCGACCATGCCGCGCGAGATCATGCACCTGGCCGACTCGCTGCTCAAGTCTCCTGTGAAGGTCAGCATCAGCCCCCAGACCATGACGGCCGCGGGCATCGCCCAGTCCGTGTACATGGTCGGCAAAGAGCGCAAGCCCGCGCTGCTGGCGCACCTGCTGGCCGAACACAAGATCGAGCGCGGCGTGGTCTTCACCCGCACCAAGCACGGCGCCGACCGCGTCACGCGCCGTCTGCTGCAGCAGGGCATCACGGCCGAGGTCATCCACGGCAACAAGGCCCAGAACCAGCGCCAGCGCGCCCTCGACCGGTTCCGCACGGGCCGCTCGCGCATCCTCGTGGCCACCGACGTGGCGGCACGCGGGCTTGATGTTGACGGCATCACCCACGTCTTCAACTACGACCTGCCCAACGAGCCCGAGGCGTATGTGCACCGCATCGGCCGCACGGCCCGCGCCGGCGCCACGGGCACCGCCATTTCGTTCTGCGACACCGACGAGCGTGGATACCTGCGTGACATCGAGCGTCTCACCAAGCAGCGCATCGACGCCGCCGTGACGCCCACAGACCTCCCCGAGCCCGTCCGCAGCGAACACTCCGGCGATTCACTCGAACAGGAACGCCGCTACGAAGCACCACGCGGGCCCCGCCAGCGTGGCAAGGGTGTGAGCCGTCCGACCCACCGCCCGTCTAACACCGACAGCCACAACGCCGGCTTCGATGCCCCGCGCAGCGCGCCCAAGCCCCGTGCCGCACGCCCGCAGGGTCAGCCCGGCGCTCGCCCGGCCAAGCCGCCCGCGCGCGGCACCGCCGGCGAACACACGCCGCGCCCCGCGCCACGCCCCGGCTTCCAGCAGATGGGCCGTCGCCCGACCAAGCCCGGCGCCCGCAAGCGCGCCGCCTGGTAACACACTGCACAAATTCCGAACATGAGTGATTCATCAGCCCCGGGGCATCGCCCCGGGGCTTTTTGTTTCACTGCACACCATGACGCATCATCGACCACAGGCACGCTCGCCGGCACGAAGAGAAAAATGACCAATTTCGCACCAAGTGCCTTTGTGTGGCCGCAACCGATGTGGTATTCTGGTGACTGATTCTTGAGCAGCCCCCACTTTGCGAACCTTGCTTCAGGGGTTGTGCCGTCCGGTTCTCGTGCGGCGGGCTCGATTCATTCGATGGAGACACCCCGTGATGCACCCCGCACGAATTCATGTCTGTCTGAGTCTGGCACGAATGCTCGTGCGCTGCGTGCCCCGCTCGACCAGCGTGTTGTTCGCCCGGTTCATGCTTGTGGCGCTCGTCGCCCTGTGTCTCGCGGGCGCATCAACCCGCGCCGATGACCTGACATGGACGGGCCTGGGCGATGGCTTGACCTTCTCACAGGCAAGCAACTGGTCTCCGCCGCGGGTTCCAGGCCCGGGTGATTCCTGCTTCGTGCCAGCCGATGCGGGCGCACCGCTGATCCAGTTCTCTGGCACGTTGACCATCCACCACCTCTCTACCGCACGCGCGGTACAGATCGGCCCGTGCGGCACACTGACTGTTTCCGGTGGAGTCGAACTGTTGAACGCAGCGACAATCACCATCGACAACACGCAGTGCAACTCGCCGGGCCTGATCTTCGCCGGCACCGAGCAGTCCATCAGCGGCAACGGCGTAATCTCGCTCATACGCCCGGCGACTCGGACCATCGAAGTGGATCAGGGCATCGTCACGATCGGCCCCGACGCCACTGTGACCACGGGCCCGGCGGCGTCGCCTGCCAGCGTGGGGGTGCTCGTGCGCCCCGGAGCCAACCTCATCAACGAGGGCCTCATCCGCAGCAATGTCTGGCAGCGAACGCTCATCATCCAGGCGGATGGGTTCTTCGCCAACGATGGCTTGCTGCTCACGACCGGCGCCACCAAGACGGACATTTCTCTCCGCGGCACGATGAACGCCAGCGACGTCGGCGCTGTTGAACAACGCGGCGGCGTAGTGACGCTGCCCAACCTTCACGGCGGGACGCTGACCCCCACCGTCGACGGGCAGCCCTATGTCGTAGACGAGAATGTCACCTGGACAAACCTCACGCTGGGCGCACCCATCTCGCTGACGTTGTGCCGCACGATCACAATCGATGGCGACCTGACGATCCTGCCCGGGGTAGACCTTGATGCCCGTTCGACGGAGCCTTGCACTGCACCGAGCATCCTGGTTCATGCCGGTGAGCACTGGTTCAGGGGTGCGGGGCGGTTGATCCCGAGGCACTCGGGGCAGGGGTTGTTTCTGACCGCCGGTGCCCATGTGCACACCGAGACCGGGTTCTCGATCGTCGGTGAGTTTTCACAGGGCGGCTCGCTCATTATCGAAGCCGTCCAGGGCGCTCGCCTCACCAACCACGGCACGATCGTTGCAACATCGTCAACATCGACCACGGGCACTGTTCGGATCCTAGGCGCGGGCTCATTTGTGAACAACGGCCTTCTCTACGCGGGCGGCCGCTGCACAGTCCAGCCCCAGATACCCATGAACACCATCACCTTGGGACGCATCTGGCGAGAATCCGCCGACTCCTTTGTGCACCTGCCGAGCCTCACCGGCGGCTACCTCGGGCCGCCCCAAGACGGCTTGCCGTACACCGCGGTCGGTGCTGCCTGGACCGACGTCACTCTTGCCCACCCGCTCACACTGATATGCGGGAGCGTGGCCATCATCAACTCGCTCACACTGCTCAACGACATCACCATCGACACGGGCAGCAGGGTGAGCACGAGCCTGTGCAGTTCGCCTGGTGCCCTGATCGCGAGCACGGGTGGACAGGTCTTCATTCTGGGCAACGGAACGATCCTGCTCAACAAGTCTTCTCTACGAGGCGCTGGTCTCTTCCTCAATAACGATACTCACCTGATTATCGCCCCGGGGATCTCACTCCTCGCCGAGCCTGACTACAACCATGACGCGCAAATGAATATTCTTGCTGGGAATCGCCTCACCAACTACGGCCGCATCGTGCACTCGCGTCCGGGGCGGTCGCTCATCATCACCAACGCAGGGACTTTCGAAAACCTCGGCACGTTCGAAGCACGTGCCGGCACCGTCGCCATCACCATCACGAATCTCGTCAACTACGACGCCACGACACACACGCTGACAGCCGGCACCTGGATCGCCTCCGGCGGCGTGATGAACTTCGGCACGCGGCGCCCCAAAACCCTCGGAGAGGGCGCGGCCATGCACCTGAGCACACTGCCCACCGGCGGCATGTACGACTTCGAACGCATCGAGGGCACGCTGCGCTTGAACAGCCGGGCCTTCGCGATCACCCCCGCCACCGGCCTGCTTACGGTCAACGGCACATTAGAGCTGTCGGCCGGCGAGGGCATCGCCGGCTCGCTCGATGTCGTCGGCGATGTGCTTCTCGGCGAGTCGAGCACGCTCCGATTCGGCGTTGCGGGGCTGGAGCCCGCGCAGCACGGGAGCCTCGCGGCCAGCGGCCACATCACCATCAGCGGCGAGATCGGCGGCAAGATTGAGCCCGGCTTTGAGCCGCCCGCGGCGAGTTCCATCGAATCCGTCATCGCGTCGCTCATCGACGGCGACTTTGGTCCCGCCTGCTTCGATCACCACCCCGCGGGATGGGGCGCGTTTCTGGTGCCGGGCGCTGAGTCCCTCTGGCTCGCCCTCTCCGCCGCGGCGCCGACAAAGCCTCTCTTCCTTGAGCAACCGGCCGTGACACACGGGTGTCTCGACGGATCGGCTGTGATCGAAGCCGTTGCCTCCCCCGGCGATGTCACCATGCGCTGGCACTTTAACGGTGCGCCGCTGAGCAATGGGCCAGACGCCTTCAGCGGGGTTATCTCCGGCGCGGACGATGCCACCCTTGTCATCTCGGGCGCGAAAGCCGCCCACACGGGCATGTACACGCTTGTCGTTGCCAACGACTGCGGCGAGATCATCAGCGAGCCCGCGCCCCTGACGCTGTGCGCGTGCCGCGACTGCCCGGCCGATTTCAATAGCGACGGCGGCATCGACGGTGAAGACATCGACGCTTTCTATATGACGTGGGAAGCGGGCGACTGCGAGGCCGATGTGAACCGCGACGGAGGTGTCGATGGAGAAGATGTCCGCGTCTTCTTTCTCGCGTGGGAGAACGGCGGTTGCTGACCCCTCGTTCAGTGTGCTTCGCGCGCACGGGCAGAATCCAGCACGATCGTCACCGGCCCCTCGTTCACCAGCGATACCCGCATCGATGCGCCAAAGCGCCCCCGCTCCACCGGCACACCCTGCGCCGCGAGCAGTTCGCCCACGCGCTCAACCAGCGGCAGGGCCGCCTCTGGCCGCATCGCCCGATCAAAGCCCGGGCGGTTGCCGCGGTTTGTATCGGCGCACAGCGTGAAGTTGGAGACCAGCAGCACGCCGCCCCGCTCGTCGAGCACGGATCGGTTCATCTTCCCCGCGTCGTCTGTGAAGATGCGCAGCGCACCGATCTTGCGGGCCATCCACTGCGCGTCGGCGTCGGTGTCTGCGGCGTGCACACCCAGCAGCACAAGCAGGCCCCGCTCGATGCGGCCGACACACTCGCCCTCGACGTGCACCGCGGCCTCTGACACGCGCTGGATGATGCTGATCATGGTGGGTTCAGAGTCTACGGCGGGCGGCGCGAGGGCGGCGGCAGACTCAGCGCGGCGCGATCATCGAGGCACGCTCGCCGCGCCGCAGCACCGACCGCAGCGCGTTGGCGTCGTGCGTGTCGATCTCTCCGTCGGCGTTGACATCGAGCGGTGACTGCTGGTGCTGGGCGTACAGATCATCGATCCCCACGCGTCCGTCCGCGTCCGCATCGAAGCGTTCGCCCGTGGCCAGTGTCCGCAGCGGGTTCTCTTCCTCGGCAGCGGGGAAGAGGTACGCGAAGACCTCGCCGATGCGCGAGGCCCACGCGGCCTCGTTGTGCTGCTGCTGAAAGCCCACCGTGTGCCGCAGGGTGTCGAAGAGGGGCATAGCCCCGCCCGGCCGCGCGGGGCGCATGAGCCTGTCACGCAGGGTATAGGTGGGCCAGTAGTTATCGCTCGACGTGCCCGAGTCGCCGCTGTCGATCCACAGGCGGATCTCCGGCGCGGCCTGCGCCCCCACCCGCTCGTCGAGTTGCGTGACCGTCCACGCGCCCGAGAGTGCGCCCACCCGCGCGAAACGCTGGGGCTGATGCCAGCCCATGTAGAGCGACACAACACCACCCATGCTGCTGCCGATGGCCCCGGTGTTGGCCGCGCCGGTGAGGGTGCGGTAGTTGGCATCGATCACGGGCATCAGTTCGTCGTGGATGAACGCGGCGTAAGCATCGGCGCGCCCGTTGTCTTCGGGCGGCTGATAGTCGCTCAGACGTGTGGAGGTGTTGTCGATGCCCACGATGATGCACTCTCGCATGCGGCCCGCGGCGGTCATCGCCGACGCGGCCGAATCCGCCGCCCACGTGCCGAACGGGCCGACATCAAAGACGTTCTGGCCGTCGTGCATGTAGACAACCGGGTATGACCGCTGGGTGTGCGCGTCGTAGCCGCGCGGCAGCAGCACGCGGTAACGGCGTGTCTGCTGCAGGTTGGTCGAGAAGATGCTCGGCGGGTTGGCGGGGGCATAGTCTTTTCGCGGGGCCGCGATCTGGGCCGCCGGCGTGTAGGCGAAGAGCCCGCCGTTCTGGAGGTGGGCCGCCGCGAGGCGCGAGGTATAGACGCCCGCGGAAGGCTCTCGCCCGCTGCCGTCCAAGGCGGTGATGTAAAACTCCATGCCGCGCGAAGCGTGGCCGATGTCGAGCGCGAGCCAGCGTCGCTCACCGGCGGTGCGCCCGGGGCCGATCTCGATCATGGGCGCGGGCACAAAAGAGTCTGCGCTGCCGATGGCCCGCCAGTGCAGCACCGGCGCGGCCTTGGTCGAGAGGGTGACGAGGGCCTGCCGTTCATGGGCGGCGGGGTCGGGCGGGGTGCTGGCGCTCAACACCACCCCGACGGGTGCGCCGTTCGTGGCCAGCCGCTGGTCTGCGGGGGCGTCGGAACGAAGGTAATAGCGGTATGAGTAATCGAGGCCGGCCGGAAGGCTCACCGTCGCCGACCAGATGGGATAGGCCGAGGGTTCAAGTTTGACAGCGCGGGTGATGTCCCACGCGCCCAGTTCGGCGGCATCGCCGAGCACATAGACCGACTGGCCGAGTGTGGTCTGCTGGAGAATCTCGAAATGAACGGGGTGGCGCGTCTGGGCGGTTGCAGCAACCGCCGCCGCGAGGGCGACGCCGAGCGCCGTCAGCCGATGAACCCAAGCAACGGACATTCTGGCGCGGGGCAAGCCCACGTAAAGCGGAGAGAGAGGGATTCGAACCCTCGATACAGGCTAATTACCCGTATAACGGTTTAGCAAACCGTCGCCTTCAGCCGCTCGGCCATCTCTCCGGCGAAAGAACGCGGATCCCTGTCGGGAAAAAGCGGCGGGCCAGGGGCCGCCGCGCGTTCGGTGGTTCCGGCAAGGCTGGGCGGCCTTCCCGGGAAGGGGTGATCGTAGCGAGCAACCCTCCCGGCGGCCAAGGCCGGGGCGGGCAATTGCGGGTGGCGGCAGCCGCCCGGGCACCCGAAGGGGCGGGAGGGCGTGCGCGGCGGGGGTGGGTGAGAGGTTCGCCGGTTTGGTGCGGTGAACGGCTCAGGCCCGGAAACTGGAACCGCAGCCGCAGGTGCTGGTGGCGTTGGGGTTGTTGAAAACAAACCCGCGGCCCATGAGTTCGTCGCGGAAGTCAACCGTGACGCCGGCGAGGTAGAGCAGGCTCTTGGGGTCGCAGACGATGCGGATGCCGTGCTGCTCGAAGACCTCGTCGGTTTCCTTCTGGGTTTCGGTGAGGTCGAGCAGGTAACTGAAACCCGAGCACCCCCCGCCCTTCACGCCGACGCGCAGACAGACCTTCGAGGCGTCGAGTTCTTCTCGCTCGATGATGGTCCTGATCTCTCGGGCCGCGGTCTCGGTGAGGATGACCGAGAGGTTCTCGGTCTGGTTCTCGGTTGTGCTTGTGGTTGACATCTCAACTCGCTTTCGGGTGGTGTTTCAGGAACGGGCGGGCGTGTGATTGTTGGCTGTCGGGCGCGGTGCGGACAAGGAGGGTGAATGCCCCCCACCCCCCCCATCCTCGTCAGTGGGTGCCGGCTTCCTGCTCAACGGCCAGGCCGTTCTTGACTTTGTAGTCGGCGATGGCGGCGCGGATGGCGTCTTCGGCCAGCACCGAGCAGTGGATCTTGACGGGGGGCAGGTCGAGTTCTTCGACGATCTGGGTGTTCTTGATGGCCAGGCCCTCGTCGAGAGACTTGCCCTTGAGCCACTCGGTGGCGAGTGAACTGCTGGCGATGGCCGAGCCGCAGCCGAAGCACTTGAACTTGGCGTCCTGGATCTTGCCGGTGGCCTGGTCAACCTTGATCTGGAGTTGCATCACGTCGCCGCACTCGGGGGCGCCCACCAGGCCGACGCCGACATCCTTGCGGGCTTTGATATCGGCCTGTGTGCCGAAGGTGCCGACGTTGCGGGGGTTCTCGTAGTGGTCGATGATTTTGGGTCCGTACGCCATGGTCTTCTCCGCGTTGATCTGAGCCCGTGGGGTTGGTCGCGGGCGGGTGTGCTATCAGAAGGTGTCTTTGCCGTCACGAGAAAGAGGGGGAACTTGCGGTGCTGTTCAGTGGTGGCCCCACTCCACCTTGGAAAGGTCGATCCCCTCGTTGTACATGTCGAAGAGGGGTGAGAGTTCGCGCAACCGCTTGACGGATTCGACGATGAGGTCGGCGGCGTGGTCTACTTCGGCCTGGGTGGTGCCGCGCCCAAGGCTCATGCGCAGGGATGAGTGGGCGAGTTCGTCGCCGACGCCCAGACCCTTGAGCACGTAACTGGGTTCAAGGCTGGCGCTGGTGCAGGCCGAGCCGGATGAGACGGCGATGTCCTTGCAGGCCATCATCAGGCTTTCACCCTCGACAAAGGCGAAGGAGATGTTGCTGATGTGCGGCAGCCGCTTCTCGGCGTGTCCGTTGACCTGGATGTTGGTTAGACGCGACGTGATCCGCTCTTCGAGCCTGCGGCGAAGGGCCAGCAGGCGCTGGGCGTCGGCGTCCATCTGCTCGCGGGCGATGCGCGCGGCCGCGCCGAGGCCGACGATGCCCGTCACGTTGAGGGTGCCGGGGCGGAAGCCCCGCTCCTGCCCGCCGCCGTCCATGAGTGCCTGCAGTCGCACGCGGGGGCGGCGGCGGCGCACGTAGAGCGCGCCCACGCCCTTGGGCCCGTAGATCTTGTGGCCCGACATCGAGAGCAGATCGATGTTGTCGCGCTGAACATCAACGGGCATTTTGCCGGCCCACTGCGTGGCGTCGGTGTGGAAGAGCACGTCGCGCTCGTGGCACAGCGCCCCGATCTGCGGGATTTCGTTGATCGTGCCGATCTCGTTGTTGGCCCACATGATGCTCACGAGGATGGTGTCCTCTCGCATCGCGGCCTTGACCATCTCGGCGGTGATGATGCCGTCGGCCGGGGGCTCGAGGAAGGTCACCTCGAAGCCTTCCTTCTGCAGCCGCTTGCACGGGTCGAGCACGGCCTTGTGCTCGATGGTGCACGAGATGATGTGGCCGCGGCACTGGCCCGAGCCCGCGGGCGCTTTCTCGTACATGTACGCGCCGCCCTTGATGGCGATGTTGTTGGCCTCGGTTGCGCCCGACGTGAAGATGATTTCCTTCTCGTCGGCCCCGAGCAGGGCGGCAACGGCCTCGCGGGCCTCATCCACGGCGGACTCGGCCTCCCAGCCGAAGCGATGGTTGCGGCTGCCGGGGTTGCCGAAAAAGGTGGTGAAGTATGGGAGCATGGCCTCGACGACGCGGGGATCGCAGGGGGTGGTGGCCGCGTGATCGAGGTAGATGGATGTGCCTTGAGGTGTTGCTGCCATGGGGTCTGCTCCGGGGCGAAGGGGTGGAAAAGTTCCCTCTCGCCGGGATGGGTTCGTGGGTTCAATGCGGGCCGATGCCGGCGTGGGGCTTCAAGATGGGCCCGATCGCAGGCTCTGGGGCCGCCGACAGGGTAAATGTAGGGTGAGTTGCGGGTCGAAGAGAGCACTTGCGACTTGGAATCATTCTATCTAGATGCAGAATACTGAAAAGACACGACCACATGGCAGATGAACGCGGGGTTCACGCATTGTGTACGTGCTTTGTTCGCATTCGTTCCCGTTCGTCGATGTAAAATTCTCCCCACTTCGTGACGGGAGGGGGCGGACGGGAGTGAGGGTACTGGTAACCCTTCAGGAAGCGGCCTGTGAAGTGCCGGGGCGCTGATAGACCATCACCAGCCGATTGCCTTTGGCGTTGTATTCAGCGCTGGCCATGTAGGAGCGGATGAGGAGCAGGCCACGCCCTGAACCGCGCTCGATGTTTTCTTCAAGGGTGGGATCGGGCACGGTGCTGGGGTCAAAGCCCGGGCCCTGGTCTTCGATCTCGATGCGGACCTGGTCGGCGGCGACGGCGTAGTTGAAGAAGACCGGGAGATCAGCCGGCAGGGTGGCGTGCCCGTGGCGGAAGGCGTTGGAGATCGCCTCGTTGAAGGAGAGGCGGATGGCGAAGATCGCGGCCTTGGAGTAGGCGTGGCGCTCGATGGCTTCGACCAGGAGCCCCTCAGCGCGCCGGATCTGCTCGGGGTCGTTGACGACCGAGAGACGAGCCTGATCGGGGGCGGTGTGAGGTTGGGGCGTCATGGCCTCGCTTGTGCGTGCGCCGGGGCGAGCGCGTTGGAAAACGCCGCTGGCGGGCTCAGGGCTGGAAGCTCTTCATGGCCTCGTCGGTGGTCTCGTGGATCTGGAAGATCTTGTTGAGACGGGTGATGAGGAAGACCTCGTAGATCTGCGGATCGATGTTGGCGAGGCGCAACTGGCCGGCGCGGGCGCGGATTCGGTTGTTGATGGAGATGAGGTGGCCCAGCGCGGCGGAGGAGAGGTGCTCGACATTCGCGAAACTGATGAGCAGCCTCGGCGCGTCTTCGGCCTCGATCAGCCGCACGATCTCCTCTTCGATGGCCTGGATGTTGCCCTCGTCGAGAACATCGCGGTCGATGAACTCGACCTGGGAGACGTTGTTGATGCGCTTGACGCGTACGCGTGATTCATCGGCCGGCATGCGCGCTGCTCCTGGTGGCGTGCGGATCTGTTCCCGCGGGTGGGGGGATTCTAGGGGAAGCGCGCCCGGCTTTCACGCGCTGGGCCGCGGGAAGTCTGAGAATGAAAAACGGCCGAGGGGGCTGCCCTCGGCCGTTTGGTGATGGCGGTGCTGTGTGCGGCAGATCAACCGCCGAAGCGGATGGACTCGGCGAGGCCGGGGAACCAGCGTTCCTCTTCTTCGTTCTGGATCAGGATGGTGGGCTTGATGAGGATGAGCAGGGTCTGCTCTTCCTTGAGTTCCACGCGGTTCGAGAAGAAACGGCTGAGCAGAGGGATCTTGGAGAGAACAGGCACACCGGATTCGACCTGCTGCTCGGAGATCAGCCGCTGACCGCCGAGGAGGATGGTGCCCTGGTCGGGAACGGTGACCGTGGTGCTGACCTGGGTGAGGGTGGTTGTGGGAACCTGGATGAAGGACTGGGCCGAGGCAGAGCCGACAACCTGACCGGCGGCCAGGGCCGAGACGGGCACGTTGATGATGCTGTCGATCTTGGAGACCGAGGCCTGCACGTTCATGGTGACGTAGCGGCGGTCGGCGGAGATCGTGCCGTCGATGAGAAGGGTGACACCCTCGGGAACGGTGTTCGTCGTGGGATCAAAGCCGACAGAGGACTCGCCGACGACAGGGGTGAGGTCGGACACAAAGGCGACCTGGGTGGCGACGATGATGTTGGAGGTCTGGCCGTTGGTGAAGGTGAGGCGGGGGGCGGTGAGTTGCACCGTGCGGCGGTCGGCCTGGGTGGCCTTCACGAGGAAGTCGACCTGGATGTCGTCGAGGAACTGACCGGCCACGCCCAGGGCGGGGGCCTGAGAGAGGATTCCTTGCGCGAAGTTACCCGAGACAAGGCTTTCGGCAAGGCCCAGGCTGTTCTGACCCGCGCCGACGACTGACATCGGGCTCGGGAGCGGGGTAGCGACATTGGGGCCACCCTGCGCGTTGGGGTCGGTAGAGCCAAAGACGCGGCGCTGGAGGCCGCCGCGGGTGAAGTCGAAGAAGTCGGAGGGCTGCACGGTGGTGCCGGGCAGGCCGGCGCGTGCGGCGCGCACCTGGTTGTTGTTGCCGTTGAAGTAGACGTCAAGATCGAAGCCGACCTGCTCGAAGAAGTCGGTGCTGACGAGGAGGAAGCGGCACTCAACGTTGATCTGCATCGCGCGGGCTTCGCGCAGTTTGGCGAGCAGGCCGTGGATGGCTCGGTGGTTGGCCGGGGTGTTGGTGATGATCAGGTTGCCCTGGAACTGCTGGATGAAGCCGACATCACCGCCGTTCTCTTGCCAGCCCAGGGGGTCGATGTTGGTGGTGATGATGTTGAGCAGGTCGTTGGTGCGGTCTTCAAGGCTGCGGCGCTGGATCTGATTGTCGTTGGCGTCGCGGAAGGGGCTCTGGCCGCTGCCGCCGCCGCCCTGGCCGCCGCCCTGCAGGACGTTCTGCAGGTCGAACTCCGGGACGTTGGTGTAGTCGGGGACTTCGATGAGCAGGTCGCGGATGTCGTAGATTTCCAGGCGCTTGTTGCGGTTGATGGCGTCTCGGGTGGAGATGAGCACCACTCCGTCGTTGACGGCGTAGGCCGCGCCCAGGGAGGCGTCCGGGCTGACCTTCTCAAGCACGCGCTCGAGCACGGTCTTCACGGGGACGTTGGTGAGGCGAAGGCTGACGCTGGATTCGCGGTCGATGCTGGCTTCCTGCAGTTTCTCCCAGTCAACGTCGAAGTTGAGTTGGGTGACGACGGCGAGGAAGTTGATGACGTTGGCCAGGGGGGTGTCCTGGAAGTCAACTGGGATGCGCCGACCGTCAAGGACGGCGTAGACAGCGCGGTTCTCTTCGCTCTCAGTGAAACTCGTGGGCTCGCCGCGGCGGAAAGAGATGCCGGGCCAATCGGTGGGATAGGTGACGAGCTCCGGCGGCGCGTTGAGAGCCCCGATGTTCTGCAGAGACTGCTGGGCGTAGGAGCGCTGGTTGGCGCTGATCTGCGAGACGGCCCCGCGGTAGACGAGGATGTCGCTGATGACATCCTTCATGAGCAGGCCGGTGGGGTTGATCGGATCGAGGAAGAGGATCTGATCGATGACCTGCAGGGCCTCTTCGTACTTGAGTTCGGCCTGCAGGGCGCGGACGCGGTCGATGGCCTCGCCGATGCGGCGGTCTTTGCTGGCGGCGGCATCCTGGGCCTGCTTGCGGGCGGCGTCGGCGCGGGCGCGGTCACGCTCGGCGATGGTCTGCGCCTCGATGGCGGCCTGCCGACGATCGATCTCGGTGAGGAGATCATCGACCTGCTTGGTATACCCCTCGAACTCGGCGGCGCCGAAGAGTTCGCGGACAGAGGCCACGTTGACACGGGCCGCGGCGGCGAGTTCGCGGGCACGCTGGGTGTCGCCCTCGGCCAGGGCACGGCGCGCCTGCTCGGTGTTGTTGCCGAACTCGGCCAGAGCCTGCGAACGCTTGAGGTTGTTGGTCTGGATGAACCGATCGAGGGCCTGGCCCTCGGGGCCGACGTTGGCGCCCATGCGGACCTTGGCCTCGGCCATGCGGCTTTCGGCGCGGGTGCGCTGCTCGGCGTTGAGTTGATCGCCAAAGGCGCGAAGGACGCGCTCATACTTGGAAACCGCCTCGTTGTAGCGGGCCGCCTCGTAGGCGACATCGGCCTCGGCGAGGATGCTCTGGGCTTCCCAGCCGCGGGCGAGTTCGATGGGGTCGGTGGCGGGGGGCTGCGCCGCGGGGGCCGCGCCGACGACGGTTTCCCACGTTTCAGCGGGCTGTGCGGCGGGCTGGGCCTCGGGCTCGGGCTCGCGGGGGCGGATGACGCCCGGCTGCATCATGCCCGGGGCGGCGGCGATGCGCCGGCCCTGATCGACATCCACCAGCGAGTTCTGAAGGCGGGTGACGAGGTCTTCCTGATCCGGGGTGAGTTCGACACCGCTGCGGACAATGACCTGGAGGTTGGCACGGGCGGCCTCAAGGCGGCCGGCTTCGAAGTCGGTGTTGGCCGAATCGACCAGCGAGGCGACCTGGGGCTGGAGTTCAGCCCTGATGCCCGCGGCCTGCACCATGAGGTTTCGCGCGGCGGCGGCCTGGGCGTTGGTGGCCTTGGGGGCGTTGATCACCGCCTGGGCGTGATGCTCCATGGCGAGGTAATCGCCCCGCTCGAAGCAGTCGTCGGCGTTCTGCAGGCTGGTTTCGACCGCGCTGAGAGCCCGGACGCGCCGGTTGGCGTTGGTCAGCAGGCTCATGGCACGGGTGCGCTCGCTGTCGGAGAGCGTGGCGCCGCCGTCTCTGGTCGTGAGGTCGACCAGAAGGTTGCGGGCCCGCACCACCTTGCCCTCGGCGAGCAGGTCGGTGGCGGACTGGATGATCTCCCCGGCCGCGGCCGACCCGGCGGGGCGAACCCCGGCGGGAAGGACAGTCTGGGCCGAGGCGAGCGGGGCGAGGCCCGCGACCACAGCGACCAGCCCCGCGGAAGCGAGGAGGGAACGAATCGAACGACGAACCGCACGCGACGTACCAAGAGACATGTGTTTCTCCGATGTCGTCCAACGTCTCTATCGCCGAGGATGCAAAGTGCCCGCGGCGTGACCGAACCCGAAGACCATGACCCGACCGGCGGCGGGAATGAGCCTGACCCGCTTTCAACCCGTGACGCGGGGAAAAACCGCGTGCGAAACGGGCTGAATGAAAGCGAACCACCCGCAACAGGTCGGGGCGTCAGACGCCGCGAAGTTCACACGGGTGGGAAGGTGTGCAGCACCTTCACCGCCGCGCGTGCCCCCACGGCCAACGCAACGCTGACTCCGACTTCCTGCAAACCGGAGGGTGCTCCGCGCGAACGGGGCATCCGGGATCCCTTTGGGGGACGGGAAGATAACCCACTTCCCGGCCGGATGCAATCAACCCCGAACCAGATTTTTGCGCATCCCCCGGTCTCCGGGGGGGTGGGGCCCGGGGCGGGAGAGGCGGCAGGGCTCTGGCTCGCCGCGGGGTGACTGGCCATGAAGAGGAAAAGAAGGGCTTGAGAGCGCCTGAGGCGCGTGTAGAGAGATTGAACAGCCTTGGCGAAGGTCGGTTGCACGGCGGCCGGAGAAAACAGATGTTTCCCGGATGTTTCTTGACAAAAAACGTCTGGGGCCGGGGCGTCAGACCAGCCATCGGCAGGAGCGAACCTGCGGCTCGGCGTGTTCGACGGTGTCGTCGTGGGGGTCTGTGGCGCCGGGGTCGCCGTCGCCGGGCAGGTCGGCGCGGGGGGACGCAGGGCGCGAGGGCCCGCCCGGCTTGGCCTGGGGCTGGCTTGACTTACCGGGAGATTTCACCGGCGGCTTGGCGAGGCGCTTTTTGCCCCCCAGGAGCGTTTCGAACTGTTCCGGGGTGGTGCGGTCTGTGGCGACAACGACGAGGTCGTCGAGGGCCTCGGCGGCTTTTTTGCCCACCAGGTTCTCAACGGCGTTGAGCGAGGCGTCTTCGGCGGCGCGAAGGCAGTCGGCGATCAGCAGCACCTCGGCGTACCGGGGCGGTTTTTTCTCGAAGGAGGCACGGACGATGCACCGCCAGGGGGTCGGGCCAAGGTCGTTCCCTTCGTCATCCACGTTCCGATCGGGGTCGATGTTGAGCAGCAGTTGCCAGTCGTCGCGAAGGCGTTCGATGATTTCTTCGGGGCCGAGCATGTCGGGGTTGTCTTCCGGCAGGCTCAGCACGGAGCGGTGCTCGTGGCTCGCGGCGTCCGCCCCTGCCGGCTCGTCGATCTGCTCGAGGTCGAAGGCCTTGAGGAGTTTTTCGATGCGTTCCTTCAGGGCGGGCTCGGCGCGGACGGTGACGATCTTGTGTTCATCGACAAAGACGTAGAGAAAGGGCTCTTCGGCCATGGCGCCGAAGCCGCAGAGCCCGTCTTCGTAGAAAAACTCGCGGAAACGGCGGACGCCGTCGAGGAAATTATCGAGGGAGACGAGTTCGTAGGCGATGTAGGGATCGACCTCGCGGTGCGCGTCGTGCCCCAGGATGTCAAGGATGGGGTAGACCCGGCCCGGGAGCATGGCGAAGAGAAGCCGGCAGAGCGACTCGACGCGCGCCGCGGAGATCACGATGTCGAAGACATAGCGGTCGGGCCATTCTTCCCAGTCTTCCCCGTCGTCGTCGCCGTCGGCGGGCTCGAAGTGCAGGGTGTAGCCGGGTCGGGGGGCCATCTCCTCGACCGGGTAGACACCCAGGGGGAACGCGAACCCGCCGACCTCGACACGCTTGAGAGATTCGTCAACCTTGCAGCCCACCATCAGAGCCGACTGTAGCGGCGGCGGGCACAGGCGAACATTCCCGGCGCGCGCGGCGGGCGAAGAATCCCCCCACCATGCCTCAACCACTGCTCGCCATCGCTGTCGGAAACACACGCACCCGCTACGGGCTTTTCGACGGGCAGGAACTGCGCGCCTCGGGGCCAGTGGTCAACGACCTTGCGCAGGTGGTTGAGGCCGTGCGGGGCGCGCTGGGAGAGGGTCACGGCGTGCCGGTGGCGGTCTCGAGCGTGAACGCCCCGTTCACACAGAGGCTTTTGCCGGAACTGGAAGAACTGACCGGGCAGGAGGCCGCGCTCTTCGGGCGCGACGTGCAGGCGCCGATGCGTCACACGCTCGATGACGCGTCGACGCTGGGGCAAGACCGAGTGCTGTGCGCGTTCGGCGCGTTCACGCGGTCGAAGCAGGCGTGCATCGTGATCGACGCGGGAACGGCGATCACCGTGGACTTTGTGGACGGGGAGGGCACGTTCCACGGCGGGGCGATCGCGCCTGGGGTGTCGATGATGCTTCGTGCGATGCACGAGCAGACGGCCTCGCTGCCGCCCGTCATCTACACACCGCCCGAGCCCGGACGCGGGCCGCTGGGCAAGGACACGCCGCACGCGATGATCCTGGGCGTGCACGAAGCCGCGGTGGGGCTGGTGCACAGGCTGATCGACCGGTACGCGGAGTTTTATGGCGGGTATCCGCGCGTGGTGGCCACGGGGGGAGACGCCGCGGCCCTCTTCGGCGAAGACACCCTGGTGGAGCAGATCGTGCCGGACCTGCAACTTGTCGGAATCTGCGAGGCGGTTCGTGCCCTGGCCAGCGCGGAGGATGCCGGTGAAGCGAATGACTGAGGGGCCCGCGGCCGCCGTGGAGGCGGCGTGGACGGTCTGCTCGCCGCGCGGCACGCCGGGGGGGATCGCGGTCTTTCAGATCTCCGGGGACGTGGCCGGCGCGCTGGGCGTGCTGGGGCTGGCTCTGCCCGGGGTGGGGCGGGTGAAACTCATCGAGCACGAACACGCGGGCGAAGTGCTGCTGGCCCGGTGGGGTGAAGGGTGCCTGCACCTGATGCCTCACGGCGGCGCGGCGGCGGTGCGGCGGTGCGCGCAGTGGCTGCACGCCAGCGGGCTGCGTGAAGCGGCGCCGGGGTGGGGCCGCGAGTTCTGGCCAGAGGCGCACGACGACATCGAAGCGGCGATGCTGTGGACGCTGTCGCGGGCCGCTTCGCCGCTGGCGGTTGATCTGCTGCTGGCACAGCCCCGCCGGTGGCGCGAGGCTGGCGCGCACGAGACGAAGCCCGACCCGGCGAGGGAAGCGGCTCTGGCGAGGCTGATCGAGCCGCCGCTGGTGGTGGCGCTGGGGGGCGCCAACATCGGAAAATCAACGCTGGCCAACGCGCTGGCGGGGCGGGGCGTATCCATCGTGGCGGATGAAGCGGGGACGACGCGCGACCACGTGGGTGTGATGCTGGAGGTTGATGGGCTGGTGGTGCGGTATATGGATACCCCGGGCCTGCGCGACGCGCCCGACGCGACCGAACGGGAGTCGGTTTCGCTTTCATTGACGGCGGCGATGGGGGCAGACCTCGTGCTGCGGTGCGGCGACCATGCGTGCCCCCCGCCGGAACTGCCGCAGGAACTTGCGGCCAAACCCTCGATCGCGGTCGGCCTGCGCGGTGACCTCGGGCCGCCGTGCTTTCACGCCAACGTGGCCGTGTCGCTCAAAGATGAATCGCACCGGCGCGCGGGCGCGGCCCAGATCGCACGCGAGATCCGTCGAAGGCTGGTGCCCGACAGCGTGCTGCTCAACCCCGCGCCGTGGCGCTTCTGGCCGCCGGGGGCAGCGCCGAATCTGGGTTGAGCCCGGCCCCACGCACCCGGCATTCGCGCCGCCCGCGCCGCGTTACACTGGGCCGTGAACAAGAAGAACCCGCGCCAGACGAACCCGAAACAGACGCAGGCCAGCTCCGCGCACCCCAAACCGCTGCCCCAGGCGGGCGCGCCACGGGGCGAAGCACCGTCGGGTGTTGATCGGCTGCGGTTTGTGGCCGGGGCCTTGGCCGCGGGGCTGGGGCTCATCGCCGGCGGCCTGCTGATGCTCGACCATCTGGGCGCGGCGACACTGCCGGGGTGTGGCGTGGGGAGCGGGTGCGCCGCGGCGGCGAAAAGCCCGTGGGCGAGGGTGCTGGGGGTGCCGGTGGCCGCGCTGGGCACGGCGTATTTCCTCAGCGTGCTCGTGGCGTGGTGTGTGGAGCGTGGGCGGATCGGGCTGATGGGCGTGTGGATGGTGCGTGCGGGCGCGGCGTCCTCGCTGGTGTACGTGGGGATTTCGCTGGGCGCCAACATCATCTGCGCCTATTGCATGACGATGCACGGGGCGAACCTGCTGCTGCTGATCGCGGCGGAAGCGGCGTGGCGACGGGGTGCGCGCCCCGAAGGAAAGCAGCCGATCATTCTCATCGCGGCCGGGCTCGCGAGCCTCTCGCTGCTGGGCGCGCTGGACCTGCGCGTGCGGCACATCGCACGCGACCGCGAAGAAGCACAACTCGCCGAATCGCTCGGCGAGATGATGGAAGCAACTCGCGCGGGGTCGGCAACATCTTCCACAACTCCTGCGACCCCCACACCACCCACAACCCCCTCTGCCAACACGCCCGCGACCACCACGCCCGCGGGGGGTGAGGGGCGGGCGGCGACGCGTGCCGCGCCCAGGGCTCTCAAGGGCAGGTATACCAGCGGGCCCGAGCGTGCCCCGGTGCGCATCGTGATGTTCACCGACTATCAGTGCCCCGACTGCGCTCGGATCGAGAAAGAACTCCAGGAGATCATGCGCACCACGGCGGGCGTTTCGGTGGGCATCAAATATTTCCCGCTTTCGAGCCGCTGCAACCCGCACATGAGCGGGACCGACCTGCACCCCAATGCGTGCTGGGCGGCGCGCGCGGCCGAGACAGCGGGCATGCTGCGGGGTGTCGAGGGTTTCTGGCAGATGCACACGTGGCTCTTCGAGCGGGGAGGCTCGTTTACCGACGCCGAACTGGCGGCGGGGCTCGCGGGGATGGGATATGACCGGCGGCAGTTCGAGAGCGTGATGCAGAGCGCCGAGACGCTGCGCCGTGTGACAGACGACGTGGCCGAGGGGTACAGCCTCGGGCTGTTCTTCACGCCGATGATCTTTATCAACGGTGTGGAACTCAAGGGGTGGAACGCGCCCCAGGCGCTGACGCGCGCGGTGCAGGCGGTGGCGTCGCTCTCGCTGCCGGCCGAGGACGCCTCTGAAGACGTGCCGCCGGACGGACGCAGCCGGATCATCGCCGACTGGCGCGAACAGCCTGTGATCGCGGTGCCCGAGCGTCTCATGCAGCGCACGCTGGGCCCGTCGGATGCCGAGGTGACGGTGGTGGTGTTCGGCGACTACCAGGAGAAGAACACGGGAGAGGCGGACGGCTTCCTGCGGGTGTTCACGTCGGGCCCGCGGCCCAACGTGCGGTATTCCTTCGCCCACTACCCGGTGAACCGCGAGTGCAACCCCAGCGCGCAGCGCGACATGCACCCGCAGGCGTGCCTGGCGGCGCGTGCCGCCGTGGCCGCCGAGGCGATGGGCGGGCCCGAGGCGTTCTGGAAGATGCACGACTGGCTGATGGCCAACCAGGGGGGCGTGTCGCGCGACACGCTGCCGCTGGGGGCGCATGCGGCGGGGGTCGATGCCGCGATGCTGCTGGAGGCCCTGGATGAACCGTTCGTGAGCCAGGCCATCGCCGAGGATGGTCGCGCGGCGACAGCGCTGGGCATCCGGTCGCTGCCGATGGTGATTGTGAACGGCAAGGTTGTGCCGCGCTGGCGGTATGACAACGAAAACCTGCTGGCGGCGATCATCATGGAAGCGGCGGCCGGGGAGTGATCTGCGGGTGCGGTTTATACCGCGGGCTTTTCGCCGCGCATCTCGGCCTCGCGCAGTTCGTCCATGAGGGCGATCGCGCGGCGCAGGTGCGGGATGACGATGGAGCCGCCGACGATGAGCCCGACGTTGAGGATGTCGATGATCTCGGCCTCGGAAGCGCCGACCTGGCGTGAGCGGATGACGTGGTAGGCGATGCAGTCGTCGCATCGCAGCACCAGCGAGGCGCTGAGGCCGGCGAGTTCCTTGGTTTTCACGTCCGCCGCGCCGGCCTCGTAGGCCTTGGTGTCGAGCGAGAAGAAGCGGTTGATGCCCAGGTGGTTGAGTTCGAGGATGCGTGCGTTCATCTTCTCGCGGAACTGCCTGAACTCTTCGAGACGGGTGGTCATGCTGTGACTCTTTCTGGATGTGACGTGACGTGTGCGAGCGCGTGCGGCGCGCGGGGAGGGAGGATCAGGCCCGCCCGCTGAGGGAGAGCAGGATGTGCTCGAGGTTGTGATCGAACGCACCGCGGGTGAGCACGTCGTCCGCCCCGGCGTCGCGGGCCTGCTGCAGCAGGTCTTTCTCGACGTGCGGCCCCCACGCGATGATGCGCACCGCACGGGCTTTGTCGTCGGCCCCGTGGGCGCGCAGTCTGGCGATGAGCGAGAGCGCGGCCTGGGGCGCGTCAAGGTCGGCCAGCAGGGCCGCGGGCGAGGAGTCTGCCAGGCGTGCTTCGAGCATCTCGAGCGAACGCACGGGCCGAACGGGGATGCCCAGCGCGTCGGCGGTGGCGCGGATCTTGCTGGCCCAGATGAGGTCGCTGGCGAGGTAAAGGATCAAATCGGTTGTCCTGTGAGTCGGCGGCGGAAGTGTGGCTGGGCGTGCATTCAGACGGCGGCGCCGGCGGCACGCCGCTCGCGCATGGCGTTGATGAACTCGTCGAAGAGGTACGAGCCGTCGTGCGGGCCCGGAGAGGCCTCGGGGTGGTACTGCACGCAGAAGACGGGTTTGTCGGCGAGGCGGAAGCCCGAGAGGGTGCCGTCGTTGAGGTGCACGTGCGTGGGAACGCCGCCAACGGCACGCAGCGAGTCCGGGTCTACGGCGAACCCGTGGTTCTGGCTGGTGATCTCGACGCGTCCGGATTGGGTGTTGAGGACCGGCTGGTTGATGCCGCGGTGGCCGAACTTGAGTTTGTAGGTTGATGCGCCCACGGCCAGGGCGAGCAACTGGTGCCCCAGGCAGATGCCGAAGGTCGGCATCACGCGGTCGGCGGGCTGGGCGAGCAACTGGCGGAGCGTGGCGATGGTGGCCTCGACGGCGGCTGGGTCGCCGGGGCCGTTGGAGATGAAGAGGCCGTCGATCCTGCCGCCCTCGTACATGGCCATGATCTCGCTGGCGGGCGTGGTGTGCGGGGCCACGTAGACATCGCAGCCGCGCTGCGCGAGGTTGCGCAGAATGTTGGACTTGGCGCCGCAGTCGAGGGTGAGCACGCGGAAACGGCCGTCGGTGCGGTTGCCGCTGGTGGGCGCGCCGCCGAGGTCGGCCCATTCTCCCAGTGTTTCGTCCCACGATGCGCCGGCAGCGCAGCCGACCAGGGGCACGAGGTTCTGGCCGGCCATGGATGGGGCCGAGCGGGCCATCTCGACCAGTGCTTCGTCGCTGAGGTCCTGGCGATCGGTGAGGACGCCCTGCATGCTGCCCCCCGAGCGCAGGCAGCGCGTGAGGGCGCGGGTGTCGATGCCGGTGAGGCCCAGCACGCCGTGACGAGCGAGGTACTCGGGGAGGGATTCTTCGGCGCGGTAGTTGGAGTGCACCCGGGCGATTTCACGCACCACCAGCCCGCTCACCTGCACTCTGGTCGATTCCACGTCTTCGCTGTTGGCGCCGGTGTTGCCGATGAGCGGGAAGGTCTGCACCAGAATCTGGCCGGTGTACGAGGGGTCGGTCAATGACTCCTGATAGCCGGAAATGGCCGTGTTGAAGACAACCTCGGCGGCGACGGTCAGGCCGCGGCCGGTGGCCCCGAAGGCCTGACCGTGAAAGATCATGCCGTTCTGGAGGGCGAGACGCCCGGGTGCGTGCGGGGTTGGAACGGCGCTACGTTGTGGCATCGGGCATGAGTATAGAAGGACCAGAACGTGTGCACGCTCTTTGACACCCCCGCGGACCGAACCCGACAGGGGAAATACGCTCGCGTGGCGGTCGAAAGGGCCATCGAGAGGCTCGATGATGGTTCGGGGGCGCTCACCTACGCCTGCGGGGCTTATTCGCCCGCCCTGGGCGAGCGAGTCGAGGTGCCGCTGGGCCGCCAGAGAGTGCCCGGGGTGGTGGTGCAACTGGGCGGGCCGGAACTGGCGGCGGGAGTGCCGGAAGAGAAAATCCGCGCCATCAGCGGGGTGCTGGGGGTGATCATGCCCCCCCCGGTGCTTCGGCTGGGGGAGTGGATCAGCGAGTATTACCTGTGCCCCCTGGGTGTGACGATCGGGGCGATGATGCCCGCGTCGGTGAAGGTCTCAACCGGAACCCGCAGGCTCAAGATGGTGCGGCTGACGCTTCCCGAAGTCTCCCCCACCCCCCCCACCACCCCCACCACCCCCACCACGACGCTCCCCGCGAATGCCCGCCGAACCCTCGAGACGCTGCGCGCCATCCCGGCTGGTGAGTTTCCGATGGAGGTGCCCGCCTTGAAGCGACGGCTGAAGGCGATGGGCGGGCAAGGGCTTGGCCCCGCGACGCTGGCGGCGCTGGAGAAGGCCGGGGTGCTCTCGATCGTGGAAGAGTCGCACATTCGCGCCGGGGCCATGCCCGGCGCGTCTTCGCCGCACCAGACCTCTGTACCGCCCGAGCCCACGGCCGATCAACAGCGCGCGATGGAAGGGATCGGCGCCGCGCTGGGTGCCTTTGGTGTTCACCTGCTGCACGGTGTAACAGGATCGGGCAAGACTGAGGTCTACTTGCGATTGATGGAGCGGGTGCTGAGCGTGGGCGGGGGGGCCATCGTGCTTGTGCCCGAGATCGCGCTGACACCCCAGACCAGCGAACGGTTTGTCGGGCGGCTGGGCGCGGCCCGCGTTGCCGTGCTGCACTCTGGGCTCACGGCGGCGCAGCGCCACCGCGAATGGAGCCGCGCCGCGGCGGGCGAGGCGCGCGTGGTGGTCGGGGCGCGCTCGGCCGTCTTTGCGCCCGTGGCGGGGCTGTCGTTGATCGTGGTGGATGAAGAGCACGACACCTCGTACAAGCAGGACCGGGCCCCGCGCTACCACGCGCGCGACGTGGCCATCAAGCGGGCGCACCTTGAAGGGGCGTGCGTGGTGCTTGGTTCTGCCACGCCCAGCCTTGAATCGTGGTCGAACGCGGCCAAGGGCCGCTTCAGGCTGTGGTCGTTGCCCACGCGCGCGGGCGGGGCGACGCTGCCGCGGGTGGAAGTTGTGGACATGGTTCAGGAGCGGCGGCGAAGGTTTGAAGCGGGCAAAGACACAACGCAGCACCTGCTGGGCCCGACGCTTGAAGAGGCCCTTTCGCGAACGCTCAGCGCGGGCGCTCAGGCGATTCTGCTGCTCAACCGGCGCGGGTTCTCGTCGTACATCGCGTGCGTCTCGCCCTCGTGCGGGTTCATCGTGTCGTGCGCTGATTGTGATGCGCACCTGGTGCTGCACCGCGACCGGCGGTTGCCGGTGGGCGCCGAGGTGCGCTGCCATCACTGCGAAGCACGGCAGAAAGTGCCCGCCGCCTGCCCGGCGTGCGCCGGGCGGCTGAACTTTTTCTCGGGGGGCACCCAGCGGCTCGAGCAGGAACTGGCCCGGAAGTTCGCCCCCATGGGGCTGGTCGAGGGGGAGACCTTCCGCCGAGTCGATTCAGACACCATGCGCTCGGCCCGCGATTACTTCGATGTGCTGGGAGACTTTGCCCGCGGCGCGCTGCGCGTGCTCATCGGCACGCAGATGCTCGCCAAGGGGCTCGACTTCCCCGGCGTGCGGCTGGTGGGCGTGATCGATGCCGATACCGCGCTGCACATCCCCGACTTTCGCTCGGCCGAGCGAACGTTTCAACTGGTGAGCCAGGTGGCGGGGCGTGCGGGCCGGGGCGCCCAGCCGGGGCTGGTCATCGTGCAGACCATGAGCCCGCAGAACCCGGCGATTGTTCTCGCTTCGCAGCACAGGTACACCGAGTTCGCCGCGGGAGAACTGGCCATTCGCGTGCGCAGCGGCCTGCCGCCGGCGACGCGCATGGCTCGCATCGTCTGCAAGGATGTGTCTGAGGCCAGGGCCAGAAGACACGCGGAGGATGTCGCGTCGGCGCTGCGGGGCGAGGCCGCCCGGACGAGAACGAGCCTGCGCGGGCCAGACCCCTGCCCCCTCTCTCGGATCGCGGGCGAATACCGCTTCGCGGTGGAGGTCATCGCTCCGGATGCCTCCACCCTCTCCGCCGTGCTGCGGTCGCTGCGCGGGGCCGGGGTCGCCCTTTCTGACGCCGGCGCGGCGGTCGATGTTGACCCCGTGGCGCTGCTGTGAGGCGCGCCACGCTACCGTCACAGATCCCGAGCCCCCGCATCACGCCGCCGCCGCTTGTCGCCCACCGTCTCGCACCGACCCCCACTCGCACCACATCCCATCACATGAGCACCATCGCCGCGCAGCATGTCGGAGCACCACGCACGTTTGAGGGCGCACGCGTGGTGGTGATGGGCCTTGGCAACTTCGGTGGCGGCGCGGGCGTGGCACGCTGGCTGGCCCAGCAGGGCGCGAGCGTGCTGCTGACCGACGTGCAGCCGGAAGAAGCGCTGCGTGCATCGCTGGCGCCGCTCGCAGACTACCTGGCGCAAGGGCGAATCACCACGGCCCTGGGCGGGCACAACGTCGCGGATTTCACGACCTGCGACATGGTGGTCGCCAACCCGGCCGTGCCCAAACCATGGGACAACCGTTATCTTCGCGCGGCCCGCGCCGCGGGCATTCCGATCACCACCGAGATTCGACTGGTGACCGAGCGGCTGCCCTCGCGTGAACGCGTCATCGGCATCACGGGTTCGGCCGGCAAGAGCACAACGACGGCGATGATCTCGCACATGCTCGCTCGCCTGGGAGAGCGCGTGCACACAGGGGGCAACATCGGCGGTTCGCTGCTCAACGCTGTGTCAGACGTATCGCCCGCCGACTGGGTGGTGCTTGAACTCTCCAGCGCGATGCTGCACTGGCTGGGCGAGGGCGCGGGCTGGGAGGGCGCACCGGGATGGTCGCCCGCCATCGGGGTGCTGACAAACCTGTCTCCCAACCACGGCGACTGGCACGGCACGCACGAGCATTACAGCGAGTCGAAGATCAACCTGTTTCGCTACGGGTGCGCACGGGCCGTGCTCGGCCCCGCGGTGGAGGCATCACTCGCGGAGCGCGTGCGGGGCATGGTGAACTGGACGGCCGCGGCCGACGAGGCCTTCACGCACGAGGTCGGCACCCGTGCCGCGCTGCGCATCCCCGGGGCGCACAACATCGTCAACGCCGCCACCGCGTGTCTGGCGGTAGCCGCCGCCTCGCAGGCCGAGAACCCGCGCGCGGCGGGCGCCGCGCTGGCGCCGCTGCTTGCTGACTTTGCGGGCCTGCCCCACCGCCTCGAGTGTGTCGGCCGGGTTCGCGGCGTGACCTATTACAACGACTCGAAGTCAACCACGCCGGAATCGTGCCTGCTGGCGGCGCGGGCCTTCGCGGGCACGCCGGGGCTTGAGAAAGTGCACCTGATCGCCGGCGGGTATGACAAGAAATCAGACCTCTCGCCCGTGGGGGCACTGGCCCCTTTGCTCGCAGGGCTCTACACCATCGGCGCCACCGGGGCCGATATCGCCCGCGCGGCGCGCGGCGCCGGGGGTGAGCCCCACGAGTGCGAAACACTGGCTCGCGCCCTGGCTTGCATCGCCGACCGGGCCGCGCCGGGAGATGTTGTCCTCCTGAGCCCCGCGTGCGCCTCGTGGGATCAGTTCACAAACTACGAACAGCGCGGCGCGGCCCTGCGCGATTGGGTTCGTGCCGCGGGGGCCGAGGAGGCCGGTTCATGAAGTGCGTGCGCACGGGCTGGTGTCTGGCCGTCGCCGGGGTGTGCGTGATGCTGCTGTCGGCGGCGTGCGCCACAAAGCGTGAGGCGAGGCCGCGCGACGAACACGCGCCCCCGGCCCACGGGCAAGAACGTGCGCCGCTCCCTGCACCGGCCCGAGAGCCAACCGGGCCCTCACCGGCGCCACCACCAACACAACCCCCCGCAATCACTCCATCGCCGACCCCCTCGCCGACTTCAGGTCCGGCCGCGCCGGGCGGGGCGGTTGACGTGTGGATCGAGACATCGCCGGGCGTTCGGGTGAATCGAGCGCGGGGTGAGATCGAGTTTGATGGGGTGGTCCCGATCGATTGCCACAATCCGCGCACCCCGCACGTGTACATCGAGATCATCGCCTGCACGCCCGACTCGAAAGAGCACGAGGCGCTGGTGCTGACACGCATCACACCCTCGCACCTGCACGCGGCCCTTGTGCTGCTGGGGCTCGAGCCCGGCACGCCGGGGACATGGACGTGGGAGGGCGAACACCTGCGCGAAACCCCGCCCACGGGTCCGCGTGTCGGGGTGCGGCTGGAGTGGACGGCCAACGGTGTAGCACGCACCGCCGACCCCCGAGAGTGGATCGTGGATGTACGAACATCCCGCCGCCTGATCGAGGTTGACCACGCGGAGTTCTGGCGTTTCGCCGGCTCACGCTTCGAGACGCGGGCCGGCAGAGAGGTGTACGTGGCCGATCGCGAGGGGCTGCTCGTGGGCTTCGCCTGTTTCAGCGGTGAAACGATCGCCTACAGCCGCATGGAGCACCACGACTCGAACGTGCAGAGCCCCGTGTGGATCGCGGACAGAACGATCGTGCCCGTGTATGACACCCCGGTGCGCGTGCGGCTGAGCGTGCATCGATAACGACTCGCCGGAACGTGCCGGAAAAACCTCTGCTCACAGGCCCTGGGGCGGCCGCCAGACGTGAAACCGGCGAGCGGAAAGGCACGATATCATTGGGCATGGCGATACGACGAGGCCAACGCCCGATCGATGAGGGCCCGAGCGAGCAGGATATCGAGCGGTTCTCGGATGTCACCACGCAGTGCCCCGAGTGCCGCGCCGCCCTCTATGACGATGTCTCTCTGTGCTGGAAGTGCGGGTACGCCCTCGGCAGCCGGCGCGGCGGGGGCAAGCGGCCGATCTGGGTGCCTGTCATCGCGCTCACGCTCGTGCTGCTCTTTGTGCTCTATTCACTGCGCTGAAACGGTGCCGAGCGGGCGTTCGCATCGCGCCGCGTTGTGATCAGTACGCGCAGCGTTTACGCAGCAGCGCGGCGTCGCTGGGGTCTGTCTCTGCCAGCGCCCGGGCGATCTGCTCGCCGGCGTGACCATCGCCGTACGGGTGTGAGAGGTCTGAGAGATCCATCGATGCTGCGCGTTCCACGGCGGACCTCACGGGCTCGGGGTATTCCTGATCGACGTGAACAACATTGCCGCAGCGCTCCCGCCCGGCTTGGCGCATGCCGATATCGACCACGGGCAAGCGCAGCGCGGCCGCCTCGATGAGCCCGGCCGAAGAGTTGCCCACCATCACGCCGCGCAGGGACGAAAGGCGCTTGAGCAGCCCGATGAACTCGGTGCGGGCCATGTGCTCAAGGGTGCGCACGCCGGATTGCCCGATCGCACGCACGATGCCGGCGCGTCCGGGATCAAGGTTCGGCGCCAGCGCGAGCACCCGGCGACGCGCGACGGCTTCGAGGACGGCGCTCGCCGCGGCCTCTTCGGTCTCGTCGCTGCGCCCGATGGGGTGCATGAGCAGGAGCGTGTCGGGCGAACCGAGATCGGCGTAGGCCTGTTCGTTCATCGTGGGGATGTCGGCGAGGCCGTCGATGGCGGGTGAACCGACACACCGCACCCACCTCGCGTGCTCGCCCATGCGCACCAGCCGCTCGCGAGACGCGGGGGTGGCGGGCAGGTGAAGGTGCGCGAGTTTGGTGATGGCGTGGCGCATGGCCTCGTCGGCCACGCCCTCGGCACGGTCGCCGCCGTGGATGTGCGCCAGGGCCCGCCCGCCGATGCTCGCCGCGCCGGCGGCGGCGAAGGCCTCGATGCGGTCGCCCAGCACGACGACCCAGTGCGGGGAAAGGTCTTCAAAGACGCGGCCGAAGCGCGCGACACCCTTGCCCACGGCCTCGACATCCGCCGTGCGCCCGACGCGCCCGGCGACCTGCATGGGCACAATCCCCGCGATATTGAACTCGTTCTTGACCTCGCGGAACGTGAGCGCGGGGAGCACGAGGTGAGACCCCGCGGCGACAACCGCCAACTCAAGGCCCGGCCGCGCGGCGACGGCGTGCATGACCGGGCGCAGCAGGCCGAACTCGGCGCGTGAGCCGGTGACCACCGCGACGCGTCGCACACCGGGGGGTGGCGGCTGACCGGCGCCGGGACGCACCGCGGGCTCGTCGCTCCAACCGTCGCCGATCATGGTCTGGGCTCGCAGAGCAGGGCGCGAAGGGTCAACGCAGGTTCTCCCGCAGGAACGACGCGATCCGGCTCTGGAGGCGCACGGTCACGGCGGGGTCGGGCACCATGTGCGTGAGGCCCGCCAGGGGCAGGAACTCGAACTTCTTGCCGGCGCGGAAGAGCGCCTCGGTCATCTTCAGGCTGTGCATGAAGTAGACGTTGTCGTCGGCCGTGCCGTGGATGATGAGCAGGGGCACGGTGAGGTCTTTGCAGTAGGTCAGCACGTTGCTCGCGGCGTAACCGGAGGGGTTGTCTTGCGGCAGGCCCATGTAGCGCTCGGTGTAGTGCGTGTCGTAGTCTTCCCACGCGCAGACGGGCGCGCCCGCGACGCCGCAGCGGAAGATATCCGGCCGGCGCATCGCGGCCATGGCCGCGAAGTAGCCGCCGAACGACCAACCCGAAACGCCCACGCGGCGCGTGTCCATCTCGGGGTGTGCCGCGCCCAGCGCGAGGATGCACGCGGCCTGGTCATCCAGGGCGATATCGATGAGGTTGTTCTTGATCACCCGCTCCCAGGCTCTTCCCCGCCTGGGCGTGCCGCGGTTATCGATGGCGACGACGATGAACCCCTGATCGGCCAGCCACTGGTGCAGCAGGTAGCCCATGGCGTTGGCGTTGACGGTGGTGACGCCCGGGCCCGTGTAGAGCATGGCGACGACGGGGTAGGTCTTCGAACGGCTGAATGACCTTGGCCTGATGATCGCGGCGTGGTGCTCTCGCCCGCTGACCTCGACGGTGGTGAGTTGAGGCTTGGGGATGAACGGCGGGGTTTCGGCGGCGCTGGTGAGCCTGCCGATGGCGGTGCGTCCGGGCTCGCGCTTGACAGTCCAGGATACCTCGCCCGAGAGGGTCATGGCCGATTCAACGTAGACGCTGTGATTGTCGGCGAAGACCGCGCCGAACTGCCCCTGCCCGCCCGCGAGGCGCACGGGCTCTGTGCCGCCATCAAGCGACACCCGCGAGACCTCGGTGTATGGCGAGGCGGGGCCGTGGGAGACATACGCCGCGCGGCCTTTGCTGTCGAGGCTCAGGAGGTCGTAGAGCCTGAACCCCTCGGGCGTGACCACGCGGTCGAGGGAGCCGTCTTTGCGGCGCAGTTCCAGGCGTGGGAAGTCGTTGCCGGGCCCGCCGCCGTAGGAGTCGGTGACCCAGAGAAAGCCGCTGCCGTCGGCGAGCCACTTGGGGCAAGACTCGTAGATGTTGATCCATGCAGGGTCTTTCTCTTCCAGGAGAACGCTCGTGGCCCCGGTACGGTCGTCAACGGCGAGCAGTTGCTGGTGTGTCTGGGTGCGGTTCTGCACCAGCACGGTGAGCGGGGCGTTTTTGGGCCATGTCACGCTGGCCACATACGGGAATGCCTGCCGATCCCAACTGATCCACGTTGTCTCGCCCCCCTCCGTGGGCACGATGCCCAGTTGCACGTCGGCGTTCTGCTTGCCGGCGCGCGGGTATGGCCAGGCGTCGGGTTCCTTGGCGGGGTTCATCGGGTCGGCGATGTAGAACGTTTCAAGGCCGGCGGTGTCGGTGCGCTGATAGCAGATGCGTCTGGCGTCCGGCGACCACCAATAGCCGTGGAAGCGCGACATCTCTTCCTGGGCGACGAACTCGGCCAGCCCGTGGGTGACGGTGCCGCCCGCGCCGCTGGTGACGCGCCACTCGCGTGCGCCGTCGGTCTGCGCGACATAAACCTCCCCGTCCCGCACGCTGGCGATGAGCGAGCCGTCACGCGAGAACCTCGGATCGATGGGGAAGCCCCCGCCGCTCTTGATCTCGGTGATCTTGCCGCCTTCACGCTCGTAGACAAAGAGACGGCCCGAGAGCGGGATGAGAATGCGTGCCCCGTCTTCGCTGAGCGAGAAGGAGGCGATGCCCCTGCTGGCCATGCGCATGCGCTCGCGCCGGGCGAGTTCTTCGGCCGTGAGTTGCTCGTCCTGGCCGCCCAGCAGTTGATCCGCCGTGAGCAGCACGCGCTGAGCGCCGGTCGCGACATCAAAGACATAGAGATCCTGCACGAACGAGCGCGGGCCCGAACGCAGGTAGAGCACCGCATCGCCGGCGGGCGTGACGGTGATGGCTTTGGGCCGGCCGTGGGTATAGCGGTAGGTGGATGCGAAGGCGTGCAGGAACGCTTCGTCCCCGGCGCGGGCATCGATCGAACCCCGGCCGCGGGCCGGGGTGTCTTTGGCGCCGCCCTGCGTCGAGGCGCACCCGCCGGGAACAAGAACGAACAGAGACGCAAACAACCCCGCCGCCGAGATCCATCGCCAGATCGTGTGCATAGGCGGAGTGTAGTGGCATGCGGGCCCGAGTCACCCCCTTCGGCGCGCGGCGGCCCGGGCGGGCGCCTTTGTTCGGGCGGCGGCCCCCACCAGCGCCTCCTGCTTGGCCCGCTCGACAATCTGAGCCGCGCGGTGCAGCGTGGGGTGTGTGGGCCCTTCCGTGAGCAGCGCCAACGCGCGGTCGCACCTCGAGATCATTTTGCGGAAGTTCTCGGCGTCGTTCTCACTCTGCCAGTTCACCAGGTCGTCTAGGTTGTCGAGGGCGTCGGCGAGTTTCACCAGTTTGGCCCGCCAATCGGCCCGCAGCATGCGCTGGTCATATTCCGGCTCTCGCACGTCCTCGGGCAGGGCCATGTTCTTGGTGAGCGCGGCAACGCACCGGGCGACATCTTCACCGAAGGCGTCGAGCACGTCCTCGTAGTCGGTCTGCGTGTCTTCGATGGTGTCGTGCAGCAGCGCGGCGCACAACGCCACCTCATCGCTGCACCCAAAGACCTGCGACACCGTGAGGCAGACCCGCACGGGGTGCGAGTAGTACGGGGTGCGGCCGTCTTTGCGCCACTGGTTCTTGTGGGCGCGCGCCGCGAAGGCCGCGGCCCGCCGCCACAACAACCCCGTGGGCTCGCCCGCTGGCCCGTGTGAAGGTGAACCCGGCGTGCCAGGTCCAGGGGAAGCAGGCTGTGATCGCTTCGCTTGTCTTGGCATGGTGCTTTATAGGCCCGTATGCCTCGGCGCGGCCGCGGGCCGTGAACCTGTCCACATTCGCGACGGAGGGACCCGCCAGACGCATCTGGGCTCTTTCAGAAGGGCCCTGGAGCGGTTATTCTCGGTCCTGCACCACATTCTGCGTACTTCTAGAAGATCTCTGGCCTCTCAAGCCCCCGGGATGGGTCAGAAACCCCTGAATGAGTATTCCGAAAGAGTTTGGGCAAACCGGGCAAAATTGGGTTGAAGCAACGGCAAAGTTCGGTTAGAGTTATTGTTGCGGTGCCGGGTTTCCTCTGGATGGGTAACCGGTGCTGCGGGGTGAGGAGTTCTTCCTCGCTGGTTTGTTTGGTTTGACACGAGAACTGGAGAGCATCATGCCCAAGCGTTTGCGCGCTTTCACGCTGATCGAGTTGCTTGTGGTGATCGCCATCATCGCGCTGCTCATCGGCATTCTTCTTCCCGCGCTGGGCAAGGCTCGCGCCCTGGGCCGGCAGACGGTCGAGATGTCCGCGCTCAAGCAGGCGATCACGGCGTATTCGAACTACTGGTATGACAGCAAAGACCAGATCATGCCCGGGTACATCCACTGGACATGGGCGCACTACAGCGACGCCGCGCTGGCGACGCAGTACCTCAAACTCCCCCCCGATCCCAACGACCGCATGTCTCACCTTGAGGGCAACCCGGTGAAGCCGTGGCCGTGGCACCTGATGGGCCACGAATACCTCAAGCCCGAGAGCATGCAGGCGGACAAGCAGACCTTCACCGACTTCCGCATGCGTCCGACCGGCAACCCGCTGGTGCGCACCTTCGCGGGCGGCACGGTGCGCAGCAACGAGTACGACCAGCAGTCATGGGTCGCGGCCTTCGGCTGGCACCCCTCGTGGGGCATGAACACGACCTTCCTCGGCGGCGACTACAACAAGGGCGCGTTCATCGACATGGGCACCAAGCCCAACGGCAGCAACCGCTTCCCCCCCGGCAACTTCTACGTCCGCCGCGCCGACCAGGTGAACCAGACCAGCCGCCTGCTCGTGATGGCCTCTTCCCGCGGCGGCGACATCCGCAACAACGGGTGGTACAGCTACGGCGCGCTGCCCCCCAACGGCACCAACGTTGTTCCCGGTTACTACCACATCCAGCCCCCGGGGCAGCACCCCGACGGCCGCAACTCGGGCACCGTGGTCATGGGCTGGGGTTCAACCACAAATCTCAACGTCTTTGACCGCAAGCGGGTTCCCAGCACGTGGGGCAACCTCGACGGCCGCCACTTCGGCAAAATGGCCAGCGCGATGTTCGACGGCCACGTCGAAATGCTCACGATCGAAGACCTGCGCGACATGACCCGCTGGGACAACTGGGCCCAGATCAACCACGCCAACGGGCAATACATCTTCCGTCCGCGCCGCTGAGGCCGCGGGCCAATCACCGATCCCATCGACCGCCCCTCTCCGGGGCGGTTTTTTCTGCGCCTTGACCGGCCCGCGCCATCATGCGGGCCTTCAGGCCATGGTGCCGAAGCGGTTCGCGCACACGAGCACGTCGTCGCGGAGCAGTTCTCCCGCGGCCGCGGAGGTCTCGATCCACTCCGCAGCATCGCGCCCTTCGACCAGCACACTCCACGATTCGCCCGGAAGCAGCGTGACCAGAGCGCAGGCCCGGGGCTGCCTGGCCAGGCATGCGGGCCTCACGCCTCGCCGCGGCATCAGCGGCATGGCCTCACGCACGAGCGTCTCTGCACGCAGCGAAACCCGCAACCCATCCCCTTCACGCGACAGGGTGTACGCCCCGCGGGGCTCGGGCAGATGCAGCGCCCGGTCATGCACGAAGAACCAAGGGGGCGACCGCAGGCCGTCTTCGCTCACCACGCACACACACTCGGCCGCCGGGTCTTGGGCGTGCGCGATGCGATCGGAAAGCGGTGGGCTCAGCCAACCCACGCCGGGCACAATCGCCGGCGGTGCGAGTGGTTCACTGGCGATCACCCGGCCGTGGAAATCCAACCGCTGGGCCGTCAAGCGCGGCGCCCAGGAGCCCTCGTGCCCGGGGTCACGGCGCGGCATGTTCGATGCGCCCACCACCAGCCCGTCCTGCGTCGCGAAGAGATCGAGCAGCCGGGGGCCCATCGCCTGATGGAACGCGCTCATCGCGGGCTTGGGCACCCCGAGATCATCCACCAGCGCCCAGGTCAAGCCCGGCCACACGTCGTGGTGCTGCCAGAGCAGCACGCCCATGCATGTCGGGGCGTTCGCGCGGCACCAGGCGAACATCGTGCGCACGGCCCGGGCCTGCAGCAGTGACGCCGCGAAGTGCCATGATTCAAAGTCGTCAATGTCGGCACGCGGGCCGAAGACCTCGGGGAGTTCGGCGTATTGCTGCGCGTTGCCGCCCGGCCCGCGCTGCAGGTGCGCCAAGAGTTGTGGCGCGCCGCACCGGGTTGCTTCGCTCAAGCCTTGCGCACCGAACGACGCCGTGAGCGATTCGATCGAGGGTGGGCTCTGGTGGCCAAACTCGGAACAGAACCGCGGCACCAGTTTCACCGCGTCGCCGAGCCGAAGGTCCCACGTGTGCCGGTCGCCTCGCGCGGCGTCGTTGGGGTGCGACGCGTCATCGCCAGACCACGGGCTATTGGGCCAGTACGCGCGCGTGCCGTCCGCCGAAGCCAGCACGCGCGGCAGGAGATCGAAGTAGTACGCCTCGCCCCACGACTGGCCGGGCTTCAACCGCTCCTTCCAACCCCACGCCCGGTGCCCCCACACACACTCGTTGCCCCCGCACCAGAGCACCACGCACGGGTGCGCGGCAAGGCGCGACACCTGATGCCGCGCCTCGGCCTCGACAAGCGCCGGGAAGGGCGGCTCTTGGGGGTACATGCCGCAGGAGAACATGAAGTCTTGCCAGACCATAATGCCCAGCCGGTCGCAGGCGTCGTAGAACTCGTCTCGTTCATACTCGCCGCCGCCCCAGATGCGCAGCATGTTCACGCCGGCCTCGGCGTGCAGGGCCAGCAGCGATGCCGGATCGAAGCCATGGCGCAGGGGCGAGCCCTTGAAGAGTTCCCGTGGAGTGGTGTTGAACCCCTTGCAGAAAATGGGCCGGCCGTTGACCACAACGGTGAAACCCGAACCGTGCCGGTCAGGGGCTGTGCTGAGTTTCACCTCGCGCACCCCCAAGCGTGCGCCGCGGCGAACAAGCGTGCGCTCGCCGGTGGCCGCATCGCTGCATTCAACCTCGGCGACGAGCGTGTAGAGAGGCTGCCGGCCTTCGCCCGCGGGCCACCACAGTTGGGGCGAACGCAGCAGTATCTCGGCGCTCAGGGTTCGCAGGGGCGGGCCGCCGTCGTATGCGGGAGAGGGGCTGGGGACGCCGCGCCACTGGGTCTCGCCTGCCGAACCGCCGTCGGGCGCATCGAGCCGGGCGCGCAGGGTGAAGGAGGCCAGCGGGTTCTCGTCGTTCGTTTCGATATCGACGCACACACGCACACGCCACGTGTCATCGGTCAATCGCTCGACCAGCGGGCGGAGATGGGCGATGCGCACGCCGCGCCACGCCTCCAGCCTGACACCACCCGTGATGCCGCAGGTGGGCGACTGCGGCGAGAAGTCCCAGCCGTAGTTCATGGCCGGGCCACGCGCGAAGACGAAGGGGTCCCAGTCGCCGTTCACGGGCCGCTCGCCGAGTCGCGCGGCCATATCGCGGATGTGCGTCAGCGGCGCCTCGAAACGCACGGCGATGCGCCCGGTCCCGTCGGCAAAGGCATGTCTCGCGTCAAGGCGCACCGGGTGGAATGCGCACCTGGCCTGGGCCAGTCGCTCGTGATTGAGCCACACATCACCGACAGTCTCGATGGTGTCGAAGACCAGGTCGAGCCTGCCCGCGTGGGTCTTCAACACACCCGCCGGGGCACACTCGGTGCTGTATTCCCACTGGGTGAGGCCGATCCACCGCGACAACGATTCGTTGAAACCGTCGCGCGGGTCGGCGATGAGGCCGCGGCGCAGAAGGTCCGCGTGGACGCACCCGGGCAGCGCCGCGGGAACGCCCGCGGCGAGGGCGTCTTGAAGATGCCCGGGGACTGCGCCCGTGTCGCCGACAGCACGCAGCACCCACGTCTCACGCGTGAGATCGAATACCACGGGTTGGTCTTCAGCCTGCGGGGGCATCGGGCCCGAAGGCTATCACGCCCGCGAGGGGGGGAGCCCGTCGCGGCGTTATGGCGCGGGCGCCTGGAACTGCGCGGGATCGGGCTCCGGGGGCTTGGGTGTGGGGCTCATCACCATGCCCGGGAGCATCTGGAAGGTGCCGTCGGGCGCGACGCGGAGCATGTCGGCCTCGAGCAGGAAGTTGAGCACGGCGTTGCGCAGCGCGGTGCGGGCGCGGTCGCTCTCGTTCTCGGCCTGCAGCAGGTCGTTCTCGGTATCGACCAGCGCTTGCGTGTCGATGGTGTCGATCTTCAGTTGCTGGCCGCGCAGACGGCGGCGGTTGATGCGGACCTGTTCCTCGGCGAGCACCAACTGGAAGCGGGCGTTATCAACGCCGCGCATGGCGTCGCGCACACCGATGATGGCCTCGTCGCGTGCCTGTTGATAGTCCCGGTTCTGTCGCTCCAGGCCGATGATCGCGGTTCGCAGCCGCAGGCGCTCGACCTCCCGGTCGAGGGGAAGGCTGAGGATGGCGGTGGCGCGATAGTCAAGATCGCCGCCGCTGAAATCAAGCCCGCCGGTGTCGTCGCGCGGGTCTGTGGGAACCTCGACCCCCGCGGAGAGGTTGAGGTCTGGCAGAAGGCCGTTTTTCGCGTTGGCAACCGCGCGGCGAGAATCGTCGATGCGGTCGCGCCGGTTCTGCAGGTCGAGCCGGTATTCGAGCGCCAGCACCGTGGCCTCGGCCGGCTCATAACCGGGGTCGGGCAGTTCGATGATGTCGTCGGCCAGCGCGATGGGCTCGGAGAGGGGCACCCCCAGACGAACCTTGAAACGCTCGATCTGGAAGATGTAGCGGTCGACAAGGTTCGACAGTTGCGAGAGCGCGGACTGCACGCGGTTGCTGGCGATGTCCTTGTCGAAGGCCTCGACGCGGCCCGCCTCCACTTTCGCCTCCGCGGCGCGCACCAGTTCGCGCAGCGAGCGCAACTGCCTGAGTTGGTTGGCGATCGAGGCCCGTGTCTGAAGGATGGAGAAGTAATCGCCGGCGATGCTCACCAGCAGCCGCCTGCGGAACCGCTCGAACTCGCGCGTCTGGTAGACCAGGTTGCGTTCGCTCTGGATGAGTTCTTCGCGCGCAACCTGCCCCGCGCCGCGCAGCAGCGGAATGTTGCCGCTCAGCGCGAGCGCCGAGGATTGACGGTACCCGCCCGTGGACTGCTCGCGCAGTTGGTCGGTGGCGCGGACGATCCACGCGGCCTCCATGCTGCCGCCGTATGGCAGCCGCTGCGTGGCGCGCAACTGGTTGATGAGTTGGGCCGCGTGCTCGAATCGTCCGTCATCGCCCGAGCCGAACACCCCGACCGTTGTGTCGTTGAAGAGCCTCGGGCCCCAGAGGTGGCGCTCGCTGAGCAGCCTGATGGCCGCGAGCATGAGTTCTTCTTCAGCCCCGCGGTATTCTCGCCCCGAATCGTGCGCCAGCCTGAAGGCCTCGGTGAGAGAGATGACGCGGACGCCCTCGGGGGGTGTGAAGAGCCGTTCGACGGCCTCGTCCCCCTCGGTCACGTTCAGGCCGCCATCGGCCGCGTACAGCCTCAGCCGCTCGGAAAGGTCTCTCGCCTCGTCGGCGGCCTTGAATGTCAACGCTTCGGCGCCGGGGTTGGTCGTCGCGGGGCGCGTCGAGAGTTCGCCCGGGGTGCGACGATCGCCGTACCCGTTCTCGCGGTCGCGCGGCACCGCCGCCGCGTTCGTGCGCTGTTTCGCGTCGGCGAGCATCGCCCGCACCCTGTCGTCCACCGACCCACGGCCGCCGCACGAAACCAGGGCGATGCACGAGGCCAGAAGCAACGCCGAACCCACAACCCCCCTCATGGTGGGAGAGGTGAAGACGAAAAACCGATTCTTTGTTTGCATTATGTTCAGCCAGTTCAATGGAAGATGTCTCCTGCCGGCTGTAGGTTCGGCGAAGTTGGGGATGCGGAGACCAAAAAGATCCTTCGTGTTACCTAACTTTTTGCGATCAAATTTCAGTTTTTGAGAAATGCCCGCTATGGTTCAGTCAGTATGCATCGCGCTGGCGGTGGGCCGAGCAGCGGTGCAGTCATACTCCGAGTTGTACCCGCCCAAACACCTCACTGAGGGGGATTTTCGCCCCGATGCCATCGATCACTCTAGACGGCCGTAGTTTCCTGGTGGACGGACGCAGGATTTGGCTCATAGCCGGGCGAGTACCGTACGCTCGTCTGCCGCGCGACACGTGGGCCGATCGAATCCATGCCGCGCGTCAGGCCGGTTTCAATGCGATCGAGACGCCGGTCGTGTGGGCGCGCCACGAACCCCGCCAGGGCAAGTTCGACTTTCAGGGCGACAACGACCTTCGCTACTTTGTCGATCTGGTCGGCAAAGCCGGGATGTACTGCATCCTTGGCCTCGGGCCCTATGTGGGCGCCTCGCTGGACATGGGCGGCCTTCCCCCGTGGCTGAGCGAACAGAACGGGATGAAACTGCGCAACACCGGGGGCCCCTTCCTCGAAGCCTCGTCCCGATTCATCACGGCAGTGGCGGATCAGATCCGCGGGTGGCAGATGACGGCGGCGGGTTCGGGCGGGCCCATCGTGATGGTGCAGTGCGAGAGCGACTGGACGTGCGGCAACGACGACCTGGCCGGCACGTACCTGGGCGAACTCACGCGCTACATCCGCGAGTCGGGCATCACGGTGCCGATTATCAACTCGAACCAGTTGTGGGCGGGCGTCGAAGGCCAGATCGACGGCTGGACCGACGCCGCGAGCACGCTGGAGCAGATCCGGCAGTTGGCGGTGGTTCGGCCCGAGCAGCCCCGCTATGTCGTTGATCTTCTCGCGGGCGAGCCGGACATCTGGGGGCGTGAGAGCGCGCCGGAGATCAAGCCGTGGGCCGCGATGCGTCGCTGCGCCGAGGTGCTCGCCGGCGGCGGGCAGTTCACCGTTCGCTCGCTCTGCGCCGGCGTGAGTTTCGGCTTCAGCGCGGGGCGGTCCCCACAAGACGCCGACTCATTCATCACGTCGGCCTCGGATGCGCACGCCCTGCTCAACGAACTCGGCAAACCCCGCGGCGCGCACTCGGCCGTGCGTCGCATCGCCACCTTTGCCACGCGTTTCGGGCGCGTGCTGGCCAACCTTGACTCAAACTACCGCCCTGTTTCGCTCTGCCCCGCGCCCAGCGACTCGCTGGCCGATGGCGGCAAGAAGGGCAAGGGCGCGTCCGGTCAGCCCCGCGCCGGGGTTTCGGTGATCTACGGCCAGGGCTCGCAGGGCAACGTGGTCTTTGTCTTTGGCGATGAGCCCCAGAGCGAGAACACACCGCCGCAGACCGTTCACCTGCTGCTGAGCGACGGGTGGACGCTGCCTGTGACGCTGCCGCGCGAGGGCGTGGCGTGGCTGCTCTTCGACGTGAACATCAGCGGCCGCTGCAAACTGGATTACTGCAATCTGTCGCCGCTGGGCTCGGTGGGGCAGGTGCTTGTCTGCTTCGGCGTGCCGGGCTCGCAGGCCATGCTCTCGATCAACGGCTCGCCCGTTGAAGTCGTCGTGCCCGAAGACAAGCCCGCCATCCTCGACCACGAGGGCCTCACCGTGGTCATGGTCTCGGTGAACATGGCCGACCAGGTCTTCTTCAAGGAAGACGGCGTGGTGGTGCGAGCCCTGGGACTTACTCAGGACGGCACCGTCATCCCCATGCCCGGCGCGAAAGACTACATCTTTGTCGGCGCTGACGGCAAGTCGCAGGTTGTGCCTGTCGAGAGCGCGCCCAAGGGCAAGAGCGCCGGCGCAGCCGGCGAGAAGCCGCCCGCGGCCCCGGCCCTCTCGCCGTGGTCCTGCGCCCCGATCGATGATTACATCGACGGCAGCAGCGCCCGCTTCGCGAAAATCAACGGGCCGGCCGACCTCACCACGCTGGGCTGCCCCTACGGCTACGGCTGGTACCGCCTGGAGATCCAGAACCCCTCCACGCGCAAGGCGCGCATGGCCTTCCCCGAGAGCGGCGACCGCCTGCACCTCTTCCACGACCGCAAGCCGCTGGGCATCGTGGGCGTGGCGCCGGGCGCAAGCCCCGAGATCACCCTGCCCCTGAAGAAGGGCCTGCAGACCGTGGTTGTGCTGGCCGAAAACCTGGGCCGCTTCGCCGGCGGCGCCAACTTCGGCGAATCGAAGGGCCTCTATGGCCACGGGTATGAGATCGAGAACGCCAAACTCGGCACACCCAAGATCATGACCGGCCGCCCGGTCGAGGCGGTCTCGTTCCGTCCGCTGCTGTGGGAAGTGAGCGCCGGCGACGCCACCTTCCCCGACAGGCTCACGTGGACGATCAACCACAAGCGCAAAACGCCGCTCATGGTCTGCGTGCCCAAGCCCCCAGCCTCCGCGCTGCTGCTGCTCAACGACGAGCCCATCGCCTATTTCGACGGCAGCGGGCCAACCCGCGTCATGCTCTCGGTGGAACAACTGGAAAAGGGCAGTTCGCTCCTTCAGATCGCCCTGCTCAACTCGATGGACCCCGAGGAAGACCTGCAACTCCTGGCGCAGACCGGCATCGGCCTCATCGAGTGCGCCAACCCGCTCACCACCGAGGCCGAGTTCTCCTTCGCCAAGTGGGAGCCGCCCTCGGCATCCTCGTACGAAGCATCACCCAAGAACGCCAAGATCGGCGACAACCCGTGCTGGTGGCGCTGCACCTTCGAGTGCGATAAACCCCACGGCCTGTACTTCGAACCCATCGGCATGAGCAAGGGGCAGATCTACATCAACGGCAAACACCTCTGCCGCTACTGGGTCGCCACCGCCGACGGCAAGCCAGTGCCGCCCCAGACACGATACTTCGTCCCGCAGTCGTGGATCATGCCCGGCCAGAACGAGATCGTTCTGTTCGACGAGCACGGCGGCAACCCCGCCAAGTGCCGCTTCACGCACTGAACCCGCCACCTCACACGGCCCCACACCCCGCGCGGGGACAAGGCCGACCCATGTGGCCTCGCCGTTCATGCAGCACAACCGCCGCGCCCCGGAGCGCGGCGGTTTTTTTTCACCTCGAAGAACGCCCGCGGCCCTTGCGCCGCACCCCCCGGCCACGGCGCCTCCGGCGCGGGCCTGATCAATGGCCGAAGAGGTTCTTCTCGCCGAAATACCCGTTCTTCTCGAAATATTCGAGCGCCTCGGGCACGCTCGCGAAGATGCGCGTGGCCGTCTCGGTGATGAACGGGCTGGGAGATTTCTTCGGCTTCCACACCACGAAGACTTCTTTCGTGTGCTCGAAGGCGTGGTGCAACTCACGCTCGACACCGCTGGAAAGCCCGGGGATGCCCCCCGGCAGTTCGGGGATGTACGACACGATCATGTCGCTCTGGTCCACCAGTTTGAAGTCGCGCATGTAGATCTGGCCGTCGATATCCCCCGCGATGTCGAGCACCTCACGCACGCGCACCTTGATCGGCGTCGCCCCCGCGGCGACCGAGCCGCCGTACGTGTGCGGCGCCACCTCGAGGAACTCACGCCCCTCGCGGGCCGCGGCGATGGCACGCTCCAGAAGAAGTTTCTCGTCCACGTCGCCCGGATCGAACGTGATGAAGTGGTCTGCCAGCGCCGCCCTGAAGGCGTCGATCTCGGCCAGCACGTCGGGCATGTCCACCACGTGGCTCATCGGGAAGGACGGGTACACCTTGCGCAGGCCGGGGCGGCAGATGAGCCTGAAGGCCTGCCGCGTGGTCGTCGCGTGCCGACCCCGCGAGAGAATGTAGAACTTGCTCCCCGGGATCACCCGGCTCATGAGTTCCGTCGCGAGGATCTCTTCCTCACGCCACACCATGCAGTCTTTGAGCGTCGCGTCGATCTCGTGCTCGTCGTGCAGCCGCTGGTGAACCACCTCGATGTTGTCCACCAGGCAGATGAACAGGTCGGGCTTCATCTGCTCGATCTGGTCATAGTCGAAAGCGCTGAAGAGCCCGTGCCGCCACCGGAAGGTCGCGTGGGTGTTCACGATGACGTTGGGCTTGTCACGCGAACCCGAGAGAATGTCCTTGAACGCGGCGCGCCGGAGCGAGTTGAGCCGGCTGATGGGCAGGTCGAGGATTTTGCCGGGGCGCACGTCCGGCGCCTCGCGGTACATCATGTCGCCCACGTGGTAGAGGTCGAGCGCCTCCCCCTGCTGGCCCGCGAATCGGGCCACCGCGTCGAGGTAAGGCTTCTTGTCCATCCCGATCTGTCCGGTCACAATGGCTCGCATGGGCCCAGTGTATCGTGGGCAAGTGCGGCCCGTTCGCCGGGAACGCGGACGTTCGGATTGCGGACCATCAGGCCCGGGTTGCCCGCGCCGCCGCCGCGGATGTGCCGCCGGGGGCGCACCGCCGCGGGAACCAGACTCAGTTGGCGGTCATCATCACCCAGGACGGATGATCGGTGCCGATGAGCGAGGCGTATTCGGGGATGCAGTCCTGAATGCCCGCGTTGAACCGGGCCCAGTGAACGCAGAGCATCGCCATGATGGCAAAGCACACCCACGAACCAACCTCGCCCCGCGGGTGTCGCCGCAGCAGAAAGAGCACCAGCACGCCCAGGCCCGCCGTGCACGCCTTCCAGAGCGTCAACGACGCCGGCGAGCCGGTGTTCATCACCGCCCTTGCCAGGGGGTTCATTTCCATCATCCCCACCGTCGTGGCGTAGTTCAGCGTCAGCGCCAGGTCGGTGAATGACATCACCACCACCGACGCCAGCAGGCACACGACCCGCAGCGGGCGATGCCTGGGATTGAAAAACGCCCCTCCCACCCGGGTCAGCAGTCCATCGCGAGTACCGTCTGAAATGGCGAGGGAGGTCATGGCTGAAACCATCCATCGGCCCCGCCGGCGACGGGGCCACGATTCCACCCCCTCTTTTCTCCATAAACTGTCCGACGGGACGACCTATCCCGGTTGCATCGACGAACAGAAGACGGGGCACATCATGCATCAACGCCTTCTCTCACCCCGACCGACCGCCACCGCCCGCTTCCACGCGTTGGCCGCTCGATATCGGACCATCGCGGCCTGTCTTCTCCTGGCGTGTGCGGCGTGGTCTGCGCCCGCTCAGGATCGGCGTGGCGTCTACACCGACGACTCGGTCGTGGCACGCGACGCCCTGCTGCGCGTGCGTGAACTGCACGATGCCGGCAACGCCGCCGAGGCACTCCGCGTGCTTCAAAATCTCCTTGAGAACGACGGCGACAAAGTTCTGGCCCGCAACGCGCTCGACCCCGCCGCAGACGGCGATCTCTTCATCCCTGTGCGCCGCCACGTGCACGACCTGCTGCGACGATACCCGGACCTTCTCGCGGCGTATATCGGCCAGCAGGAACCACGCGCCGCGCGTTTGCTTGAACAGGGCGAAGGGGCGCTGGTTGAACAAACGCTCTTTCTCACCCCGTCAGGGTTTGAAGCAACCTTGCGCCTGGCCCAACTGGAACTGGAGGCCGGGCGTTTCGAGTCTGCCCGGTTGATTCTCACCCCGCTCATCGACCACCCCGCGGCCGTGGCGGGCAGCGCGCCCGCCGCGGAGGCAGCGAGGCTCGCTTCGCTCATCGCCGCCTACATCCCGCGCGATGAAGTCTCGGCGTGGGCGAAGTCCTGGGCAGAACTCGCCCGACTGGCCCCTGATGAACTCACCCTCCCTGTGCCCGCGGCCCCGGCCCTGGCCTTGGCGCGCGGCCGAACACCCCTGGATTCGTGGTCGCGCTCGCCGCAGACCGGCGTGCCGCAGCGGCCTCTGCGCTCAACACCCCTCGACCCCGCCACCGTGAACCTGCCGCAGGCTACCCCGGCGATCACCATCCCGGGTCGATCAAACTCCAACTCGACGGCATGGATCTTTCCGGCCGTGGTTGGCGGGGTGGTCTTTGCCGCCGATGGGCACTCTATCGGCGCGTGGGATGCCGCGACCCTGGCCCCGATCTGGCGCACGCGCCTGGCGACGGGCGGCGCATTCTCCTGGTCTGGCGATGAAGCCCTGGCCATCGCCATGAGCGGGGGCAGGTCCGAGTTAGAAGATGTCTCCGCCGTGGCGGTGTCGGGCGGCGTCTGCGTGACGGCCACCGGCCTGCCCAACAACGGCCAGCGCACCGGCGACAGACGAGTTCACGCCGTCGACGCGGCGACGGGCGCGGTCCTCTGGTCTGTCGATCCCGGCTGGCTCGACCAGCGCCGGCAAGGCACGCGCGACGGCCCGCCCGCCGTGGTGCAGGGCCCGCCGGTGATCGATGCAGACACCGTGATCGTCGGCCTCAAGCGGCCCGGGCAATCGCGCCGCATCACAAGCCTTTCGCTGGTCGGCCTTGATCTCTACACCGGCAACCTGCGCTACGCGCGCACCGTGGGCAGTTACGGCACAAACCCGTGGGGCCGCACCTTCTCTCGCCCCGAGGGCACCATCGTGCACCACGGCGTGGTGTATCGCGCCGACGACATGGGCGTGCTGGGCGCCTATGAAGCCGCCACCGGCCGGCCTCTCTGGGTTCGGCTCTCCGCCACGCCCACGACGGGCGGGTTCAACTTCCGCTCTGACGACGGCCGCCCGCCGTACGCCATGCACACCCCCGTGGCCGTGGGCGAGGTGCTCTTCACCATCGAGCAGGGCACCGGGCGCGTCGTGAAACTCAGCGCCGCCGACGGAGCCCTGCTGGCCGCGAGAGACGCCTCGGCCATGGCGACGCCCTGGTACCTGGTGCGTGTGGGCGACTCTCTCGCGGGCGTCGGCGACTCGCGCGTGGCGTGCGTGCGCATCGACGAGTTTGAAACGGGCAGCGCGCGCCTGAGCCCGACGATGTCGCGCCCGCCCATCGTGGGTCGCGCCTTCGCCGCCGCGGGTCGCCTCTACGTGCCCACCGGCGAGGGCATCGTGAGCATGAACCCGGCCCAGCCCGACGACCCGGTAACCATGCTGCTGGGGGCTTCGGGCAACTTCATCGCCGCGCTCTCTGTGGAAGGGGCCGAGCCCCACCTGATCAGCGCCGACCGCGCGTGGCTGCACACCTATGTGCCGTGGGACAACGCCCGCACACTCCTCGAGCAGCGCGTGGCGAGCAACCCCAACGATGCCTCGCCCCTGCTCACCTACATCGACCTTGTTCACCGCATGGGGCGGCCAGATTCCGTGCCCGCGCTGGCCGACCAGGCGCTCGCCGTGCTCGACCGCAACGCGGCATCGCCCGCCGCCGCCACGCAGCGCGACGCCCTGTTCACCCAGTTGATTGAGATTGTCACCAAGAGCCGGCGAGCCTGGGAGCACGCCGCGCCGGCGGCCAACGAGACGGCCCGCGCCGCGCAGCACGAGCCCGCCCCCGTGCGCGACCTGGGCACGCTCGACGAGATCATCCAGCGGCTGTCCCGCGCGGCCGAAACGCCCGCGCAGGAGGTCGGCGTGGTCTTTGAACTCGCGTGGCTGCGCACCGTCCAGGGCCGACCCGCCGACGCCGCCGATGCCTTGCAGCGCGTCCTGCTTTCAGAACAACTCGCCGCGGTTGTACTCGAGAACGACTTCACCAACCCCCGCACCGACCTTGCGCTCCCCTCGGCGACATCCACCGCGGCCGAGAGAGCCTCGGCTGCGCTCACGTCGATCATCCTCGCCTCGGGCGCGGCGGCCTACGCGGTCTTTGAGAACGAAGCCCAGCGCATGTTCGACGCGCTGGGCCCCGCTCCCTCGGCCGAGCAACTCGAGTCTCTTGCACGCCGATACCCCTGCGCCGGCATCACCCCAAGGCTGTGGCTCAGCGCCGCGGAACTCCACGCACGCGCAGACGCCACCACGCAGGCGAGGCTGGCCTTGGGCGCTTCCATCCGCGCGGCCGAACTCAACGAACGCATCGGCCGGCCGGGCCAGCACGAGGTGCTCGGGCTCGCCGCAGGCCGGCTGCACGACATTCTCGCCGACCGCCCCAATGACGTTGAGCCCCTCTATCGCCTGCTGGCGCGCCTGACCGATTCTCGCGAAGGCCTGACGATTCAGACCCGCGCGGGGAGCCTCTCGGCCGCCAGCGCGATGTCCGCGCTCCGCGACGCTCTCGCGCGGCGCTCGCAGCCCGCTCGCATCGGCCCGACCCCCTCGACCGACTCCGTGCAGACTCTCGCCGGGTGGGATCCGCTCCCCTCGTCGCTCACGCCGACCGCACCGGGCGCGGCCTACGGCGGGCTCGTCATGATCTCTGAAACCGCCCGCCAGATCGCGCTCTGGAACACCAGCGCCGAGGACGGCCGCCTGGCGCAGGCCTGGTCTCGCCCGTATCAGGTGCGCCCGACGCTCGTGCGGCACACGCCCGACGTGAGTTATCTCTACTGGCCAGCGCCAGGCGGGGGCGTGGTAGAAGCCATCGCCAACAGCGGCGGCCCGGCCCGCGTGGGCTCAACACTCTGGAAGTCCGAGAGTTTCTCGTCGTATTTCTCCGACCCGGCCGACATCGCCGGCGGCGTGCGGTTCATGACTCCTATCGACGGCCAGGTGCGGGGCGAAGATGTCATCCTCGCCGCCGATGACCGGGTGATCTGCATCCTCCAGCGTTCTGGACGTGCCGTCGCGCTGCTGCAGCGCGACGGCTCGCCCGCATGGACATCACAGACTGTCGTGCAGCGGGTCTTTGAGATGGAACTCGCTCACGGTTCGCTGGTCATCGCGGGCGCCACGCGCCTGGCACCCGGGCAAGACCGCTGGCGCGGCGTGGTGGTCGCGCTGTCGCTCACCGACGGGTCGCCATCCTCCACCTTATCGCACGAAGAACTCGGCGACCATCCCCGCTGGGTGCGCGCCGACCCTTCGGGCGGGGCGATCGTGGGCACCTCCGATGGTCTGCTCCGCTACAACCCCGCGGATGGACAGGTCGCCTGGCGCACCGCCGGCGCGCCGGGCTCGATGGCTCAGGCGGCCTGGGTCGTGGGTGAGGGCATCATCGTGCTGAGACCCGACGGCTCGATGTGGCGGTTCCGTCGCGACGACGGCACCCCCGCCCGTGCGCCCATCGATGTGGCCGACCACATGTCGCTGCCCCTCGCCGCGCGTGTGATCGACCGCCGCCTCGCGTTGGCCAGCCCTCGGGGCGTCGCGGTGATCGACGCGGACGGCATCCTCGTCGGGGCCGACGCGCTGGGAGAGGCCACGCGCATCGAAGTGCCCGAGATCTGCCAGGGGCACATGGTCGCCGTTGAGGTCAACATGCGACCCCTCTCGGACGACGAGAGCGAGGCCGAGAACCTGCTGCGCCTCTTCGTCTTCGATCTGCCCACCGGCAAACTGGCGAGCGCCACGCAACTGCGCGTCTATGACACGCCCCGCGTGCTGGGCGTGATGGACGGCAAGATCATCATCCCCACGGGGCCGGGCACGCTCGTGGTTGACATCCCGCCTCGCTGAGCCGGGCCCCTCACCCCAGCACGAAGGCGCGCTCGCCCCAGAGACGCTCGAACCTGTCCGAGAGCGGCATCGCCGCGGGCAGCCGCTGCCCGCACGCCACGAGCAGGTCCACCAGCCCTTCATAGTCGGCGATGCTGATGTACTCGCGCGCCACCCGAGGGGTCGTGGTGTTGGTGCCGGCCTGAACCGCCGCGAGATCGGCCATGTTGTGGTAGTTGCCCAGCGGCAGACACACGCACGTGGCCTCATAGCCGTAGGTGCAGAAGACACTCGCCTCGCACGCGCCGCCGGCCATGAGTTTGCGCTGCCACTTCCACGCCGGCGCCTCGGAGAGTTTCTGCGCCGCCGTGGGCATCGGCGCCCCGGCGAGTTCTTCCGCCCGCTTGGCCACCGCGTCGGTCAGTGTCGGGCTGAAGATGCTCAGGCGATCTCCCACGCGCACGATCGGCCCGCCCCCGATGGGGCTCTCGGCGAAACTCCTGCTGTTCTCCAGCGCGATCACCCTGGCCTCTCGCGGCATTGTTCCCTGCTTGCACGCCGCGATGGCCCCCACAAACCCGATCTCCTCCGCCCGCGTGAAGAGCAGCCGCACCGGGTGCGATCGCCCCGCCAGGGGCATGGCGCGCAGCACGTCATACGCGGCGAGCGCCGCGGCCACCGCGGCCAGGTCGTCGCACGCCGGTGCGTGAAGGCAGTTGTCGATCACCTCAGAGGGCCCCACGTTCCACACGCCCACGTCGCCGGGGCGCACCGCGTCGGTGGGGTGCGACAGTTCCGCCATGTAGTGCTTGAACAGCGGCTGCCCCGAACCGCCGTGAGACTCGCCAGGGCGGGCCTCGCCGAAGAGCGTTCCCTCGTGCACCCCGCCCGCGCTGTCGTAGACCTGCACGGGCGCGCCGACGAAATAATCGTCCATCACACCCCCGCGGAAGGCGAGTTCCACAACCTCGGGCGCCACGATGCGCTGCACCACAAAGGCGGGGTGGTCGAGGTGGGCCGTGAAATACAGCGGCCTGCCCGCCCCCTCAGACCGCATCGCGACGTGCAGATTGCCGGCCGAATCCGCGGTCAGCACCACGTCCTCCCGCTGCGCCACCCAGCGGGTGATGAAATCCGCCACACGCTGCTCGTGCCCCGCGACCGTTGGAATCTGGGTCACTTCACGAAGCAACGCCAGGTGTTCCTGGCGGGTTTCGGGGCCGATGTCGGGTCGCGTGCTGTTCATGACGCCATCGTATGTGTTTCGCGGCCTGCGCACCCCCCTCTTCCTGGCACGTTGGCCCAAGTCCTCCTAGCCTCATCGTCATGGAGGCGCAGCACAAACCGCCCGACGACGGCCAGAACCCGCGCCTGCGCGCCGGGCCCGGCCGCTCGGTGCGCCCCGAGGCGCTCACCATCACCTTTGCCAGCAGTTCCGGCCCCGGCGGGCAGAATGTCAACAAACGCGCCACCAAGTGCCTGCTGCGCGTGCGCATCGCCGACCTGCCCCTCGACCCCCCGCAGGCCGACCGACTACGCACCATCGCCGGGCCCGCGCTCGTGGGCGATGACGAACTGCTCATCATCGGGGATGAGTACCGCTCGCAGGGCCGCAACCGCGACGCGTGCATCGACCGCCTGCTCGCCCTGATCCGCCAGGCACTGGTGCGCCCCAAGCAGCGACGCGCCACCCGCCCCACGCGCGGCAGCGTCGAACGGCGGCTGCGCGAAAAACGCGCGACGTCCGAGCGCAAACACCGCCGCGGCACTGCCGACGATTGATCTTCCACACCCCGCGCCCCGGCACGATCACCCCGAGCCGGGAACAAACCCTCCGATCGAGAGCATGCCGATGCCCGAGATGCGCCACCGGCCGTCGGCCCCGCGGGTGAGATCGATCCGCCACCACGAGGGCACCGGCGAGCCCGTGATCTCCGGCACCACGCGCACCTTCACCTGCACCCTGGCCCGCGTCGGCCCGTCCATCGTCGCCTGAAGCGCCGTCACGCCGTGCTCACGCAGGTGGTAGACATGCCCGGGCGCAAAGTCGCGCCCCACGCGCGTCACGATCGCGGGCTTGCGAACCCGGTCGGCGCTCAGCGGCGGCGCGATGAGCACCGCGTCGTCCGTCAGCAGCGCCTCCACCGCCGCCGCGTCCCCAGCGGCGACAGCGTTGATCAACTCACGCGTCGATTGCGACACCCGCTCGCGGTCTGTCACGACCCAGTACGCCAGGCCGATCACCCCGGCGGCGGCCACCGCCCCGATCGCCATCACACCCCACCCCGCCGAACGCCTGCCCGCGCGGGTGAGCGTGACACCGGCGATCACCGCCACCGCCACCAGCACCACCGCCGCCGGCCACGGGAACTCGAAGAGGTACCTCTCCAGAAAGGGTGGCGATGGCAGAGGCGGCGGGGCCGGCGCATCCAAAGAAGCGAACCCCTGGGCCAGCGTGTATGGTGTCAGATTCGGGTGCATGACACCCATCATTGCCCCCTTCTTGGGCGGGAGTCCTGAACAGGGGACCGCCCATCCGCCCGGAGCACCCCCCTCGATTTCACACGCCCGCGCCGGGGTGGCCGATTTCCTTCTTGGCGACAAGGGGCGTGCACCCCTCGCTTGCACCCCCCACGCCGAGGTGATCGAGAGTGACCAGCCAGCCGCCAACGACGCCCTCACCATCCGCCGCGTGGTCGCTCGATCCCTGCCCACAGCGGCTCGAACGCAACCTCGCCCTGCTCGCCAGCCGCAGCCCGCGCGCCGCCGAAGCCATCCGCGCCTCGGGGCCGGCGACGCACCTTCGCCTCGCGCACGCGCGTCAAGGCGGGCTCACGGGCGAGATCGAGTTCGCGGGTGTCCTGCGTCGCCTGGCAAGCGGGGTAGACCCCATCACCGAGGGTGAACGCTTCGCACGCGCCGCGGATGTCGCCTCGTCCGCCGCGTTTGTGGTCAGAGGGTTTGGCCTGGGCCACCACGTCGCCGCGCTGGCGTCGCGCCTCAGGCGTCACGGCGCGATCATAGTCTACGAGCCCGACGCCGCGCTGCTCCGCGCGGTCTTCGAACGCATCGACTGCACCCCCTGGCTTCTCTGGCAGAACACGGTGATCCTGACCGAGAGCGAGAACGCCGGCGCGATGGCCCAGGGCGTGATGGGCCTAGAAGGGGTGCTCGCCGCGGGCGTGCAGATTCTTGACCACGCGCCCAGCAGGCACCGACTCGAGGGGGGCGAACGCTTCGCGCACACGCTCACCGACATCATCCGCTCGGTGCGCACGAACATCGTCACCACGCTCGTGCAGGTCGAGACCACCGTGCGCAACAACATCCAGAACCTCGCGTGGTACAGCGAGTGCCCGGGCATCGCCGACCTCGCCGGCGCGATGCGGCACAAGCCCGCCGTGGTGGTGGCCGCCGGGCCAAGCCTCGCCGACGCGCTCGACCTGCTCGCCGCACCCGGGGTTCGCGATCGCGTCGTCATCATCGCCGTGCAGACCGTGCTCAGGCCCCTGCTCGACCGGGGCATCCGTCCGCACTTTGTCACCGCCCTCGACTATCACGAGATCAGCCGCCGCTTCTACGAGGGCCTCACGCCCGCGGATGTCGAAGGCGTCACGCTCGTTGTCGAACCCAAGGCCAGCCCCGCGATTCTTGAAGCGTTCCCCGGCGACATCCGCTGCGTGGGCGAAGACACCGCCGACCGCCTGCTGGGCCCGCAACTGTCGCGCGAGATGGGCCGCATCGACCCCGGCGCCACCGTGGCGCACATGGCCTATTACCTGGCCCGCCACCTGGGGTGCGATCCCGTGCTTCTCGTCGGGCAAGACCTGGGCTTTACCGGGGGGCACTACTACGGCCCCGGCGCCGCCATCCACAACGTCTGGGCCGCGGAACTCAGCGAGTTCAACACGCTCGAAATGCTCGAGTGGCAGCGCATCGCTCGCATGCGCTCGCTGCTGCGCCGCGTTCAGGGCGCCGACGGCCGCCCGCTCTACACCGACGAACAGATGGCCACCTACCTCGTTCAGTTCGAGCGAGACTTCATGCGCGACCGCGAAAAAGGCCTGCGCATCATCGACACCACGACCGGCGGCGTGCTCAAACAGCACACCGAGCCGATGCCCCTGGCCCGCGCCCTCGAAACGTTCTGCCGCGAATCCCTGCCCGCCTTGCCCGTCGCGCCCGCCCGAGACCGCTCGCCCGCGCGTCGGCGCGCGGTCGAAGCGCGCGTCGCCTTTCTCCGGGATGAATCCCGCCTGCTGGCGGGCAAGAGCCGAAAAGCCGCGGAACACCTGCGGCGCATGCTCGAGAACCAGGAGAACCAGGGACGCGTCAACGCGCTCATCGCCAAAGTACAGGCCATCGGCCAGCAGGCCGCCGCCTCGGGCGCCTACTGGCTCGCCCAGTTCATCAACCAGACGGGCCAGTTCAAACGCTACCGCGCCGACAGGCTCATCGCCCTCGACGAAGCCCTCACCGACCTTGACCGCCAGCGACGGCAGATCGAACGCGACATCGAGAACGTCACCTGGATGGCCGACGCCGCCGACGATGTCGCGCGGCTGCTCGAAGACGGCCTGCGCACCCTGCGCGGCGGCCCCGTCATCTCCCGCGACCCCTCCGCGGATGTCGCCGCCGCACACACATCCATCTCGGTGCGCCCCGCGCGGCGCGTCGCCGCGTGCGTCCTTGTCGACGAGGCTGTCGGCGGTCTGGGGCAGGCGCGTGACCTTGCCGCGCCCTGGGCGCAGGGACGAACGCTCCTCTCGCACACCCTCTCGCGGCTGGCCCGCGTTGAAGGCCTCACCGGCGGGGTGATCCTGCTGAGCGGCGACCCGCAGCGCGCGTTGCAACTCGCCGGGCCACTGCCCGCTTCGCTGCCTGTGCAGGCCGTCGCCGTGTGCCGCGAGCACCTGCGCGCCCGCGCCCGCGCCGTCGGGCGCGCCCGTCTGTGGTCGCGCCACTGCTGGCGTGGCGGCATCGCCAACCTCTCCATCTTCGACGAGGCATACGCCCCGCGGCTTCTCGCCCCGGTGCTCGCGCCGCACGGGCTCGACGCGGCGATGCTTGTGCACGCCGACTGGGCGTTGCTCGATCCCTCGTTGGCGCAGCGCGTGCTTGATCGCTCGAACGAACGCCCCGACGCGCACCTGCTCACCTTCACACACGCGGCACCCGGCCTCTCGCCGTGCGTCGTCGCGCGCCAGATCATCGACGAAAGCGCCTGCGTGGGCGGCCCGTTCGCCACCATCGGCGGTCTGCTGGGCTACATCCCCGTCGCGCCGCAGGCAGACCCCATCGTCAAGCCCGTCTGCCCCGCGGTCGATGCCCCGCTGCGCGACGCGCTCGCCCGCCTCGTGCCAGATTCGCCCGCACGCGCCCGGCACCTGCTCAGCGGCGCACCGGCACACAACACCGCCGAGTGGGTGGCCTCTCTTTCAGACCAGGACCGCTGCCCGGTGCCCGAAACTGCCCGCATCGCGGCTCACGCCTGGCCCTCGCCCCATTCCCTGCACGATGCGCTGGCGCACGCGTGGGGCGGCGTCCTTCCGCCCGACGCCGCCGTGACCATCGACGCGCGACAATCGATCGATGCGCACCACACCGCGGAACTCGTCTCGGCCTGCCGCCGGGCCGGCGTTCTGGGCGTTCACGTGCGCACCGAACTGGCGGGGGGCGTCGAAGAGGCACGCACGCTCCTGGCCGCAGACCCCTGCGTGATCTCCGTCGATCTTCACGCCCTCACGGCCGAAACGCACGAGCGTGTGCGCGGGCGAGGCTCGTTCGCGCACACCCTCGAAGCCGTTGAGCACCTCACCCGCGCCGGCGGTCCCGCGTCGCACGGCCTGCCCGAACGCTGGGTTGTGCCGCGCATCACCCGTCGCGTCGAAACACTCGACGAGATCGAACCCTTCTACGACCGATGGCTTCTCACGACCGGCGCGTGCGTGATCGACCCGCCCGAGCCGCCGGCCGAATCATCCCGCGTGCGAGCCCTGCCCGTGCCCGCGGCCGCCGCCGCCCGGCGCGAACGTGCCGCGATCGATCTCTGCCCGGGCTCTCACTCGCTCGTTGAACCCCGATCACTCCGCGCATCAATCGAGGCCGCCGCATGAAGACACTGGGAATCATCCTCGCCCGCGGCGGCAGCAAGGGCGTGCCGGGCAAGAACATCGCGCCCGTCGCGGGCCGGCCGTGCATCGCGTGGACCATCGACGCGGCGCGAGAAAGCAGAGCGCTGCGCCGCACGGTTGTTTCGAGCGACGACGCGCGCATCCTGTGCCTCGCCGAGGGGCTCGGGGCCGAGGCCGTCCGCCGCGACCCATCGCTCGCCACCGACAGCGCGCGCGTCGACGACGCCGCCCGAGACGCGCTGCGGCACGCAGAAGTGCGCCACGGCGAGCGATACGACGCGGCCGTGATCCTCTACGCCAACGTGCCCGTGCGCCCCGCCGGGCTCATCGACCGCGCCGTCGCCCTGCTCCGCGGCGCGGGGTGCGACAGCGTGCAGAGTTTCGCCCGGGTTGGCAAGCACCACCCATGGTGGATGGCACGCCTCGACGGAGATGCCCGCCTCGTGCCGTGGACCGGCGACACACTCTTCCAGGGCGTCTTCCGCCGGCAGGAACTCCCCCCAGCGCACGTGCCCGACGGCGGGGTGATGGCCGTCACCCGCCGCGCGCTCGTGGAGGGCGTGCCCGGCGTTGCGCAGGGCCCCCACGCCTTCCTCGGTGTCGATCGGCGCGCCGTCGTCACCAGCGAGGGCGATGTGGTCGACATCGACACACCCCTCGACCTGCGCATTGCGTCGGCCGTTCTCGAAGAGCGGCGCGAGCGTGCCATGTCCGCGGCTAGAACTCCCCACGCCCGACCGGGGCCCCGCCCCGTTGCCACGCGCACGAAAGGCAGAGCCGCGTGAGGGCTCGCCCTTCCATCATGATCAACGGCCGCAAGATCGGCCGCGGCAACGCGCCGTACATCATCGCCGAACTCGGCGTCAACCACGACGGCGACGAGTCCAAGGCGATCGCGCTGGTCGACGCCGCCGCCATGGCCGGCGCCGACGCCGTGAAACTTCAGTGGTTCGAGGCGCACCGCCTCATGAGCAAGGCCTCCACGCTTGCCCTCTATCAGGCCGCCGCGGGCGAGCAAGACCCTCTGGCCATGCTCCAAAGGCTCGAACTGCCCGTGCCCGCCATGCGCCGTGTGCTGCTGCACGCCCGCGAGCGCGGCCTGCACGCGGTCATGACCATCTTCAACACCGAACTTGTCTCAAGCGCCCACGAACTGCCCATCGACGCCTTCAAAACCGCAAGCCCCGACATCATCCACAAGCCGTTGATCACCGCGCTGGCCGCGACAGGGCTGCCACTCATTCTCTCCACGGGTGCCAGCACCCTGCCCGAAGTCGGGCGTGCGCTCACGTGGCTTGGCCCCGCGGCCCTCACCCGCGCCGCCGTGCTTCAGTGCGTGAGTTGCTACCCCACGCCCGCACGCCAGGCCTCGCTCCTTGGCATGCAGGCCCTGGCCGATGTCTTCCCCGTTCCCGTGGGATACAGCGACCACACCACCGACGAAACCATGGGCATGGCCGCCGTCATGCTCGGCGCTTCGATCATTGAAAAGCACCTGACGCTCAACCGCACAGACCCGGGCCCAGACCACGCCGCCTCCGCCGACCCAGACGGTTTCGCCAAGTACGCCGCGCACATCCGCGATGCGTGGCACAACACGCAGGAAGCCCGGCGTGTGATGCGCCTGCTCGCCCAGCGGGCGCGCACTTCAAAGCGAGCCGCGCACATGCGGCGCGACTTTATCCGCGATTGGCGCACCCTGCGTGCCGCGCTCGATCCACGCTCTTGGGGCCTGAGCGTCGAAAAAACCGTGCTCGATATCGAACGCGACGTGCGAGAAAAGTCCCGGCAGTCCATCGTCCCTCGCCGCGACCTGCCCGCCGGCCACATCCTCACACGAGACGATGTCACCTTCAAGCGCCCGGGCACCGGGTTGCCACCATACATGCTCGATGCCGTGCTGGGCCTGCCATTGATGGCCCCGGCCGCTGCCGACTACCCACTCTCGGCTTCGCACGTGCGCGTGCCGGGCGATCACGCCGACGCCGCGTGACGGCACAGGCCCGATAAGCGCAAAGCACCGCCGCGCGCTCGAAGACTCCTCTCGCCTACGCTCCCCTGCAACCCCGCATCTTCCCCGGGTTGGGGTCATGCGGTGGTCGCAACTTTCCCCGCGCGTCAGAGCGTCCGTTGGTGCAAGCCGTTCGGCCCAGCCTTCCGGCGCCGCCCGCGCACCCCTGCGAACGAGAGAGGTATCACATGAGCCACGCACACACACGCCCCGCCGCGATCACCGCTGCCATCTTGTCCCTCACCGCGCTGTGCGGCGCGGCGCTCGGGCAGGCGGCCTTCCCGGCTGTCTTTGTCGCCAACAACGGCAACCTGCGCGGCAGCGTCTCAAGCCTCGCCGTCAACCCCGACACCGGCGACCTCACGCTGATTCAAGACCTCGTCATCGGCGAGCGATTGTCGTCGCAACCGTCCATCCCCGGCACCAACGCCTATTCCATCTCCATCACGCCCGACGGCGCCTTCCTCGCCACGACGCACACAACCTCGAGCACCACGGTCGAGCAGGTCACCATCGTCGCCGTCGCGCCCGACGGCACGCTCTCGATCGCCAGAATCTTCGACACGCCCGACAGCCCGCTCGACTGCGCCTGGCTGAGCAACGACCTGCTCGCCGTCACCAAGACCAATCTCTCCGTGACCAACGAGGTGATCGTCTACCGATACGACCGCGAAGACGGCATCGTCACGCTCATCGACCGCAAGCCCGCCGGCGTCTTCTGCAGCAACATCACCACGAGCCCAGACCGGCAGTTCCTCTTCGCCAATGACTCCAGCGGCCTGGCCATCCGCGTCTTCCGCGTCAACGCCAACGGCACCCTCACCCAGGTCACCATGACCGGCACGGGCACCTACCCGCTCGGCATGGGCGTGACCCCGGACGGCTTGCGTCTCTTCGCCGGCGGGGGCATCAGCAGCGGCGGCAGGGCCATCATCGGCTACACCTTCGACCCCGACAACCCCGGCCTCACCCCCCTCTCTCCCACGCCCTTCGACGGCCTGGTATCCAACCCCAAAGAAGTCATCGCCAGCCCGGGCGGCGAGTTCCTCGCCGTGGGTTATTCCGACGGCGGCGTGCGCATGTTCCGCTATGACGATGAAGACGGCCTGCTCATCAACATCCCGCCCGCCCTCATCGTCGGCGGGCGCGGCGAACTGGGCAACCTCGCCACCATGCGCCTGCACAGCGGCCGCGAGGTCCTCCTGATGGCCGACCGCGACTCTCCGGGCGGGCGCGGCGTGATCTCCGCCACCATCACCCCCACCGGCGAACTCGTCCAGAACGGCCCCAAAGTTGATACCGGGGGCATCTCTCCCAACGACCTCGCCGCCTGGGTGCCCCCCAGCGACACCTGCATCGCCGATTTCAACGGCGACGGCGGCGTGGACGGGCAAGATGTCGAAGCCTTCTTCCTCGCCTGGGAAGTGGGCGAATCCGCCGCCGACGTCAACCAGGACGGCGGTGTGGACGGGCAGGATGTTGAAATCTTCTTCCTCGCCTGGGAAAGCGGTGAGTGCTGAGGCACAACACCCGCCGACACACCCCGCCACGGCCGTTTGCGTGAAGTTTCCGCGGTGCGCCGCCCCCCGGCCCACGGCGCGGCGATAATCTGGACCTCATGCCCGCCGTTGTCCTGTACTTTCAGATCCATCAGCCCCACCGGCTCCGCCGGTACAGCGTCTTTGACACGTGCTGTGACTATTTCGACGCGGCCCGCAACACCGAAATCTGCCGCAAGGTGGCCGACAAGAGTTACCGCCCGGGCCTGCACCTGCTCCTCGATCAGGTCCGCAGGCACGCGGGGCGCTTCCGGCTGGCCTTCTCGATCACCGGCACCGCGCTGGAGCAACTCGAAGACGCCGCGCCCGACGTCGTCAGCCTGCTGCAAGACCTCGCCGCCACCGGCTGCGTCGAGTTTCTTTCAGAGACGTACCACCATTCGCTGGCCATCCTCCGCTCAAAGGCCGAGTTTGACGAGCAGATCGACCTGCACACCCGCCGCATCGAACACCTCTTCGGCCAGACACCCTCGGTCTTTCGAAACACCGAACTGATCTACTGCAACGACTCTGCACGCCACATCAGTTCCATCCCCGGGCCGGACGGGCTCCAGCGATTCGCCGGGCAGTTCGCCGAGGGTGTCGACTCACTCCTTGAAGGGCGCGGCACAGGGCGGGTCTTCACCCCCCCGGGCAACCTTTGCGGCCGCGGCGGTCACCCCTACGCACTGCTGCTGCGCAACCACCGCCTCAGCGACGATGTCGCCTTTCGTTTCAGCAACCGCGGATGGCGCGAGTGGCCCCTCACCGCCGACAAATACGCCCGCTGGCTCGCCGACGCCGCGGGGCCCGTCATCAACCTCTGCATGGACTTTGAAACCTTCGGCGAGCATCAGTGGGCCGACACCGGCATCTTCCAGTTCCTCACCGATCTCCCGCAGGCTTTTCTCGCCACCGGCACCGGGGCCGCCTTCCTCACGCCTTCCGAGGCCATCGCGGCCAACATCGCCACCGCAACCTATGACGCCCCGGCCCCCACCTCATGGGCGGACGCATCCCGAGACCTCTCCCCATGGCTCGGAAACGCCATGCAGGTGCACGCGCTCGACGAGGCCTTCAGGCTCGAGGCCCGCGTCAAGGCGCGCGTCGCCGAGGTTGCGACCGCCGGCGATGACCAGAGCCTCGCCCTGCAGATCCTCGATCAGTGGCGAAGGCTCACCACCTCCGACCACTTCTACTACATGAGCACCAAGGGCGCGGCGGACGGCGCCGTGCACGCCTACTTCCGACCCTACGAATCTCCCTACGACGCCTACATCACCTACATGAACGTGCTCGAAGACTTCAAGCGCCGCGTCATGGCCTGAGTCTTCCCCCACTGTCGCGGCGTTCATCCTCCCCCGTTCGCCACAACCGCTCACCCCCCCGCCCGCCATGACCACCACGACGCCGACCGCCGCCCCCGCCGACACGCTCCACCGCATCGAGGTTCACGTGAAACCCGAGCACACCGACGCCCGCGCGGGCTCGGTGCTCAGGCGCGCCCGCATCGAGGGGCTCACGCCCCAGGCCGTCCGGGTGTCGCGCGTGTACTTTGTGCAGGGCCCTGTCGGCGAACGGCACGTGCGCGAGACCATCGCCCCGCGCCTGCTGGCAGACGCTGTCGTCGACCACGCAACGCTGGGCGCTTCCCCATCGCGAACCAACGTCGCCACGATCGAAGTTCACCCGCTGCCGGGCGTGATGGACCCCGCCGCGCAGTCCGTGCGCGAGGGCGTGCGCACGCTGCTGGGGGTCGATGTTGAGGTGACGACGGGCACGAGGTATGACTTTGAAGGACTCACACCGGAAGCGGCGCGTGCCTTCGCCGAGCGTGCGCTGGCCAACCCGGTGGTGCACCAGATCTGTACCGGGCCTTGGCTGCCGACGAGCCTTCCCCGCGGGCACGACTACACGCTCAGGCTCGGGCACATCCCCTTGCGTGCCCTCGACGACGCCGCGCTCGCCCGGCTCTCGCGTGAAGCGCACCTCTTCCTGAGCCCGGACGAGATGCGGGCCGTGCGCGATGAATACCGCCGGCTCGAACGCGAACCGACAGACATCGAACTCGAAACCATCGCGCAGACCTGGTCAGAGCACTGCGTTCACAAGACGCTCAAAAGCCGCATCGAGTACACAGGCCCCGAGCACGACGACGCGCTGGGGTTCGAGGGCCGCCCCGGGCACACCATCGCCGCGGGCGGCGCGGTCACCATCGACAACCTGCTCAAGTCCACGGTGGCCGCCGCGACCTTCGAACTCATCGACGAGGGCATCGACTGGACGCTGAGCGTCTTCCGCGACAACTCGGGCGTGATCGCGCTCGACGACACATGGGGCGTGTGCATCAAGGTCGAAACGCACAACCACCCCAGCGCGCTCGAGCCCTACGGCGGCGCCGCCACGGGCATCGGCGGCTGCATCCGCGACATCATCGGCACGGGCCTGGGGGCCAGGCCCATCGCCAGCACCGATGTCTTCTGCGTGGCCCACCCGGACGCGTGGGGCCCCGGCGCCACCCCGCTCCCCCCGGGAACGCTGCACCCGCGGCGCATCCTCACCGACGTTGTCTCCGGCGTCCGCGACTACGGCAACCGCATGGGCATCCCCACGGTGAACGGCGCGGTGCTCTTCCACGATGCCTATGTCGGCAACCCGCTCGTCTTCTGCGGCTGTGTCGGCCTGATCCGCCGCGACCAGGTGCAGGGCCGCGTGCGCGCCGGCGACCGCATCATCGCGCTGGGCGGCCGGACAGGGCGCGACGGCATCCACGGCGCCACCTTCTCCTCGGCCGAACTCGAGAGCACGCACGCCGACGAGTTCAGCCACGCCGTGCAGATCGGCAACGCCATCGAAGAAAAGCGCACCCTCGACGCCATCATGCGCGCCCGCGACCACGCGGGCGGGCCGCTCTTCTCGGCCATCACCGACTGCGGCGCGGGCGGCTTCTCCAGCGCGGTGGGCGAGATGGGCAAAGAGGTCGGCGCACAGGTTGATCTCGACAAAGCCCCGCTCAAATACAACGGCCTCTCCTACACCGAAATCTGGATCAGCGAGGCGCAGGAGCGCCTCGTGCTGGCCGTGCCCCCGCAGAATATCGAAGCCCTGCGCACAATCTGCCGCGAAGAAGGCGTCGAGATGGCTGACCTCGGCGTCTTCGGGTGCGAGGGCGAGCAACTCGTGCTGCGCTACCAGGGAACCGAGGTCGGTCGCCTCTCCATGCACTTCCTGCACGACGGCATCCCCCAGCCCACACGCATCGCGCGATGGAGCACGCCCACCCCTTCTCCCCGGCGCGCCGACACCCTCCCGCCCATCTCCGAGTGCCTCACCCGCCTGCTCTCGCACCCCAACATCGCCAGCAAGCACTGGATCATCCGCCAGTACGACCACGAGGTGCAGGGGAACACCGTCGTCAAACCCCTTGTCGGCCCGGGGGGCATCGGCCCCTCAGACGGCGCGGTCGTCGAGCCCATCCCCGGCAGCGGGCGCGGCATCGCCATCGCCTGCGGCCTGCAGGTCAGCGGCCGGATCGAAGAACCCGACTCCATCGTTGATCCCTACCTCACCACCCTCGCCGCCATCGACGAGTGCGTGCGCAACCTTGTCTGCGTGGGGGCAGACCCCGCCCGCACCGCCATCCTCGACAACTTCTGCTGGCCCAGTTGCGAAAAACCAGAGAACCTCGGCACGCTCGTGCGCGCCGCCGAGGCCTGCTACGACGGAGCAAAGGCCTACCGCACCCCCTTTGTCAGCGGCAAAGACTCGCTCAACAACCAACTGCGCTTCGACGACCCCGGCACAGGCCGCCGGCGCGTCATCGAGATCCCGCCCACGCTCCTCATCACCGGCCTGGGTCTCGTGCGCCTGACCAAACGCTGCACCACCATGGACGCCAAGTCGCCCGGCAACCTGCTCGTTGTCGTCGGTGCGCCCGCCGGGTACGAACTGCTCGCCAGCCAACTCGAACAGGCCATCGGCCTGCCCCGCGACACAGACCCCCGTGCGCTGGCATACCCACGCACAGACCTCTTGCTGGGGCCCGCCGCGGCGCGCGCCGTGGCCCAGTGCATCCAGGACGGGCTGGTGCAGAGCGCCCACGACTGTTCAGACGGCGGCCTCCTTGTGGCCATCGCCGAAATGCTCATCGCCACCGCGGGCCCGGGCCGCGCCGGCGCGCCCCGCCCCACCGACTCCCTGAGCGAACTCCTCTCCCGCACCGCCGAAGGCGTGCTGCGTCCGCTCGGCGCTGCCCTCACCATCGACGAGGGCTCGCTCGACCTGCACACCATCGCCTTCGGCGAAACGCCGAGCCGCTATGTGCTCGAAGTGCGACCGCAAGACCTCAGCACGCTGCGCACCGTGCTGCGCGACCACGGGGCCGTCACCTCCGCCGTGGTCGGCACCATCACCGACGACGGCGCCCTCTCCTGGCCCAGCGCCAACCTCCACGCCAGGGTCAGCGACCTCGCCGCCGCGTGGCGTGGCACGCTTGACTGGTAACACACCCCACGCCAGCGCTACAGGAACCCGCGCCGTGATCGAAGCCGAACCCAGAGGAATGATCAAGATCCTGCGGCTCGACCGCCCCGAGAAGCGCAACGCCCTCACGCCGCGCATGCTCGCTTCGCTGCGATCGCACATCGACACCTCCGCCAGCGCCCGCGCGATCGTGCTCTCCGGCGCCGGCGATATTTTCTGCGCCGGGTTTGATCTCTCCCTCTGCCGCGACGACGGGAACGCCATGTCGGCCCTGCTCGAAGGCCTCTCGGGGGTCATCCTCTCGCTCCGCAGCGCGCCCTGCCCGGTCGTCATCAGCGCGCACGGCGGGGCCATCGCCGGCGGCTGCGCCCTGCTGGGCGCCGGCGACATCATCCACACAACCTCAGCCGCCAAACTCGGGTACCCCGTGGTTCGGCTGGGAATCTCTCCCGCCGTCAGCGCCCCCACGCTCGAACTGCTCGTCGGCGCTGGCGCGGCCAGGTCGCTCCTGCTCGATTCGGGCCTGATCACCGGAGAGCGCGCCGTGCAACTCGGCCTGGCGCACCAAGCACACCCCACGCCCGCGTCGTGCGAGGCGGCGGCCATCGAGTGCGCCCAGATGCTCGCCGAGAAGCCCCCGCACGCGTTGGCGCACACGCGCCGCCTTTCTCAGCACCTCGACGGCGTGACCGAAGCCTCGCTCTCGCGAGCACTCCACGCTTCCCTCAACCTAGTCGGCGGCGAAGAAGAACGCCTGCGCCTCGAAGCCATCTGGAACAAACCCTGACGCGAACCCCCTCGCACACTCTTCACCCCCTGGCCCACACACATGAACGACCTCGCACAACTCCAGCACCTCGGCGGCCCAGTGGCCACCCTCACCCTCAACCGCCCCGAGGCCCGCAACGCCCTCTCGCAAGACCTCATCGCGGCGCTGCGCAGCGCGGTCGCCCGTGTGCGAGAAACGCCCGAGGTGCACGTTCTGGTGCTCTCCGGCGAGGGAAAGTCGTTCTGCGCCGGCATGGATCTCAAGGCCGTGCTCGACGACCCCGACGCGCCCGGACGCCTGCTGCACGCCCTGGCCGAACTCACCCTCGAACTGCGCTCCCTGCCCGCCATCACCGTGGCCCGCGTCAACGGCGCCGCCATCGGCGGCGGCTGCGGCCTCGCCTGCGTCTGCGATATCTCCATCACCCACGCCGACGCCAAACTGGGCTACCCGGAGGTTGATCTGGGCGTGTGCCCGGCCGTGGTCGCGCCCTGGCTTGTGCAGCGCATCGGCCCGGGCCGCGCTCGCCGCGTGCTGCTCACCGGGGGGCTCATGACCGGCGCACAGGCCCACGCCCTGGGCATGGTGGATCACCTCTCGCAGGACATGGCATCGATGGGGCCCCTGTGCGACTCGGTCGTCGAGCGGCTGGCCGCGGGCGGGCCGCGCGCCCTGCGCGCCACCAAGGCCCTGCTCAACGATCTCGAAACCCCGGGCGTGTCACGCGAGGTTCTCGCTCGCGCGGCGGAACTCTCGGCCAGCATCGTGCGCACCCCGGAGGCACGCGAATCGCTGCGTGCGAAACTCGGCCGCTGATCGACGTACGCTCACCCAGCCATGAACCCCACCACACCACAGGGCGCGCCCGCGGCACACGGCCCCGGCGCGAGCATCACGCGTGCAGACCTCAAGGTGGGCATGGAGATCCACGTCGAACTCTGCACGCGCAGCAAGATGTTCAGCCGCGCGCCAAACCCGGCCCACGCCTCGAACTTTGAGGCGCCGCCGAACACGCTCATCGACGCGACGGTGCTCGCCCTGCCCGGCGCGCTGCCCGTGCCCAACCGCGCCGCGCTGGAGATGGCCATCGCCGTGGGCCTGGCGCTGCGCTGCCACCTGTCGCCCGTGACCAAGTGGGACCGCAAGAGTTACTTCTACCCCGACCTGCCCAAGGCGTACCAGATCAGCCAGTACGACATGCCCGTCTGTTTCGACGGCGCGTTCGACGTGCCCGCCGTGGACGACACGGGCCTGCCCGATTTTTCCCGCCCCGGCACGCGCATCGGCATCATCCGCGCCCACCTCGAAGAAGACGCGGGCAAACTGCTCCACGAAACGCCCGGCGGGCACGCGCTCGATGGCTCCATCGCCGACTACAACCGCGCCGGCACTCCCCTGCTCGAGATCGTCACCCAGCCCGATTTCACCTCGGCCCAGCAGGCCGTTGTCTTCGCGCGCCTGCTCAGGCAGCTCTGCCGCTTCCTGGGCGTGACCGAGGGCGTGATGCAGCAGGGGCACATGCGCTTCGAACCCAACATCAACTGTCTGCTCTCGCTGGCCGACGGCCGCACCGTCGCGACGCCGGTGGTCGAAGTCAAGAACCTCAACTCGTTCAAGAGCCTGCGCGGGGCCATCGAGCACGAACTGGCCGAGCAGCCGCGCCGATGGCTCGCGGACGGCCGCGTCTTCGGCCCGGGCACCAAGACCACACGCGGGTGGGACGACGCCGCGGGCGTGACCTTCGTGCAGCGCGAAAAAGAAGACGCCCACGACTACCGCTACTTCCCCGACCCCGACCTCACACCGGTGCGCATCACCGACGAGTGGCGAAGCCGTGTCGAGGCCTCGCTCCCCGCCCTGCCCCTGGCGCGCCTGCGCACCTACACCCGCGACCACGGGCTGAGCATCAAAGAGGCCTTCTCGCTCGTCGATGAACGCGCTTTGAGCGACCTCTACGAGCACGCCACCGACGCCATGGTGCTCTGCGGCACCGACCGCGCCCGCGCGGCACGCCTGGCCGCCAACCTCCTGCTGCAACAGGGCGGCAAACGCGCCAACGAGCGGGGCGTGCCCATCCACGCCCTCGGGATCGGGGCGGGCTCACTCGCAGGGCTGGGCATGCTGCGCGATTCTGGCGCCGTCGGCAACCAGGCCGTGGAAGAACTCTTCGACGCCGCCTGCACGATGACCCAGACCGCGGCCGACCTTCGCCTGGCCGCGACCGATGCTCGCGATGCCCTCCACGCCCTCGCACGCCAGCGCGGGCTGCTCACCGTGCGCGATGATGCCTCGCTGGCCGCGTGGATCGACACCGTGCTGGCCGCGCACCCCAAAGCCGCCGAAGACCTTCGCGCCGGCAAGGTGCAGGCCGCCGGGAGGCTCGTGGGCGAGGTGATGAAACTCTCCGCGGGCGCGGCCGATGCGAAGACCGTGCGCGAAGAAATCCTGCGCCGGTGCGGGCAATAACCCGGCCCGCACAAGGGTTCAGCAGCCGTCTTCCCACCGCAGGAAGAAGAACTCGACATCGGCCCCGTCGATGCCGCCGTCCTCGTTGAGGTCCGCGGCGGGTTCCGCCGCTTCCCACGCCGCGAAGAAGGCGCCGACATCGGCCCCGTCCACGGCGCCGTCGTTGTTGAAGTCACCAACGCATGGCACCGGGGGCTGATACTCGTACGCGCCTTGATCGACAATCGGTGCGCCGCCAGCACCCGTGTCCGGGGTGAGAGGGTCATCGGCGAAGCGGGGCATGCCCGCGATGTCTGCCGTGAGCCCGGCGCTGATGGCCGCCGCGTTGTTGCCCGAATCAATCGCGGGCGAGCCTGAGAGCAGCGAGAGATCGCCCGAGGCCACATCGACAAAGAGCGGATCGCCGGAGAGATTGCCCGCGCCGGCGAAGCCGCCCTGAACCGTGCTGTAGCCCACCGTGGCCGTAGACCCGCTGTCGGCGATGATGCCGGCCGTGGTGTTTCCCCAGATGATGGAGTTGTTCATGGTGAGCGAAGCCGTGGGATCAAGCCGGATCGCCCCGCTGGTGTTCTGCGCCAGGGTGGAGTTGGTGACCGTGGCCGAGGCCGACGTCAGATAGATGCCGCCGCCGCCGTTGGCCTCGGTCGCCACCGTGTTGCGGATGATGGTGTTGTCGAGCGTCACCTGGGTGTCGAAGGCGTAGAGCGCCCCGCCGATGCGGCCCGACCCCGAGAAGAGGTGAGCACCCCGGAGGAAGGCGCGTGAATCGTGGCGCGCCCCGATCATGCCGCCGGCGCCGTTGCTGCCCGTGCCGGTGGCGCGCAGGTTGCGCATCGTGACGTTTTCAAAGACGGTATCGCCGCCGAACGAGAGCGAGACGCCGCCGAAGAGGTAACTGCTCTGCGACCGCTCGATGACGACGTTGCGGAGCGTGGGCGAGCCCATGTCAACCTGCAGCGCGCCGCCGCGCGAACGCGGGAAGGTGCCGTCCGAGGCGTTGCCCCCGCGGATGGTCACGTTTTCAAGAACCGCGCCGGGGCCGGTGAAGGAGCCGGTCACCACGTTGAAGGAGTTGTCCCCCATGTTGTTGTAGGTGCCCGAGTCGTTGCTGTTCAGGTCGCCGCTGAGGATGGTGAGGAACTGCGACGGGTTGTTGAGGTCAGGGTTGGGGGCGCCGCGCCCGGCGTAGCCGCCCCGCACGGTGGTGCCCTCGACCAGCCAGAAGGATGCGCTGCGGTTGCGTGTGCCGCGGTCGGGGCGGTACGTGCCGTGCGCGACACGGACCTCCTGCACCTGTCCCGGGAAAGCCCCCGCGATGGCCATCGCGTCCTGAAGGTCGCGGAAGGCGCCGCTCCAGGAAGTGCCGTCGCCGCCCGCGGGCGCTGTCGCATCTACATACACCACCGCGGGGACCGAAGCCCCGGTGTAGAACGCGAAGGTCGTTTCATGGAAGGGCTTGCCGTTGCCCACGCTGTTGCTCGACGTGACGGTCCAGTAGTACACCCGGCGCGGCGCCAGCACGGTTGCCTGCGAATAGACCGTCCCCGCGGTGTTGGCGTTGATCTCTGGAGAGCCGAAGAAGGGGTCGTCGTCAACCTTGATGTTGTACGAGGTGGCGTTCTGAGAGGTCGCCCACGTGAAGGTCGGCGCCCAGTTCTCGCCCACGGCGACGCTGTTGGCGGGCGTCGAAAGCGTGAAGTTGCGGGCGGGCGGGTTGCCGCCGTACATCGTCACCAGCGTCCAGATATCACCGTTGCTGGGAGCGCCGCGCTGACCGATGACGTACTGGTACGCCCGGGCGTGCGCGGGGCGCACCTTGATCGTGCGGTCGCCGTTGATGCTGAAGCCCGTGGGGCCGTAGTGCATGAGCGATTCAAAGTCGTACGGGCCGACCGTCGGTGTGCTGGCCCGCAGCGCGAAGTTGTTCTCACGCCCCGGCTGGATCTTGGGATAGTTGATGAAGACATAGGTGTCGCGCTGGGCGTGGCTCTGTTCGTGGTGGATGCCCAGCGCGTGCATGAGTTCGTGGATGACGATGCCCTGGTTGCTCCAGTTGTAGAGGCCAAGGTCTTGCCTGCCGCCGATGCGGCCCACGTACGACCAGTTGCCCGAATCCGGGATGAGGCGCACGTAGTTGGCTTCGTTGGTGCGGGGAATGAACGTGATGTTGGCGACCGATTCGATCACGTCCATCCCGGCGCGGGCAAAGTCACGCTGCTGCTGCGTGGCGTCGTCGCCGAAGGTATAGGGCACGATGCCGCCAGGCCAGATGTTGGTGTTCGTCACACCCCGCGTGTCGTAGGGATTGGGCCGCACCACGCACGGCACGATGCAGTCGTTGGGGTCGTCCGATCCCTCGCACGGGTTCACCGGCACATCGGGTGTGCCCGCGAGCCCGGCGCCCACGAGGCTCACCTGCGCCCTCGCCGCGCCCGCCGAAACCACGAGCATGAAGATCGCCGCGCCGATGGCGTGAAGGCGGCCGATGTTTGAATCGTGTTGTCGCACTGAACACCCCTGTTCCTGCCGGCTGTGAGAGGGCTGAGAAGCCCCCGAAACACCGCGGCGATGACCTTGCTGCACACATTCACCGGGGAGACGCCCCGATCAAGAAACCAAACCATTCACCGCCGAAGGTTCACGCGCGGCTCATGAGCGCAGAAACCACATCGCGGCCCCGAAAGGCCGGCTGCACGCAAGATACGCACCCGCCGCTGGCCGGGTGACAAAAACCGTCCGAGATCGGTGCTTTTTCGGCCAAAAGCGGCGCGCCCCCGAGTTGCCCCGCGATGCGACCGGGCACTTCAACCATGGTTCTCGGACAAAGAAAGGGCCCCCGCCGCGAACGGCATGGGGCCCGGGAGGGGGAGCAGTGTGTGACGCGTATCCGCCGGGCTTCAGCAGCCGCCGGCTTCCCACTGGATGAAGAAGAACTCGACATCGGAACCATCGATGCCGCCGTCCTGGTTCACGTCGGCCGAGCCGTCGCCGGCTTCCCAAGCGATGAAGAAGGCCTCCACATCGGCCCCGTCCACGCCGCCGTCCTGGTTGAAGTCGGCCACGCAGGGGGTCTCGGTGCAGCCCGGGCAGAAGCGGACGATCGCGTTGCGGGTGGGGGTCTGGCCGATGTCGCTGATGACGAGTTGGGCGTAGATCGCGCCGTCGTCGCCAAGGTCATACCCGGGGGTGGTCGTGGTGGTCGCGGGGACATCGCGCACCTGCACATCACCGACCCCGTCGCCGTCGAGGTCGAGGTGGTCACCGATGCGAACCACCTTGATCGAAGTGCCGCGCAGGTCGGCACCGTCGCCGTAGAAGAGCACGCGGTTGCCCGAGTTCTGAATCTGCCACACGTGCAGCACCATGCCGCTGTTGTTCACGCTGGCGGCGCGGGGCAGGGCCGGTGAGGTGAGGGTGATGCCGTCGACCGTATCGCCCTCGAAGATCGTCGGGACAAGGTCGTACGCCACGAAGGCATCGCGGGTGATGTCTTCGAGCGCATCGCCGAAGATCAGCGTTTTGCCCAGGTCGTTGATGCCCACGCCCGTGAAGTTCTCCCAGCCGATGAGCGGGTCGGTGCCGATGATCGGTTCGCCCTGCTCCGCGATGATCTGTCCGTTCGAGATCACGGCGTTATTGACCGGGCCGTCCACCGCGGCGACATGGATCCAGTGCTCCGCGTTGTCGGAAAAGTCGTAGTTGAACGAAAGCCCCGGCGTGGCGAACCTCAGCGTGCGCCCGTCGATCACGTCCCCGGTCTTGTACATCAGTTGCAGGCCCGGCTCGCCGATGCGGCCTTTGTACACCACGCGGTTGTTCGTGGCGCCCCCCGACGTGGCGGAAAGGCCCCCGACAAACGCGAAGTACCCATCCCCGAACATCGTCGGGCGGCTGCCGAAAGAGACGAACTGCCCCGGCAGACCCGGCGCCGGGTCGCCGTCCGAGATCACGTACCCCTCATTGGTCCAGATGCCGTCGCGCCCCGAGCCGCCGCTGATGCTGATGCTGGGCGAATAGACAAACCGCCCGCCGCTGGCCACACCCATCGTTCCCTCACCGCCGCTGAGCGAATAAGGCGACGGTGCCTGATCATCAAAGAAGACCGCCTGGTCATTGAAGAAGATGAACCGGCGCGAGATGCCGTCCTCGTTCTGTGCGATGCCAAGGAAGCCCACGGTGCCGTCTTCAGCCGTGAAGGGCGTGTTCACCGTGGTTACCGGGCCGCTGGACCACGCCGGCGTTGTTCCTGTTTGCAGGATCATCTGCGCGGGGACAATGTCCTGCCCCAGTGCGCCCAGCGTGGCCACGCTCATCGCCAACCCCGAAACTGCGAGCATCGTGCGGGTCTTCGTCATTCTCATCCTCTCTCGTGTGCGTGTGTTCTGCCGACATGCGGGCCTCAGCGCCGCTGTCTTCTATAATAACGATTCCGTCACGCCGCGCCAAGACAATTCTCAGGTCCGAGAAGATCGCCCGCTGATCGCTCCGGGCCCGTCGCGGCCGCGTTCCCGCTCGTGCACGTCTACGCTGCCCCCATGAGTCTCTGGCACGTCTCCATCGTGCTCGCCATCGCCGCACCGCTGCTTCTTCCCGTTGCGCGCGAGCCAGATCCTCCCCACGTTGGCGCCCCAACAACGCACTCATCGCCCATCGCCGAGCGAGTTCCTTTCCTTCCCTCCACGCATGGGTTCCAGTTCCGCAACGCCTTCCGGGGCTCTCCGCTGCCCGCCTCTCTTCGCGGGTGGGGCATCGAGGGCTCTGTCGAGTTGCCCGAGACCTTCGGGCTGTGCGGGGGCATGTCGCTCCTGGCCGCCGACCATTACCTGCACGGCGTGCCCATGCCCCAAGACCGCACGCCCCCCTCTCCAGGCACGCCCCTCTACGAAACCATCTACGCGCGTCAGGTCGAGTCGCTGGGGTTCATGGCCATCGCCGCCACGAAGTTTGTGCAGTGGATGGCGATGCCCGACGAGAGCGAGACCGGCGGGTGCATCCGAGAAGCAACCGCTCAAGAGTTACCCTCGCTCATCGCCAGGCTCGATGACGGCAACCCCGCGCCGCTGGGCATGGTCTATCGCGCCACCACCGGCCCAGACCGCGGCAAACTGTGGGAGAACCATCAGGTGCTCGTCTACGGCTACGAGGCCGATGCCGATTCCATCACGCTGCGGGTCTACGACCCCAACTACCCACGCCACGACCGCGCCGTGATCCGTGTGCGCCCCTCGCGCCCGGCACCCGCCGCCGACAGCGCCCCCGCGGCACAGGCCTGGCGGGAGTGGAAGCACGTCGTGTGCGAACTTGACATCGGCACGGGGCGAGCCCCCCGCCCGGTCCGGGGCATCTTCCCGATGGCCTACGCGCCCAAGCGCCCCGCGCTCTAACCCCGCCGTGGTGCGCGGCACGCTAACCTGCGCTCATGCTTGCGATTCTCTTCGCTGTGCTCGCTGGGCTCTGCTGGGGTGTTGGTGAGATCTTCACCAAGTGGGCTTTGAACACGGGCAAGGTCGGGCCGCTGAGCGTGCTGCTGGTGCGCGTGCTGGTCACGCTTCCGCCGACGCTGATCGCCTATTGGGTATCTATGCACATATGGAAATGGGAGCGGCCGGGGTGGGTGGGCGATGCGGGCCTGCGCGTGTGGCTGATGCTCATCCTGGGATCGGGGCTGCTGGCTGGCTTTGCGGGGGTCTTCTTCTTTTACATGGGGCTGGCCGCGCCGGGCGGGGACATTTCAAAGATCCGGCCCATCGCGTTTGCGCTCTCACCGGCGACGGCGGTGCTGCTCGGGTGGCTGGTGTTGGGCGAAGCGATGACTGTGCGCAAGGCTGTGTCCGTGAGCCTCATCGTCGTGGGCATCATCATGCTCGCGGGTGAGAAGCACACGCCGGGCAGACTCACGGCCTCGAAGACGCCCGCGGCGGGGGAGGCTGCTTCACCAAGGGCCGCGCCGGGGTAACGTTCGAACACAGGCGGTACGCCTGTGAACTGCTTCAAGGATCATCCGAACACAGGCGGGACGCCTGTGCCACCCAGACCATCCAACATCGGAGCGAACCACATGGCTACAGGGCTTTCACGCCGCGAAGCGCTCGCGAGTATCACGCTGCCGATGGGCTTTCTCGCGGCCGGGGGCGCATCGCTCCTGACACGGCGCGCGGCGGGCGCGGGCGTGCTGCCCCGCGCGATGGATGGGCAGGCCGCGACGCTCGCCGCCGACGAGAGCGCGTGGGGAGAATGGCAAGAGGCGTGGACAGTTGACCGGACGGTGATCAACCTGAACAACGGGGGCGTGTGCCCCACGCCCCGGGCCGTGCAAGAGGCGATGGAACGAGCGCAGCGCCGCGCGAGCACGCTGCCCCCGCCGCGTGTGCTGTGGGGCGAGCAGCAGCCGCTGCGCGAGGGCATACGCACGCGGCTGGCGGCGTATTGGGGGTGCGACGCGGAGGAACTGGCCTTCACGCGCAACGCCTCTGAGGGCCTGCAAATATGCCAGTTCGGCATCGACCTACAGCCCGGCGATGAGATTCTCACGAGCGATCAGGACTACCCGCGCATGCTCAGCGCCTTCCGCCAGCGCGAGGCCCGCGAGGGCGTGGTGCTGCGGCAGGTGACGCTGCCCGTGCCCCTCACAGACCCGGCCGAGGTCGTGCGCATTTTCCGCGAGGCCATCACGCCGCGCACGCGCATGATGCTCGTGTGCCACATGATCAACCTTACCGGGCAGGTGCTGCCGGTGCGGGAACTGACCGCGCTGGGTCGAGCGCGCGGCATACCCGTGATCGTGGACGGCGCGCACGCGATGGCGCACATTCCATTCACCTTCCGCGAGATCGACTGCGATTACTACGGCGTGAGCCTGCACAAGTGGCTGTGCGCACCGCATGGCACCGGGCTGCTCTATGTCCGCAAGGGGCTCATCGAGGGGCTCTGGCCCCTCATGGCGAGCGCGCCCGAGCAGCGCGGCGACATACGCAAGTTTGAGGAGGTCGGCACGCAGCCTCTTGCGCCTTCGCTTGCGATCGCGCAGGCGCTGACGATGCACGAGCGGCTGGGGTGCGAACGCAAAGCCGCGCGGCTGCAATACCTGCGCGACCGCTGGGTCAACAGGCTCTCGGCCTCGCTGGGCGCGCGCTATCGGCTCTACACCAACCCCGACCCCGCGATCAGCGGCGGTATCGCCACGTTCGGGGTTGACGGGCTCGACTCCCTGAAACTCGCCGATTTCCTGTGGACCAAAGGCCACATCGTCGTCACCGCCATCCGTCACCCCCAGATCGACGGGCTACGTATCTCTCCCAATCTCTACACCACGCTGGGCGAGATTGACCGGTTCTGTGAGCTTGTGGAACAGGCCGGTGCCAAGGGGATTGATGCCAGAGATGGGACGTGAGCGGGGGCGTGCACGCGCGCGTCACTTGGTCAATGGCCCGGCATCCGGCCTGATCCTTGCATTCGAAGGCGTGAACTTACGTTCGTGTACTCATCAGACGATTCGCGCCGTTGAACGAAAGTACACCTGCCCCATGCCAGTCGCTGGTTACTATGGACCGCCTGTCGTTGGGCGCATCCCGCGCGGCCGGTTCCGTCACCTCTCGTTTTCTCCAGCCCCGGAGCACTCCATGAATACCTTGACGTGGAAGAGCGGTTGGCGGACCATCGCGCTGCTGCTGGTGGTCGTCATCAACGCCGGCTGTGGCTGGAGAATGCCGCTCCCCAGCCAAAAACTTCGCTGCGAGGAACTCGATCCGGCTGAACAACGTCCACAGGGCATCATCCGTCGGGTCTCCACCCTGGAACTTCCGGGAAGCCACGAGCGCCGCTGGAGTTTCGATAGCTTTCACGTCGTACGCGAAGGGCCCCTCCTCTCTACCACAATATCTCGATGGATCTCTGATCAATACGAAGAACATGTCGTTCTGTGGAACATGGAGACTGGCCGCATAATCATGATGGTGAATCCGGCCAGCCCGTTACCCGAGGGGATCCGGTCGAATCCGAACGCAGTGGCACTTTCTACCGACGCGAGCACACTGGTAACATGCCGAGCTCAGGTGATGCAGATCTGGCGAGTGCCTGACGGAACGCAGATATGCTCGTTCGAGTTTGGTGCGAGCCCCATCATCAGAAACGTCGAGATCATCGACGGTAAGCCCGTGTACCGAACTTACCCCGCGGAAAGGCCCCGAGACGCGGTGTTAACTCCGGATGGATCTCGCCTGACCGCCTGGATCTCTTCTGAAGAGGCTTGGCTGACGTGGGACACGGCAACAGGGGACGTTGTAGACCGCAGACCCGACTCGCGCCCGGAACCTCCGCGGCCAAATCTTGCCAAGTGCGGCGAGATCACGCTCAGCCGGGACTTGATCCTGCAAACCGCTGATCGCCGTATGCGCCTGCTCCCGAAAAACATACGCGTAGCCTCGGGTGTACACGCGATGTTCTCACCAAACTGTGGACTGCTTCTCGTGCGATTCTTTGCGCCCGGGAGCAAGTTAGACTTCACTCCCGACAGAACGCTGCCGCACACCCGGGTATGGGACACGCATTCCGGAGAGTTTGTCGCATGGATCAACCATTCGGACGCTGACGTACCTTGGCGACATTGGCCTTTGGGATTCCTCGATGAAAGCAGGATACTCGTCCGGGGGGAGACGGCCACGAACGACGTGTATCTCAGCGTCTACGATGTGCGTGCACGGCGTGAAACGGAGCGAGTTGTCGTGGGCGGCTTTTGTCGTATCGAACTCTTCGATAACAACACGAAGGCGCTTGTGCTAGACAGGGAACAGCCCGGCCTGTGGAAAATCGATTACTGAAGGGCGATGTCGCCCGCTCACCGGCGGTTCATCTTGCTCGCCTGTGTCTGCCATCCCCATGCCCCGCAATCTCCATCAACATCTCGTGGATCGAGTCCCCGCTCGGACTTTGAATCGCGTGGAGCATCCCCACCCGGGCCCTGAACTGCGCTTTCTCCCTTCATGCCTTCACGCCCCCAGCGCCCGCTACGCTCTTAGGGTGCCGCGCGGCCTTTGCCCCGCAGCACACCAGGCACGCGGCCCTGGCCCTGAACGCACGCCGGATCAAGACTTACTCTCCACACACTCTTCACTCTTTCTCTCGCCCGACACTCCCCCTTCTCTCCCTTCCCCCACACTCTCCACTCCTCCCCAACGGACCACATCACACTCTCCACCCCTTCGCACACCCGTCAGATGAAGACCGAACTCAAACTCGAAATCAAGGCCCAGCCCGATGATGTCTCGTGCGGGCCCACCTGCCTGCACGCGTTGTACAACTACTACGGCTACCACGCGATGTCGCTGCAGAAGGTGATGCGAGAGATCCAGCGGCTCGACCACGGCGGCACGCTTATCGAGATCCTCGCGTGCCACGCGCTGAAGCGGGGCTTTCACGCCACCATCTACACCTTCCACCTGCAGATGTTCGACCCCACCTGGTTCGCCGAAGACGGCGTGGCCCACAACGCCTCGGACCTCTCCGAGCGGCTCGCCCAGCAACTGAAGGTCAAGGCCGCGGACCATCGCCTGCGGATGGCCACGAAAGCGTGCCGCGAGTTTGTGTCGCTGGGCGGCGAGTTGAAGATGGTGGACCTCGACTCGTCCCTGATCTCCAACTATGTCCACAAGGGGATCCCCATCCTCACGGGGCTCTCGTCGACATACCTCTACCGCCACCCGCGCGAGTACGGGCCCCACAACGAGGAGGACGATGTGCGGGGCGAGCCCCAGGGGCACTTCGTCATGATCATCGGCTACGACGGCCCCAAGCGCGAGGTGCTCGTCGCCGACCCGCTCGACAACAACCCCCCCTTCCACACCGCCAAGTACCGCCTGCCGACCAGCCGCCTGATCAACGCCATCCTGCTGGGGAGCCTGACGCACGACGCCAACCTGCTGGTGATCCGCCCGGCCGACAAGAAGAAGTAAGCCCCCTAGCGTTCATGCCCGCACAACCCGGGGGCACACCCATGGAACGCGGCGCGTGCCGCGCCCTTCGGGTTCACCGCCCCCACAACACCGCCTCACACGCCATGTCCTCCATCCTCATCGTCATCGACAACCCGAAGGATTGGCCCCTGAACGTCGAGGGCATCGAGATCGTTCCGGCCCGCAAGTACCTCACCGAGCACACCTACTCGATCATCAAGAACGCCAAGGTCTTCAACCTCTGCAAGAGTTACCGATACCAGAGCCTGGGGTACTACGTCTCACTTCTGGCGCAGGCGCGCGGGCACAAGCCCCTGCCCGATATCTCCACCATCCAGGACCTCAAGTTCTCTGAACTCGTCCGCGGCGCGGGCGAAGAAATCGACGAGATCATCCAGGACGCCCTCGACCGAGAAGACCGCGCCAACCCCTTCACCCTGAGCGTGTACTTCGGCCAGAACGTCGATAAACGCTACAACCGCCTCGCCCTGGCGATCTTCAACCTCTTCCCCGCCCCGCTGCTTCGCGCCGGCTTCAAGCACGACGGCGAATCATGGTGCCTCGACACGGTGCGCACCATCGCCGCCAGCGACGTGCCCAGCGATCACTTCCTCGACGTGCTCAACTTCGCGACGCACTACTTCGTGCGGCCGCACCGGCGGCAGCGCCCGACCGAGGCCCGCTACGACCTGGCCATCCTCCACGACAAGTCAGAGCCCAAGACACCCAGCAACGAAAAGGCCATCCGCAGGTTCACCAAGGCCGCCGAGTCGATGGGCTTCGCCGTCGAGATCATCTCGCGCGATGATTACGGCCGCCTGGGAGAGTTCGACGCGCTCTTCATCCGCGACACCACCGCGGTCAACCACTACACCTTCCGCTTCTCCAGGCGTGCCGCCGCCGAGGGGCTCGTGGTGATCGACGACCCCGAATCCATCGTTCGCTGCTCGAACAAGGTCTACCTCGCCGAACTGCTCAACCACCACCGCATCGCCACCCCCCCCACCCTCATCCTGCACCGCGACAACTGGCAGAGCGGCCCGGCCATTCTCGGGCTGCCCATGGTGCTCAAGCAGCCCGACAGCAGTTTCTCGCTGGGCGTCATCAAGGTCGCCACGCAGGAGGAATACGAGCGGGAGGTCGAACGGCTCTTCAAGATCAGCGACCTGCTCATCGGCCAGTCGTTCATGCCCACGGGCTTCGACTGGCGCATCGGCATCCTCGACCGCGAGCCCATCTTCGCCTGCAAGTATTTCATGGCCGAGAAACACTGGCAGATCTACAACAACGCCAAAACCGGCGACGACGCCCTGGGCGACTTCGAGACATGGCCCATCGACGCGGTGCCCCCCGACGTGCTCAAGACCGGCATCCGCGTGGCCAACCTCGTGGGCGACGGCCTCTACGGCGTTGACATCAAAGAGATCAACGGCAAGGCCTACGTCGTCGAGATCAACGACAACCCCAACATCGACGCGGGCGTCGAAGACAAGATCATCGGCGACGAGGTCTACATGCGAGTCATGCGCGTCTTCCTCAAACGCCTCGAAAGCCGCGGCCGCTGAGCCCCCGCCCGCACCGCCGCCCCCTTCACCCCGCTCACGCGCGGGCCAACTCCCTGATCAGGTCCCACAGCGCCCGCACGTGACGCTCCTGCGTGAAAGCGCCGCTCACCGCCACACGCAGCGCCACCACACCCGGCTGCCCCTCCACCCGCGGCGGCAGCACCGTGTGCGTGAGGTACGCGCGCCCCGTCGCGTTCACGCGGTGCATCAGGTCCGTGTTCGCCGCGTTGTCGCCGTGACGCAGCCTGAAGCAGACCAGGTTCATCGTGCACGGCGCGGCCAGTTCAAAGCGCGCATCCTCGCACACCCATGATTCAAGCATCAGGGCCAGCCGCAGATGTTCGCGGATATACCCGCGAAGCCCCGACGCACCGTACCGCCGCAGAACCATCCACAACTTCAACGCGCGGAACCGCCGCCCCAGCGGCACCTGCCAGTCTCGCAGGTCGGCCACCCGGCCCGAGTCGCTCGCGGCGTTGCGCAGATACTCGGGCGTGATGCTCAACGCGTCGGTCACCGCCCGCCGGCGGCGCGTCCAGAAGCACCCGCAGTCAAAGTTCACCAGCAGCCACTTGTGCGGGTTGAAACAGAGCGAATCGGCGTGCTCGACACCCTCGAACATCCATCGCATCTCGGGGCATACACACGCCGCGCCGGCGTGCGCCGCGTCCACGTGCAGCCACGGACGCCCCGCGACCCCGCCCCGGCCGGCGATCACCGCCGCCACGCCGGCCACGGGGTCTACGGCGGTCACCCCCGTCGTGCCCACCGTGGCGCACACGAAAAACGGCACGCGCCCGCGGCGCTCGTCGTCTTCCATCGCCGCGGCGAGCAGATCGGGCCGCATGCGGAATGTCTCATCCACCCCGATCAGCCGCACGGCGCGCGCGTCGTCGGGCCCGCGCGCCAGCCCGCCGATCATGGCGGCCTTCATCACCGAAGAGTGCGCCTGGTTGGAGGCGTAGCACACGAGGCGGTCAAGCGAATCCGGCTCACCGGCGGCGCGAAGGGCCGCGCGGGCGCTGTCACGCGCCGCCAGCATCGCCACCAGCGTCGACTCGCTGGCCGTGCCCTCGATCACGCCCCCGCCCTCTCCGCCCGAAGAACTCCAGAGAAACGACGCCGGGAGGCCCACCAGTTCGCCCAGCCAGTCGAGCATGCGCTGCTCGATCTCGGTGCACGCCGGGCTGGTTGTCCACAGCATCCCCTGCACGCCCAGCCCGGCGCTGATGGCCTCGGCGATCACCGCGGGCCCCGAGGCGTTGGCCGAGAAAAACGCGAAGAACGACGGGTGCTGCCAGTGCGTCACCCCCGGCAGCACCACCCGGTCCAGGTCGGCGAATATCTCTTCCCACACACCCTCGCCGCCCTGCTCGGGCGCGTGCCCGGGCAGCATCGCGCCGATCTCGCCCGGCGCGGCCTTTGAGTGAACAGGCATGCCCTCGACCCGTTCCCAATAGTCGGCGATCCAGTCGATCGCGCGCCGGCCCGCTTCACGAAACTCCTGCGACGACATGTGCGGTGGATGCATCGCCACAGTTATAGACCTCCCCGCCCACCCCCGCCCCTACGTATGCTTCCCGCGTGAGCACGCACCCCGCGAGCAACGCACACGACACCCGACGCGTCGCCCCGCCGGCGCCCCCCGCTGTCGATCTGCCCCCCCCGCCGCCGCCGGAGGGGTTCTCATCTCTTTCCCTCATCGGCCGCGGTGCCACGGGCTGGGTCTACCGCGCCAGAGACCCCAAGGGCGAGCACGTCGCGCTCAAGATCATGCGCGCCAACCACCCAGGCGCGGCACGCACGCTCAGGGCCGCGCAGGCCGTGAGCGCGCTGGGCCACACCGGCATCGTGCGCGTGCGCGCGTGGCTGCAAACCCCAGTCGCCCGCTGCGTGGTGATGGACCTGATCGACGGCCCGTGCGGCTCGCAACTGGCCGGCCGCGCCGCTCGCGCCGATGTGTGGGGCCTCGACGGGCGCGAACTGCTCAGCGCGCTGGGTGTCGATGTCGCCTGCCTCCACCCCGATCTGCGCGACCTTACCACCGGCTCGGATGTTTACGCCAGGCTCCTCGCGCACTGGTTCGCCTCGGCCGCGATGGCGCTCCAGGCCGCCCATGATCGCGGGCTGGTGCACGGCGACATCAAACCCTCCAACCTGCTTTTGACCTCCGACGGCCGACTGCTCATCAGCGATTTCACAGGCGCCGAAGCCCCGCACGCCGGCCCGGGAGACGGCGCGTTCGTCTCCCCGCGATGGATGGCCCCCGAGCAGATCGCCGCCGCAGCGTGCGCCGGCATGGGGGTTCAGGGCGTCGCCGCCGGCCCCGGCGCTGACGTCTGGTCGCTGAGTGCGGTGCTCTATGAACTGCTCTCGCGCCGGCCCCTCTGGGGCGACGGCGCACAATCGCACACGTGCGCCCAGGCCGTGCTCGCCACCGCCACGCTCGACCCCATCCCCGTGCGCGATGCCGAACGCCGCACCCCCTTGGCCATCGCCACGGTCTGCGACCGCGCGCTGCGACGCGACCCGGCCAAACGCTACACCAGCGCGGCCCAGTTCGCCGACGCGCTGCGGCAGGCCGCGGGGTCTGCCGGCACGCGCCTCACGCGCTGGCGCAACTCGAGCATTCTTCGCCTGCCCACCGCCGGGGCCGAAGGAACACGCGCATGAACCACGCCCCCGCGACCGAGCGCGAGCGACCGCCCCAGCAGCAACGCCGGGCAGACGATCCGCCTCCCGGGCACGCCTCCTGGGCGTCGCCCATGCTGCGGGTGTGGGGCGGCGCGATGGTCGCCAGCGGCCCCGAACCGGCGGGCGCGTCCGCGGCATCGCCACCAGCGGCCGGCGCCGTGGGCTTTGTCTGCCTGCCCGAACGCGAGGGCGCCACGCTCGTGCTGGGGCGAGACGACACGTCCGACATCACGCTGCACGATGCGCACGTCTCACGCCGGCACGCCCGCCTGCTCATGCGCCGCGGGCGCTGGTTTGTGGAAGACCTGCAGAGCGTGTGGGGCACCACCTTGAACGGTGCCCGCGTGGGCGCGCCGGCCGAACTGCGCCACGGCGATCTCATCATCGTCGGCGCCACCGCCCTGCGCTATGAGTGCTTCTGGGATGTCCTTTCCTCGCCCCGTGCTTCGCCCATGCGCCAGGGGCCAGAGCCCGCGCCATCCACCCCGTCCGCTCCCGTGGTCAAGCCGCCCCCGCGGGCCGTCGCGCCGCCACCACCCCCTCCCCCCGCCTCAACACCCCTCGAAGACAACCTCAAAATGGTCGCCCTGGCCATCATCGTCCTCTGCTGCGCCGGGGCCATCCTGCTGCTCATCCTCGCCGGGCGGGCCTCGTGACACGCCCCAGAGCCGAATGGGCCATATAACTCCGTCCCCGCCGCGACCGCGCGGCCACGCCCCGTAAACGCTCTTCATCCCCTGCGAGCGCATGAACCCGGCCGATCGGCTCATCATCGAACAGCAGCCCTACGTGCGGGCGCTGGCGCGCAACATCGCCAAGCACCTTCCCGCGCACGCAGACTTCGAAGAACTTGTCGCCTTCGGGCAGTTAGGCCTGGTTGAAGCCGCGCGACAGTTCGACCCCACCCGCGGGGTCTCTTTCACCACCTTCGCCCACTACCGCATCCGCGGGGCCATATTCGACGGCCTGCGCAAAATGACGTGGCTGCCCCCGGCCGCGCGCCGACAGGTGCACGAACACTCTGTCCTCAACGACGCGCTCGAGCACGACGCCGACAAACTCTCCGCCTCTGACGATCCCCGCTACCTCGCCCGCCAGTTCAGCGAAGCCGTCGAACGCCTGGGCGCGGTCTACCTCATGTCCTCGATCGTTGACGATGACTCCACGCGTGAAGGCCCCGCCGACTCCGGCGCGGCACCGACCACCGAGAGCGAAGGCCGCGAGATCCGCGGCCGCCTGCGCGACGCCATCGACTCACTCCCCCCGGACGACGCCGCGCTCGTGCGCATGCTCTACCTCGAACAGAAATCCATGTCCGAGGTCGGTGCCATCCTCAATAAGAACAAGTCAACCATCTGCCGGCGGCACGCCGAGGCCATCGCCAAACTCCGCCAGTGCATGGGTGAAGACGCCCCGGCCCCGGTGCTCCCCTCGCACCGCTCGCGCCGGGGCGTCGAGCCGTAGGCATCCGGCCCTGCCCCGGCAGCGAACCTTACCACATGCCCCAACCCCGCTGGATGATGCCTGTGCTCCGCCTCGCGGGCGTCTACAACCTCCTGTGGGGCGCGTGGTGCATCCTCTTCCCCGCCCATTTCTGGCGGCTCATGGCACTGCCCGAGCCGAACTACCCCTTCCTCTGGCAGTGCATCGGCATGATCGTCGGCGTCTACGGCCTGGGCTACTGGCTCGCCGCGCGCGACATCGCACGCCATTGGCCCATCGTGCTTGTCGGCCTGCTGGGCAAGGTCTTTGGCCCGCTGGGCTTTGTGCAGGCCCACGTCATCGACGGCGCCGTGCCGCTGCGCTTCGGCCTCACGCTGCTCACCAATGATCTTCTCTGGTGGGTGCCCTTCTTCCTCATGCTGCGCCACGCCTACCGCGTGAATGAACCCCGGCGCCTGGCCTCTCTTCTCGACGCTTCCCCACCGCAGCCCCCCGAACTCGCCCAAGCCCTCACGCGGGCCACGCTCAACACCGGCGAAACCCTCGACGCGCTCGCTTCTCGTACACCTGTCCTGGTCGTCTGCCTGCGGCATCTGGGGTGCACCTTCTGCCGCGAGGCCCTGGCCGATCTGGCATCCGCGCGTCCTTCGCTCGAATCGCGCGGCATCACCCCGTGCCTCGTGCACATGGTCGCAGACGACCACGCCGAGAACGCCTTCCGACGTTACCACCTTGCCGACCTTCCCCGCGTGAGCGACCCGCAGAAACACCTTTACAGCGCGCTCCATCTTTCGAAGGGCTCGCCCGCCGCCCTCTTCGGCCCCCTTTGCGCCCTGAGATTTCTCTCCGCGGGCCTTCTCCGACGACACGGCGTGGGCACGCTCGCCGGCGACGGCTTTCAGATGCCCGGCGCATTCCTCATCCACCGCGGTCGCGTGCTCCGCGCCTTCCGCCACCAATCCGCCGCCGATCGCCCAGACTTCTGCCGGGTCGCCGGCATCGCCTGATCCATCGCGATGATTCTCGGACGTACTCCATCGTTCCGGGGGTTTCCTTTCGGTATCAATACCAGATCACCACATACTATTTGATGTTGTTCAGTGACAAGTGCAGCCGCCGCGAACCTGAGCCGAATGGAGTGGTGCGGCACTGCCACCAGCGCCCGGATACCCGGCACACGGCGTGCACGGTTGACCGACCCAGAAAGCGGAGTCCGAGATGATGCGTTCCTTGCTGGTTTGCCTGCTCACCCTGCTCGCCCTCCCCGCCGCGGCAGACCAGGTGCAACTTTCTCCATCCAAAGACAACACCCTCTACGCCCCCTACGGCTACCTCTCCAACGCGCAGGGGATCTACCTGTTTGTCGGGACCAACGCCAACAGCGAACCCCGGCGCGCCCTGCTGCAGTTTGACCTCAGCGCCATCCCCCCCGGCTCCACCATCACCGGCGTCGAACTGCGGCTGTTCATGAACCGCACGATCGCCGGCGAACACCCGATCTATGTCCACCGCGTGCTCGCGAGTTGGGGCGAAACTACCTCAGACGCCAACGGCCAGGAAGGCAGCGGCGGCATCGCGGGCGAAGGCGACGCCTCGTGGGAAAACCGCTTCTACCCCGATGTCTTCTGGCAGAATATCGGCGGCGACTTCGAGCCCGAAGCCAGCGCGCTGGCGATGGTCGATGCCGACATTGGTTTCTATTCGTGGACGTCAACACCGGAACTCGTGGCCGATGTGCAGTCGTGGCTCGATGCCCCCGCGAACAACCACGGCTGGATCCTCATCGGCAAAGAGAATGTTTCCCCCACGGCCAAGCGCTTCAATAGCCGCGAAAGCGGCACCGTCAACAACCGCCCCCGCCTCACGATCACCTACACCCCGCCAGCCGGGGCCACGGGCGCCTGCTGCATCGCGGGCTCGTGCGTGGTGCGCACCTCGGCAGACTGCGCCGCGCAGGGCGGCGTCTACCAGGGCGATGGTGTTGCGTGCCAGCCCAACACCTGCGGCGCATCGCAGGGTGCCTGCTGCCTGGTCGACGGCACCTGTGTTCAAGCAACCCAGGCCGACTGCGCCAGCGCGGGCGGCACCTATCAGGGCGATGCCACCCCGTGCGGCGCCGGCACCTGCGCCCCCGTGCTCACGCCATTCGTCGATGCGCTCCCCATGCCCGCCATCGCGCAGCCCGTCACCGGGCAGCCCGGCGGTGAAGCCCATTACGCCATCAACATCCGTCAGGTGCGCCAGAAACTCCACCGCGACCTGCCCCTCACCACCGTCTGGGGTTACGACGGCCGCTTCCCCGGCCCCACCATCGAGGCCTCGGTCGGCCAGCCCGTCACAGTGCACTGGATCAACGACCTGCGCGACGAGAACGACGAACTCCTCACCCAGCACGCCCTGCACGTCGACACCTGCCTGCACGGCCCGGACCACCACGGCGCGCTCCCGCGCACCGTCACCCACCTCCACGGCGGCCACGTCGATTCCATCAGCGACGGACAGCCCGAACGCACGCAGATCCCCGGCGAATCCTCCGAGTTGTACGAATACCCCAACAACCAGCGTGCCGCCACCATCTGGTACCACGACCACGCCCTGGGCATCACACGCCTCAACGTCTACATGGGCCTGGCCGGTTTCTACCTCCTCCGCGACCCCGCCGAGGCCGCGCTCAACCTGCCCGCCGGTCAGTACGAGATCCCCCTGGCCATCCAGGACCGATCCTTCAACGCCGACGGCTCCATCCGCTATGACCACGACTGGCACGAACACTTCTTCGGCGATGTCATCCTTGTCAACGGCGTCGTCTGGCCCTTCCTCAACGTCGAGCGCGGCAAGTACCGCTTCCGCCTTCTCAACGGCTCCGGCTCTCGTACCTACAACCTCTCCCTCTCCAACGGCGGCCAGATCATCCAGATCGGCACCGAGGGCGGATTGCTCGAAGCCCTCGTCTCCCGCTCGTCCATCCTGATCACCCCCGGCGAGCGCGTCGATGTCATCATCGACTTCGCCCCCTACGCGCCGGGCACCGAGATCATCCTCCTCAACGATGCGCCGGCCCCGTTCCCCGGCACGCCGGGCGAGGGTGTGGTGCCCAACGTCATGAAGTTCGTCGTGGGCTCGCAGACCGGCCACACCGCCGCCATCCCCGCCTCGCTCTCCACCATCGAACCCTTGCACGAAGAGTTCGCCCGCGAACACCGCGACTTCATCCTCCGCAAGGTCTCCGACAGTTGCACCGGCGACAAGTGGCTCATCAACGACCTGGGCTGGGACGACATCACCGAGTTCCCCATCCTGGGCACCACCGAAGTCTGGTCCTTCATCAACCGCTCAGGCGTCACCCACCCCATGCACGTTCACCTCGTGGGCATGCAGATCCTCGACTACCAGCCCTTCACCGTCGTCGATGGCGAGATCGTCCCCACCGGCCCGCGTGTTCCCCCGCCCGCCTACGAGCGCGGCTGGAAAGACACCGTGCGCGTCGATCCCCAGACCATCGCCCGCGTCATCATGCGCTTCGAGTCTTTCACCGGCCGCTTCCCCTACCACTGCCACATCCTCGAGCACGAAGACCACGAGATGATGCGCCAGTTCGAGGTCGTGATCTGCCCCGGGGACTTCAACTCTGACGGCGGCGTTGACGGGCAGGATGTCGAAGCCTTCTTCATCGCCTGGGAGGCCGCCGATGACCTGGCCGACATCAACCGCGACGGCGGTGTTGACGGGCAGGATGTCGAGGCCTTCTTCCTCTCCTGGGAAGCCGGCGGCTGCTGAGCCCGCTCACCCTTCGCACACCCGCTTTTTCCCGGCTACGCTGAACCTCTCAGCCGGAGGTTTCTGTGCAGCCACGCCCTTTCTTACCGCCCACCCATTCCCCTCTCCCCCGGGCATTCACCCTGCCGGCCCTCACCCTGTGCGCCCTGCTCGCCGCCTGCGGGTCAGATTCCCGCGGTGTGCCGCGCGGCAAGAGCCTGACCCTGGCCGAGTTCAAGGGTTCGGCGCAGCCCGCCAGCACCACGATCTCCACCACCTCCCCCGCTTCCGGTCAGACCCCCGCCGCTTCTCAGCCAACGACCTCCGGGGTACAAGCCCCTTTCGGCTTGGCCACGTCGCCTGGCGCTGGCGAGTCCGCATCATCGCTGCGCGACCTGATGAACAACCCCGCCTCCCCCTCGTCGCGTGAGTGGGCCCAGGCGGGCGTGCTCGACATCACCACGCTGGTGGGTGAGCCCGTGCCCGCGGCACCCACACAAGCGGCCCCGCCCGTGGGGCCGCCCGCGCTGATCGACAGCAAAGTGGGCGACATCAACGGCCGCCCGGTCTACGCGGGCGTCTTCCTGGCGCCGATGGCCGAGCGACTTCGCGCCGAGGCCAACCGCCTGCGTCGCGACGAATGGCGCCGGCTCGCGCGTGAGCGCATCAACGAAGAACTGACCCGGTTCATCGAGAACGAACTGCTCCGGGCCGAGGCCATCAACGCCCTCACCCCCGAGCAGAAGCAGGGCTTCTTCACCTTCATGCGTTCCATCCAGCAGCGCGTGCAGAGCGAGAACCTGGGCAGCCGCGAGGCCGCGAGCCAGCGCATCGAAGAAACGCAGGGCATGTCGCTCGACGAATACCTGCGCGAAGAAGAACAGCGCCAACTCATCACGTTCCAGATCAACGAGAAGATCCGCAAGCGCGTCAGCGTGAGCCGGCGCGATGTTGAACTCGAGTACGCCCGCTACTACGACACCTTCAACCCGCCGCCCAAGGCCCTCTTCCGGCTCGTGCAGATCCCCGCCGACAACGCCGACGACATCGCCGCCTTCGAGCGTCTCCGCGCCCAGGGTGTGCCGTTCGCGCAGATCGCCGGCGAGCGCTTCAACCGCTACAAGCCCGACTCGGGCGGCCTTGAAGAACGCATCTACACCGGCGAGCGAGCCGACGCCGAGTTCTTCGGCAACGCCGACCTCAACGCCGCCGCGCGCACCATCGCCATCGGCGAAACCGCCGGTCCCCTCACGCTGGGCTCGTCGCTCGCGTGGCTGCACCTCGAGAACATCGAGTCGCGCAGCATGGGCCTGTACGAAGCCCAGATCCTCATCGAGAACACCCTGCGCACCACCCGCGAACGCGAAGCCAAAGACCGCTACGTCGCACGCCTGCGCCAGCGCGCCAGCATCACCGACACCGATGAAATGACCCGCCGCCTGCTGGCCATCGCCGAGGCCCGTTTCTATCCGCCCGGCATGCCCGAGCCCACCGGCCCACGCCGCGCCCCAGCCCCCACTCCGGGCCGCTGACACCGGCGCCCCATCTCCCGCCACCCGGCCCCTCTCGCATGGCACGCCGGCAGCCCAAACCCCTCTCCGCACGCCTCTTCGCGCCCGTGCGCGCCCTCGCACGCACACTCCTCCCCTCGCTCTTTCAACACTCGCCCCGGTCACGCGACGACCTCGCCAAGGCCCTCGGGCGTCGCGGCGAACGCCTCGCCGCCGAGTTTCTCGCAGCCAACGGCTACCGGATCGTCGCGCGCAACGCGCGCGTCCCCATGGGCGAGGCCGACATTCTCTGCCAGACCCCATCGCGCGATTGTCTCATCGTGGTCGAGGTCAAGTCCCGCATCCGCGCCGGCGATGCGCCCGCCCAGAGCAACGCAACCCCGCCCGAGGCCGCCATCACGCAGCGAAAACGCGCCAAACTCGCATCCATCGCGGCCCACCTGGCCCGCGCCAACTCCCTGCCCGCCGCCGCCATCCGCATCGATGTCATCGCCGTGGAGTTCTTTGAGAACGACTCCCAGCCGCCGATCCTCCGGCACCACGCCGGCGTCATCGCGCGGTAACACCCCCGCGCCGCCGGGTGTACAAACACACAGCACACGCCCGTCACAGCGTCGCGAGCGCCGCGGGTCGTGGGACGTGGTGGGGTGAAGCCAACGCGTGAGAGTGCATTCCGCGCAGACCTTCATTCCACGTCCCACGGCCCGAAGCGCGCACTCGCCGCGCGGCGCCGTTCCCGACGCACGATCATCGCACACCCGCCGGCAATGCCGGCCGCCGCGGGCAGCACACGGTTGCCCACAGCGCGGCACACCAGCCGCAGGACGCGGCGTGCGACTTTGAAACGCTCTTCAGTTTTTCCAGACGAGTGACAATCAACCCTCCGAGTGGAGGTCTCTCTAGACTAACCACAAACCCGGCCTGTGTCAAGACCGGCGCACCCAGAATCGGCGCGGCCGCTTCAGCATCGCTTTCAACGCAACCAGCGCCGCGCGTTCTCGCGTTCAGCAGCCGCCCGCCTCCCACGCCAGGAAGAAGGCTTCAACGTCCGCGCCGTCCACGCCGCCGTCGGCATTGATGTCGGCCACGGCGTCGCCCGTTTCCCACGCGATGAAGAAGGCTTCAACGTCCGCGCCGTCCACGCCGCCGTCGTTGTTGAAGTCCGCCGGGCAGGGCGGCTCCACCGTGATCACCACCGTGTCGGTGCCCGTTGCGTTCTGGTTGTCGGTCACGGTGAGCGTGATCGTCCAGACGCCCCAGGGCAGCGAGACCTCGGCCGTCGGCTGATCGCCGACCGAGAGTTCGCCCAGTTCCGGCTCGCTCCACACGTACAAGACAATCTCGCCGTCGGGATCGGCGCTCGCCGAACCATCGAGGGTCACCAGCGCCTGGCCGCTTCGTTCTTCATCAATCACCGTCTGGTCCGGCCCCGCGTCGGCCACCGGGGGCTGGTTCCGGCCCACGATGGTCACGATGACCGAATCAGAATCCGTGTCGCCGCGATCGTCCGTCACCGTGAGCACCACCTCGTGCACACCCACCGGCATGTCAACGACCACCGTGGGGTCTGGCACACTCGCCAATGTCTGGGCGCCCAGCGTCCATGTGTAGAGCACAATCTCACCGTCGGGATCTTCACTCGCCGAGCCGTCGAAGAGCACCGGCTCGAAGCCCGTGCCGTCAAAGTCTGCCAGGAGCAGGTCGGGCCCGGCGTTGGCGATGGGCGGCTGGTTCGTCGTCACCACACTGCCCGTGAGCGTGACAGACCACGCCGGCGCATCGGGCGCGTTGCTCACAATCGTGATCGTGCCGTTGACCGTTCCCAGTGCCGACGTGTCAAGCGTCACCACGTGGCTGTTCAGCGTGCCGCCCGCCGCGTCGGTGAACGGCCCCGCCGGCACCGCATACCCCGTGCTCGCCTGCATCGTGTACTGAAGCGCCGTGATGCCCTGAGGCCCCCACAGGAACACATCCCCCCCGTTGCCCACAAAGAACGACCGCTGCGCCACGCTCCCCTGCTCAACCTCGCCAAAGTCGATCACCATCGGCGCGGCGAGGGTCGGGGGCAGGCGGATATCAAGGAACACAGGCAGGTGCCCGCCCGCGGCGCCCGAAGGCGGTGTCGCCACGTTCTTGAGCGCCTGCGCGATCACCGGGCCCACCATCGTGTTGCCCGCCACTGTCAGATCCACGTCAAAGCTCGTGCCGTCGTTGCCCCACGCGCGGTACGAATGGTTCGGGTCATTCCACGTCGTTTTGCTGTAACTGATGTTCGGGTTGCCGATGTACGACATCGGCCCGCCGCTCACCAGCCCGCCCGAGAGCAGGATCATGTCGAGCCTGTCATCCATGCCGCCGGCCCCGACAGGGTCCTGCGTGTGAATGAAGCGGTACGCGCTGTTGTTGTTCCAACTCCCGTTGTCGCCCGTGGCGTTCGAGTTGTTCCCGCTGCGGATCGGGTCGAAGAACCGGCCGGAGTTATCCGACTGGCTCTCCACCAGGTGCACGAACGCCTGCTGCGTCGCGCGCTGGATGTTGAAATCTCCCGCGACCAGGAAGTGATACGGCGCGGGCTTGGCCGTGCCCGGCCCGTTCGTGTTCACCCCGGATGCGTTCGCGCGGATGCGCTGCGACTCGATCAACCGGCGCTCCTGATCGGTCGTCGTACTCCCAGCCTTCATGTGCACGTTGTACATGCTGATCACCGTTGTCGGTGAGACATACCCCACAGGGCGGATGTCGTAGCGGTACGTGTTGCGCGGCTGGTTGTCGCTGCTCGAACTCCCCAGCGCGATCACCCACGTCGTGTTCCCCACCAGCGTCACCTTGCCCGTGCGGTACAGGCACACGCCGTCCGTATCTGGCCCCAGCACGAAGGGCGCCGCCGCCCAGTCGCCCGGGCTGCCCGGCGCGCTGTTGAGCACCGACACCAGCGTGTTCATCGCGCCCGCGTTCACCACTTCCTGCACCAGCAGCACGTCCGGCGTCATGCTCCGGCCCAGGTACGACCCGTACACCGCCGTCTGGATATCCGCGTTGCGGCTGTTGCCGTCATACCGCGTGATGTTCCACGTCGCCACGCGCAACTGCCCCGCCGACACCCCGCAAAGGGCGAGCAGCGCGCACAGCGCGGCGTAGACTCGGTGCATCGTGCCTGTCATGATCGATCGCTCCTGATTCGTGAAGTCTTTTCGCGGCGCCCTCGGCCAGCGTTCCCGCCGGCACCAAAGCCCCCCGCGAGTGTCGAGAATCATAGGTTCAAGACCATCCCTCACACACCCCGCACCGCCCGCAATTTCAGGCCCCGCGTTGGTTCGATAACACCCTTTGCCCCCGCGTCTACTCTGTTTCATCTCGCCCCAGTGCCGCGCACACCCTCGGAGACTGCATCCATGACGCGTTCATCCGCTCCGCACCCGCCCACGCACACCAACCCGCGCCGCGCCTTCGCTCGCGCCGCAGCGCGCGCCGTCATCGGTGCCGCGTGCGCCGGCATGCCAGTTGCCGCCATCGCGGCCTACTTCTCTCAGCCCCCCGCCGCGCCCTCGCCACTCACGCTCGCGCCCGTTCCCGCCCGCACCATCGATGCCTGCGCCTTCCTCGCCGGCACCTGGCAGGGCGAGATGAACGGCGCGTTTGTCGAAGAGATCTGGAGCACGCCGCGCGGCAACAACATCGTCGGCACCTTCCGCTGGCTTCGGCAAGACGGCACACCCATGCTCTTCGAGATGCTCGCCATCACCCAGGAGGCCAGCGCCCTGCGCCTGCGGCTGCGGCACTACTCCGCGCTGCTGCACGCCAAAGAAGACGCCGACAAGCCCATCACCCTGAAACTCACCGAGAACTCCCCCACCCACGCCGTCTTCGGCGCTGAGCAAGACGCCGGCTCGCTCGCGCAGATCATCTACCGCGTCGAGAACGACACCCTGAAGATCACCGTGGAGTTCGATTCGCCGCAGAACGAAGACGCCCCGCGCCCGCCCCTGCAGTTCACGCTGCGCCGGCAATAAGCCCCGCACGCTTCACTCCGCGCGGGCCAGTCGCGAGCGCCGATGCGCTGGTTCATTCGCGGGCTCATGTGGTGCTCATCCGCAGGCCGGCGCACCGAAAAGCCCGCACGACTCCACCCCGCCCCACCGCCTATCAAAATCCTTCCGGGCCCGCCCCCACTTGCCTTGTGCCTTGAGCGCGCCGATACTCGTGTACCGATACGCACGCTTTTCGTCCCCCCGGCCAGTGGGTCGGGGTTTTTTACCGCCCAACCGCGCGGCAGACGGGACGAGAACGAGCGGCGACAGGCTTGCAGCGGCGTGCGCCGCCGCCGGCGCCTCACACGGGCCGGCGGATGGGCAACAACGTTGCCGCATGAACTTTGTGACGAAGGGAACCGACCGATGGAAATGGTGACAAAGGCCGAGAAAGAGCAGTTGGAAGCACGCCTGGCGGCCCTCATCGCAAACCGCGGCGTGATCTCGGTGCGCATCGCCGAAGCCCGCGCCCTGGGCGACCTCAAGGAAAACGGCGACTATCACGCCGCGCGTGAGCAGCAGGGCCTGGAAGAGGCCGAGATCCGCCGCCTCGAAGACCGCCTGCGCAACCTGAGCGTCGTCGACGAGAAAATGTCCAAGGCCCTCGAGAACGTCGTCTTCATCGGCTGCACAGTGCGCATCCGTGAGCAGGGCACCGACGATGTCGACCTCTACCGCCTCGTCGGCGAGGCCTCGGGCTCTCCCTCCGCCGACTACATCGAAGTCACCGCCACCAGCCCCATGGGCGAGGCCCTGCTCAAGGCGCGCGTGGGCGATGTCGTGCGCGTCAACGCGCCGCGCGGCCCCAAGAAGTTCGAGATCATGGAGATTGTGACCTGAACGGTCCGGCACGTTGCCGGCAGCCTGATGCGACACTCTCCATTGCGTTGCTCTCCACCCTTCGCTGGAACCGCACCCATCGCAGCGCGCGGCCACGCCAGAGTGCGCATGTCCGGCACCATCGCCTGAAAGCCTCGTTTCTCGGGTGCGGCGAGACCCAACGCGATCAAGCAGGAACCGGCCGCAAAGTGACAGAATGGGCCCGGCTGGATTCGAACCAGCGACCGCACCGATTATGAGTCGGGCGCTCTAACCGCTGAGCTACGGGCCCCGCACGAACGCACGCAGGGTAGGCGGCGAAGCGAAAAAAACGGGCGGCCCCTTGCGGTTGGCCGCCCGTTCATTCAATCGCTCTTGCCAAAGGTCCCAGCGCAGATCGAGCAGGGGCTCAGCGAGGCTCTGCCGATGGCCCCCTGGTTACTTGATGCACAGCATCGCCCGATAGGTGGGGAAGGGCCAGTGGTTGGCCGCCACCACGTTCTCGATCGCGTCCGCCGCGCTGCGCAGCGCATCCAGCGCGGGGCGCACCGCGTCGCGCACGTGCTCGGCGTGCGTGTGCGGGTCGCCGTCGCGGTCTTCGTTCACCGCCTGGTCGAGCGCACGGATGGCCGCGCGAAGCCCCGACACCAGCCCGAGGAACTCTTCGAGTGCTTCGGCGCTCTCCGATGCATCGATGCCCGCGGCCTGGGTGGCCGCCACGGCCTCGGCCAGTTCCGTCTGCTGGCGCACCGCCGCGGGGAGGATCTGCGTGCGGGCCATCACCAGCGCGGTCTCGGCCTCGATGAGCACCTGCTTGATGTACTTCTCGATCAGGATGTGCTCGCGGCTGTCGAGTTCCTGGCGGGTGAGCACGCGGAACTTCTTGAACATGTCGGCGTTCTTCTTCGCCGAGATCTTGGTGAGGGCCGCCACCGATTCGCGGAAGTTGGGCAGCCCGCGGCGCTTGGCCTCGTCGTGCCACTCCTGCGTGTAGCCGTCGCCGTCGAAGAGCACGCGCTTGTGCTTCTTCACGATCTCCTGCAGCAGCGAACGCACCACCGACTGCAGTTTGGCCTCGGTGTGCTTGGCGCCAAGGTCTGCCTCGAGGCGCGTCGCCACATAGTCAAGGCTCTCGGCCACGATGGTGTTGAGCACCGTGGCGGGCCAGCCCACCGACTGCGAAGAGCCCACCGCGCGGAACTCGAACTTGTTGCCCGTGAAGGCGAAGGGGCTGGTGCGGTTGCGGTCGCCGGTGTGACGCGGGATGTGCGGCAGCGTGCGTGCCCCGAGATCGAGTTTGCCCCCCTTGAGCGTGCTCTTGGGGCTGCCCTTCTCCAACTGCTCGATGATGTCGGTGAGCATGTCGCCCAGGTAGATCGAGATGATGGCCGGCGGGGCCTCGTTGGCGCCCAGGCGGTGGTCGTTGGCCGCGCTGGCCACCGAGGCCCGCAGCAGGTCGGCGTGCAGATCAACCGCGCGGATGACCGCGCAGAGGTACGTGAGGAACTGCATGTTGGTGTGCGTTTCGTCGCGCGGGTCGAGCAGGTTGGCGCCCGTGTTGGTCGACATCGACCAGTTCATGTGCTTGCCCGAGCCGTTCACGCCCTTGAAGGGCTTTTCGTGCAGAATGCACGCCAGGCCGTGGCGCAGCGCCACCCGCCGCAGCGTCTCCATCACCAGCATCTGGTGGTCGCACGCGATGTTGGCTGTTTCATAGAGCGGGGCCACCTCGAACTGCCCCGGCGCCACCTCGTTGTGCCGCGTCTTGATGGGCACGCCCAGGCGGTAGAGTTCGTGCTCGGCCTCTGACATGAAGCCCAGCACGCGGGCAGGGATCGACCCGAAGTAGTGATCCTCGAGTTGCTGGCCCTTTGGCGGACGCGCGCCGAAGAGCGTGCGGTCGCACGCCATCAGGTCTTCACGCGCGAAGTAATAGTTGCGGTCGATCAGGAAGTACTCCTGCTCGCACCCCAGCGTCGCCATCACCCGCGTCACGCCCTGGTCGGCCCCGAAGATCTTCAAGATGCGCAGCGCCTGCTCGGACAGCGCATCCATCGACCGCAGCAGCGGCGTCTTGGTGTCGAGCGCCACGCCCGTCCACGAGACAAAGGCCGTGGGGATGCACAGCGTGGCCGTGCCCCCGCTGCGGTTGATGAAGACCGGGCTCGTGCAGTCCCACGCGGTATAGCCGCGCGCTTCAAACGTGGCCCTGAGCCCGCCGCTCGGGAACGACGACGCGTCCGGCTCGCCCTGAACCAGCGCCGAACCCGTGAACTCGGTGATCGCCCCGCCGTTGCCGTCCGGGATGATGAACGAATCGTGCTTCTCGGCCGTGGTCCCCGTCAGCGGCTGGAACCAGTGGCAGTAGTGCGTCACCCCACGCTCCAGCGCCCACTCCTTGATCGCCGACGCCACGATGTCCGCCATCGCGCCGTCCACCGGCTCGGCGTGCAGAATCGTCCGTTGCAGCCGGCGGAAGACATCCTTGGGCAGCCGCTGCTGCATGACCCGCTCGTTGAACACGTCGGCCCCGAAGATCTGCTCGGGCCGCTGCTCACCAGAACTCCCGCTCGACGCGACGCCCGCGTCGGCGCGGTGGTGCGAACCGGTCATCATGGCCGGAACCTTCCCATTCGTCATGCTGCTCATGGCTTCCCCTGGGGTAGAAAACACCCAAACGCAATCAGACCGACACCGTGTCGGATCGCCTGCGCTGGCTGTTTTCGGACGGGCACGCAAAATGTAGCACACCCGTTCCTTCAAACGCTTTCCGCCAGGGCCCCGGCATCAATTTCTCTCAGCGCCGCCGCGGAATTGTCACAGCCCTTGCGTGAGGTGCGTTGCAAAACGCTCCGCCGCCTGCGGAACATCCTCCCCCGCGGCGCCCGCCTCTTCCAGCCGGCGCACCATCGCGCTGCCCACGATCGCCGCATCGGCATGCCGAACCACGTCCCGCACGTGCCCGGGCGTTGAGATGCCAAACCCCACCGCGATGGGCAGATCCGTCACGGCGCGAAGCCGCTCGACCGGGCCCGCAACCTCCGGCGATTGCTGCTGCTCACCCGTCACCCCAGACCTCGCCAGCAGGTACACAAAGCCCGTACACGCCTGCGCGATCGCCTCCGCCCGCTTGGGCGGCGTGGTCGGCGCCACCAGCAGCGAGCAGCAGAGCCCCGCCGCCGCCGCCGCCTCTCGCACGGGGCCGCTCTCCTCCAGGGGCACATCCGGCACGATCAACCCGTCAAAGCCCGCCGCCGCCGCGCGCTGGGCAAAGCCCGCCGGCCCCCCGCAGCGGTGCACGATCGACACGCTCACCATCGCCACCAGGCCCACGCCGCACCCGCCATCGCGAGCCTCTCGAACCTGCGAGAACACCCCCTCGGGCGTCACCCCCGCCACGAGCGCCTTGTGCATCGCCGCGGCGATCACCGGGCCGTCCGCGATCGGGTCGGAGAACGGAATCCCGACCTCCACGATCGACGCCCCGCCGCGCTCCAGCCCGCCGAGCAACCCGGGCAACCGCACCGGGTGCCCGCCCACCACAAAGGGCATGAGCGCCTTGCGGCCCTGCGAGCGAAGTTCAGCGAAAATCGTGTTGATGCGCGTCATGGTTCTTCCGTGCCGACCCCGGCGAGCAAACCGCGTCAGGCTGTCACAACATCCGGTGTGTCTTCGAGCCCCTCGGTCAGCACGATGCACCCATCGTCGGTGATCAGCACGTCGTGCTCATAGTGAACGCTCATCGAGCCGTCCGCCGTGTACACCGGCCAATCCATCAGCCTCGGGTTGTACGGGTTCTTCCGCTGATACGTCTCCGCCGTCCCCACCGAGATCATCGGCTCCAGCGCCACCAGCGTGCCCGGCTCGCACCGCTGCGGGCCGTCAGACCACACCATCGCCATCGTCTGCCACGGCTTCACGCGCGGCACCACATTCGAGACGAACGGCGACGCGTGCAGCGAACGCCCGTACCCGTGCCCGCCCAGCCCGTCGATCAGGTGAAACCCGCACTCCCCCTCAACATACCCCTGCACCTCGCGCGCCCAGTCCATCCACGTCGCGCGCGGCGACAACCGCGCGATCCCCCGCCGCAGCGACTCTTTACCGCACGACATCAGGCGCGCCACCTCCGGCGAGGGCTCGCCGAAGCAATACGTCCACGCCGCGTCGCCGATCCACCCGCCGTGCTTCACGCCGATGTCGATCTTCAGCACGTCGCCGGCCGCCAGCGGCGCGCTGTGCGAGGTCGCCGTGCCGTGCACCACGCAGTCGTTCACGCTCAGGCACGCGTGCGACGGAAAAGGCGGGTGCCGCTCGGCCCCCGTGTAGTGCAGAAAGCACGAACGGCACTTCAGGTCGGCCAGCGTCTGCGCCACATACTGATCGATCTGGGCGCACGTCATGCCGTGCCGAAGCCACGCGGCCAGTCGCCTGTGGGTTTCAACCACACAGCGGGCCGCCGCCCGCGCCCCTTCGATGTCGCTCGCAGAGAGTTTTCCGGCACGCATGGGGGCATCGTAGCGAGGCCCCTCTCCCCCGCCGGGCGTGGGCCGACAGACCAGCCTACCCTTGTGGCCCACCGAATCATGGGTCCGACGCCGCGGCGGCGGGCCAGAAGCCACCATATTCCAAAGCGAGAGTAGAACGCATGAAAGCGACCGAACTGCGGCCGGGCCTTGGGTGCAAGATCGACGGCAAACTCTACGTCATCACCAACTTCGAGCACCGCACCCCCGGCAACCTGCGTGCCTTCATCCAGATCAAGATCAAGGACGTCATCGCCGGGAAGACCATCGAACGCCGCCTGGGCTCTTCGGACGATGTCGAAGTGGTCGACCTCGACCGCCGCGCCATGGAATACCTCTACAGCGACTCCTCCGGCGCCACCTTCATGGACAAAGAGAACTACGACCAGATCGTGATCTCTCCCGACATCCTCGGCGACGCGCTCCTCTATCTGCGCCCCAACGCCGAGGCCATCGTCCTCTTCCATGACGGCAACGCCATCTCGCTCGAAATGCCCGCCTCCGTCGAACTCACCGTGAAAGACTGCCCGCCGGAAGTCAAGGGCGCCACCGTCACCAACCAGACCAAAGACGCCACGATGGAAACCGGCCTCATGGTCCGCGTGCCCGCCTTCATCAAGACCGGCGAAACCCTGCGCATCAACACCGCCGACGGCTCATACCAGTCGCGCGCCTGAGCGGCAACCCCCGCCTTCACCCCTTCATTCTCCCCACCTCCACACGCACCGAACACACCCCGCGCACCCGCGCGGGGTTTTTTCTTGCCCCTTCTTTGCCACGCTCCCGCGTCACCCGTCGTCGCCACAACCCATCGCGCTTCAGCCCGTCTCTCTTCAGATAGCAACCTTGCGGTTGTAGATAAACCACTCAAGCATCACCACGCCCAGCACCAGCGCCAGCAGCCAGGGCCACAGCCGCCTGTCGGTGCGCGTCGAGGCTCGCTCGTTCGCCACGGCGTCCTTCGACGCCGTCGCGATGTTGTCCGCCGCGGAGATATCCGATTCGTGCTCGTCGGCAAGGTTTACCGCATAGAGCCGCGCCGCGCCCCCCGCCGAGGTTCTGTCCGTGGGCCCCGCGGGCCCTCGCCACGATACCTCATACACGCCCACCGCGGGCAGGGGGCCGAAGGAAAACCGCCCGTCGGCCCCCACCTGCATCGGCGCGCGCCGCGCCCCGGGCCGCAGCACTTCCACGTTCTCAGCGCCCGAGGGAAGCCTGTCCGTGATCACCATCCCCGGCTGCATGTCGCGGATGGTGGCCCCGACACCCACATCCTCACCGAGATACTGCACCGACGCCGCCACGAACACCACAAAGCTCGGGTCGACAGCCCACGTGCTCTTGTCGATGGCAAAGGGCACCACGATCGCGTGCGTGCCCGGCGATGACGCCTCGATCACCGCGGGCCCCTCGCTCGTCATCGCCACAACCAACGCCCCAGACCCCGGCTCGATCTCGGCCCGCCGCGATTCAAGCACCCGCAGCCGATCGAGCAGCAGGGGCCGCATCACCGGGTGATCGCGCTTCCAGTCGAGCACGCTGGCCAGCCCGGACTCGCCCGCATCCCGCAGGCCCAGCCCGCCGGGGATGCCACCGAACACCAGGTAACTGCCCGCGGGCAGTTCGCCCGGCACGCCCGCGGCCGTCGGCGGCGGCACCCATCCCTCCAGCACGATCACGTCAAACTCGCCCAGCCTCCCCTCGCGGGCCCATTGCTCGAAGCGCGCGGGGTCAACCTTCACAAGCCGCGACAGCGGCAGCCCGGAGAGCGCAACATCCAGCCACGAATCCTGCACGCGCGACACCGTGAGCACCGCCAGCCGCTTGGCCGGCGGCACCACGAGAAAGGCCCGGTCGTCGATCGCCAGCACATCCTCCGCCGGCGGCAGCGGCGTGCCCGGCTCGCGCAGGCGCACCTCGATGGCCGCCCCCGACGCAAGGTCTACCTGAAACACCACGCCGGCGCGCCCCACCTCACGCAGCATCACCCCGGGCGTCGTGCTCTCACGCTCCGTGGCCGGCGGCACCTTCGTGAGTTTGAGTCGCGCGCTCGTGCCGTCGATGAGCAGTTCAACATCCACCGGCCGCTCCTGCCCGCCGCTGTTGATCAGCGAGACATACACCGTCAGCCGCGACGGGTTGTCATACTCGCGCGACGCCCGCAGGTTCACGATCCCCACGTTCACGCCGTCCGTCAGCCCCACCCGGTGGAACTCCAGCGTGTCGTCGGGCCCGGGCTTGGCCTCGGCCGCGTCGGCGATGCGCCCATCAGAGATCACGTGGATGGTCAGCGGCGTGCCCGCCGTCAAGCCCTCGATGGCGTTGTCCTCGACGATGCGCCTGGGCTGGTGCGCCCGCGCCAGGCGAATGGCCTCTTCAATCCGTGTCACGCTCTCGCCCGGCGTGATCCCTTCGATCGCCGCCCTGAGCACCGCCGTGTCGCTGGTGAACGCCTGCCGCACCTCGGCCTGCGAATCAAAGGTGATCACCATCGCCTCGTCACCGCTCGCACGCCCGCTGAGCAGGCCACCGTCGCGCAGCGCCCCCACAATTCCCAGCGCCCGCTGCTTCGCCGCGTCGAGCCTCGACACCGCCCCGCCGCGCGCGTCCTTCTCGTCCATCGCCGACATGCTCGCCGAGCGATCGATGAGGATCACGTGCCGCGTGCCCGTCACCGTGACGGCCTTGATGCTCGGCTGGGCCAGCGCGATGCACACCGCCGCCACCGCGAGCAACTGCAGCACCAGCAGAATGTTCCGCCGCAGCCGCTGGAAGGGCGCGTTGGCCTGCAGGTCTTCCACCGCCTTCTTCCACAAGAACGTCGAAGACACCTCAACGTCGCGCCGCCGCAACTTGAGGAAATACAGCAGCACCAGCAGCGGCACGGCCACCGCCGCCGCCACGCCCCCCAGCCACGGCGTCAGCCAGGTCATTCCCTCCCCCTCTCGCGCCGCGCGCTCATCGCACCACCCCCCGGGCGCGCAGGTGATCAAAGATCAGCGCATCCACCGGCGTGTCGCTCCGCACCGACACATAGTTCATATCGCGCGCCGTGCAGAACTTCTGCAGCGCGCCCGTATACGCGCCCAGCGTCGCCCGGTACCTCTTGAGCAGCGGGGCCGTGATGGTGACCTCCGCCGTGTCCCCGTCCTCAACGTCTTTCAGCCGAAGGTCGCCCGTGATGTCCGGCTCGATCTCCTGCGGGCTCAGCACCTGCACCACGAACACGTCGTACCCCCGCCCCACGAGCATCCGCAGCCCACGCTCATACCCCTCCTTGAAGAAGAAGTCAGAGAAGATCATCATCACGCCCTTGCCGCGGCGCGACACCGCGATCCGCTCCGCCGCCTCGTCGAACGAAAAGCCCCCGCCGGGCGCCAGCCCGCAGATGAACCGCGCCAGGTCGCGCGTGCGCCGCCGCCCGCGCAGGTCGCGGATCGTCCCCGCGATGCCCCCCTCCCCCTCGCCCATCACCGTCACCGCCACCCGGTTCAGGTTCACCAGCCCCACATACCCCAGCGACATCGCCGCCCGCTGCATGAACTCAAACTTGCTCGGCGAGCCGCAATCCGCCGAGGCCGACGCGTCGATCACCAGGTGCAGCGACAGATCCTCTTCCTCAAGAAAGAGTTTCATGAACAGGTTGTCGAGCCGCGCGAAAATATTCCAGTCGATGTGCCGCAGGTCGTCGCCCATCACGTACGCGCGATGGTCGGCAAACTCCACACTCTCGCCCCGCTTCTTGCTGCGCCGCTCCCCCTTCAACTTGCCGAAGAAGACCTTGCGGCTGGCGATGTCCAGCGGGCCAAGCCGCGACACCAGGCGCGCGTCGATCAGGTCTTCAAGGCTCTGGGGGCGCTTTGGGCTGGCGGTGGGGAGCATGTATACTCACAAACGAAAAACGTGGTACGGCGGACAGAATGCGCGAACGGGACGCCCGATCTCCTTGCTCACATCCTTCGCAAGCGCGATCGAAGCCTTGGAAACCCAACTGCGCTTGTCGCCCAGCAGGCGTGCCGCCTGCTTGCCCGACGGCAAATCGCGTGTCACAGTGTTCACTGCGAGTAGAACGAGCGGCTCCACCGACTCACGCCATTCATTGAGTTGATAGTACATCAACTCGCTCAGCCCGAGCCGCCAGTACTCTACCACCCCACCTTCAGAACAGAGCAGCGGCGGCGCCTTTGACCAAGGCGTACACCAAAGGTCGAGCGGGCCCGTCGAACCGCGGGGGCAGTTACAACAGGGTAAAGGAGAGTTGCCGGCGAGCCGGGCAAACTCCAACTTGCCGATCTCGAACTCTTTGGCCGAAGCCATCGCCTGCGCGAACGAGATACGACCGGCAGGCTTCTCGTGCGAGTCGCAGAGCATCTTCTTGACACTCTCGTCCTCCAGCGCTGCTTCGCACGCGTGTTCGCCAATAAACGCGGCGATCGCATTGACATGCCCCCAGTCCCCGTCGATCCAGAAGGCCATTTCCTCACCAAGGATGTAGCCACGTTCTCTCATCGTCTCGAACGCGCTGCGCAACCCCGCGAGAACATACTCCGCCTTCTGACGAAACACCGGGTACCGCAAATGGAGACGCACAATCCGGAAGGAGGGGCGTCGGCGTCTTGGAGATGTGCGCGATGTTTTACTCATGTCTGAACCGTCCCAACCGCTTACCAATCACGCCTTGCCCGACTCGGTCGGCGTCAACTCCAGGATCTGCCTCACCAGCGCGTCCGGGTCCACCCGGTCCGCCTCCGCCTCAAAGTTCAGAAGCACCCGGTGCCGAAGGCACAGCGCCGCCGCGCTCCGCACGTCCGCGATGCTCACGTGGTACCGCCCTTCCACCAGCGCCCGCACCTTGCCGGCGAGCATCATCGCCTGCGCGCCGCGCGGCGAAGACCCGCACCGAATGTACCTGTTCGTCGGCCCCTGCGCCCCGCCCGCCGCCGTCGCCGTGCCCGGGTGCGTCGCCAGCACCAGCCTCGCCACATACTCCTTCACGTGCGGCGCCACGATCACCCCGCGCACCAGCGACTGCATCTCCAGAATGCCCGGGCCGTCAAGCACCGCGCCCGTCGCCGGCGCATCCGTCCCCGTCGTCCGGTCCAGAATCGTGACAAGGTCCGCCAGCGTGCTGTACCCAACCACCACCTTGAAGATGAACCGATCCAACTGCGCCTCGGGCAGCGGGTACGTCCCCTCCTGCTCGATCGGGTTCTGCGTCGCGAGCACAAAGAACGGGCGCGCCAGTTTGTACGTATGCCCCGCCACCGTCACGCTGCGCTCCTGCATCGCCTCCAGCAGCGCCGACTGCGTCTTGGGCGTCGCACGGTTGATCTCGTCGGCCAGCACCAACTGCGCGAAGATCGGCCCCCGCTGAAACTCAAACCGCCGCCGCCCCGTCTCCGGGTCTTCCATCACGATGTTCGTGCCGATCACGTCCGCCGGCATCAGGTCCGGCGTGAACTGAATCCGGCTGAAGGGCAGGCTCAGCGACTCGGCCAGCGTGCGCACCAGCAGCGTCTTGCCCAGCCCCGGCACACCCTCCAGCAGCACATTGCCGCCCGCAAAGAGCGACATCAGCACCGCCTCCACCACCTCGGTGTGCCCCACGACCACCTTGCCCACCTCCGCCTTCAGACGCGCGAACGTCTCGCGGAACTGCTCGCACCGGGCCTTGACCTCCGCGGGGGTCTCGGGCGTTGCCGTCCGGATTGCCGCCGCGCCTGTGTTCGTTGTGCCGCCGCTCGTCATGACTTGCTCCGTTCGTCGTGTTCCTTCGTGCCCCATCCACTCACCGCGCCCGATCACACCCGCCCTTACTGTTCTTCAATCTCGTCGCGAGCCTTCTGCTTGGCCTGCTTGAGCCTGCTCAGCCCCTCGCCCGGCTTGGCCGGCGGCGAACCCTTCTCCGCCACCGGCGGCCGCGCCGCCGGCTTCACCGCGATCGGCGCGCCCTGATCCGCCCGTTCGCCCTCACGCAGCATCTCCGGCGTTGCTTCGAACTTCGCCCTCGCCACTTCCCTCGCCCGCGCCGCGCGAGCCTGCACCGCCTGCCGATCCTCCCTGCCATCCATCTTCGCGCGGGCCTGATCGCGCGCCGCCTTCAGCCCGCCCATCTCGCCCGCGACCACACGCCCGCGTCCAAACGCCCCGCGCACCGCTCGCGCCATCGCCCGAACATCGATCCGCACCCGGCGCACCGCGACATCCGCCAGGAAGAGCCCCAGCCCCGCCAGCGCCACCGCCAGCCAGATCGGCCGCAGCGCCACCGGCAACTCCACACCCTCGCGCGTCCACAGGTCCACCGCGCCCCGCTCGCGGATCACCCGCCCGCCCGTCATCTGCGCCACCTGTGTCAGCAGCGCGCTGTTGTCCTCCAGCGCGCGATATTCGTCCGCAAAGGGCCGCGTGATCGCCGCCTGCACCGTGCCCTCCAGCACACCACCCGGGCTGCGCTCATCGGGCGCGACATACCGCAACCCCATCACGTACGAACCCGCCGCCTCGGACGGAACAACCCCCTGGTACCGGCCCGGGCCGACCTGCCGCAGTTCGATATCACTCGCCGACCCGTCCGGCGCCGCCAGCCTGCCGCGGAAGTTGGCGAAGTTCAGCCGCTCGCCCGCCGCGTCCAGCGCCTCCACCGTGATCAGCGTCTGATCCCCGCGGTTCTCGGTCACCACGCGCACGTTCGCCGAGCCCCCCGGCCGCATCGCCCACCTGGTGTTCTGCTCCCAGAACGCCCGGTAGTTGGGCCACGCCACCCACTGCGGGTTCCACCGGGTCGTCGCGTCGCTGGTGTACACCAGCACCTTGCCCAGGCCGTACTGCCACTGCGCCAGAATGGGGTCGCCCTCTTTGCCCTTCATCGAGACCAGCGCCAGCCCCTCGCGCTCCCCGGTCACTACATACCCATTGAGCGCGGGCGCCTGCGAGATGCCGCGCAGCGAGTCGCTCAGCCCCATCACCAGCGAGGGCGTGAACGGGTTGCCCTCCCAGATGAGCGACCGGCGGATCGTCTGCGCTTCCTTCACGAAGATCTGCGGGATCGTCGCCAGCGCCGCCTGCGTGTCCACCACATAGTGACGGCCCTTGGTGTACTGCGAAATCCGCTGCATCCGCGCCGTGTCCATCCCGCTGTGCGGGAACACGCCCACCGTGCTGATCGTGATCCGCGCTTCCACAAACTTGTCCAGCAGCGCATCGCTGGGCATCTGCGGGTCGCCGTCCGAGATCATGATCACGTGCTTCTGCCCCGCGTCCGCCTTCGATAGCCCCTCCAGCGCCAGTTGAACCGACGGCGTGAAGTCCGGCATGTCGCCGAACATCAGGTTCTGAATCGATCGGTTGATCGCGCTCCCGTCGCCCACCGGGCTCAGCGGGTGAACCCACGTGGTCGCCCCGCTCCATGAATACTCGATGATCCCCGCCAGATCAAGCCGCGACAGCGAGTTCACCGCCGCCTCGCACACCTTCTTCCCATAGAACACCCCCTCGGGCATCTCGCACGAGTGGATCACCAGCGCCAGCGCTCCGCGCGGCATCTGCCGCTTCTGCGGGATATCCAGCGTCACCGGCAGCGCATCCTCCAGCGGCGACCCGATCCACCCCCCCGCCCCCAGCGCGTTGGGCCCGCCCAGCACCACCAGCCCGCCCCCGACATCGTGCACGTACTGCTTGAAGTCAGACTGCTGCTTCTGACTGAAGCCGTACGCCGGCTGATCCATCATGATGATCACGTCATACGCCGACATCTCCGTCAGCGTCGTCGGCCCCTGCGCCGCGCTCTTCACCTCGGCCCGGATGTTCGACCTCGCCAGCGCCTCCAGAAACGGCCCCGCCGCGTTTTCGTTCTCTGTCAGCACCAGTGCCCGCCCCTCGCCCGCCACGAACGTCACCGCCAGCGCCTGGTTGTTCTCCAGGATCGTGTCCCCCACAACCCGCCCGCCCTCCCGCTCGGGCTCGAAGACCGCGCGGAACTCGCGCGGCCCGTTCCGATCCGCCGTGATCGACGCCTGAAAGACGTTCAACCCCTCCTTCAGTGCCACCGCCACACTCGTCGCCGCCTCTCCCGGCGACAGATCGATCGCGTCCCCGTCCTGCGTGATCGATAACCGCCCCACCGTCGGGCGCGTCGCCCGCACCACCACCCGCAGGTTCATCGTCTCGCCCTCGCGGGCGCTCGCCGGTGCCACGAGCCTGTCCACGATCACCTCGTCGGCGTAGCGATACTCGATCGGCGCCACGTCGATGGGTATGCCCAGCGCCCGGGCTGTCTCCGCCGCCTGCAGCAGCCCGCCCACCGTCTCGTTGCCGTCGCTCACCAGCAGGATGCGGTTCGCCGCGTCCTTGGGCATCACCGCCAGCGCTAGCCGCACGCCCGCCGCCAGGTTTGTCGAGTCTGTCCGCCCCGTGTGCGTCCGCGTGACCTCGCGGTTGAAAGGCGTCGGCAACGACATCACCACCGCGTCGCGCGCCGCCGTCACCACGCCCAGCCTGTCACCGGCCCGCTTCTGCGATTCCAGCGAAGTGCCCACCATCTCCTGCGCCCGCGCCAGCGACGCCATCGGCACCGATTCGCTGGCGTCCACGATCACCATCACCGAAACATCCGTCGCCTGCCGGCGCAGGCTCGGCTCGCTCAGCGCGCCGCACACCAGCAGAATCACAAGCACCCGCACGCCCAGCGACACCCGCCGCAGCCCGCCACCCAGCCCCGCCAGGCTCCGGCGCGACATCGCATATGCCCACACCCCCAGCACCGGCACCAGCAGCAGCCACACCGGCGATTCAAGATGAATCGGCCCCGCGCTCACCGGCGGAATGCCAAACGCCAGGTGCAGGGTCAACGCCGCCCCCCCTCGCCACCCGCCGCCCACAACCTCCCGCGCGACAGCCGAAAACCCACCAGCCTGTTGTTCCCTGAATCCAGCACCACCGCCTGCTCCCCGAGCATCGTCACCGCCCACGGCGTCGCCAGGTGCCCCGCCTCTCGCCCGGGCACCCCGTACAGCCCAAGGCACGTACCCCGCTCAAGATCAATGTGCTGCACACGGCTGTTGCCAAACTCGGCGACCAACGCCGTGCCGTCTCCCAGCGCCATGATCCCGTAGGGATACATCATCTCCCCAGCGCCGCGCCCCGGCCCGCCAACCCAGCCGATCAACGCCCCCTCCAGCGTGAACCGGCCGATCCTGTGGTTGCACGAGTCCGCCACCAGCAACTCACGCCGCGCCACGTCGATGTGCATCGACTGCGGCCGGCTGAACGTCGCCTCCGCCGCTTCACGCCCGTGCCGCCCGAACGAGCGCACAAAGCGATACCCGTCCGGCTCGCCCGTGGGCTCATAGATGCTCACGCGGTCGTTCCCGCCATATTCGCTCACGTACAGCCGCACAATCTCCCGATCGGGCCCATCCGTCAACACCGCAACATCGGTGGGATAGACCATCTGCCCGTCACCCTCGCCATACTCGCCGAAAACCCCGACCAGCCGCATCCCCTCGCCCCACCTCATCGCACGCCCGTCGGCCGCCACGGGCTCGGGCGCATACACCATGATCCTGTGATAATGCGTGTCCGCGATGAACACACGCAGCGTCTCTCCCCGCCGCCACACCGTGATCCCCGTCGGCTTGCCCACCGACCAGTCGGGCATCCGCCAGCCGCGCAGGCACTCGCCCGTCGCCGGATCAATCTGCTGCACCCGCGCGGTCTTGTCGATCACCCACACCGTCCCGCCGTCCCGGTCCATCGCGCGCGGGTACGAGAACTGACCGGGCGACAGCCCCGCCTCGCCCACCATCATCGTCGGCTTGATCGGCACGCCCTCGCCCGCCACCCCGCACCCATGCACACACGCCGCCGCCAGCGCGCACGCCACACCACGCCACGCCGCGCGTCGCACCAACATTCCGGCTTTGCTCGCAGCGTCTGGCGTCTTCATGGCTCCTGCGCCGCCCAGGGCGTGCTCTGTCTTACCGGCTCAATATATGATCTGTTGCATCCCCGTGCGCGCCGTGTGCCTCATTCACCCCCGCCGGCGCCTCGATGCCACCCCCGCCGCGCTCCACAGAAGCCCGCTCACCACCAGCGCCATCACGCCCCCGCTCACCGCCAGCAGCACCGCCGCCGCCGAGAGTTCCTCACGCCGCGTGAAATGCAGATACCCCAGCAGCAGGTGCGACAAACTCGCCAGCCCCACCGGACGCACCACCACCGCCGACTCGATCTCGTGCATACTCAGCACCCCGATCATCAACCCCGCGCCCAGCACCACCCCCACGCGCGGCACAAGCACCAGCCCCGCCCACCCCCGCACCCCCCCCACCCCATCCAGCCTCGACAGTTCCATCGTCCCTGCATCTTCCGTCCGCGCCAGCCACGCGCCGATCACCACACCCACACCCCCAAACCTCGCCAGGTGCGCCCCCACCAGCGGCGCAGCGCCTTCCGATACGCCCACTCCCCCCATCGCCTCATCAACCCACCGCCACGCCTGCGCGTGCGCCGCCCCCATCAACACGCCCGGCATCAACATCCCCACCAGAAACACGACCCCCGCCACGCACACCACCCACCGCGCCCATCCCCCGCACGCCCTGCCGCTGAGCCCGCGCCACACGCACACCACCAGCGCCATCCCCGCCACCGCAACCACCCCTCCCACACCCGCGCTCGCCGCGGCGTGCGGCCCCGCCGCGACCCACATCCGCCCCAGCGCCCCCGCGTCATCCAGCGACCACCAGTGCGCCGCCACCGGAACCCCGCACACCGCCGCCCCAACCACCAGCGCCCACACACCCGCCCACCTCGCACCCCCGACCGAGGCGCGTTCCTCACCCTCTTCCCATCCGCCCCCACCCAGCGCCGCGCGCGACAACAACACCCCGCCCGCCAGCGCCGCGGCCACCAGCGGCATCGCCACCACCCACGCCCGCCCGCCCCCCGGGTTCAGCGCCAGTTCCGTCCATGTCGTCATCGCCAGCGTCGGCACTTCGGCAATGTGCAGCGGCACCGCCGAACCCAGCATCAGCAGCCACACCATCCCCGCCGCCGCGCACACCGGCCTCACCAGCATCCCCGCCAGCGCGCCCGCACGCGACCTCCACGTCGGGCAATCCATCAGCAACTGTTCTTCGACGCCCCGCCCCACCCGCGACACCCCGCCCCACGCACACGCCGCGGCCAGCGGCCATGCCCACAGCGTCAGCCCCAGCGCCGCCAGCCCGCGCCCCGCACCCACGATCAACCAGCGATCCGGCCCGCGCGCCGCCCGAACCAGCACATCACCCGTCCACGTCGTCGGGTCGCGCAGCATGTTCAGCGCGCTGAACGCCAGATACCCCGGCGTCATCAGCGACACCAGCACCAGCACCAACAGCAGCCACGCCCGCCCGCGCAGCCCCCACGCCAGCGCCGACCCCAGCACACCCGCGCTCACCCCGATCACCCCAGACCACGCCAGCGTCGACACCATCAGCCCCGCCGGCCACACCCCCGACCAATCCTCGACGCCCCCCCATGCCGAACCCAACACCCCCGCCACCACCGGCCCAAGCACCAAACCCACCGCTGCCAGCGCCACGCACACCGCCGCCACGCCCCCGGCGTCGGCACGCCACACCCATCGAGTTTGCCCAGTCGCTGCCACGGCTCAGATGTTTGGCCAGCCGCCCCGCCCGGGAAAGACTCGACCTTCGATCCCCTGTACCATCGCCGTCCATGCCCAAACCCGCCAAAGCCACCCCTCGCGCCACAGACACCGGCCCCCACCACGACCGCATCCGCGCCCTCAAGGCCCGCCTGAAGAAAGCGGGGCACGAGGCCTTCCTCATCACCAACCCGACAGACGTCGCCTACCTCACCGGCTTCCTCGGCGGCGACAGTTACCTTCTTCTCCTGCCGCGCGCCGCCGTCATCATCTCCGATTCTCGATACCGTGAAGAACTCGCCTCGGTTGAACACCTCGCCCGCATCCAGATGCGCCAGGGCTCGCTCGCCGAAACCTGCGCCCTCATCCTCGCCGCCGCGCAGCCCTCCACCTGCGCTGTGCAGAGCGAATCAATGACCCTGGCCGAGCACGCGGGCATCAGCAACTTCCTCGGCAAGTCCAGGACCCAACTCGTCCCCGTCAAAGGCCTCGTCTCACCCCTGCGCGCCATCAAAGATCAGGGCGAAATCGCCACCATCCGGCGCGCCGCGCGTATCCAGGAACAAGCCCTGCTCGCCCTGCTCCCGCTCATCAAACCCGGCATGTCCGAACTCGAGATCGCCGGCCGCCTGGAACTCGAAATGAAGACGCGCGGCTCTTCCGAGCCCGCCTTCAAGTCCATCGTCGCCGCAGGCCCTGCCAGTTCCCACCCGCACTACCGCCCTTCCACCGCCCGCCTCAAAAAGGGACAGATCCTCCTCATCGACTGGGGCGCCACCCTCAACGGCTACCGCAGCGACATGACCCGCACCTTCGCCTTCGGCCGCTGGCCCAAAGCCCTCGCCGAGGTCTACGACATCGTGCTCGAAGCCCACCAGCGTGCCGCCTCACTGCTGGCCCCGGGCCGAAGCACCCGCGAGATCGACGCCGCCGCACGCGACTTCATCGCCTCTAAGGGCTTCGGCGACAAGTTCGGCCACGGTCTGGGCCACGGCATCGGTCTCAACGTTCACGAAGAGCCCAGCCTCTCCCATGTCGCCTCACCCACCACCCTCACCCCCGGCCACATCGTCACCATCGAGCCCGGCATCTACCTCCCCGGAATAGGTGGCATTCGTCTCGAAAACGACTACCTCATCACCGACCGGGGCGCTAAGAATCTGTGCACGCTCCCGCTCGACCGCACATGGGCCACCCTCTAGCCTGCTTCACCCCCTTCGCCCCATCCCTCCCTTCGCCCACCTTCCCTCCTCTGCCTCACCGTACTCTCGCTCGCACTCACGACGGAAAGCAGGGCCTCACCCGTTCCCGTCTCTCTCGGGGGTTCAAACCCAATCCTCTTTCCAGATCAGCACGGGCCGGCGGCCAGGCACCCCCTCAACCACCCTCCCCGCCCGACAACTCCGGAACTCATACCTATGGATATCGCCCGCCTCAAAGAAATCGTCGCCATGATGACCGCCAATGACCTCTCCGAGGTTGAAATCAAAGGCGACAAAGAGTCCATCACCATCAAGCGTGGCGGCGTTGTGACCGTGCAGACCGTGGCCGCACCCGCCCCGGTGCAGGCCCACGCCGCACCCGCCGCGCCGGCCCCCGCCCCTGCCCCCGCCGCGCCCGGCACCTTCATCGAGTCGCCCATGGTGGGCACCTTCTACCTCACCCCAAACCCCGACGCCGCCCCCTTTGTGAAAGTCGGGCAAACGGTCTCTGCAGACACCGTTGTCTGCATCATCGAAGCGATGAAGGTCTTCAACGAGATCAAGGCCGAGAAAGCCGGCGTGGTCGAATCCGTCCTCGCCAAGAGCGGCCAGGCCGTCGAGTTCGGCCAGAAACTCTTCGCCATCAAACCCCTCTGACCTTCGCCCGCACCGCTCGCTCTGCCCTCACGCGCACCCTCCCCCACGGGGCGATTCCCCCTCCCCACGCAACCGGCCCAGCCTCCATGTTCAAAAGAATCCTCATCGCCAACCGCGGCGAAATCGCCCTCCGCATCATCCGCGCCTGCCACGAGCTGGGCGTTGAAGCGGTCTGCGTCTACAGCACCGCCGACAAAGAGGCGCCTTACCTGCGCCAGGCCGACCGCGCCATCTGCATCGGCCCCGGCCCCGCCAAAGAGTCCTACCTCAACATCTCGCGCATCATCGCCGCCGCAGAAATCGCCGACGTCGACGCCATCCACCCCGGCTACGGGTTCCTCTCCGAACGGCCCGACTTCTCCCAGGCCTGCCGCGATTGCAAGATCGAGTTCATCGGCCCCTCCCCCGAGGCCATGGGCAAACTCGGCGACAAGGTCGAGTGCAAGCGCACCGCCCGCGCCGCAGGCGTGCCCGTCTTCCCGGGCTCCGACGGCGCCGTCGAGGAAGAAGAAGAGGCCATCCGCATCGCCAGCGAGATCGGCTTCCCCGTCATCATCAAGGCCTCCGCCGGCGGCGGTGGGCGCGGCATGCGCGTCTGCCACAACGAAGCCACCCTCCGCTCCAGCATCAAGCAGGCCCAGCAAGAGGCCTCCGCCGCCTTCGGCAACGGCGCGGTCTTCATCGAGAAGTTCCTCGAACACGCCCGCCACGTCGAGGTTCAGTGCCTAGGCGACAAGCACGGCAACGCCATCCATCTCTGGGAACGCGACTGCTCCATGCAGCGACGCCACCAGAAGATCATCGAAGAAGCCCCCGCACCCAACATCGACCGCACCAAACTCCAGGTCATCTGCGAGGGCGCGGCACGCCTCATCAAAAGCGTGAACTACCACGGCGCCGCCACCTGCGAGTTCCTCATGGACGGCAAGCAGAACTTCTACATGCTCGAGGTCAACACCCGCGTGCAGGTCGAGCACCCCGTCACCGAGATGATCACCGGCGTCGACATCGTCAAGATGTCCATCATGATCGCCGCCGGAATGCCCATCCCCTACAAGCAGTCCGACATCTCCGTCCGCGGGCACGCCATGGAGTGCCGCATCAACGCCGAAGACCCCGACAAGAACTTCCGCCCCAGCGCAGGACAGATCAAAACCTTCGAAGCCCCCGGCGGCCCCGGCGTGCGCATGGATACCCACGTCGTCCCCGGCTACACCGTCCCCGCCAACTACGACAGCATGATCGCCAAACTCATCGTCCACGCCGACGACCGCGAGCAGTGCATCTCACGCATGACCCGCGCCCTGGGCGAACTGCACATCGAGCCCATCAAAACGCTCACCCCCCTCCACCAGCGCCTCATGGAGAACGCCGGCTTCCGCGAGGGCGGCATCGACATCCATTATCTCGAGCGCCTCCTCAAATCTCTCACCTGAGCGTGCCCACCCTCTCCAGGCTCATCACCCCGCTCCTTGCCGCCGCGTCGATCCTCGCCGCGCCCTGCCTCTTCACCGCCGCCTCGTGCGCGCCGCGCGAGCGACGCACCGCCGATCCATTCCTGCGTGACAGCATGACAACCCTGTCCCGCAGCGTCGCCGGCGCGCGAGACGCCATCGCCGCCGCCCGCGACGCCGCCCTCGAATCCCGCGCCTCCATGGACACGCTCGTCGCCAGCCGGGAAACCGGCGACCGCGGCACCTCCACGCGCGCGCACCGCCTCCTCGCCCTCGCCCAGTCACGCCTGGAAACCGCTCAGGAACGCATCCGCAACGTCCGCGACAACCGGCGCGCCTTCGTCGAAGACTGGCAGCGCGACATCCGCAACTACTCCAGCGACGCCCTCCGCAGACAGGCCCGCGAAGAACTCTCCGCCGCCGACCGCGCCGCCGACACCCTGCTCAAGTCGCTCGACGCCGCGGCCAAATCCTTCACCCCCGTCATCGACTCCCTCCGCGACGACTCACTCTTCCTCAAACAACGCCGCACCATCAAGCCCGACATGACCCCCGTTCCGCGCGACGACCCCCAGCGCGCCGCATCGCTCCAGATCCTCTTGGCTCGCACCGACGCCGCCGTCGCTGCCTGCGAAGAGTTCCTCGAAACCGTCCCCCGCTCACCCACCGGCGCGGCTCAAAGCACCGAGCCTTCACCGCCTCAGCACCTCATTCCAATCTTCGCGTCGCTGACCTCGGGTGATTGAGAGCACGGAAATGCCCACCGAAGTCCCTCCAAGCAGGGACTTCGATGCCACGTGCCGATACTCCTCATCGCGCCGATGTCTCTTCTCTCTCACGCGCCGGCCACGGCAGGCCGCCCCGCGAAGATCTTCAGCAACGTATCGCGCCGATACGCAAAGATCTTCTCGATCTCCGGCCGCACAAAGTACCGATGAACCAGCCCGCCACCCGGCGCGGCATACACCACCCGGTCGCGGCACACCGTCCCGCCCTCCACCGGCTCAAACGTGTGCGTGTGGTGCCACGTGCGATACGGCCCCTGCACCTGCTCATCAACGAACATCACCGGCGGCTCCCACGCCGAGATCAACGTGCGCCACCGGATCGAAACCCCGCGCAGACGAATGCGGTACTCAATCCTCGCCCCGGCCCGCATCTCGATGGGCAGCGGCGTGAGAATGCGAAAGTGCAGCCACGGCGGCGTGATGCGGTCAAGGTTCCCGGCGTCGGCGAAGATCGGGAATATCTCTTCGCGAGGCCTGGGCACAAACAGACTCGTTTCATACACATGCTCGCCCATAGCCCTTGCACTTCGCTCCTCGTCCCTTCGCGGATGCGTCCCTTCTGGCCCGCCTCACACCTTCAGCCGCACCCCGCGCCGATCCATCCACCACACCACCAGCCACCACACGCCCAGCCACACCAGCGCGTGCGCCAGCGACCACACCCGCGCATCACCCCCGACCGCCCCGGTCATCACCCGCGTCACCCACACGCCCACCGGCACGCGCTCGCCCCCCAACTCAAGCGACACCAGCGACACCGCCCTGGCCACGATGCCGCTGCCCACAAACACCGCGATGGCATTCACCCCCATCGCCACCCACGGCCGCCAGAAGGCGCCGCTTCCACCCCGATCACACGCCACGCTCAGCCCCGCCAGCACAACCGCCGCGATGCCCGCCGTCCACAGCGTGTACGAAGGTGTCCACAGCGGCTTGTTCAGCGGTTGCCACAGGCTCCATGCCAGCCCCGCCGCCATCGCCCCCGCACCGGCCCACGCCATCCGCCGCGCCACGCGCGCCGTGCCCGCCCCGCCATCGCGCAGCGCCCGTCCCGCCCCATACCCGCACAGCAGCGTCACCATCGCCGGCAGCGTTGAGAGCAACCCCTCGGGGTCAAACGGCCCGCCGCGGTAGAGCCTGGGCGCGCCCAAGAGCGCGCGATCCACCCGCGCCGCCGTGTTCTCTTCCGGAGTCAGCGGGTGCAGCGCCAAGAGCCCGCCATACACCGCCAGCGTCACCAGCCCGGGAATCAACCACCGCCCCTTCGTCAGCCACAGCAGCGCCGCGCCGCCAAGAGCGCACAGCGCGATCCGCTGCAGCACGCCCATCACGCGCAGGCTCTCCAGCCCCGGCGCATCCGGCACGCCCCGCGCGTGCACCGCCGCCAGCGAGAGCAGGTTGAGCGCAAGCCCCAGCGCAAAGAGCACCGCGACCCGGCGCGAAAACCTGCCCCACCGCACCCCCCTCGGGTCCGGCGTTGACAGCGCATACCCCGCGCCCACGATGAACACGAAGAACGGAAAGATCAGGTCCGTCGGCGTGCACCCGTGCCACGACGCGTGCCGCAGCGGCGCGTACACGTTCGCCCAGTCGCCCGGCGTGTTCACGACGATCATCCCCGCGATGGTCGCCCCGCGGAAGACATCAACGCTCACAACCCGCGGCGACGCCCGCGACGGTTGATCATTCCCCTGCAACGCGCTTCACCCCGCCCGCAGTTTCCGGGCCGTCTCCACCACACCCCGCGCCAGCCCGTCGATCTGCCCGCGCTGCTTCTCGTCTTTCATCCCTCCCGATGCGTCAAAGGCCTCGGATGCCTTCGACACCGCGAACTGCTGGGGCAGCACCAGCACGCCGATGTTCCCCAGCACCATCCGCAGGTGCACCAGCCCGCGAAGCCCGCCCAGCGCACCGGGTGAGGCCGACATGATCCCCGCGACCTTGCCCGCAAAGCACGCCAGCGGCGGCTGCCCCGCCTCCGGCCGCGAGGCCCAGTCGATCGCGTTCTTGAGCAGCGCGCTCACCGAACTGTTGTACTCAGGCGACGAGATCAGCAGCCCATCCGCCGGCGTCAGTGCCGCGCGCAGCCGCTTGGCCCCTTCCGGAAACCCACCCGCCTTCTCGTCATCCTCGTTGAAAATCGGCAGCGCGAGTTCGTGCAGGTCGATGTACGTCACTTTCGCACCCGCCCGTTCGGCGCACTGCGCCGCCACCTTCACCAGCCGCGTGTTGTACGAATCCACCCGCCCGCTGCCCGACATCGCCACGATCTTCGGTTCTGTTGACATCCCGCTTTGCTCCTTGCTGGGTGCGCCGCACCCCGCGATTATTCGACCTTGTTCACGCCGCGCGGCCGCGACCATCGCACCCGCCGCGAACACCCGCCAATCCACACCCCTTCACACCACAGATGATTGCCCCTTATCACCCCGAAGGCGGAGCCTGCTCACTCTATCGCACATCCCCCAAGAGAATACCGGCACCGACGCCGATCTTCTAGAAGTAGCACGCCAATGGCGCCAGGGCTTCCCCCCGAATAACCACCACGCGACTCCATAATCCCCCGCACATTCTCTGGTTCGCCGGCATCCAACCACGTTCGAGAGCGAAAGATACTCCATGCACGCCGTGGGTCAGCCTCACGATGACACCGAGCGCCGTCTCATCGCCGAGACGCTGCGCGCCCGCGCCGCCGAACTCAGCGACCTCTTCTCGCGTGAACTCGCGCTGCGCCAACGCGATGTCGTCGCCCGGTACGGCCCCAACTCGCAGCCCCAGTGGCGCGATAACCTCTTCGGCCGCATCAACGACCTCGCCGCCGCCATCGACGCCGGCTCCCCCGATCTTTTCACGGCCCAGATCACCTGGTCACGCGTCGCCTTCGAAGCGCGCGGCGTGCCCATCACCGACCTCCGCGAGAGCCTCCTCCTGCTGCGCTTCCTCCTGCCCCGCGAGATCGGCCCGGATGATGCCCCACTCGCCGATGCCTGCCTCGCCGCCGCTATCGACGCACTCGACAAGCCCCTGCCCGTATCGCCCCCGCGCCTCACCGCAGACACACCGCACGGCCGCACCGCCGCGCAGTACCTCCTCGCGCTGCTCGAGGGCGACCGCCAGGCCGCCAGCCGCGTCATCCTCGATGCGGTGCGCGGCGGCGATGTCAGCGTGCAGGACGCCTACCTGCGGCTGCTGATGCCCGTGCAGCACGAACTCGGCCGCATGTGGCACCTCAACGAACTCTCGGTCGCCGAAGAGCACTTCGCCACCGCGACAACCCAGATGGTCATGTCGCAACTCCTGCCCCTCGCGCCACGCTCGCCCCTCAACGGCAAAACCCTCCTCGCCGCCGCCGTGCAGAGCAACACCCACGACCTGGGCATCCGCCTCGTGGCCGATTTCTTCGAGATGCGCGGCTGGCGCACCATCTACCTGGGCGGCAACGTCCCCGCGCACGACATCGCCGCCGCCGTCACCGACTTCGCCGCCGATCTTGTCGCCCTCTCCGCCGCGCTCCCCACCCAGATCATCCACGCCGAAGACACCATCGCCCATATCCGGCGTGAAAAACCAACCGCCAAGGTCATCGTCGGCGGCCTGGGGTTCGCCATCTGCCCCCAGTCATGGAGCCGCATCGGCGCCGACGGCTACGCCGCGAACATCGACCAGGCCCTCACACTCGGGGCGTCTCTGGTGAATCTGCCCGCCCCCCGCGGCGGAACAACCGCATGAGCCTCGACCCGCTCACGATCAGCAGCAAAAGGCCTACACCCAGAAAGATCGCGTAATACACGCGGTGATCTTTGCCGAACACCAGCGTCCCCTGGTGCAGGTCCATCATCCACTGCGCTCGCTCTTTGGGCCACCCCAGCCACATCCGCGCAAGCCAATACCCGATGCCCGTCGCCGCCGTCAGCGCCAGCGGCAGCGCCAGCACCATCGACACCACGCGGTGAAACCACCGCCACGTCGCGCGGGGGGCGCGGGCCCCGCCCCGCACCAGCGGAACATCATCCCGCCTCCACATCATCGCCCCGCCGGCCACCAGCGCCAGCAGCCCAAGCCCCGTCACCAGCACGTACAGCGGCGAGAAAAACTCGCCCAGAAACCCGCCCGTGTGCAGCGACTTCCACACGTCGCCCGTCTCGCGCGACATGCCGAACCAGTTCCGCCCCACCCGGTACACCACGCCCGTCACCGCCGTCAACGTCAACGGAAGCACCACGGCGACCGCGATGCGTCGGTGGGCGTTGCGGATCATCAATGATTTCATGTCTTCCCCGTCATGCGTGAGGCCGCCGCGTGATTACTGCACAAGCCCCTTGGTCAGCCTCATGAACGCCGTCTCGAGGTTCACCGGCTCTTCGGTGAACCGCGTCATGCGAAACCCGTTGTTCACCAGCACGTTGGGGATGTCGCTCGACGACGAGTTGGACGCGTCGTCATACGCGATGTGCAGCACGCGCCCCGCCTTGCCGTCGGGCCGGTCGTCGTTGGCGATGGTCACCTTGCGCACGCCCGGCAGTTTCGCCAGCAGTTTCGCCGCTTCCTCGATGCGCTCCGTCACCCCCACGTGCAGCACATACCCCACCTTCGCCCGCCGCAGCGCCTCCTCCACCGTCCCGCTGAAAAGCAACTGCCCCCGCTCGATGATCCCCACCACGTTGCACAACTCGGCCAGTTCCGGCAGGATGTGGCTCGAGATCAGGATCGTCTTGCCCATCCGCCTCAGTTCCTTGAGCAGTTCACGCATCTCGATGCGCGCCCGCGGATCAAGCCCGCTTGCCGGCTCGTCCATCAGCAGCACCTTCGGGTCGTGCAGCAGCACCCGCGCCACCGCCAGCCGCTGCTGCATGCCGCGCGAGAGCGAGTTCACCTCCGCCGTCGCCTTATACCCAAGGTCCGTCAGTTCCAGCACGTCCGCCACGATCTTGCGGCGCTGCTCCCCGTGGATGTTGTACGCCGCCGCGAAAAACTCCAGATACTCCGTCACCACCATGTCCTCGTACGCACCCATGAAGTCGGGCACGTAGCCGATCTGCGGCCGTATCTGCCGGTTCTGATACCCCACCGTCAGCCCCGCGATGTTCGCCTGCCCGCTGCTGGGCTTGAGCAGCGTCGCCAGAATCTTGATCGTCGTGGTCTTCCCCGCGCCGTTGGGCCCGATGAAGCCGAAGCAATCGCCCTCGTTGATCGTCAGGTTCAGGTTGTTCAGCGCCACAAGATCGCCGTAACGCTTCGTCAGGTTGATCGTCTCGATCATCGGCACTGGTGTCTGCTCCTGGCTGCTCTCACCACTCCATCACCCGCACTTCAACACACACGCCCGCCAGCATATCCGCCGCGAACCCCGCTCACCCGCCCCCCGCCGACCCCGATGCCCGCACCGGGAAGCGCGGCGGGCTTCCAGGCAGCGGGTACACCCACCGCACCAGCGTCCGCCCCAGCACCTCCGCCGGCGCTCCATCCACGCTCATCCGCACCGGCCCCTCGCGCGGCTCGTCCGCGCCCAGAACCCCGATCACGATCACGCACGGCTGCGTGAACCACCGCCCGAGATCAAGCCCCTGCGTGGCGTGCCGCACCGGCACCGGGATCGACATCGCCGTGCCCGAAAGATCCGGCACCGGCAACTGGTGATAGAACGCCAGCAGCGGCCCCAGATCATCCGGCCTGATCGTCACCGCCGCCGCGCCCATCGCGCCCGCCACCGGCGCCAGCCTCGCAAAGTACGCCTGCGCCGCCGCGTCGTTGAGCGCCCTGGCCTCGGTCCCCGCACGCGTTACCACGTCCAGCGACAGCGGCGTGCCCGGCAGCCACCCGCCCGGCACCGCAAACGCGTACGCCTCGGCCAGCAGCGGCGATTGTGATATATCCGGCCGCCCCGTCGGCCGCGGCGTGGGCATCGGCAGCGGTCGCTGCTGCGTCACCACCATCACCACCACATTCGTCAGCGGCCCGGGCAACTTGTGCGACAGCACACCAGAGACCAGCGGCAGCGTGGCGCCCCGCTCCCCGCGGTGCACCAGCCGCAGCGGCGACACCGTGGGCTGCCCCTCGTCCGCCACAGGAATCGGCATCTCCCAGCGCGGCCCGCCCGCCCAATCCACCTGCACCTGCTTCACCGTCGACCGCGCCGGCGCCGTGAACCGAACCGGCGCCCGCGAATCGACCGCATACCCGCGCGAATCAGGAAACGCCGCGACCGAGATCGGCTGGTCAGACGCCGGATCCCACGACGCCACAACACCCATCGGCCGGCGTGCGCCCGCCCCAGCACCATCGGCGCTCTCCGCCACCGAAATCTCCGAATCGCCGTACGACGGAATCAGCACGCTCGCCCACATCCGCGCACGCTGCGTGTTCTGCCCGTACACGTGGTCCAGCACGGTCAGGTGCGTCACCTCGACGCGCTTGGGCCGCAGAATCGCCGCGCCACCCCACGCCAGCGCGGTGAACACGCCCGCGCACAGCACAAAGAAGGGCCATGAATAATGGCTCAGGTTGCGCCGCCGCAGCACCGCAAACCCCACCGGCCCGGCCACCGCCCAGTAGGTGGCGAAAACCACAAACCCCGCCAGCACACCCGCCGCAGACCTTCCCGCCTTGGCGATGGTCCGCGGAATCTCCGAGTCGATCGGCACAGGCACGCGCATGCCGCGCGCCGGCGGGCTGGGGTTCTGCCCCGGCGCCTGATACTCGGTGAGTTGGCCACGCCGCCCCAGCACCCGATGCCAGAAGACCTCCGCGTCGATCAGGTTCCCCTGCGACAACCGCGTCTGGTTCAGATCAAGCCCCACCAGATCGATCGCCCCTGTGCCCACCAGCCGGCGCACCACCACCCAAGCGCCGTCCGGCCCCGCCAGCACAGGAATCGCTTCGCCCTCGGCCGCCTGCCCTCTGGGCACGAACACCTGCACCATCGACTCGGTCGGGAAAAGGTCCGTGTTCGAGGCCGTCAGCAGCGGGCGATAGGCCTCGAATGGTTCCGACTCGCGCCGCTCCACCGTCACCACCGGCATGATGTCGTACAACTCGTTCGAGGTCGGGCTCAGCCACGTCTGCCCCACCTGCGGCAGCACGACGATCAGGTGCCCGCCCCGCATCACCCACTCGCGCAGCGCCCGGGCACGCTCGCCGCGCAGCCGCGCGGGCTCGCCATCGGCCCACACAATCGCCTCGTAGGGCGCGAGCCCCATCCACCGATCCGGAAAATCATCCGGCGTCAGCCCCGTCACCACCACGCTCGCCTGGTTGCCAAACTCATGGATCCCCTGCGGCATCTGGTTCTGCCGGGCGTACGCCTGCAAGCCCAGTTGACGCGGGCCCACCACCCCGATCATCCCCATCGTCGGCGACACCGGAATCGACGCCTTCAGGTCCCCGGTCAGACTCCCCCGGTAGAGCACCCGCCCGGCGGAATACCCCGGTGTGCCCGGATCGCCCGGCGACGACGCAACCCCCTCATACACATACAGCATGAACGCGCCGCGTGTGCCCGTGTCGAAGGGCAGCCGGGCATAAAGCCATGTCTGCTGCCACACCCCCGGGTTGGCCGTCATGCTCGCCTGATACTGCGGGCGGTCACCGTCGGAATCAAGCCCTTCGAGCCGCACGATCACTTCGCGCTGGCGCGTGCCTAGATCCATCACACGCACCCGCAGCCCCGCCCAGTCGCCGGCACGGGCCTGGTTGCCCACGCCGAACCGCTCCAACTCGACCTGCACTTCTCCCGCGGCCCTGGGCCCGGCCGCCTCCCCCTGCGCCCACGCCGGGCACGCCGCCGCGCCCAGCACGAGGGCCACAACCCACAACAGGGGAGAGATCAATGCCGGGCGTAGGTCGGTCTTGGGCACGCCGTCATTCTAACATCGCTCAAGTGGCAGCGGACACCGGCCGATGCCCCCTCCATGGGCCCCCACGATCTCTCCCTGGTGTGGTACGCGCTGGCCGCGCTGGCCGGCGGTTATGGCCTGCTCGCCGTGCTGCGCGTGCCCGCCGACTGGCTGGCCCAGCGCAAGCACCTGCACGACCTTCGCGTGAACGTGGCCAGCCTGCGCTGCGAGCGGCTCAGCCGCCTGCGCGAAAAAGAATCGGTCGCCCGCCAGAGCAAGCGCGCCGCCTGAGCCGCCTCAGACGCCCGTGCGCAGCCCCTCAAGGCACACCCCGACGACATCACCCGTCGGCACCAGCCGGGCCTTGCCCGTGTCGGCCCTGTGCTTGAACTCAACCCCCCCCTGCTCGAGCGACTTGTCGCCGATCGTGATCCGCAGCGGGATGCCCACCAGGTCGGCGTCCTTGAACTTCACGCCCGGCCGCTCGTCGCGGTCGTCCAGCAGCACGTCGACGCCCTCGCCCACCAGCCGGCAGGCGATCTCACCCGCCGCCTCGCGCTGACGCGCATCATCGGGCTTCATCAGGCAGATCAGCACGTGGTAGGGCGCGATCGCCGCGGGCCAGATGATGCCGTTCTCGTCGTGGCTCATCTCCACGCACGCCGCCATCGTTCTGCTCACCCCGATGCCGTAGCACCCCATGATCACGCTGCGACGCTGCTGCTTCTCGTCGAGCACCCACAGCCCCATCGCCTCGGAATATTTCACGCCCAGTTTGAAGATGTGCCCGACCTCGATCCCGCGCGCTGTCACCAGCCGCGACCCCGCCGCCCGCGGGCTCGGGTCACCCTCCAGCGCGTTGCGCACGTCGCCCACTCGCACCTTCGACGCATCGTCGAGCGCCCCGCCCACGTCGCGACGCCAGTTGAAGTTCACGCAGTGATGATCCGCCCTGTCGCTGCCCGTCGCCCACCCGCCCGCGTGCGTCGCGTCCGGATCGATCAGCAGCATGCACCCGGGGATCGTGTTCACCACGCGCGGCGACACATACCCGATCGCAAACCCCGCCTTCTTCGCTTCCGCCTCGGGCGCCAGCATCACCGCGCACCCCGACAGCGCCTTGACCTTCCCCTCGTTCACGTCGTGGTCGCCGCGCACCGTCGCCAGAACCCACGACGGCGCGCCCGCCGCCCCGCCCGTCACCTTGAACACGATCGTCTTGAGCATGCCCGACGGCGACACCCCGAGGTGCCCCGCCACCGCGTCAATGCCCGGCATGCCCGGCGTGTGCTTTTCCGTCAGGTCGCCCGCCGGCGCCGCGCCAAGGTCGTGAGCCCTGTCCCCGATTTCGCACTTCTCCACGTTCGCCGCATACCCCGACGCCGGGCACTTGAGGATCGTGTCCTCCCCGCTCGCGCAGTTCACCATGAACTCGTGGCTCGCGCTCCCGCCGATCGGGCCAGACTCCGCCTCGACGGCCGAAAAATCAAGCCCGCACCGCGTGAAGATGTTCGTGTACGCCCGGTACATCGCGTCGTACGTCTCGTTGAGCCCCCCCGCACCCTCCACCCCGAAGTGGAACGAATACGCGTCCTTCATCAGAAACTCGCGGCAGCGCAGCAGCCCGGCGCGCGGCCTGGCCTCGTCGCGGAACTTCGTCTGGATCTGGTACAGCGTCAGCGGCAACTGCTTGTAACTCGTCACCGCGCCGATGAGCAACTGCGTGATCACCTCTTCGTGCGTCGGCGCCAGCGCGTTCATCCGCCCTTTGCGGTCTTTCACGCGGAAGAGATTGTCGCCGTACGTCTCGTCGCGCTTCGTGTCTTTGAAGAGTTCAAAGGGCTCCAGCGCGGGCATCAGCATCTCGGCCGCCCCCGCCGCTTCCATCTCTTCACGCACGATCGCGCTCACCTTGTTGATCACCCGCCACCCCAGCGGCAGATAGTCATAGATGCCCGCCCCCACCTGGCGGATGAACCCCGCGCGGTGCAGCATGATGTGGCTGGGCAACTCCGCGTCGTTGGGGGCCTCACGCGTCGTCGGGATCAGCGTCTGGCTCCACTTCTGAAGCACGCCGCGGCGGACGGAACTCACGATGCTCTGCTGCTTGGAAGACATAGGGGGCAAGTCTATGTGGCTCTGCACGCACGCGCCGCCCACCCATGCACCAATCGCCTCCCCCACACGCACCCCCACCACACCCCTCACACACCCGGCGTTGCCCGCAGCCGCTCATAGGCCGCGCGCCACCGCTCTTCTTCCGCGTTGCCGCTGCCCCACCACCAGCACGTCTCGACCGGCACCACCATGTCGTGCGCCAGTTCGATCACCTGCGTGTCATTCAGGTCGAGCAGCGGCGTGACCACCTCGATCCCCGGCACCCCGTGGTGCTCGGCGTTCAGCGCCGCCAGTCGCGACACCAGCAGCGCGGTGTTCGCCGCGTGCGCCATCGCGTCAAGATCGAGCCCCTCCCCCGCCCCCGCGCTCACCGGCCACACCACCCTCGCGCACCCCAGCCTGGCACCCAGATACGCCGCGCCCAGCAACTGCCCCGTCTGCGACTCCACCGGGTGCTGATACACGCTCAACAACCCCTGCAGGCACGACGCATCCGCCACCCGCATCGAATACCGCTGCGCATGCCGCAGCACCGCGTCGCCCTGCCCGCCGCTGATCGACGCCGGGAAGGGCGCGGCCAGTGGCCCCTCCCACCCCATCTGCGACGGGTCGCCAGGCACCATGCCCGCCACCGTGCACTCCTCGCGCGCCATCGCGCACGCCAGCAACGAGTGCAGGCCGCCATCACAGAGCACCAGCGTGCGGGTTGGCACTGTTTCGCTCACGACCTCACCCTATCGGCCTCAACGGGCCCGCAAGCACACTTTGACCCCAAGCCCCCGTCACACCAACCACACCCCCCACACTCAGGGCCCGGGCCGTGCCCGGCCGCGTGCGGGCCGTGTGCCGTCATGAACGGCCACGCACCCCGCGGAAACGCCACCGCACAAAGCGGACCTCACGGCAAGACCCGCGCAAGGCCCCCGCACGCCATCAGTCAACCAGCGGCCTGTTCAGTTGCGTCTCCCAGGCTGTCGGCGGCTGGCCAGATTCCGGGCCGGAGATGTAGCACTCCCACAGATTGGGCGCGGCCTCGTGTTCGTTGGCGGTGATCCACTTTTCAAACTCGCTCCAGGCTTCCCCCAGCCCTTCATAGGGCCCGCGATACACCGTGCGCGCCACGCGCGCGGCGGGGAGTTCGCCGCGCACCACGCGCCCCGCCGGCGTCACCGGCGAAGAAACCGCGATGCCTACCTCAAAGTCAAAGACGGCCGGGTCCATCCTGAAGTGATGGGAAAAGAGCGGGCCCACGGGCGAGAGCCCCTGCGCCGCGATCGTCTGCATGACCTCGCCGATCGCCGGCCCCATGGCCGCTTGAATCTCGGCCCGCGGAAGAGTCAGACGGATCACCGCCGCCTGCCGCGCCTGCGTGTTGATGATTTTTGGGGGGTCGATCATGCGTGCATGATACCTCGGCATCAGCCCGGCCGCGGCGGGCGGCCCCTTCTTGCGCCCCGAATGCACCACCTGCCCATGCACTGGAGCCACGCCCCAACGCACGTGCTGAAAGGCCGAAGGTCTGATCGTCAGTAGACGGGGCGCGGAGCGAGCCCGCGCGCGACACCCCCGGGAGCGAGCAATCCTCTTCATTGCCTGGGTGCCGTGGTGTGGCCTTGCCATGCCATGCGAGCAGGTATGTCATTACATAGATACCGCGTGACTCGTCTTGCCTTCTTCGGCCCCACCGGGGCCGCGGGGTGTAGCCACGGGTGCAGCGCGGGTCGCCGACAGGCGCCCCAAGCGCAACCCGTGGACGGCCGCGCATTGAGTCTATTCTGCCCCGGAGGGGCAGAGGAGGCGTGCGTCAGCGCGGCTGCTCAGCACTGCACGCGCCGAAGACGGCGGTGCAGTGGCACGGTATGTGTCGCGCCGCGTAACGTGTCGTGCAACCCACCACGAGCGGTTGATCGGCTGTGATCTACCCAACTGTCAAGGATAGGAATCTTGGATAGGATGGAAGGAAACCATCATGTATGACGACGTGGTGTATCACCACCGATCGCCGGAGGAACCGGCGATCGGTGGCACGTATTTTCAATCTGTAACGTTCGATGCCACCCAACTCAAACCGGCTTGTCCCGACTCGCCTGCTGCTCGAGCAAGACAACGCCGCACTCAGGACACACCTCCGCGTTCCGCAAGCCACCCATCGAGTACCCGCACGCCGCACAGGTAACGCTCGCGTTGTGCCTGCAACGAATCGCTCGCGACACGATGTACTCTCCGATGATTAGAGCCTATCCGTAAACCGCGCAACCGTGTTGCGTTCTGCTGCGTATAGCCCTGCATGGCGATGCGATTGACCGATGAGGAACTTGACTGGCTGGCCGCGCGGGTGCCCGATGCACCTGTCTCTCCCAAGGGCGGGCGGCCGGCGATGGACAAGAGGCAGGCTCTGCGCGGCATCTTCTGGGTGCTCGACAACGGCGCCAAGTGGAAGGATCTCCCACACGAGTTCGGCAGCAAGAGTTCGGTGCACAAGTACTTCATGCTCTGGACCCGCGCGGGTGTCTTTGAAGCCATCATGCGCGACGCGGGCAGGTTCATCGAAGAGCGCGACGGCTTCCGTCTCTACGAGTGCTTCATCGACGCAACCTTCAGCAAAGCCCGCGGCGGGGGCGACGGCATCGGCGTCACAAAGGCCGGGAAAGGCGTGAAAATCATGGTTCTTGTCGATGCAAGAGGTCTGCCGGTGGCCGTCAGCACCGCCAGCGCCTCCCCGCACGAGAGCACGCTGGTGCAGGGGCTCTTCGAGTTCATGCTCACCGTCGAATCACCCGCACGCATCATCGGCGACAAGGCGTACGACAGCGATGCCCTGGATGAAGAACTGGCCGGGGAAGGGATCGAACTGATCGCGCCACACCGCAAGAGTCGGCGTCCGGAGAACGTCACCCAGGACGGTCGGCCGCTGCGTCGTTACCAACGCCGCTTCACGGTGGAGCGGACAATCTCGTGGCTCCAGAACTTCCGGCGCTTGTGCATCCGCTACGAAAAGACCTCCGTGTTGTTCCAGGGCTTTCTGCATCTCGGATGCACCATCATCTTACTGAAACAGGTTTACGGATAGGCTCTATCGTGATCAGTGGGGCCGCGAGCAAAAGATTGTAACCAGTCACTGCCAGGAGAAGCTCGTAGCCTTCCATAACATACGTTTTAACGGGCGATTGGATAGTGCCTCTGAATGATGCCATGGCCACCACGCCCAGGTGAATCAATACTAACCCAAGCAGCATGATTACATAGCATATGGCCGCTCGTCGTCTTTTCCCATTATGCGAAGCATGTAGTATGTATATTGCAAGAACATTAAACGCGAGGATCGTCCAGTGGAATGGGCACGGATTATAGGTCACCCAAACAACGACCAGATCGACAAGACTCAAGCCGGAATAGTTCCGATGTCCAATGACGTTGCTTTCCATCCCGCAGTTCACAAATAGGATAAATCCACATACAATGCAATGGATATACACAATTCCTCTGAGGACTCGTCGCGCAAGATGTCGAGCTACTTCGGTCATGTTCTTTCGCACCCCTACTCATGCAGCGCGGTCGCAGTTTATCCAAAGGAAGACTAGCCCGTTCGCCGTCTGCGCCGGCACAAGCGCCTGAAGTTGATCCGTGGTAGTAAGTCTGCAACTCGGAATATATTGCAATTCTATATACCTTGGAAACCACCCCGGGGTTTTAATCTTTATAGTAATTGGCGGCGGGGCCGTCCATGTCGTTCCACGCTTTGGCATATTAGTGTTAGATCCACACTGAATACAGGCGGCGGTGGCACCAATGAGCTGAGTCGTTCGCGCCGTTCCTGGGCCGACTGCAATCGGTACAAGCGGAGTGGCCTGCGACACCACAAAACCACCGGAATCGTCTGGCCCTTCCCCAAGCTTTGCAGAAGTGTTGAGCCCCATCGGATCGGTCGCCACCATCGGAATCGACCCCACATACTCATACACACTCATGCCGTCCACGTACCCCAGCGGGTCTCTGCGGTTCCACCGGCCCATCTCGCTGACCAGCACGCGGTGGCGCACGTGCCACTGGGACGTCGCCGGGTCGTACTCGTACCCCGCGTAGCCGCGCCGGTTGTGCAGCCTGCTGACGCTGCCGCGGCCGTGGCTGGTCCACAGCGCCCAGTCCGCGTGCCCCTGCACCAGGGCGCGGTCCGCGCTGTCCACCACGCCGTCGCGGTTCACATCAAGATCGGCGGCCAGCGCACCCGCGCCGTAGTCGTTGTAATCATCCCAGTCCTGCGGGTCGTACCCATCGCACACGCCGTCGCGGTTGACATCACCCGCGGCGTACACCGTCGGCACGCCGTAGGTTTCCGGCTTGGGGATGTCTCGTGCGAGCATCATGATGCAGCGGTCCGGACGGCAGGTTAGCCGAGATGGTGTTACCGGTCAATCGAGCGCACTTCTCGGGCGTTCGTGTGCAATCCACTCCTGGCCCGAGCGTGGCATGGCCAGGGCCTGACGCACCAGCCAAGCATCGCGCGGCTCTCAGAGAGAGCCGTTCCACCAACAAACCGCGAAGCCGCGCGTGGTTGCACACATCATCGCATCGAAGTCGGTGGAACCGACTTCGATGGCACGAAGTCACACGAGATTGTGCGCCCAAGCACCACCCTCCGGTCCGCAGCGCGAGTCGTGGGCTCGGGTGTTCAGCACTGCACGCGATGAAGACGGCGGTGCAGTGGCACGGGGTGTGTCGTACCGCCTGACGTTTCGTGCAATCCATCACGAGCGATTGATCGACTCTGATCTACCCCACTGTCAAGGATGGGATTCTTGGAAAGGAGGGAAAGAAACCAACGCGTGACGGCGTGGGGGGAGTCTCGGCACCGATCGCCGGAGGAACCGGCGATCGGTGGCACGTATTCACAATCTCTAACGTTCGGTGCCACCCGCCACGCATTCTCAATCTCTAACGTTCGGTGCCACCCGCCACGCATTCTCAATCTGTAACGTTCGGTGCCACCCGCCGGTTGATCGAGTCTGAACAACTTAACTGTAAAGGATCAGGATCTTGGAGAGGATGGAAGGTAACCATCGTGCGTGACGACGCGGAAGGTGAATCAGCACTGGTTCTCACCCTGACGCGATTGAAGCCGCCCTATCTAGGGAACCAGTACGTAAAACGATAGTCAAGTTCGTCGTACGTTCTCGCGCTCCAGTACGTCCCCGCGGTATTGATAAAGCGTTTAGGCCCCTTGCCGCCAGTAAGAACTGATCCGCCACCCGGGGGGCCGCCGACAAAGTAACGGTAACTCTCTTCTGTGCGAATGGTGTGTATGCACTTGCCATGAATACTATATACTTTGATTGACATTCTAGATTTCTCGGAAAATACAAGACTGTCCCGCGAAGCATCGAGAAGATGCATGTCTGCCTTGACGAACCCACGGGTCTCGTAATCAAGGGAGTCGCCGACAAGTGTGAGCTGACCGAACCTCCCAGATGTCGGCTCGTAGAGCATTGCACTACCGAGGCGTACAAGAACTACGCACATCTCACCACTGTCACGGATCGGATGCGGCAGGGGCAATCTGCGTTGCGAAACCTCCTCGGTGCCCAGATCAATTACAATGAGATCTTTCCCATCGAGGAGCCACAGCTCATCCGCGACCTGGGTGATGGTACACCTACTTTGGGGTGCAGTGTTTGAAACATCACTCATTGTGCCGCTGCCCAGATCGAGGATGGTCCAACCACGGACTCTACTGTAGACTAGAGCCTATCCGTAAACCGCGCAACCGTGTTGCGTTCTGCTGCGTATAGCCCTGCATGGCGATGCGATTGACCGATGAGGAACTTGACTGGCTGGCCGCGCGGGTGCCCGATGCACCTGTCTCTCCCAAGGGCGGGCGGCCGGCGATGGACAAGAGGCAGGCTCTGCGCGGCATCTTCTGGGTGCTCGACAACGGCGCCAAGTGGAAGGATCTCCCACACGAGTTCGGCAGCAAGAGTTCGGTGCACAAGTACTTCATGCTCTGGACCCGCGCGGGTGTCTTTGAAGCCATCATGCGCGACGCGGGCAGGTTCATCGAAGAGCGCGACGGCTTCCGTCTCTACGAGTGCTTCATCGACGCAACCTTCAGCAAAGCCCGCGGCGGGGGCGACGGCATCGGCGTCACAAAGGCCGGGAAAGGCGTGAAAATCATGGTTCTTGTCGATGCAAGAGGTCTGCCGGTGGCCGTCAGCACCGCCAGCGCCTCCCCGCACGAGAGCACGCTGGTGCAGGGGCTCTTCGAGTTCATGCTCACCGTCGAATCACCCGCACGCATCATCGGCGACAAGGCGTACGACAGCGATGCCCTGGATGAAGAACTGGCCGGGGAAGGGATCGAACTGATCGCGCCACACCGCAAGAGTCGGCGTCCGGAGAACGTCACCCAGGACGGTCGGCCGCTGCGTCGTTACCAACGCCGCTTCACGGTGGAGCGGACAATCTCGTGGCTCCAGAACTTCCGGCGCTTGTGCATCCGCTACGAAAAGACCTCCGTGTTGTTCCAGGGCTTTCTGCATCTCGGATGCACCATCATCTTACTGAAACAGGTTTACGGATAGGCTCTAGGACGCGAGGGTGTATATGGGCATTGCGCGCTCCGCGCAAGAGAGCGCCACCGTCTGCCAAATCAGGTTGAAGTTCGTACTCAAGCATGATCCTCGGGGGCTGACCATCGACCATCCGCCAGACCGACAACTTGCTGGAATCATGGTCTATCGTATAGAAATCGCCTCCTCCAATAAAGGCCGACAGAGAATTGGGCACGAGGCCATTACTTCCAGTGCGCTTCACAAGGGGCAGCGCAAGAACCGCCACAATAACTGCTACGACGAGGCCCATCAACCAGAATGCTATGCGGAGACGCATCATGTTTAAATGACACACGGCCTTCCGAAGCCATCGGCACACTGATTTCCAGTTCCATAGCATGCACAATCTCCGCCAAAATGTAGCCAACTCCACACCATGGACATGAGGACAATGTGCGGATTATACGGGTCCTGAGGCAGAGCATTTTTAGAAATGGAGTCATAAGTACGGATCACATCCCACATCCAATGTTGGCAATTTCTGTGCGTCTGGTGATAGTTATTGCCGAGGTACTTTCCAGAGACGATCGATCGTTCGATAGCTTTTCGCATAGTATGATCGTCAAAGCCATTAAACCGAAATACCGCCTCAATGCCTTTTTCATGGAGTGCCCAAGGATGATCGTACATGTCCAACTCAAGCCAATTATCCTCGTACCCGCGTTTCACCACGCGGCTATTGGCAAATGAGTCTTCTATCATGATCGGATCTCCGGGACCGAACGACCATATATCCCCGTTGGCCAGCCGAATTCCAACGTGTACCAATGGCGTGGACTCAGGCGTGACATAAGTAGCCATTAAGGGTGACCAAAATGGATTCTCCAGTTTGATCGCTCGGCCAACGATTCTCGCTGTGCCGACCGGGGACGGTGCCGTTAACCGGTCCCAATCTCTGGCTGTAGTCCCTGCCTTTCGATATACTGGTTCACCTTGCAGCCCGCTCGGGTCCACGTAGAAAAGTGGTGTGGATTTGACGTAAGAGTAGAGGCTTGGACCGTCGATATAGCCGAGGGGTTCCCGCCGATTCCACCGCCCCATCTCGCTCACCAGCACGCGGTTCCGCACGTGCCACTGGGACGTCGCCGGGTCGTACTCGTACCCCGCGTAGCCGCGCCGGTTTTGCATGCGGCTGACGCTCCCGCGGCCATGGTTGGTCCACAGCAGCCAGTCCGCGTGCCCTTGCACCAGGGCGCGGTCTGCGCTGTCTACCACGCCGTCGCGGTTGACATCAAGATCCACCGCCAGCGCGCCCACGCCGTAGTCGTTGTAGTCGTCCCAGTCTTGCGGGTCGAACCCATCGCACACGCCGTCGCGGTTGACATCACCCGCGGCGTACACCGTCGGCACGCCGTTGGCTTCCGGCTTGGGGATGTCTCGTGCGAGCATCATGATGCAGCGGCCCGGACGGCAGGTTAGCCGAGATGGGGTTGCCGGTCAATCGAGCGCACTTCTCGGGCGTTCGTGTGGAATCCACTCCTGGCCCGAGCGTGGCATGGCCAGGGCCTGACGCACCAGCCAAGCATCGCGCGGCTCTCAGAGAGAGCCGTTCCACCAACAAACCGCGAAGCCGCGCGTGGTTGCACCCATCATCGCATCGAACTCGGGGGAACCGACTTCGATGGCACGAAGTGACTGGAGATTGGTCGCCCAAGCACCACCCTTCGATCCGCCGCGCGAGTCTTGGACTCGTGTTCACCACTGCACGCGCCGAAGACGGCGGTGCAGTGGCACGGTCTGTGTCGTGCCGCCTGACGCTTCGTGCAAGCCGCCGCGAGCGGTTGATCGACTCTGATCAACCCCACAGTCAAGGAAGGGAATTTTGGAAAGGATGGAAGGAAGCCGTCGCGCGTGACGGCGAGGAAGGCGCATCGCCACCGCTCGCCGGAGTGACCAGCGATCGGTGGCACGTATTCTTAATCTGCAACGTTCGGTGACACCCGCCGACTGGCCGAGATCACGGGCATAGCCCCCTGCATATCGCCCTCATCTGCCAGCCCTCCGACCAGCTCCGACAAACTATTCTTAAATAGTTATGCCGCATTGTCAGAAACCCGTCGGACAGGCCAGAATGCTTTGTGTCCTTTATGGCTCAGAGTCTTAGCGACCACTCCGCTGTTCGGCGGAAATCGCTACGGTTGGCTGATCATGCTTGAATCGCGATGCTCGTCGCATCTCTGCGCCATATACCGACCATATAAGGAAATGCCCCACGACGAGCCATAACCCATTATAGCTTGGCATAAGTACAGCAGTGGCGATGCATAAGGCAGTCGCAATTGCAGTCATGGTATTTAGGGCGCGCGAGACTGGAGAACCAGTTCGCGCACGATGTACATTTTTCATAACACAATCACCTTGTACTCCCCCCCACAGCCTTCATAACACTCCAACAAAATGCCAATCGCACACGTAGTACAAAATGCAGCAAGCCCCGCTAAACACTTAGACAAACATGGAAGTACTTTTTGGCAAGTGAATGCACACGTGGTTACTACTCCACCAATTACGTATGGCCCACAAGCAGGCTCGCATGTAGCGGCCCAGGTGGCATTTAAACAGGCTTCCGTACAGGCCAATATTGGAGACAATATTTTATCAACGCAAGATGTGCCTCTGACAAGTCCCCTTTGGGTGCATGACGCCTCACTCCCTCCACCCGAGCAGCAGCTTGAAGCTGCCGATACGCACCTATCATAACAACTGGGATACGCCCTTAGTCCCGGGCGATCACATGCATTCTTTGCCCATCGGTCACATGCTAGATCTCTGTGCGGTCCTATAGGCCAGCGAGTCGGATCCGGATAGAAGGACCCGTTCCCAATAGGCAACCTGTGATTTACTCCACACTCGCCAGATGGGCACTGGTCATAGACCAACCCACTCGGATCCGTCGCCACCACCGGCATAGACCGCACGTACTCATACACACTCATGCCGTCCACGTATCCGAGCGGATCTCTGCGGTTCCACCGTCCCATCTCGCTGACAAGCACGCGGTGGCGCACGTGCCACTGGGCGGTGGCCGGGTCGTACTCGTACCCCGCGTAGCCGCGCCGGTTGTGCAGGCGGCTCGCACTCCCGCGGCCGTGGCTCGTCCAGAGCGCCCAGTCGGCGTGCCCCTGCACCAGGGCGCGGTCGGCGCTGTCTACCACGCCGTCGCGGTTGACATCAAGATCCACCGCCAGTGCGCCCACGCCGTAGTCGTTGTAGTCGTCCCAGTCTTGAGGGTCGAACCCATCGCACACACCGTCGCGGTTCACATCGCCCGCGGCGTACACCACGGGCACGCCGAAGGTTTCCGGCTTGGGGATGTCTCGTGCGAGCATCATGGGGCGCGGCCTCTTTCACACGTTAGCCGGGGGTGACAACGCGGTCAAACGGGTACACACTTCTCGGGCCTTGGGGGCAACCAACCCCCCCGGGCCTTGGGGCGGGGCCGATCGTCGCTGGGTGGATGGGTGGATGGGTTGATGCAGGCTCGCGGGTGAATGCGCGGCATTCGTGAGTCGGCGGAGCGCGGGAGTTGACGAGTCGCGGTGCGGCGGGCGCGGGGTGAGATCGGCCGCGCCGCTTCGCGGCGCTCAGAGGTTCTGGTGTCGTGTTCGTGGGGTGCCGCTGACGCGGCGACCCCACGCTGTTGACCCCCGCCGCTTCTCGGCGAAGAGAAGGCAGAAAGGGCTCGTGTCGTCGCTTGAGGACGCACGGGGTGATGGGGGCGGCTGGGGCGATGGGGAGGCGTGAAACTGGCGGCTCCTGGAGACCAGGCGCTTCGGCCTGCCAGAACATCTGAGTGCGAGGCTTGATGCGGGCGGGGAGCCGATGCCTCTTGCTGAAGAGGGCGGGGCAGGGGGAGTGCCGCGCCGCATTACCACTCGGGCCACTTCACCACCCGCGCGGCCTCACCCATCGCGCGGCCCGCCTCGCGCTTGATCGACCCTGACCTGTCGCTCTGTCAAGGACAAAGACCATGGGAAGGGCAGAAGGAACCCATCGCGCATGACGACGTGGATGGCGTATCAGCACCGATCGCCGGAGGAACCGGCGATCGGTGGCACGTACTCACAATCTCTAACGTTCGGTGCCACCCGCCGTTATGCGAGCGAGGTTGGGCGGCGTGTGCATCCGGCGACGCCGTAGGCGGAGGTGAAGTAAGACGTGCGGGCAACGCCTGTTGATACGTTACTCGTCCTCGCCGCTGCCCGAGCCGATTTTGTACGCGCTGCCGATGGCGAGGATGAACCAGAGGGCGTCGAAGAGGCTGAAGGATTCGGTGAACGCGTCTTCCGCGACCAGGGACTTGGCCTGAGAGAGGGACTGCTTGGATTCCTCGGTGAGGAACTCGCGGCGCTGCTCGATATCCTCGGGCGCAAGGGCATTCCACCGGGTGAGCATGTCGGCCCAGAGGTTTTTGGGATAGTCAGCCTCGGTGGCGGCCTTTTCGACGGTCATCCCCTCGGGCCAGACCACGGGCTTGCCGGCCTGCTGATACTCCTCGACCAGCTGATCGGCGAGGTGAACCTGAATGTCATTGTTGCTGATCGTGATGGACAAGGAAGACGGCATGTGGTCGTTGACCATGTAGGTGATGGCGATGTACTTGCCCGCGAGGACCGCGACCAGCGCGATCACCGCGGCAAGTATGCCCGTGAGCATCGAGGTGTCCTTGCGGGTGCCCAGGGCCATGCCCACGCCGGAGAGCACGCCCACTCCCCAGGCGATCCAGCCGACTTCATAGCTGGTGGTATAGGCGATGAACGCCCAGATCGCCGCCCCAACGACCCCGCCCACGGTTCCGCCTACCAGCCCCAGGAGTAAACCCATGTCGCACCTCAATGTGTATGTTACGAGACAAGGCAGTATAGTCACTCCTCATACCCTCGGACAACCCGGAGACTTATTCGGCGTTGATGTGATAGACTGCTCGGCTCGGGTTCCTGCGGGGCCGCCTGCTTCACCACGAATAACCAACTTCATCGCTCTGCCGAATCACGCATGTCGTGTGCCGCGGTTTTCACCCACGTACGTCCTCAAGCGGCAGGCGGGCCTCTCAGCCCCATCTTCTCCGCGAAGCGGCGGGGTGAGGAGCGTGCTGTAAAGGCTTAACCCCATCTGCCTCGCCGCCGCGCTCACCGCGCCACCGGTGCACGTGCCGGCACGCCTTGCCACCCCCACGGCCGTCTGATAACCCCCCCGGCGTACCGCCGCAGTGCCCCCAAGGCCCGACCCCCGCGGCACACCCCGCGCAGGCCCACCCCCAAAGCCATCACGAGCATCGCGATTGGGTGGCACACCTCACCGGCGAATTGCAATCTTCATCCGCCGCGGCACCACGTCGCGGCCGGCGAATCCAGCGAACGGGCGCGCCGCTCGAAAAGACTCAATCAATACCCGGAGGAGAAACATATGAACACCCGCGCTCTCTTTGCCTGCATCCTCGCCGTTGGTTCCATGTCCGCCGCCGTCAGCGCAGACGTCGTCGATATGCGGTATCTCGGCAAGGGCGCCGGCCACAACGTCCGTGTCACGAACGGTTCTGAATCCTTCAATGTCTTCGCGGGCCAACTCCGCCACTCCTTCAGCAACGGCACCGGCCTGGGCGAGATGCTCACCGGCGAGATGATCACCTACTGCATCGATCTTTCCCAGCATGTTTCTTCCACCACACGCCACTACTCTGTTCTGCCGGTTGCTTCCGCCCCTGTCGGCGGCGCGATGGGCATGGACAAGGCCCGCGCTGTCGCGGCCCTCTACGACTACGCACTGGGCGTGCAACTCGAAACCTCGGCCTCGAACGACATCGCGGCCTCATTCCAGTTGGCGCTCTGGGAAGTCATCATCGACTACAACCCTTCCATCGGGGCCGCGAGCCTTGACATCACGTCCGGCCAGTTCTCTGCCACCCGCACCAACGGCAACGCCCTGTGGTCCGGCGTGCAGAACATCCTCAACGGCTTCTTCTCCTGGACCGACAACCTCTCCTTCGATACGACGCGGTACGCCGCGATCACCAACAACTCCTACCAGGACCAGATCGTCGTCGTGCCCGCCCCCGGGTGCGCCGCGTTGGCGGGGGTGGGCCTCGGCCTGGTCGCCACCCGCCGCCGCCGTGCATAAGCCCGGAACATGCGGGTTGGAACGCCCCTTCATCGCCTGACTCACACACACGGACGCTCACCACCGCCGGCCCGCGAAACTTCGCGGGCCGGTGGTGCGCGCGCCACCCTCCGGTTTCTACAATCTCACGCGTGTTCACCGTCACGACCATCCGCACCTTCTCCAGCAGCGCGGGGCGCGCCGCGGAGTTTGTGCACACCCGTCCCACCCTGCTGGGCCGCATCCTCGCCGCCGTGCTGGCCGTTGCGGTCATGGCCGTGCTGGTTGTGCTCCTGCTCCCCTTCGCCCTTCTGCTGCTCGTGCTGGGCATGATCCTCTGGCTCTACGCCCGGGTCGCGTCCTTCTTCCGGCGGGCGCAGGCCCCCAACGGCATCCTCGACGGCCGCCGCAATGTTCGCGTGGTCGATCCCGCTTCAAGGCCCGGCGTGAACGACTGATCCTTTCGTCACGCCCGCCGCCGCCCACCACGCCTCGGGTGCACTCACGCGCACTCACCCGCTTCCCACGCGACGAAAAACGTCTCGACATCGCCGCCGTCAACACCCCCGTCGCCGTTCACGTCGGCGGCACTCTCGCCCGCCTCCCACGCCGTGAAGAACGCCTCAACATCCGCCCCGTCCACACCACCGTCTTCATTAAAGTCGGCGTAGCACGCCCCCGCACCCCGCAGCGCGATGCGCAGCAGCGCATGCCCGATCACCGCGTCGCCCCCGCACCCGGCCGCGGCCGACACGGCCCGCAGCCGCACCACGGCCAACCATGAATCCTCGATCATCACGCTGCGCCACGGCACAAACCCGGCGATGTATGCGTCCGCCGCGCCGTCGCCGTCGAGATCAACACCGTCGTTCTCTCTCGCCAGCACGCCCCCGCCCACCATGGACGCCACTTCGTTGCGCAGCATGTCGGGCGCATCGGTCACGCCCGCGATCACAACATCCCCGCCGATGTGAGACCCCGCGCCGACAAAGCACGCTGCACCCGCGGCACCCCCAACGCCGCCCCAGCGCAGACCATCGCCGCCGTCGACGAGCCCGCCCCGCTGCGCCGCGGGCGCATGGTCTTTGATCAGCCAGTCGTCCCCATCGTTGAATCGAACGCACAACCAGCGTGTGCCGTGCGCCTCGATGAACGCCGCGCGCGCCGGGCCGTCGCACGCCCTGTTCGCGCCGAGCCCCGAGGGAAGCGGCCTGCCCTCCTGCGCGATCACTTCAACCGCGCCCCAGCGCGGCGCGGCCGCCGCGACCTCGGCGTGCGCGCCCGCCCCGCTCAGCGCGGCCCCGAAGACGCCGGTGCCCCACCACTGGTCCGCGCTGCTGACGCCCTCAACCGGCGAACCGATCGACGCCAACGTGCGCGACGTGGGCGCCCCGCCCGCCCCGGTCTGGTTCAGCGGCACCGTCTCGCCTGTCCTGGCGAGCAGCGTCATGCCAAAGTCTGTCAGCAGCGCGGCGTTGTTCGCCGGTGTCACACCCGGGCCTGTCAGGGTTGTCAGCGCTGTCAGACCGCCATCGGCCCCCAGCCCGACGACCTCGATCATGCTCCCGAAGAGAATATCGCCCGCGCCGAGCGCTGGAACCCCCGTGCCCTGGCGCAGCACGGGGTTCACCGTGCCGTCGTCCCACACCAGCGCGGCGAAGGCGCCCGCTCCCGCCCGTGAATCATCCCCGGCCAAGGCCCAGTCGCCCCGATCGTTGACAAACCCGCGCGCCACGACCCTCACCGGCACACGCGCCCCGCCCGCGCCGGGAATCGCCGGGAATGCGCCCTCTCTGGCCACGGCTGTGAGCGGCTCGTGCGCACGTTGCAGCAAGAGCGCGACATCTCCCCCGGGCTGCGCACCGGCCACGCGCACGGGGATGATCCACGAGCGACCGTCCGCGCTGGCGCTGGGCAGGCCGATGCCATCTCCCGCCGCGTCGATGACCTGTGCGCCTGAAAGGCCGGGCGCCTGCGCGCTCGGGGCGCCCGCCACCGTGCTCAGCACCGCGGGGTGCACACGTTCAACCCAGGGGGGCGCGAACGCCCCCGCCGATGTTGTCGCCGCGTTGTTCGCCGGGGTCGGGTCGGGGTCTTCCGCGGTCACGCTCGCCTGCACCGGGTGCAGCCCCGCCTGCGCGATGCGCACCGAGAGCAGCACGTCACGCTGCGACTGGGGCACGATGCCCCCGAGCGACCATACCCAGGCGCCCGGGCCGTCGGGCTGCGCGGCGGGCTGCGATTCGAGAAGCGTGAGCCCCTGGGGCAGCACCACCCTCAGCGTCACGCCCCGAACCGTGGCGTTTCCCACGCTCTGAACGCGCGCCGTCAGCAGGGCCACGCCGCCGGCCTCGGTCTCGCACTGGGGCGGCGCTGTGAGCGTGAGCACCGCGTCTCTGACACCGGCGGAGAAGAGCCCCGGCGCGTACGCGCCCGCGCTCGAAAAACGATCGGGCCCGAAGGCGGTCTGCGCCACCGGCGGCAGATATTGCCCGCTGGCAAGGTGGTAGCGGTACATCCACTGCGTTTCATCCGCGATGAGATAGACCACGCCCCCGCCCACGGCCAGGCCGTCTATATCACTCTCAATCAGACCTGCCGACTTCTGCGGGTAGCCGGCGACAAAGACCGGCTGAGAAGTCTCGAAAGGGGGTGAGAGCGAGAAAATTCCCCGCGCGGCGATCCGGTCGTTGGCCAGGTACATCACCCCTGTCGCGGGATCGATGTCGATGCCGCCAAAGTCAAAGCCGCTCAGCGAACGCACGAACGTGACAACGCCCGTCTGCGGGTTTATTTCAAAGAGCGCGTCGGCGTGGGTGGTGGGCGTGGTTGAGGCCGTGGCCAGCAGCCGCCCCGTGGCCGCGTCAAAGGCCAGCCCCCCGTCCACAGCCTGCGCGGCACCCGAAAAGTTCGCCAACAGCACCGGCGTGTGCGGAGGGTCGTATGGAACCATGAACAGCCGCTGGCCGTCTGAGAGGTAAAAGAGCCTCGCCGCGTCGTCCGCCGCCAGTGCCTTGCACACCATCAGCCCCAGGTTCATCGGCTGCACATAGGCCCCCGCGGCCGTGTCGAAGACCTGCAGCGGAATCCCCGAGTTCACACCGGCGACAACCTGTGCGCCGGCAACACCCGAGAACGGCATGACAAGTCCGCACACGGCGGGGCCGAGAACACGCAATGAACGCCTCATCATCCCTCCGGGTGGTAGGCGGCCCTGGCGGGCCGTGACGCGGGGTGCGAACGTGAGAATACTCAACAATCCGAGCCAAATCCACGGCACATCCGTCACGCCCCTCGCGCCACGCACCGGCCGCGCAGACCGCCCCCCCCGCACGCCCGATGACCTATCCCCTCTTGCATATGCGGGTCTGCAATGGATAGTCATCAATGGCCCGATGATTCTCGTGTGCCCGGCGCCGCGCGTCGTTCAACCGCGCGCCGCATGCACGGAGGAGAGATTGATCGAGGAGCAGCACCCATGAAGCACGGCACCCACTCAGCGTCGGTCAGCAGCCCGCCCCTTTCACGCCTCTGGAGCAAGTGCTCGAAAGCGCTTCTGGTGGCCGTGATCGCGGCGGCACCCGCGACCACGACGCTGGTGCGTGCCGACGACGTGACCGGGGGCAACAACCCCCGTCCGTACACGGTGCACTGGATGGTGACAACCGACGATGTTGACCTGCGCTGGGGCGCCGGCATCGACTGGTCTGCCCGCGTCGACTTCGGCGGCGTGAACATCACCCGCGACACCCTGGTGCTCTATGAACACTGGTTCGCGTCGGATGTCAAGGCTCAGGGCTTCGGGCTCACGCTGCGAGACACCGGCTATTACGCGCGCTATGAGCAGTCGCTGCGCACCATGCTCGACCGCCGCGTGCCGCAGGGCTTTGACGGTTACATCTGCCTCGACATCGAGTTTGCGCCCAAGTACTGGGGCCGCCGCACCGGCGCGCCCGATTTCTACCCCAACTTCCCCTTCTACGTCAAATATTATGACGAGTGGTACGACTTTGTCCGCACGCAGCGGCCCGAGTGGATCGCCAACAAGAACTCCGAGGAGATGGAGCACACCCTCGCTCGCACCTACGAAGAAGCCGTGCGGCACTGGTTCACCTACACCTTCGCGCGGGTGCGCCAGTTCCGCCCGGGGGCCAAGGTCACCAACTACGGCATGCCCTTCGGCTCTCGGCATGGTCAATACCACCGCCCCGCGCCCAACCCCTGGAGAGACCGCAACGACTCACTCTCCTGGTATGTTGATCTGTGCGACGCGCTCTTCGTGCCTCTCTACCAGAACCGCTTTACTGTCGCGCCCGGCCAGGTCCCCTCTGACACGCACGAGATTACCGTCGCGCAAAGCCGCGACTGGATATTCTCCAACATCACCGAGGCACGCCGCATTTCTCAGGGCAAGCCCGTCTATGTGCTCGCCATGCCCCGCTACGCGGGCACCGCGCTGCGCGAACTTGGCCACAACTTCCTCAATGACCTCGCCGCGGACCACATGTTCCTGCTTCCCAAAGAAGCGGGCGCCGACGCGTTGGTCGTCTGGGACCACATCCGAAACGAACAGAGTTTCAACGAGTTCCAGGCTTACATGAACTCCCATGTTCTGCCGCGCATCGCGCAAACGCTCGGCCAGACCTTCCCGCCTGAAACCGGCGGCGGCGGTGGTTCCGGCGGCGGCGGCGACCCCGGCGACCTGCCCGGCGGCGGTGGTGGTTCTGGCGGCGGCGGCGACCCCGGCGACCTGCCCGGCGGCGGTGGTGGTTCCGGCGGTGGCGGCGACCCCGGCGACCTGCCCGGCGGCGGTGGTGGTTCCGGCGGCGGCGACCCCGGCGACGGTTCCGGCGGCGGTGGTGGTTCCGGTGGCGGCGACCCCGGCGACCTTCCCGGCGGCGGTGGTGGTTCCGGTGGCGGCGACCCCGACGACCTTCCCGGCGGCGGTGGTGGTTCCGGTGGCGGCGACCCCGGTGACCTTCCCGGCGGCGGTGGTGGTTCCGGTGGCGGCGACCCCGGTGACCTTCCCGGCGGCGGTGGTGGTTCCGGCGGCGGCGGCGAAGACCTCTCTGGTGGCGGCTCTGGTGGCAATGGTGGTTCCGGCGGCGGCGGAGATGAAGATCCCCCCGCACCCCCAGCACCCCCAGCACCCCCAGTTCCCGAGCCCCCGACCCCGACGACGCCGCAGGGCAACAACGGCGACGATGACCGCGTCCGCAACCCTGGCTTCGGCGTGCCCCTGCCTCAGGTGCCGAACCCCGCACCCCCGGCGCCAGTGCCCAGCCCGAGCCCCAGCCCGAGCCCCAGCCCGAGCCCCAGCCCGAGCCCCGGCGGCAACACCCCTGTTCTCCCTGCACCGCCGGCACCTCTGCCTCAAGTACCCGGCGGCAACCTCGGTGGCGGCTCGCCACAAGTCCCGGTCGTGCCCGCGCCGACCATCCTGCCCCCCGGCGCTCGCTCAAACGATGCCGTTGGTCCGCAGATGATCCTCGAGGCACGCCAGGAAGCCACCCGCCGATTGGGCATCAGCAAGGCGCCCAGGGCCCTCAACCTTCGCTCCCCGATCCGTGTCCTGGGCCCCACTTCAACGCTGAACCGCAGGAACACTGTTTCCAAGGTCAGCAGCACGCCTCAGTCTACCCGCAACCGCGTCATCCGCGTGATCGGGCCGAGTGCAATCTACCGCCAGGCGAACGTGCCCACGCAGCAGCCTTGAGTTGACCCTCTACGAGCGTGTCTCATACGGGGCCGTCCGGAGTTCCTCCGGGCGGCCTCTTCTTATGCGCCCTCGCTCGCCGCGGATGGCCCGATCCGCCCGCGTAGACTTGCTCCCCCATGGGTCAGCGCGTGGTCATCACCGGTCTTGGCATTATCTCCGGCTGCGGTCTGGGCATCGAGCCCCTTTGGCAGGCCCTGCTCGAAGGTCGCTCGGCCATCGGCCCGGTCACACGGTTCGATGCCGGCGGCTTCGCCTCTCGCTATGGCGCCCAGGTGCCCGCATCGCTTGGCGCCAAAGACCACGTGCCCAAGGCATACCGCAAGGCCGTGAAACTCATGGCCCGCGACACCGAACTCGCAGTGATCGCCGCCGCGCAGGCTGTGGCAGACGCCGGGATCACGCTGCGTGAGTACACCCCCGAACCCGCCCCGGCGCAGGCCGGCGCCACCTACGCCCCCGAACGCGTCGGCTGTCACATCGGCGCCGGGCTCATTCCCGCCGAAGTGCCCGAACTGGCCGCGGCCTTTGTGACCGCCCGAGACCCCGACGCCACCGCCGAAGACCTTCAGCGCCGCAACGGTTTCAGCCTTCGATCCTGGGGCGCCATCCCGCCCGCGCAGGGCCCGGCGCCCCGCGTCATCGGCGGCATGAACAACCTGCCGCCGTTGTGGATGCTCAAATATCTTCCCAACATGCTCGCCTGCCACGTCACCATCCTGCACGGGGCAGAGGGGCCGAGCAACACCATCACGTGCTCTGAAGCCAGCGGCATCCTCTCCCTTGGCGAGAGTTCCCGGGTCATCGAACGCGGCGCGGCAGACATGTGCTTCACCGGCGGGGCAGAATCCAAGATCAACCCCATGGGCCTGTTGCGCAGCCACCTTGTCGGCCGCCTTGCGCCCACCGGCGACACTCCCGACCCTGCCCAAGCGTGGCAACTCGTCCGCCCGTATGACTGCGGCGCGCAAGGAACCCTGCAGGGCGAAGGGGGCGGTATTCTCATCGCCGAAAACACCGACACCGCGAGGGCCCGCGGCGCACGCACCTATGCCGCGATCTCGGGCTTTGGTGCCGCGCACGCCCCGCGCCTTCCGGGCCTTCCCGCGAGAGCGCCGCGCGAGGGCGAACGCAACGCCTGGGCCCTGGCCGCCTCGGCCGCGCTGCGCGATGCCGGCCTCACCGCCGACGATATCGACGCTGTGATTCCCCAGGCGCTGGGCATTCCCGAGAGTGATGCGTACGAAGCACAAGGTTTGGCCGAGGTTTTCGGCGCGCGCCTGCCCTCGTTGCCTCTCGTTACACTCACGCCGGTCGTGGGCGACTGTGCCGCGGGCCACGGCGGCATCGCCGTCGCCGTTGGTGCCAAGATCCTCAGCGAGCAAACCTTGCCGGCCCGCCTCCACGCGGGCAACCCGTCGCCTTCGCTTCAGGCCGGGCCAACCCCATCCCGCGCGGCCTCGCTCCGCCACGTCCTTGTCTGCACAGGTTCGCTCGCAGGGCAATACGCCGCGGCCGTCATCAGCCGCGCACCTTGATGCGCGGCGGCCTGTGCGAGATGGCGCTCGGTCATAGCCCCTCGCGTTCGATCAAGCCGCCACGCCGCGCCCGCTCCGCCAATGCCGATCTATCGCTCGCCGTATCGGGGGGTGTCGTGGTGAAGCGTTCCCATGCCGCGCGGGTGGGCGGCATGGCCGCGCCGTCTCCTGCGGATCACGAATCCCCGCACCCTCCTGCTTCCCAGTCGATGAAGAAGCGTTCGACATCGCCGCCGTCGGTGCCGCCATCCTGGTTGATATCGCCATCGAGGTCGCCGGATTCCCACGCGAGGAAGAAGTCCTCCACATCGCGGCCATCCACACCCCCATCGTTGTTGAAGTCGGCGAAGCAGGGTTGATAGTTGGTATAGGCGATGAAGCCGAGGAACCGAGTAGGGTTTGACCGGCGCAGATTGCCCGCGATGACGCTTCCGTCCGCAGAAATAGAAGTTACGTTCAGCACGTTCCACCCTTCGGGAAGGGGTGCCCCGTGCCTCGCCAGATACGTCACGAGGTTCTCCGGGCCATTCTCCCGCGTCCAGGCAACGGCTTGCTGCCCGTGCCAGCCGATGCCCATGCGGCCATGGTCGGCGATGAGTGTCAGGCCGCTATACTCTGTCGGCGACCCCAGAAGGAATAACTCAGGGGGCTGTTCATCCTTCCAGATCGTTGCGTAGGTTGTCCCGCTGACACCGTGCGCCCCGGCGATATAGCGACCGTTACGGCTGATGCCATGCGCGGCAGTTATATTTAGAGAATACCCAATCGCAATGGGCAGAAGCCGACCCGTGCCCATACGATCCCATACAGCAGCACTCGTGAAGAATGTAGAATCATACAACGTACCTACAATTATTTCTCCAGCGTAGTCAGAGTTCATCGAACCAAGGAGCGTGATCGACTCACCCCAGTACTGCGGCATCAGGTCCAGTTCAACCACCTCACCCGTGCCGGGCCGCCACAGAAAGGCCCCGAGACCTCCGTTCAGTCCGCTGTGGCTGATCTTGCCGTACACCGTCAAACCATCGCCGCTGAGGCCTTTGGTGATGAAGTTGCGGGGCCCGGGCAACCAATCGAGACCAGGCGTGCGCATGTCTCCGCAGGCCTCGCCGTGCCACGCGTATCCATCATTGACTTGGCTGTCATCCGGAAGGACGTTGCCAGCCACCACAGAGCCATCTGCACTCATGCCGACGAGCACCGCCCACTCAAGGCCTTCACCCCACGCCTGGTCGCAACGGCCTTCCCCCCAGCCCCACGTGAACACCTTTGTAATCCCATCGGCATCCCGCCAAGCACCCACGGCTCGCAAGCCATCCGCAGACAGTGAGTATATGGCGCTATTCTGTTCGACGATAACGCAGCCAGCGGGCTGGGCGAGTGCGAGTGTGTTCAATGTCGCTGCCAGGAACACACTGAGTTGGCTCAAGTTGCGTCGGGAGTAGTTCATTGCTCCTCCTCGATCGCCGCAAAGTAATGCAGCACATCGGCGTTGTCGATCACGCCGTCGTTGTTCACATCCGCCGAGGGATGGCCGTTGATGTACGCCTGACTGAACGTCATCGTGTCCTGCGTGCAGTGCCAGCCGTCATAGTTCATGTCGCCCCCCTGGGGAGCGCCCGGGCCCCAGGCGAGCATCGATTCTGGGTTTTCTTCGGGCTCATCAAACTCGGGGAGTGGATCGCACGCCGGAGAAGCCCCGACCGACGATCCGTTGATGTAGAGACATTGCACCAGATCGTACTTGGTGGTGTCATCGCCGCTCGCGCCGATGCTCGGGTACGGAGGTGTCGGCGGGTCGGCCAACGCCAGGCTGTGAATACCTAACACCCCTCCAACAAGAGCGCGGCGAGAGGCCAAAGCCAGTTGAGATGCGCGATGCATCGGCTTGATGACTCCGGGAAAGCGGTTCGGAGAGCAACGTATGAGCAGAAGTGCCCGGTGTCAGTATACCTGGAACCTGTGGAAATGGGTTCGGAAAGTCGTCGATTGAAGCAAATTGAGCGCTTCAGCGGATGGAGATGGCCCGTTCCGGTGCTGGACGTCCTAGAACTCGTGTTCGCGAAGGTTGCATGTGGGCGGCGCGGCAAGGTGTTCGCCGCGCCACAGGGCGGACGCGATGGTGCGCCGGCGGCGGAAGAGGAGAAGAACCACGGAGGCACAGAGGAAGAGGGATCAAGATCCTCAGCGAGCAAACCTTGCCGGCCCGCCTCCACGCGGGCAACCCGTCGCCTTCGCTTCAGGCCGGGCCAACCCCATCCCGCGCGGCCTCGCTCCGCCACGTCCTTGTCTGCACGGGTTCGCTCGCAGGGCAATACGCCGCGGCCGTCATCAGCCGCGCGAACTGATGCCACAGCACGCCGCGCGGCGTGCGGAACAGGATCGACTTGAAAAAGTGATGGCCCCGGCCAATCGCGCCCGCGCCAGGCGGGGCACGCGCTCTGACAGCGCGGCACACGAAGCGAAAAGTTGGGGTACTAGGATTTGAACCTAGACTAACTGAGTCAGAGTCAGTCGTGCTACCGTTACACCATACCCCAGGCGGACAATGGTACGGCACTGCCGGCCCCGCGGCAATGACGCCCACAGACCAACCATTCCGGCCTTGGCCTCGCCTTGCTCCCACACGAACACCACCGCCCCCGGCCGCGTATCCCAGCGGCTCCCGCCCCTTCTCTCGCTCCCCTATGAACCCCCACACCCCTAACGCACCATTGGCACCCTCTTGCGCCCCAGATTGGCCCCGCCCAGCCCTTTGGCGGCACGAAGATGCTGCCCGCGGGCCCCTCGCTGGCCGATAGATCCAAGCCTGTATCATCGTCAGGAGCGATCAATCACCGCCCCCCGCCCGAGATTTCCAAGCACGCCCGCCAGACACCTGCCCATGCCATCCACACGCTCCGACGCACCTTCACAGCACCCGGGCGAACACACACACCCTGATCGATCTGCCTTGTGTGCCACCCTCGCCCGTGCGGCCTGCATCGGGCTTCTTGCGCTCGCCGGTGCGTTGCCCTTGGGCTGCCAGGCGGCCGGCACGGGGGGAGATCAGCGCACCGCCGAGCGACTCGAGCGCGACCTTCGCGCCATGGTCACCACCGCCCGCGACCGGGTCTACCCCGCGCTGGTGAACGTGAGTGTGATCACTGTTTCCTACTACGGCGGCAAAGAGGTCAAGGGCGGCTCCACCGGCAGCGGCGCGATCGTCTCGCCCGACGGCTACATCGTGACCAACCAGCACGTCGTGAGCGACGGCCGCCGCTTCCGCGTGACGCTCGCCGACCGGCGTGAACTGCCCGCCACGCTCGTGGGCGAAGATGTGCTCACCGACCTGGCCGTGCTCAAGATCGACCCCGCCGACCTTCTCCCCGGAGAACGCCTTCCCTTCGCCGCCTTCGGCGATTCGTCGCGGCTCATCGTTGGCGACACCGTCATGGCCATGGGCTCGCCCCTGGCCCTCTCCCGGTCGGTCACACTCGGCATCGTCAGCAACACCGAGCGCGTTCTTACCAGCGACACCGGCGACGATGTGGAAGAACTCTCCTTCGAGCGCGGCCGCACCGGCATCTACACCAGTTGGATCCAGCACGACGCCGCCATCAACCCCGGAAACTCCGGCGGCCCACTGGTCAATCTGCGCGGCGAGATCGTGGGCATCAACACCATCAAGGTCGGTCTGGCGGGCATCGGTCTGGCCATTCCCTCCACGCTTGTGCGGCCGGTGTACGAAGAACTCGTCGCGGAAGGCCAGGTCCGGCGCAGCAGCATCGGCGTGGCCTTCAAGTCCATCAAGCGTTCCGGCTTCGCGCGCGGGGTCATGGTGAACAGCGTCTCGGGCAACAGCCCCGCCGAGCGCGCCGGCCTGCGCGCGGGCGACCTGGTCACCGCCCTCAACGGCGAACCCGTCACCGTGCGCTTCGCCGAAGAGGTGCCCGTTTTCGCCCGGCGCATCGCCGACATGCCCATCGGCAGCGACCTCACCCTTACGTACGAGCGCGCGGGCGTGACGCACACCGCCAGCATCACCACCGAGCAACTGCACAAAGAAACCGGCGATGCCTCGGCGCTGCGCCTCTGGGGCATCTCGGTCCGTGAGATCACGCCGCAGATGGCGCGTGACTTCCTGCTCGACGACACGCGCGGGGTCATGGTCACCGGCACACGCCCCGGCGGCCCCGCCGAAACCGCCGAGCCGCCGCTCTTCCCCGGGGACATCCTGCGGGCCGCCGACGGGCGCACCATCGACTCGCTGCGTGATTCGGTGGCGCATTACCGCGAGATCATGGATGCCTCGCCCGTTCCCGAGCGCATCCTCATCGAGTTCGAGCGGCGCGGCAAGAGTTTCGTCACGCTCATCCGCCCTCGCCCCGACCGGCGCGACGACCCCCCGCGCGAGGTGCCCAAGGCGTGGATCGGCGTGCACACCCAGGTCGTGCTGCGCGACCTGGCCGGCCAACTCGGCACGCCCGAGGCCCTGGGCTTCCGCATCACGCGCGTCTACCCCGGCACGCTCGCCGCGCAGTCTGACCTGCGCACCGGCGACATCATCACCGCCATCAACGGCGAGCGCTTCGCCCCGCGCAGCGCGCAAGAGGCCGGGGCCTTTGTCCGGCGCGTCAACTCGCTGCCACTCACTCGCCCCGCCGCCCTCACCATCGTGCGCGACGGCAAGGCCATCGATGTCGAAGTCCCCCTCGAGCGAACACGGATCACGCGCGAAGAAGCCATCAAAGACCAGAACCGCGACTTCGACCTGACCGTGCGCGAACTCACCTTCTTCGACCGCGACGACTACCGCTGGAGCCAGGACACCCAGGGCGTCATCGTCGAGGGCATCGAACGCGCCGGCTGGGCCGGGCTCGCCGGCGTGACCGACGGCGACCTCATCCAACGCATCGGCGACGCCGACATCACCGACATCGCCTCGTACCGCGCCGCGATGGACGCCGTCTCCAAGGCCCAGCCATCCAGGGTCACCTTCCTGGTGCTGCGCGGCAGCCGCACCTTCTTCCTCTTCGCCGAGCCGGACTGGAAGCCCCAGACCCGCGAATCGGCCGCGCAGGAAGAAACCGCGGAACCCTGACACCCCTTCCTCCGTCATAACCTCTGCGTGTTCGCGCCGCGAACCCGCGTCACCACACCTCCACCGGAGCACCCAGCCCCATGCCCCGCACCCTCGCCCTTGTCTGCATCCTCTGCTTGGCACCATTGGCCATCGCCGCGCCGGCCTCGCCCGCGCCCGCTGCACAGCCTGACACCTTCAAGATGCTCGCCGACGAGAAGGCCCCCGCCATCGTCAGCATCAAGTTCATCCTCAAGGGCGGCGAGATGGACGAAGAGAACGAGACCACGGGCGTCGTCGTCGATCCGCGGGGCATCATCCTCACATCCAACCTCGCCTTCGGCGGGCTCATGGCCCGCTTCGGCGGCCCGGCGCTTTCGCCCAGCGACATCAAAGTCATGATCGGCGACGACACCCAGGGGCTCGACGCCGCCTTTGTCGCCAGAGACTCCGAACTCGGTCTGGCCTGGATCAGACTCAGAACCCCGCCCGCCGCGCCCCTGGCGCACGTTGATTTCTCCAAAGGCGCTGCCCCGGCGCTGGGCGACGCCATTTACATGGTCGGCCTCATGGGCAAGTTCTTCGACCGCGCCCCGAGCATCTCTGAAGGGCGCATCGGCGCGATCGTGAAGAAGCCCCGCCCGCTCTACATCCCCTCCATCGGACTGGCCGGCACCGAGCAGGGCATCCCCGTCTTCGCCGCCGACGGCAGCCCCGTCGGCATCAGCACCATCATCTTCCCAGAGCAGGAAGAACTCGCCGGCAGCCCCGGGGGCGTGCGCGCGGCCATGCGCGGCGTGACCGGCAGCATGATCCTGCCCGCCGCGGACGTGGCCGATGCCACCGCCCGGGCCATCTCCGTCACCGGCGATTCCGACGAACCCGTCGAGATCGACAGCGGCGACAAGGCCGAGTGAACCCCGCCCCACACCGGGGGCGTTGGTTGCATCACCGGCCCCGCCGCTCGGCGAAACCCCCACAAGGACCCCCCCCACAGGGAAACCCCCACCGGGGAACCCAATTTCCCTTGGACGCTCGCCCTCCGCCTGTGAAGAACCCCCCCGCACGCTGGCCCCGTCACCCATCAGCCTTTCACGCAGCAGGAGCGTCTATGAGCCCTCTTCACCAACTCGCCCGAACTCATCGCCGCGGGATCGCGGCGGCAGCCCTCGTCGGCACGCTCGCGATGGGAGCGGCCATTTCAACCTCTTCTGCCTCGGCAAACCGTCAGCACGCCGCGATCGCCACCACCCCGGCCGTCGCCTGGTCGGGCGCCAACTCGGCCATCGAAGAGCCCCGCTTCGTCTTGGTGGGGAATCAACGCGAATGGGCGTCGCTCTGGCTTGAGCACATCGGCCAGCGCGCCGACCGGGACGCCCGGGGCCGTCCGTTCTCGCCCGAGATTGACTGGGATCGATACGCCGTGCTCGCGGTGTTTCTTGGCCCCATGAAGCGCACCAACGCCGTCACCCTTGTCTCGGTGACCGACGCGCCCGACGGCTCGCTGACCATCGCGCGTTTCGACCGCAGAGCGTTCCAAACCAACACCATCGGCGGCGAGCCCAACGAGGGGCCCTCGGTCATGCCCTTTGGCCTCTTCGTCGTCCCGCGCCCCGCCGGGGCCGAGGTCGTCTTTGAGGTCAACACCCAGAATCTCATCGGCCGCCCCTCGGTCTGGACAGAAAAAGCCCGCATCAAGGGCCTGCCGCCCCTCCCCGCGCGGCCCTGAGCCGCCGCAGGCGCGTACCATCCCGCCCTATGCCCCACGTGATCACAGAGCCCTGCATCGGCACCAAAGACACCGCCTGCGTTCAGGTCTGCCCGGTGGACTGCATCCACCCCACCAAGAACGAGCCCGAGTACGCGACGGCCGATCAACTCTTCATCGACCCGGACACCTGCATCGACTGCGCCCTGTGCGTGGACGAGTGCCCCGTGAAGGCCATTTTCCAGCAGGAAGACGTGCCCCAGGAGTGGAACAAGTACATCCAGATCAACGTGGATTACTTCAAAGCCAAGGCCTGAGGCCGGCGGCGGCGCCAGTCGCCGCTCACGGGCATCTCACGGGCCGCGCTCACCGATCGACGCTCACGCCCTTTTCGAGTTCCGCCGCCCAGCGTCTCGCGTTGCCGCGCACGTCCGCGCGCAAACGGTCCATATCCCACACGCTGATCCAAGGGTCTTCTCCCGCGGTATAGAGCCTCTTGCCGTCGGGCGTCATGGCGATGCGAAAGACCAGCCCCTCGTGGGTGGTGAATGTCGCCAGACCCACGCCGCGATGCGTGTCGAAGATCTGGATATCGGGCGAGCGCGTCGCCGCGAAGATCAGCCGCCCCGTGGGGTCAAAGCACAGACCAAAGACATCCCGGCCCAGGCCCTCGATCACCACGCGTTTCTTCCACTCCGGGCGATCTGAAACTTCCCAGAGTGTCACGGCCCGGTCGTCTCCCCCCGCCGCCAGCAGCGCGCCGTCCGGGCTGAAGGCCACGCTTCGCATAACCCCCGCGGGCATATCCAGCGTCTGAATCACACGTCCGTTGCCCGTCTCCCACACCACAACCGTTCCGGTCCGCATGTGATTGTTCACGATCGCCGCGGCCAGATACTTCCCGCTTGAATCGAACGCCAGCGATGGTGTCCGCGCACTGCCGCCGGGGAGCCGCAACGCCATCCGTTCGCTGTACCCGCCACCCCCGTCACGAGCGTGGTACAGACCAACCGAGTCACCCAAGCCCCCCACCGCCAGCGCTCCACCCTTCACCGAAGAGGCCAATGCCCACTGCTGCGGCAGACCGGCTTCGATCTCTCCTTTGGCCAACCCCGTGGCCGCATCCCAGGCGCGCACGGCGCCATCCAGCCCGGTGCTCACGATCGTCTCGCCCGCGCCGTCATAACACAGGCCCGTGACCATGCCCTCGTGCGCCTCAAAGCGGAGTATCGCTTCGTTCGTCACCGCATCGAACACCCGCACGCTCCCGCGTTCACCGGCGCACGCGTATTTCGTGCCGCACGGCGAGAGCGCCAAACCATGCAGCCCCCCCTCCCCATGATCTGGCCTGCGCACCCACGGGCTCGCATCGCTGTCGAAGACGTGCACCAGGCCACGGGCATCGCCGGCAACAACCCGTGCGCCGTCGGCGGTCACGTGCATCGCCTGCGGACGAGCGCCGATGTTCCATCGGCTCATCTTCGTCGCTTGTGCCACATCCCACAGGATCAACTCCCCCTCTTGCGATATGGACAGACACATCCCCCCGTCCTGATTCAGGTGCGTCTTCAAGACCGACGATCTGTGCCCTCTCAGCACGCGAGGCTCAGTGTCGGCATCAGAATCCCACACGCACACCGCCCCCGCGAGCCCGGCCGCGATCACGCGCCCGTTCCCGCTCGCACTGACTCCGACAAAGTTGGCGTCCGCGGCGTTGACGACGCCGCTCGCGACACGCCGGACCAACTCGAACGAATCACCCGCACGGAAGACAACGGCCGCGGCGTGGGTCTTGCTCTCCTCGTGAGAGAACCCAATCCAGTCGCCACGCCCGGATCGACCAAAGCCCCCGAGCGCGTGCGGTGCGACTGCCGGCACTGTTCCCGCCCGCTGGGAGCCGATGTCGATCACACTCAATAGTCCTTCAGATTGATCCAGCACCGCCACGCTCCGGCCCGCGTGATCGATCATGCTCCGCCGCTGCGATCCCTCGCCGCGGTTTCGTTTCCAGATCAACTCCCGCGTGGCCAACTCATAGACCGCGTCGTCGGTTTCGGTGGTCGCCAAGACAAAACGCCCATCAGCGCTGGCGTTCGTGACACGGGCGCGGGGCGGAGTCAGCCACCCCGGGCTGCGCGCCACCTCGCGCCCATCGAGCGTCCACGCCGCCCACCTGCCATCCTCACCGACCGCCCACACGCGGTCATCCGCTTCGTCCAGCCCCACCGCCACCACCACGCGCCCCAGCCGCACGCTCATGAGCCGCGGCGCGCGGCTGTACAACTCGACCAGCGCCCACGACACCCGCCTCTTGTCCGGATCGGCCTCCAGGCACAACCCGCTGTCGGCCGCGTTCACACGCGCCCTCACCGCTTCCTGCCACAGCAGCCTTTCCGCGCCCGTGACATCCCCCGACTCCACCATGAGCCTGGCCCGCTGGATCGTGCTCACGGTGAGCGCCTCCTGCGCGGCTCGCCGCTGTTGATCGAGCGTGCCCGCCAGCAGCGTCAGCCCCACGATGGCCCCCGCCGCCGTGAACACCGCCAGCGCCCCCGCGACCACCGCCGCCCTGTGCCGTCTGGCCAGCACGCCCAGCACATACAGCGTGCTGTCGCGGCGCGCGGAGATCGGCCGCCCCGCCAGCGCGTCTTCGATATCCGCCGCCATGGCTCCCGCGCTGGCGTACCGCCGGTCGGGTTCTTTCGAGAGCGCTTTGAGCACGATTGTTTCGACATCCGCCGCGATGCGGCCGCACCGCGCGGACAGCGGCGCCGGGGTTGTCTGCGCCGCGTGGCGCGAGGCCTGCGCCATGCCCCCGTCGCACGGGTACGGCGGCGCGCCGGCGAGCAACCGATACATGATCAGGCCCAGCGCGTACACGTCCGAACGCGCATCCACGGTTTCGCCCGCGAACTGCTCGGGAGAGGCGAAGGCGGGCGTGCCCGCAAACTCCCGCGTCATCGCCGCTTCGTCCCCGCGCGGCAGCGTCCGCGCCAGCCCGAAGTCGAGCACGCGGGGGTTGCCGCACGGCTCAACAAGAATGTTCGACGGCTTCAGGTCGCGGTGGATCACCCCGTTCGAGTGCGCGTGCCCCACGGCGGAGGCGATCTTCGCCATGAGCGACATCACCTGGCCGACCCGGGCCCCATCGCCGACAGGGGCCAGCGCCCCGGCCGCGTAGTCCTCCAGCGGTGCCCCCTCCACATACTCCATCGCGATGTACGGCCGCCCGTCGGGCGTCACGCCAGACTCGAAGACCGACACGATGTTCTGGTGCCGCAGGCTCGAGGCCGTCTCGATCTCCCGCTCAAACCGGACGCGCTGACGCGCGGTGGCAAAGCCGCCCGCGAGCAGCATCTTCACCGCCGCGCGACGCTTGGTCGAACGCTGCACGGCCAGCCACACCACCCCCTGGCCGCCGCGACCGACCTCTTCGATCAGCGAATAGCCATCGGGCCCATGCTCGCCCGCCAGCGGCCCCGCACGCTCGGCATCATCCGCCCACGCCAGCGCACGCTCGAAGTTCGTCTGCTCCTGGGCCAAGAACCGCTGATTCTCGCGGATCTCTTCCACCGCCGCGCGGCACGCCGAACACCCCGCCACGTGCGCACGCGCGTCATCCGCGGCGCACTCGCCGCCCAGCGCCAGCGACTCAAGCACCAGAATGCCCGGGCACGGCGTCTGCATCAATCCCCTTCATCGAAAGCGTGCGTCAACTCACGCACGATCTCGCGCAGCCTTCGCGTGAGGCGGTACTTGGCGACATACACCGCGTCAACCGATACGCCGCACTGCGCCGCCGCCTGCTCGGCCCCGACGCCCCGCAGCGCGAATAGTTCAAACGCCAGCAGTGTTGATTCGTCTATCTTCCCTTCGTCGCGTAGCACGCCGATGGCGCGCCCCAGGATCACCAGCCGACGCTCCTGCTCCCACAGCCGCGTCAGGTGCGCCTCGTCAGGAATCGCCCCGAGCACGCCATCGGGCGCTTGCCAGTCTCGCCGTGGCGCACTCGCCCCCTGGCCCTGTGCGTCGGCCTCGCCCCCGGCGCGGCGTCGCCCCACCCGCGCCCGCCGCACGCCGGAACAGACATGCCGCGCGATGCCGATGAGCCATGAACTCAGCCGCCCCTCTTCGCGCCGATACTTTCCTAACCGATAGGCCGCCGCGAACTCGCCCAGCGTCTGCTGCGCGATGTCGCGTGCATCCTCTGGCCCAAAGCCCAGCCGTCGCGCAAAGGCAACGAGCACCGGGCGGTATCGCGCGTCGAAGGCGCTCCACGCCGCGTCGTTCGCCGCGTCACGCAGGTCTTCGAGCAAGCGGGTGTTCGTTCGTGTGTGCTGCAGGCACAGCCCCCTGGGTGCCCACAGTGTACGGCCGGGGGCCGGGCTCACGCGAACCAGGCCATCCCCTCCATCGATCTTCCGCCTCACCGCCCCGCGGCCAGTTCGCACATGAGTTCGATGCCCACGCCCAGCGCATCGTCGTTGAAGTCAAAGTCTGGCTGGTGCAGCGTGGGAAAGGTCGGCGCGTTCCGCGGACGCAGCCCGAGGAAATAAAAGCACGCCGGCACGTGATGCCCGTAATAGGAAAAATCTTCCCCGCCCATCGTCGGCTGATCGACCCGCTCGACGCGGTCGGGGCCCAGCACGCGCGTCGCCACGTCGAAGAAACGCTGCGTCGCCTCGGGGTTGTTGGCCGTCACCGGGTACCCCTCGTGCCATTCGATCTCGGCCTCGCACCCCATCGCCCGCGCCGTGCTGTGGGCGATGGCGAAGAACCGATCCTTCGCCAGCGCGCGCGTCGCCGGCAGCAGCGTGCGGATGGTGCCGATGAACTTCACCTCCTGAGGGATGATGTTGTTCGCTGTTCCGCCGCTGATGGCCCCGAGGCTGCACACCACGCTGTCCAGCGGGCCCACGCTGCGCGACGCGATCGACTGCAGCGCCGTCACGATGTGCGCCGCGGCCAGGATCGGGTCTGCCCCGTAATGCGGGTATGCCCCGTGCGCCTGCCGCCCCTTCACCGTCACGATGAAATCATCCGTCGCCGCCAGCAGCGGCCCGGGCTTGGTCGCCACCTTGCCCACCTCGAACGTCGGCCACCCGTGCAGGCCGAAGATGCTCTCGACCGGGTTGCCCAGCCCGCCGCGCTCGCCACCCGCCAGCGCGCCCTCGCGGCACATCAGGTCCGCGCCGCCGCCGCCCTCTTCCGCGGGTTGAAACACAAAGGTCACGGGCCGCGGGCGGTGCGTCCTGGCCAGCGCGCGGGCCGCGCCGATCAATATCGCCGTGTGCCCGTCGTGCCCGCAGGCGTGCATCACGCCCGGCGTGCACGAGGCGTAGGCCTTGCCTGTTTCCTCCAGCACGGGCAGCGCGTCGGTGTCGGCCCGCAGCGCCACCGCCCCCAGCGCGTCCCCCTCGGGCGTGCTCGCGGGCAGATACCCCAGCACGCCCGTGCCCCCCGCGAAGCCCCGCTTGACCTGCACGCCCGCCTCGCCCAGCGTGCGCGCGATCACGTCCGCCGTGCGGTGTTCGTGGAATGAGAGTTCCGGGTGACGGTGCAGATCATGGCGGATGGCAATGATCTCGGGCAGGTCCGCCTCGATGTGGGCGCGGTGCGTCGTGCTTGGCATAGTCCCGCAAGGGTATGAGTGCCGCGCCGTGTACACTCGACCCATGAACCTCACCTACGAATGCCCCTCGAAGGAGCACGACCTCGACGCCTGCGTTTCCATCCTCTGCCAGGCCTTCGCCTCGGCCCCGGAGGGCGTCAAAGACTGGATCGTCAACAAGTGCGACTGGCGCGGCATGCGCACCGCCCGCGCCGATGGCCGCACCGCCGCCACCCTGCTGCTCCTCCCGATGGGGCAGTATTTCGGCGGCAGCCCGGTGCCCATGGTCGGCGTCGCGGGCGTGGGCGTGCTGCCCGACCTGCGCGGGCGCGGCGTGGGCAACTACATCATGGCCCAGGCCCTGCGCGAGATGCGCCGCGACGGCGTGCCCATTTCTTCCCTCTACCCCGCCACCGTCTACCTCTATCAGCGCAGCGGCTATGAACGCGCGGGCTCTCACTTCGAGCACCGCATCCCCGTCACCCGCCTCCCGCAGTTGCGGGGCGTTTCCCCGGCGCGACCCTTCACGCCCGAAGACCTCGACGCCGTCAAAGACTGCTACAACCGCGGCGCACACCTGTGGGAGGGCGCGGTGCAGCGCGGCACCTACATCTGGGACCGAATCCTCCACGCGCGCGCCGGCCCCTGCAACGGATTTGTCGTCGATGGGCCCAGCGGCATCGAGGCGTACGCCTTCCTCCGGCAAGACCGCCAAAGTTCCGCCTTCGGGCGACACGAGATCCACGCGACCGACATCCAGGCTTCTTCACCCCTTGGGGCGCGCTCCATCCTCACCTTTCTTGCCGGCTACGGCTCCATGGCCGAAGACCTTGTCTTCCCCGGCGGCGGCGCGCTGCACCCGATCACCCCGTTCCTTCCCGAACACCGCTGGCTCAGCCTCAGGCTCAAAGATTACTGGATGCTGCGCCTGGTTGATCTGCCGCGGGCGCTCGCCCTGCGCGGCTACCCCGCGCACGCCCGCGCGCAGGTGGTGCTTGACGTGCGCGACGACCTGCTGCCCGAGAACACCGGCCGCTGGCTGCTCACCCTCCGCGACGGCCACGCAACCTGCGCCGCGGCGCCCGCCGGCCCGAGCGACGACGACATCCGCTGCGATGTGCGCGTGCTGGCGGCCATCTACAGCGGGTTCATCTCGCCCCTGTGCGCCTATGCGCAAGGCGCTGTGCAGGGCCCGATGCACGCGCTCGAAACGCTCGCGGCCCTCATGCCCCAGCGTCCTACCGCCTGCTTTGATTTCTTCTGAGCCCGCCCGCCGAGCGCGCCCCCGCGCCCACCCTCGCCGCTCGTAGACTACCGTGCCACGATGGAACCCGTCCGCATCGCCTGTGTGCGATACCTCAACACCGCGCCCCTCGTCGAAGGCCTTGACAAGGCCCAGGGTGTCACCCTGCTCCCTTCCGTTCCTTCACGCATCATCGACATGCTCACCGGCGGCCTGGCCGACATCGGCCTGGCCTCGGTGGTCGACGCCATCAACGCCCCCGGGCCCATGGCCCTCATCCCCGCGGGCATGATCGGCTGCGACGGCCCCACGCTCACGGTGCGCCTTTTCTCTTCTGTGCCGCTCGATCAGGTCGTCACCCTGCACGCCGACACCGACAGCCACACCTCCGTCATCCTCGCGCAGGTCCTGCTCCATCACCTCTACAAAGTCCGACCCCCGCTCGTGCCCTTCGATGCCCGCGAGCGCGTCGAACTCTCCGAGCAAGGCGCGTGTGTCACGCCCGGCGATCTTCACGACGCCTGGCCGCCCACCATCCTGCTCATCGGCGACAAGGTTGTCACCGATGCCCCGCCCGCCGATCGCTACCCGCACCAACTCGACCTGGGCGAGGCGTGGAAGACCCTCACCGGCCTGCCCTTTGTCTACGCCATGTGGATGTGCCCCGTGGCGTTCATGCAAGACCCCCGCCTGCCCATCACCGCCGCGCTGCTCGACCGCCAACGCCGCCACAACCTCACCCGCCTTGACTGGATCGTGCAGTGCCGCGCCCCCGAGGCTCGCTGGCCGCTTCCCCTGGCCCGAACATACCTGGGCGAAAACCTGCGTTATGAGGTCACGCCGCAGGCCCGAGAAGCCGTTGAGCGCTTCTTGTCCATCGCGGCGGAACTCAATCTCATCGCGCGCCGTAGCGTTGTGTGGGCCTGACGCTCGCCCTGCGCCGGCGTGGCGCGCGCCCCACCACACCCGGGCACGCCCCCAACCCCCACCACGCCCCCCACAACCCCCCCGCGCCCCCCACCACACAACCACACACCCCCACGTACCCTCCACCAGCACCCGGCCCCGGACGTACCTTTCGCACGAAGACCAGCCGTGCCCCCGCTCCCGAAACTCAACAACCCCGCACTGGTCGCGCTCGAAGAGCGGCTCAGGGTTCTGCCCAAAGCCCAACTCATCGCGGACATCGACCGCGCCGAGGGGCTCACCGAACTCATCGAAGACGACGCCTCATACCCCGAGCCCTGGGTCATCGAGCGCATCACCGGCGACCCCGGCGCGTCCGTCCGTCCCGCGGGCGGCGCTCAGGCCCGCGTGGGCGGCGTCGAACTCAAGGCCGAACTCTCGTCGCTCGTCGAACGTCTCTGCGACCTTGGCCGCCTCACCCTCGCAGACTTCAACGGCACCGAACTCGTCGAGGCCGACACCCTCTGCGCACGATGGAACATGAGCCGCCAGACGCTCAGCCGCCTGCGCCGGCGGGGCCTTGTCGCCCGCCGAATCCTCAGCGAGTCGGGCAAGCCCCGCCTGATGTTCGCCCTGGCCACCGTCGAACGCTTCGAGCGCGACCACCCCGGGGCCATCCGTCGCGCGGCCGAATACTCCCGCATGAGCCCGGAACTGCAGCAACGCATGATCCGGCGCGCCTCGCGCTACAAACGCCTGCTGGGCCTCTCGCTCAACGCCGCCGCGGCGCGCATCGCCTCTCGCTTTGGCCGAAGCCACGAGGCCGTGCGCCAACTCCTCAAGCGGTATGAACTCCGCGCCGCCAAAGGCACGCGTGCCGGCGCCGGCAACGCCGAAGCCTCGGGCGAATCGCCCATCTTCAACCAGGCCCAGCCCCTGACCGACTCGCGCCGCGAGGCTGTTTTCCGCGCGTGGCGGCTGGGCATTGATTCATCCCTTGTGTGCGAGAAGTTCCGCCGATCGCGGGCCGCCGTTCGGCGCGCGGTGAATGTCGCGCGTGCGACGCGCCTTTTTCAACTCGCCGAGCAGGGCCTGCTGAGCCACCACGCCCCGCCCCCCGCCGGCGCGCTGTCGAGCGCACGCGAGAAACTGCTGCTCAAGCCCGGCGCGGGCCGCAAGAAGCAGACCCCCTCCGCCATCGACGCCGCGGCGCTGATGCCCCTCGATTCCCCGCCCGTCTGCACCGGGCTGGGCGAGCCCGCGCTGCGCAGCATCAACGAGATCCTCGCCGAGGCCCGCGCGCAGCAGCCCCCCATCGCCTTCGAAGAGCGTCTGCGCCTGATCGCCTACAACCACCTGCGCGCCCAGGCGGCGGTGCGCATCGCCGAACTCGACCGCCTCTTCCCCCACTCCACCGCCCTCGACCAGATCGAAACCTACCTGCGCTGGGCCGCGCGCCTCAAGGCCGCGCTCACACGCACCCAGTTCCGGCTCATCGTCGACACGCTCGAATCACGCATGGAACGCCGCCTGGAAGAACTGCCCCGCTCCGCCGTGCCCAAGGTGCTGCACGAGTCGATCCTCGCCGCGGCCGAAGCCGTGGACCAGATCGACCCCGCGCGCGCCGGCCGCCTGGCGGGCCCCGTGGGCATCGCCGCCGACCGCATCGCCGGCCGCTGGCGGCGCGAACTCTCGCCCCCCTTCAACCAGGCGCACCGGCGCGCCATCCCCATCCTGCCCAACACGCCGGACATGCCCGACTGGGGCCGAACCCTCTGCCCCTGGCAGCGCTGGCTCGAGCCGCACCCGCGCACCCGCGACGCCGTGGAGCAAGGCCTGCTCGACCCGCGCGCCGCCGAGTTCCTGCGTCACCGCTTCGGCTGGTCGGGCGGCCCGCCGCGCACCCTCCTCGAACTCGGCGCCGACTTCGGCCTCACGCCCATCCGCGTTGTGGTCTTCGAGCAGCGCGCCCTGCGCGACGCCCGCGCCGCCTTCGCCCCGCCGGCGCCCGCCCGCGCCCCCGCGCAGCCCCACGCCGCCTCGCCCGCCTAGCACTACCTTTCCCGCGTGCACGGCCCGCCGCCGCAAACCCGCCCAGCGAGCCGCGCCCTGCGCGCCGCCCTCTTCACCGACACCCTGGCCGATGTCAACGGCGTGGCGCGCTTCATCCGCAACGTCGCCGACCTCTCCCTGGCGCAGGGCCGCGAACTCACCGTGATCACCAGCACGCGCCTGCCCGCGCCGTCCGCCCCCAACATCATCAATCTTCCCCCCGTCTTCTCGCGCGCCATGCCCGGCTACGCCGACCTGCAACTCGCCCTGCCGCCCCTGGCGCGCACGCTCGCTCTCGCACGCGCTCTTCGACCGCACGTCATCCACGTCTCTACGCCCGGGCCCGTCGGCCTCGCCGGGCTGCTCGCCGCGCGCACGCTGCGCGTGCCCGTGGTCGGCGTGTATCACACCGACTTCCCCGCCTATGTCGAGCGGCTCGTGCGCGACGACAGCCTGGCCTGGTTCACCAAGGCCGCCATGAGCGCCGTCTACTCTCGCTTCGCCGCCGTCTTCGCACGCAGCGCCGACACCGCCGCCGCGCTGACCCGACTGGGCATCGCTCCCCAGCGCATCCGCCCGCTGCGGCCCGGCATCGTCACCGGCCGTTTCCACCCGCGCTTCGCCGATGAGCCCTTCGTTCGTTCGCTGGGCCTCGCGCCCGGCTCGCTGCGCCTGCTCTATGCCGGGCGGGTCAGCACCGAGAAAAACCTCCCGTTCCTCGCCTCGCTCTGGCGGCGCGCCTCGCCCCTTCTCGCCTCGCGCGGCATCAACGCTCAACTCGTCATCGTCGGCGATGGCCCCTGCCGCGAACAACTCCAGCGCACCCTGCCCGACGCCGTCTTCACGGGCTTCCGCCACGGCAGCGAACTCGCCGCGCTCTACGCCTCGTCGCACCTCTTTGTCTTCCCCAGCACCACCGACACGCTGGGGCAGGTTGTGATGGAGGCGCAGGCCAGCGGCCTGCCCGTGCTCGTCTCAAACCTCGGCGGCCCGCGCGACGTGGTGGGGCACGATCGCACCGGGCTGGTGCTGCCCGCCGACAACCTCCCCGCGTGGCTCGACGCGCTCGTCACCCTGGCGCTCAACCACGACCGGCGCACCGAGATGTCGCGCGCCGCCCACCTGGCCATGCAGCCCTTCGACATGCACACGTCGTTCGACCACTTCTGGAGTGTTCACGAAGAGGTCGCCCTCTCGCCCGCGCCGCGCACGCACGCACGCCGCCCCGGCCAACCACGGGCCCACGCGCGCGCCACAGCCCCCTCGCCTCGCTGAGCCTCGCCGAGGAAGGCCGCGGGTGTTCACATACCCGCCCGCGAGGGTGCGCCATGCACCGATACGTCAGATCGTCGGCACGGGCGGAAAGTCAACCTCGGTCTGGTTCACGTGGTTGAACATATTGGTGTAGAGCGTGTGGGCATAGGTCGCCACCACCTCCACCACGTGCCCGTCATTGAACCCCGCGCTCTTGAACCGCGCCAGGTCATCGTCAGAGACAAACCCGCGCTTCTCGTGCAGGGCCAGGGCGAACTTCACCAGCGCATCGTGCCGGGGCTCGCCCATGGCGCCGCGCCTGGCCTCGATCACCTGATCGCCGCTGAGCCCGGCCCCCTGGCCGATCTGCGTGTGCGCCGCCAGGCAATACTCGCAGTTGTTCGCCTCAGATACCGCCAGCGCGATCACCTCTCGCTGCGCCGCCGTCAATGACGACTTCGCCAGCGCCCCGGCCATGCCCAGGTAGGCCTCAAGCCCCGCCGCGCTGTTGGCCATGCCCTTGAAAATGTTGAAGTGCTTGCCCTTGAGCGGCCCATCAAAGATCGCCCTGGCCGCGCCCGTGGCCTGCGCCGGATCAATCGCTGTCAGTCGTGGCATTGTCTCATCCTTTGCTCATGTTCGCGGCGGGAGAGCCCGCCCACGCGATATGCTGTGATGTCATCGCCCGCGCACACCGCGGGTCAGACCAAGTCTTCGCTCATTACTCCGCCCCGCCCGTGCGGGTTCGCGCCCGCATCACCCCCCCGGCACCAACACGATAAAACTCGGGTCGATCCTCGCCTCGGCCTGCCCCGGTCGCCGGCGGCGTATCCCCGCGCCGTTCTCCAGGTTGTACGGGTACTTCTGCCGCAGCGCTGTCAGCCGCGGGCTCTCGCGCGACGCATCGTTGGCGTCGTACTCATCCATCGAGAACACCCCCACCGTCACCATGCTGCGGCGCGGCCCATGAAAATAGAACGCCTCTTCACCCTCGCGCCGAAGATCCACCACGGCGCGCTCGGCCGCGGCGCGAAACTCCGCCATTTCCTTCTCGGTCGCCGCGGCGCCCCCAGGCTTGCCGTAGACACCGACCTGCAGCGTATAGGACGCGCCCTTTCCGAACATGGCCTTGGCGTTTCGCAGGTCATGCTCGGGGATCGAGCCCGCGATGGCGTCAAAGACCGGCGGGGCGAGCACCGCCGCGCGAAACGGCCGGTCGTTCTCCACCACGATGTCGCGCAGGCGGTCTAACTCGCGCCTGGCCGAGGGCGCATCGCTGTAGCGCCCATACCCGATCACCAGCGCCTTGCCGCGCTCTTCCAGGTACGCCCCCGAGAGCCCGCTCACGCGCTGCACCTGCCTGAGCATCTCTGAGGCCAGCGGCCCCCCGCGCTCTTTGTCGAACGATGCGATCACAATCGACCACTCGTTGCGGCTGGCCCGAACCACCGGCACATCCACCGGCGCAGGCCCCACCCGCTCAACCCCGCGTGCCGACCGCTCCGGGCCCGTGTCGGCCATGCCCGGCACTGCCACGCCCGCGGCCGAGAGCCCCGCCGCCTCGAGCAAACTCGCCCAGGCGCCGTCCGACGGCTGGTCCGCGGTGGCCTTGGGCACAGGTCGCTTCGCGGCATCTTCGCGCAGGATCGGTTTGTCCCACGGCGAGGCGTAGCGCGTGCCCGGGGGTTCTTGCCCGGCCGCCGCGCGACCATCATCTTTCTGTGCCTGGCCGCCACACCCGGCCATGAAGATCGCCGCGGCCAAAACGGCGAACACCGCCGCGCCACCCCCCACGCACAGGGTGCGTGCGCCCCCCACGGGGCTCACCCGAGTGTGGGAGTCGATGTTGAACGTCCGAAAATACATCGTGTAATTCTCTGCCACGCTCTTCAAGTTCACCGGCATGTGGGGAGAAAATTTCTTGGGCGTCCCTGTCGCGGTTATCGTTCGCAAGTCTATGTCTGGCAATGCTTTACGAGGCTTTACCGCGATCCGTCGTATTTTGTAGCGTGCGCATCGACAGGGTCGATACACCTAGCGTCGCCGAAGGATATGGCGACGGGGAATGCGGCGGGCCGCGAGGCGTCCCGAGAGCGCACGACCCACGGGAGCGCGGAGCGCACACATACGTTCGCACACCGTGGCCACGGCCGATGGGCGTCACAGCCCTTCGCCGAGGTGGCACCTGTCTCTTGGTTCGGGTGTGGGTTTCCCCCACGTCTCGGGCCACGGGCCGCTGTCATCGGGCTCACTTGAGAACCCTCGACGGAGCACCCTCATGCCGCACTCCTCATCTTTCTCCGCAGGCCTTGACACCTCTTCCACCTCTACCCGCCGCCAGGGCCCGGTCTTCCTCAAGTCTCTCATCGACACCGGCCGCGACCAGGTTGCGGGCCGCTCGCAAGAATCCCGCGCTCTGCCCATCCGCCGCGACCCCGACACCCTCGACCTCTCCCCCATGGCACAGCAACTCTCATCCTCACGCGACCACACCTCCATCCGCCGCGACCTTGTCGATCGCGTCCGCGACCTCATCTCCTCCGGTGAGTATGACTCCCCCGATATCCTTGATCAGGCCGCCGATCTTCTGATCGACCGCGTCGTCTGATCACCCTCCACCCCCCAACACACACACCCACACCGCCTTCCCTCCTCGCTCACGACCAGCCCCAACCCGGATCTTTCCTACGGGATCCGGGTTGTGGCTTTTTGGGCCCCCTGCGCGGGCGCACCCGGGCCCCATAACCCCCCCTGTGCATGGCATCAACTCCGCCGCGCGCCGCATCTGGACCAAACTTGCCCGGCTCCGCGGCGTTTTTGGCGGGTTTTGCTTTCTTCACGCCCCATTTTCTGGTATGCTCCAACTGAGCCACCCATGGAGGGGGGCCGCCGGTCGCGCGCCATCAACCCGCACTCGCTCACCGGCCCGCACCCGCGTTCCTCGCCCGATCTGTTCCCACCCGCCACTCTCACCGCCGCCGCCCAGCGAAGTGGCCGCAGCGCACCGAACACCCTTCAACTCAAGGATGCCTGCCATGCCCCACCCCTCATCCACTTCCATCTCGCTTGTCGCCCTGCTGCTGGCCGCCGCCGCCGCGACCGCCCAGCCTGTGAGCGTCACCTCGCCCCTCACCATCAACCCCGGCGACACCACCATCCTGGGTGTTCCACTGGCCACCGCCGAGATCACCGTGCGCGGCACAACCCTGACCATCAACGGCCGCCATGCCATCGCCTCCCTCGCGGTCATACGCAGCGACACCAACCAGCCCGGCATCGTCACCCACGCCAACGCCTTCACCTTTGACTACGCCGGCGACGGCAGCGACATCGTTCACGGCATGCACCTCATCATCGCCGGCACTCTCTATATTGAAGGTGCCGATGGTGCCCTCGTTGCCAGCCGCTTTGATCTCAATGGCAGGGGCTTTGCCGCCGCGCAGGGCCCGGGCGCGGGCGCTCCGAACAACACGAGCACCATCGGCACAGGTGCCAGCCACGGCGGCCTGGGGGGCGGCAACTCGGCCACATCCCTCGGCGGCACGCCCTACGGCTCGGTCTATGCCCCCGCCCTGCTTGGATCCGGCGGCGGCTTCACCTCCAGCGGCGGGCGTGGCGGCGGCGCGGCACGCATCGATACCTCCGCCACCATCCATATAGACGGCCTCTTCACCGCCAACGCCCAGTCTACCACCGGCAACGGCGGCGGCGGTTCGGGCGGGTCCATCTTCATCACATGCCCCGCGATCGTCGGCGAGGGCACGATCTCTGCCGATGGGGGCGCTGTCACGGGCACGGGCACCGGCGCGGGCGGTGGTGGGCGCATCTCCATCGTGGCCCTGGGCATTGACTTCAACGGCACCATCCGCGCCCACGGCGGCGCATCACCCACGTCATCACGCAAGGGCGGCCCGGGCACGGTCTATCTCAAAGCCGTCGGCGAGCCCGTGGGCACCATCATCATCAGCGATGTCGCCACCAACGGCCAGGGCGCTGCGCTCGACAGCGCCGAGCCCTATCAGGCCCACATCATCGTCCGTTCCGGCGGCGCGGTCACGCCGGGGCTCTCGGGCACACTGCGCATCGAGAGCGTGGGCGACATCATTCTTGAACCCGGCTCTCTCGTGAATGCGTCGTCGCGTGGTTTCTTCGCCGCGCAGGGCCCGGGCGCGGGCACCCCAGACGCCACCAACGAAATCGGCAGCGGTGCCAGCCACGGCGGGCGCGGCGGCGACACCAACGCGCGCTCCGGCGGCCCCACCTACGGCTCCATTCTTGAGCCCACCGAGTTGGGCTCTGGCGGCGGATATAACAACGGCGGCGGGCGCGGCGGCGGCGCGGTGCGCCTCATCGCCGTGGGCATGCTCACGATCGATGGCGAGATCAATGCCGACGCCGGCAACGCCACGTCTTCGAACGGCGGTGGCGGTTCGGGTGGATCCATCTGGGCGACCGCCGCGGACCTCAACGGCAACGGCCTTGTGAGCGCCGGCGGCAGCGCGACCACCGGCACGGGCACGGGCGGCGGCGGTGGCGGACGCATCGCGCTGACAGCGCACGACGCCTTCACCTTCACCGGCGAAGCCCGCGCCTATGGCGGCAGCGCCGGCACCCCCTCGCGCCGGGGCGGTCCCGGCACCGTGTACATGCGCCTTCTCTCTGAACCGCTGGGAGAACTCATCATCGATGATGTTTCGACCGACGGCATGGGCGCGGTGCTTGACACCGATGAGCCTCTGCCCGCCAACCTTACCATTCTCGACGGCGGCAAAGTCACCCCGCCCGCCTCGGGAACCACCCACATTCAACTCCAGGGCGCCCTTGCCATCGCGCCCGGCGGCATGATCGAGGCCGATGCGCGCGGCTTCGGCCCCGCCCAGGGACCGGGCGCGGGCGCGCCAAACTCTGCCAGCCTTGTCGGCAGCGGCGCCGGCCACGGCGGGCGCGGCGGCAGCACCTCTTCACTCCTCGGCGGCATCACCTACGGATCCATCTTTGAACCCATCGACATGGGCTCCGGCGGCGGTTTTAACAACGGATCGGGGCGAGGCGGCGGGGCCATCCGCGTCTCGGCGGGCGGCCCGGCGCACATCTCGGGCACCATCACCGCCAGCGGCGGCAACACCACCAACTTCAACGGCGGCGGGGGCTCGGGCGGCTCGATCTGGATCGATGCGGCTTCCATCACCGGCGATGGCATCATCCGCGCCGACGGCGGCAGCCCGACCAGCGTCAGCACGGGCGGCGGCGGCGGCGGACGCATCGCCCTCTACGCCGACTCGTTCGGCTATTCCGGCACCATTCGCGCCTTCGGCGGCCCGGCGCCCAACGACGCGCGCAAGGGCGGGCCCGGCACTATCTATATGAAACTCAACACCGAGCCCCTGGGCGACATCATCATCGATGATGACTCCACCGCCGGCGAGGGGGCCGTGATTGAATCTGTTGACTCTCTCCCCGTTCATATTCTCATCCGCCAGGGCGCCAAGGTTACACCGCCCCCCTCGGGCATCATGACCCTCGCCATCGATGGCGACCTCGACATCGAGGCCGGCGGCATGATCGAGGCCGACGCGCGAGGCTTTGGCGCGGGACAGGGCCCGGGCGCCGGCCTGCCAAACTCCAACAGCGCGATCGGCAGCGGCGCTGGGCACGGCGGCATCGGCGGAAGCAGCGGCCTGCCCGGCGGGCCCGTCTGCGGCTCGCTCACTCAACCCTTGCTCATGGGCTCGGGCGGGGGCTACCTCAGCGGCGGCGGGCGCGGCGGCGGCGCGTTGCGCATCACCACGCTGGGCGCGATGAACATCAACGGACAGGTCTCCGTGGCCGGCGGCACGCCCTCCAACGGTCTGGCCGGCGGCGGGGCGGGCGGCTCGATCTTCCTCACCGCATCGTCGCTCACGGGCTCGGGAACGATCGCCGCGCGCGGCGGCGGCACCACCGGCGCATCCGCCGGCGCGGGCGGCGGCGGACGCATCGCAATCTATTCCTGCGATGTGCAGATGCCCATCGCCAACATCACTTCGCCCGGCGGCCTGGCCATCACACCCTCCCGCAACGGCGGCGACGGCACCGTCTCCTTCGGCTCTTCAACCATCCAGATCGGCCAGCAGCCGCAAGGGGGCATCTTCCGCGGCGGGGATTTCTTCCAACTCTCGGTGCAGGCCAGCGGCGACGGTGAGATTTCGTACCAATGGCGCACGCAGAACGAATCCGGCGAGTTCATCCCCCTCGATGAAGGCCAGGAGGGTGTCTTCTTCGAGGTCAACTCGAACACGCTCTTTGTCGCGGGCATCGACTGCGCCGGCACCGGCTTCTATGACTGCCTGGTCTGCGATTCGTGCGGCTGCTTCCCCACCAACGCGGTGGAGATCTTCGTCGAAGCGCCCGGCGACTTCAACCAGGACGGCGGCATCGACGGCGCAGATGTCGAAGCCTTCTTCGCCGCGTGGGAGAACGGCGACCCCGAGGCCGATATCAACCTCGACGGCGGCATCGACGGCGCGGATGTTGACTTCTTCTTCGATCGCTGGGAGCGCGGCTGCTGAACGACGCCAATACGTTTTATGCCGTACCACCCGCCATCTGGTAAATTGCGTACTGGCCCTTGACTCGACACCGTACCAGGGGAAACATGGTTATGCGAACACCCTGCCGCCCTGCCTCGCTATCGACCTCGTTCAACTCAGCCGTATTCCGGGCGCCGTCGGTGGCAACCCGTGCTACCCATATTGTGGCCCTCTGTTCGAATCGTTCGGCGAGGTCGCGTTTGGCGGCGTGGGTGGCGTGATGTTGGCCGATGTCGACCTCAGCGGCCGTGTGACGGAACGCGACTTCGACAAGTTCATGGACAGTTGGCTCGAGGAAGCAGGGAGCGCCGGTGACTACGTGCGGGATAGCGTCTACGACGAAGCAGATGTTGCCGCCTTCTTGACTGACTACATCGAAGCCCTTCAGTGATGGACCGTCGCCCGATAACCCTGAAACCTGGGCTGTAAGAGCCAGGATATGGGTCCGTATTCAGGTTATTTGCGATTAACTCTGAAAAGTCGGTGCACGTCTACACTGTTTTTAGTAGAGCCTATCCGTAAACCTGTTTCAGTAAGATGATGGTGCATCCGAGATGCAGAAAGCCCTGGAACAACACGGAGGTCTTTTCGTAGCGGATGCACAAGCGCCGGAAGTTCTGGAGCCACGAGATTGTCCGCTCCACCGTGAAGCGGCGTTGGTAACGACGCAGCGGCCGACCGTCCTGGGTGACGTTCTCCGGACGCCGACTCTTGCGGTGTGGCGCGATCAGTTCGATCCCTTCCCCGGCCAGTTCTTCATCCAGGGCATCGCTGTCGTACGCCTTGTCGCCGATGATGCGTGCGGGTGATTCGACGGTGAGCATGAACTCGAAGAGCCCCTGCACCAGCGTGCTCTCGTGCGGGGAGGCGCTGGCGGTGCTGACGGCCACCGGCAGACCTCTTGCATCGACAAGAACCATGATTTTCACGCCTTTCCCGGCCTTTGTGACGCCGATGCCGTCGCCCCCGCCGCGGGCTTTGCTGAAGGTTGCGTCGATGAAGCACTCGTAGAGACGGAAGCCGTCGCGCTCTTCGATGAACCTGCCCGCGTCGCGCATGATGGCTTCAAAGACACCCGCGCGGGTCCAGAGCATGAAGTACTTGTGCACCGAACTCTTGCTGCCGAACTCGTGTGGGAGATCCTTCCACTTGGCGCCGTTGTCGAGCACCCAGAAGATGCCGCGCAGAGCCTGCCTCTTGTCCATCGCCGGCCGCCCGCCCTTGGGAGAGACAGGTGCATCGGGCACCCGCGCGGCCAGCCAGTCAAGTTCCTCATCGGTCAATCGCATCGCCATGCAGGGCTATACGCAGCAGAACGCAACACGGTTGCGCGGTTTACGGATAGGCTCTATACTACGTATGGTCTGTGAAGCATCCTTCAGTTGAGAAGCAGAGGAGTGAGATTCATGCGTTTGCCTCCCGCCCTTGTCGCGATGGTGTTTGTAACTTCGGCCGCGGTTGCTGAGGGTCCGCGTTTTACACAGGTTCCTCACGCTGTTCGCGGCATGAACTTGGACGGAACAATCGTCAGTGCGAACGGCCCGTATGAAGGTTATTCGGGCACGGGTCTTATTTACAACCTCGCTCAAGGAACTGTTACCGCAATTACGAACCCTCCAGCGTGGGCTGGTATCGGTCCGCTCACATCGCTTGGAGGCTACGCCGCAGGGGGCAGCCCGACGGGCACGCCCGCGAGCACACAAGCGTACCGCTTTTCCATCGATGGCAATCACACACTCATCGGCAAACGACCGGGAACTGCGTCAAGCGGCGCCACCGCGATCAGTGGCGATGGGAATGTCGTGGCAGGCTATTCCGATTTGAGTCAGAATGGCGTCAATATCTTCCCCTTCCGCTGGACACCCCAGTCGGGCCGCCAGGAGATCGGTCCGGCGAATGGTTTATTAGGCGGGGACGTCCGTGACATCAGCCGCGATGGTACCACGATTGTTGGCACCGGCGGCCCACTTGGTGGGAACGGCTCGCTTGGCTGGGTGTGGCGTGAGGGATCGGGATTTTCCTTTCTCCCAACTCTTCCAGGATTTGAAGGGACACTTGCCAGCGCTGTATCGGCCGATGGCAGCATCATTGTGGGTACTTCCCGTCAGATCTCCAATCCGGCGGTACGGTTGGTGTTACGATGGATCGGCGACGACCTGCTCGCATTCCCGTTGCCGCCAGGATTGGTCAACCCCGGCATTGAGGATGTCAGCGACGATGGCAACGTCATGGTTGGAGGCGTGGTTATCCCGGGTGTTGCCGGATCGTGGGGCATGATCTGCACGCCTGAACTTGGCATCATGCTCGCCAGTGAATACCTGGCCATGCACGGCCTGACGCTGCCAGAGGGTGTCGGTATCCGGCGCATTTACGCCGTGTCGGCCGACGGCATGACCTTCGGCGGTTCATTGAGCACCGGCGCGGGCTTTGTCGCCACTATCCCCGCGCCGGCGACGGCAACGCTGCTCGCCGCAGCGGGCCTTGTGGCCGCGCGCCGCAGGCGGGGGTGATGATCAGTCCATATCCGTTTCACTCGTCGGCCATACGCTGCACCGCGCGGGCGACGCCGCGCACGACAAGGGTAAAGCGCGCGGCGTCGATCGTGTCGGCCGTGTCCGTCGCCTTGTGGTAGTGCGGGTTTCGGAAGTTGGCGGTGTCGGTGAGCATGAAGGCGGGGATGCCCGCGATGAGAAACCCGCGGTGGTCCGACCGCATGAAGTCCGGCAGGGGCACGGGGCTGAAGTCCACGCGCGTCACGGGCATTTCGGGTGCGCCCAGCAGCATACCCGCCTCGAAGCCCTCGGTGAGCGCGCGGTGGGGCGCGATGCCCACCATGACGATGGTGTTGCCCACCGTGGGGGGTTCAAAGACGCCCTTGATCGGGGCGATGGGGCTTTTCTGGCTCCCCGGTTCGTCGCTGAAATAGCCCAGCATTTCGAGGCTCACCATGCCCACGATGCGCTCCCGCTCAGCTTCGGGAAGTTCGCCCTGCGTCGTGCGCCAGTGCGACACGTACTGGTTCGAGCCCACGCACCCGGCCTCTTCGGCCGTGAAGAACATCAGCCGCACGGTGCGCTTCATCGGGGTGTCTTTGAGCACGCGGGCCAGTTCCATCACCGCCGCCACGCCCGTGCCGTTGTCGTCTGCGCCGGGCGAGCCCGGCACCGCGTCGTAGTGCGCCCCCACCACGAAGACCTCGCGCGGCAAGGCATGCCCCACAATGTCCACGTAGAGGTTGCGGTGTGTGTGGCGGCCCTGGCCCTCGGCGGCCCGCGTCGCCTCCGGCGAGTCTTCAATCTCTGATGCCCGCAGCACCATCCGCCGCATGCGCTCGGGCAGGGTCCACTCGAACTCGTGCACGCGCACCTCGTGGCCCATGGCTTCGAGGCCTTCCTTGAGCAGGGCCTCGGTGCGTGCCAGGCCCTGCCAGTGGGCCTCGTCGCCCATGACCGAGCGGGCCGTGGGCAGCGAGCGCAGCGTTTCCATGAGGCGTGCGCCGCTGACGCGCTCGTGGGGTTCGTCTGCCCGCGCCGGCGCGCCTCCGCCCCACACGTCGCACACCGCCCCGAGCACAAACGCCGCGATCAACTTCTGCATGGTGCGCCCTTTCTGTGGCGGCGTGTGCCCCGCTGGGCGCGTCGCCGCCGAGGGGGGTGTGGATCATCTGGCCCGCTGCTCGCTGCGCCCCTTGGGCAGGCCCGCGGCGCCCGCGTGCTCCATGGCGATCATCGCCGCGCCGTAGATGCCCGCGGCGTCGGCGAGTTTGCTGGCGACGACCTCGACCTTTCGGCAGACTTCAGGGAAGGCCAGTTCACGCACGGTGCGTTCCACGCGGTCGACATAGGGCTTTCCCAGGGCTTCGACGAGGCCGCCGCCGACGACCACGCGGGGGAGGCTGAGCACGGTGACGAAGTTGGAGATCATGACGCCCAGGTCTTGCGCGGAGGCGTCGAGCACCTCGATCACCAGGGCGTCTTCGCTCTCGCCGCCGCGGTAATAGCGGGCCAGCATCTTTGACTTGATTTTGGAATAGTCGATCTCTTCCGCGTCGCCGGCCTTCTGCCGCAGTTCGTCGGTGAGCCTGGACTTGTGGTTGGCCCTGATCAGCCTGACCAGCCTGTCGACCATGGCGGTGCGCGAGCAGTTGTGTTCGAGCGAACGTTGCCCGCGGGGGTGGTGCGCGTGGAGGATGGCGTGCCCGATCTCGCCGGCGGTGAGAAAGTGCCCGTAGAAGAGCCTGCCGCCCAGGATGAGCCCGCCGCCGATGCCCGTGCCCACCCACACGCCCAGCAGGTCGTCGGCGCCTTTGCCCGCGCCCAGGCGGTGCTCGCCCAGCACGGCCACGTTCACGTCGTTGTCGACGAAGGTGGGCACCTTGAGCCGCTTGGCGACCGTCTCGGCCAGTGGGAAGTTGTCCCACCGCAGGTTCACGGCCTCGACCACCACGCCCCGCCCGGGATCGACCGCGCCCGGGGCACCGATGCCCACGCCCCCGAGGTCTGAGGGAAGGACTTTGGCGGCGGCGCACGCCTCTTCGATGCCGCTGATCATGCGGCCGATGATGGCCTGGGTTCCTTCGTCGGCCTTGGTTTTGCGTTTGGCGTGGTGCAGGAGTTTCATGCCCGGGCCCACCACGCCGATCTGCATGTTGGTGCCGCCAAGGTCGATGCCCACGAACGGTTTGGTCACAGCCATGGGCCGAGGGTATGTGGGCGCGATGCCGGCCGAAGGGCGGGAACCCGCCCGGGTTCGGGGACGAATCCGTCCGGGGCGGAATCGTTAATACACTCTGGACGGAGGTACACCATGCAGCCCGCGCTTGACAGCCTGATCGGCCGGCCCCCCCTCGGCGGTGCGGCGCGTGCGTCGCTGGCACGCCGACTGCTCGCCCTGCTCAGCGGTCTGCTGGCGCTGGTCTCGCTGGCCCTCTCGCCCATCCAGGCCGGGCAGCCGCCCGCAGAGACGGCCCAGCAGGTTCCCGCGTCGCGTCTGGCCCGCAACGTGGCCATTATTTCGGTGCACGGGCCGATCGATGAGCGGGGCGTGATGGCCTCGAGCATCCGCCGGCGCATCGAGATGGCGCATCGCGCGGGGGCCGACGCCATTGTTTTCGACATCAACACGCCGGGCGGCTCGGTGGATACGTCGCTGCGCATCAGCAACGCCATCAAGCAGTCGCCCGTGGCCAATACCGTGGCGTGGATCAACCCGGACGCCATCTCGGGGGGAGCGATCGTGGCGCTGGCCTGCCGCGAGATCATCGTGAACGACCCGGCCAAGATGGGCGACGCGATGCCCATCATGATCACGCCGTGGGGCGGGCCGGCCTCGATCCGCGACACCGAACTGCTCAAGAAGGTGCTTCCGGTGCTGGTCGGCGAGGTGGTTGATTCGGTCAGGCGGCACAACCTCACCTTCGGGGCGTATTCGTGGGACGAGTACCTGGCGCAGTCGATCGTCGCCAACGACGTGGAACTGTGGTTCGTGCGCAACCCCTCCACCGGCGTGCGCCTGTGCATCGACCGTCGCGAGTTTGAGATGCTCTTCCCCGGGCGCAGCCCGGACGCGTTGCCGGCGCGCCTGGCCGGCGCGCCCGGCACCGGCGGCGCGGGGCCCCAGCCCGCCCCATCGTCGCAGCCCGGGCGCGTCAACGTGCCCGCCCCCTCGGGCAGCGCGAAACTCGCGGCGGTCGCGCCCGATGTTGCCGTGTCATCCCCCACGCTGCGCCCCACGCTGACCCCCGCCGACGCGGGGCAGTGGGAACTCATCGACCGCGTGACCGACGGCTCGGCCGCGGCCCTGTTCAACGCCGCCGACATGCTGCACTACGGCCTGGCCGCCAACGCCTCGACCACCGTCGCCGGGGTGGTGGTGCCCGTGCCCATCCGCACCGAGGCGGACGTGATGGCCTTCTTCGGCGCCAGCAACATCCGACGCTATGACCGCACGTGGTCTGAGGGGCTTGTGCTGTTCATGACCAACATGATCGTGCGCGGCGTGCTCATGGTGATCTTTCTCGTCGCGCTCTTCGGGGAGATGACCAACCCGGGGGCGATGCTGCCCGGGGCCATCGCCCTTGTCGCGCTGCTCGCGCTGCTCGCGCCGCCCCTGCTCATCGGGATGGCGGGGTGGTGGGAGGTCGCGGCGATTCTGGCGGGGATCGCGCTGATCGGGCTCGAAGCGTTCGTGATACCCGGGTTTGGGGTGCCGGGCATCCTGGGCCTCTTCCTGCTCTTTGCCGGGCTTGTGGGCACGTTTGTGCCCAACAGCGGCGGGGCCTTTCCAGGCAGCGGCGAGGGGCGCAACGACCTGCTGTGGGGCGCGGTGACGATGATCCTTTCCTTCGCGACCGCGGGGGTGAGCATCTACATGATCTCGAAGCACTTCGCGAGCCTGCCCCTGCTCGGGCTGCTGGTGCTGCGATCAAACCCGCCCGAGGACGAGGACGAAACCGGCGACACCTTGCTTAGCGCGATGGGCGAAGACGAACCGGCCGTGGCGGTGGGCGACACGGGCGCGACCATCACGCCGATGCGCCCCGCGGGGCGGGTGCAGGTGGGCGAGCGGGTGATCGACGCGGTGGCCGAGTTTGGGTTTATCGAATCAGGGCGGGCGGTGCGCGTGGTGAATGTCTCTGCGATGCGTGTGGGCGTGGAAGAGATCTCGTGAATCAACGCGCCCGGGCGGTGCGGGGGCGGCCTATGGTGAGTCAACTATGGACCTGAATGTCTGGGGCGTGGCCCTGATCGGCCTGATGTTCGTGCTGCTGCTGGCGGAACTGTTTATCCCGTCCGGGGGCATCCTGGGGTTGCTGGCGGTGGTCTCGGGCATGGCCGGGCTGGTGTGCCTCTTCCGCTATGACGTGGGCTGGGGCCTGAGCGGCACGGCGGCGGTGATGGTGCTGCTGCCATCGTTTGGCTACTTCGCGTTCCGCATCTGGCCAAGCACGCCGCTGGGGCGGCGCATCATCGGCGCGCCGACCGAGACCGAGATCCGCGCGCGGCACGAAGAGGAAGAAACCGAGCGGCAGCGGCTGCTGGGGCTGGTGGGCAAAGAGGGCACGGTGCTCACGTCGCTGCGGCCGGTGGGCGTGGTCGACATCGAGGGCGTGCGCTATGACGCGCTCTCTGAGACCGTGTTCGTGCAGGCGGGGGCCCGCGTGAAAGTGGTTCACGCCGAGAGCCGGCAACTGAAGGTGCGCGAGGTGGTGTGAGCGCGGCCGGGGGCTTTCACGACCATTCGCGGCCCGACGAGAGCGAGCCGCGGAACTTGGCCTCGAGCGTGCCCTCGATCGCGGCGCCCTCTTCGATGGCCTCGGGCATGATGAGGCTGAACATCGAGCCGCGCCCGGGCGCGCTGTCGAGTTGCAGTTCGCAGCGCAGGATGTTGGCCAGTTCGCGGCAGATGGAGAGGCCCAGGCCCGTGCCCATGTGCTCTTTGGTGTGCGCGCTGTCGGCCTGATAAAACTTCTCGAAGATGCGCTCGCGGTGCTCCTCGCCGATGCCCGGGCCGTTGTCGATGACGCAGACGCGCACACGGTCTTCCTCGCCCGGGCGCGCGGCCACGAGGCGCTCGACGCGCACGATGATGCGTCCCTCACGCCCGGTCTTTTCGGCGGGCTCGATGAACTTCACGGCGTTGCTGAGGAAGTTGAAGATGATCTGCTGGAACTTCTTGGGGTCGGTGATGACGTTGGGCACGTCGTCGGCCACCTCCAGCGTGAGGGCGATGCCTTTGCGGTCGGCCAGCGGCTGGATGAGCCCCAGCAGCCCCTCGCAGGCGTCGCGCAGGTTCATGCGTTCGAGGCGCAGATCAACCTTGCCGGCCTCGATGCGGGCCATCTCCAGCAGCGAGTTGATGTGCGTGAGCAGGTTGCGCCCCGCGGTGTCGATGTTCGAGAGGTAGCGGATGCGCCGCGCCACCGACGGGGGCGCGTCGGGCTTGTCGGCCTCGGCCCGCGCCTGTTCGAGCAGCAGTTCGGCGAAGCCGATGATGGAGTTGAGGGGCGTGCGCAGTTCGTGGCTGACATTGGCCAGGAACTCGCCCTTCATGCGGGCGGTGTCGTGCAGGGCCGAGTTGCTCTCGGCCAGTTCGTGCAGTTTCACGTCCATCGCGGTGTTGAGCGCGCGCAGCCGTTCCTGCTTGGCCTGCATGTCGGAGAGCATCATGTTGATGGTCTCGGCCAGGTCCTGGAACTCGTCGCCCGTGCGGATGTCGGCCCGCACCGCCACGTTGCCCTCGCGCACGCGCTGCGTGGTGGCCTTGAGGATGCGCACCGGCCGCAGGATCAGCCCCTGCGTGATCACATAAAACACCAGCAGCGCCATGCCCAGCACCGCCACGGCCGCGCCCAGAAGAAACACCCCGTTGACCCACAGCAGCCGGAAGGCCTCGAACGTGGGCCGGCGCAGCAGCACCACGCCCGTGACTCGCGCGGGCTCGCCCGGCGCGGCCTGGCTTCGCACGGCTTTGACATAGCGGTATACCCGCGCCGTGCCCGACCAGCGCGCCTCTTGAAGGTCTTCGAGCGAGGGGTTGTCGTTGAACCGTTCGAGGGCGCGAGAGAGGAACTCGTCGGGCGGGTTGAGGGCGTTGATCTGCGCCGGGGTGAAGCGCTGGGCAATGATGCCGCCGCGCGAGACAGGGTGCGATTCTTCGGGCGTGCCGGGCAGTGCCAGGGTGCGGTCACCGTCGGCCAGTTCGTTCTCGAGCCGCTCCCAGGTGATCATGAGTTCGCGCGAGAGTTCGATCTGGCCGTCGTCGATGAGGTCGGTCATGCGCAGCCAGGGCCCGCTCATCGCCGCCAGGACGATGAAGACCACCGCCCCGCCGAAGAGGAGCAGACACTTGGTTGCCAGGCGCATCGGCAGCCGCATGGGCAGAGCGTAGCGGCCAGAACGACGCGCACGCCGGTCCGAAAAGCCCGCACCCGGCGGGCAGAGCGCGCCCAAGCCCGCGCGCGCTGCCCTCCTAAACTCAGGGCTTGAACCCACGGCGCGTGTACATCGAGACGTTCGGCTGCCAGATGAACGAGTTAGACTCGGAACTGGTGTGCGGGCAGCTGCGCGCGCTCGGGTACGGCTTCACGGCGCGCCGCGACGATGCGGACGTGATTCTGTACAACACCTGTTCGGTGCGGGAGCACGCCGAGCAGAAGGTGTGGTCGCGCCTGGGCGAACTCACCGAACGCAAGGTGCGCGAGCCGGGGCTGGTGGTGGGTGTGCTCGGCTGCCTGGCGGAGCGCGACGGCGAGGCCCTGCTGCGGCGCATGCCCGTGGTAGACCTGCTGGTGGGCCCGGGCGAACTGGACAAACTGCCCGGCCTGCTCGACAACGCGGTGCGCACGCGCGGCTCGATGCTGAGCGGCGACGCGGCGGACGAACACAACAAGCCGCGCAGCGCGGGGCTCTCGGCCCTGCAGGGCAACACCAGCCGGCGCAGCGGCACGCTGGCCGCGGCGGCCGACACGCTGGAGATGCTCGACCTCTCGCGGGCCGTGTCGCCGGTGGAAGACGGCGGGCCGGTGTCGCGCAGCGCGTACGTGCGCATCACGCGCGGGTGCAACAAGTTCTGCACCTACTGCGTGGTGCCATTCACGCGCGGGGCCGAGGTGCACCGCCCGCCCGAGCACATCATCGACGAATGCAAGAGGCTCGCGCAGGCGGGCGTCATCGAGATCACCCTGCTTGGCCAGACGGTGAACCACTACCGCTTCGAGCACGGCGCGGCCGTGACCATCGGCGGTGTGGTGCAGCCGCAGAAGGGGCGTTCGTATACGGGCGGCCACCGGCGCGACCCCTTCGCCGGGGCCAATGTGACAACCTTTGCCGATCTGATGCAGCGCATCCATGACGAGGTGCCCGAGGTGCGGCGCTTGCGGTTTGTCACGAGTTACCCGCGCGACTTCGGCGACGATGTGCTCGAGGTGATCCGCGATCACCCGCGGCTGTGCCGCTACCTGCACGTGCCCGCGCAGTCCGGCAGCAACCGGCTGCTGGGGATGATGAACCGCGGCTACACGGTGGAGGAGTACACCGAGTTTCTTGATCGCGCCCGCGCGTTCCTCGATCAGCCCGAGATCGGCCGGCCGCTGGAGGTCTCGGGGGATTTCATCATCGGCTTCCCGACCGAGACCGAGGAAGACTTTGAAGCAACGATGGCGCTGGTGCGGAAGGCGCGGTATAAGAACGCCTTTATCTTCAAGTATTCGCCGCGCCCGGGGACGGTGGCGTATGACAAGATCCCCGACGATGTGCCCGAAGAGGTCAAGCGCCGGCGCAACAGCGCGCTGCTGGCGTTGCAGCAGGCCGTGAGCGAAGAGGTCGCGGCGGGGTATGTGGGGCGTGAGGTGGATGTCTTCGTGACGGGGCTGAGTATCAAGGAACGCAAACGCCGCGCACGGGCGGTGGCTGCCGGCGGTGTGAGCCTGACGGTGAAGGGGCGTTCGGTGGGCGAGCCCGAGGAAGATGATGGGTGCGGGTCTGGATGTTCTACACAGGCCACGCACGTTGAAACCGCCCAGGAGCCTTCATCCGGCATCGCGCAGTATTCGGCCCGCACGGATGGGGACATGATCGTGGTCTTTGATGCGCCCGAGCACGCGGGGCTGGTGGGGAGCATCCGCCGCGTGCGCATCGAAGAATCTTCGGCCTTCTCGCTGCGGGGGAAGTTGGTGTAGGGGGGTGGGACTATGCCCTAAAGGCTCAGATCGGCCGAGTTAACGCACCCACCGGCAAGATTTATTGCAGATCATTAAATGCAATATTTTCCATCAGCGACACATATCACATTGCCGATTCACGTAGTTTGATCTGAACGCCGGACGAAATAGTCATCCCCTAGTGAGGGCCTGCCCTTATCAGGACGACGTTTCTCAGCAGGCCTTGGAACACCGTGCTCGTCCTGTACATTTATCTTGCCTTGTTGCTCAAGCTCGAGAAGAGCCTCTTTATATTCCTCGGTGCTAAACATGTCATTTGGCCGTTCCGGCCAGGTGGTTTTAAACAATTTTACCATTTGGGGAGCTTCTGATATTTTATCCAGAATTCTTTGCTTCATATCAGCAACCTCCGGCGTGTCGAATATCATATGCTGGCGATTATTGGATGCTTGTAGTAGCCGCAGACAAGTTCCAGAGCCCGATGTCCTAGCCGCATTATACATGACGGTTTTCATAATACGAAACCCAATAGCATTTTTAGTGGCGTGTATTAAGTAATGACTAGTCATTCGCTTGTCTTCGTGCTCTATGCTGAATGGCAACACGTACTGCGCACCCGATTCTGTTTTTAACGCTTCAATAAAATGCGCAACAATCGCTTGTTCTTTTTGATGAGGTTTTAGGCCTGAGATCTTGTTGACAAGGCTGCTAACACTTGGCTCTGATCCAAATAGACTCAGCAGTGTAGGACTACTACTAATTGTCTGTGCCAGACCAATGATTCGTTTTAACCCGTCGTAGTTAAAAAACAAGAATAACTCACAGCCCGGGCGCCTAAGGACATCCACTAAATCGGACATTCTTACATCACTAAGGCCACATGGGTCTACGAAAAGAAACACCGGAGCCTGCCCAGTTCTGGTCTCCTTAAGGCGATTTGACATATATTTCATAAATTCTGAGAATTTCAGATTTTTTACTACGGGCGTAATGGACATCGGCTCAGACGTTTGACGGGCTTCTACTTCTGCATTGAGGCAGCTATAGTAAAATTCATTTTCCTCATTAAAGAAGCATGCGACTTTAGTTTTATACTGTTCATTCTTTGACATTAGTGAAAGCGCCAGCAATGGGGACCCCGGCACCGGCCCCTCCGGGGTGTCGTAGTGGCCGCGACCCGCAAATCCGTCAATGTACATGATTTTATTGTTAGTGATTTTTAAAATGTTTAAATATGCGGGTAGGTATCCGACCAAGATCTGGTGCTTAACTCGTGTTTGATCACGATATGTTTCGAAGTGCTTGTCATCCGCGTTCGTCACTGCTATCTCCTATACAGGCAACTCGTCCCAAGTCCTTCCATCAATCTCGCGGCCTGTCCGGCTCTTTTGGACACCCCCCCATTGCTTGAAGAAGAAGGCAACGTCTGCTTCCAAGCACTGGTCTCTGATCCCTTCTACCCACTCTCTAGCCATCGGCCGAGCGCCCGGCCCCGATTCGCCACCAACAATTACCCAATGTATGCCTTCAAGCACCATGCGGCGCATCGAGCCCAAGAGTGGCTCGCAAGACAGAAAACGTACCTTTGCGGGAATGCACTGAAGCGTTCTCACGCGGTACATGTATAGAGCATTCTCAACACTTGTGCCCATCCAGACATTGTTCGGCCATGGCAGTTCCGCCGCGAGCGATGCGGCACGTTCCGGCCGTTTGGTCAGAACCTGAAACGTGTGCTGCGCGCAATCGTTCATGACGTCGAACACGCGCTTGATGTAGCTGTCTGGTACCGCTTCATGGAAGAGGTCGCTCATTGAGTTCACAAAGATGAGCCGCGGACGACGCCAACGGCGCGGCAGTTCAAGGGCGTTCTCGTCGAGATTAATCCTACCCGTGAAGACAGGACGCCCGTTCACAACTCTTGCTGTGCCCGAGTACTTCCCGCAGGCACCCACCGCGATCGACTCCAACCGGAGCGCCATCCTCGCCGCGTAGCAGTTCAGACACCCGGGAGACACGGGCGTGCATCCCGCAACCGGGTTCCAGGTTGCCTCAGTCCACTCGATGCCAGTTCCCTGAGCCATGGGACCTCCTTGTACCAAAGCACATCAAGACCCCCGACTGTGAAGAGTCGCGGAAGTCTCCGGTCAGGTTAGGCAGTTGTCAAGGTGAGGTCAACTGGACGTACGGGTGAAAGCTCGTTGAAACGGGCTGATGGGGCTTTGGGCTGATCTAAACCACGCCTGAAGGCGTGGCCTAAAAGAACTCGGCCCCGCTCCTGCCTCTGTCTTGCCGTGCCACCACATCGCCGGTTCTTCCGGCGATCGGTGCAGTTGCCCCCATCTCGCGTCGTGCGCGACAAACACAATTCCAATCCGCCGCGCGGCTCCGACCACTCCACTTCTTCTTCACTTTGCCCCCCCGCCCGCTAGGGCGCACGACCGTTTCCGATGGCGCGGCGAGGGCCGTCCTTCGACGGCCCGAGCAAGCCCCCGGTGAGCGACCCCACCACCCCTTTTCGCTTTGTCTTTCCGCCCGTCTGAGGGCGGACCTCGCCACGCACTCTCCCTCAAACCTAACCCCGATCCCAACCTCTCATCCAATTCCGAGCCATAACCTCTTCTCCCGCCGCCACTTACGCTCTACTCCTCTCAAAACCCAAACAATTCTCTTGACACACCTACTCTAACCCGTACATTGTCTGCGTGGATCCGGCCGCGATCATCGCCGACCTCGCCTCTGCTCACTTCTCCCTGAGCCAGGTCGCCGCGCGCCACGGCCTCACCCTCGATGCCCTCGCCGCCTTCATCTCCTCTGACCAGACCCAACAAAAACTCGACCAACTCCAGAGCGCGGCCGCCATCAGCACCCGCTTCGCCGCGCAACTCCACCTCCCCCTCGCCGTCGCCGCCCTGGGCACACTCCTCGCGCGTCACCGCGCTGTAGCCTGCTCGTCCGCGCCCCAGACCACTTCCGCGCTCCGCCGCGAAGCCCGCTCACCCAGCGACGAAGCCCGCTCGCCCAGCCATGATGCCCGGTCGTCCCGCGCCGAGGTCTGCGCTCTCCGCCACCAAGTGGAACTCCGCCGCGCGGCCGCCACCCTCCTCCGCTACGCCAACTTCAACCACCGCGCGCTCTCTCGTTCACGCACAAACGAGCCGCGACATGCAAGCGCCCCGCCCGATCACCAGCGCGGCAGCAACCCGCACGCGAGCATCAACACTTCTCCTTGGCACGCAAGCGTCGAATCGCAGACCCCGCGCGTAAGCGCCGCGCACGCGCCCCCGAGTGCAAACACAACACCTAGCCTCACACACGCATTCGGGCCGCGTGACTCCGTTCCACACTTCGGTTCTTTCGCCGACCTCTTCGCAGCAGCCCTCGCCGCCGTTAACTCCGCCGACGACTCAACCGACGATTCCGCCGATGACTCCGCCGATGACTCCGCTGACGTAACCGATAACGCGGCCCACCCGGCTCCAGGCCACACACCACCACCCGCCGTTACCCCTCACGCTTTAACTCCCGCCGATTCTTCTTCTCTCTCTTCGCTCGCTTCCGCTACCCCAACCTCATCCACTTCAACCACTTCACATACTCCTCCCGCTTCACAATCGCCTCCTCGCGCATCGATCCCGCAATCGCTGCACGCCGCGCGAGTCTCAAACGTGAGGCTCTCACCCCGCCGCCCCAGCGCGGCCCATCGCCTTGCCTCATCCGCCGGTGCATCTAATCACCCGCCCTGACCAGTGTGTCACCGCCGCGCGAGTCTCCGCGCACCAAAACTCAACTCATTCGCAAAACGCCTCTGACATGCCCGCTCGTCGGGCACGCGCGGCGTGGCAAAGCCATACCGCATCACCCTTGCCACAGAGGGCAGGGCATCAAACTCCCGCTGTTGGCGGGGGCATCACTGCACGCGCCGAAGCGGCGGTGCAGTGGCACGGTTTGTGTCGATACCAACCGCAGCGGCTTGTATCGTACTGCCCCTCTGTGGTGTAGGTTGGTCGCCCTCGCGCGGCGTGGCGAAACGCGATTGCCACGGCACCCAGACAACTGCGCGGTTCTCGGAGAGAGCCGAACCACCAAGAGACCGGCGTACAACCAAGAGGCCCGCGTGCGGGCGGGATTGCACGTATCCTACAGGGCTACTGAGTAGCCTCTCGCAGACGAGCAGACGTTCGTTGCTGAGTAGACTCTCGCAGATGAGCAGACGTTGGTAGATGACTCGCCGTTCGCAGTTCGCCTTTTCCCCGGAGCCTTTCGACACATGCGCACCCGCACCGCTTCGTTCCTGATTGCCGCCGCCGCTTACTTCGCATGCCCCGCTGGCCCGGCGCTGGCCGACGAGGGGATGTGGCTGCTGACCAACCCGCCCGCGGCGCTGGAGAAGGACTACGGCTTCAAGCCCGACGCGGCGTGGCTGGAGCGGATGCAGAAGGCGGCGGTGCGGTTTGAGACGGGCGGCAGCGGCAGCATCGTGAGCCGCGACGGGCTGGTGATGACCAACCACCACGTGGGCAGCGACATGATCGCCAAACTCTCGACGAAAGAACGCGACCTGATGGAGGTGGGCTTCCTGGCGCGGACGCGCGCCGAAGAACTGCCCTGCCCCGACCTTGAGGTGCGCGTGCTGTGGGAGATCGAAGACGTGACGGCCCGGGTGAAAGAGGCCGCGGCGGGCATCGAAGACGCCGCGGAAGCGGGGGCGGCGCGCCGGCGTGCCATCGCCCAGATCGAGCAGGAATCGGTGGAGAAGTCGGGGCTCACCAGCGAGGTGGTGACGCTCTTTCAGGGCGGGCAGTATCACCTCTACCGCTCCAAGAGTTTCACCGATGTTCGTCTGGTCTTCGCGCCCGAAGAGGCGGCGGCCTTCTTCGGCGGCGACACCGACAACTTCGAGTACCCCCGCTACAACCTCGACGCGTGCTTCTTCCGCATTTATGAGAACGGCGAGCCGCTCAAGGCCCAGAACTTCCTTGAGTGGTCGCCCGCGGGCGCGGCCGAGGACGAACTGGTCTTTGTCTTCGGCCACCCGGGGCGCACGCGCCGCATGTATACGCACGCGCACACGGCGTTTCTGCGCGACTGGATGCTGCCGACGATTCTGCAGCACCTGTGGCGGGCCGAGGTGAAACTGCAGACGTTCGCCGGGCGCAGCGCCGAGAACGCGCGGGTGGCCCGCGAGGACATGCTGAGCATCGCCAACGGGCGCAAGGCCTTCACCGGGCTGCTGGCCGGGCTGCACGACCCCGCGCTGATGGACCGCAAACTGCGTGAAGAACTGGACATGGGCCGGCTGCTGATGGAGAAGCGCCTGCCCGAGGCCGACGAGATGATGCGCGCGGTGAGCGAGATCGGCGAGGCGCAGAGTTACCACGCCGAGTTTTATGTGCAGCGGTTCGTGCTCGACCGCTTCCTCGAGCGGGGCTCGGGGCTGCTGGCGCGGGCGCTGCGCATCGTGCGTCTGGCGGAAGAACTGCCCAAGCCCAGCGGCGAGCGCCTGGCCGAGTATGGAGAGAGCCGTCTGCCCGCGCTCTACCTCGACCTCTACTCGCCCGAGCCGATCTACGACGCGCTGGAGATCGAGCGGATCGCCAGCGGCCTTTCGCAGATGGCCGAGTATTTCGGGGGGGACGACGAGACCGTGCAGGCCGCGCTGATGGGCGAATCGCCCCGCGCCCGGGCCGAGCAACTGGTGAAGGGGTGCACCTTCAAAGACCCGGCGGCGCGCAGGGCGCTTGTGGAAGGGGGCACGCAGGCGGTGGCGGAATCTGAAGACCCCATGCTGGGGCTGGCCCGCCTGCTCGACCCGATCTCGCGTGCGCTGCGGCAGCGCTTCGAGAACGAGGTCGACGGGCCGGAGAAGCGCGGGTATGAAAAACTGGCGCGGGCGCGTTTCGCGCTGCTGGGCGACAATGTCTACCCGGACGCCACATTCACCCTGCGGCTTTCGTACGGCACGGTGAAGGCCCTGGGCGAGGGCGAGGGGCGCGTGCCGGCCTTCACCACGCTGGCGGGCAAGTTTGAACGGGCCGCCGAGCGCGAGGGTGAGAAGGAGTTCCGCCTGCCGCCATCGTGGGTTGAGAAGCGCGAGAAGATCGATCTGAGCGTGCCCTACAACTTCATCTGCACGGCGGACATCATCGGTGGCAACTCGGGCAGCCCGGTGGTGAACCGAGCGGGGCAGGTCGTGGGGCTCGTCTTTGACGGCAACATCGACTCGCTCGTGGGCGATGTCATCTACGACATCCGCACCAACCGCGCGGTGTCGGTCGATTCGCGCGGCATCGTCGAGGCCCTGCGCTCGGTCTATGAGGCCAAGGAACTGCTGGCCGAACTGGGCGTGCGCTGAGCGCGAGGGCGCTAGCCGCCGACCGCGGCGAGCACCGAGAGCACCCCGAAGGCGGCCACGGCCACCTGCATGGTGAGGTCGCGTGTGGCCAGTTCGGTGGGGTCGTCGTAATCGCCACGCTCGAGGAGCACGATGGCCCGCAGCATGGCGAACATGGCGGGGAGCATGGTGATCCACAGCGCGTGGAAGCCCAGGAAAGCGCCAAGGGACGAGGCGGCCGGGGCGGCCCGCGCCTGCACATAGCCGGCATAGGTGATGAGCGTGGCCACGGCGGTGACGACGACGAACATGCGCAGCAGGTCGTCGGTGTACACCGTCTGCACGCCGCGCGCCGAGGAGGCGCGATCGCCCATGGTGCGCCGCTCGCCCAGTCGCTTGCCGAAGGCCAGGAACATGGCGAGGAAGAGCGTGACGTTGAGCAGCCAGGTGCTGGGCTCGATGGCCAGCGCGGCACAGCCGCCGATGACGCGCAGCACAAAGCCCGCCGAGAGGGAGAGCACGTCGAGGATGACGATGTGCTTGAGCGCGTAGGAATAGGCCATGACGTTCGCGCCGTAGATACCAGCGACGGCGAGTGTTCGCAGTCGCGTTTCTTCGGGCAAGAGCCACGCCAGCGACAGGCCCGCCACGCCCAGGCCCAGCGCGTAGACCCAGCCCACGCCCACGCTCACGGCCCCGCTGGCGATGGGGCGGCGGCTCTTGCGGGGGTGGGCGCGGTCTTTCTCGGCGTCGAAGATGTCGTTGACCACGTAGCACGCGCTCGAAACCAGCGCAAAGACGGCCGCGGCGATGAGCGCCGTGACGAGCGTTGCCCGGGTCGCCATCTCGGGGTGGTCGCGCAGGCCGTAGAGAGGGCCCAGGAGCACGAACGCGCTCTTGGCCCATTGCTTGGGGCGTGCCAGTCGGAGGAGGTTGTATGCGAGCGCGGCCATGCGTTGTGACGCGGAGGATATCGGCACAGAGCCCCCCGCGTCGTGACCGCCGGCCTCACCGATTCAAGGGGGCGAGATGTCGGCGGGCTCGCGCCAGCGGATGGCGAGCAGGAGCAGGTCGCGGTCTTGGGTGTCGGCCTGGCCGTCGCCGTTCAGATCGGCGGGGCTTTGCTCCCACGTGTAGAGGTCTTCGATGGTGACGCGGCCATCGGCGTTTATGTCGTACGACGTTGCGGGGTCTGGCGCCGGGGGGCCCAGGGCGTCGAGTTCGGTGCAGGTGACAAAGAGCCCGCCCCCGCCCGGAGCACCGATGATGCGGACGCCCGTGGCCTCGATCCCCGGGCCTGGTGCTGGGAGGTCGAAGATCTGAAAGGGCGTGTCGGGGTCGAGTGAGGCGGGCTCAAGGTCGCCGATGTGTGTCCACTCGCCGCCGATGAGGGCTTCGACGGCGGCGCTGATGAACCAGCCGCCGGCGGGGGATGTGGTGAAGTGATCTCCCTCGACAAAGCGCACGGCGTGCAGGGGCACGGCGCGGTCATAGACCACTTGAAGCGTGACAAGGCCCGAGGGCGGCACCCCTTTGCTCTGCGATGTATAGAACAGCCGCTGCGAGTCATTTTCTTCGCGCCCGAGGAAGCCGGTCTCGAGGCCGTCGGCGAAGGCGGCGGGGTCGGTGCGCCCCCGCGATGATGGGGGCGTGCCTGTGCCGCTGCCGACGACGACGGAAGCGGTGACGATGCCGCCCGCGTCACGCACGGTGTTGTTGGCGCTGCGCGCGTGCTCGCGGGTGAGTGGGTTGGCCTGGAGGGGCGTGACAGCCGTGAGCGCCGGGGGCAGCAGCCACACGTCGTGGTCATCGTCGGCGCGTCCGCCCGCGCTGTTGATGACGCCGCGCACGATGGGCAGGGCGCGGTCGGCGATCATCAGAAACGTGTCTTCGTAGTTGTCGCCCGGGCCGGTGTAGTCGGGCATGTTGTCGCGGGTGCGGGAGATCCAGTAGTTCTCGCGCGGGCCGTTGTTGAACTGCGCCATCACACCCCCGTAGCCCAGCATGAGGCCCAGCAGACCGCCCATGGTGGCCGTGCCGTTGTCGCTGTCCCACCCCGAGAGTGTGCCGATCTGCACGGTGCGGCGGTAGTCCCCCTGGCCGTAGAGCAGCGCGAGGAGACCGGAGGCGAAGTTGATGGAAGATTCCGTCCAGCCGCGGTAGACATATCCGTTCTGCGCCGCGTTCACGCGCAGGTGCTGGTCGATGAGGTCGCGGGTGCGCTCCCAGTCATCAGGGTCGGGGTTGGCCAGAAAGTCATCGAGCACGAGCGTGACGATGTCGCGTGCCTTGGATGTGGGCGGCAGATATTCGCGGGCGCGCTGCGTGAGCCAGATCACCGTGGTCCTGCCATCCCACGATGGGTCGGCCTGCGTGGCGAGGGAATAGAGCACGACATAGAACTGCGAGGCGTGCGCGGCGTGCCCCGCGGCGGTGGTGCGAATGGGCAGGTCGGCCAGCCGCAGCGCGACGTGCGGCATGCCCGGCGCGAACATGCCGAAGAACTCGGTGGTGAGCTGCGCATCAATGGCGAGGCGGTATTGATTGGCCGCGGCGTAGCCGGTGGCGGGCGGCAACACGCCGCGCGACATGAGGTCGCGGGCGCGGGCGTTGCTGACCCAGATGAAGGAGTTGATGTGCTCTTGCCAGCCGTCGCGGATGTGGGCGGGCGAGAGAAGGGGCGTGCCGTGCAGGGTCATGAGGTGCTGATAGACGTATTCGATGTCGGTGTCGTCGTCGGCCCCCCAGGGGTTGTAGAACCACTTGAACTCGAGCGGGAAGCCGTTCGTGTAGGGCTGGGGCTGGCCCCAGTCGGCGTCGGTGAGGAAGGGGGGCTGGCGGTGGCGGCCCTCGGTCTGAAGGCCTGTCCAGTTGGCGATGCACTGGCCCAGCCACATGCCGCGCATGCGCTGGCGGTATTCACTCTGCGAGAGGGTGCGAGGGGCGGCGGTCTGCGCGGCGGCGGCCAAGGACAACACAGCGCAGAAGCAACCGGCGATCGCGGCGTGCATGGCGCCACCCCTTTCTGTCGCCGAACCCGGGGGACAGGGGACCAGCACACGCCATGCCCCCGCCGCGCCCGTATCAATGTAGGAACGCGCTCGCGTGCCGGACACAGGCAAGGAGGGGACTCAAGGGCCAATAACTCACTTTCGGGAACTTCATCGAACCCTTGGTGCCCGTGTGTCGAATCTTGGTGAGAATCGGTGCGCACGCGGCGACGTGTGTGCTATTTTTGGTATTGGCCTGTGTGTCGGCGGCGGACGAGCGGGGTGGACCAGCCTCGGCTGCGGCTGAAGAGACGAAATGGGCCCCGGTTCCGGGGTCTGAAGGGGTGCGGGCGAGATCTCTGCCCGCCGAGCGCACGAACGGAGCGACGATCATGGCGACGATCAGGGCGAAGAACGGGCTTGGTGTGTTTCTGCGCGGCCTCTTGGCCCTCCCCACCGCCGGCGGCCTGCTTCTTGCCGCCTCGTGCGCCAAGCCGGCGCCCAATGGGGTTGTGGCGGGTGCAACGCCGGCGACCGCAGGAACATTGGGCTATTTCTACCCGATCGCGGAGAAACCCTCGGAGGCTCAGGTCGAGCGCAAGATGAAGATGGGCCCGCCCCCTCCGGGGTATGAGAAGATCGTGGGCGAGCCCATGCCCAACTGGACACCCGACGCCTTCGGCCAGCGGTCTACGCCCTTCCAGTGGACATTCATGGGGCCGCGCCCGATCTCGAACGAGTATTGGAGCGGTCGTGCCAACGCTGGCGGGCGGGTTGTATCGATCGCGCCGCACCCGACCGACCCCGACACGGTGTACATCGCCTCGGCCTCGGGCGGGATCTGGAAGACGGTCAACGGCGGGACCACGTGGACGCCGATGACAGACCACCTGCCGATTCTCAACCACGGCTTTGTGGCCCTCGACCCGACGAACCCCAACACGGTGTACGCGGGCACGGGTGAATATCAGCAGAGTTCCGCGGGTGACGGCCTCTTCCGCTCGCTCGACGCGGGCGTGACGTGGAACCGCATCGCCACGACCTCGCAGGTGGGCTCGCAGTGCAGCGGCATCGCCATCAGCCACGCCAACCCGCAGGTGATCCATGTGACGAGTTCGGCGGGGTATCACCGTTCGACCAACGGCGGCACGAACTGGAGCACGCTGATCAACTCGAACTGCTCGGCGCTGCTCATGCACCCGACCAACGCCAACATCGTGTACATCGCGCGGCGGGGCACGGGCATCTACCGATCCACCACGGGCGGCGGCTCTCTGGTGCTGCTCTCGGGCGGCCTGCCAACCTCGGGCTTCGACCGCATCGTCATGGACATCAGCCGGTCGAACCCGCAGGTGCTCTACGCGGCGTTCATCAGCGGCTCAAACCTGCAAGGCCTCTACAAGACCATCAACGGCGGCGACACCTGGACGCAACTCACCAACACGCCCAACTACTGCCAGCCCCAGTGCTGGTACGACGTCTTCGTGGGGGTAGACCCCGCGAACGAGAACATCGTCTTCTGCGGCGGGGTCGACCCGCGCTACGCCACCGCGGGCGTGCTGCGCAGCACCAACGGCGGTGATTCATGGGTTGAAGTCTCCAACGCGGGCGGCACGCAACTGCACCCCGACCACCACGCCATCGCGTGGGGGCCCACGGGCATCATCTGGGAAGCCAACGACGGCGGCATCTACAAGAGCACCAACGGCGGCAACTCGTGGATCAACCTCAACGCGACCCTGGCCGCCTCGCAGATGTACCACGTCACGGTGCACCCCAACTCTCCCACGCGCATCCTGGCGGGCACGCAGGACAACGGCACGCCCGAGCGCACCAGCGAGTCGTTCACCTGGCCGCAGTTGCAGACGGGCGACGGCGGCTATTCGGTCTTTGATTTCACGAACTTCACCCGCCGCTACACCACCTACGTCTACCTGGCCATCTACCGCTGGAACAACACCAACTCGAGCAACATCACCGGCCCGTGGTCGGGCGACCGCGTGGCGTGGATCGCGCCCCTGGTGGGCGACCCGAACTCTTCCACCACTCTCTACGGCGGCACCCAGCGCATCTGGCGCACCACCAACGCCACGTCTTCGAGTGTCTCGTGGAGCGCCATCACGCCCAACGACCTCGCCGGCGCGGGCACCTTCAACATCATCGCCGTGGCCCAGGGCAACAGCAACATCATCTACACGGGCAACACCCGCGGCCTGCTCTATGTCACCACCGACGCGCAGAACTGGGACCAGCGCAACAGCGGATTCGCCAACAACACCAACATCACCGGCATCGTCATCCACCCCTCCAACCACGGCACGGCTTACGCCGCGCAGTCGAGCAGCAGCGGCTCGCGCATCTTCCGCACCGACACCTTCGGCCAGACCTGGACCGCCAAGGGGAGCAACCTCCCCTCGGGCGTGTCTCCCCGCTGCCTGGCCGTTGACTACGCCTTCAACCCCCCCGTGATGTACGTCGGCTCGGGCGCGGGCATCTATGTCTCGCTCGACGACGGACAGTCCTGGATCAAGAACGACTCCACGTTCCCCAACGTCAACGTGTCTTCTCTTCACATCGACCCCGTCAACCGCGCGCTCACCGTGGGCACTTACGGGCGCGGCGTGTGGCGCACGCCCCTCGTCACGCCCCCGCCCTGCGTGGCCGACTTCAACGGCGACGGCGGTGTGGACGGCGCCGATGTCGAGGCCTTCTTCCTCGCGTGGGAAGTCGCCCAGCCGCAGGCCGACATCAACGAGGATGGCGGCGTGGACGGCGGCGATGTCGAAGCCTTCTTCCTGGCGTGGGAACTCGGCTGCTGATGCCGGCGAGGGGCCTATGCTGGGTTTGTTGGCCGCGCACTGGAGCGGCGGCCGGCTTGCGCCGACAATCTGGCCACCATGCCCCCAGCCGCAGACCATGAACACCGCCCCGCCCGGAACATCACCGGGCTGCTCCTTGGCGGCGTGCTGGCCGCGTGCGCGGGCGTGGTGATCTCGCTGGGCATCATCCCCCACCGCGTGGCCTATGACCAGAAACTCTACCACGAGGAGGCCATCCGCCGCTTTGCGTTGCAGTGGCCCGCCGTGGACCTCGCGGATTACCTCTCCGCCACCACACCTGGGTATCACCTGCTGATGGCCGGCGTGTGGAAGTTTCTCTCCCCTTCTACTGCCGCGCTGCAGATCGCCTCGGCCCTGATCTCGTGCGTGCTGGCGTGGCTGCTGGGGCGCGCGGCGGGCACCCTCGCCCCGGGGCGGCTGGCCTTCTCGCTTGCGCTGCCATTTGTCGCCTCGATGTATGTCTTTGCCTCCGCGGCGTATGTGCTGCCAGACAACGCGGGCTGGCTGGGCGTGCTGGCCATGCTGCTGCTCGCGCTCTCGCCCGTGCAAACCTTGCGCACCCTTGCCCTGGGCGGCATGGTGCTCACGCTGCTTGTCTTCACGCGGCAGATCCACTGCTGGACGGCCGGCCTGCTGTGGGGCGCGGCCTGGCTCAATGGGGCCCTGATGCGCGGCAGCCGGGGAGATGGGGGTGATGGTGATGTTGCGGGGGGCGGTGTGTGCGCGCACCTCTTCGCGCGTCCGCTGCACAGGCTTGTGCCGCTCTCGCTCTCGCTGCTGGCCACGCTGCCAGCGGCGCTCGTGCTTGTCACGTTCTACGGCGCGTGGGGCGGCCTGGTGCCGCCGACGTTTCAAATGCAGTACAAGTCGCCCAACGCGGCGGGGCTGGCGTTTTTGCTCGCTGTCATCGGCGTTGTGAGTTGCTTCTATGGCGTCTCGCTCGCGCCCGTGCTTCTGCGGCTGGTTCGCGAGAAGCCGGTGTGGGCCGCGCTGGGCGCGGCGGGCGCGCTGCTCGCGGCCGTGCTTCCCCGCACCACGGCGGGAAGCGCCGAAGATTACATCGCCGGCCGGCGCAGCGGGCTGTGGGAAGTGGCCGCGAAACTGCCGATGATCGGCGGGCACTCGTCTCTGCTGATCGTGCTGTGCGCGCTCGCGGGCGGCCTGGCGCTGGCGGGGTGGCTGTGGGTGTGGCCGATGCGTCAACGGCTGATCATGCTGGCGGCGGTCGTGGGCTATGGCGCGGCCCTTGGCGCGAGCACCGAACTCTGGCAGCGGTACGCCGAGCCCTTCGCGCTCATGATCGTGCTGCTCAGCGCCTGCCGCGCACACGGCGCGCCGGCGGATGCGCCGGGCCTGAAGTCTGCGCTGGCGGGCGTGCCCGCGAGGCTCGCGAGCGCTGTTGGCCGGTTCGCCGTGGCCGGGCCGCTGCTGCTCGCGCTGGCCTTCGGCGGGCTCACCGCGCGCGAACTGCGCAAAGCCGACACCGCGCGCCTCTCTGACCCGCCCCCCCCGGCCGAAACCAGCGCCCCGGGCCAGCCGCCCCCCAGGCCAGATTCTCCGTGGAGCCGGTACATGATGAGCCGGCAGGAACTCGACGCGGTGCGTCCACGGCCGCGGCCATAGCCCGCTCACAGCGCGGGCGAGGCCGGCGCCGGGGCATCAGTCGATGCCGGGCATATCGAAGGCCTCTGGCACGATCTTCCTGGCGCGGTCGCGCAGGTACGCGGCGATGTGCACGTCGGATTCGAGTTTCATGGCCTCGCGGGAGACCCGCTCGCACTGCTCCACGGTGACGCTGCGCACGAAGCGTTTGAGGGGCGGGATCATCGACGACGACACGCTCAGCGTGCGCACACCCAGGCCGATGAGGAGCATGGCGAACTCGAGATCGCCCGCGGCCTCGCCGCAGCACGACACGGGAATCTCGTGGCGCTTGGCGGCCCGGGCCACGTCGCGGATGAGCCTGATCACGGCCGGGTGCAGCGGGTTGTAGAGGTTCGCCACGCGCTCGTTGATGCGGTCTACGGCCAGGGTGTACTGCACGAGGTCGTTGGTGCCGATGGAGAAGAAATCGCACTCGCGTGCGAAGGTCTCAGCCTGGATCGCGGCGGAGGGCACCTCGACCATCATGCCGATCTTGATGGAGCGGTCGAAGGCGTGCCCCTCTTCTTCGAGTTCTTCCATCACGTCGTTGACGACGAACTTGGCCTGCCGCAACTCGGCGATGGAAGAGACCAGCGGGAACATGATCTTGATGGGCCCCTCGGCGCTGGCCCTGAGCACGGCGCGCAACTGCTTCTTGAACATCGGCTGGTTCTTGAGGCAGTATCGGATGCTGCGGCAGCCCAGGAAGGGGTTGCGCTCGGGCACTTCGGCCTGGCCCTGGGTGTATTTATCGGCGCCCAGGTCCATCGTGCGGATGACCAGTTCGCGCCCCGCGAGCAACTGCACGCACCGGCGGTATGCGCGGTAGTGGTCGCCCTCGGTCGGTTCCGTCTTGCTGGTGAGATAGAGGTATTCGGTGCGGTACAGGCCGATGCCCTCGCCGCCGGCGCCCAGCACGCGGCTCACCTCTTCGGGCAGTTCGATGTTCCCCACCAGATGAATGTCTACGCCGTCCTGCGTCACGCTGGGCAGGTCGCGCAGTTCGCCCAGCGACACCTGGTACTGCCGCCGCTGCTCGATGGCGCGCAGATATTCGGCCACCGTGTCCGGGTCGGGGCTCACGATGACCATCCCGTGGTCGCCGTCGAGGATCACCTCGTCCCCGTCCTGCACCTCGCGCACCAGCGCCTGACACCCGACCACCGCGGGGATCTCGAGCGCCTTGGCGATGATCGCCGTGTGGCTCGTCATACCGCCCTGGTCGGTGGCGAACCCCAGGATGCGCTCTCTGTCAAACCCCGCCGTCTGCGAGGGGGTCAGGTCGCGCGCGATGATCACCGTGCCGCTGTCGGCCTGCTCCAGCACGCTCTTGCGCCCGCCCAGCAACTGCGCCAGCAGCCGGTCTGTCAGGTCGTCGATGTCGTTCACCTTCGTGGCAAACACCGGGTCTTTCGCGCTGCGGAACTGCGAGGCGATTTTGTCAAGCACGTGCGTCGCGGCATACTCCGCCGTCACCTTGTCCGCCTCGATCATGCCGTGAACCGAGCCGGAAAACGTCGGGTCGGCCAGCATCCCCACGTGGAAGGAGAAGATCTTGGCCGCCTCCTTGCCCATCTCTCGCTCGGCCTGCTCGTGAACCCGCCTGATCTCCGCGATCGACTTCTTCACCGCTTTGTCGAACCGCTCACGCTCGTGCCCAACATCCTCGGGTTTGATCGAGCGCGGCACCACCCGCCGGATCTCGTCGTCGATCACCAGAACCTTGCCGATGACGATGCCGCCCGAAACAGGAAGCCCCTTCACCAGCCGCTGCCCGCGGCGCGCCGGGGGCTGGCTGAACGTCACTGATGTTCCTTGTCGCTTGTTCACTGCAAAAGTGTACACGCTCCATCCGGGGCACCGCCCCCACTACGCTTCCTTGCCTTCCCCCCCTTCAGCGGGGAACCGCCGCGCGAGCCCTTTGCCATGCCCACCTTGCCCGCCTCACTCCCGCGATCCACAACCCCCACACCCCCCACCATCCCCACACCCCCCACCATCCCCACGGCCACCGCACCCGGCGAGGCCTTTGCGCTGCTGGCCACCCCGCTTGGGCACATGCGGTTTCGCGCCTCGTCGCGCGGCCTGACACACGCCTTGTTCGTTGACGAATCCCCCGTGATCACCACCGGTCGGCCCGGCGACGCGCAGCACACACCGGCGTGCGAGGCCGCCGCGGCGCATGTTCGCGGCGCGGCAGAACAGGTCGCGGCGTATTTCGCCGGCACGCGGCGCGAGTTCACCCTTGCGCTGGCGCCGATGGGCACACCGTTTCAGCACACCGTGTGGGATGCGCTGCTGACGATTCCATACGGCACAACATGTTCCTACGGCGAGTTGGCGCGCCGGCTGGGCGACCCGGGCGCGAGCCGCGCCGTGGGGCTTGCCAACGCGCGCAACCCGCTGGCGATTCTGGTGCCCTGCCATCGGGTGCTCAACGCCGCGGGCGGTGTTCACGGCTACGCCGGGGGCGTGTGGCGCAAGTCATTCCTGCTCGAACTCGAACAGGGGCGTGCCGGGCTCTTCGCGGTGTGATTCCCGCCCCGACGCGCGTGGCGCGCATGGGCGTCAGGGCCATTACCCGCGACGGGGGGTGGGGTGCGCCGCCTGAACAGGCGGGGGCCACCCAAATTGTGCGTTATGGGGGTTGGCAAACCAAAGTCATCCGGCGGGCGAGCCGATCACAGGCATACCGGCATGCCGCCGGGTGGAGTGGCCTGATGAACGTCGTGACGCAAGACAAAGAGACCATCGTCGCGTCGGCGATCCGTGAGATCAGCCACATCGCCACGCTGCCCGAGATCACAGTGAAGATCGTGGAACTCGTCGAGAGCCCCACTTCGACCGCGCAGGATCTCAACAAGGTCATCTCGACCGATCCCGCCCTGTGCAGCCGCATTCTCAAGGTCGTCAACTCGTCCTTCTACGGCCTGCCGGGCCAGATCGCCAGCATCAACCGCGCGATCGTCATGCTGGGCCTCAACGCGGTGAAGAACATCGCCATCGCGGCCAGCCTGGCCAAACTCTTCCGCGGGGGCGACCTCACGCCGCGCTTCTCGGCCAAGGACCTCTGGACGCACAGCAACCTCACCGCGGCCACGGCCAAACTCATCGCCACGAACCTGAAACTGGGCCTGACGGACGAGGCCTTCCTCGCGGGGCTGATCCACGACATCGGGATCATGGTCGAGATGCAGGCCGACCGCACGAAACTCATCGACGTGATCAACAAGGCCGGGCCGGACAGCCAGGGCATCACCGCCAACGACTTCCTTGAAACCGAGATCGCCGTCTTCGGCGTGACGCACCAGGACTTCGGCAGCGCGCTGTGCGAAAAGTGGAAGTTCCCCAAGAGCCTGGCCGTGGTCACCGGTTTTCACCACCGCCCGCACGAACTCCCCTTCGAAAACCGCACGCTCACGTCGATCGTGCACGTGGCCGACCGGCTGGCCGTTGAGGCCGGCGGGGGCTTCCGCATGGATCTGCGCGACCTCACGCCCGACCCCGCCGTGCTCGACACGCTCAAACTCACCGGCGAACGCCTCGCCGACATCCGCTCGCAGATCGCCGCCAGCGCCGGCGACCTGGGCAACCTGCTCGGGTAACCCCACAGACCACCACGCCCCGCCATCGTGCGGGGCGAGACAAACTCTCTCTTTCTCCCTCCAGGCGGCTGCGCGGCAACGTGCAGCCGTCGGTTTTTTTGTACGATCGCACACGCCCCACGCCCCCGTCGCACTCGCCAACGTGTTCGTGACCACGCCGCGCCGCACGCGGAGCGGGCGCGATCGCGGCGCAATCGCACCATGCTTCGTGCTGCTCATTTCAGCCCGCGGAACCGCCCCAGGTTGATCTGGTCTTTGTCTACCAGCCACGCGCGCTCTTCGCCCACGAAGGGATCGTTCACGTCGAGCGTTTTGTGCCAGTCGAAGACGTACCGCCCCTGCCCGCCTTTGAGCACCACCAGCGTGGCGGTGTGGTGCACGCCCCACGACACGCGGCTGATGGTGTTCGCGTGATCAACCTCGGGCAGTTCGGCCAGTCGCGAGGTGATGGCCGTCATGCCGGCCTCGGCGATGCCCGTGCACACGCGGTCGGCGACGGGGTCGGGGTCGCCCTTGTGACGCAGCCAGAAGCCGGCGTTTCGCACCATGCCGGTGATGCCCAGGTGGTTGGGGATGAAGACCCAGTTGACGGTGGCCACGCGCCGGCGCAGTTCCTTGTCTTGCGAAGCGACGGCGTTGATCTGCCTGGCCAGGTCGCGTGACAGGGGCATGCGTGGGCCCTCCTTGCGGGGGACAGGAGTTCCCCGCGAGAAAGATCATACTCACTCGCTCCCCTCGAGAAGTTTCTTGATGGCGTCGCTGAGTTCGGGCGAGTCGGCCAGCGTGTGCCCCAGCGCCCCCGCCCCGTTGGCGATGAGGTCGGCGACCACGTTCTCAAAGACCGTGGTGTTGATTTTGTCGAAACCCGAGTTGAGTTCCTCAACCACCCGCTCAGAGACCTTTGCGCCCAGCGTTTTCGGGAAGCGGTAGACCTCATAGGTGATGTAGGCCGCGATGACCGGCAGAATGACCCAGCCGATTACGGCCGATGTCGTCGCGATGCCGAACTTCACCGCGATCGCCTTGGCGATGGCTGTGATGATGGCCGCGACGAGGAACTTCTTGACGGCAACCGCAACCGCGGACTTGATGGCGGTGGACGCGAGCAGTTTGGCGATGGTCGTCTTGGCGCTCATCGAGAGGGTTTTGACGATCAGCAGCACGATCTTGGCAGAGATCGGCTTGGAGACCGCCGCCGCGACCGACTTGCCCAGCGTGGTCGCCAGCGAGCCAAGACCGCCAGAGCGGAGCAACTCGCGCATGTGCTCGACCAGCAGTGTGATGACCTTCTGCTTGGCGGCGCTGCTCGCGGCATGAAACACCTGGGACTGGAGCACCGTGCCAAGCATCGACCGCATGAGCACATCATCTTTCACGATGAACTCCACCACCGCCTGTGAAATCTCATCGCTCTTCGATTCGTACAACCGCTGGAATCGCTCGGTGACGAGATCGACCACCGGCTTGGTCAACGCCGAGTCAAGTTCGTTTCCATCGACACGGTTGCCCGTCGAGAACGCGGCCATGCGTTTGACATACGAAGGTGTTGGCGCGATGGTCCATCGCGTGCCCGAGCCGCCGTCGTGCTCGATGATCGTCATGCACTCGGAGCCCTGCTCCGAGATGTATGAGTTGATCGCCTGGCCCACTTCCGCGAGGAAGGCCGCCTTCTGGCCGGCGAAACGACCAGAGAGATCGGCCACGAGTTGCGCTTTGTCCATCGTGCGTGCTCCGATGAGGGTTCAATGGATAGCAATATCCGCAGAGAACCCGCGGACTCGCCAACTCTATTCGGAGGAAGCGCCGGGAGTTTTCACATTCCCGGAAGTTTGATTCAGCCCCCGATCTTCTCCGTGAGGAAGGCCGCCACCTTATCGATGCCGATGCGTTCCTGAGCGCCGCTGTCTCGGTCGCGCACCGTCACCGTCTGGTTGGTGAGTGTGTCGCCATCGATGGTGAAGCAGTAGGGGCAGCCCGCCTCGTCCATGCGGGCGTAGCGCTTGCCGATGGACTGTTTCTCATCGATCTCGATGGCTCCCTGCCGCCAGAAGCGCTGCGACAACTCCGCGTGGAGTTTGTCGGCCACCTCGGGCATGCCCTCTTTGGCTACCAGCGGGAAGACAGCGGCCTTGATGGGCGCGATGCGCGGGTGGAACTTCATCACCTCCGGGCTGGGGCGGCTCTCGTCACGCGAATAGGCCTCGCAGATGAGCGCGAGCACGCCGCGATCGAGGCCCGCGGCGGGCTCGATGCAGTGCGGGATGTACCGCTCGCCGCGCCGTCCGCCGTTGGGCAGGATCTCGCCGCGCTCGGTGTCGTTGTATTCCATCTTCGCGCCGCTGTGCTGCTGGTGCTGGGTGAGGTCGAAGCAGCCGCGGTGGGCGATGCCCTCGAGTTCGCCAAAGCCGGGCGCGGTGAAGGGGAAGCGGTATTCCACGTCGCTGGTGCCCACGGAGTAGTGGCTCAGTTCGTCCTTCTCGTGCTCGCGCAGGATGAGGTTGTCGCCCGCCAGGCCGATGCTCTTCCACCAATCCATGCGGAAGTCGCGCCAGAACTTGTACCACTCGAAGGATTCATCCGGGTGGCAGAAGAACTCGAGTTCCGCCTGCTCAAACTCGCGGCTGCGGAACGTGAAGTTGCGGGGGGTGACCTCGTTGCGGAAACTCGTGCCCGTGTTGCCGATGCCAAAGGGGATCTTCACGCGCGTGGTGTCCACCACGTTCTTGAACTGCACGAAGACGCCCTGGGCGGTTTCGGGGCGGAGGTATGCCGTGTCGTCCTCTGTGCCCGTCGCGCCCACGATCGTCTTGAACATCAAGTTGAATTGGCGGGGATCGGTGAGATGTCCCATTTTTCCACTAAATGGAGACTTGATGTACGCTATCCGCTCTTTCAACAAAGCGAGCGGAATCATCTTCAACTTTGCTATCCAAGCTCGCTGTTGATTGGCATCATGGATGTAGATGTCGGCTTGAACATCGTGTTCCACCTCGACGTGCGCGGAAACGTCTACACCCTTAAATCGTTTCTTGAGTTGCGGCATCAACAACTCGAGGGCCTCGCCCTCTGTTGATGCAACCGCTGTCAACTCAGGGTCCCCGGCGCGGAATTCTCGAATGTCGTTGATAAATCCCTGGTATTGGATGCCAATGGGTGGCCCATCACTCGCAACCTCTCGCAGGTAGAGTCCACAAAGATGATCCGCCCTGAAGCGCTGCTTCGTTTCCTTGTCGTCCACCATCGGGTCGTTGAACCCGCTGATGTGCCCGCTCGCCGCCCATACCTTGGGGTGCTGGATGATGCGCGTCTCGAGCGGCACACAGCGTACCGGCCTTCCGTTGGGCCCGTTCTTCCCCCAGCAGGGGCGCATGATCATGTCTTCCCACCAGGCATCGCGCAGGTTCTTCTTCAGTTGAGCGCCCAAGGGGCCGTAATCCCAGAAGCCGTTGATGCCCCCGTAGATCTCGCTGGCCTGGTAGATGAACCCGCGGCGCTTGCACAGCGCCATGATCGCGTCCATCGATTTGCCCGTCTTTGCCTCTTCGCTGGCCATGTCGTGTGCTCCATTCCCTTTTCGCAGGGCCACGATGGTAGCATCATCGCCCCATTCAAGATCGGTTTTTGTACGTGCCGCAAGGCCGCGCCGCCGCTGGGCGCGCCGGCCGACCCCGCCGGCGCCCCCTGGGCGTGCCCCGGCGCCGAGCCGCGCCGGGCGCAAGGGCCCCTACGCTTCCCGCCCATGGCCTGGATCACCAAACCATCCGCGACGATGAAGATCGAGCGGCGCGATGAGCCCTACCTCACCGCCGCGATGAAGGACGAACTCACCCGCACCGTGCTCCCGCGGTACGAGGTCAAGCACGGGGCGCTCCTGCCCGCGCTGCACATGATCCAGCACGAGTACGGCTGGGTGCCCCACCAGGCGATGATGGAGATCGCCGTCTTCCTGGGCCTCAAGCCCGCCGACGTCATCGACACGGCGAGTTTCTACGAAGAATACTGGCTGCGCCCCAAGGGCAAGCACCTCATCAGCATCTGCCGCTCCATCGCCTGCGAGTTCTGCGGGCACGAGGCCATCACGCAGGCCGTGAAAGATGAACTGGGCATCGACGTGGGCGAGACCACCGACGACGGCCTCTTCACCCTCATCGAACTCGAGTGCCTGGGCTCGTGCGGCACGGCCCCGGTGGCCCTGGTCGACGAAACCCTCTGCGAGAACCTCACGCCAGAGCAGATCCTGCAACGCATCCGCGATGTGCGCGCCGGCAAGGCCGGCGGGCATCACTGACACGCAGCCCCCCGCGCGTTCTCTGCAATAGCCTGTCACCCGAATGCACCACGCGAGGCGCCTCGCCGCTCACTGCGGTGTGCGCGCGTACAGGTGCACCGCCATCGTGTGGTAGACGTGCGTCTCGGGCCCCAGGGCGCGAGGCAGCGCGAGGTCTACATCAACCAGCGTCGGCTGCGGCCCCACCACGCCCGCTTCCCGCAGCGCCCGCTCGGCGGCTTCTAACTGTGATTCAAACTCGTCGGGCGAGCCCTGCTCATCCCCCGCTGTCGTCCACGCCGCCGCGTCGTGGCGCTGCCCGCGACCGGGGTTGAACGGGCGCATGATGCCCTTTTCTTCTTCGCGCGAGGCGCGCCGCGCCCTTTTCACCATGCCGCGCCGGTCTTTGCGGCTGGGCGCGCGCCGCCCTTCCACGCCGGCTTCCGGCGGCACAAACCCCTCGGGCCACACCGTGTGCTTGAGGGGCCAGGGCGTGCGCAGAATGGCGAAGCCATCGGGGGTGAGCAGGTCAACAAGGTTCTGGAGTTGCGCCATCACGCGCTTGAAGCCCATGGGCTCGCGCACCATGGCGTAGGGCGGGTCGAGAAAGGCGAGGGTGAGCGGGCGCGGGGCCCGCGCCAGCGCGCCGGCCCCCAGCGCATCACCGGCCACCACCTCGCACCGGTCGCCGCACCCGAGCATCTCGATGTTCTGGTGCAGCAGTTCCACCACCGACCGCTCCCGCTCGACAAACACACAGCGCTTGGCCCCGCGGCTGACCGCTTCGAGCCCCATCGTGCCCGGCCCGCTGAAGCCGTCGAAAACCGTCGCCCCTTCGCAGTGCCCGCGCAGCAGGCCAAAGACCGACTCTTTCACGCGGTCGGGGTAAGGGCGCGTGGTCTCGGCGTCTGGCGGGACGTGCAGGAGCCTGCGGCGGAACTCACCGGAAATGATGCGGAGCATGGGTCAATCCTAACGCGCCGGTGCGCTCACGGGCGCGTCGAACTCGTCCCCGCGGAAGAGGCTCCCCAGGTACGCGCTGCGCACGGTCGCGTCGTTGATCAGGTCGCGGGGCGTTCCCTCGGCCAGTTTCTTGCCCTCAACGATGATGCAGGCCCGGTCGCACACGCGCAGCGTCTGCTGCACGTTGTGGTCGGTGATCAGGAACGCGATGCCCTTGGCGGAAAGCCGCCGGATCTCGGCCTGAAGGTCTTCCACGGCGATGGGGTCTACGCCCGAAAAGGGTTCGTCGAGCAGGATCAGCCGCGGGCTCGTGACCAGGGCCCGCGCGATCTCCAGTTTGCGCCGCTCACCACCCGAGCACGTGCGCGCGGGGTGGCGGGCCTTGTGCGCCAGCCCGAACTGATCGAGCAGTTCGGTGGCGCGCAGGCGCCGCTCCACACGCCGCATCCCCAGCGTTTCGAGGATCGCCAGCAGGTTCTCTTCACACGTGAGCCGGCCGAAGATGCTCGGCTCCTGGCTGAGATACCCCATGCCCAGGCGCGCCCGCCGGAACATCGGCAGGTCGCTCACGTCGCGGCCGTCAAAGAAGACCTTGCTGCCGCACCCCGGGTCAGGGTCGATCATGCCGATCGTCATGCGGAAACTGGTGGTTTTGCCCGCGCCGTTGCGGCCCAGCAGCCCGAGCACCTCGGCCCGCGCAACCTCGAAACTCACACCGTCCACCACGCGGCGAACGCCGTAGGTCTTGCGAAGGTTTTCGGCCCGGAGAAGTGGCATGTCGCCGCGAGTGTAACGCGCCCGGCCGCCCGGGGTTGAAAAGGGTTACTCCAGCGCCGCGGCGCCGGAGATGATCTCGGTCAGTTCCGTCGTGATCTGCGCCTGCCGGGCACGGTTGTACATCAGCGTGTACTTCTTCCCGGCCTTGCCCGCGTTGTCCGTCGCAGACTTCATCGCCACCATGCGGGCGATGTGCTCGCTCACGATCGCGTCGTTGAACGCCTGGAACAGCAGCGTCCGCACGCCCGCCGGCAGAATGTCGCTCAGCAGCGCGGCCGCGTCGGGGCTGAACTCGTAGATCGATCCGCCCGCCTGCGCCTCGCCCGCGGCCTTCGCCGGCTTGGGCTCAGACTGGAAGGGCAGCACCTGCATCACCGTCGGCGACTGGCGGCCCACCGACAGGAACCGCATGTACACCACCCGCACCGCCGATACCTCGCCCTTCACAAACCGTTCGATGTACGACTCGGCCATCTCGCGGACGTTCTCGTACGAGGGCTTGTCGCTGTAGGTCAGCGCCTTGCTCACCTTCACCCCGGAGAACTTCAGGAACCCCTGGCCCTTCTTGCCCACCACCTCGATGTCGCCCTCGCGCCACGAGGGGTTTTCACGAAGCGCGGCCATGAACCGCCGCAGCACGCCGCCGTTGTACGGCCCGCACAGCCCACGGTCTGAGGTGATCACCAGCGTCAGCGGCTTGCCCGCGTTCTTGACCCCCGGCCGCTCGAGCAGCGGGTGCGACACATCGCCCAGCCCCGCCGAGAGTTCGCTGAGAACCTCGAAGAGGGTTTCGGTGTACGGCTTGGTCGCCTGCGCCGCCTGCTGCGAACGGGCGAACTTGCTGGTCGCGATCATCTGCATCGTCTTGGTGATGCGGCGGATGTTGGCGACGGCCTTGATGCGCTTCTTGATCTCGCGGGTTTTGCCCATGGGACGGCAAGGGTAGGCGGATCGCCCGCCGCGTTACAGCCCGCGGCACGCCCCGCCGCTGGGCACGCGCCCCCTCGCCATCCTCACAAAAACCAACTACGCCGGCCGGTCTTCCAGCACCAGGCCGTCATAGGCGAGGAAGACCCCATCGGGCAGCGTCTCCTGCGTCTGGGCGTGGGGCAGGTCGTGCGCCATGTGAACGAAGTAGGTGCGCTCCGCCCCCACCGCCTCGGCCACGTGCAGCGCCTGGTTGAGCGTCAGGTGTGTCGGGTGGTTGCGGTGCCGAAGGCAATCGAGCACCAGCGTCTTGAGCCCCGTCAGCCTCTTCCACGCCTGCGGCGGGAAGGCCGAGACATCGGTGCAATAGGCCAGCGGAAAGACCGAGCCCCCGCCCGCCGCCTCGCGCGCTTCGATGCGCCACCCCAGCACCTCAAGCCGCCCGTGCAGCAGGGGCACGGGGGTGAACCCGAGCCCGAAGAGGTCGAGCGGCCGCGCGTCTTCGATGTCCCCGTCGGTCACGGTGTGCGCGATGAGCGTGGCCACGAAACTGTCGTTGACGTTGCTGCGCTGGTCGAAGATGTGCTGATACACCCGGCGCAGGTGCGTCATCGTGTGCGCGTTGGCGTAGAGATCGATCGGCGCCTTCTGCGCCGCGTTGAACCGCCGGACCTCGTCGAGGCCGAAGGTGTGATCGACGTGGTTGTGCGTGAAGACGATGGCGTCGCAGCGCGTGAGCCCCGCCCGCAGCGCCTGCACGCGCAGGTCCGGCCCCGCGTCCAGCAGCACCACGCGCTCGTGCCCGCGGGCATCCGCCCATGTCACCGCCGCGGCGGTGCGCAGGCGCGCGTCGCGCGGGTCTGTGCTTGTGCACACTTCGCAGGCGCACCCGATCATCGGCACGCCCGCCGATGTGCCCGTGCCCAGGAAGTGAAAGCGGGCCCGCTCGATCATGGGGCCTTCTCGCCCTGCTCGAAGTTGTCGTACCGCTCGAAGTCGCCGCGGTCGCGGTTGCTGGGGGCCGAGGCCGTCCACGCCGCCACGTACAGCGCGCGCAGCGTTTCCGCCGCGTCCGCCAGGCGAGACTCGATGAACGCCTTGCCGCGCGCCTGCTCCAGTTCGCCCGTCTGCCTGAGCACGTACACCGTCTCGACGTGCTCGAACGACCGCTCGACGTGCGAGAGCACATCCCCCCACGGGTCGCGCGGGTTCACCGTGCGCGCGTCGAACCGCGCCCGCGCCAGCACGCCCGCGGCGTCGATCGCGTGCAGACGGATCACGCCCCCGTCGATATACGCGTGGATGCCCCGGTCTGTGGTGTAGTCTCTGGGGTTGTCGCCCACCCACCCGTGATGGTGCCTGGTCGTGTGCAGGGGCTGGGCCGCGTCGCCCACATAGTGCGCCATGATGCCCATGTGCACCGTGAGATCGGCCTTGGCCTGCTCAAGTTGCGCGGCCCGCGCCGGGTTGTTCATCGCCTCGAGCATGCGGATGGTCCGCATCGCCGCCTGCACGCGCCCGTACTGCTCACAAATAGCATGGGGCAAAAAGCCCGGCCACTCCTGCGTCTTGTCCGCGTCGCGTTCAGGGTTCACAGGCTTGCCGCGAAAGGCATCCCCTTGCGCGATCCGCGACTCCACCATCGCCTTGATGAACTCCATCCGCAGCGGGGGCATCGTGCGGAAGGTCATGCCGAAGGCTTCGAGGTCTTCGATGTTGATGTAGTGGTCAGGGTTGCTCACGTGCAGCATCTGCGTCACGCGCGTGCCGCGCCAGCGGTCCGGCGTGACCGACTGATCGGCGATGCGCGCCGCCATCGCGGGGTCGCGCAGCCATTGGGGCACGTCGTCGGGAAGGTGCTCAACCGCCAGGCGCGTGATGAGCCGGTGCCCATAAGCATCCCACGCCCGCGCGTGCACCGCCACCAGCCCCACAACCACGGCCGCGAATGCCAGCGCCCGCCGAACATGCTTCGTCACCACGTGTCGTTCCTCCACCCCCCCACGACGAACCCCCACGACGAACCCCCACGACGAATCCCCACCGTGCGTCCCGCCCCTCACGGTAGGGGGCGGCGTGGGGGCATCGGCCTGTGCATCAAGAATCCGCCCGCGCGGCCACTATACTTGGCGCAGCGCCTAGGCCGCAGTCTGGCCTTGCACCACACACACCCGCCCCGAACGCGCGCCGGGCCGGACACGACACGCAGGAGCCCCGCTTTATGGCCTTCACCCCCGCCACGCCCAACACCAACGTCCGCTCCATCCTCGGGGCCCAGGCCGATGCCCTGCTCAACTACGAATCAAAGACCATCGGCAAGTCGCACCTGCACCTGCCGGGCCCGGACTTTGTCGACCGTGTCTTCGCCCAGACCGACCGCTCCCCGGTGGTGCTGCGCAACATGCAAACCCTGCTCAACACCGGCCGCCTCGCCGGCACCGGCTACGTGAGCATTCTGCCTGTTGACCAGGGCATCGAACACTCCGCCGGGGCCTCGTTCGCCCCCAACCCCGAATACTTCGACCCCGAGAACATCGTCAAACTCGCCATCGAGGGGGGCTGCAACGCGGTCGCCTCCACGCTTGGCGTGCTCGCCTCGGTCAGCCGCGCCTATGCCCACAAGATCCCCTTCCTCGTGAAGTTCAACCACAACGAGATCCTCACCTACCCCAACACCTTCCGCCAGACCTACTTCGGCTCGATCCGCCAGTGCTACGAGATGGGCGCCGTCGCCGTGGGCGCCACCATCTACTTCGGCAGCGACACCAGCCGCGAAGAAATCGCCTATGTGTCTGACATGTTCGAAGAGGCCCACAACCTGGGCATGGTCACCGTGCTCTGGTGCTACACCCGCAGCAGCGGCTTCAAGGTGAAAAACGCCGACGGCACCAGCACCGACTACCACGCCTCGGCCGACCTCTCGGGGCAGGCCAACCACCTGGGCGCCACAATCAAGGCCGACATCATCAAGCAGAAACTGCCCGTGAACAACGGCGGGTATGCCGCGCTCAACGCGGGGGGCTCTTCATACGGCAAGTGGGACAAGCGCGTCTACACCAACCTGTGCGGCAGCGACGAAACCGGCAAGGGCGGCCACCCCATCGACCTGTGCCGCTACCAGGTGCTCAACAACTACATGGGCCGCGTGCCGCTCATCAACTCCGGCGGCGAGAGCAAGGGCGCGGGCGACCTGGCCGAGGCCGTCGCCACCGCCGTCATCAACAAACGCGCCGGCGGCATGGGCCTCATCTCGGGCCGCAAGGCCTTCCAGAAACCCATGAAAGAAGGCGCGGCCCTGCTCCACGCCATCCAGGATGTCTACCTGGACAAGAGCATCACCGTCGCCTGAACAGCACACACCCCGTTCGAACCACTCGCCCACGCGGCACCGAACGCTCGGGTTATCAACACATGCCACCGATCGCCGGTTCCTCCGGCGATCGGTGCTGATACGCCTCCGCATCGTCACGCGCGAGCGATTTCTTCCATCCGTCCCGTGATCCTCATTCTTGATAGAACGACAGATCAGGGCCGATCGGCCGCGCGCGGCGGGCCGCGCGGGTGGTGAAGCGGCGCGAGTGGTAATGCGGCGCGGGTGGTGAAGTGGCCCGAGTGGTAATGCGGCGCGGCACTCCCCCTGCCCCGCCCTCTTCAGCAAGAGGCATCGGCTCCCCGCCCGCATCAAGCCTCGCACTCAGATGTTCTGGCAGGCCGAAGCGCCTGGTCTCCAGGAGCCGCCAGTTTCACGCCTCCCCATCGCCCCAGCCGCCCCCATCACCCCGTGCGTCCTCAAGCGACGACACGAGCCCTCTCTGCCTTCTCTTCGCCGAGAAGCGGCGGGGGTCAACAGCGTGGGGTCGCCGCGTCAGCGGCACCCCACGAACACGACACCAGAACCTCTGAGCGCCGCGAAGCGGCGCGGGTCAACAGCGTGGGGTCGCCGCGTCAGCGGCACCCCACGAACACGACACCAGAACCTCTGAGCGCCGCGAAGCGACGGGGGTCAACAGCGTGGGATCGCAGCGTCAGCGGCACCCCACGAATACGACACCAAAACCTCTGAGCGCCGCGAAGCGGCGCGGCCGATCTCAACCCGCGCCCGCCGCACCTCGACTCGTGAACTCCCGCGCTCCGCCGAATCACGTATGCCGCGCGCTCACTCCGTGCCTGCATCAACCCATCAACCCATCAACCCATCAACCCATCCACCCAGCCACGCACGGCCCCGCCCAAGGCCCGGAGGGGTTGGTTGCCCCAAGGCCCGAGAAGTGTGTACCCGTTTGACCGCGTTGTCACCCCCGGCTAATGTGTGAAAGAGGCCACGCCCCATGATGCTCGCACGAGACATCCCCAAGCCGGAAGCCAACGGCGTGCCCACGGTGTACGCCGCGGGGGATGTGGTGCGTGACGGTGTGTCTGTGGGCAAGCACACCGATCGCCGCAGGATCCGGCGATCGGTGGCACGTCAACGCAATGGGAGGGATCGATGCCACCTGCCGACAGAACGGTGGTACATGATGGCGCTGTATTTAGTTTCCATGTTTGTTGTGACAATAATGTTCGCTGGCTGCGATGCTTCAAAGAGTTATAATACATATAGCGCGTCGCAAGAAAGTCCTGTTTTGCATTTTAGGGTATTGGGCGAGACGGGCGGGATATCTGTTCGGCCCATTGGAGCAATGGTAGGCTCGTATCGCGATCGGCACTCCGTATCGATGAGTTATGAGTTTGTACAAGATGCGGCGATTGCGACGGACGATCGAACAGCCGTTGCAATCGTATATGTGCTATACAACCGTGAGACGCCTTTGTATTTCGTAGATGGCAAACAACTAGTGCAGCATCGATTCGTCTCATCTGAGCCTGTACGGCGGGCAATGCCGCAGCCAACATTTGGAGATGTGAGCGTTGGCCCAGGAGGAGAGAAGATCATGATTGCGCATGTGCCCGGCATAACGTATCTGCATCGCGGCGACATCACGATCTTTGATATGGTGATTGAACTTGAAAGCGTGCGTAGGCAGTTGGCACAGTCATTGAAAATATCCGAAGAAAGTGACAGTGTTATTGTTTCGGGCTCTGAAGCGATGTGGACATTCGTGCTGGAGAGTTCTCAGTAAGGGCGGGTGGCATTGTGGCCGGACGATTCTGGGTAGGTGTGACTAACGGATGGCATCGATCAATTAGTGTACGAACTCTTGATTCCGATCACTGGCTTTTACGGGGATCGATACAAATTCAACTCCCACGCCGCTGCGCGTGATGGTTTCCCTCCATCCTTTCCAAAATTCCCTTCCTTGACTGTGGGGTTGATCAGAGTCGATCAACCGCTCGCGGCGGCTTGCACGAAGCGTCAGGCGGCACGACACATACCGCGCCACTACACCGCCGTCTTCGGCGCGTGCAGTGCTGAACACCCGAGCCCACGACTCGCGCTGCGGACCGGAGGGTGGTGCTTGGGCGACCAATCTCCAGTCACTTAATGCAATCGAATTCGGTTCCTCCGAGTTCGATGCGAAGATGGGTGCAACCACGCGCGGCTTCGCGGCTTGTTGGTGGAACGGCTCTCTCTGAGAGCCGCGCGATGATTGGCTGCCGCGTCAGGCCCTTGGCCATGCCACGCTCGGGCCAGGAGTAGATTCCACACGAACGCCCGAGAAGTGCGCTCGATTGACCGGCAACCCCATCTCGGCTAACCTGCCGTCCGGACCGCTGCATCATGATGCTCGCACGAGACATCCCCAAGCCGGAAGCCAAAGGCGTGCCCACGGTGTACGCGGCGGGCGATGTGAACCGCGATGGCGTGTGCGATGGGTTCGACCCGCAGGACTGGGACGATTACAACGACTACGGCGTTGGGGCATTGGCCGTCGATCTTGACATCAACCGCGACGGCGTGGTGGACAGCGCGGACCGAGCCCTGGTGCAGGGGCACGCGGACTGGGCGCTGTGGACCAGCCACGGCCGCGGCAGCGTCAGCAGGCTGCACAACCGGCGCGGCTACGCGGGGTACGAGTACGACCCGGCCACGGCCCAGTGGCACGTGCGCCACCGGGTGCTTGTCAGCGAGATGGGAAGGTGGAACCGCAGGGACCCGCTGGGGTACGTGGACGGCATGAGTGTGTATGAATATGTGGGGTCTATGCCGGTGTGGGCGACCGATCCGATGGGGTTGGCACCTTGGTTTCCATCGTATACATCGTGTCAAGAAGCGCTTCAGCGTTGTTTCGAACAGCCGCGAATCAAAGCCGAGCAGGAACGCATTCAGCGAGCAGGGCGTCCATTGCCTTCAGTGCGTTGCGCGAACCCAGGCGATAGCGATTGCCCCAAGGAAACGTGTGGGTATGCCTTACCGGGACGAGACTATGACAGAATTAGAATTTGTTGGCAGCACGATTCATCAAATGGCGACTGTGGCGACATATGCAACACTCTGATGCACGAGATGATTCATGCCAGGCAGTTTGCAGAGGGAATCCAGCGACATGGCGGCGGAAGTGGTGGCTATAGGAAATATATTAAACTCGAAAATCATAATCGTGTACAGTGTATCCGCGACGAGGTGGAAGCCTATAGCAACGATGGCAATAGCTATAAAGACGTCTGCATCCAAGCATGTTCATCGTGTAGCTCCTTATGGGAAAATCACGGCGGCGACAGTGCGCGCTATGACAGTTGTGACAAAATGTACCCACCCTTGCAGACATTTGACCATGTCTTTGATATTGTCATGCACTAGTTAGGTTGTAGGACGCTCCCGTCCTGCCCGAAGTGTTACTTGCTTGAGACAAATGCATCGTTTCTATTGTTTTCGTGCTTCGTCTGATATATCGGATGCGTTTTCGATATTTCAATCTTAACAATTGACTACTCTGCAGTGGTCGCCAAGGAGAGGAATGAAATGGGCCTGACTGCGAAACGTGGCACAGTGTTGATTGCGTTGGTGCTGACATTGGCTGTGCTCGCAATTTTCAGCGGTTGTGCTCAGAGTCAGACAAAGACATACCGATTGGTGGATAGAGGCCCCGCCGTACGCATGCGGTTCCTCGACACGACAGATGCGTTGTCGTTTCGGCCCATTGAAGCCCGGGTAACTTCGCATCATGGCCGCCATACAATTTGGGTGGCTTACGAGTTCACTCAGGGCTCTTCGGGTGTCATTAATAGAGATAGAGTAGATGCGTTGTCGTTTGGCTTGCGGAGTCGTGATGTAATTAATTATACGAATGACGGTAAGCCCCTGCGGGTGTATAAGGCAAGTCAGTTTGTGAGAGATCATCCACCAAAGTCCTTCGTTAATAGCACGAGCGTTGATGCTGAAGGTAGAACGATCACAATAGCGTCTGTGCCAAGTGGTCAGCAATTTGTCCATCATCGCGATCTCGTGGTCTTTGATCTGACTCTTGATCAAGATGCTCTTCGGACAATAACTTCCCGTGTTTTTAGGGTAACCGAAGATCAGATGAGTGTAGTAGCTTCAGAGCCTGAAGCAAGGTGGTCATTCGCGTTGGACAGGTCTCGATAGGGGCGGATGGCACCAATCGGCGGGTGGCATCGATCACTTCAGATTGAGAGTTCGTGCCTCCGATCGTCGGTTCCTCCGGCGATCTGCGGCCGATACACCTTCCCCGCCCTCACGCACGCTGGTTTCCTTCCATCCTTTTCAGGATACCCACCCTTGGCAGTGGGGTAGATCACAGCCGATCAACCGCTCGCGACGAGTTGCACGAAACGTCAGCCGGAGCGACAAACCGTGCCACTGCACCGCCATCTTCGGCGCGTGCAGTGGTGAGCAGCCGCGCTGACGCACGCCTCCTCTGCCCCTCCGGGGCAGAATAGACTCAATGCGCGGCCGTCCACGGGTTGTGCTTGGGTCGCCTGTCGGCGACCCGCGCTGCACCGCGTGGCTACAACCCGCGGCCCCGTTGGGGCCGAAGACGGCGCGACACGTGATACGGCATCTATGTAATGACATAACCGCTCGCGCGGCATGGCGAAGCGCCATACCGCGGCACCCGAATGCAGCGGTACCCCAAATGCAGCGGTACCCCAAATGCAGCGGCACAGCAATTGTAACGTCATGCAAGCAATCACGCAATCCCATCGCCCAGAAGGGCGATGCCACGAAGATACACGCTCGTGCGGCATGGCGAAGCGCCATACCACGGCACACGAATGCAGCGGCACCAGGCCTACCGCTCGACGACCCCTACAGGGTCGTGGTGGTTTGGGGTTCGCTTCCGGGGGGTATCGCTCGCGGGCTCGCTCCACGCCCGGCTACTCACGTACAGGCCTGCGGCCTGAGAGGCCAAAGCACACGGCATGCTGCCCGACACACACCTTCCCACCACACAGCCCGCTTCTACGGCGGGTGCCGCCAACGTTAGAGAATGTGAATACGTGCCACCGATCGCCGGTTCCTCCGGCGATCGGTGTTGAACCACTTCCCACGCCATCACGCGCGATGGGTTCCTTCCGCCATTCCCATGATCTTCATCCTTGACAGAGCGACTGGTCAGGATCGATCAAGTGCGAGAGGCGGGCCGCGCGAGGGGTGAGGCTGCACGAGTATTGATCCGTCGCGGCACTCCCCCTGCCCTCTTTCAGCAAGAGGCATCGGCTCTCCGCCCGCTTCCGGCCTTTCACTCTGATGTGCCGAGGCGGCCGGCGGGCCCAGCAAGGCCGCGCGGCCTGATGCGGCCCTCTGCCGCCCGGTCGCCCCGCCCCCCTACCCTTGTGCACGAATGACGCAAGATCCCCAGCCAGCCCCATCCCGCCCGGCCCGCACCGACCCCGCCCTCGCGCGGGCCTTTGCCATTGATGTCGCGCGGATGCTGCACGACGACAAATGCTCCGACATCCTATTGCTCGATGTCACCGGCATGAGCCAGGTCACCGACTTCATCATCATCGGCACGGGCACCTCAGACCGGCAGATGCGCTCCGCGCTCATGCACGTCGAAGAACTCGGCTCGTCGCGCGGCATGCGCACCTTCCACAGCAGCACCGACGACCGCGCCACCTGGCTGCTCGCCGACTTTGTCGATGTTGTCGTCCACCTCTTCGAGCCCTCCACGCGCACGCACTACGACCTTGAGATGCTCTGGGGCGATGCGCCCCGTCTGGCGTGGGAACGCCCCGACCAGATCAAGCGAGACATGGCCGGGCTCGGCAAGCCCGTCGAGGAACGCCCCCGATGACGCCCCCGCCCGCCCCGTTCATCCAGCGCGTCCACCCGGGCGGGCCGGAAGCCCGGGGTGAGGCGTACGACGTTGTGGTCGGCCCCGGCCTGTTGCCCTCGCTGGGGGCGCGCCTCAAGCCACTCGTGCCGCGCGGCAGCGGGCGCGCGCTCCTCGCGTATGACTCGCTTCTGCCCACACACACGGTTGAAACCGCCGAAACCTCCCTCGCCGCGGCGGGCTTTGCCGTGTCGCTTGTGCCCGTCGTTGCTTCTGAACGTGCCAAGTGCATCAGCGCGTGGCGGGCCATTCTTGATGAACTCGCCCTGGCGCGCCTCGAACGCTTCGACCCGCTCATCGCCCTGGGGGGCGGAGTGGTGGGAGACATCGCGGGCTTTGCCGCCGCGACCTATCGGCGGGGCATTCCCTGTGTGCAGTGCCCCACCACGCTTCTCTCAATGGTTGATGCCTCGGTGGGGGGCAAGACGGGTATCAACCTTGAGGTGGGCGACGCGCTGGCCAAGAACTTTGTGGGCGCGTTCCATCAGCCGTGCCTGGTGATCGCGGATGTTGACACGCTCGATTCATTGCCGCCGCGCGACCTGCGCGCGGGCCTGGCCGAGTGCATCAAGCACGCGCTGATCGAGTCGACCCCGCTGGCGGGCGATACAAGCCCGCCCCCGGCCGGGTTGCTGGCCGACATCGGCCCGCTCATTGATGACTGCCTGATGGGCAAGAGCCACGCGCGCGCGGCCCTTGTTCACCGCAACATCGCGGTGAAGGCCCGGTTCGTCGGCGCTGATGTTCGAGAAACCGCCCCCGATGAAGCCGGCGGGCGCGCCTTGCTCAACCTGGGCCACACCTTCGGGCACGCCATAGAAACAATCCCCGAACTGGCGCCCCCCAACGAACTCCCCCCGCTCTCACACGGCGAGGCCGTGGGACTGGGCACCCTCGCCGCGACGCGCACCGCGGTTGAACTGCGCCTGGCCCCGCCTGAACTCCCCCAACTCGTGGAAGACCTGCTGGCTCGGGCGGGCCTGCCCGGCAGGGTGAAGAACGTACCCCCTGCCCAGGTGATTGTTCAGCGGATGTACGATGACAAGAAGGTGATCGGTGGACGTTTGCGTCTGGTGGTGCCAACCTCCCCTGGTCAGGCGATTATTTTGAACAATCCACCTGTTGAGGTGGTGGAGCAGGCCGTAAACTCTCTTCGATTACAGGACCCTGCCCCGGGGATTGACATCCCCTGAATCAGGTTTCAAGCACGCGGAGAAAGCCGTCCGATATGGCCATCGAGTGCCGCGCTTTGGCGGGTGCCGGTGGATCGGGGCAGAGATCCCGTGCCGGCGTGTTCGAGCGGGCTCGCACCTTCAGCGGGGACTGTCGCCACATGCGGACCATTGCGATCATCAATCAGAAGGGCGGGTGTGGGAAAACCACGACCGCCATCAATCTCTCCGCGCTGCTGGCCCGCCAGGGTCGTCGCACGCTGCTGATCGACCTTGACCCGCAGAGCCACTGCGCTGTGGGCATGGGCATCCCCGAGCAGCGCGTCGACATGGACATCGGCGATGCGATGCTGGCCGCGGGCAACAAGCCCATCGACAGCGCCCGCCTGCTCTGGAAGCCGATGCGGCACCTCGACCTTGCGCCCAGCCGCATGCGTCTGGCGGGCCTCGAAGCCCCGCGCGGCATGCTCTCGGCCCTGCCCGACAAAGAACGCCGCGTGAGCGAGGTCATCAACTCGCTGGGCGGCGGCTACGACATCATCTGCATCGACTGCGCCCCGTCGATCGGCCTGCTCACCTACAACGCGCTCGTCGCCGCGGATGTCGTGCTCATCCCGGTTGAAACGTCGTTCTTCTCGCTGCAGGGCGCGACTCGGCAGGTGAACACCGTCAAAACGCTGGCCCGCAAACTGGGCATCCACCGCCCCGTGTGGATTCTGCCCACGATCCACGACGACGGCAACCCCGTGGCGCGCGACCTCCTGGCCGAACTTCACCGCCGCTTCGGCGAGCGCGTGATTCCTGTGGTCATCCGTCGCGACACACACCTGCGCGAAGCGGCCTCCTTCGGGCAGGCGATCGTAGATTACGCCCCCGCCTCGAGCGGCTGCGCCGACTACACGCGCCTGGCCGAGTGGGTCATCACGCACTGGCAGGTGCACGGGCAGGTCGATGCCGCCATCGCCGAATCCATGGCCTCGCTGACCGAGGCCGACGCACCGGCCGAGCCCGAGGGGTATGAATCGCCGCAGGCGGCCGCCGCGAACGGCGCTGCGCCGCAGGGCGCGCCGTGGCAGCAGGGGCAGGCCGCGCCGGCGGCAAGTGCCGTCGGCAACGAGCCCAAGCCGCTGAGCCGCGCCGAAGATGTCGCGCGTCGCGCGCAGATGCTGCGGCGCATCGCGCTGGGCCGGCAAGACTCGCCCGCGCAGAGCCCGGGCGAACCCATCGCCCCCGCCGCCCTCTCGCCGCTGGGCACCACAACCCCTGCCGACACGGCCCCGCGCGTGCCGGCCGTGGCGATAGTGGCGGCCAACCCCGCCACGCCGCGCATGCTGGGCGCGCACGAAACAAACCAGGGCACGCTCTTTGTTCAACCCATCTCGGTGGGCTCGAATGTCGCGGTGTGCGGCACGTTCAACAACTGGTCCCCCACGCAGCACACCATGCGCGCCAACCACGAGGCGGGCGTGTATGAAGTCTGCCTGCGTCTTCCCCCCGGCAAGCATCATTATCGGATCTTGGTAGACGGTGTCTGGTCAGCCGACCCGTACAACGATATCTGCGAGTTCAACCCATTCGGTGAACCCAACAGCGTCGTTCTCGTCGGTCAGCAATCACCTGTCAGCGGCGCGGGGGCGATCCCGCGTACATCATCGCCCAGCGCCGAGGGGGTGGGTCAACCTTGAACCAGTCCACCGCACACGCCAACACGCCAACCGCCCGCGACAGCACGCCCGAGCCCAAGCCCCTGGGCGCGCGCGACGCGGCACGCGCGCACGATCCTTCATTGAACATTCCTGATTCGATGCAGGCCGAGTACGACGCGCTGGCCGACCTCTTTCTCAACGACGATGCGCCCGCGCCGGGCGATGTGCTGCGCACCATCGGCCCATCGACCACCGGCGAAGCGCCGGCCGCGCGCCCCCCGGCGCCCGCGGCCCCTCCGGCACCTGCAACACCGCCATCGCCATCTCGCACGGCACGCCCCCGCACCACGCCCGAGGAAGACCTCGACGCGCTGCTCGCCGGGGCGGTTCCCTACCGCGCCGCCTCGCGCGCGGCACAGAGCGCGCCATCGCCCGCCAGCACGCGCATCGAGGGCCTGGTGCTGGGGCACCTGCCCGTGCTCGCGTCGGCCTGGGCGGTGCAGTATGCCCGCCACGTGGCCGAAGAAACGCAGTCACCCGTGGCGCTGCTGCGCATCCAGGGTGGCACGCTCTCGCTCGAAGTGGTCTTCGCCGATTCGCGCCAGGCCGTGGCCGTGCGTGCGGGCGGCCCCACGGCCGACCTCGAAGAAGCCCTCGCACGCGCCTCGGGCGTCGCGCCGCACCTGATGATCCGCGTCGACGACACGGCGGAACTCGACCTGCCCCGCAACGCGGGCGTCGGGCGCATGACCCTTCTCACCGGCGCGGACGACATGGCCGTGGTGGCGTGCTACCGCACGCTCAAGCACATGCTGGCCGATGCCTCTGCCGGGCTGCGCCTGGAGGGTGATTCACCCAACGCGTCGGGCGCGTCGCTGGGCATCGCCATCATGGGCGCCGAGCCCGCGGCCGCCGCCGAGGCCGAGCAGAAGATCCGCCGCTCCGCGATGACCTTCCTCTCGCGTTCGATCGACTCTGTCGCGCTGGTGCCCAAGATCGGCTCGTGCTCGACGGCCCTGCTCTACCGCGGCCCGGCCCCGCTCGACACACCCGCCGTCTTTGAACTCACCGCCAGCCGCTGGGGCTCGCCCGCCCCCGCGCCATCGGCAGCGCCGGCCCCCCCGCCGGTGGTGCGCCATGCGCCCCAGCCCGCCGCGCCGCGCGGCATCGACACGCACACCAAGCAACGCCCTCGCACCCAGCCCGCCGGCGCGCCACAGCGCACGGTGCCACAGGCGCCGGCAGCAACGCAGACACTCGCGCAGCACCTCGGCGGCCTGACCACGCTCCGCGCCCGCTGCCCTTACTGCCCTGATGTTGAACTCGCCGCCGACGAACAGGGCGTGCTGCACCTCGTCGCCGCCACCGCGGGCCTGGGCGGCGCACGCCAGGGCAGCGAGGCCATCAGCCAACTCCTCTCCGCGGCGTCATGGGCCGATGACCACGCCGAACTTCTCGCGCTGGCCTTCCCCATTCTCAAACCCGCCGAGGGCCGTCAGGGGCCGGTGCTGCACCTCATCACCGACGAGGCCCGCGCCTCGCGCGGGCTCCTGGGCACCGGCGTGCGCGTGCACCTGGCCACGCCCATCGATATGGGCGGCAGCCGCACGTGGCTCTGCCGCGACCTGAACTGATCCGGCTCCGCCGCTGCATTCAATCCGCATCACCCGACATGCGCCGCCCTCAACACAGGGCGGCGTGTTGTTCTGTCATGGCGGCGTGAGTGCGCGCGCACACACTCAACGCCCGCCGAGATGACGCCCCGGGCGCGGAGGGGGCGGAGGGCTTGAGTGGAGAGCGACAGTGGAGGGCGGGAGTGCGATGGCGCACGGCCGCGTTACTGCACGACTTCATAGTGGCTGACGGTGCGGTCAAAGTCGGCCATCATGTCTTGCACGTGCGGAGGAACAACGGCGAGGCTGATGTCGTCACCGGCGAAGGCGCGGACGGAATCGAGCGAATCCCACCGCGTCACGATGAGAAACTCGACGCCCTCGGGCAGGTCGCGCCGAAGGATCGACGCGCCGACAAAGCCCGGGAGCCTCGCGATCGCGGGGAAGGTCTCGTCGCGCAGGTGGCGCACGTAGTCTTCTGCGCACGCCGCGCGGGCCAGGCCCCTCCAATGGCGAGAGATCAACGCGGGCTCCTTGTTTGCGGCGCCGGGGTGCCGGCTCAGGCCGATTCCTTGCGGCGCACGCGCAGGTCACGCAGCGCGGCCCGCCGCTCGATGGCGTGCTCGTCGATCACATACTCAGCGCCCTGGTTGTCCATGTCGGGCAGTTCGTACATGAGTTCGATCATGATCTCTTCCATCACCGCGCGGAGTGCGCGAGCCCCGGTGTCGCGGGCGCGGGCCCGCTCGGCGATGCACCGCAGCGCGCCGTCGGTGAAGGTGAGCGTCGCGCCCTCGAGCGAGAACATGTGCTGGTACTGGCGCACCAGCGCGTTCTTGGGCTCGGTGAGCACCGAGACGAGCGCCTCGGTGGAGAGGGGCATGAGCGGTGCCAGCACCGGAAGCCGGCCGACAAACTCGGGGATCATGCCGTAGTGGATCAGATCGTCGGCCGTGACCTGGGCGAGGATGCGTCCGCGGTCTTCCGCCTCGTCGGTCTGCGTGGGCGAGAGCGTGAAGCCGATGCGCGTCTGGCCGATGCGCCGGCGGATGATGTCGTCGATGCCCACGAAGGTGCCGCCGCAGATGAAGAGGATGTTCGTGGTGTCTACCTGGATGTACTGCTGCTCGGGGTGCTTGCGGCCGCCCTGCGGGGGCACGTTGGCCGTGGTGCCTTCGAGCAGTTTGAGCAGGCTCTGCTGCACGCCCTCGCCCGAGACGTCGCGCGTGATCGAGACGTTGTTGTTGGTCTTGCCGACCTTGTCGATCTCGTCGATGTAGATGATGCCGCGCTGGGCCGCCTCGAGGTCGAAGTCGGCGTTCTGCAGCAGTTTGAGGATGAGGTTCTCGACGTCTTCGCCGACGTAGCCCGCCTCGGTGAGCGTGGTGGCGTCGCCGATGGCGAAGGGAACCTTGAGCACGCGGGCCATGGTCTTGGCCAGCAGCGTCTTGCCCGAGCCCGTGGGCCCGATCATCAGGATGTTGCTCTTGTCGATCTCCACGCTGCCGCTCTGCTCGCTCTCCAGGTGCAGCAACCGCTTGTAGTGGTTGTGCACCGAGACCGAGAGCGAACGCTTGGCGATGTCCTGCCCGATCACGTACTGATCGAGATGCTCCTTGATCTCGCGCGGGGAAGGAACCTCGCGCAGCCACGTCGTCGCGCTGCTCACGCGACGGCGTTCCTGGCGGAAGATGTTCTGGCACAGATCGGTGCACCCCGCGCAGATATACGTCGCGTTGGGCCCCTCAACCATCGGGCCAACCTCGCGGCTGGTCTTGCCGCAGAACGAGCACGTCGTCACCTTGCGCCCGCGGAACGACGCGTCGCCCCCTGCCGGGCCCGCGCCCGAACCCGGTCCCTGGTCGTTGCCGTCCTGCTTGCCTTTGGCCATGAAATCCTCTTCGTCCCGCCCGTGGTGTTTGTTCTGCTCTTCCCCCGTGCGGGTGTCTCTCCCACGCACGTTCACAACACTGTATCGACACTCGCCCGCGCGTTCTCCACGCGACCGCCCGGACTGATTCCGTCTTCTATCGGTCCCGCGACATCCGCCGCTGGAACGCTTCCTCATGCCCCGCGTCATCGCTCAGGCATCGCCGCGTGTTATCGGAGGCTTGCTGCCTGTTCGGGTGCCCGAACGCCCTTTCTTTTTCTCTTCGGCGGCTTCGAGCCGCGCCTCCATCGCCGCGACGCTGCGCCTGGTGATGGCCCGCCGCATCGAGTCGTATTCCTCGGGCGAGATCTTGCCCTCATCGCGCATCCGCCGCATGCCTTCCAGCAGCCCCGCGCCCGCCTCGCCGGCCGCATCGGCCGCGAGCAATCGCCGGCGCATCCACATCGCAAAGAGCCCGCCGGCGATGAGCAGGCCCAGCAGCAGCGACACCCACAGCAGCACGCTGCCCGTGTCGCGCGCACGCGCGGGCGCGCCGGTGTTGTTCACCATCGCCGGCAGCATCGCCATCCATACGTGCATCGCCATGCCTGCTTCCGCTCCCTCCGTGCCCGGGGCAATGCCACGCGCCCGCACGGGGCGCACCGCACACCGCGTGCCGCTCGCGAGGGGCCGCCTGTCTTGAACTGTCTACGCCGTCGCGGGTCGGCTGGTTGCACGCTCGCCCTCACGTCGCGCCGGGGCGCACCCTCGCGCCCTCTTTTCGGGGGAGTGGCCGCCGGCCACGGCTTCAGGCATTGCCCGAGGCGATGGCCTCGCGGATGGGAACGAGCAACCCGGGGATCACCCGCTGCTGCACCAGTTCCTCACCCTTCTCTGCCAGCAGCGAGAGAACGCGGGGAAGTTCCTTCACGTCGTCGATCGGGCCCATCTTGCGCAGCGTGAGGAAGACGCTGATGGGGTCGCCCCCTTCGGGGTCGCGCGGCTGGCCGGCCGCGGGCCGCGTCTTCACCTCAAAGTACACCTGGAACTCGCGCCCCTCGCCCAGCGTCAGGCCGACCATCGGCTGGCACTCGAGCGCCCGTGAGCCGGGGATGTCGAGCAAGGCCGAGAGGGGCGAACCGGGGATCAGCGCTTCGAGCACGATCGCGTCGTGGTTGCCCATGGCCGCCAGGTCGAAGCCGTAGAGCAGTTCGACATAGTCCACATCAAGCGCACTGATGGACATATACGCCGGCGCGGTCTCGAGCACGTGCTTGTGCAGCGCGTAGGCCTCGACCATGCTCGGGGGGTTCACCGTGCCCGTGCGGATGTGGTTGTTGCGCATCGCCGCCCAGCGGTGGGGCATCTCGCTCTGCGGGCTCTCGAGCGCGTACTCGTCGCGGTAGCGCCGGAACGCCTTCATCGAGGGGAACTGCCGCCGGATGCGTTCGAAAAGGTCAAGGACCGTCTCGCGCGTCCGCGGCAGTTCCATCTTCACCGCTAACTTCTGGTTCACGTAGAAGTCGGTGCACAGTGCTTTGTAACTGTCGGACATCGCCTTACGTCTCCCTGCCAAAGACTCACTGTAGGAGCTGCGCCCGGGTTTTCCTACGACCTCGGGGCTTTTCCTTCACCCCGGGCGCCGTTTCTGACGCGCTGTCCTAAAACATCCCCCGCTTCGGGGCCGCAGGGCCGACTTTTTCAGACATCTCCCCACAGCCACGCGCCGATTTCTTGGGTATTCGACAGGTTTTCCACAACAACATCCGCCCCCGCCGCCCGCAGCACGCCCGCGCTGTACGAGCCCGTGGCCACGGCCAGGCACCGGCCGCCGCAGGCCTTGGCCGCGCGAACATCGTGCGGCGTGTCGCCGATGATCACGATGGATCGGCCCCGGAACTCACGCCCCGACAGACGCGACGCACGCGCCGCCGCCACCGCGGGAAGCGAGTCGCGCGTGGGCGGATCGGTGGGTGAGTCATCACCCCAGGCCGCCACCGCGAAGCGGGCGCTGTCGATGCCCGCCGCGTGCAGTTTCATCCGCCCCGTTTCGGCGTAGTTGCCGGTGAGCAGCCCCACCACGCCCCGGCCCGCGCCGGCCGCCGCCCACACACTCTCCAGAAGTTCGTGCACGCCGGGCAGCGCACTGGCCGCGCCCGGCGCTGCCATGCGTTCCTGCATGAGGCGCGCATACTCGGCGCGCACCGCGGCATGATGCTGCGGGGTGTCATCCACCCCGTGCCGTCGCAGCATGTCGCCGATGATCAACGGATCGAGCCTGCCCGCGAACTCGATGCCCTGCGTCGAAAACTCTACGCCAAAGCGCCGCGAGGCCGCCTCGCGCATCGCCGCCACCCCCGCGCCGCGCGTCGAGAGCAGCGTGGCATCGATATCAAAGAGAAGCAGCATGGGGCCACAGCGTACGCGCCCGCCGCGCCCCCGCCGCGGTTTGCCAACAATCACAGGTCATGTCAACCACTTCCCAGGGTGTTCCCGGTCTTCCCACGCTCACCGAGGTGCGCATGCACCTGGCCTCCCCGGCCGCGCCCTGCGTGGGTAGGGTGGTTGAAACGCGCCGCTGCACGGCCAGCGCCAAGGCCGCGGGCTTTGTGCGCCACATCGCCTTTGATATCTCCGGCACGCCCCTCGAAGGCGCCTTCCGCGCCGGCCAATCCTTCGGTGTGGTGCCCCCGGGGCTCGACAACGCCGGCAAGCCCCACAAACTGCGCCTCTACTCCCTGGCTTCCCCTTCTTTCGGCGAAGACGGCGAAGGCAAGATCGTCGCCACCACCGTCAAACGCACCATCGACGAACACTGGGAGACCCACGCCCTCTTTCTGGGCGTGGCCTCCAACTACCTCTGCAACCTGCGCGAGGGCGACAGCGTCACCCTCACCGGCCCCAGCGGCAAACGCTTCGTCCTCCCCGCCGACCCCACCCTCCACGACTACGTCTTCATCGCCACAGGCACGGGCATCGCCCCCTTCCGCGGCATGATCCTCGAACTCTTGCGCACCGCCCCCTCCTCACGCATCACGCTCATCATGGGTTCGCCCTACGCCAGCGATCTTCTCTATCACCGCGAACTCACCGCCATGGCCGCCGCGCATCCGGGCCTGACCTACATCACCGCCATCAGCCGCGAACGGCAGGAAGACGGCGGCCCGGGCATGTATGTTCACCAGCGACTCTCAACACACCGCGACAGCCTCGCGCCGATGCTCTGCTCAGAGCGCACGCTTGTCTACATCTGCGGCATCGCGGGCATGGAACTGGGCGTGATGCAGACCCTCGCCAACACCCTGCCCCCCGAGGCCCTCGCGCAGTACCTCGCCGTCGATGACTCCGCCGGCCCCCCGGAAGCCTGGGACCGCCGCATGATCCACAAACAGGTCGCCCCGACACGCCGCGTGTTCCTCGAGGTGTACTGAACCGGCGCGGCACGCCACGCCCTCATGAGCGTGCGATCGAAGACCCTGCCCAGAAGATCATGGATGCGCCGATGCCCGCACGGCACTCGCCGTCACGGCCAAGTCACTCGATCAGCGACACGAGGCGCCCTGCCACACCACGCCAGAGCACACGTCGCCGCATCGCGCCCCGACACGCCCCGCCACGCCCTTCCCCGCCACCATCCCCCCTACGCCCCGCACGCATAAACTAGGGCGTGCCCGGGTAGCTCAGTTGGATAGAGCGGCGGTTTCCTAAACCGCAGGTCGGCGGTTCGAGCCCGCCCTCGGGTGCTTTGGTGGCTTCGCTCAGCGGCGCGGCAGGAGTGGCGACAAGTTGACGAGCGAGCCGCAGCCGCGCCGCGACACCCACGGCACGAAACACTTGAATCACAACCGTCTCGCAGCGACAAAGAAGTAGGAAAGACGTTAGCTTGCCACGCACCGAACCCGCGTGTGCGCTGGATGAAACGACGCACAGCGACCAAGGATGGAATAAACCCTGTATCTGTGTTACTCTCGCTGATTTCAGATTGCCGCGAGAGACATCGACCTGCTCAACGAGCCGCCATTCTGCGCACGCTGGATACTCGTTGTCGCATCGATGGCCTGACGCGGCAACATGACGTCCAACGATTTTAAATCACATGCATTGGCCGGAACGGCTTGAGGCCTGCTACTTCTTGTATGGGCCAAGGAACTTGTCCCCATTGAAGTGGATCATGTGGTCGGAGTTGTCAGCGAGCCACACTTCCGTCTCCCACGCGATATCAGCCGCATACCGGCGGAATGTCGCGGCATCCGGGAAGGCCGTTACATACACGCGGCCCAACTTGCACGCGGCAAAGACGTCTTCGAGTTCACGGCGTCGCTTGGGCGACACCGGCCCGTGCGAGGTGACTGCCTCGACAAGGAACAACCACCCTCGCTTATCGTCATAGAGGACCACGTCCGGAAGCTTGTCGTGTTCGGTGAGCGTGACACCTAACCCTGCGAGTGTGGCGGCTTCCATGATGATGTGCTTGTCGGCGGTGTCGCCAAGATAGAGCACGCGTGCGCCGGGGGCGAAGCGTGGGCCAAAATCGCGAACGATCGCGGCCTGTAAGACGTTGTGCTCACCAGCCGACAGCAACACCGCCTTGCCGTCGGGCAACACCAACGGCACGCGGTGCTGTTCTCTCGTGCCGCGATAGGCGATGCTCAGCTCGCCGAATCGCTGCTTGAAGTCTGCGACAGCGGCCTTGTACGCAAGACTATCTCCAAACGCGCGTATCACGGCGAGGGTGGCATCGGTCAGACAATTGGCGGTCCTGCCGCTGTTCGTCGCCCGTGCGGGATTGTCGGGATTCCGGTCAACCAGTCGAGCTTGCTCAAACTGATGGAGCGTCTGACGACGGATTGTTTCTCGGCTGTTGGGGGCGTAGTCCTTCTTGTACGCATCTCTCATGAAGTTCATGATGTCCACGGTGCGGAGCAGCGGCGTAGCGGCCGACCTCCACGGGGTTCGGGGTTTCAGCCCGGCCAGCGCAAGCAGCGTGAGCCCAGAACGCTCGTTCTGCTGAGCGCGCGGCAGCCCCATGTCAACCAAGATAGATACCGCAGCGTCGATCTTTTTCACTCACCAACCTCCGAAGCGAGACCAAGCAACGCGGGCGGCACGCCGAGCACCTCAAGCACTCGCGATTCGATCTCGTCCCGATTGTTCTGATCAAGGCCGGCAACATACTTGCCGATGCGGGTGATGATCTGAAGGTCTGGGAACGGCATCGAGCGGATCTCAGTCGCGTTCACCTGCGTATTCCCGCTGACGACGCGGAAGTAGCGGTCAAGCAGCGCCGAGTTGAAGAGCGCGACCAATCCCCGCACTTCGTCTTCGCTCAACTCGCGGCGTGTGTGCGTCACGTAGTTGATGTGGTTCTCGAGTGCTACTGGACGGCGGCGCTCGTGCGATGACGGGATGTACGGCGACGCCGTCAAACGCCGCCGCTCCTCTTTCGCGCTGAATCGCCGAACAAGCACGTAGTTTTGTGCGGGCACAACGAGCGAAACCGCGCCGTTGGTTGCCCGCAGGGCGATGGGCTTGCTCCCCTTGGCTACAGGCCAGACAGTGGCGAATGGCCGAACGTTGTGGATCGACAAAAGCGGAACCGCATCCGGGTGGTTAGCAGTGTTCAGCAGGTACTCCGTCGCGCGGAAGGTCACGACAGGCCCTGTAGATATCCTCAGCCCTCGTTCGGCAAACGAACCCGACCACGACTCTACCACCCGCATGATCTCCAGGTCGATGGGCTCGGCGGGAAGCCGGATAACACAGTCTCCCGCCGGGTCGTCGATGATCGTGCTCGCCGAGAGCGGCCACGGCTTGGCCTCATCTAACTCCGCACCGTGCGAAACGCTGAGCAGCACTTCAGCGGCCTGCACGTTCTGCTTTGTCGCCACAGTGATGATGCTCTCTTGCAGCACTTCGGAGTCTTTGAACGTCGCGCGGCGCGACTCGAACAAGTGAACGTGCCGAAGGCTCACGCGGGCAAGCAACCAACGCCGAAACTCACGAAAATAGAGCCCGTTGCAGAAACTCCGTGGCGTGATGGCGACCAACTCCCCGCCGGGGCGCAGCAACTCGACAGCGGCGGCCATGAACAGGGCGTACACATTCGGCTGCCCGTGCACAATTTCCGCAAACGCCCGCGCCTGCGGCGAGTCTTTGGCCAATTTCGCATACGGCGGGTTCATGATGACGACATCGGCGTACCCGGTGCGGGGAGCGGGCGCATAGAGCGACGCCGCTGGCCGGCGGAGGACGAAGTCTTCCTCAATGATCGTCGCGTTCAGGTGGTGCCCATGCGCGGCGAGTGCTTTCCGGCACTCTGCGATGGTTCGCCGAAGCGTGGGGAGCACCGCAGGGTCGGTCTCATACAACTCGGCCACCACGCGGCGCGGCTTGGGCAAGCCCGCGATCCGCTCGCACATCGCCGCCGCCAGCACACCCACCCCCGCGCCCGCGTCGATGAATGTGAACTCGTCGCCGATGCGCGACATCCGCCCGGCCATGAACCGGGCCACGCTCGCGGGCGTGAAGATCTGGGCGATGGCCTTGCGCTCCTTATCAGCGGTCGCGGCCATATGGCGGGCCGTCCGTCGCACCACCGACGCAACAAGCCCCGCGTCTCCTGCGACAGGCCGCGATACTCGTACGTTCAGGGTGTCCGTACCCGTCGGAGCCATTGGCAGAGGGTACGCGAATCGTCTCTAAGATGCACGAACGCGGGCCGAATCTCAAGCCTTCCAGGCAAGGGGTCAGGGTAATCGGGCCCTTGAGAGGCTGAACTCCCTACTCCTCCCCACCAAGGCTTCCCCACGCATCAAAACCGCCGCGCCTTCTCGCTCTCCCCCGCCCCAAAAATCCTACCAAAGACTGAACACCGCAGCGAGTTCGTGGTATGATAGGGGTGCATGCCCACCCCTGCTCCCAAAGGTCGCGGCACGGGCCTCAACCCCCCCAACCGCTTTGAAGACCTCCACCTCGCCGTGCTCACCGCGGAGGGCGAAGAACTCGCGCGCGAGCCCATGGCCCTCGCCCCGTCGCTCATCCCCCTCGGCGACGACCTCGATCAACACACCCTCGCGCCAACACGCGATGCCCCGGGCGCACCGGACCACGGCCCGGAGAACCCCGACGACAGCGTGCCCTCGATCAACACCCGCGTCTACGCCGACACCTCGCGCACCGTCATCAACCCTGTCAACTCGCCCGACCTCTCCTTCTCGTGGACGGTCAACCCATACCGCGGCTGCGAGCACGGGTGCATCTACTGCTATGCGCGCCCTGGCCACGAATACCTCTCCCTCTCCTGCGGCATCGACTTCGAAACCCGCATCTTCGCCAAGACAGACGCCCCCGCCCTGCTGCGCCAGGAACTGCGCCACCGCCGCTGGCGGGGCGAGCCCATCGTGATGTCCGGCGTGACCGATCCCTACCAGCCTGTCGAGCGGCGTCTGCGCATCACCCGGGGCTGCCTCGAGGTCTTCCTCGCGCACCGCCAGCCCGTCTCCATCATCACCAAGAACCGCCTTGTCCTGCGCGACCTCGACCTTCTCTCTCAACTCGCGGCCTTCAACGCCGTGCGCTGCGCGGTGAGCCTCACCACCCTCGACCCCCGCCTGGCCGCGGTGATGGAGCCGCGCGCCAGCAGCCCCGCCTCACGCCTGGCCGCCATCCGCGCGCTCGCGCATGCGGGCATCCCCGTCACCGTGATGACCGCGCCGATCATCCCGCGCATCAACGATCATGAGATTCCTTCCCTGCTCGAAGCCGCCAAAGAGGCCGGCGCCTCCAGCGCGGGGTACATCCTGCTGCGCCTGCCCCATCAACTGCGCGGCCTGTTCACGCAGTGGCTCGAGCGACACTTCCCACAGCGTGCGGCCCACGTCGCCTCGCTGCTGCGCAGCGCGCACGGCGGCGACCTCTACTCGGCCGATTTCTTTTCGCGCCAGCGCGGCACAGGCGCTTTCGCGGCCAATATCGGCGCGCTCTTCCGACTGCACGCGCGCCGGCTGGGCCTCGACCAACCCCGCCCGTCCATGAACCGCGACGCCTTCCGCCATGACGCCGACGGCCCCCTGCTGTGGGACAACACGTGAGCGTCGCGGCCGTTGCTTTCGCCGGTGCGGCGGGCACGCATCTGGGCTCAGACATCCGCCGGGCGGTACACCTCGACCACAGGCGGCTCGGCCAGCAGCGACCGCCACCGCTGAAGCAGCGCGATCATGCCGGGGTCAGAATCCACACGCCGCTGATCGGCCTCGAAGGCGGCCTCGTCGGCATACGTCACCAGTTCGATGAAGCGGCACGGGTCGGCACGGTCTTGCAGCAGTTCGATGGTGATGCCGCCGGGGGCAGTGTAAAAGGGCATCGCCTCGCGCAGGAACGCGCGCAGCGCCTCGCCCCCGCCGGGATGAACGCGGATCCGCAGGTGGAGTTCGATGCGCCCTTGGCTCTTCATGCGCCTTCCTCTGCGATTGCCCGCGTGTGCGCGGCGGCGCACGCCGCGTGGCCGTGCGCCTCAGCCGCGCGCCGCTGGGCCGGTGCCCGTGAGTTCTTCCAGCAGCGCGACCCACTGGGCGCACGCGGTGGTGGCGTCATACCGCCCGAGCAGCGCGGCCCTGGCCCTGGCGCCCATGTCGGCGCACGCCGCGCGGTCGGCCGCCAGCCGGCGGATCGCCGCGACGAGCGCCCCGGCGTCGCCCTCGCGCACCACCTCGCCGCACTGGTTCTCGGTGAGGATGCGCGCGATCTCGGAAGACGGGTTGCCGATGAAGAGCCCCGCGCGCCCCGCCGCCATGATGCCGAACAACTTGCTGGGCACGATCAACCCCTCCATGCCCTCGCGCAGCGAGATCAGGTGGGCGTCGCCGACCGCCAGCGAACGCGAGAGTTCTTCGCGCGGGACATAGTCGTGGTACGCCGCGCCCTTCAGGCCGTGCTCTCGGATGAAGGCCTCGATCTCGGCGCGGCGTTTGCCCCCGCCGACAAAGACGAACCGCACGCCCGGCTCGTCGCGCAGCGCGAGCATCGCCGCCTTGATCGTTTCGGCGTCGTGCCCCAGGCCGAAGTTGCCCGAATACATCACAACGAACTCATCGCCCAGCCCCCAGCGCGAGCGCACCGGGTTCTCGGCGCCCGCGGCCAGGGGTGTCACGCCGGATTCATCCGACCACACGGGGATGAAGCGGATGCGCTCGCCGGGCAGGCCCTTGGCGAGCATGCGGTCGCGCATGCAGCGGCCCAGCGCCACCGTGGCGTCGGCCCGCCGGATGAGCCCGCGGTGGATGCGCTCAAGCACGCGTGCGATGAGCGAGCGTTCTTTGAGCATGCCGCTGGCGATGGGCACATCCGGGTAAAGGTCCATCGCCCAGTACACGGCCTTGCCCCCGCGCAGCGTGCGGGAGAGCAGCGCCAGCAGCGCGATGAACGGGGGCGTGGAAAAGCCCACGACAACATCCGCCCGCGGGATGGTGAGAATCTTGAAGGCCGCCAGCACATAGAAAAACGCGAAATCAAAGAGACGCGCCAGCGTGCCCCGCTTGCCGAAGAGGCTGAACCCCACGCGGTAGACCGAGATGGGCGCCGAGCCACCGAGCACCGGCACCTCTTCACGCTTGGGCAGCACGGCGCCGCTCTTGCCATAGATCGAGCGCGACGCGATCGCGCTCACCCGGTGGCCGCGGCGCGCCAGGTGGTCGGCGAGGTCCTTGGCCATCTGCGCTGTTGCCACCACGTCCGGGTGAAAGGCCTGATTGAGAAGAACAATGTGCATGAGCGTTGTTTGAGTGTTCGTCAGGGCCGCGGCGCGGCATACCACTCGATCGTTCGGCGCAGGCCCTCTTCAAAGCCCACCTTCGCGCGCCAACCCAGTTTCTGCGCTGCCTTGTCGGTGGAGAGGCAGCGGCGGGGTTGCCCGTCCGGCTTGGTGGGGTCCCAGGTGATGCCCCCCTTGAAGCCCGTGAGGCGCACGATGAGTTCAACAAGGTCTTTGATGGTGATCTCAAACCCGGCGCCGAGGTTGATCGGGTCGGGCTCTTCCATCACCTCGGCCGCGCGGATGATCCCCTCCGCGGCGTCTTCGACATAGAGAAACTCGCGGCTGGCCGAGCCGGTTCCCCAGCACACGATCTCCTTGTCGCCGCGCAGCCGGGCCTCGACGCACTTGCGCACCAGCGCAGGGATGACGTGGCTTGATTCAAGGTCGAAGTTGTCGTGCGGGCCGTAGAGGTTGACGGGCAGCACATACGCGCTGCGGAAGCCGTATTGCAGGCGGTAGGCGTCGAGCATCTGCCACGCGGCCTTCTTGGCCACGCCGTAGGGGGCGTTGGTCTCTTCCGGGTAGCCGTTCCACAGGTCGTCTTCTTTGAAGGGCACGGGCGTGAACTTGGGGTAGGCGCAGATGGTGCCCACCTGCACAAACCGGCCGCCGCGCTGGTGCAGGTTGTCCAGGCGCGCCTGCTCGATGAGGTGCAGGGCCATGGCCATGTTGGCGAAGAAGTAGCGGCCCGGGTTGGCGCGGTTGGCGCCGATGCCCCCGACCTCGGCCGCGAGGTGGATCACCACGTCGGCCTTGTGCGGCTTGAAGGCCTCGCGGTAGAGACGTGCCACGTCCATCTCGCTCGTGAGGTCGCAGGTGCGCCGGCGGGGGATGAAGATGTCCTGCTCGCGCACCCCGCGCCCGATGAGTTTGTCCCGCACGCAGCGGCCAAGAAAGCCCGCCCCGCCGGTGAGAATGACCCGTTTGCCGCTCCAGGAAAACTCGCTCATGCTGCGCTCCATCTGTCAACCCGAGGTGCCCGCGAGGGCGTGAAGGTAGCCCCGCGACGGGGAGTGGTCGCCCCCCGCCGCGAACAAGATTCAGAACTGAAAGTAGATGAACGCCGCGTTGGTCGCCGGCCAGAAGAAGAAGAAGAGCACCGCCATGGCGACGTAGAAGGGCGGCAGGAACCACCGCGGCGCGCGGTCTAACTGGTCATGGATGCGCCCTCGGAACCTGGAGTAGGCGTGCATCACCACGAACGACCCCGCGATGATCATCGCCAGGAAGGGCGCGCCCCGCCCGAGCCCCGCCGCCGCCAGCCCGAGATTGCCGTCGAACAACACGTACTTCTTCATGCAGTACCCCAGGCGAGAAAAATCCCACGGGTTGGCCGGGTCGCTCACGCGGAAGATGAGCCACCCCAGCAGCACGAAGTACATGGTGCCCGCCCAGCGCACCGCCGTTCCCACGCGGGTTTGCAGCAGCGCGCCCAGCAACGGCGCACGCTCGATGCCCGCCCGCAGCACGCGGTTCAGGCACAGCAGCAGCCCCTGATAGAAACCCCAGATCACGAAGTTCCACGCCGCGCCGTGCCACAACCCGCCCAGCACCATCGTGGCCATGAGGTTGAAATAGACGCGCGGCACCGATCCACGCCCGCCGCCCAGCGGGATGTAGAGATAGTCGCGCAGCCACGACGAGAGTGAGATGTGCCACGTACGCCAGAAGTCGATGATGCTCGTGCTGAAATACGGGAAGTTGAAGTTGATGGCGATGTTCACCCCGAACATGCGCGACACGCCGCGCGCGATGTCCGAATAGCCCGAGAAGTCGCAGTAGATCTGAATCGCAAAGAGCGCTGCCCCGATCATGATGGCCAGGCTCGACAGGCCCTCGGGGTCGCCCAGGATGAGTTCGACCAGCCTCGCCAGGTTGTCGGCCACCAGCACCTTCTTGACAAAGCCGTTCAGGCACAGGTGCAGGCCGCTGATGATGTTCGAGGCCACGAGGGTCCAGCGGCGTTCGAGCGCGGGCAGGAACTCCTGCGGGCGAAGGATCGGCCCCGCCACCAACTGCGGGAAGTAGGCCACGAAGAAGGCGTAGTTGAGGAAGGCCCGTTCGGGCTGGATGTGCCGGCGGTACACGTCGATCACGTAACTCATCGACTGGAACGTGTAGAAACTGATGCCCACCGGCAGCACCACGTGCAGCATGGGCAGGCTTGGCTCAAAGCCCAGCATCTTCCCGAAGCCCAGCATGCTCGTGGTGAAAAACCCGTAATACTTGAAAAAGGCCAGGATGCTCAGGTTCGAGACGATGCTGCACGCCACAAAGGCTTTGCGCCGCCGCGCCTCGGGCAGTTTCACAAGCACGCCGTACACCACGGGCGCCACGACGGAGAAGGCAACCCCGAGCCCCACCGCCGCCCACACACCCTCCCACGCCGGGTGCAGGAAGGCCTCGACCGAGAAGGGCACCCCGGTCTCTTTCTGCAGCAGCGGCCAGTTCAGCCCCAGAAAGACCAGCGCGCCCACGCCGATGATGCCCGCCAGTTTCAGCCGTCGCTTCCACGGAAAGACAACGCCCTGCATCCCCAGCGCGGCGCTGAAGTCGATCGTTGTCGTCAGCAGAATCAGGAAGAGAAACCGAACATCCCACCACCCATAGAAGACATAACTCAGCAGCGCCAGCAGCATGAACTGCCGGCGCTTCGCGGCGATCAACGCCACGCCGACAATCGCCACGAGAAGCAGGATCAGAAACTCGACAGACTGAAAAAGCACGTTCGTGTTCTCGTTGGGGTGTGTCGCGGGCGGGTCTGGTCTGAATCACGCGGCGGGCGTTGCGCGCCCGAAGATCGATCCATCATCACGAGGGCGAGGGGCTCTGGCCCCGGGAAAGATTGGCCGGCACCGGCAGCCGGCGCGCGATGTGCTCAGAGAGAAGCAGCCGCCCCTTCTCGTTCAGGTGCTGGCCGTCGGCAAAGCCCGACTCATCGAGCACGCCCGTCGACGCATCAAGAAAGATCCCGCCATAGGCCTCGGCCAGCCCCGGCCCCACCCGAAGCAGACGCGCCGAGGTCGCGGTAAAGGCCGGCGCGAAGCCCGGGTCCATCAGCCTCGGGTGATTCGGCGATGCCACCAGCACCGGCGTCGCCCCGCCCTGACGGATGAGCGCGACGAGTTTTTCCAGTTCCGCCTCGTGGCGCGCGGTGCCCCCGTCGATCGCCTCCGCCACTTCCTGCTCCAGCACGCGCAGATGGTTCTCGAGCAACTGCCCCGAGATGGAGATCGTGAGGTTGTATGGCGCGTTCCATTCCGCCGCCTGCACACGCCTCGCGCCCCGGCGCAGGCGAACCCGCAACCCCTCGTTGATCACATAGTTGGGCGCCACGCGGAAGTGAACCTGCGACCGCCAGCGCGGCCTTGCCAGCGACTCCCGCACCGCCTCCGGCAGCCAGGGCACATCCTCTTCCAGCCACCCCGCCGGCCACGCCCCGGGAAAGCCCCCCAGCGCATACGCGTTCGCAGAGTCGATGCCCGGCGGCGGCGGTTGACCGATGCTCAGCGGCCGCAATACCAGCACCACCGCCTGCGGACCCGCCGCCACAATCTTCGGCAGGATCAGTTCCACCTCGGCCCGGTCGCACCCGTTGATCCCCAGGTTCTCAACGTGCCACCCCTCCGGCGCGTGCTGTTTCACAACCCCAGCGTCGATCCCTTCGACCGTCACCGAATCTCCCACAAACACCACCGCCGCGCGCTGATACCCGCTGTCCAGATGCTTGCCCAGCGCGATCATCCGGTTCAGATCCGTCGAGCCCGCACCGAAGCGCGGCAGCACCACGTACATCAGCAGCGCCACCCCCAGCGCCAGGCCCACAACCAGGGGGCACATCACCCACGCAAAGGCCGCCCAGGGCTTCATCCCCTTGGTCCACGGAATCTCATTGATGATCGGCGTCACGTGCGCGGCCATGGTCGAGCATCTCTCCAGATAGGTGCGTCGCTCCAAGATCGGACCAACGCGGGCATGAGTGTATAGGAAAGATCGACACGCCAGTCGGGCCGCGTCGATACCCCTTCCCGGCGAAGGGGGGTTGAGTACGGTTCACCCCGGCTTTCAGCGCTCCTTCCCCGGGCAAACCATGCCCCCACGCCCGCCCTCACTCCCCTATTCCCGGTAGCGTCTCTCTCTGACTGCTCAACCCACGAACGATTACCAACCCGACGTGAACCGGCACGCCAACAACCCCCCCGAAGACGCCGACGCGGGCGATGCCCAGCCGAGCCAAACCGGCGCGTCTCAGTCACCCGCGCTGGGCCGCGCTGTCGGCGGGGGCATGTCTTGGCTCATGGTCTCAACCATGTCCTCGCGGGTGGTCACCTTTCTCGCGCAGATTCTCCTTGGCTGGTGGCTCCTCCCGGCTGACTTCGCCCTGTACAGCACCGCCACCAGCATCTCCGGCTTTCTCATGGTGTGCCGCGACATGGCCACAGGAACCGTGCTCGTGCAGCGCGGGCGAGAGGGGTATCAGCAGAGCGCGGGCGCCGCCTTCTGGATGGGGTTCTGGTACAACTGCGTCGTCACCGTCATCACCTTCGTCGCGGCGTGGCCCCTGGCGCAATACGTCTACCACAAGCCCCAACTCGTCCCCATGCTCATCGTCATGGGCCTGGGCCTGCCCTTCTCGGCCATCGCCAACACGCTCTTCGCCCTGCTGCGCATCGAGATGCGCTTCTTCGCCTTCAGCATGCAGTCGGCCCTCTCCGCGCTCGTTCGTCAGGCTGTCGTGCTCGCGCTGGCCTACGCCGGCGCGGGGCCCATGGCTTTCGCCTGGTCCATCCTCGCCTACATGGTCTTCGATGCGATCTCGCTCATGGTCATCACCAAAGAGTGCCCCTGGAAGCGCCCCGCACAACTCCACCAATGGCCCCGCATGGCCAAAGACGCCGGCTGGCTCATGGCCACCTCTCTGGCGCACTTCGCCATGGACTTTGGCCCATTTCTCATCCTCGTGCCCCTGCTGGCAATCACCCTTGCCAACTCCGACGCGGCGCAGGATGTCACCGGCTACTACTTCTTCGCCTACCAGATCACCGCGCAGATCGGCGTGATGCTCGCATTCAACGCTTCCATGATCCTCACCCCCGCGCTCCAACGACTGGTGAATCAGCCCGATCGCCAGCGCGAAGCCGCCCTCCGCTCGCTGCGCTCCCTCATGCTCGCCGGCTCGCTGGCCAGCCTCGGCCTGGCCAGCATCATGGAACCCCTCGAACACCTCCTCTGGCGCGGCAAGTTCGCCGAGTCCGTCAGCGCTGTCCTTGTCCTGGGCATCTTCTACCCCTGGCGGATCACCTTCGGATTGTGCACCTCGGTCATGCTTGCTCGCGGTGCCTTCCGCCGGCTCGCCATCCTCTCGGTCTTTGAGTGCGTGGGGCTGGTCGTCGCCGCCGCCATGGCCGCGCACTTCCATCCAACCCCCGCCGGCATCGCGTGGTGGACCGGCGGATGGGTGCTCCTGAGCCGCCTTGTCTCCACGCTCTACATCTTCTTCCGCATGGGCGGGGGCCTCGTCGGCACGCTTCGCTCGATGGTGCCCGCGTGGGCCCTGGCGCTCGTGGCCTTTCTGGGCGCACGCTGGGCCGGCTCGCTGACCGACATCCGCCTGCGCGTTGCCGAGAGCGACTGGTTCGCTGCGTCCCTGGCCCGCTTCCTGCCAAAGCCGCGCGCCGACCTGGCCCTCTCCATCATCGCCGACCTCGTGGCCATCGCCTTCATCGGCGGCCTGTGCCTGGCACTCTTCACCCTCGCCGCGCGTCTCTTCCTGCGCGACGACATGGCCGACGTGCTGCGCGTGGCGCCAACCCGCGCCCGCGCCCTGGCCCAGCGCGTGCTGCGCATCAGGTGCGACGAATGAAGCAACGCCGCTCCCGAATCCGCTCCTTCGCGGTCGCGCTCTTCCTGCTGTGCGCCTTGGCGCCGCTCCTGCTCTGGGCCGTGGGCGCTGCATTGAGCGACCGAACCCTCTGGTCGCAGTACGCCGCGTGGGTGCCCACATGGTGCGCCATCGCCGCCGCCGCGCCCCCTCTGGCCGCGGGCTGGTTTCTCAGCGCCGGCCGCCGCGCACGCCCCTCCGAGACCACCCCCGCCCGCGCTTCGCGCCTGATCGCCCTCGTGCTGTTGCTCGCGGCGACCGTTTCGCTTGCCTTCGAGTGGCGCATCCACCGATACCTCGCCCCGGCGCGCGCACCCGCCCAGCACCTGCGCCTCGTCGCATGGAACCCCGCCGTCGACTTCCTCGACACCTTCTCCCAGCACGTCGCCGACATGCAGCCCGGCATTGTCGCCATCGCCAACCGCCCAGCCTACACCGATTGGGCCCTCATCCGCAGCGCCGTCGGCGGCGCACAATCCACCGTGCGTTACGGCCGCCTCTCGATCGTCAGCGCGCCGCGCGTGCTGCAATGGGGCGGCACGCCACTCAACATCACAGGCTCAAAGCCCCGCACCAACCGCTGGCGCGGCGGCGGCAGCGTCACCATCGACCAGGGCGAAGCCATGTTCGTCGTGCTCGACGGTCAATCCGGCCCGCTGGGCAGAGACTTCGTCGTCTGGTTCATCGACCTGCCCAGCGAACCCACCATCTGGCGACCAGACATGATGCGCCAGGCCGCCAAGGCCATGGCCGAGTTCCGCGGCCCTTCATACATGCGAACCGACGCCGGCCTGGATGCCGAACTCTTCCCCGCCGAAACCGGCGTGGGCTTCCCCCCGCCGGACATCATCGTCGGCGACTTCAACACGCCGCGCGGCATGTGGTCCCTCACGCAACTCCACCCCGGCATGCGCAGCGCCTACAACGACGCCGGGCGCGGCCCCGCCCCGTCGTGGCCCACGCGTTTCCCGTTGCTGGCCATCGATCACACGCTCCTCGCGCCGTGGCTCAAGGCCGCGCGCTACGAACTGCGCCAACTGCACGCGGGCGTGCACCTGCCGCAGGTTGTGGATCTGGTGAAGGGGGAGTGAGGGTGGCGTACGCTCACTCTGTACCGTCAGCCTGTGAATCAGGGGCACGGCTGATCAACTGAAGATATGGGACATTCCGAAAGTGACGGCCATTGTGGGTGAGGAGCGGAATGCCGTGGCGGATCGCCGCGGCGGCGATCCAGCAGTCTCCACACTCAATCTCGCGACCGGCTTGTTTGCACGCGACTGCGGTTTGAGCCCAAGCGTCGGCCATCGCCGCGTCGTAAGGTAGAACGACGTAGTGCCGAAGCACCTGTGCGAGCTTCTCCCGCCGCGACTCACCCCAGTTGCGCTCGATCTCCCATCGCTTCAGTTCCGCGACGGTCATGAAGGCGATACAGAGCTGACGCCCGGCGATGTCGGCGGCGTAGAACTCCCGGCGCGTGTCTCGCTTGAAGAAGAACGAGAATACATCAGTATCAAGGAGTACCGCGTCCATCATTGTCTGCTCTGCCGAACCGTGTCCAAGAAGTCATCGATGTTGTCGTCGTCGGGCCAGTGGCCAGCGAGGTCGTCGAGACTCGCCGGGGGCTGCACACCCTGACGCTCGGCAAGCTGTAAAACGGTGGGCTTCTCCCAGAACTCGACGCCGTCGCCTGGAGTCTCCAGTGGTGATGGGTCGAGTACTTCAAGCCGGTCGAGACGGATGGCATGGGGCTGGATGACCGTGCCCGAAGCAACAGTGCCCGTGGCCGCAACCTTTAAGCGACGGGCGTCGGTGATCTCCTCGTCACGGTGGGCATCAAAGAGCACTCGCACCACTCGGCCGTCGGATTGATGGAGTTCTGCGGTGTGGTCCTTCCAATCAGCCTCCCAGATCACGCCGACAATGCGGACGATGCCACGGGGCGTCGGGGCCGATGGCATGACCCGAACACGCTCTCGAAACTGTTTCGTGACACGAACCGCACGACGAGGATGTCTAGAAGACGGCGAGTCGAGGTTGAACGCAATCGATGTAATGCCGTCATCGAGCGGCCGGGTAATCCGGTCAAAGCCATCAAGCACTGACGCAGACAACCCTTCGGACCAATCGTCTCGCCCGGACTCGCCCGCGTCCAATGTTTCGATGAAACGTTCAAGCGACTCACGCCCGGCATCGGGCCAGAGCGATGACGCCTCGGCCGGGAGTGGCGCGAGTTCGAAGGCGAGGCGAACACTGCCTTTTGCGAAGCCAACGATGTCGAGCGAGCAGGCGCGTTCGATCTCCTTTGAGTAACGGCCCGTCTTGCCCTCTTTGTTCGTGGCGATGCGACGCAGCGTGGTCTGAATCTCTTTCGCTAATGTCGCCAGGTAATCAACAGACAACCGGCCTTGAGCCGAGGGGCCGTCGAGGATGACTTCCAGTTTGGGCTGACCTGCGGCGAAGGGACACCTCCTGCCCTGATTGTATCGCTCTGGCGAAGTCCGGTGTTCGAATCAAAACCCCGCTCAGTCAGGCCTTCGCGCCAGCCAGGCGGCAGGGAACACCAGTGAACTCAGTAGCGCGCGCCAGATCCAACTCAACCACCCCTCACCCCTTCGCCGCTTTCGTCCGCCGCTTCTCGTGCCGGATGATGTTCCCCGTCACTACGTACACCAGGTCTTCCGCCACGCTGGCCATCAGGTCGCCCACGCGTTCGAGTTCGCGCCCGATGCGGTACACCAGCATGCTCACCGCCACCGCGTTGTCGTTGTTCCCGCACACCTTCACCAGGTCCACCGCTTCATCAAACAGCCGGCGCTCCAACTGATCGATCACCTCGTCCGCGGCCACGATCCTTCTCGCCGCGGCCTCGTCCTCGTCCAGCACCGCCCGCATCAGTTCGTGGCACATCGCCGGCACTCGTTCGCCCAGTTCCCGCAGCGCGGTGGGCCACGGCGGGGGCGTCTCTGTGCCCAGCGCGCCGCGGATCTTGGGAATGATCTTCGCGATCGACGCCGCGTGGTCGGCCACGCGCTCCAGATCGGTGTTCACCCGCAGCACAAAGATCAACGCACGAAAGTCGCGGCCGAAGGGGTGGTGCAGGGCCAGCAGCGCCTGCGTCTCCTGCTCGATGAGCACCTCTTCCGAGTCGATGTTGTCGTCGGTGCGGCGCACGGCCTGCGCCGCGTTCACATCCAACTTCCACAGCGCGGCCAGCGATGACTCGAGCATGGCCACCGCCAGCATCGCCTCTCTCGCCAGTCGCCGGCGCAGTTGTACGATGCGGCGCTCGGTCACGCCCGTTGCGGTCTGTCCCGTCCGCGTCTCCGCGGCGTTCTGTTCGTTCTGTGGCAACTCGGCCTCCAAAGTGGTGCGGCCCCTTCCATCGGCCAACCAGCCGTCGGAAGATCAATCGTACCGGCTTTCTCTCCCCGGGGAACCCCGCGCCGCGAGATCACTGCCCATTCCTCATCCGCCGGGTCAACCCCTGAGTCTCACCCACTTCTCTCGCCCCTCCACTCGCCCGCCGCGCCCCCCGCCGCTCGCCCCCCTGCACGCTTGGCCCTCTCACGTGCGGATCGATGTCACCGCCGCGAGCATCGCCGGTACCAGCAGCACCGCCGGCAGAAACACCCCGACCGCCGTCGGTATGCCCGGCAGCGTGGTGCTCACCCCGATCACCACACCCACCATCGCCACCAGCGCCACCGGCGAGGCATAGATCGACTGCACCAGCATGTTCGCCGGCTCGCGCCGCAGGAAGAACGGCAGGCACAGCAGCAGCGTCAGGATGTTGCACACGCTCACCGAGATCCGCCCCATGCGGATGCGCTCCAGCGCGCCGATGCGATCCCGCGGCGGGTTGGGCTCGGCGCGGTACCGCTCGATCAGTTCCGTCAACTGCGCCGTGCTCAGGTTGTTGCCAAACCCCTCATACCGGCGCAGCCGAAGCACCGTCGGGTCAAGGTCGGTTTCGTACCGTTCGATGGGCGTTGGCCGCCCCAGCACCGACCGCTCTCCCTCGGTGCGCACTTCTTCCGCCACGCCCCCCTCAAGACGCCACGCCCCCTCGGCCCACACCGCACGCTCCGCCAGAATGCGCCGCTCCATCAGCCCCTGCGCGTCGCGCTCCCACACCCGCACGCCGCGCAGTTCCCCCGCGTCCAGGTCTGCCTCGCGCGCGTAAAACAGCCGCCCCCGGGCATCGGCGGTCAGGGGCATGTTCACAACCCCCAGCGTCAGTGACCCCGCGTGCCGCCGCTCGCGCGCCAGGCGCGGGGCAAGGTCCGGTACGATCCACTCGCGGTTTACCGTCTGCAGCAGCGTCACCCCCAGCGCACAGATCACGATGGGCCTCGCCACCCGTCGAAGGCTGATGCCACCCGCCAGCATCGCCACCAGTTCGCGGTGCTTCACCATCTGGGCGCACGTGAAGCCCATGCCCCCCACCATCACCACGCCGATCATGTAGTTGAACAACTGAAAGAGGCGCGGCCACCACAAGTCCCAGAAGATCGCCGCCGTCATGGCCCCCGTGCGAACCACCCCCACCCGCTCATCCGCCCCCGCCGCCGACAAGCGCCGCGCAATGTCGTAGTAGTCGTCAAAGTTCAGCGAAAGATCCACCACCAGGATGATGGCGTACAGACACCCCAGCAGCACGAACGTGCTGAAGAGAAACTGCTTCGCGATCATTCTGTCCAGCAGGTTCATGCGTTGCGCTTCCACACCCGCCACACCAGCCACGCCGAATACCACGCCAGCGCCGCGGCCACATACGCGTCCGTGACAAAGTGCGCCCCCGACCACAGCCGCGTGAGCGTACACCCGATCGCCAGTGGAACAAGCACGATCGCCGTCCGCGGGTACGCGATGGCGATCACAAACACAACCCCGAAGACCACCCCCACGTGGCTGCTGGCCAGCCCAAGGCCGCGCCCTTTCAAGGGCCCCTCGATCCAGTCATAGGCATAGGCCCCGTCGTTGAGCAGGCTGGGCCGGTGCCGGCGAACGATGAACTTGAGCACCTCGCTCAGCAGCCCCGCCAGCGTCGCCGCGGCGATCGTCATCAAGCCCAGCGCCCCCGGCGACGGAACCGCACGCGCCATCCGCGACGCCGCCTCACGGGGCCGCGTCGAGAACCCTGTCGGCGAATCACCGCTGCCGCCGCGCCCATCCACAACCCCGCCCCGGCGCGGCATCAGCATCAACACAGCACAGAGCGAGAGCCACGTGGGCATGTACCCAAGGCTCCGCAGCATCTGCGCCCAGTCGCGCCCTTTGATCACGTCCCACCGTTCCAGGCGCAGCGCGTGATAGAGCCGCTGGTCGAGCAGCGAGAGCACCACATACCCCGCCGCCACCGCCGCCGCCAGCATCCATGCGCGCCGGCGCGCACAGCGGGCTTCGTGCGCCGAGGGGTGCCCAGTCTCCAGTATCATGCCAGCGCATCCTCCTTTATCACTCACCGGTGGCCGGCCGGCTCATCCGGCACGCCACCCTCCGGAAACCCGCGGAAACCAACCCCGCCAAAGGCGGGGCGCGCCCGCTTCCCGTCGCCGTCCAGGCGGCCTTCGTCACGCACCGCGTCAAACACGCTCGACCACACCCGCGCCGTCGCGCCCACCACCACCCCGGGCCGCCCCACGAGCAACCCCTGAACCCGCGACAGGTCGGTGTCTTCCCAGAAATCGTACTGCGTGCGCCGCCCCTGTTGCACCAGACTCCCCGCGCAGTAGACCACCGGCCTGCCCGCCAGATAAAACGCGAGTTGGCTCGCCCGCCCGTAATGAACCGCCATCACAAACGGTTCCTCTCCCGTCTCCTCTCGCAACGACGCCCCGATGCGATCCACGTGCGCCGCCATGTCTTTTGCGCCCGTGAACCGATGGATCGGAATCGCCCCGCCGATCAGCGGCAGCCGCGCCACCAGCGACAGGCTCGGCAGCGCCGCCGCCACAATCACCCCCATCGCCACCACACCCCGCCACGCCACGCGAACAAACCGGGCACGCACACCCTCACCCATGGCCATGTGCGACACGCGCCACCCCGCCAGCACGCACAGGGACATATACCCCGCGATCGGCCAGTTCCCCTCCGGCAGTGTCACCAGCGTCAGCGCCAGATAAAACGCCAGCACCGGCGCGCCCACCGCGTACAGATACTCCACGCCCTCGCGCACCGACAGATCGATGCCCCGCGTGCCCTCAGCGCCCCTCGGTAGCCAGCCCATCAGCAAGAGCGCCGGCCCCACAAGCCCGATCTGCGTGCCGATGTGCGTCAGCGTCCACATCGGGCTGTACTTCCACCCCCCGCTCCCCTGCGTCACGGGCATGTCGCCACCCGCAACCCCGAGGTGCCCCAGCAGGTGCCGCACCGTGGGCCATCCCCGCTCCGCGTTCCACACGATCACCGGCAGCAGGCACACCGCCGCCGCCACCGCCGCCACGCCCAGCCCCATCGCCGTGCTCGCCCATCCCTCTCGCCGGCGCGCCGCGCGCAGCACCGCGCACAGCACCACCCCGGGCACGATGAGCAGAATCGTGTACTTGAACAGCGCGCCCACACCCACGGCCACGCCAAACCCAACCCACCACGCACGCTCCCCCCGCCCGATCGCTCGCCACCCGGCATACGCCGCCGCGGCCCAGCACGCCGCGTACGGGCCATCAATTGTCATTGTCAGCCCAAGCACCTGAAACGCCGGCAGCAGCAGAAAACACGCCGCGCTCAGCAGCGCCGCCCGCCACGTTCCGGCCATGAGCCGCCCGAGCCCGCCGACAAACCCCGCCGCCACAGACCCGGCGATCACCGCCGGCAGCCTCACCGCAAACTCGCTGACCCCAAAGGCCCAGGTGCTTGCCGCGATCACCCATGCCACGCCCGGCCCCTTCGTGTAGTACGAAAGCCCGAGCCGACGGCTCCACTCCCAGTAGTGCGCCTCATCCTCAACCAATGTGAAGGGGCAGAACCACTTCAAATAGACAGCACGCAGCACCAGAACCCCCAGCACGACCCCCCAGAAGAGCCATTTGGCCCTTTGTTCGCTTTCTGTTTGAATGTATGGGGGTTCTCGATGGGACATGTCGCCCTTTGCACTGTCCCGAACTCACGCCACCCCCCCCCGCGATTCCTGTCTCACCTTCGGCCGCAGGGTACGGGGCGAGGCACCCCATCACAACCCCGCACGCCCCCAGATCCTGCCCTTCTCTCATACAACGACGCCCACACCCACCCATATCCCCTACACGGGTTGTCGTGCGCACCTGCACGATCCCTGTACAAGCCGCGCCGCCCCTCTTCCTGCTGCATCTGTGCTGGTCGGCAAGACCCTCGCCGCCGCGAAAGAGGGAATTTGCGGCATAATCGTCACAAAAGGTTGGCACGGCACGATCCGCGTGGCATGTTGTAGGTGTCCGGGCGAAATCGGCGCCTGGGCATGAGCCCCTGATCGGTTTCTGAATGGTGGCGAAGGCACCCCGCACGGTGTTGCGCGGTCTCTCTACGCCCACAGGACTTGGCCATGAAGATCTTGCACTACGTGGACAGCACTGATTCCCGCCTCGGCGGTGTGCCCCGCTTCGTGCTCGACTCCAGCCGGGTGATGGCCGCCGAAGGCCACCCCTCCACGATCCTCACGCTCGACACCACCGAAACCCCGGCCGAGTGGATGGCCCCCCACGACGGCAGCCAACTGCCCTCCATGGTCAAACTGCCGCGCCCCGCGCTCCTGGGCAAACTCTTCGGCCCCGGCGAAATGCGCACCATCCGCCGCGAACTCAAGAAGGCCGACGTGCTCCACGTTCACTGCGTCTGGAGCCCCGCGGCCTACCAGATCGCCGCCGCCGCCCGTCAGATGGGTGTGCCCTATGTTGTCTCCTGCCACGGCATGCTCGATGATTGGAGCATGGCCCAGCGCGCCGGCCGCAAGCGAGCCTTCATGGCCCTGGGCGGACGCCGCTTCCTCGAAAAGGCCGCTCGCGTGCACTGCACCGCGCAGGCCGAAGTCGATCAGAGCAAGAAGTGGTTCCCCGCCGGCACCGAGACCATCGTCCCCTACCTCATCGATCTTGATCCCTACAAGTCTCTGCCCGGCCGCGAAAAGGCCGCCTCACGCTTCGAGTTCCTCCGCAACGGCACACCCACCGTGCTCTTCCTCAGCCGCCTCCACTACAAGAAAGGCCCGGAACTCCTCCTCAAGGCCGCCGCCCTCCTCAAGGCCCGCGGCATCCCCGGCCAGTTCGCCTTCGCCGGCACCGGCGACGAGGCCTATGTCAACAGCCTTCGCTCGCTCACGCAACAGCTCGGCGTCGCCGACCGCGTGCACTTCCTCGGCCAGGTGATCGGCGACGAGAAACTCAGCCTCTACCAGAACGCCGACCTCTTCGTCCTCCCCACCAGCCAGGAAAACTTCGGCCTGGTCTTCATCGAGGCCATGGCCTGCGGCGTTCCCGTTGTCACCACCAAGGGCGTAGACATCTGGCGTGACATCGAGTCCAGCGGCTCGGCCCAGATCGTCTCGTACGAGCCCGAAGACATCGCCGACTCCGTCGCCGGCATCTTCGCCGACGAGAACCGCCGCCGCGAGATGGCCGACAAGGCCCGCCCCTGGGTCTTCAAGACCCTCGGCAAAGACCGCGTGCTCAGCCAGTTCGAGCAGATGTACGCCGACGCCATCGCCACCAAGGGCAAGCCCTCTCAGCGCACACAGAGCCTCGGTTGGCAGGCACGCCCGATGCCCCAACTCGCCCGGGCCTGAGTCGCGACGGGTTCATAACCCTCACAGCATCATCACGGCACCCACGCCCCCACCGTCAAGGCCACGGCCACGGCGCACGCGATACCGATCTTGATCGCCGAGGCCAGCAGCCTGCCCACCGCCGCGCCCGCACCCGCCTGAGCGCTGGCCCGCCACGTCTTGTTGAGTGTGCCCCGCTCCACCGCCAGCGCGGTCAACCCGGCGCCGGCAACCGCCCCAACCACCACACCAAGCGGGAAGAGAAATGGCGCACCAACCACCGCGCCCACGATCGATCCCACCACCGCCCACAGCGAGGCCCGCGCGCTCGCGCCCCCCTTGGCCGCCCCCAGCGCCGACGCCACAAACTCCAGCGCCTCCCCCAGCACGCCAAGACACACCACAACCCCAAGCGTCCACCACGAATACATCCCGCCCAGCCACACCTGCGCCACCAGCGCGGCGGCGATCGCCACCCACACGCCCGGCAGCGTCAGCGCGGCCAGCACCACCCCCGCCGCGGCCGCGCCGGTCACTCCGCACGCCGCCACGATCTCGGTCCAGGTCATCACTTCTTTCTTTGGGAGCAGCGCCCGCGCGTTTCGACCGCCCGTTCCCGGACCATCACGCCCGCCCGCGCGCCTTGCCCTTGATTGTCAATGTCGCCGACTTGCCCCGCCCGCGACGCCGGAAGGGCCGCAGCCGCTCGGGAAGCGTCGCGCGCACGATCAGCAGCCCCGCGATGAGCGCGATGAGCGTGACAACCCAGAACTGCCAATCATCAACCGGCACACCCGAGGGTACGACGCGCCGAACATCCCCGGCCTACGAAAGAGACATGAGAAACCCGCTCGCCCTCCACGCCAACCTCTCACCCGACGCCCACAGCGCCGCCGCGGGCCACCCGAGCCCCGCCCGCCTGCGTTCACTGCGGCTGCTGGTCTTCGACTTCGACGGCGTGATGACCGACAACCGCGTGCTCGTCATGCAGGACGGCACCGAGGGTGTCTTCTGCAACCGCTCCGACGGCCTTGGCCTGGGCATGCTCGCCGCCGCACCCGGCGCGCCGCGCCTGCTCGTGCTGAGCAAAGAGCAGAACCCGGTGGTCTCGGCGCGATGCCGCAAACTCAAACTCGAGTGCATGCAAGGCATCGACGACAAGCCCGCCGCGCTCTGCGCCTACCTGGCCTCGCACAACCTCACACCCGCTCAGGCCGCTTACGTCGGCAACGACGCCAACGACGTGGGCTGCATGAAACTCGTGGGTCTGGCCATCGCCGTCGCCGATGCGTGGCCACCCGCTCGGGCGGTCGCGCACGTGCACACCACCCGCCCGGGTGGACACGGCGCAGTTCGCGAGGTCTGCGATTGGTTCCTCGACGCGCTCGCTGACCGATAGAACACTCCGCGTGCCCGCTGGCAAGACCGGCCGACCTTGCCCCGCGACGCGCCAGAGGTTCTTCGCGATGCCAACGTCCACCATGCCCCACACAGAAGCGCCCTCGCCGCAACCACCCCACGCGGGCGGGGGGTGCGAGGCCAACTTCTTCCTGCCGCGCGGCTACGCCCAGCAGCCGCGCAACCTCTCGCTCGACACCAACCGCGACGCGGCCGAGCCCTACTGGGCCCCGTGGCGCATCGCCGATTCCGCACGCTTTCAACACCATGTCTACGCACGCGCCGCGCGACTGGCCCGCGCCCACGCCTGCCGCTCGCTGCTCGATGTCGGCTGCGGCGTGGGCGAGAAAATCCGCATCCACCTCGCCTCCATCGTCCCCGACATCACCATCCTCGATCAACCCGCCGCCCTCGCCCTGGCCACGCAGCGCCTGCCGTCGGCAACCCCCATCCGCTGCGACCTTGAATGCCCCCCGCGCACCCTCGGCCGCGCCTTCGACCTCATCCTCTGCGCCGACGTGCTCGAGCACCTGCTCAACCCCGACGGCGTGATGTCGCTCATCCGCGCGTGCTCGCACCCGCGCACCATCATCGTTCTCTCAACCCCCGAACGCGCCCGCGAGCGCGGCCGCGCCTGCATGGCCTCGAACAAGCCCGAGCACGTGCGGGAATGGGCCCGCGACGAGTTCGCCCGCTACGTCGCCTCGCGTGGCTTCGAGATTCTCTCCCACCGCCTCGCGCCCAAAGACGATGCCCCCGCGTGGCCCATGCGCCGCGCCGAACGCGCCTTCCGGCGCGCCCAGGCCGACCGCTCCCCCATGTGCTGCCAGTTCATCATCGCCCGCGCCACGGAAGCCGCCGCATGAACCACCCTCCCTCACCGGCCTCAGAGCGCACCCTGCACCTGGGCCGCGCCGCGCCACGCCGCGTCGTTGTCATCACCGAGGCGCCCCTGGGCAGCCACCGAGCTCATGCCATCAACGTCTTCAAGACCGCCGGTGGCCTGCGCCGCCTGGGCGATGATGTCGTCGTCTGCTGCCGCGCCCCCGAAGACCCCGCCGCAGACCCCGCGCACCTCCTGGCCGAGTACGGCGAACCCCACCTGCGTGTGATGCTCTTCCCGGGCGATGTCCCCGCCAACCCCGAACACCTCTCCCGCGCCGTGGGCGAGTGGGCCGGCGCACAGGCCGCCGCCCTCACACCCGATCTCGTCTACGCACGCCACTTCGTCGGCGCGCTCCGCGCCGCCGCTCTTGGCGCACCCGTCGTGATGGAAACCCACGCCCACGTCGGCGATCAGCGCGCCGTGGTCCGCGAGGCGCTCGCTTCCACCGCCTCCCCCGCCGGCATCCGCGGCGTGGTCACCATCTCCGATTCTCTTCGCACCTGGTACGAAAGCCTGGGCGCCGCCCCCGGCAGTGTTCATGTCGTCCCAGACGGTGTAGACCTCGACCTCTTCACGCCCCCGGCCGACGGCATCGGCCAGTCCCCCTACGCCCCGCACCCCGGCCCGCACGTGGTCTATTGCGGCCACCTCTACGACTCCAAGGGCATCCCCACCATCCTCGAAGCCGCGCGCCTCAAGCCCGAATGGCAATTCCACCTCGTCGGCGGCGCGCCCGAAGACCTCGCCCGCGTGCGCCCCCTCGCCGCGCTGCGACGCAACGTCGTCGTTCACGGCGCAGTGCCCCACCGCGACGTGCCCCCATTCCTCTGGCACGCCGACGCCCTGCTCCTTCCCCCCAGCGCCTTCGACTGCTCGGCACGCTGGACAAGCCCCGTCAAACTCGCCGAATACCTCGCCTCCACGCGCCCCGTTGTCGCCTCCGCCATCCCCGGTCTGCTCGCGTGGGTTGCTTCTCCCGCCGTCCGCTGGTTCGCCCCAGACCACCCCCACTCTCTCGCCACGCAGACCGCCATCGCCATGCGCGAAACGCCGCAGTCCGCCGCCGCGCGCCACAGCGCGGCCCGCGCCGCCGCCGAATCCTTCAGTTACGTCAACCGCGCCCGTCGCATCTGGGGCGCCCTGCAAAGCGCCTCACTCCTTGAATTCCGCGCCGCGTGAACGCCCCGCTGCTCATCCCCCTGCCCGGCGGCCTGCACACCAGCGGCGTCGTGACCTGGGCGCTCCGCCTCGCCAACGGGCTCACGCAGCAGGGCCGGCGCGTGGGCATCATCACGCACCGACCCGCCGACAACTACGCGCCCCTCGCCGCGCGCCCCGCGCCGGGTGTGCGTCTCTTCTGCGCCTCTCACCTGCCCGCCTTCGAGCCCCTCGCCGGCGACATCGCCCCCATCAGCGCCTTCTACGCCGACGCCGCGCACGCCATCAGCGACGGCGGCAACACACCCGTCATCATCGCCCCCAACCTTCTGGGCGACTGCTACGCCGCCGCCGCCGCGCTCACGCTCACCATGCCCCGGCGCGTGCGTCTCGTCGGCTGGTGCCACCTCGACAGCGACTATGACCGCGCCGTGCTGCAGCGCTACGCACCCGCCCTGAGCGCCTGTGTCGCCGTCAGCGCCCACATCCACTCCACCCTGCGCGAACCCATGTCGCGCCTCAGAGTTCACAGCGCGCACATCCCGTACGGCGTGCCCATCCCCACCTCGCCCCACCGCCCCGAACGCGCCCCCGGCCCGCTGCGCCTGCTCTACGCCGGGCGGCTCGAAGAAGGCGTCAAACGCGTCAGCGCGCTGGCCCCGCTCAGCGACACACTCACCTCACACAACATCCCTCACCACCTCACCATCATCGGCGACGGCCCCGCCGCGCCACGCATCGCGCGCGACGCAGCCGCGCGCCCGCACTGGTCGCTCCTCCCACCCTGCCCGCCCCACAACCTCCCCGCACACTACACCGCCGCCGATCTCTTCGTCCTCCCCTCCCGTGCCGAAGGCCTCAGCATCGCCATGCTCGAAGCCATGAGCCACGGCTGTGTGCCCATCGTCACCCATGTCCGCTCCGGCGTGGCCGACGCCCTCACCGACAACCTCACCGGCATCACGGTTCCCGCCGACGACACCCCCACACACATCGGCGAGGCCATGGCCCGCCGCATCGCCACCCTCCTCCATCAGCGCGGCATCAGCCACCTCGCCCACATGGGAAACCTCGCCGCGGCCCACACCCGCGACCGCTTCTCCCTTGACCGCCACCTCTCGGCCTGCGCCGCCCTCCTCGACACCTGCGCCGCCTCTCCGCCCCGCGCCTGGCCCGCTTCGATGCCCCTGGCGTATACCGCCCCCGCTCACCCTACCTCCCCCGCCGGCAGTGTCCCCTTCGACGCCGCGCAGCGCATGGCCGCCGCCCTCGAACCCCTCGCCGGCAAACGCGTCATTCTTCACGGCGCCGGGGCGCACACCCTGGCCCTGGCCGCCGTGCTCGCCCGCTTCAGCGACCGCATCATCGCCATCACCGACGACGACCCCGCCAGGCACAACACCACGCTCTGGGGCTGGCCCGTGTTCTCACCAGACCACGCCCCGCCCGCCGATGCCGTCGTCGTGAGTTCCTGCATTCATCAGGAAGAGATCGCCGCCGCCTGGCTCGCACGTCGAGCCCCGGCCGTCATCCGCCTCTACCCGCACCGCAGCGCGGCCTGAATCCCCGCCCCCACGCGCCCGCGCCGCGCGCACGCCCACGCGCCCTCCACACACACCCCACACCCCCTATTCTCCTGCCATGACAAGCATGCACTCCGGCGGCTACGGCCAGTTCCCCATCGACGACATGCCCTTGGAAGAGCGCGTCAGTGTGCTGGCCATCCTTTCCCTCGTCATGGGCCTCATCTGCTTCATCCCGGGCCTGGGTGTGCTCGGCGCCATCTGCGGCATCGCCGCACTCCTCTTCATCGGCAGTTCCGGCGGGCGCCTGAGCGGGCGCGGCCTGGCCATCGCCGGCATCATCCTGGGCCTCCTCTTCACCATGGTGTGGGTCGGCCTGGCCGTCGGCACCATGTCCATCATGAACACCATGGGCACCCAGATGGTGATGCCCGCCGAAAAACTCGTCCGCCACATCGACAACCGCGAGTACGACCAGGTGCGCGCCTCGCTCACCGGCGACGCCGCCACCAAACTCACCGACGCCGATATCGAAGCCTTCCGCACCGCCTACACCGACACGCTCGGCGGCTTCGTCAGCGGCCCCAGCGGTTTCATCAACTACATCCAGCAGTTCTCGACCATGGGCCAGGAGATACAGCAGTTCCAGGGCCGCGCCAACACCATCCCGATCCCCATGACCTTCGCCAAGGGTCAGGCCGTGCTCGGCCTGGTGATCGACACCAACGCCACCCCCGCCAACAACAACACCCTGCCCATCAAGAACATCGGCCTCTTTACCGGCGGGCGCGAGATCCTTCTCTACAACCCCGAGGCACGCCCCCTCCCGCCCGCCGACGGCCAGCCCGCCCCCGCGGAGAACCCATGACCCAGGGCGACAGCCAGGCCGTCATCTCCCTGCGCAACATCCGCAAGAGTTTCGGCGGGCGCACCGTGCTCGACGGCGTCAACCTCGACGTGCGCCGCGGCGAAACCATGGTCATCATGGGCGGCTCGGGCTCGGGCAAGAGCACCCTCCTGCGCCTCATCATCGGTTCCTTCCCGCCTGATTCCGGCAGCATCCGCCTGCTGGGGCAGGAGATGGTCGGCCTCAAGCGCACCGCACTCGACGACATCCGCCGCCGATTCGGAATCCTCTTTCAGAGCGGCGCACTCTTCAACTCCATGACGCTGGCCGAGAACGTCGCCCTCCCCATCCACGAACACACCAACCTCGACCGCGAGATCATCGACATCCAGGTCAAGATCAAACTCGAACTCGTCGGCCTGCTCGAACACGCCGACAAATACCCCGCGCAGATCTCCGGCGGCATGAAGAAACGCGCCGGCCTCGCGCGCGCCCTGGCCCTCGACCCCGAGATCCTCTTCTACGACGAGCCCAGCGCGGGCCTCGACCCCGTCACCAGCGCGCAGATCGACCGCCTCATCAGCGACCTCACCCAGAAACTCGGCGTCACCAGCGTCGTTGTCACCCACGAGATGGATTCCGCCTTCTCAATCGCCGACCGCATGGCCATGTTCGACTCCGGCCGCATGCTCGCCGTCGAATCGCGCGAGTGGTTCAACACCCTCAGGCACACCGACGAGGCGCACGCCGAGGCGCTGCCGCCAGACCAGCGCCTCATCCGCCAGTTCCTGCGGGGCGACGCCGAAGGCCCCATCACCCAGCGCAAACACACCGACGCGCTCGCCAGGGCCCTCTTCGGCGATGATGTCGTGATCAGCACGCCCAGCATCATCCCCACCCGCTCGGCCTGATCGCCACCCACCCGCTTCACGCCCTCTTCTCGGGAGTATCCTCTCACCATGTCCGGGCGAACAACACGCGACAACATCCTGGCCGGCCTCTTCGTGGTCTTCGGGCTCGCGTTGGCGGTCTTTGTCAGTTTCATGCTCAGCGAGCACAAGGGCCTGGGCCCCACCCGCACCATCGTCGTGCGGTTCCCCCTCGAGATGGGCGCGCCGGGCATCAAGCCCGGCTCGTTTGTCAACCTCGGCGGTCAGAAGATCGGCCGCGTCACCTCCATCGCCACTCACCCCGCGCAAGGCGCCAGCCAGGCCGTTGACGTGCGCATCGAGATCCCCGCCGGGCTGGAACTCTACCCAGACGCCGTGATCTCGCTCGACCGTCCGTTGCTGGGCACCCTCTCGAGCATCAACATCTCCCACGTGGGCACCGCCGACAACGGCGCGCCCCCGCTCGCCGACGGCAGCACCATCACCGGCGGCCTGGCGCCCCCGGCCTTCCTCGCGCAGGCGGGCATCGGGCCAAAGCAGATCGAAGACGTCCGCGCCATCATCCGCAACCTCGACGAATCAACCAGCCGACTCTCCTCGCTCGTGCAGACCGTCTCGCCGCAGGCCGAAGAGGGCATCGCCGACGCACGCCAACTCATCAGCGACCTGCGCGCCCGCTTCGACGCCTGGAGCCAATCGGTCGAGAGCATCCTCGCCAGCGCGCAATCCGCCGCGGGCGGCCTGCCCGCCCTCGTGGACGACAGCCGCGCAGGAATCGCCGACGCCCGCGCCACCATCGCCGACGCCCGCGCCATCATCACCGACAACCGCGCCCGCATCGACGCTTTCATCGAGAGCGTCGAATCGGCCGCGAACAAACTCGACACGCAGACCCTCGACCAGATCAACACCGCCCTGGCAGACGGGCGTGCCGCCATCGACATGCTCCGCGGCGCGCTCGACCGCGTCTCCACCATCGCCGACGAGCAGACGCCCAACGTGCGCCGCATCATGGCCAACCTGCGCCTGATGTCTGACAACCTCAAACTCACCGCCGTCGAAGTGCGCTCGCAGCCCTGGCGCGCCCTCTACCGCCCCACCAACAAGGAACTCAGCACGCAGTCGCTCTACGACGCCACCCGCGCCTTCGCCGAGGCCGCCAGCGACGTGCGCGCCGCCAGCGAAACCATCGAGTCTCTCGCCGCGGGCGCCACCACCCGAACCGACGACGGCCGACGAATCGACGAGGCCGGCCTGGCCCTCACCGAGGCCATGCAGCGATACCGCGACGCCGAGCAGGCCCTGCTCGACATCCTCATCCGCGAACAGAAACGCTGACCGGCGCGCCGCGCTCAGTCGCACCCGCCCGCTTCCCACGCGTTGAAGAACGTCTCGACGTCCGCACCGTCCACGCCCCCGTCGTAGTTCACATCCGCCGACGACAGGCCCTCGCTCCACGCGGCGAAGAACGCCTCAACGTCCGCACCGTCCACGCCCCCGTCCTGGTTGTAGTCCGCCGGGCAGGGGAACGGGTTGCCCAGGTACACGTTGTCGAGCCCGCCGATGTCCGCCGTGGTGCTGAACTCGGCCCTGATGCGCAGCCCGCTCACGTTCGACAGCACATCCCTGAAGACCTCGGCCGAAGGAACTGCACCCAGCATGTTGTCGATGCGCCACGCCCCGGCCACGATCGGCAGTTCGTACGAAGTCCACACGGGCAGCGGCGGGAACGGCAGCCTCGCCGCCAGCACCACGCCGTTGGCCCCCTCGATCCACACGTCCGCCTGCGACGCCGAGGGCACACTCTCGTTGGCCGTGGTCTTGAGATCAAACGTCAGCACGCCGCCGATCGCCGGCGCCTGATCGCACAAGAACTTCTGCGGCGCCACATACGAAATGAGTTGGCCCGTGTTGCGGTCGCGGACCTGCAGATACCCCCCGGGGTTGCCGCCAGTCGCCATCCACTCCAGCGGGAAGAAATCGCCGACAGCCCCCCACCCCTCCAGGTCGGTGTCAAAGCCGCTCTGCGCCTCTTCAAACTCCCGGCCCGCCGCGTCGATCACCACCGTGTCAAGGTCGTTCGTCTCCGTCCCGTTGCGGAACTCGGCGCGGATGAGAAAGTCCGTGCAGTCCGCCAGCATCGCCTGGATCTGCTCAAAGGTCGCCAGCGGCCCGGTCAGCGACCCCACCCGCCACTGCGCGCACAGGTCGAAATACGCCCGGAACGGCAGCCACGCATTCGACGCCGGGTCTGGCATGTCAAGATACAGCGTCTGCCCGCCGCCCGTCGCGATCATGTCCGCGTGAAAAATCAACGGCGTCGCCGGCGACACCCGCCCCTGATACGACACACTCCCGCCCATCGCCCCCGCCAGCGCGGCACGGAACGACGCCGGCGCACGCCAGTACGACACCCCGTTGTCCGGGTCGCTGCTGCGGATAAAACCCCCACCCGGAGAGCCACCCGTCGCGATGTGGGTCGCCGCGAACGTGTTGTTGTTCGTCGTCCACACCGACCACCCGCCAACGCCCCCATCAAACGTCTCGGTATACAGCACCTGCGCACACGAGGTGCCGGCAAGCGCGGTCATCGCGGCGATCAACACAGTCGTCTTCATGGCGCTCTCTCCTTGGTGAACATCATTTTAGCGGCATGACGCCCTCACCCATTCACTCCATGACCGTTATCGGGCAAGCCACATCACTCCCCTGCCGATCATCGCACCACCCGATGACACACAAACCCCGCACTTGACCCGGGCTCTTCCACCGTCCACCCTGCCTGCGTGCCACAGCCCGAGGCTTCATCAACCCTCGCCCCCGCGCCGCCGCCCGCGCCGGATTGGTCCACACACAGCGCGGCCATCAAAGCCGGCGCACGGGCACGCGCCATCTTTCTCTTCGCCGCCCTCTCGCTGGGCATAATCCTCGCCGACGCGCTCGATGCCCGCGCCGCCGCGTGGACTATCGCCTGCTTCTGCCTCAGTGTGTGTCTCGCGATCATCGCCGCCTTCACGCCCCCCTCGCGGCGGCGCATCGCACCCGGCCTGCTCCTGCTCGCCCTGAGTCTCGCCGCCTTCGGAGCGGGGTGGCACGCCATCCGCGTCTGGGGTTTCACACAATCCCCGCGCAGCGCCGCCGTACTCCTGGGCACGACCGACCAGCCGGCACACACCGGCCCGCGCATCGTCACGGTGCGCGCCGTCGCCGAAACCCGGCCCGTCAAACGCGTGCCCTCCGCCGGCGAAGTGCGCCTCTTTGTGCCAGAACAGGCCCAGACACGCTGCGACGTGCGCCTCACTTCACTCATGCTCAGCGACGGCACGTGGCAACCGGTCTACGGGCGAGTGACGCTCACCATCCGCGGCGAGGCGCCGCCCTGGCTCACGCCCGGTCAAGGGCTGCACATCACCGGCAACTTTGAGCCCATCCCCCACCCCACCAACCCCGGCCAACTCGACTACCGCCCGCTCGCCAGCCAGATGCACGAGGCCGGAACCATCACCACCTCCGGCCCCGCCCTTGTTCAGCCCTCCCCCGGCGATTCGTCACCGTGGCTCTCCCTGCGGGGCCGCCTGGCGGCGCGCGCCCACGCCCTCCTCCAGCGCGCCGCAGGTGACGATCAACTCGCCGCCGCGCTGCTCCACGCCATGATGCTCGGCGAACTCGACCCCGCCGGCGAAGCCATCCGCACCACCTTCACGCGGCAAGGGCTCGTGCACATCCTGTGCATCTCGGGCTTCCACCTCACGGCCATGGCCCTCGTCGCTCTCGCCGTTGTGCGCCTCGCCGGCGACCGCGGGTGGATCGAGCCCGCCGCCGTCAGCCTGCTCATCATCCTGTACGCGTGCATCATCCCCGCGCACTCCCCCATCATGCGCGCCGCCGCCATGACCCTCGCCCTGGTGTTGGCGCGCGTCGCCGCGCGCCGATACGACGCCCTCACGCTGCTTTTCTGGATCGCCTGCGCGGTCATCATCTGGCGCCCGCGCGAACTCTGGTCTCTGGGCTTTCAACTCTCGTTCGGCCTCACCGGCGCGCTCCTCTGGCTCACCGCCGCCGTCGAGGCCCGTCTCTTCGCCCCGCGCCTGCGGGGCCTGCTGCTCTCCACGCCCCAGCGCATCGCCCTCGCCATCGAAAAAATCGCCCGCGGCGCGCTCGCCGTCAACATCATCTGCTGGTCGCTCTCCGCGCCCCTTGTCATCGCGCGCGTCGGAATCCTCAGCCCGCTGGCCATCGCCCTCAGCATGCTCGTGACGCCGCTGGCCGTGCTCCTTCTCTGGATCGGCTTCGCACTCCTCCTCGCCGGGGTCTTCATCCCCGCGCTGGCCGGCCCCGCGGGCATCGCCCTCGCCCCGCTCGCTCAGGTGCTTGTCCGCGTTGTCCAACTCGCCGACCACGTGCCCTTCAGCGCCGTTGTCACGCCCCCAATCTCACTCTGGTGGGCCCTCCTCGCCACAACGCCCATCCTTCTCGCGCTGCGATTCGGCATCCGCTTGGCGCCACCCATGGCCCGCGCCACCACCGCGGCCACCGCCGCGCTCGCCTTCGCGTGGCTCGTGTGGGCCGGCGCCACCGCCGGCCGTCTGCCGCGCGGCGTAGACCTTCGCATCGACATGATCGATGTCGGCAACGGTTCCTGCTTCCTCATCCGCTCACGCCACGACGCCCTGCTGTGGGATTGCGGCGGCATGCCCGGCACCGGCGTGCAGACACGCGCCGTGCGGGCCATGCGCTCGCTGGGCGTCTGGCGCGTCCCCACGCTCGTCGTCACCCACCCCGACACCGACCACTTCGCCGGCGCGGTGCAGGCCGCCGATATGCTCGGGACCGCCGCCATCCTCGTCCCCCCGCGATTCATGCTCGAAGCGCAGCGCCACCCGGGCGGCAACACCGCCGACTTCATCCGCGCCATCGACCGCCGGAACATCCCCATCGACACCATCCAGGCCGGCGATGCGCTCACCCTTCTGCGCGGCGTCACGTGCCGGATTCTCTCTCCACCCGCCGACGCACAGTGGCGCGACGACAACGAACACTCCATCGTCGCCCTCTTCGAAACCGCCGCGGGCCTGCGCCTGCTCATGACCGGCGACGTGCAGGGCGCCGCCATCGACCGGATCGACGCCGCACACCCGGGCCTGCACGCCCACGTGATGGAAGCCCCGCACCACGGCAGCGCGGTCCCCGAGGCTATCCGGTGGGTGCGTGCCGTCAACCCCTCCGTTGTTGTGCAGAGCAGCGGCGCACGCCGCCTCAACGACCCGCGGTGGGCCTTCCTCCGCGACAGCCGCGCATGGTTCAACACCGCGCAGCACGGCGCGGCATGGGTCGAGTTCCACGCCGATGGCTCCATCCACGCCGGCTCATTCCTCGCGCCGCGCTGAGTGATTACCGGCCCTGATAGGCGAGCATCTGCACCATCCGGTCCGCGCGCCGGTCTTCGTAATAGTCGTTGGCCACCAGCAGCGCGTGGATCATCCCCGGCACCCAGAAGAGCAGCGTGAGGAACAGGTTGAGCAACGCCTGGAAGGGCTTGCCGCACACCAGCACGGCAACGGGCGGCAGAACAATGGCCAGCAGGTATCGCATCGGCAGACCTCCTCCGGCAGCGCCGCGCACGCCGCGCGCCCCCGGCTCTGCTTTCTTGGGAATTCACCCCCGGCGGTTTTCAACCCTCGATTCTCAGCCCCGACGCCAGGTGGGCCGCCCCCTCACCGCCCCGCGCCATCGCGTCGAGCAGCGCGCCGATCTCGCCGCACGTCTCTCGCTGCCCTTGCCAGACAAAGGCCTCGGCCCCCGCCACCCACCTGTGCGCATCGTGCTCGGCGCACAGCACCGGCGCCCAGCCCGGGGCCGCCTCAACCGCGAAGCGCGCCGAGAGCATCACACAGTCGAGCGCGGGGATGAAATACGGCCGCACGGCCTGCAACGCCCAGAAGCCCAGGGCGTGCGCCCCCGCCGCGTCGAGCCCCGTTTCTTCCAGCAGTTCGCGTCGCGCGCACGCCGCCGCACGCTCGCCGGGCTCAACGTGCCCCATCACGGGCTGCCACGAACCCGCGTACGCGCCGTCGGTGCGCCGCAGTTGCAGAAACTCGAGCCCCGGCCCGCGCCGGAAGACATACACATCAACGATGTCGGTGCGCAGGGTGGGCATGCTTCGTGCCGGTAGCATACCCCGCCAGCGGATGGCGCAAGAACCACGCCGCGCCCGCGTCGCTCACGCCGCGTGCCGCCGCTCCGAGGCGATTTCTTCCACCGTGCGCTGCAGGAACGAGAGTTCCACCGCGTCCGTCTCGGGCTGGCCCGCCTGCCGCACGATGTCGAACCGCTCTTCGCACCGCTCGAAGGCGTCCACCACGGCGGGGTCGAAGTGCGTGCCGCGGCTGGCGAGAATGATCTCCCGCGCCTTGGCGTGCCCGATCGCATCTTTGTACACGCGCTTGCTGGTGAGCGCGTCGTACATGTCCGCCAGCGCGACGATGCGGGCGCACAGCGGGATCTGCTCGCCCACGAGCCCGCTCGGGTATCCCGTGCCGTTCCACTTCTCGTGGTGCGAAAGGGCCACCTGGATGCTCATGTTCAGCAGGTCGTCGTCGCCCACGCGGTCGCGGATCGCGATGAGCGTATCGGCGCCGATCGTCGCGTGCGTCTCCATGAGCCGCCGCTCGCACGCCGTGAGCGCGCCGGGCTTGAGCAAGATCGAATCCGGGATGCCCACCTTCCCGATGTCGTGCATCGACGACGCCAGTTTCAAGCGGTCGATCCACGCGCGGTCTATCTCCGCGTGCGCTCCGGCGAGTTCACGCGAGAGCAGTTCGCAGTACCCGCAGATGCGCTCCAGGTGCTTGCCCGTGTCGGTGTCGCGGTAGTCGGCCAGTTTCGCCAGCCCGAAGACCAGCGCGTTGCGGATCGCCACCGCGCGCTTCGTGCGCTGCTCGGCCTCGAGGTTCAGCGTGTGATTGAAGCGCATCAGCGCCGTGTCGTAGTACCGCACGAGCACGATCGATCCGAAGATCGTCAAGCCCAGCACCGCGATGCCCGCCACGCCCAGCCACAGCATCACGCCGCGCACGAACCGATCCTCGGCCTGCGCCACACCCTCGAACGACTGGTACGCGATGATCTTGTCCCCCGAGCCCTCCGCGCGCCGCACCGAGAGCACACACCGCCGGCCGAAGAGCACCGCCTCGCCCGTGAGCACCGTGCCCGGCCGAAGGTCTCGCAGCATGATGACCTCGTTGCCCGGGCTCAGCGTCACCGGCGTGCCGCCGATGTCCGCCCCTTCCAGCCCCGGCTGACGCTTGAGGTGCGGGTGATGCTTCACTCGGCCGCGCGAATCGAGCACCGCCAGCGCGGTGTGCCCCGGCAGTTGAAAATGCTCCACCAGCCGCTGTGCTTCGCCCGCGTCCGTGGCCACCCCGTCGCGTGAGAGCACGCCGGCCAGGTGCGTCACCGCGCGGCTGTTCTCGTCCACAATCCGCTCTCGCACCCGCGACGCGAGCCCCACCCGCGTCAACTGCATCGTGCCCCACCACCCGAGCCCGATCACCACCGCCTGCAGAAGCACCGTGGCAACGATCAGGCTCGAGCGGCTGCGCAGCCGCCATCGCCGTCGGGTTTTGGTCTTTCTTGGTTCCACGATTCGCCTTCTTCATCGGGTGGTTTCGCGCCGCCCATGCGTCTGGCTACGCCGATCCGCGCGTTCGCGGACCCTGCGCCATCACTCCGGGGCGCATTGCCCCCGCCCTGTTCCGGGTGGGTTCGCCCGCGCGCGTTCACCCCAGCCCAACCACGGCACGCCCGATCTCGTCGGCGCGAGGCTGCGCCGCGACCAGTTCATCCGCCGACACCCACAGCCGGGGGGGCAGCGGCGGGGGCGCGGGCTCGGCGCGCACCGAGCCGCGCACCGCGGTATGCCGCGTGATGTTGGCCGCCATGATCTGCTCGAAGGTCTCGCTGAGCAGGAAGGCCGCGAGACGCTCGGCGTTGTCCGGGTTTGGTCCCCCCGCCACCAGCGCCACGGTGTTGGGGATGACCAGCGGCCCGACGCTGGGCATGCCGCGCTCGGCGCCGCGTTCGCCGTCGTCGTGCTCAAAGACCTGATCGACAGCGCTGCCGTCTGCCTGCGCCACGAACACGTCGTCGGTATCGGTCAGGCCGATGTCGATCTCGCCGGCGGCGATCGCGCGCACCACCGACGAGTTGCCGCTGTAGAAGCGCGTGCCGTTGCGCACCATCGCGCCGAGCCACGCCTCATACCGCGCCGCGCCGGCCACGGCGACGAGCGCCGCGGCGTGCATGCGTGTGGTTCCGAAGAAGGGTCGCGCCATGCCCACCACGCCGCGCCACCTGGGCAGCGCGAGTTCCTCCAGCCGCGTGGGCACGTCTTCGCGGGCCAGCCGCGCCGTGCTAAACACGATGCTTCTCGCGCGCAGCGCGTGCCCGTGCCAGAGCCCCGCGGGATCGCGCAGCGACGCGGGCCAGCCCGAGGGCATCTGGGCATCCGCGGGTGGCGCGAAGGGGCGGAAGAGACCGCGCTGCGCGAGCAGGGCCGTGCCCAGCAGTTCGTTCGACCACCACACGTCGGCCCTGGGCCGCGCCCGCTCTCCCAGCAGCCGCTCGACCAGGCCGGTGGTCTTTGTGGCCTCGGTGTCGCCGGCCATCATCACCCTCAGGCCGCTCTGCGCCTCGAAGCGTTCGACCACTTCCCGGGCAAGAAAGTCATCGCAACTGGTGTAGAGCACGACACGGTTTTCAGCGCCGTCGCGCGACCGACAGGCGGCGAGCAGGCCCGAGGCCGCGCCCAGGGTGATCGCGCCGCGTGCCGCGCCGGCGAGCAGACCTCTGCGTGTCATGGACTGCCCTGGCGTGCCGGAAGTGTGCGTCATGCGGTAATATACCCGCCCGGGCACGCGGGGTTGCCGGGCGTGGTACTCTTGGCCGATGCGCCACCGCACCCAGACTCACCGGGCCAGCCGCACCCTGCTCGCCGCAGCCGCCGCGCTGCTTGGCGCGGGCACGCTGGCGGGCTGCCGCGGGGCCGCCGCGCCCACGCTCAGCGTGGTATCGGTGACCGTGCCGGAAGACACCGCCGACGGGCTCGTGATCAACATCGCTGTCGAGGCGGACAACCCCAACCGGGACCCGCTGCCCCTGCGCGACGTGACATATACGGTGTGGCTCGACGGCAAGGAAGTATTCTCCGGCACACGCTCGGCCGAGGCCACGGTGCGGCGTTTCGGCACGCAGGTGTTCGTGCTGCCCGCGGTGCTGCCCATCCCGCGTGATCAGCGCCAGGCCGAACTGGCGGAACTGCGCATCAGCGGGTCGGTGATCTATAAAAAACCGTCGGCCTTTTCGCAGACGCTCTACGAGCAGGGCCTGGTGCGGCCCACCGCCGAGTTTTCGTACACCGCCGGGCTCGACCTGCACAACCGCCCCTGACGCGCCGACGGGTCAGATCGTCACCAGCGGGTCCCGGTCTTTCTCGCTCACGCGGATGTCCGCGCCGGGGAGGAGCGCACCCAGCCGCGACGCGAGGCGCGGCAGGTAGCCCCGCTCGGTGCTGGTGTGGTTGCCCAGGATCACGTGCATGCCCGCGTGCAGCGCGCCGACCACGTCGTGGTGGTTCATCTCCCCGGTCACAAAGACATCGCACCCCTCGGCGCGGGCCAGTTTCGAGAGGGACGCGCCAGAACCGGGGCAGATGCCCACGGCCTGCACGGGCCGGTCGATGTCGCGGTCGTCCACCAGCGCGTAGCGCACGCGGTCGCGCTTGATCCAGGCCCTGAGCCGCTGCGCGAGTTCCACGATGGTCACCGGCTTGTCGAGCAAGAGCCGGCGCCCGCTGCCGAGGTTGCGCACCGGCTGGGGCGCGAGTTCGTACACGTCGATCGCCGGCTCTTCGTAGGGGTGCAGGCGGCGCAGCGTCTGCAGCGCGATGGGCAGCGCGGCCTTGGCGCACACCATCTCGAGCCGAACCTCGGCCACGTGCTCGATCTGCCCCGGCGAACCCACCGCGGGCGAGGCTCCCTCGCCGGCCAGGAAGGTGCCCGTGCCGTTGGTGGAAAACGAGCACAACTGGTAGTTGCCGATGAGCCCAGCACCCGCGCTGGCCAGCGCGCCGCGCACCTGCTCGGCCGCGCTGGCGGGGGCGAAGGTCACGATCTTGACTTCCTGCGTGCGGGGCATGGAGGCGTGCGGGGTGAGCGCGCGGCAGTCGCCGGCGATGCGGCCGGGCTGCGTGCTGCCCGAGAGCCCCTCGGCCAGCCAGTCTGTGACACCGCCCGCGACCGCGTCGAGCGCGGTGTGAGGGGAGTAGATCGCCAGACCGGCCTCGAGGGCGCGCAGGATGATCCGTTGGCGCGGGGTGGCGTCGGTGATGCGTGTCAGCGGCTCCCAGATCGGCGGGTGGTAGGCCACGACGGCGTGCGCGCCGGCCTGGATGGCCTCGCCCAGGACGGCCTCGGTCAGGTCGATCGTGAGCAGCACGGGCCCTGTGAGCGCGCGCTCGCGGTCGCCGGCGAGCAGGCCCACTTTGTCCCAGCCTTCCGCGAGCGAAAGGGGTGCGATTTCTTCCATCGCTGACACAAGATCACGGACTTTCATGAACGCCTCCCGGCCGGACGCCTGCCCGGCACAAGACTGTACGGCCCGCCTGGGCCAGGCCCCGCCGCGGCGGGCGGCCAACTCGGCGGGGCAATAGAGCGGTGAAATGGGGCGGGGCATGAACTGGCGACCAATGATGGAGGAATGTTGCGACCCTCCACCAACCGTGCCGCGCTGGTCGCCGGCGCCCTGTGCTCCACGCTCACCATGACACACACAACCTTCGCCGCCGACGAGACCAAGGGACCCGTATTTCCGACCGCCGCGGTGGCGGCGGATCATCCGCTGGCGTCGCGTGCCGGGGCCGAGATACTTCGGGCGGGCGGCAACGCGGTCGATGCGGCGGTGGCGACGTCGTTTGCGCTCTCGGTGGTGCGGCCGTATTCGTGCGGCATCGGCGGCGGGGGCTTTATGGTGATCCGACTGCCGGCGCACCCGAAGCACGGGGCGGTGGAGACGACGATCAACTACCGCGAGGCGGGGCCGGCGGCGGTCGGGCCCGAGACGTTCGAGAACGACCCAGACCCCTACGCGAGCACGCACGGGGGCAAGGCGGTGTGCGTGCCGGGGCACGTGGCGGGCATGCTGTACGCGCTCGAGAAGTACGGCACGATGACGCGCGAGCAGGTGCTGGCGCCGGCGATCCGGCTGGCCGAGACCGGGTACGACGCCGACCAGCACTACGCCGACAGTGCGCACACAGACGAGATGGTGATTCCCTGGCTGAAGAAGGATCGCGCACGCCAGGAGCGCTTTGCGTATCTGTGGGAGCGCCTGCTGATGCGGGGCGAGGTGAAGAAAGGCGACACGATCAAGATTCCCGAACAGGCGGGCGTGCTGCGCCTGGTCGCGGCGCACGGACGCGACGGTTTTTATACCGGCTCGGTGGCCGAGGCCATCGTGCGCGCGGTGCAGCGCGACGGGGGGGCGCTGACGCTGGAAGACCTCGCGGCGTACCGGCCCGAGGAGCGTGCGCCCCTGCGCGCTTCGTTCCGCGGGTATGACGTGCTGACCATGCCCCCGCCCAGCAGCGGGGGCATTGTGCTGGCGCAGGTGCTGGGCATGCTCGAAGCGCGCACCGACGACTTTTCACGCATCTCGCGCGAGCACGGGCACAACAGCACGCCGTATATCCACTTTGTGTCGGAGGCCTTCAAGCACGCCTTCGCGGACAGGGCCAGGTGGATGGCCGACCCGAACTTCGTGCACGTGCCCACCCGCTGGCTGCTTGACGCGGCGCAGACGCGCGCCAGGGCGGCGATGATCGACGAGACACGCACGCACGGGCCCGCCTTCTATGGCACGCCGGGCGCACCGCCCGAGGACGGCGGCACGAGCCACCTGTGCGTGGTTGATGCGCATGGGGGCGCGGTGGCGTGCACCGAGACGATCAACCTGGTCTTCGGGTCGCTCCTGCCGGTCCCGGAATATGGCTTTATTCTCAACAACGAGATGGACGACTTTCTGACGCGCGGCGGCAAGGCCAACGCCTTCGGCCTGGCGCACGCCGACCTGAACCGGCCCGAGAAGGGCAAGCGGCCGCTGTCGAGCATGACGCCGACGATGGTGCTGCGCGATGGGCGCGTGCACCTGCTGGCGGGCGCTTCGGGCGGGCCGCGCATCATCTCGGGGACGATCCTGGCGGTGTTGAACGTGCTGGTGCACGACATGGACGCGGCGACGGCGGTCTCGCTGCCGCGCTTCCACCACCAGTGGGAGCCCAACACACTGCAGATGGAGAACGCGCTGCTCGGCAAGCAGGACGTGGTGGAAGGGCTCAAGGCGCTGGGGCATGAAACTGGGCCCCGCAACCCGGTGGCGGCGGTGCAGATCATCCGTGCCGCGCCGGGCGGCGGATGGCAGCCCGCGAGCGACCCGCGCAAAGGCGGCGCGCCGGACGGGTATTGAAGCGGGTGAGGCTTGAACGTGCGTCTCAGCGGGGGGTGACGCGATGCGTTGGGCGCGCAACGTGATGAGCGCGGCGCGATCGTGCAGTGCGCCCAGTGCGATGTGCGGGGATGTCGCGTGCCTGTGAGTGTGCGCCGCGGCACACCGGCACGCCGCCTCGCCTCAGGCCCCGGGCTGCACGCCGAGATCCGAGCGCCGGGCAGCGATCTCGGCCTTGAGGGCGCTGACGAAGGCGTCCAGAGGCATGGCGCCCAGGTCTTTCTCGGTGCCCCGGCGGCGCACGCTGACAGTTCGTGACTCGGCGTCTCGCGGGCCGACGATGAGCATGTAGGGGACTTTCTCGTCCGCCGCGACCTTGACCTTGCCCTGGATGCGGTCTGCGCCAAGGTCCAGCCCGGCCCGCACGCCCGCGGCCTTGAGTGTGTCGAGCACGGCTTGCGCGTAGTCGTTGCTCTTCTCGCTGATGGGCAGCACGCGCACCTGCTGGGGGCTGAGCCACGCGGGGAATGCGCCCGCGAAGTGCTCGATGAGCACACCGCAGAAACGCTCCATGCTGCCGAAGGGTGCGCGGTGGATAACAACGGGGCGGTGGGGTTTGTTGTCCGGGCCGATATACGATAGGTCGAACCGGTTGGCCATCTGGTAATCGACCTGAACAGTGCCCAGTTGCCACTCGCGGCCGATGACATCCTTCACGACAAAGTCGATCTTGGGGCCATAGAACGCGGCCTCGCCGGGCTCCTGGCTGAAGGACACACCAAGGGACTTGGCGGCAGCGACGCAGGCGGCTTCGGCCTTGTCCCAGGATTCGGGCGAGCCTGTGAACTTGCTGCTGTCCTTGTCGCGCAGACCCACGCGAACGCGGTAGTCCTTCATGCCCAGTGTGGCGAAGATGACTTTGACCAGCGAGAGGCAGCCCTGAATCTCGGCGGGCACCTGGTCTTCGGTGCAGAAGAGGTGGGCATCGTCCTGCGTGAAGCCGCGCACGCGGGTCATGCCGTTGAGTTCGCCCGATTGCTCCCAGCGGTAGACGGTGCCGAACTCGGCGAGGCGCACAGGCATGTCGCGGTAACTGTGCGGCGCGCTGGCGAAGATCTTGGCGTGGTGCGGGCAGTTCATGGGCTTGAGCATGAAGCCCTGAACGAGTTTGGATTCATCCTGCTCGACGCGGTCGGAGGTGATGGTCTGGGCGCCGGTGCGCTCGTTAATGCCCGCGGCCAGCCGGGGCGAGACTTTCTCGACGCGGTTCATCAGTTCAGCGCAGGAGCAGCCCGCGTTGGCTTCGAGCGCGTCGCGTTCGACAATCGGCGGAAACTGCGCGTCTTTGTAGTACGGGAAGTGCCCCGAGGTTTTGTAGAGATCAAGCCCGCCGATGTGAGGCGTGAAGACCTCGGTGTAGCCCTGCTTCTTCAGTTCGGCGGCGATGAAGGTCTGGAGTTCTTTGCGAACGATCGAGCCGTTGGGCGTCCAGAGAATGAGCCCCTGCCCGACGGTTTCATCGATATGGAAGAGGCGCAGGGCCTTGCCGATGACGCGGTGGTCACGCTTGGCGGCTTCTTCTCGTTGCTTGATGTACTGGTCGAGTTCGGCCTGCGTGAAGAAGGCCGTGCCGTACACACGGATGAGCCTGTCGGAGTTTTCATCGCCGTGCCAATAGGCCGAGGCCAGCGAGGTGACCACCGCCACGCCGATGCGCCCCGTGCTGGGCGCGTGCGGCCCGCGGCAGAGGTCTTCCCAGTTCTTGCCCGGTTCGCCGGTGGCGTAGAACGAGAGCGAGGCGGCTCGCGTCGGCGCGGCATCGGCCGGTGCGCTCTTCGCGCCGTGGTACACCGACGAGGGCAGACCCATAGCCCGCTCGGCGTTGTCGATTTTATATTTGTTCCCCTCGGCCTTGAGTTTGGGCATCGCGTCGGAGGAACCGACTTCATACCGCGTGAACTTCCGGTCCTCCTTGATGATCTCCGCGATGCGCCGGTTGATCGCATCGAAGTGGTCGCTGCTGATCTTCTTGCCCTCGGGCACGAACATGTCGTAGAAAAAGCCCGTGTCGGTGGGCGGGCCGTAGGCGAGCAGGATGTCTTTGCCCAGAACATCCTGGATGGCCTCGGCCATGACGTGTGCCGCGGAGTGGCGGATGAGAAAGAGCCCGTCCGGGTCGGGCTGCTTGTCGCGTGTTTTATCCGTCACCACGGCCAGCGTGCAATCCGCTTCGATCAGCGTCGACAGGTCGCGCAGTTCACCGTTGATCTTGCACCCCAGCGCGGCCTGCGCCAGGCGCGGCCCGATGGCCATGGCCACGTCGTAGGCGGTGACGGGGGCGTCGAAGACTTTGGTTGAGCCGTCCGGGAGGGTGATGGTGGGCATGGTCGTGTGCGGTACCTCTCTATTGAGTGCGGGACAAGAGCGTACGTACGGCCCGCGGGGCGCGCAAGCCTCGGGCTCGAGAGATTGGCGGCGTGGGGCGCGCTGGGCGGCTGGGGGGCGCGGCACGACCGCCGCCGTGCCGGGGGGAGAAATGGAACGACCAAGACGCCGCCGCGCCCGAGGGCAGGTGGGCGCGCCCGAGGGCAGGATCGCGGGGTTTAGTCGATGCCCTGGGCCGCGAGCCAGCGCTCGGCGTCCAGCGCGGCCTGGCAGCCCATGCCCGCGGCGGTCACGGCCTGGCGGTATTCGGCGTCGGCTACGTCGCCGGCGGCGAAGACGCCCGGGATGTTGGTGGCGCTGTGCCGGCCGTGGAGCGCGATGTAGCCCTTGTCGTTGAACTCAAGGCCGCTCTCTTTGAGGAAGCGCGTCGCGGGGGTGTGGCCGATGGCGATAAAGAGCCCGCCGACACTCAGCGGGGCACGCTCGCCGGTGACGGTGTCTTCCAGCAGCACGCCCTCGATTTTGTCCTGGCCCAGCACATCCACCACGACCTTGTTCCAGAGCACCTGGGCGTTGGGGCGCGAGAGGAACCGCTGCTGCATGATCTTGCTGGCGCGCAGGGAATCTCGCCGGTGGATGACATACACCGTGCTGGCGAACTTGGTGAGGTAGGTAGCCTCTTCCATCGCCGTATCGCCGCCCCCCACCACCGCCAGGGGCTTGTTGCGGAAGGCGGGGAGCGCGCCGTCGCACACCGCGCACGCCGAGACACCCCCGCCGGTGCGGGCCAGACGCATCTCGTTGTCCAGGCCGATCCAGTTGGCCGTGGCCCCGGTGGCGATGATCACGCTGTGGGCGCGGACCCGGCCGCCGTCGGTGTGCAGCACGAAGGGACGCTGCGAAAAGTCGCAGCGGTTGACATCTTCCTCGATGATCCGCGTGCCGAAGCGCTCGGCCTGCTTGCGGAAGAGGTCCATGAGGTGTGGCCCCTCGACCCCTTCCGGGAAGCCGGGGTAGTTTTCTACCTCGGTCGTGAGCATCAACTGCCCGCCCGGCAGCACCGGCCCGGGATCGCTCTTGGGAACACCGGTATAAACCACCGGCGCGAGTTGCGCCCGCGCGGCGTAGACGGCGGCCGTCCAGCCCGCGGGGCCCGAACCGATGATCACCACTTTCTCTACGCCTGTGTCTGCCATGGGTGAGTCGTTTCTCTCTGGCGCGTGGGTGGGGTGCCCCGCCCGCCATGCGGTGATGGGTTACTTGAGTTCGCCCAGGTCGAGGCGGTATTGCCGGTAGAGGGAGAGCCGCGGGGGCCAGATCAGGTAGTCGGCGCCTTCGACGCGCGCCGAGACGTTCTGCACGCGGCGGGCGTTGTTCTTGGCGTGGTCTGAGCCCCACGAGTAGAGAACGAACACGTCTTCCTTGAGGGCCACGCGGAAGTTGGCGCCGTTGACAAAGACCTGGAGTTCGTGCGGGTTGCCCGCGCCGTCGATGGCCTCGGTGTCGCGGATGGGCACGAAATATTCGAGCGGGGGTTTGCCGCCGCGGTTGCGGTTGGTGGGGTTGAAGGGGTCAGACTCGATCTCGGGCACCCAGGCCGGGCGGATCGCGCTGATCTGCGGGGCGTAGTTGCGCGTGATGTAGAAGTGGCCCATGAGGCCCATCGAGGCGCGGCTGCCGACGGCCTCGAGCCCGGCCAGTTCGCGAAGGTCGAGCAGTTGGGTCATGTCCGGCACCGCCGCCGAGACCGCGGCGAAACGGTCGCCGTCGAAGCGGCTGTAGGAGGTGAGCACCAGAAGGCTGGGATCAAAGCGCGATGCGATGTTCCAGCGCCTGTTCCAGTCGTCGAAAATGCCCGAGACGATCTGCGAGGCCTCGGCCCCGCTCCCCTGGGTGCCGGCCACCATGCGCCAATGGCCCGACTCGGAGAAGAGCCGCAACGGACGCTCGCTGCTGCGCAGACGCGCCATCGACACGGCGAAGGCACGCTGGTCTACCTGATCCCCTCGCCCGTAAAATCGCGCGATGAGTTGCTCGGCCGCGATGCGGTTGCCGGTGGGGAAGCGCATGCGGGAGAGATCGAGGAACGTGCCTGATTCTGACAGCCGCGAGATCTGTTCGCGCAGCCGGCCCGCGTTGAGTTTGGCGCCCGTGCGTGAGTCGGTGTAGATCACGTCGCGCAGGCGTTCGTAGCCGGCGATCATCATGTTCAGGCCCCAGGCGGCCTCGGTGAACATCTGGCGGTCGGCCATCTGCCGGCCGAAGTAAACCCAGTTGATGAGCAGGTCTACCGCCTCAGAGGCTTTGCCCTCCGCCGTCAGGCGCGTGGCTTCAACGTTCACAAGGCACCAGAGCGTGTCGAGCGCCTTCATGTAGTGCAGTTTCGCCCCCGCCAGCGTCGGCGGGTCGCCCAGGTCGGTGAAGAGTTTGGCCTGGATCAGGCTCACCGGAACCCCGTTGATGCCGTACGGCTGGCCAAAGGCGAAGGCTCGCCGCCAGTCACGCTCGCCGGTGCACTGCGCCAGCACCTCAAGCGCGGCACGCTGCTCGGGGGCCTGCGCCCAGGCCAACGCCTCGGCCCAGCCCTGCGCCCCGGCGGGAAGGAGCATCGCGTCATCGGCCCGCGCCACAGACTCGGGCGGGCGCGCCATCCCGGCCAGCACCGGCAGCATCACGGTGTCGCTGCGGCGGTCTTGCGCGATCTGCGCATACTGGGCGTTGGCCCGGTTGATGAAGTCGTCTGCCCGCGCACTGAGCGTGGCGCCGAGGGTGAGGGCCACAGCGCTCAGCGTCACGCACCAGGCGGGCACGCGGAAAGATCGCCGGCGCGCGCGGTCACGGGTGGTGATGGCGGCGCGCGGGCCTTGAAGAGTGGGCACGGATGGTTGCGTTTGAACTGGCATGCCGCCGATGGTAGCCGAAAGCACCGGCGAACCGCGCGCCGGAACGCGCGGAATCTCGCGCGGCTTCACACATGGCGGGCACGCCGCCGGGCCCGGCGCTGGGGGGCGCGCCGGAGTCTCCCACGCGGGGCGGCCGGGGAGAGGCCAAAGAAAACGCCGCGCCCAGCGGAGCGCGGCGGTGGATCGTTGTGAAGTTGCACCGGCGAGGGGTGTGCCCGGCGGCCCGAAGGCAGTGGGGATTACCAGCGGGCGGCGGGGTCGAGGTCTGAGCCGTGGGCCAGTTCGTTGGCGGCGATGGCTTCGTCCTCGTCATCGTGACGTGTGGCGACAGCGCCGTTGCCGCCCATGCGCTCGTTGAGGCGGGTGAGGGCTTCGTCGGCCAACTGGCGCACGCGCTCGCGGCTGAGGCCCAGTTCGTCGGCGATCTGCTTGAGGGTGAGGGGCTCGCAGCCGTCCATGCCGAAGCGCATGCGCAGGATCTTGGCCTGGCGGTCGTCGATGGATTCGAGCATGCGGCGCAGAGTCTTGAGTTCTTCGTCGCGCAGGGAACGCTCGTCGGGGGTGCCCACGCGGCTGTCGGCGATCATGTCGCCCATCGACATGAGGTCTTTGGTGTTTTCGCCGCCCGCGGCACCCGACTGCAGGGCACGCACGGCCCGCCGGATCATGCGGATCTTCTTCAGGGGAAGATCCATCTCGCCGGCGAGTTCGGCCATGGTGGGCGGGCGGTTGTTGGCCGCCTCAAGACGCCGGTAGGCGAGTTTCCACTTGGAAACCAGTTCAACCATGTACGCGGGGATGTGCACAGGCTGGCCGGCGTTGATCAGGGCCCGCTTGATGGCCTGCTTGATCCACCACGAGCCGTAGGTGCTGAACCGGGCGCCCTGGGCGGGGTCGAACCCGTCCACGGCACGCATCAGGCCGATGTTCCCCTCTTCGATGAGATCGGAGAGTGAGAGGCCGCGGTTCATGTAGTTCTTGGCGATGGCAACGACCAGGCGAAGGTTCGAGCGGATCATCCGCTCGCGGGCCTGCGGGCAGTTGTCGTTGATGATGGCCCAGCCGAGTTCGCGCTCTTCCTCTGCGGTGAGGAGAGTGAACCGGTGGATCTCCCGCATGTACAGATGCAGGTCACTCTGCACGCCCTTGCTCCCTTGCCACACCGTCGTCTTTGTCTCTTCGCGGGCTTGGCTCACTGAAAACCCACTTTCCCGGCGAGAACCGCCGTGCACCCTCGTCCTGTTACCGGACGCAGTTTGGGCGACATGCCCGGGCAGCGTCCAGATATCCGTCTCTTCCCCCCACGGGGTTTCATCGACTTGGGGATTTCAGGGCTTGACTCTGCCCCTCTACGGAATCCCTCCAGCATACAACCTGCCACAAGAATTCCGAAACGCAAGGGAATTCCGGAAAAAATCTCCCACAAGGTACAGATAGACCGGGGGGGGTTGTCAAGAGAAAGTTCAGAAAGTGTTGAAAAGATGTCGGTTGCGCCCTCTCATCCCTCCTCACGCATGAAACGAGACCTCTCCCAAATTCTTGCTCAATGGCCCTTTCAGCCCGGCCAGATCACCGCGCGGCTCATCGACGGCGACGATGGAAACCCGCGAATTCAGGTCCGCCTTGACCTGGGAATCCTGCAGATGTGCCTCGACAACCGCCCCGACGGCGAACGCCCCATGGGGTTTGCCACCCTGCTCGACTACTTCGAAAACGCCCGCGAACTGCAAGACCCCTCAGACCACCCGATGGCTGGGGGTGAAGATGCGGAATCTGGGGGAGATGGCGAAGATGGAGGCGAATCAGGGGCCGAAGGTTCGCCAGACCGCCCATATTCGCTCTCCGCGGCGGACTGCCGCGCACTGCGGGAAGAACTCGCCCAGGTGAACCAACGGTGCATCGCGCTGATGGCGATGGAAGACTTTGACCGGGTCGCGCGGGATGCCTCGCACAACCTGAGGATCATGGAACTCTGCAAGACGCACGCGGAACGCGAGGAAGACCGAACAGTTCTCGAACAATATCGGCCATACATTACCGCGCTCAAGACGCGGGCGCTGGCGTTTCAGATGATCAAGTCTGGCGAGCCCAAGGCGGCCGCGCTGGTGCTGGATGATGGGCTGGAAGAGATCAAGCGGCTCTACCGCGCGCTGGGAGACCCCAAACTCTTCGAGACCTCGGGCGAGGCCCAGTTGCTCAAGCAGATGCGCGAGGAACTCTCGCCGCAGTTGCCCATCTCGCAGCGGTCAGAACTCAAGCGCCGGCTGGCCGAGGCCCTGGAGCAGGAGAACTACGAACTCGCGGCGATCCTGCGGGACGAGTTGAAGCAGTTGGCGGAGTAGGGGGAGAATGGGGCCGCGGCGTTTGAGCCGCGGAGATGGGCTACAGCATCAGGCGGGTGATATTGATGGCTTGAGGGTGAAAACTCGTGCCACCGCATCGCCGGTTCCTCCGGCGATCGGTGCCCTGACACCTCGCAACCGCACCACCGCTCACCTCCACCCTTTCCAGGATTCCCACCCATTGCCCGGAGGCGCATCGCACTCGATCAACGGGTCATGCCCCGGTTCGCCCGAACTACGAGCCCACCACCTCGCGCTCGAGAACTCCCAGTCGGTCGGAGATTGGCACAGGCCGCGTTCGACCGGGTTGTGATGGATGTATCGAATCTCGTGCATCAACTCGTCTGTGTCTCGCACGCACCGATCAAAGCCCCCGCCTTTCTGCCCAAAGCGAGGCCTGCCCGCGGCGTGCTGTGAGATGTCGGCGAGTATCCGCGCATCGATCTCTTTCCAACGAGCAATGACGCGCTGGGCCACCGACTTCTTGATGAACCAAAGCACCCTGACTGTCAGATCGGCACGAGCATCATTCGGGGGCCCGGTCGGGCTCAAAAGAAGGTGAACATGCTCGGGCATGACGACCCAGGCAAAGAGTTGTATACCCCAGCGCTCACGAGCACGATGCAACTGTTTGACGAAGAGATGAGCAATCAGCGGATTTGACAGAAGCGGCAAGCGACGCTCGCAAGAGAACGTGAGAAAACGCACCTTGCCAAAGGCCGCGGTTCGGATCAGTCGCTTGCGGCGTGGCTGCTTCACACATCCATAGTAAAGCCGTGCCATCGGGCCGGCTACTCACCGATCGCCGGGAGAACCGGCGATCGGTGGCACGTACTCACACCATGAAACGTTCGTTGCCACCCGCCGAATCTTGAGAGGGGAGACGAGGCCCCTCTCCCCTCTCAAACTCACCCCTCTACCCCCCACGAGACGGATTCGTTCATGATCGAGGCGATGGCCGGTACAATCAACCGACTCTCATAGGGCTTGGTACAGAAAGTGGGGGCAGGTCACTCTCATATTGAATCTCCATAAAGAGTGACAATAAAGCCGCGTGACGCGCGCAGTAATAGCGCACGCGGGCGTCTCGGCCCGCGTGCGCCAGGATTGGATTACTTGCCGCCGGGGGAGCCCGGCCCTTCGTACTCGGGGAGCAGAGAAGTCAGCAACTTCAAGTTCTGGCTCCAGTCCTGGCGTTGGGCGTCATACCAGTCGCGGGCCTCTTCAGACCCGTTGACTTCGCTTCGAGCGAGAGACATCAGCAACAGATCAACGCCGGTGCGTCCGATGGAGGACTGTTCCTCCAATCGCTGATAAACGCGCTCATAGAACGGGTGCGAAGTGTTCACCATGACCACGATGGTGCGTCCAACCACCTTGACGCGGTAAATAGGCGCTCCGGGCAGAGACTCCCGTTCAATGATGATCGGGAAGTGCGACAGGCGCTGGTCAAGGTCGGCGGTTGCTTCGGCGGGAGAACCGGACGCGCTCGCGCGTTCCTGCATAAACGCTGCAATCTCCTGGGCGACTTCGGCTCCCGGCTTATCTGCCAAGCCCTCGACCGGTTTCATCTGCGCGGCCGCTCGCTTCGCGTACTCCTCCGCCGGACTCGGCCCACCGCGCTTCGCAGCAGCGGCCTTGCGAGTCCAACCCTCAATCGTGTCGATGAGGGTCGCCTCATTCAGAGTGATAGCCTTTTCCAGAATGTTCGATAGCGCCGTACCCGGAACAAGCCGCGCGTGTTGCTTGGTGTGCGTGACTCCAAAAAGTTCGTCCAACTCGGGCGAGAACCGCACTTCCACGCGATACCAACGGTGAAGGTGATGCTTGACGCGGTAGGGACTGGGCGTCAGGTCGATTTCACGCCATGCCCGCACGAAACTGAATCCCGCGGTCTTGTCGATTTGCCGCTTGAGATTCCCCGAGCGCTGTTCCTTGGGCCTCCCGCTGTACTTGGTATGCCACTCTTCGGGCAACAGGGTGAAGAGGACTTCCACGGTAGAAGTCTGGTCCGGCTTGCCTGGGATGGGCACTTCGAACTTCATCGTGTCGCCATGCTGGGTGGCGAGAGCGTCGCCCGGCAAACGCGCCTGCGGCATGAGATACAGAGGGTCCATCGGTCCCACCGCATCGCCGTTGATCCTCAGGTCGAAATCACGGATGAGGAAGTATCGGAAGATGCGGCCCAGGTTGGAGCGAAGCGTCTTTACGAGCGTTTCCGACTTCCCATCATGGTCAAGCCGGTCGCACTTCTTCCAGACCACCAGCGTACCAGAGGGCGACGTGCAAAGGTGCGCGTACGGCGCAGGAATCACGGCCTCCCGCGGCTCTGGCACCTCTTCCTGTTCCCCATTGGCGATCAAGTCCACGTCAATGAAGGTGTGGATGGGCGTCGCTCCACGACGCCACGAATAAACATCCACCCGCTTGCACTGACTCACGCTAGCATTTGGAAGGCCCATCCCGAATCGACCCAGCCCATTGCGATCCCCGAAGCGTGAACTATCACCAAACCGCAGTGAACGTCGAAGAGTGTTCGAGTCCATGCCGTGGCCATTGTCCGCGATCAACACCTCCTTCACGCGGGGCATCTTTGGTCGCCCAGGACCGTCCGACGCTTCCTCCAACGTCAGGAACTCAATTGCCACCGATGACGCCCTCGCCTGAATGGAGTTGTCGATCAACTCCGACAACGCGCTTTCGGTGCACTTGTACCCGCTATCACGCGTAGCCTCAATGAACCGATCCTGCCGAACGATGCTGTAGTCTGTCTTCATTACCGAATCTCCTATTGGCCCGACATGAAGCCGAGCCGGAACAACGAAAGCCACTACGGAACACCCGTAGCACACCCACAACGCGCAGCGAACAACGCCGTTTGGTGTACAGTCAAGTTGTGGCGAGGGAGATCGGAACGAGCAGGATGGCTCAAATTCCTTCGGACCCGCGTGCGCTTCTCGCTTTCGCCCGCAACTTATAGCCGGAGCGCGATCAGCCTCGCTTTGGGACAGTGTACGCTAAAAGCAGCTCCGAGTTTCTCCAATCCGCAAAAAACTTTGGATCTTCCAACTTTTGAGTGGGTACGGAAGTGCCGGAGGCCTTTGTCTCTGGTACGGGACGGCCTGGTGATTCGGTCGCCCACACCCCAACCGGCGGAGAATTCTACCGAACTCTTCTGCGTTGCTTGAGGCCTGAGGTTCGAGCGGTTCGGGCCGATTCCCGGGCCGGCCGCGCGCTCCGCCGATTGGGGTGCGGGCTCGACGGGCCGGCGGGTGGCATCGATCGCTTCAGGTAGAGAACTCGTGCCACCTCTATGAAGACCTGAGGAAAGTCAAGCGCAAAGCGGTCCCATTCGTCTATCCGAGCTCGGGCGTTTCGCCCTGCCCATTGGGGATGTGTTCGAGGCGTGTGGCGCCGGCTGCCCTTTCGGAGAACGAGACGTTCAGATCGAACGCCCCAGGTGGCACACGAGCTTGCCGGGGCCGCACGCGGGTCCGCGTTGCGTTCTGACTTTTCTTCCTGCCGGCGGCTTGGCCCGGACGCTCTACGCGACCGCCGCGGCCATGCCGTTGTCTGTGTACGTCTTCTCCTGTGTGATCCTCCCCGCCGGCACCAGGTCGGCGCTGAGGTGTTTAATCTGATGGAACAGGCCTCGGAGCCATCGGTTGGCGATGGCGCCGACGATCACGCTGGTTGGTTTGCCGCGCGAGGCCATCGCGTCGGACAGCGCCCGCCAGCGGGGCTCGTAGCGTCTGAGCCTCTGCGCGGCCTCGATGACCACCGTCTTGAGCAGCGGGTCACCCGCCCTGATCATCCCCGAGTCGGCGACCCGCTGACCGCTGGATGCGTTGCGCGGCGTGACCGCGCAGAATCGCGCCAGGTGTTTGCCGCTGGTGAAGCGGTCGAACCGCCCGATCATCGCCCGCATCGTCCACGCGGTGACGACGCCGATGCCCTTGATACCCAGCAGCATCTGCACCGCGACATCTTCGCGTGTCGTCTCCGCCATCTTCTTCTCTATCAGTGCGATCTGCTCGCGCAGGTACGCGAGCATGCCAAGTTGCAAGTGAATCACGAACTTGCCCTCTTCGCTCACCGTGCGTTCGTCTTTGATCCACTCCATCCAGCGCTTGCTCCAACGCCCACACCCGGGTTCAGAGATCCGTTCCTGCCGCAGTACACCCAATGTCCGTGTCTTGGTGGCTCGGGCCTGATCGACCAGCGCGGCACGCGTCCGCACGAGCTTGCGAAGCCCGCGGATCGCCCGCGACGGCAACCAGACCTTGGGCACGAGCCCCGCACGCCCGAGCTCCGCGAGCAGCCGCGCATCGGAGTAGTCGCTCTTGTCCGGGTTGCTCTTCATCCGCGAGACGTACCCCGCATGGGCCAGGCTCACCGGCCACGCTGGGCCCTTGACCGGATCGATCAATGCTTCGGCCAGGTCCGCCGCGCCGCAGCAACTCTCGACGATCGCTGATCGAACCTCGCGGCCGCGGCCCACCGCCTGGGTGATTTCAAAGACGCTGTTGCCGCATCGCTTGTTGACAAGCATGCGGCCCTGCTGATCGACGACGCAGACCTGAACGCTGGCAGAGTGGTAGTCAAGACCGACGAACACGGGTATATTCTCCATGACCTGTTGCTCCTTGATGGGATGGCTTGTCCCGCCGAGAGTGTTGCTCGGCTGGAGCAGCAGGTCTTCATACCCATCGGATCGCCGGTTCCTCCGGCGATCGGTGCGAATACCCCCCTCACTTCACGCGCGGCCGCCCGCCGTCCTACCTGCACTCGACATCCATCCGGGTTCGCAAATCACGACACGCACGCCCACTCACAGCCGGTGGGGGTGCCGGGGGAGGGCGGCAAGCCCTCCCCGGCATGCGCGGCACCTTGCCGCTGGCCCAGCCATTGGTTTAGGCCGTTGAACCCCTCCCCGGCATGCGCGGCTCACCAACAACGGCACTCAGCCGAATGCCGAATGCCGAGTGCCGAATGCCGCATGCCGAGTGCCGAATGCCGCATGCCGAGTGCCGAATGCCGAATGCCGAGTGCCGAGTGCCGAGTGCCGAGTGCCGAATGCCGCATGCCGAGTGCCGAATGCCGAATGCCGAGTGCCGAGTGCCGAGTGCCGAGTGCCGAGTGCCGAATGCCGAGTGCCGAATGCCGAGTGCCGAATGCCGAATGCCGAGTGCCGAGTGCCGAATGCCGAGTGCCGAATGTCGAGTGCCGAATGTCGAATGCCGAATGCCGCGCCTTCTCCACCCCCTCCCAACCCCCTCTCCTCCAACCACTTACGCCTTACTCCTCTCAAAACCCAAACAATACCCTTGACACACCCAACCCTATTCCGTACATTGTCTGTATGGACCCGGCCGCGATCATCGCCGACCTCGCCTCTGCTCACTTCTCTCTGAGCCAGGTCGCCGCGCGCCACGGCCTCTCCCTTGATGCCCTCGCCGCCTTCATCACCTCCGACCAGACCCAACAACGGCTCGACGAACTCCAGAGCGCGGCCGCCATCAGCACCCGTTTCGCCGCGCAGCTCCACCTCCCCATCGCCGTCGCCGCCCTGGGCACGCTCCTCACATGCCACCGCCCGCATGCCTGCTCCTCCGCGCCTCAGGCCACTTCCACACCCAGCGACGAAGCCCGCTCACCCAGCGACGTAGCCCGCTCACCCAGCGACGACGCCCGTTCGTCGCGCGCCGAAGCCCGCGCACTTCGCCACCAGGTGGAACTCCGCCGCGCGGCGGCCACCCTCCTCCGCTGTGCCAACTTCAATCACCGCGCGCGCACAAACACGCTTGCCCGCGATACCCAGCCCCAGCACGCGAGCACCCCGTCCGCGAACCCGCGCGGGAGCGTTGCCCACACGCCCTCGAACGTCAACACACCAGCCAATCTCACTCACGCCTTCAACCCTCGCCACTCCGCTGCACACACTCACCCCCAGAGCGTCGATGTCCAACCCACGCCCACGGCCACAACACCTTCAATCCACAACGCGTCCGCTCACCCCGCCGCGCCGGCTCCGAGCCTTCCTCTCTCTGCACCTGTTTCCACACCTTTCACTGCCCAGCAATCCGCGCCGCACTTCCCCTCATTCGCCGCGCTCTTCGCAGCAGCCGTCGCCAGCATGAACTCAGCAGACGACTCCGGCAACTACTCGGCCGATGACTGTCTCGGTGACGCTGTCAACGCTGACGCACAGGCTTCATCACCCGACTCCACAACAACCCCCCCCACCGTCAATGCACCTGCTTTAACTTCCGCTACCCCTTCTCCCCTCCCTCCTCCCGTGCCCGCTCCCTCATCTTCAGCAGCGCCCCCTACGTCACACTCTCCTGCCACATCTACTGCCCCCGCGGGCGCACCGACCTCCTCAACGCCACACGCCGCGCGCTTCTCAAACACTCGGCTCTCATCCCGCCGCTCCAGCGCTGCCCAGCGCCTCGCCACATCCGCCGGCGCATCAACTCATCCCCCATGACGCGCGTGTCATCCTCACGCATTCGGCGTCTGCCCTGCCTTCTCTTCCCCATTCGCCGCCGGCGGGCCTTCTCCCTTCCCAAACCTTTGCACGATCGCCTCCATCACTTCCCGGCGCATCGCGTCGGCCGCGGCGAACTCTTCCACCGTCACCACATCGGCCCCGTGCTGCAACGCCCTGATCTTGCTGCTGACAAAGCCTGACCGAACCGCGATGAGCGCCCTGGGCGCCAGGGCCCGTGCCGCGCGGCAGGCCTGCAGCGACACTTCATCATCGGGCACGGTGATGATGATGGCGTCGGCGGCGCGGGCGCCGGCCGATTCGAGCACTTCGGGGTTGGTGACATCGCCGTAGACAATCCGGCGGCCCAGGCCGGTCTGCCGCTGCACGGTGCGCGGGTTGAGTTCAATGACCGTGAAGGGGATGGACGCGGTGGAGAGTTCATCGGCGATGGCGCGCCCGACAGGCCCGAAGCCCGCGATGACCACGTGGCACGGGCCGCGCGTGTCGGGGTCGAGGCCTGCGCCGGGGGCAAAGGGTGAAGCCTTGATCCACCGCGGGCTGCGCACGACGGCGAGCATGGGCACCAGGCGGTGCGACGGGCCGGCGAGCAAAGGGCAGATGATGAGCGTGAAAAAGACAACGGCCACGGCCAGCGCCGCCTGCACCTCGCTGAGCACGCCCGCGGCGAGCCCGGCGCCCAGCAGCACCAGCGAGAACTCGCTGCCGTTGGCGACATAGACACCCGTGAGAAAACTGGGCGCCGCGGGGATGCCCAGCAGCCACCCGCTCACGCCCACCAGCACGACCTTGCCGATCATCAGCGCGGGCACGGCCAGCAGCACCACCCACCAATATTGCACCACCGCGGCGATATCAACCTGTGTGCCCACGAGCGTGAAGAAGAGGGCGACGAGGATATCGCGCACCGGGCCGATCTGCCCCGAGAGTTGATATCGGAAGGGCGTCGACGCGAGCATGAAGCCCGCGAGGAAGGCGCCCATCTCGGGCGTGAAGCCCAGCCAGCCCGTGAGCCACGCCGCGCCCAGCGCGAGCGCGGCGCTCACCACCAGCAGCAGTTCTCCCGAACCAAGGCGTGTGACAATCATCAGCACGCGCGGCAGAAACAGGCGCGCGAGCACGATCATAAGGGTGACGCCGCCGATGCCGACCCCCGCGCGCGCGAAGAGGTCGAGGACGGTGGGCAGTTCGCCGGCGTCATCGATGCGCCCGACAACGCCCAGCATGGGCACGCCGGCCCACGTGGCCAACGGCGGGATGAGGGCCATCATGGCGACAGACATGAGGTCTTGCACGATCGACACGCTCAGCGACACGCGCCCGTGCGTGGCCCGCGCCTCACGCCGCGCCATGAGAATGGGCACGAGCACCGCCGTGGACGAGATCGAGAGCGCCATCGCGATGAGCAGGGTGCTCGGGGCGCTGCCGCCGCCGGGAACAAACATCACACCCCACGCCACGGCGACAAAGGCAAGCGTCGAGCCGATGCCCAGCCCCACGACCGAGGCAAAGCCCTTGCGCAGGGCGCTGACATCGAGTTGCAGCCCGATGCCGAACATCAGCAGGATGGTGGCCAGACTGGCGATCTGCTCGGTGGCCGAGCGGTCTGCGATGAGGCGCAGGCCGTGCGGCCCGACGATCGCGCCCGCCAAGAGATACCCGGGGATGGTCTCGACGCGAAAGCGCCTGAGGATGGTGGCGATGATCGCCGCGGCGAGAAAGAGAATCACCAGCCCGACGGGCCACGACGCCGCGCCGGTCTGCCCCAGGGTGGTGTGGAACTGGTCAAAGATCGCGCTGGGCATGGCCGGGGATCATTGCCCGGCTGTGAGGGCGGGGTTTGAGCGGGCGTAGAGTCTTTGTGTGCAATCCGGCGAGCCCGGATCGGAAGAACCACCCCGAGGAGGCATAGGCCAGCGCATGGACACGCAATGGGCGGTGAACCTGACGAACGTGACCAAGGTCTTCGGCCGGCGCGTGCACGCCCTGCGCGGCGTAGACCTCCGCGTGCGGCGGGGCGACATCTTCGGCCTGCTTGGCCCCAACGGGGCGGGCAAAAGCACCATCGTGAAGATCATGATGACGGTGATCCGCGCGACTCGGGCGGGGGGCACGCTGCTCGATCACCCGGTGGGGCACAAGCCCACGCTGGCCAAGGTGGGCTACTTGCCCGAGCACCACAAGTTTCCTGATTACCTCACGGGGGCGCAGGTGCTGCACTTTTATGCCGCGCTGGCGGGGGTGCCTCGGCGCGAGCGGGTGAAGCGCGCGGGCGAGCTGCTTGAAACAGTGGGCATGACGCGCTGGGCAGACACGCGCGTGCGGGGCTATTCAAAGGGCATGCGTCAGCGGGTGGGCATCGCGCAGGCGCTGATGAACGACCCGCACCTGGTGCTGCTGGATGAACCCACCGACGGTGTAGACCCGGTGGGGCGGCGCGAGATCCGCGAGATGCTGGTGCGCATCCGCGACGAGGGGCGCACGGTCTTCATCAACTCGCACCTCTTGAGCGAACTCGAGATGGTCTGCGACCGCGTGGCGATCATGGTGCAGGGGAGCGTGGTCTCGCAGGGCACCATCGACGAACTCACGTCGCACCGTCGCTATTACGAAGTGGCGGCCCGCGAGGGCTCGCAGACCGGCCAGAACGCCGCGCCGCTGGTCAACGGCCAGAACGCCGAACTGAACGCGGCGCGTGGCGCGATGTATGCCGCGGCCCTGGGGGCGATGCTCTCGCCCGCGGAAGATGGCGACCCGCCCGGCACGCTGGGGCGGCTGACCGAAGGGCGGGCGCGGGCCTGGGTTGACAGCGGCGCACTGCGGGTTGCCCCGGCCGATGCGCCGGCCGTGCAGCCGGTGATCGACGCCCTTCGCGCGAAGGGGTTGATTGTCGAGGGCGTGCGCGACGTGCGCCCCTCGCTGGAGGATCTGTTCATGGAAGCGGTGACCGATCCGGCCACGGGCGCACCGCGTCTGCCCGGCGCCGCCCCGCGGGAGGCACGCCGATGATCACACAAACCCTGGCGCTGTTCATCGATGCCTACCGCGAACTCAACGCGCGACGGCTCTTCTGGATCACCATGGCCCTCAACGTGATGGCGGTGGCCGCCGTGGCCATCATGGGGATCAACGAGCGCGGCATCACGCTGCTGCACTGGGAGTTCCCCCTCCCGATGATCAACTCGACCAACATCGCCCCCTCGCTCTTCTACAAGTTTATCTTCGTGCAGATCGGCATCCCCGTGTGGCTGACGTGGGTGGCCACGGTGCTGGCGCTGGTGTCTACGGCGAGCATGATCCCCGACTTCATCGCGGGGGGCGCCATCGAACTCACGCTCTCCAAGCCCGTGTCGCGCGTGCGGCTGCTGCTCACCAAGTTCGCCACGGGGCTGCTCTTTGTGGCGCTGCAGGTGACCGTCTTCACGCTGGGCGTGTTCCTGGTCATCGGCGTGCGCGGCAACGAGTGGGAACCGAGGCTGTGGCTGGCGGTGCCCATCGTCCTCCTCTTCTTCAGTTATCTCTATTCGGTGATGGTGCTGCTGGGCCTGCTCACAAGGTCAACCATCGCCTCGCTGCTGCTGACGCTGCTGGTGTGGTTTGTGTGCTTCGGCGTGAACGTGACCGACGGCATCTTCCTCAACTCGCGCGAGAACGCGGCCGTGAGCGTGGAGCGACGCGCGGCGGAGGTGAACAAACTCCAGGCCGCCGCCGCGAAGATGCTCGAGAAGGCGCGCGCCGACGGCGTGGAGGTGCCCACGCCCCAGGAAGGCCAGGACGAACTGGACGCCATCAGCCCCGTGCTGGTGATGGAGCGCGCCCGCCTCAAAGAAGCGCAGCAGAGCCACGAGAAGTGGATCGACTGGACGCGCAAACTGATGATCGCCAAGACGTGCCTGCCCAAAACATCCGAGACCATCGGGCTGCTCAACCGCAACCTGGTGAGCCTGGGCGAACTGGAGCAGTTCATGAACAGCGCCGAGGGACGCCAGCGCCAGGGGAACGACCGACGCGTGGAACTGCGCGTGGAGGAAGCCCTGCGCGAGCGCACCACGGCGTGGGTCATCGGCACGTCGCTGATCTTTGAGGCGCTGGTGCTCGGGCTGGCCTGCCTGATCTTCGCCCGCCGAGATTTTTAATACGCGCGGCGGCCGCCGGCGCGTGCGCGGGTGATCATGCCGCGCCCTTCATGCGTGGCGACGGCGCGCGGCTGCGCAGGGAGTCCAGGATCTTGGGTAGCGCTTACGGGCCGTGCACACGGGTTGCGCTTGCGGGCCTTGCTATTACGGGCATCTCGCGCGCCGTGCATGCCCGGCGGGGCGAACCACGGCGAGGCGGCAAGGCGCGTGGGGTTTGGCAACGCGGCGGGCGGGGAAGGGTTCAATCGCCGGTGTCGAGGACGGCCATGAAGGCCTCCTGCGGGATGTTGACACTGCCGACAGACTTCATGCGCTTCTTGCCTTCCTTCTGCTTTTCGAGCAGTTTTCGCTTGCGGCTCACGTCGCCGCCGTAGCACTTGGCGAGCACGTTCTTACGGAAGGCCTTGATGGTTTCGCGGGCGATGATCTTGCCGCCGATGGCCGCCTGCAGGGGGATCTCGAACTGGTGACGTGGGATCTGTTCCTTGAGTTTGGAGATGAGCGCCCGCCCGCGCTGGGCCGCCTTGTCGCGGTGAACGATGATCGAGAGGGCCTCGACCGGCTCGCCGTTGACGAGGATGTCCATGCGCACCAGGCTGTCGGTGCGGTAGCCGATGATCTCGTAATCCATGGTGCCGTAGCCGCTGGTGAGGCCCTTCATCTTGTCGAAGAAGTCGTAGATGATCTCGCCCAGGGGGATCTCGAAGGTGAGCAGGTCGCGCGTGGGCGAGACGAACGACTGGTTTTTATAGACGCCGCGCCGGTCGAGCACCAGCCGCATGATGTCGCCGATGTAGTCTTTGGGCACCATGATCTCAAGGCGGCAGATGGGCTCGCGGATCTCGAGCACGATGGAGCCGTTGGGGAGTTCCGCCGGGTTGTGAACCTCGATGAGTTGCGACCCCTCGGGCACGTCTTTGTAGTGCTCGTGCTCGGGCAGAACCGGCTTGAGCACCTGCCCGCCGGGGCTCATGATGGGGTCGAGGCCGCGGCAGACAACCTGGTACGACACCGTGGGCGCCGTCTGCACGATCTGCACGTCGCCCTCTCGCTCCAGCCGCTCCTGGATGATGTCCATGTGCAGCAGCCCGAGGAACCCGCAGCGAAAGCCGAAGCCCAGCGCCTCGGAGTGAACCGGCATGAACGTGAACGACGAGTCGTTGAGGCTGAGTTTCTCGACGGCCTCGCGCAGTTCTTCGAAGTCTGAGCCGTTGCCGTCTTCGGCGGTGGCCGGGTAGAAGTCGCAGAAGACCATCTGCCGCGGGGGCTGATACCCCGGCAGGGCCTCGGCCGCGGGGTTGTGCTCGAGGGTGATGGTGTCGCCGATGCGCACGTCGGCGAGCGTGCGGATGGCCGCGCCGATGTAGCACGTTTCGCCCGGGCCCACTTCTTTCACGCGCGTGGGTTTGGGCACCATCTTGCCGATCTCGGTCACCTGGAAGGTGCGGCCCACGCCCATCATGCGGATTTTGTCGCCCACTTTGAGCGTGCCGTCGAAGATTCGGCAATAGACCACCACGCCGCGGTAATCGTCATAGACCGCGTCGAAGATGAGCCCGCGGAGTTGGGGCACCAGCGCCGCGCGCGGGGCCGGCAACTGCTCGCAGATCGCCGCCAGCAGTTCTTTGATGCCCTGGCCCGTCTTGGCGGAGACCAGCAGGCACTCTTCGGCCCTGAAGCCCAGCGTCTGCTCGATCTCGTCGGCCACCTCGTCGGTGCGTGCGCTGGGAAGATCGATCTTGTTGATCACCGGGATGATGGTCAGGTTTTCGTTGACCGCCAGGTAGGCGTTCACCAGCGTCTGGGCCTGCACGCCCTGCGTGGCATCCACCACCAGGATGGCCCCCTCGCACGCCTTGAGCGCCCGCGAAACCTCGTAGTTGAAGTCAACGTGCCCGGGCGTGTCGATGAAGTTGAGCATGTAGAGATCCCCGTGCGACGCGGGATCATCCTTCACACCCTTGCGGGGCGCGGGGTCGTCGCTCTGGGGTTCAAACTCTGATTCAAGGTCGTCGGTCTTCGAGCCCGGCTTGTGCCGGTGCATCACCGTCACCGCCGAGGCCTTGATCGTGATGCCGCGCTCGCGCTCGATGTCCATCGAGTCGAGGATCTGGTCTTTGGCCTCGCGCTGCGAAACGGCGTTGGTCGCCTGGAGCAGACGATCGGCCAGGGTGCTCTTCCCGTGGTCGATGTGGGCGATGATGCTGAAGTTGCGGATGTTGGGAGGTTGATCGGGCATTCCGCGAGAATCGTAGGGAACATGCCGCAACAGCGGACGGCCCTTCTTCGCCGCCCTCCGCCCATCTCTTGCCGCCTTCACTGCCCCGAGCCCGCCACCCATGCCGCCCCGGGGGAACCCTGCCGCGACCCGCACACCCCTTCCTACGCTTCCCGCCTTATGCCGATCATTGTCTTCCAGCACAGCGACCTCGGCGGCCCCGGCCGCCTTGGGGCCACCCTCCGCGATCATGGCTTTTCACTCTCCATCCGGCGCGCCGACCTTCACGGCGCGTGCCGGCACCGGGGCGTGCCCATCGACCTTGACGATGTGCAGGGGGTGATCGTGCTGGGCGGGCCGGCGATGGTCACCGACATCGAGCGCCATGAATGGATGCGCGCCGAGGCGGCGTTCATCAAGTCGGCGCACGATGCCGCGCTCCCCGTCATCGGCATCTGCCTGGGCGCCCAACTCATCGCGCACGCGCTGGGCGGCAAGGTAGACTGGAAGGCCAAGCCCGCCGTGGGCTTTGAGGAAGTCTCCATCGGGGTTCCCGGACAGACCGACACCCTCCTGGCCGGTGTGCCCTGGAAGCACCCGCAACTCTTCACCTGCTCGCAGGAAGTCGTGCAACTGCCCGCCGGCGCATCGCTGCTGGCCGGCAGCGCCTCAACCAGAAACGCCATCTACCGCGTGGGCATCCGCACCTTCGCCACGCAGTTCCACTTCGAGTGCGACCGCCCGATGATCGACGCCGAGTTCGCCGCCAGCGGCGAAGCCGCGACCAAGGCCGGCGTTGCCCACTCAGACCTCAAGGCGCAGGCCGACGCGGCGTACGCCAACTACGCCCGCATCGGCGACCGTCTGTGCGTCAACCTGGCGACCTACTGCTTCCCCATCACCACGCGGCTTTCGGCCTGAGTTATTCCCTCCACGCCTGCCAATGCCGACGCTGCGCCCGCACACGCCCGCCGACTATGACCTGCGGCGCGACTGCTGCTCGTACGGCTATTTTCTGCTGGCCCCAAACTCCTGGGACCCGCGCACCTGCACTCTGTGGCGACCCCTGAGAACCAGCGAAGGGGTGTTCCTCACGCACACCGCTCAGCCCCGCGGCCCGGGCACCACGCTGCGCATCGGCATCACCGGCCGCCCGGGCGCCGCCGCTCGCCGCGAGATCGCGGCGCAGATCACGCGGATGCTGCGCCTCGACGAACCGCACGAGACACTGCGCGCCTTCCACACGCTCGACCCGCGCTGGGCCCCCTCCGGGCGCGGCCGCCTCTTCCGCTCGCCCACACTCTTCGAAGACGTGATCAAGACCGTCACCAGTTGCAACGTCACCTGGCCGAGCACGGTCACCATGAACCGCAGACTCTGCGACGTGCTGGGCCGCCCGGGCCAGCCGCCGGCGCGGCTCAAGGCCCCACTCTCGGTGCGAGACTTCCCCACGGCCTCTGCGCTCAGCCGCGCCCGCCCTGCTTCGCTGCGTGCCCGCTGCCGCGTGGGGTACCGCGATGCGCGCATCGTGGAACTGGGCAAACGCTTCGCACGCCTGAAGGGGGGCATCGACGCCGCGTGGCTCGAAAACCCCTCCACGCCCGACGACGCCGTCTTTGACGCGCTCATCGACCTGCCCGGCATCGGGCCCTACGCCGCCGCCAACATCATGCAACTCATGGGCCGCTACCGCCGACTGCCCCTCGACACCGAGAGCGTGCGGCACGGGCGCAGCATTCTGAACATGCGCGGCACGCCCGCCGCGATCATGAAGCGCATGGCCGCGCACTACGCCCCCTTCGGCGAGCACGCCTTCCGCAGTTACTGGCTGGAACTCTGGGACTTCTACGAATCAAAGCACGGCCCCGCGTGGACGTGGGAGCGAGACACAACGGGCCGCATGTTCACCGCCGCGCTGCTCAACAAGCAGCCCTGATCGCGTGCCGCCGGCGCGCAGCAGCCTTCAGACCTTGGCCGCCGCGGGCGTTGACTTCATCTCTGCCACCGGCGGCGCGGCTTCCATCGCGGCAAAGTCCTGCAGGGCCGCGACGCCCCAATCACGCTGGCGCATCGCGGCGATGGCGCGGGCCGCCGCCACCGCCGCGGTGCAGGTGGTGATCATGGGAATGTTCAGCCTGACCGCCGTGGAACGGATGCGCCCCTCGTCGGTCTTCCACCCCGTGCGCGTGGGCGTGTTGATGATCAGCGACAACTGACGGTTGGTCATCATGTCGAGCACGTTGGGCCTGGCCCCCGACGCGATTTTTTGCAGGATCACGGGGCGAAGGCCCTGAGACTGCAGGAACGCCCCGGTGCCCTCCGAGGCGTACACCGTGAAGCCCAGGTTCATCAGCAGGCGCGCGGGTTCCGCGATGGTCTCGCGGTCAATCGCGCGCACCGAGATGAACACGCCCCCCGCGGCCGGGTCTGTGGGCAGGTTGCTCCCCGCGGCCATCTGGCTCTTGGCGAAGGCGATGGGCAAACTCGCATCGATGCCCATCACTTCGCCGGTGCTGCGCATTTCGGGGCCCAGGATGACATCCACCCCCGGGAACTTGTTGAACGGGAAGACCGACTCTTTGATAGACCAGTACCGCACCGCGCGGCCGGGCACAAAGCCCGCCCCCGCGCCCAGTTCTTCAAGCCTGCGCCCCATCATCACCTTGGCGGCGATGGCCGGCCACGGCGTGTGCGTGGTCTTGCTCACGAATGGCACCGTGCGGCTGGCACGCGGGTTCACTTCAAGGATGAAGATTTCCCCATCTTTCACCGCCAACTGAATGTTCATCAGCCCCTTGACCCGCAGCGAACGGGCCAGGCTCTTGGCCAGGGCCACGATGCGCTCCTGCACATCGACCGAGAGCGAGGCCGGGGGCAGCGTGCAGGCCGAGTCGCCCGAGTGGATGCCCGCTTGCTCGATCTGCTCCATCACGCCGCAGACCAGCGCGCGCCCGTCGCCGCCGCCCGCGTCGTCAAAGTCGCCCACCACGTCAACGTCGACCTCGGTCGCGCCGTGCAGGAACTTGTCGATGAGCACCGGCGCATCATCCATGCCGCTGGTTTCCAGCGCGGTGGTGATGAAGTTGCGCAGGGCCTGCTCGTCAGGGCAGATCTCCATGCCCCGCCCGCCCAGCACGTAACTGGGCCGCAGCAGCACCGGGTAGCCGATGCGCTGGGCCTCGACCACGGCCTGCTCCAGCGAGCGGGCGATGCCCCCCGCCGGTCGCGAGAGCCCCAGTTCGCCCAGGAGCGCATCGAACCGCTTGCGGTCTTCCGCGAGGTCGATGGCGTCGACCGACGTGCCGATGATCGGCGCCCCGGCCGCCACGAGGCCCTTGGCCAGGTTCAGCGGTGTCTGCCCGCCGAACTGCACGATGAGCCCGTGCACCAGCCCGCCCGAGCCCATCGGCGCGCCGTTGAGACGCTCGATGATGTTCAGCACGTCTTCCAGCGTCAGCGGCTCGAAGAAAAGCAGGTCGCTCGTGTCGTAGTCGGTGCTCACCGTTTCCGGGTTCGAGTTGATCATCACACTCTCGAAGCCCAGGTCGCGCGCCGCGTACGCCGCGTGGCAGCAGCAGTAATCAAACTCGATGCCCTGCCCGACGCGGTTGGGCCCCCCGCCCAGAATGACCACCTTGCGGCGGTCGCTCAGACGCACCTCGTCTTCGCCGCGGAACTCTCCGCCGCCCCCGCCAACCCTCGTGGGCGCTCGCTCGTAGGTGCTGTAGTAGTACGGCGTTACCGCGTCGAACTCGGCCGCGCAGGTGTCCACGAGTTTGTACACCGGCTCGATGCCCAGCGCCTTGCGCCGCGCCCGCACCGCGAGGATCGACTCGGTCGTGAGCACCCCCAGATAGAGGTTCGCCAACTGCGCGTCCGAGTAGCCAAGTTGCTTGGCCTCAAAGAGCACCTCGGCGGGCACCTCCGCGAGCGTCCGGTAGTTGCACAGCGTGTCTTCAAAGTCTACCAGGTGCTTGAACTGGTCGAGGAAGAACGGGTCGATCTTCGTCAGGCCGTGGATCTTCTCCACGCTCCAGCCCATCTTGAGCGCGTAGCGCACGTAGTACAGCCGCCCCTGGCTGGGAACCGAGAGTTTGCGCGCCAGTTTCTCCCACAGCACCGGCCACTCCAGCCGCTGGCCGTCGGCCGTTCGCAGGCCCGTGGGGCTCACGTCGGCGCCCGCGGCCGCCGGCCTGGGCGCACCCGCCGGCGCCGGCCGCCCCATCACGTCGAGCACCAGTTGTTCGTGCTCCACGGCGCGCATCGCCGCGAGCCACTTGTCGTTGCGGTCCAGGCCCAGGCCGAACCGCTTGACATCCAGCGAGCGCAGCGCTTTCTGGAAACTCTCCTTGAACGTCCGCCCGATGGCCATGACCTCGCCCACGCTCTTCATCTGGGTGGTCAGCGTTTCGTCGGCCTCGGGGAACTTCTCGAAGGTCCAGCGCGGGATCTTCGTCACGACATAGTCGATCGTCGGCTCGAAGCACGCGCTCGTCGTGCCCGTGATGTCGTTGCGCAGTTCGTCGAGCGTATACCCCACCGCCAGTTTCGCCGCGATCTTCGCGATGGGGAACCCCGTCGCCTTGCTCGCCAGCGCGCTGCTGCGCGACACACGCGGGTTCATCTCCACCACCACCATCTCGAAGGGCCTGCCCCCGTCCGCCCGCGGCGCGGGGTTCGGGTTCACCGCGAACTGCACGTTGCTCCCGCCCGTCTCCACGCCCACCGCGCGCATGATCGCGATCGCCGCGTCGCGCAGCGCCTGGTACTCCTTGTCCGTCAGCGTCAAAATCGGCGCCACCGTGATCGAATCGCCCGTGTGAACGCCCATCGGGTCGATGTTCTCGATGCCGCACACGATCACGCAGTTGTCCTTGCGGTCGCGCACAACCTCCAGTTCATACTCCTTCCACCCGATCACGCTCTGATCGATCTGCACCTGGTGGATCATGCTCGCCGCCAGCCCGCGCGACACGATGTCCTTGAACTCGTCCAGGTTGTACGCGATGCCCCCGCCGCTGCCGCCCAGCGTGAACGCAGGTCGGATGATCGCGGGCAGCCCGATCTCCACCACCGCCTCCAGCGCCTGCTCCATCGTGTTCACCACCGACGCGCGCGGCAGTTTCAGCCCGATCCCCTCGCAGATCTCCTTGAACGCCTGCCTGTCCTCGGCACGATGAATCACCGCGCGGCTCGCGCCGATCATCTCGATCCCGAACTCCTTGAGCGTCCCGTTGTCGAAGAGCGCGCACGCGCAGTTCAACGCCGTCTGACCTCCCAGCGTCGGCAGAATCGCATCGATCCGCGGCCCCCGAGCCGCCTCCGTCTCGATGATCTTGCGGACACCCTCGGGCGTGATCGGCTCGATATACGTCCGGTCGCTGAACGCCGGGTCCGTCATGATCGTCGCCGGATTGCTGTTCACCAGCACAATCCGGTACCCCTCCGAACGCAGCGCCTTGCACGCCTGCGCGCCGCTGTAGTCAAACTCGCACCCCTGACCGATCACGATCGGCCCGGACCCAAGGACCAGGATCGTCTTGATATCTGTGCGTTTGGGCATTGTCTGGTCGGCTCGTGTCCAAGGGTGTGATCTTCGGCGGGCCTCAAGGCCCCCCGCGGCCTGCGCGTTCGGGGCCTCGCATCAGCCGCGAAACACCCCCGCCCGCGCAAACTCCACCAGCATAGTGCCCCCCGCCGAACCAATCCACGAACCCGCCCCCGCCACCCCTCAACTCCCACAACATTTTCACACTCTTTGGTCCAGGCGGCCCGTTCCTCTCCCCCGCGGCGCATTCAATCACAGGTCAGCACGCCGCGACGACGGGCCCAGCGCCCCTGTCGCTCCACCCTCCGCCGCTCGGAGCCTCCCACGTGGGAACCCAACCAACCCGGCTTTTTTCGCCCCTGCTCCTGACCGTGTGGCGCGAGGGCTATACCACGCGCCGCTTCTTCGCCGATCTGGCCGCCGGCCTCACCGTCGCCATCATCGCCCTTCCGCTCGCCATGGCCCTGGGCATCGCCAGCATCCCCTCCGAAGTCGCCGCGGAACTCGCCGCCATCCATCCCTCTCTCACCCCCCCGGCCATCGGCCTCTTCACCGCCGTCGTCGCGGGGTTCTTCATTTCGTTCCTGGGCGGCAGCCGCGTGCAGATCGGCGGCCCCACCGCCGCCTTCATCCCCATCGTCTTCGTCATCGCCCAGAAGCACGGGTACGAAGGGCTGGCCACCGCCACACTCATGGCCGGCGTCATCGTCATCCTCATGGGCTTGTTCCGCTTCGGCGCCCTCATCAAGTTCATCCCCTACCCCGTCACCACCGGCTTCACCGCCGGCATCGCCGTCACCATCTTCGTCTCTCAGATCAAAGACTTCCTGGGCCTCACCATCCTGGGCCAAGACGGCATGCCGCGCGGCCTGCCCGCCGAGTTCATCCCCAAACTCCAACTCCTCGCCGCCTCCGCCGATTCCATCAACTGGCAGGCCACGGCCGTCGGCGCCGGCTCGCTGGCCCTGCTCGTGCTTTTCCGCAGGCTCATGCCGCGCATCCCGGGTGCCATCGTCGCCGTCACGCTCTCGGCCTTGCTCGTTCACCTGCTGGGGCTCGATCGCGCCGCGGGCGGCATGGTCGAAACCATCGGCTCGCGCTTCGGCGATCTCCCTTCCTCGCTGCCCCGCCCGCACATCCCGCACCTGAGCGACGGCGGCCTCTTCAACCCCTCGCTCATCATCGACCTCCTCCCCGCCGCGCTCACCATCGCCGTGCTCTGCTCCATCGAGAGCCTCCTGAGCGCGGTCGTCGCCGACGGCATGACCGGCCAGCGACACCACTCCGACAAAGAACTCATCGGCCAGGGCGTGGCCAACATCGCCTCGGCCTTCTTCTTCGGCCTCCCCGCCACCGGCGCCATCGCGCGCACCGTCGCCAACATCAAGGCCGGCGGGCGCACGCCCGTCGCCGGCATCATCCACGCCGCGGCGCTCCTCCTCTTCATGTTCTTCCTGGCGCCGCTGGCCAAACTCATTCCCCTCTCGGCCCTCTCCGCCGTGCTCATCCTCGTCGCCTGGAACATCAGCGAACTCGACCACTTCCGCGCCCTGCTGCGCGCCCCGCGCAACGACGTGCTCGTGCTCCTCACCACCTTCGGCCTCACCGTGCTCACCGACCTCACCATCGCCGTGGGCGTGGGCATGGTGCTCGCCAGCCTCCTCTTCATGAAGCGCATGGCCGAAGTCTCCAGCATCGCCGGTGTGCGCACCGCCGTGACCCAGGGCCAGGAAACCACCGACCCAGACCCCAAAGACCCCGGCGCCGTCGACCGCGCCCACATCCCGCCCTCCGTGGAGGTCTACGAGATCAACGGGCCCTTCTTCTTCGGCGTCGCCGACCGCCTCAAAGACACCCTCAACCTTGTGCAGCGACCGCCCCGAGTCTTCATCCTGCGCATGCGCTACGTCCCGCACATCGACGCCACCGGCCTGCACGCCCTCGAAGAGTTCCACGACAAGTGCGCCAGACAGGGAACCACCCTGCTCCTGGGCGGTGTTCACGCCCAGCCCCTCTTTGAGTTTGTCAAAGTGGGACTCGACCGCAAGATCGGTCTCGCCAACATCTTCGACAACCTCGATGCCGCCCTCGAACGCGCCCGCGAACTCGTCGCCCAGCCCGGCTCGCCCACCGATCACCCCCCCGCCCATCACCACCCGCACGCGTAACGCCGCACCCCCCCACACGCCCCCTTGATCCCCCCTCCATCCCCGTACCATCCGCCCAATGTCCGCAACCGTCATCCACCCCACCGCCATCGTCGGGCCACAGTGCGACCTCGCCGAGGGCGTCTCCATCGGCCCTTTCTGCATCCTCGAAGGGCGCATCACCCTGGGCCGCGACGTTCGCCTGCTCGCCAACGTTCACATCAGCGGCCCCGTCGCCATCGGTGAAGGCACCACCTGCTACCCCGGCGTCTGCCTGGGCTTCCCGGGGCAAGACTTCAAGTTCAAAATGGGCGACCCCACGGGCGGCGTGCGCATCGGCAACAACTGCATCCTGCGCGAGGGCGTTACCGTTCACGCCGCGACCAGGCCCGACGTGCCCACCACCATCGGCGACCGTGTGATGATGATGGTCGCCAGCCACGCCGGGCACGATGCGCGCGTGGGCAACAACGTCATCCTGGCCAACTCGGCCCTGCTCGCCGGGCACAGCGTGCTCGAAGACAACGTCACCCTCAGCGGCAACTCGGCGGTGCACCAGTTCAACCGCATCGGCCGCCTCTGCTTCATGACCGGCAACGTCGGCGTTTCGACCGACGTGCCCCCGTTCTGTGTCGTCGGCGCACGCAACACCATCAGCAGCGTCAACCTCGTGGGCATGCGCCGCAGCGGCATGCCCCGCGACCACATCACCATGGTCCGGCGCGCCTACGCCGAAATCCTGCGCACACCCATGCCCCGCGCCAACCTCATCGCCGCGCTCCGGGGCTTCGCGCCAGGGTGCCCCCCGGTGCTCGAAATGGCCAACTTCATCGCCGCCGGCACGCGCCCCCTCGCCCGCGCCGACCGAAACACCAACGTCTCCGCAGAAGACCTCGCCTGACCGCCCCCGTGCCACCCACGCCGCAACGCACAACCCCTGCGCAACTCTGCGTCCTCTCCAGCAGCAGCGGGGGGAACTGCTCCGTGCTGCTCACCCCCGCCGGCCCCATCCTGCTCGACGCGGGCCTCAGCCCCCGCCGCACCCGCGCCCTGCTGGCCATCGTCGGCATCGATCCCGGCAGCGTCCGGCACGCCCTCCTCACCCACCTCGACCGCGACCACATCCACGACGGCTGGGCCGCCTGCGACGACATCACCTTCCACATCCACCGCAACCACCGCGCCCGCGCCATGCGCTCCCCCATCGCGCACGCCCGCTTCAACATCTTCACCGACGAACCCTTCGAAGTCGCCCAGGCCCTGCGCGTCCACCCCCTGCTCGTCGCCCACGACGACTTGGGCGTGGTCGCCATGCGCCTCGAATGCGCGGGCGCCCAGCTCGGCCTCGCCACCGACACCGGACGCGTCACCCCGGCCCTGTGCAACCACCTGCGCGCTGTGAGTGTGCTCGCCATCGAATCAAACTACTGCCCCGTCTTGCAGCACGCCTCCGACCGCCCGCAGTTCCTCAAAGACCGCATCACGGGCGGGCGCGGCCACCTGAGCAACGCCGAATCGGCCAAGGCCGTCGCCAGCATCGCACCCACCGACGCCGTTGTGCTCCTCCACCTCTCGCGACAGTGCAACCGCCCCGAAATCGCCAGGCGGCACCACGACCGCGCACCCTACAAACTCGTCGTCGCCTCGCACGACACCCCCACACCGTGGGTGCCTGTCCCCGTGCGCACGCCGCGCGCCGACCCCGAGCCACCCGTGATCAACGCCCCCACCCCCCGCCAGCCCCTCCTCTGGGGCTGATCACCCGCGCGGCTTCGACATCACAACGCCGGCTCACCCATCGCATCGAAGTCGGCGCAGCCACTTCAATGCAACGAGATCACGCGGGGTTGTTCGGCGTGCAGCGCACTCAGAACCGCGGCGTGTGGCGTTGCTCGTGTGCACGTCACTGCCCGCGTTGAGAGGGCGGGGCAGGGGAAGTGCCGTGCCCCCGCCACCCACCTCCGCCTCGCCACCTTCAACCACCGCGCCCGCCCCGCGGTATACTCAGCCGCACCCCCGAACCCGTTCCCAGGAGGCCACCCTTGGGCTGGTACCTTCGCAAGAGTTTCAGAGCGGGCCCGCTGCGCTTCAACCTCTCCAAGGGCGGGGTCGGCCTCTCCACCGGCATCCGCGGCGCGCGGGTCGGCATCAACGCCCGCGGCCAGGCCTATGTCCACTGCGGCACCGGCGGTGTGTACTACCGATCCACGCTCGGCGGCGCACGGCGCGGCACTCCCGGCCGCGCGTCTCACGCCGCGGCGGCCAACGGCCCGGCAGGCGATCGCCGTGTCATCGACAGCGCGCCGGCTTCACGCCTTACCCCTTCATCATCGCACGAACTGCTCGCCGAACTCCGCCGGCGCGCCGCCAGGCGCCGGGTGTGGCCGTGGCTCGCCGGCGCGGCCGCCGCCATCGCCATCGCCCTTTTCGTCTCGGGTCAGCACACCGCCGGCGTGACGGCCCTTATCGCGGCCCTTCCCGCGGTGGGCTATCTGTGGCACCTCGAGCGCGAGCGTCGCGCCATCGACCTGCGCTACAACCTCGTGCAAGACTACCGCGAGTGCTACCGCGCGCTGCTCGACGGCTTTGAGTCGTTCGATCGCGCCGGCATGATCTGGCTGGTTGACGCGGTGACCGATGTCTCAGACCCCCGCTACCACGGCGGTTCAGAGAGGCATTACCAGCGCACGCCCACGCGGCTGGCCAAGGCCGCGCCCGAGAACGTACGCACGAACATCCTGCCGCCCCTTCTCCCCGCCGGCCGCCAGCGGCTCTACTTCATGCCAGATCGAATCCTGGTCTACGACGAGCGCGGCATCGGCGCTGTCGATTACGGCGAGTTGTCTGTTGAGTGCGGCACGGTGAGGCTGGTCGAAGACCTCGCCAGGCCGAGCGACGCCGCCGCCGTTGGCCTCACCTGGCGCTATGTCAACCGCAACGGCGAGCCCGACCGCCGCTTCCGCGACAACCCTCAACTGCCGGTGATGGAATACGGCTCGCTCCACCTGCGCTGCGGGAACGGGCTGAGCGAATGCTTCATCACCTCGACCCCCGCCGCCGCGGCCGCGCTGGCCGTGGGCCTCGATCGCATGCGGCACGCGGCCCGCGCCCGGCTCGCCGCGCGGCCGGCTCACGCGTGATCCCCGGCGCGCACAACCGCCCGCCGCGGAGGACGTTGCTCACGTCGTCCGCAGCGGGCGGCCCGCACCTGCCTCCTTTCATCGCGTGCAGCGCGTCTTCAACCTCGCGCTTCACCGGCGGCGACGCATCGCCACGAGTGTTCCCATGCCCAGCAGGGCCGCGCTGCCGGGGGCGGGCACAACATCGATCCTGATGCTGAAGATGATGCCGCTCACCAGCACGCCCGCGTCACGCTGGTACAGGTAGATGTGGTTGAGGCCGGTGGTGAAGGGGATGAACTGCGAGTGGAAGGTGGGCGTGGCATAGTTGCCGCCGCCATAGCCCGTCGCCATGCCGTTGATATACAGACCGCTGTTGTTGCCGCCGGGCAGGCTGTACCCCGCCCAGTCGCCGATGCAGTCGTCCGCCGCAAACTCCATGTTCAGCCAGCCGCCCGTGGCGCCCAGCGTGTTCACCATGAAGGGAATCGCGTACAGCGTTGAGCCCGGCAGGCCCTGCCCGCTGCCGCCCATCGTGCCGTCGGGGTTTGGTTGCAGGTCCGCGGCGAAGTTGATCCACCTCGCCTGTGTGTCGCTCAGGCCCGGGGCCCATGCGCCGTGCGGGTTGATGACGGTGGCCGCGGGGCCCGTGGCCGCGCCGGCGAACTCGGCGGGCGTGAAGGCGTTGGCGCTGATGAACGTGCCGGGTGGGTTGTTGCCCGAAAGGAACGTCACCGTGTCATCCAGTTGCCCCGCCACGCCGGGCGCGTTGCCCACCTGCCCGCTGCGGAGCACGATGATCTCGGCGCCGGCGACGGACGCCATCATGCCGACCGCCGCGAGTATGGAAGCGGCCGTTGCACGCCCCATAAAAGAGTTGTTCTTCCGACCCATCGTCACGCTGTTCATGCTCTGTGCCATTGCCTGTCTCCTTCGGTGTGATCCGTGTGTCTTTGCTCTGCCGGCCGCGTGCATCTGCCCGCGTGAAACTCCGGCACAGAGACTTTCCGTTCGCGCCCGCTTTCTTGCAGACACAGCGCACAATTTCCTTCGCGTGCCGTTGAACGCCGCACGCAACCGCGCCCGCCGCGCGCACAACGACCCCCGCGCGTGGCGGGGGCCGTCGTGTCCGTCTTCGGGCCGCGCCCGGGCCGCGGGGGCGCTTCAACGGCGGCGACGCACCGCCACCAGCGTGCCCATGCCCAGCAGCGCGAAGGAACCCGGCGCAGGAATGACAGTGGGTGACACCGCGTTCATCAACACCAGGTTGTAATCGATGCCCGAGTAGGTCACGCGGTAGTCCGCGCCGTCTTTCCACAGGCTCATTTCAAGGTTGCCCGCCGGCGCGAACGGATCGATCAGCCTGAGGATCGCGTTCTCGTTCTGCTGAATGATGCCGTCGTTGTTCAGGTCGTTCCAGCGGAAACCCGTGAGCGTGAGGGCGTGCCCGATGCCGCCGGCGCGGGGGAGAATGCCGATCTCCATCGCCGCGTAGCGCGGGAACCAGGTCGTCATGAACGCCACGAAGTTGTTCTGCGTCGAACCGTACTGAGACACGCCGGGCTTCTTGGCCTCGACATAGTTCTGGCGACCCGCCACCCAGTTCGCAGCCGACGTTCCCAGGTCTGACGTTGTGCTCGTGAAGTTGCGGCCAATGTCCACCGCGGTATCAACCGTCAACCCCGGCACGATCGCCGTGCCGTAGACCGCCGGGTAGGTCGTTTGCAGGAACCGCAACCCGTTGCCCACCGAGGTCGGCACGCACGAGTTCGCCCCGCCGCCCAGTTCGTTCGTGACCGAGTTGGGCATCGACACGTTGGCCTGATCCACCCGGCCGTACCAGTTCGTGTCCAACTGGAAGATGGTCACCGCTGCCTGCGCGGCGGTCGCCGATGCCAGGAACCCCGCGACGAGGGCAACGATACGGGACCGGGTGCTGCTGCGAGTCTTCATCTGTCTCTCCTTGCGTGCGTGTGCTCTTTGTTCTCACGCGGCCCGCGGCCACGTCTGCACCTCTCAAGCGAGAACCGCCCCGAATACTCACGCAGAATCTCACGTTTTTTTCGCCTCCTCCCCCGCCGCATCGCCCTCAAGGCCTGTTCCACGAGCCGGGCCACGAAAAAAAACGGCCCGACTCGCACAGAGCCGGGCCGTCAAAGATCAAGCGTCTTGCAAGGGTTCTTGAGGCTACTCAAGCCCGGCGGCGGCGCGTGGCCACCAGCCCGCCCATGGCCAGAAGGCCAAGGGCCGAGGGCGCGGGCACCAACTCACCCTCCAGCAGCACCATGCGCGACGTGCCATCCGGCGCCGTCGCCACGCAGAAGATGCGCGAGCCATCATCAGAGATGTGCTGCACGTTGATGAGCCGCCAGCCGGCGGGCAGCAGCCCCTGTGCGCTATAGACATCGTGCAGGTTGTAGGTGGTGCCATCAGCCAGAATGTGCAGCAGGGCCCGGTTGCCGACGCCGCCCGAATAACTCAACAGGCCGCCGCCGATTGTGCCAGCATAGTTCATCGCGCCCAGGTTACCGCCGAAGGCGCCGCCGACGAGCGGAACCGCGTGGGGCGTGCCCGCGGCATCCCACCAGTAGGGCCGCGTCGCGCCGCCGACCGTCACCGAGCCGCCGATGATCATGCCGTCGGCCGAGACCGAGTGTCCAACATTGCCGGGGTTGCTGTTCGTATACCCCGCCGGCATCGTCAAGTGCTGCACGGTGCCGTCGGCATAGTTCCAGCGGTGCGCGTTGGTGTTCACGCCGGGGAAAGTGCCCAGCGTCACCATGATCGGCGCATCGGTCGCGAGCCCGCGGAACGCGCCCGCCGACGCCAACGGGTTGATCTGCTGGAAGGCGTTCGTCGCTGTCTGGTGGCCCGTGGGGCGGATGAGCAGGGTCGACGTGCTGGGCAGGCCAAAGTGCGTCGCCGTGGAATCAACGCCGTAGGCAGCGCCGAAGGCCAGCGGCCCGCCCTGCCACGTGATGTTCTGAGACGCGATGTTGCCGTTGACCGCGTTGGCGACATCCCACCTTTGCGGAATGGCCCCGGACTGACCGCCCACGAGCGTGCGCCCGTCGGGGGTCATCTTGAAAGGTGAGCCCGTGCCCGAGAGGGTGAAGTCTCCGTCCGGCGTGCGCAGCCGCACCTGCCCCAGGCTCGTCACGCCGACGAACGTGCGCCCATCGGCCGAAACATCCACAACGCTCGTCCAGTACGCGTTGTTGGGCAGGCCGCCCAAAGGCCCGAAGGCGATGGGGTTCCACGACCATGAAGCGCTGGCGGTGCCCGCCGCGGCAAGAACACAGCCCGCGAGAAGCGCACGCACACCCCGAACAGAACTCATCGTCATGTCTCACTCCTCTTGGTTCATACCGCGGGCAAAGGGCAGAAACAGACGCCCATCGCCCATCGGCTCTCTCGTGAACACCCGGATGCTAGCGATCAACGCCGCGCGGGCCACCCCGCGCGGGCAAAAACTCGACGACCAGTGAGCCGGAGGCGCCACACTGGTGTTTATCGGGCAATCGCCGCGCGGCCTCGCCCACTCATGCCGCACCGCGATGCCGCCCCGAGTCACACCGGGCCCAGTCGCCCACCGGGGAGCCCTCGCTGCGTTCAGTCTTTCGCCCGGTCTCCCACGTACACCACGAAATCGCCGCGCCCCGCATCTTCAGGGCGCAGCGTGTCGGACCATGCATTCACCACGCTGATGTTCACCACGGCGGTGTGAGGCCTCAGCCGGTGCAGGGCCTGAATGAGCCCGCCCGCGAAGTCGCTGTGAAACCGGCCAACCACGTGCACCACGGGCACGCCGCGCTGGTCGGTCGCGCGAGCGGAAGACGAAGGGCAGGCCGCCGCGCGGGGTGAGGGGCCAACGCATCGATCGCCGGAAGGAGCGGCGACGCGGTTGCGAGCAATCTCTTTTGTCACGTTCGGTACCACCCGCCGCCACGACACCTCGGGCAAAGGCCTTGCGGACATATCTGCTCAGCCGCTACTCAACCGCCGCGCCGATGGCCCCATAACCGTGCCGAGTCGCGTGGGGGCTCCAGTCAGTCGCCCTTGGCGTTCCGCAGGCTGCCAGCCTTCTCATGAAGAAGATGTGAAATTCACGCAACTGTCTTGCGGCGGGTTGGTACATCAGATAGACTGGCTTTGGTCCTTGTCTGATTCGCTTCCTCTGCCGGTCGATTTTCTCCTATCCCTCCTGAGTTCCCACATGCCACGTACACGCAATCGCCGTCTGCCGTTGGCTTCGCTTGGTCTGGTCACACTGGTGGGGGGGCTGGGGGGGCTGGGGGGGCTGGGTATGCACGCCCACGGGCAGACCTTCGGCCTGCGGATCATCGAGCCGATTCCGGGGCATGAACGAACGACGTCCGCAACGGTCTCGGCGGATGGATCGGTCTTGGGGTATTCGAGCGGCAGGGCCGATGGTGGCCTGCTCAGCGAGGGCATCATCGAGCGTGCGGGTGTACGTACATCTCTTTCCACATTCACACCTATTGCGACTTGGACGTCACTGCGGACCGTCTCCGGCTCTGGACTTTTCGGGGGGGGAGGGTGCCTTCAGGGGCGAGTACATCCCAGCCTGCGCACTTTGACTTCGAGAACCAGCGCATCACACCCATCGGACTTCCTTCAGATGATTTTCGTTCCGGCTACTCCACCGGCATTAGCCACTCGGGCGATGTTATCGTCGGGTGGTTCGAGGAATGGGCAATCCCGCGTAAAAGCGGCTTCCGCTGGACGGCCCAGGGTGGGGTGCAACTCCTCCAGCCCGCGTACACGGGCGACAGGGAGGTCTTTGCGTATGGCGTGAGCGGCGATGGCAACACCGTCGTCGGCGTCTCTCAGGATGAAGGACGTGGGGTGAGCAACGCGATGCGATGGGATGCTGCCGGGGCGGGCGTGCGCCTGCCATCTCTCGACGGCGACTATTTCACAGACACATTGGCGATGGGCATCTCGACCGATGGCCGAACCGTTGTTGGTTCTTCGGGCACATCGTGGTTCGGCAACTCTGTAGCGGTAGCGTGGGACGAGGACAACCAGATCCACCGCTTGGGCGGCGGCATACTTGATACCGCCCTTGGATCGCGGGCGTTGGCGGCCAACGCGGACGGCACCATGATCGGGGGAGTGGTTTCCTTACATAGAAATACTTTCGATGCGATGATTTGGACGGAGCATACGCAGGGCATGCTACTCAGTGAGTACCTAGGCCTCTTCGGCATTGATGTTCCTTTGGGTGTTCGGCTCCGCAACGTACTGTCAATATCCGCCGATGGGCGAACCATCACTGGAGAGGCTCGCGTCAATGGCCTTGAACGTGCCTTTATGGTTCACGTGCCTTCACCTGCTGGGGCGATATCTCTTGGCACAGGCTTGTTGTTCGCGGTCGCGAGGAGGCGGTGGAGGTAGATTCCGTTAGGTTTTATTCTCATAATATCCAGGGAGACTCGTGGTGGTAAAAGTATGGATTCCCGCCGTTGTCGCCATCGCTGGCGGCGTTCTATCAACCCCGTGCTCAGCACAAACAGCCCAGCCGCAGTATTACGTGTGGGATGCCAACACCAGTGGCTACTGCGGAACCGAGCCTTCCGGCTGGGTGCATGATTCTCGATTTCAGTTGGCTTCGGTCATCAAGGTTGGGGCTGATTCGACATCAGCGTGCGGCTTTTTCTGGGATCCACTGCTATGGTGATCGCCTTGGCTGACGAACTAACACTGCGGTGAGGTTCTCGATCGCGCGGCGAACAGACGCATCCCTCTTTCTCCGAAGCGGAGGGTTGGTGGCATTCGGTCGCACGCCGATCACTCCTCCCCGGACTTGCCCACATACACCACGAAATCGCCGCGCCCCGCGTCTTCAGGGCGCAGCGTGTCGGACCTGGCATTCACCACGCTGATGTTCAGCACGGCGGTGTGCGGCCTCAGCCGGTGCAGGGCCTGAATGAGCCCGCCCGCGAAGTCGCTGTGAAAGCGGCCAACCACGTGGACGACGGGCACGCCGCGCTGATCGATCGCCCTCGCGACCGACTCGGCCATGGTCCAGTCCCACAGTGACTGGGCCCTGAACGAAGAGTCGAGGCGGCGGCGAAAGTCGTCGGGGATTGGCTGCTCGGGGGCGCCGCCCCGCGAAGACCGGGACATCTCCCACATGATCGCGTCGAAGTCGTCGCGGTACTTGCCCGTGGGCAACTCGTCGGGAATGCGGAACATGCGCCGTTGATCTTCGGTGAGGCCGGCCAACCGCTCATACGACTCGCGGCTCGCGGCACGGACATACGTGCGCGGCGCGTTGGCCGCGATCACCGGGCGGCCCGCGGCCTTGGCCGACTCGATCATCGCGCGATGCCCCGCGGGGTATGCGCTGGGGTTGGTGCGGCCGGTGGCTTTGAGCAGCGCGGCTTCGTCCCAGAGCCCGGTGAGGTAATCATCCAGCCGTGACTGCTCGTCGCGGTTGAAGAACTCCATGCTGAGGACGGGGCCGCGCTCGACATTCGTGCCGGGCCGGCTTTCCAGAATGTCTGCCCACACCTCCGCGGCGAAGGCCAGGCCCAGGGGGTGGCCGTGGTTCTCGCCGATCATCACGGCGTCGGCCCCCGCGGCCGAGGCCACCAGCGCCTCCCACGAGACGGGTGCGCCATCTGTGCCGCGGAAGATGCTCACCGTTCTTGCCCGCGCGGCGAGGGCCGCGCTGATCGATTCTGGCGCGGGGTTGGGGGTGGCATCGCCGCGGCGCGATGAAGCGCAGCCGGCGAGGCACGCCTGAAAGAGGGCCGCAAGAAGAGCCGCGATGAGGAGGGTGCGGGGCATTCGCGCGGATGGTACGCGGGGGACAAGCAGAGGCGAGGAGTGCTGGCGGGGCGACAGAACAGAGGTCAAGCCAAACCGACAGAAACAGTGCACGCTTACTCCAAGTCAATACAATCGCCGCATCGCTTAACACGTATGTGACTCTTGTTCAGGAGCACATACTCAGAAGTTTGCACACGCGGATGCCCGCCCCTTGCTACCAACACCCTATCCCGCCACACTACGTCCACGTCAGCGTCTTTTAGAATTTGCACAATTTTTTTCTCCGAACATTCCATTTTTTCAACTACTTCACTCACTTTATAACTATTATTTTTTAGTTCAACTAGCGACAATCCAATGGCATTACCGGCCGGGACAATAAAAATGCAATCTACAGCTTTTTCATTGCAAGAAGAAATTGATTCCCCTTTTATAATTAGCGCCGACTTGCATGAATGAGCACTACAACCGCTTTCGGCGCATTGTTTGATAAATTTGGCTTTGTGTGAACAGTTGTCTTGTATTTTTTTTTGTAGTTTACGACCCATTTGATTTCTCGACATCAGCCCGACGACGGTTTCTGTACCCCTCTTCGTAGATTGTTTCGTATGCTGACACGAAATCCGATAGGTCAATCCCATCATCAGGGTCAATATTTAAACTCGAAAGAACTGATCCGTTTTTATCTGTTACAACCGCATGATGCGCAGATACCACACTAGGATCAATAGCATCAACAGGCTTCTCTCGCAATCGGTGTGCAGCAATCAGATTATTGAGTTGCTCAAGCAGGAAAGTGCTGTGGGTTGTGATGAATACCCGCACACCTTTATTCACAAGTGCAGCCAAAAATCTTGCCATAATCGCCTGATTCTTGGGACTCAAGTGCGACTCCGGCTCCTCAATTATTACCCATTCGTCCGCTTTAACAAATTTGCGAAGCAGCAAGAATATCGGTGCCAACTCGGTTACCGTTGAAGAAGCCAAATTCAGTGGAATATCTAAGCCGCCGGAAGTTTTAAACCGGTAAGATCGGATAGTCTCGCTTGCAACTGAGTTTGCGTACACCTCCCCGCTTGTCATTAACGATTCATAATGGTTGATTATGTCTGCGACCATCCCTGGGGCTGCCTCTCTCGAATCTTGTATTTGAAGCAGCGACTGCAAAAAATCTGCGGTGACGCCTGTCATCTGCGGAATGCTGAGCGGTTCTAAACCAGCCCGCTGAACATTTCGCAGCAACAAAGAGAGAAAGAGGCGATGACTTAGTAGTAGTCCTGATCTAATTGCGGGCAGGTAGAATGGGTAGATGCCATGAGGTAGCCTAATCATCTTGTGCATTTTTCTTGCAGCATAGCCTATATCTTCGATAAATGCGCGTATACTGGCGTGCTTATGTATATCCGACGGCTTGAAAATAATCATGTTTTTATTTTCAACTGCCGGGGTGTCTTTTCTGCGACGATCAATGTATGCTATGCTGTAGTCTTTGGCATGTTTTAATTCAAACGAAGCAGATGCCTTGCCTTCCGGAAGCGACACCTGCATTGACCAGTCTGCAGATTCGACCTTGACGTATCCTGATTTTGATTTATGCCTAAGCAATTCGTGTGATGAAACAGAGAATACTTCCTCTAGACTGGTTTTTAATGCATTTTTAATTCTTGCAATTTGTGTGAGTGATTCGAGTGCGGCCAACTCGTTGTCAGACAGTCTAAGTTGCTGATTTAATTGCAACTTCTGTGCTCGTGCATGTAGCTTATTTAACTGCTCGGGGTATCTTGGCTCTTTTATCTCGTCGAAATAGAATCCGTAACTACCGTAAAGCGGGAAGAACTGACGTCGCGACAGTGAAGAGATCCCTTTAAGAAACGAGTGAATTGCCATTGCAGCGAAAGATTTGCCAGACTGATTTGGTCCTACGATAATTGTGAGCGGCCTTAGCTCCAAGTGTCCGCTAGCGATAGGGCCAAAATTTTCAAATGAGAATTTCATGTTGTTGTTTCTGCCAGATCGGCTAGAGTGTTTGCTTTTAGTATTATAGCGATGGCAATCGAGTCATACTACACATTAACGGACAGAAGAGGCTGGCAAGAGAAGGTAACGGGGTGGGTAAAAGCCAAGACACGCGCCGCCCATCGTTCGATTAAGCGACCGATTTCACTCAGCAAGTCGGGCACCGTGCCCGAGGCGAAGCGCTTCCACCAGTTGGTGACGGTGAGGCCCACAGGCATGTAGTCTGTAGCGCGGCGGAGAAGCAGGAATCCCTGGTCGGTCTCCTCGGCGAGTGTGTCACCAGTACGGTCGGCAGCCAGACGCAGGTAGAGGACATCGGAAGTGATGTCGTAGTGGAACCACAGGGCGCGGGGCCCTGAGCCGATGGTGCCTTCGATTGCGTCGGTTACGGCCACGGCTCTTGCTCACCCCATGTTCTTGATGATCGCATCCCCGAACTCGCTGCACTTGAGTTTCGTCGCTCCTTCCATCATCCGGTGGAAGTCGTACGTCACGGTCTTGGCCGAGATCGCGCCGTCCATGCCCTTGATGATGAGGTCGGCGGCTTCGGTCCAGCCCATGTAGCGCAGCATCATCTCGCCGCTGAGGATGACCGAGCCGGGGTTGACCTGGTCGAGGTTGGCGTACTTGGGGGCGGTGCCGTGCGTGGCCTCGAAGATGGCGTGCCCGGTGACGTAGTTGATGTTGGCGCCGGGCGCGATGCCGATGCCGCCGATCTGGGCCGCGAGCGCGTCGGAGAGGTAGTCGCCGTTGAGGTTCATGCAGGCGATGACGTCGAAATCCTTGGGGCGGGTGAGCACCTGCTGCAGGGTGATGTCCGCGATCGAGTCTTTGATCAGCAGCATCTTCTTCCACTTGCCGTCGCCGTGGGTGGGCGAGAGGGTGAGCGCGGCGTCAACCTCTGCCACGATCTTCTTCTGCTGCTCGGGCGTCATCATGTCGAAGCCCGGGTCGATCATGCGGGCGTTGGCCTCGGAGGTGAGGCCGGGGTTCGATTCCTTGTTGCCCAGAATCCAACTCTCGCGCTCGGTCACCACCTGGCCGCGGAAGAACCGGGTGGCCACGGCGTAGCCCCAGTCTTTGAACGCGCCCTCGGTGAACTTCATGATGTTGCCCTTGTGAACAAGGGTCACGCTGCGCCGCTTATTCGTCAGCGCATACCCGATGGCCGAGTGCACCAGGCGCTCGGTGCCCAGGTAACTCACGGGCTTGATGCCGATGCCCACCTGCACAGCGACCTGGCGCGCCGGCATGCCGATGCCCTCGAGGGACTTCTGCCAGTCGTCCGAGGCCTTCTGCGTGCCGAAGCGGATCTTGGCGAACTCCTTGGGGAAGGTGGCCTGCCAGAAGTCGAGAACTTTCTGCGCCTCGGGCGAGCCCGCGGCGTATTCGATGCCCGCGTAGATGTCTTCGGTGTTCTCACGGAAGATCACCATGTCGCAGTCTTCCGGGCGCTTCACCGGGCTGGGCACACCCTTGTACCAGCGCACCGGGCGCAGACAGACGTAGAGATCGAGGATCTGCCGAAGCGCGACGTTGAGCGAGCGGATGCCCCCGCCCACCGGCGTTGTCAGCGGGCCCTTGATGCCCACGAGGTAGTTGCGGAACGCGTCGAGCGTGGCGTCGGGCAGCCAGTTGCCCGTCTTGTTGAAGGCCTTCTCACCGGCCAGCACTTCCTGCCAGTGGATCATCCGCTCGCCCTTGTAGGCCTTGCTCACCGCGGCATCAAAGACCCGCACCGAAGAACGCCAGATATCCGGGCCGGTGCCGTCGCCCTCGATGAACGGGATGATGGGATCGGCTGGAACATTGAGTTTCCCGGCGGACATCGTGATGGGCGTAGGCATGCGTCTGGCTCCAAATTTCGGTTGTGCATCCCGGCGCGCGTCGGGCAGAAACCCGTTCCGCCGCCGTGAACCGGCAGGGTAGGTGCCCACGCCGCCGGCGTGCGTCATTCCTCGCGCACCAGGCCCGGGTTCATGCCGCGGATCTGCTCCCAGTGCCGGCTCAGCGACAGGTTCTCCACAAGGGTGCGCCAGAACGCAGCCCCGTCGCCCCATTCTTCCTTCCAGCACAGATCGAACAACGCCCTTCCCGAGCGCCAGTTGCCGCTGTACACGTGTTCGAGAGCCCCCTCCCACACCCGCGCGTCGGGCGGCCCGCCCTCGCCCAGCCCTGCGCGCAGCCGCGCGGCCTGGGCCCGCACATCCTCCTCGCTCGGCGGCGGACGGCGCATCGCGTCGGCATCCATCACCAGGCGACCGCCCCGCAGCGAGAGCGTGACCGCGACGCGCGCCGAGGCCACGTACGGCGCATTCCAGTAGTCCCACACACCGTCCCGCGTGATGAGCGAGCGCACCGCCCCCCGGCCTGTGCCCAGCACGGCCCCCGCCGACTGCGCATCGAAGGAATCCATAACGGCCGGGCTGCCGCCCAGCGACACCAGAGAGATCGTGGTGCAGCAGTGCGCCCCGCCCGAAAACGTCCACACGAGAACGTCCGGCACGCCGTCGCCCGTGAAGTCTTCGACCAGCGCGCGCGGCCTCACCCCCGTCTCTTGTCGAAACACATCCGCGGCGGAATCAGCGAGCACAACCTCCCCGCGCGGGCCGATGATGCGCACCCGTTCGCCCCGCTCGCGATGGTCGCGCATGCGTTCGCGCACGATGCGCACCCCCGGGGCCACCGATGTATCGACCCGTTGCCACGTCGGCAGCAGGGCGTACAGCGCGTCCCATCGCGCGTGCCAGAAGCCGGCGCACACCGCGATGATGAGCGCGCCGATGATCGCGCCCGCACCAAGCCGCACCCGACGCGCCGGGGCGAACAGGTGCGAGGCGTGCGCGTGCAGCGTGCCGCACTCGGGGCACCGCAGCCCCGCGGACGCGCTCATGTCATAACCGCAGCGTGCGCACGCGGCACGCCGGGCCCGCGCCCTCAAAGCCCGCGCGGACACCCACAACAGCGCGATCACCGCCGCCAGCGCGGGCAAGAAGACGTACATCGGCGGGGGTGTCATGGGCTGAAAGCATACCGCGTGAGGCAAGGGCCGCCGGCCCAGCACCCGGCGCGCGGCGTTCGCCGTGAGGTATTACCGGCCCGCCCCAGCCTGTCCCACTTCGCGCCATTGTGCCGCCATTTCGCGGACGACAAACCTGCGCGATTGTGCCGTTTGTATCGGGCAGGTGTGCGTAGAACGCCCCAGACACGTCGGCCATCTGTGTGGCCCGCCCAACCCCCACCCTCCGCCCGCCCGATGCACAGACGCGGCCATGGCCGGCCGCGGAAATGGAAGGGTGACCCATGCTTCGACTGCACCACGACATCCCACGCGAACCTTACGACTCGATCCCCTTCCCGCGGCACCTCATCGCTGGCCAGGTGCGTCCCTGGCGGCCCCACCTTGTCGGCGGCGAGGCCGACACGCCAACCGACAGCATCGTGCACGCCGAGCGCGCCCTGGCCCAGGTCGAAGAGCGCATGTCGCGGCTGTTGAAACTGGTAGACGACACGGGCCCGGGCGACCGCCCGCGCGCGGCGTGAGCAGCGCCGATCAGAGGTCGTTGGGCCCGGTGCGCAGGCCCCGCGTGGACCTGCTGCCGATCGGATGAACCCCGCTGCGCGTGCCGCTGTCGAGCAGCGCGGTGTGCGTCTGGCTTGAGTAGTTGGTCGCCACTTTCGGCGTGACATCAGCGTGGTTGCCCGCGTGAGTGCCCGTGTGGTGTGCCGCGGCCGCCCTGCGCAGCGTGCGCTGGCGCATCACCACGGCGGTCGCGGCCACCGCGACAAAGCCGCAGGCGGCCCCCGCGACCTGCGCCAGCGACCAGCCCACACCCGCGGCGCCGACGGCCAGCAGCGCGGCGCCCGCATACCACACGCCCGAGGTCTTCTCCACCACACGATCCACCGACGCATCATGGGTTGCCATGACCGTGCCTCCCTTCATTCGAAGCGGAAGGAACACACCAGCAACACGCGCCGCGCCACCGGCCGCGGTCAACCCGCGTGGGCACGCACGCCAGACCCGGGCCGCCGACAGCGCCCCGGGCCCCTCTCTCATGACACCTCCACCGCGCCAGGGGCCCAAGCCCCTTCTCTTAGTTTCTCTCGACGGGGCCGGCTTTGCAACATGATTTCAGCATCCCCGCACGCAATTATCGCAGATTCACAAGAGATTCGTGCGAACGGCTTGCGAACGAAGCCCCCCGGCGCCGGGCTTCAGATCGCCGGCAGGCCGGCATCTGCCTGGCGCGGGCCCGGAAGCACACGCACCACCACCAGGGTTTTGTCGTCGTTGCGCAGCGCCAGGCCGGTGAACTGACGGATCTCCCAGAGGATGCGCTCGGCTACTTCCGACGCGGTTGATTCGGGCCGGTCGCTCAGTGCACGCAGGATGGCCTGGCGCATGCGCTTCTTGCCGAACTTCTCGCCGCTGAAGTTTGTGGCATCGGGGATGCCGTCGGTGTAGGCGATGAGCACATCGCGCTCGCGCAGGTCGAACAGGGCGCGCTGGTACCGCTGCGAAGGATCGATCCCCACGACCATGCCGCCCACCGAGAGTTCGTCCATGTCCGCGCTCGTCGGGGCGCGGTGCTCGGGCACGCGCACGATGATCGGCGGCTCGTGCCCGCCCGAGCAGTACGTGAGCCGCAGGCGCACCGGGTCGATCACGCCGTACCACAGCGAGGCGAACTCGTTGTCGCGCGTGTCTTTGCACAACGCGATGTTCACGCGCGACACCACCTCGTCCAGGTCGTAGAGGTCCTGCACGAAGGCCCGAAGGCTCGCACGCACCGAACTCATCAGCAGCGCCGCGGCGATGCCCTTGCCCACCACGTCGCCCACCACCACCCCCACGTGCCCGTTCAGGTCGATGTAGTCGTAGAAGTCTCCCCCGAGTTCTGAACTGGGGATGTAGCGCGCGGCCATGTCGAGCGTGGGGATGTTCGGCGGCGTGCGAGGGAGCATCCGCTGCTGCACGTCGGCCGCCAGTTGAAGTTGCCGCTGCACCCGCTGCTCTTCGTGCTCGAACCGCAGCAGGCGAGACTGCTCCAGCGCCGCCGCCGCCTGCTGCGCTAACGACGCCAGTAGACCGCGGTCCGCCTCGTCAAAGCCGCGCGGCGTGCGGCTGTAGAGCCGGATGACCCCCATGGGCTTGTTCTTGAAGACCAGCCCAGCCTGAATCGCCGCGCCCAGCCCTTCCTCGGCCGCCTTCTCACCGATGAGGATCCGTTCATCCGCCGCGATGTTCTCGCTCACCACGATCTGCCCCGACAGCGCGAGGCGGTCGAACGCTCTCCCCTTCGAAAGGGGCAGGGGGTGCTCGAGCCAGTCTCGGCTCAGCCCGCGTGAGGCGCGCACCACGAGGTCTTCCTCTCGTTCGGTGCTCAGCCCGTCGAAATCTTCTTTGAACAGGTACACGGCACCCGCGTCGAGCCCGAGCACCTCGATGGCAGAGTCAAGCGTCACCGCGAGCACGCTGTCGGGCCCCGCGGCACGCACCAGCAGCGAACTCATCTTGGCCAGCGCGGCCACTTCTTTCACCCGGTGACGCAGTTCCACCTCGTGCTGGCAGATCTCGCCGGCCGTGCCGGCGAGCAGACGCAGCGCACGCTCGAGCCTTTCCCTGGCATCCTGCGAAAGACGCGGCTCGCCCGGCCCCACCACGATCGTTCCCAGCGCGCCGCTGGCCGCGTCGGCCAGACGCAGCGGGATGGAAATCATGCCGCTGTCGGGCGGGGCTTGCGACGCATCGACAACTTCCCACCCGCCCCCGCGCTCTCTGGGGCGTATCAGCCTGCCCGCCTCGTCGCGCAGTTCCACGTGCACGCCGGTGAGCCGTGACATTTCGGCGCACAGCGCCGGCAGAGAGCCGTCGGTGAGAAAGTCGGTGATCGAACGGCGGGCCGGCTCGCGCGCGGCCTCGCCCGCACCCCCCAGTGGCGAGGGTGCGCGGGTTTCCCGCCCGTTGCGTGCGAGAGGCTCGGCCTGGTTCACTTGTCCTCCAGCCACACGCCGCGCAGCAGTGGAACGAGCGGGTCTGGGGCCGCGCCTTGAGAAGCGGCCAGCAGGTCGAGCCCTTCACGCACCACCGCCGGGTCGTCGGTCTGGAAGCCCACGTACGCCAGCAGAAGCGAGGCATCCCACGGCGGAGCATCGCCGATGTTCGCCCCCTTGGTGATGCGGTCGCGCAGCAACTGGGCGACATCCTTGAGGCGCGCCTGCGAAGGGATGGTCTCACCCTCGTACCGCACGCCCACGATCTCGGGGTGCGCCAGGAAGAGGGCCCGCATGTTCACACCGGCCGAGAGAAACAAGGCCGCGCCGATCTGCGCGTTGATGCGCGCGGCCGAGGCTGTCTGGTCTCCCGGCGCCACCGACAGACAGCGCGAGAACTGTTCTTCAGCGTCGAAGTAGCGACCCTGGGCCAGCATGCTCGCGCCCTCTCGCATGTACCGCACGTACAACTCTCGGTCTACCTCGGGCAGATGACCGAAGGTTGCCACCCTTCCGCCCGCCTCGCGGATCATCCGCAGCGTATCGGCCTCGAAGGCCGTGGAGCCCGGGGAGAGTTCGGTTTCTTCTCCATCCCCCACGCCCGCCCGCTCGCCGCCCAGCCGCGCACGCTCCATGGCGTCGAGCCGCTCTCGCAGCGTGAGCACGCGGCGCTGCCACGGCGGGCGGGTGTCACCCTCTGCCGTGTCGGCCGGCGCACGAACGTCGGCGCGTTCATAGCGCTCCACCAGGTCTTCATACGCCGTTCTTGCCCCTCGCAGCGCCCGATCCCGCGCGTCGCGGCTCGATGTCTCGCCCTCTCCGGCCGTCTCGGCTGGGATCACCCGCCCCGTGAGCGGGTCGATGCCCCGGTTGACCGTGCGCGGCGGCGTTACCGCCTGTTCGATAGGCCGATCACTCTTGCGGGGCTGCACCATGCGAAGCCCCAGCAGGCTCGAGGCCGTCTCCGACTCTACACCCGCCGGGGTCTGCCGCACGGCCACAATCGCCGGGCTCAGTTGCCGCGTTGATTCGAAAGAGGAAGTCGAACGAAGGGTGTTCATCTGGGGCGCGATGCGCGACCAGCCTTCGCCGAGCCCGGAGAAATCATCCACCGTCCCCCGTGACGAGGCACGCGTGAAGGGCGACTCCTGCAAGGCCGCGGAAACTCCGGGAGGCCCACCGCCGATGCGGCTGAGCGTGCCGGATTCGCTGATCGTCGGGATGCCTCGGAACTGATTCGAGGTTGTGTATGAGTATTGATACTGCAGAGAATCGGTCCCCCGAAGGCCAACCCCGGAACCGGCAGAGACAATCGAGTCTCGCCGGAAACTGAAGAGGTCGTCCGAGCCCAGAGCCCCGCGGAACTCATCGGGTGCCGTGTACCCGACATCCCCTCGGAACGAACGCCCGCCCACCGCGGTCCCGGTCACGATGCTGTTGCGCATCCGCACTTCGGCCAGGAAGTCTTTGCGCGGCACATTCCCCACGCCCCTGCCGCTGAAGTCCCGCTCAAGAATGCGCCCATCGCCCAGCGCCGCGCCGCCCGGGCGGCTGAAGTCGGCCTGCAATGGGTTGTTCGACTGCCCGGCGGCGATGCCCGCGAGAAGCGTCAGACTTATGGCCGCGGTGCTGAGTCTTCGAGCCTTCATGCTTGTTCCCTCCGATGAACCACCCAACGCCGAACCCCCTCGCATGTCAGGACTGTATCTGAACTCGTGCGAGGTCACCCCCTCGTACCTATCATATTCCTTACGCCGTCCCGCCCAAGGCGGTTCACTCCCACGACCCAGAATCTGGATCGAACCAGAGACAGGGCCCCAAACACCCCGCAGTGACACCAGACACCTTGTTCATCGGCCCCCGGGCGCTCAGAGTCTGAGCAGACGGGTGACGGGGCCCCGAACCCTGCCGGGCATCATGGAGAGCGCCTCGCGGATATCACCGGCAAGCATGAGCCGCGCGAGAAGACCGAAGGCCAGGCAGTAGACACCCCCCGAGAGGGTGCACCGGGCCAGGTCGACCACGGTCGTGACGAGCCCCTCGCCCCATGAACCGGGGAGGATCTGGGGTATCCACTGGCCCAGGGGGGTGTAGAGGTCGGCCACGATGCCAAAGCCGCCTGCGGCGACGGCGACCAGCCAGCCCGGCGACATCGAGGTGAAGACCCGCCTGATAGACACGCCGGAGGTGTGAAAGAGCACAGCCATGCTCATGATCCTGTTGAGCATCAGCGTGACGCCCACGGCCAAGGCAACACACCGCACAGAGGGCTCGATCGCCGCACCGATCACGGTCATGGAAACGAGAGCCAAGCCCTCGATCCAGTTGAGGCCCGAGAGGAGTTTGAAGCGGCCCTGGGCCTGGAACGATGCCGCGCTGATGCTCGACGCGATCCTCCACGGGTAGAAGACCCCCATGAGTATCACGGCGACAACGCTCTCGCTCCACCGCCCGCGCCAGATCAGGTGCTCAAGGGCCGGCATGACGGCCGCGACGCCCATGCACAGGAACGTAGACGCCATCATCAAAGCCCTGCACGAACGGGCCATGGCACCGGCGAACCGCTCAGTGTCATGCGACATCCTGGCCATCACCGGCATCAGCACAACCTGCAGGTTGTGCGACAGAAGCATGCCCACCTGAGAGATGATCATATAGGAGAAGAAGTAGTAGCCCACCGTCTCTTTGGTGAGCATGTACCCCAGCACCATGTAGGGGCCCCAGTCGTTCAGGAACGACCCGACGGAGCCGAGAACAAGCCACTTCGTCTGCGCGACAATCTCTCCCCAGCGGTCAAGCCTCACACCCCGCCGCCAGGGCGTGTCGCGACACAACACACCGGCCGCAACCGACTCGAAGACGGCCACGCATGCTACAGGGATGGCGAAACTCAACTCTTGAAACCCCAAGAGCGCCAGCAGCACGGTGAGTGCCTGTCGCAGCACGATCGAAAAGCCCATGATGAGGCTGATCTCACGGAACCGCAGCTCAAGCCGCAACTTGGCCATCAACACGGCGCCCGGCGTACCCAAGGGCAACGAAAGCGCCATGATCCACAGCATGGGCGCAAGGGCCGAATCACCGTAGAGCAGTGCACCGATGGGCCAGGCCAACGCCGCCATAAGCCCCGCCGCCGCCGTGTTGTAAACCAGACTCAGCCAGAAAGAAGGCCCGGAGAGCGAGACATACTCCCCCGCCCCGCGCTTGACCAGAAAGTTGGGCACGCCGCCGTCTTTGCAGAGCATGAGCAACCCGGCCACCGCCGTGGCGACGGCGAATCGGCCGAAGTGTTCGGGCAGCAGCAGGTACCCCAGCACCCCCTGTGCAAGAACCGCCACAACCTTGGAGCCAAGCGCCGAGACGAGCATCCACGACATGCCCCGCCCCACCGTTGCTCCAAAGCCCTCTGGCTTCGCGCTCGCGACCCCACCACCGTTGTGTTGCCCGATTTCACCTTCGTCTCCGCCCGTCTCTCGCGCGCACGCCGCGCCCGAACGCTCCCCGGGGGACTGATGGTTCTCGACACTCACGCGGATCTTGCTCCATTGCCGGCAGGCCTCAACACATACACCGCCGGGGCCCGGCGCACGTTGCACACTGGCCTTGCCGATTGTACCAGCAGCGATTCCCTCGCCCGAGTCCGCCCGGCCTTCCCGCCACACGCTACCTTCCCCCATGCCCCTTTCCGCCTCCACCGCCGGCGAATCGCACGGCCCGGCCCTTGTCATCACCATCAGCGGCCTCCCCGCGGGCCTGCACCTCGACACCGACTTTATCAACCACGAACTGCGACGCAGACAAGGCGGCTACGGGCGAGGCGGCCGGCAGAACATCGAGCAGGACACCGTTGAATATCTCACCGGCGTGCGCCGCGGCATCACCATCGGCTCGCCCCTCACCCTGGTCATCCGCAACAACGACTCGCGCCTCGACGACCAGGCGCGAACGCCCCCCGTCTTCCGCCCGCGGCCCGGGCACGCCGACCTGGCGGGCAGCATCAAGTTCCTCACCACCGACTGCCGCGACGTGCTCGAGCGCGCCAGCGCCCGCGAAACCGCCTCACGCGTGGCGGCGGGCGCGGTGGCGCGGTGCCTGCTGCGCGAACTGGGCATCGAGGCCTTCGGGTTTGTGCGCACCATCCTGGGCATCGGCACCGACATCAACGTGAACGAGCAGACCTGGCGCGCCGTGCTGGCCGCGCGCGATCAGAGCGATACCTACTGCCCAGACCCCGAGGCCACCCTGCGCCAGCGGGCCGCCATCCACGAGGCCAAACTCAACAAAGACACCGCCGGCGGGCTCGTCGAGGCCCACATCTTCGGATGCCCGCCGGGCCTGGGCTCGTGCATGGACTGGCGCGACAAACTCGACGCGCGCCTGGCCTACGCGGTCATGGGCATCCAGGCCATCAAGTCCGTCGAGATCGGCCTGGGCAAAGAGGTCGCGTCGCGTCCCGGCAGCCGCGTGCACGACCCCATCCGCTACGACCCCGCTCTGCGCGAAACCCACCCGTGCCTGGGCTTCACGCGTGACACCAACAACGCGGGCGGAACCGAAGGGGGCATGACCAACGGCCAGCCCGTCGTCGTGCGCGCCGCGATGAAACCCATCTCCACGCTGGGCCAGGGGATGCCCAGCATCGATCTCAACACCATGCAGCCGCACCAGAGCGCCTATGAACGCAGCGACATCTGCGCCGTCTCCGCGGCCAGCGTGGTGCTCGAGAACGTCGCGGCCTTCGAAGTGGCCCGGGCCCTGCGCGACAAGTTCGCCGGCGACTCGATGACCGAACTGCGGGCGCAGTACCACGCCTTCCTCGATTTCGCACGCTCGCTGCCGCTCGACCCGCCCAGCGCCACCATCGCCTGATCGCGCCCGCCGACACCCCGCACGCTCACCCCACGTCGGCCAGCCCCAGGTGCTCGCCGTAGGCCTTGAGCATCCGCCGTTTGAGCAGTGCCTCCTCGGGGTTGGCGAGCACGGGCGAGCGTTCGATCCATGCCGCGGCGTCGCGCCGGGCCATGGCGAGCAGTTCACGGTCGCGCATCAGGTCGGCCACTTTGAAGGGTGGCAACCCGCTCTGCCTCGCGCCGAACATCTCGCCCGGCCCTCGCAGTTCAAGGTCTTTCTCGGCCAGCGCGAATCCGTCCGGCGTTGCCTCTACCGCGTGCAGGCGCGCCATCGCGTCGTCGGTGGTGGGGTCGGCGATGAGGTAGCAGCGCGACGGCTTGTCGCCCCGGCCCACGCGCCCGCGCAACTGGTGCAACTGCGAAAGCCCGAAGCGGTCGGCCTGCTCGATGATCATCACCGTGGCCCCGGGAACATCCACCCCCACCTCGATCACCGTCGTGGCCACCAGCACATCGATCTCGCCGCGCCGGAACCGCTCCATCACCGTCTCTCGCGCCGCGCGCGAGAGCGCCCCGTGCATCACCCCGATGCGCTTGCCGGGCAGGTAGGTGGCCGCGAGTTCGGCCGCCACCGTGCGGCAGTCTCGCAGCGGCGGACGCGGCGCGCCGCCCGCGGGCTCGCGCGGGGCCTCTTGAATAAGCATGGGCTCGGGCGCGCCCGTGTCAATCGCGGGGGCCACGACATAGGCCTGCTGCCCCTCTTCGAGCAGCGGCAGCACCTCGGCATACACCACGTCACGCTCGCCCGATGACATCACACGCGTCATCACCGGCCTGCGCCCCGGGGGCAGACCGCCGATGACCGACACGTCAAGATCGCCAAAGAGCGTGATGGCCAGCGTGCGCGGGATCGGCGTCGCCGTCATCACCAGCACGTGCGGCGTGGTCGATGCATCGCTGGCCTTGGCCCGCAGGCTCGCCCGCTGCACCACGCCGAAACGGTGCTGCTCGTCGATGATCGCCACGGCGAGGTTGGAAAACCGCACGTCCTCGGTGAGCAGCGCGTGCGTGCCCACGAGAATATCGATCTCGCCCGAGGCCAGCCGCGCGAGCACCGACTCGCGCTGGTCGCGCGCCACCCCGCCCGTGAGCAGTTCCACCCGCACACGCGAGCCGGCGAGCATCCGCGTGATCGACGCGTGGTGCTGCTCGGCCAGAATCTCGGTGGGCGCCATGATCGACCCCTGACACCCCGACGCCACGGCCATCAGCATCGCGTACAGCGCCACCACGGTTTTGCCCGATCCCACGTCCCCCTGGATCAACCTGTTGGCCGGCGTCGGGCGTGCGAGATCCGCGGCGATCTCCTTCACGACTTTGTCCTGCGACGGGGTGAGCGTGAACGGCAGCCGCTGACGTATGTGCGCGTCGATCGCCTCGCCCCAGCGCAGCGCGGGGGCCTTGAGCCGCGTGCGCAGGTGCGCCCGTTTCATGTGCACGCCCAACTGCAGCATCAGCAGTTCGTCGTAGGCCAGCCGGCGGCGCGACTCCTTCACTTCGTGCTCGTCGGCCGGCGCGTGCTGCATGCGGTAGGCCTCGCGCAGTTCCGGCATCGCCTTCTCACGCCGGAAGGCCTCGGGAAGATGGTCGTCGATCAGCGCGAGCCCCAGCGGCACGCACTTGGCCATCACCCGCTCGATCTGCCGTGACGAGAAATCCGCCGTCGCCGGGTACACCGGCCTCACACGCGCATCCTCCGCCGGCGCGCGGGCCTGGGCCGCATCCACCACGTGCCACCGCGGGTTGGCCATCTGCAACCCCGGCCCCCGACGGCGCACCTTGCCCTCGACCCGGAGAAAAACCCCCGGCGCCACGCGGTCGCCCACGAACATCTGATTGAACCACACCAGGTCAAGCCGCCCCGTGCCGTCGTGCAGCACCGCCTCGAAGCGCGGCGATCTTCCCCGTCGCACCGGTCGCGTCGCGGTGATCTCTCCCCGCGCTGTCGCCAGGGTGTCCGCCTTCATCTCGCGCACCGGCGTCTCGCCCTCGACCCGCTCGTGACGCATCGGCAGATACGCCACCAGCCGACCCAGGTTGGTCACGCCCAGCGAACGCATGAACCCCGCCTGCCGCTCGGTCACGCCCGGCAGAGCCTCGATCGGCGTCACCAGCGTCACTGCCTCGCCGCTCATGGGCGGGGCCCATCCCCCGGCGCGGGCGAGTTCTTCGTGTCCAGTTCTCGCAGGTACGTCCACGAGTAGATCCCCGTGTCGTGCCCGTCGCTGAACCGGATGCGCAGCGCGTAGTTGCCCACCAGTTCGGCATCGACCGCCGTCAATGGCCCGCCTTGGCCCGCGGCCTTGGCCGGCAGCACCGTCAACGGGTTGCGAGACATCTCGTCGCGCAGTTGTTTCATGTCCGCCGAGGGGGACATGCGCCGCAGAAACGCGATGGAGTAATACGACGTCGTGCCGTCCTGCCACGCCACGGTCAGGCCCTTGTCCTTCTTCAAGTCGAGTTGGCGGGGGGCTGGTTCCTGCATGCGCTTGCACCGTCGCTCCTCACGAGGGTATCGCGCCCGGCGCACGCCGCACAACCCCCCGTGCTCAACCGCGCGGCCGCAGAAACCACAGCGCCACCGCCGGCAGCAGATACATCCCCACGCACAGCGTCGCCACTCCGACCCACCGCGTCCCGCCCGCGTAGCGCAGCGACCCGAACATCGCCAGCAGCGCGAAGGCGGCCATCGGCGCCATCATCCACGCCGCCCACGCCCATCGCGACGTGCCGGCCAGCCACGGCGCGAGCAGGTGCCCCGCGTGCAGCGCCAGCGTCACCCCGGCGCCGGCCGCGAAATACCGTGCCGTCACCCCGCCCTCGCGCGCCGGGCCCGCGGCCAGCGCCAGCCCCATCACCCCGGCGATGCACAGCACGCCCGCGGCACACGTCCACAGATATCCACGCGCCGCGGTGGTCAGCGGCCCGTGCCACGCGGCGTCGGTGCCGGCCGGAAGTGGTTCGATCATCTCCCGTCACTCCTCTCCGGGGTCAAACCCCAGCGCATCCACAAGTTCGGCGCGTGCCCTGGCGCGAGACGCCGCAAACGCCTCGCCCTCATCGGCGGTGTGAGGGTCGGGGTAGCAACCCCTGGCCCACAGCCAGGCCCGCCGAAAGACCGCCACAAGCCTCGCCCTGTCGGCCGCGCCGCCCCCCGCCGCCAGTGCCGACAGGCGATCGCGGTACAACGTCGCGATGGCGACCGAGCCATAGATCGAGTCGTCAACGCTCAGCACGGCGCGCTCCGCCGCGTCAAAGTCATCCTGTTCAATGAGGCGCCGGGCCTCGCGCACCGCGGGTGCTCGCCGTTGTTCCTGGGCGCGCCGCCACCGGGTGTACTGATCAGTGCCCATCACCGTCTCCCGTTGAGAGCGTCAACTGGGGCACGGCCCCACCGGGAACGAGCGGCGCCGTCGGGCCGCGCGCCCGATCGAGCACGATGGAACCCGTCGATCGCTCCAGCAGCGATCCAAAGCTCGGGTACAGCGCCTCGGGCACCATCGCCACCACCAGCACAAACCGTCCCCCGTCCTCCAGTGCTGCGAGGTGAAAGCGCAGACGCGTGCCGTCCTGCACCTGCCACCCCTGGGCCACAATCGCCGGGTGCGGCCCGGCCTGTCCGGGCATCATCGCTGTCAGCGTTAACCCCTGCTCCTGCGCGAGCCATTGAAACCACTCCATCACCGATCCGTCCGCAAAGGCCGGGCGAGCCGACACCATCAGCACCGCCGCCGCCACCGGCGAGGCCGACATCATCAGCGCGGCCACCGCCGTGGGCTTCGAGAAGTCAGTCGCCTCGAAAGGAATCGAGTGCCCCTCAAACCCATGCGGAACAAGTATCGAAAAGTCCAGGTCTGCCAGGCTGGCCTTGAACGATCGGCGTTCGATCCCCGCCGCGGACCCCGCTTCGGTATTGATGCTGCTCATGATGCGCTCCTTGGGCGCGGCCACCCGGGCGGTTGCCCATTGCCGCCACAACCCCACCGCGTCATCATGCGTCGCCCCGTCCCGGAATGGCCGGAGTTTCGGCCCGCGCCCGCCAGAAGGCGAGGCCACCGCCGGTCCGCCATCGCCCCCTTCGCGCAGGCCGCGTGCGCCCCCGCCGTCTGTACGAATACGGTTGCGTATGCCCAGCCAAGCCCCCGCCGACCTGCTGCCCAGCGCCATCGACCGCGCGGGCTCGCCCGTGTGCGTCGGCCTCGACCCCGTCATCGAGCAACTCCCCGAGAGCATCCGCACGCACCACCACGAGCCCCTGCCCGCCATCGCCGAGTTCTGCCGCGGCGTGATCAAGGCCATCCGCGGCGCGGCACCCGCCGTGAAGTTTCAATCCGCCTGCTTCGAGCGCTACGGCGGCAAAGGGGTGTCACTCCTCGAAGAACTCTCCGCCGAGGCCGCCGCCGCGGGGCTTTATGTCATCTGGGACGCCAAGCGCGGGGACATCGGCATCTCGAGCCAGCACTACGCCGCCGCCGCCAGGCGCATGCACGCGCACGCCGTCACCCTCAGCGGCTATCTGGGCAGCGCCGCCATCGCGCCCTTTCTCGAACATGGCATGAGCGTCTTTGTGCTCGTCCGCACCAGCAACCCGGAGGGCGACGCCGTGCAACTGCCCGAGCTGGCCGACGGACGGATGATCTGCGAACTCATGGCAGACCAGGCCGCGGCGCTGGGCGCCTCGCACATAGGCAGGCACGGCCTGAGCGCGCTGGGCGCCGTCGTGGGAGCGACCAAAGCCGCGCAAGGGGCCGCGCTCCGCCGGCGCATGCCCGACCAGATCTTTCTCATCCCCGGCTATGGTGCGCAAGGGGGCCGCCCCGAAGACATCCGCGCCATGCTGCGGTCGCAGGGTTCAACACCGGGCACGCGCGGCGTGCTGGTGACTTCCAGCCGCGCCATTATCTATGCACCCCCCACCGGCGACGAATCATGGACCGACGCGGTCCGCCGCGCCGCGGTCGCCATGGCCGGCGAGATTCTCGGCGTGGTTCAGCAAACGACCGCCGCGCCCGAGTGACCCGGGCGCGGCGACCTGAAACCCCCAACTATCGATGCTCTCAAGGCGCAGGGCGTCAGCGGAAGACCCGCACATCGCCCCCGCGGTAATCAACACCCTTCAGGCCCGAGCGCGTCCAGCGGTAAAAGGCCGGGAAAGACCCCGAGGTGCCCCCGCCGCGCAACTTGGTTTCCCATGTGTCGGGCGTGTAGTTGATGAGCATGGTGAAGTTCGAGAGGGGCGTGGCCGGGTTCCACCCCGCGTTGGCGCCGAACCCCACGCCGGCGGGGTCGGGCGGGCCGGTCACTTCCACGCGCACAGAGCCGTCATAGAAGAGCAACGGCTGCACGGCGTCGGAATAGGCGTAGTAGAACTGCGTCTTGCTGTGGTGGCGCGACTGCAGGTCGTACAACTGCACTTTCTGCGAGGGGAAGGTCACGTCGACAAACTTGCGCCGGCCCAGTTCCTGCGCGGGGTCGGCCACGCCGCGCGGGTTGAGCAACTGGTAGAAGTTGTGCGCACTGCCCTGGGTCAATCCCACCTGGTTGTCGCTGCGGTCGTTTGAATAGTGGCAGTAGACCGTTTCGTAACTGGAGGAATAGGGCCAGCGCGGGCTGAGCGGGTTGGGCGAAGGCGTGAAGGCGCCCGCGGCGAAGGCGACGGGGTCGGTCTGCCACAGCAGACGGTTGCGGTCTTCGGGGCACACGACCAACCGCTCGGGCAGTCGGCTGGCGAGGTAATCCTGCAGCACGAGGTGGGTGTAGAGCACGTCGGGAATCCAGCCGTTCACCTGCGGGAAGGTGTCACGCCCGGTTCGGCGGCGGATGATGTCGACAGCCTGGGCCGAGTGAGACTCAAGCCCGCCCGTCATCGCCTGCGCGATGAGATCGCTGTACGACAGCAGATTCGCCGTGCGCGGACCGATGGTGAAGGCGTACAACTTGTCCTGGTAGTCCGCCGTGTAACTCTGCGTCGCCAGGCCCATCTGCTGCAGGTTCGTCTTGCAGATCAACTGCCTGCCGTTCTTTCTCGCTTGCGCCAGCGCCGGCAAGAGCACCCCGATGAGCAGCGCGATGATCGCGATGACCACCAGCAGTTCGATGAGCGTAAAGGCACGAGGCCGCCGCGAACGATCGAGTCGTTGCATGACCATCTCCCGGTTGATTTGCACTCTTCACGTGTCTGCAAGGCCGGAGAACCCGGCCTTTCACCCCCGAACAATCGAACACCACATCAACGCGCAGCAACAGCTCATGGGCTGCTCTCGCCATCAACACTTTCGACAACACATCAGGATGACCCGGCCGCTGGCGTACGCGAGAACCGCGCCGTGCATGGCCAAGATTGGCGGCGCATACCGCCGCGCCGCACCCGTGACCAATATAACGGAATTCACCCAGCCTGTCCAGCCTTTTTTTTCAGATTTTCTGTAACGCCCCTTCCGCCGACCATCGCAGGCCAAGTTTCTGGCTTTTTTGGCACGCCGCGCACGTTCCGGGCAAGCCCACGCGTGCCGTGCCGCGAGCCCCTCCCCTTCGCATTCAACCGGCCGGCTGCTTCTGGCCCGGTCCAAGGCCGCCAAACGGGCGAAACCGCCGCGCCATCACGGGCGTATCTGTCTCTATCCCCCGTCCGGGCCCGCTATTCTTCTGTCCTCATCGGGGGGGTGTGTCCGGCTGCAACTCTGCACCCCGGGCGTCTGGTCTCGATTCCCGTCACCGCAGAGGAGATTTTCAATGGTCGATTCGCTCCGTCGCATGTCCATGGTCGCGCTCGGCGCGGCTTCCCTCGCCCTCCTCGCCGGCGCAGGGCCAGACATCACCCACCAGCAGATTCAAGACGCCTGGAAGAGTTCCCCGGTCGGCTCGACCCACTCGTACGCCTGGGGCAGTTATACCTGCAACATCGGCGACACCCCACTGGCGTGGCTCAACGGCGGCACCCCCGCCCTGGGCATGAACGCCTACCGCCTGCACAACGGCCGCATCCTTCAGATCGGACTGGGTTTCGCCAAGCACGCATGCTGCGTGGCCAACGGCACCGGCTGCGGCACCTGCACGAGCGGACCATCCGGCACCCTTCGCCCGGGCTGCCGCGACGTCTATAGCGCTTCCTACAACGCCGGCCAGGGCCGCCTCGGCCCCCGCTCGGGCATCAATCCCTTCGCCGGCACCTTCGCCCCCATCCCCAGCGGAACCGGCGATGCCATCTGGCGTCGTGTGCAGATCAAGGCCGGTGAGATGAGCGCGGCTGACTTCCCCGGCGCCATCTATATCGCCGAGGGCGTCTACGTCTGCGCCGGCGAAGCCCCCGCCGAGCAACTCAACAACGCCACCTACAGCCGCATGACCGTCGCCAACGGCGGCACCACACCCTCGTATACCTGGACCCCCACCGGCCCCTCCATGACCGGCCAGCCCGCCCTCATGGCCTGGCGCAACCACGGCCTGGGCGTCAACAACCCCGACCCCTCCGTTCACCTGAGCCTGGCCGATGTCCCCGCCGAGGGCCGATTCCACGCGGGCGGCAAGGTCACCAACCTGGGCAACGGCCAGTACATGTACGACTACGCGGTCTTCAACCTCAACTCGCACCGCAGCGGCAGTTCGCTCAGCGTCGCCGTTGACCCCGCCGGCACCGTGAACAACATCAACTTCTACAGCCCCGAATACCACTCCGGCGAAGTCTACAGCAACATCTCTTGGAATGTCAGCCGCAACGCCACCACCGGCACCCTCACCTGGGCCAGCCCCCAGACCTTCGCGCAGAACCCCAACACCAACGCCCTGCGCTGGGGCACCACCTACAACTACTGGTTCGTCTCCAACGTGCCCCCCGCGCCGCAACTCGGCGAGGTCACCTTGGGCCTCTTCCGCCCCGGCACGCCCGACAGCATCCAGATCTCCGGCCTGCCCGTTCCCTGTGTGGCCCCCGCGATCACCTCGCAGCCCCTCACCGAAGAACGCGCCTGCCTCTGCGGCGATGTCACCCTCGTCGCCGGTGTCTCTTCCATCGCCGCCGCGGGCGAAGTCACCTACCGCTGGCAGCGCGAAGTCTCCCCGGGCGTCTTTGAAAACGTCACCGACGGCAACGAAGGGGCCTGCCCCGGCGGCTCCATCAGCGGCGCAGACTCTGCCACGCTCACCCTCACCGGCGTTAGCCCCGCCGAGGCCGGCACCTACCGCCTGCTCGTCACCACGGCCTGCGGCCAGGCCACCTCCGAAAACGTCAACCTTGAAGTCTGCATCGGCGACTTCAACTGCGACGGCGGCACCGACGGCACCGACGTCGAAGACTTCTTCACCATCTGGGAGAGCGGCGACACAACCGCCGATGTCAACCTCGACGGCGGCATCGACGGCAGCGATGTTGAACTCTTCTTCACCCGCTGGGCCGACGGCTGCTGAGCCCCTCTCGGGCCTTGCCTCAACACGTTTCTTCTCCAGCAACCCCGGGCCCTCCCGGGGTTGCTGCTTTGGTGCCCATGCACGCCGCCGTTACCATCGCCACCTTCACCATGCACACCAACCCTCTGCTCAACCCCATCACCGCCGGCGCGCTGCGCTGCGCCAACCGCGTCTGGATGGCCCCCCTCACCCGCAGCCGCGCCGCCATGCCCGGCAACATCCCAACACCCCTCATGGCCGAGTATTACCGCCAGCGCGCGGCCCACGCGCACGGCCCGTCCTCCGGCGCGGGGCTCATCATCTCAGAGGCCACCCCCGTCTGCCCCGAGGGGCACGGCTATTTCGGCACCCCGGGCATACACACCGATGCGCAGGAAGAAGGATGGCGCGCCGTCACCCGCGCCGTGCACGACGCGGGCGGCCTGATCGTCTGCCAACTCTGGCACGTGGGCCGAGTCTCGCACACCTCACTCCAGCCCGCCGGCGCGCCCCCCGTTTCATCAACCCACGTTCCCTCGCAGTCGAAGACCTACATCGACGCGACGATGCAGCGTCACCCGGTCTCGTCCCCGCGCCGCCTTGAGCCCGACGAACTGCCCGCCATCGTCGGCGCGTTCGCCGACGCCGCGCGGCGTGCCGTGCGCGCAGGGTTTGACGGCGTTGAGATTCACGGCGCGAACACCTACCTGCTCGATCAGTTTCTTCGCGACGGCATGAACGCCATGCCCGCGCCGTACGGGGGAAGTCTCGAAAACCGGCTGCGCTTCCCGCTTCATGTCGCCAGCGCGGTGTGCGAGGCCGTGGGCCCGGGGCGTGTGGGCTACCGCATCAGCCCGCTCAGTGATCACCACGACGCCAGAGACTCGAACCCCGCGGCCACGTTCAGCGCGCTCGCCCGCGAACTGGGCCGGCTCAACATCGCCTACCTGCACGCGGTCGAAACCTGGGACCGCGCCAACGCCGACCCGCGCCTGCCGGAGACCATCCCCGCCATCGTGCGCGCGTTCAAGGAAGCCGGCGGCGGGGCCTATATCGCCAACGGCGATTACACCCCGCAGCAGGGCGCTCACGTCATTCAGGATGCATGGTGCGACGCGGTCGCCTTCGGCAAACTCTTCATCAGCAACCCCGACCTGGCGGCACGCATCTCGGCCGGCGGTCCATTCGCCCCGTGGGACACATCCACGTTCTATGGCGGCGGCGCAGAGGGATATACCGACTACCCGCCCATGGCGTGAGGCTCAACCCGGCCCGCGCCGAAGCCGGGGCCTCACACCGCCACGGCCAGTTGGTCCACGATCGACGCGGGGTCGGCGCTGAGCACGATCGCCGTGCGGTGATTGAGCCGCAGGAATGACTCGCGTTCTACCAGGTCTAGAAAGCCCATGAGGGTGTCGTAGTAGCCGTGCGTGTTCAGCAGCCCCACGGGCTTGCTGTGAATGCCCAGTTGGGCCCACGCCAGAATCTCGAAGAGTTCATCGAGCGTGCCGAGCCCGCCCGGCAGCGCGATGAAGGCGTCGGCCAGGTTGGCCATCATCATCTTGCGCTCGTGCATCGTTTCGACCACGTGCAGCGAGGTCACGCCCTTGTGCTCGAGTTCGCGGTTCTGCAGCAGCCGCGTGATCACGCCGATCACCTGCCCGCCGTGGTCGAGCGCGCTGTCGGCCACCGCGCCCATGAGCCCGGCGCGCCCGCCGCCGTAGATCAGCGTGATGCGGCGCTGGGCCAACTGGGCCCCCAGCCGGCGCGCATCGGCTTCATACTCGGGCCGCGCCCCGGCGCTGGCCCCGCAGAAGACGCACAACCTGCTGATGGGCCTGGGGGTTTTCAACGTGCCGGCAACGAGTGGTGACATGGGTGCTTTGTTCGCTCGCCGCCCGGGTTAGTCAAGTTTCACGCGCACCGCACCGCCGTCTTGGCCGTTGGCCTCCACCGTGCGCGTCGCGCCGCCGGGGCCGCTCACAAGCAGGTGAACGCGCAGCCCGCGCGACGGACGCGGCATCGACCCCTCCTGGCGCGCGAGCGTGACCACCACCTCGTCCCCCACCCGCTCCGCGGCGTAGGTGCTCAGCAGATACTCACCCGTCGCGTAGCCAAAGCCCTCGCCGTCATCCTCGTAGAGTTCGCCCGTCGCCTTGCCCTGCGCATCGAGCGAGACAACCAGCGTCAGCGGGTCCAGCGGCTTCTCGCCCACATACTGCACGATCGGCCCGGTGGGGATGATCGCCCCGCCCTTCACAAAGAGCGCGGGCAGATCCGGGTCGGCCAGGTCGCGCCACCGACGCCAGATCCCCTTGGGCTTCACAGGCACGCGCGTGCGGTCGGGCACCACCTGCGCCTCGACCAGCAAACCATCGCCCAGAAGGAACGAATCGTCCTCCGACCGCAGCGCGGGGTCCTTTGTATCAGCAAAGAAGAGCGGACGCGCCACCGGCATCCCGTTCACGCTCGCCTCACGGAAGAGCGTGTAGATGTGCGGCAGCAGGATGTACCGGGTCTCCAGCGCGGCCCTGCTCGTCGCCTCGACACCCGGGCCGAACGACCACGGCTCCTTGTCAATGTTCTCTTTGCCCGTGTGCCCGCGGCTGAAGGGCAGCAGCGCGCCAAAGCCCATCCATCGCGCGAAGAGGTCGCCGTCGCCGTTGCCGGCAAACCCGCCGATATCGGGCCCGATGAATGGCTGACCGGAGAGCCCCACGTTGAGACTCATGGGGATCGACACCTCAAGGTGGTACCAGTTGGCCGTGTTGTCGCCCGTCCACGTCGCGCCGTAGCGCTGCCCGCCGATGAAGTTCGCGCGAGAGAGCACGAAGGGCCGCTTCTGAGGGTTCACGCGGGCGATGCCCTCTCGCGTGCCGCGGATCATCTGCATGCCGTACACGTTGTGGTACCGCGCGTGATCCCCGGCGGCGCGGGCTCCCTGCGCTTCGCCCGTCGGCGTCGGCATGCCCGGGTCGCCCCGGTGCAGGTTGTCCTCGGGCATGGTCTTCGACACCACGTTGAAGACCGCCGGCTCGTTCATGTCGTTCCACACCCCGCTGATGCCGTAACTCATGAAGTCTTCGTAGAGATCGGCCCACCACGCCCGCACGCCCGGGTCGGTGTAGTCGGGGAAGTAGCACCACCCGGGCCACACCTCTCCCTCGTACACGCTTCCGTCGGCGCGCTTGACCCACACGTCGTTGGCCGTGCCGCTGTCGCGGATGGCCCGGTAACGGGCGATTTCTTCCTCGCGCTTTGCTTTGAGTTCCGCCGGCTCTGCATCCCTGACTTCCTGCGGCGGGTCGTTGGGGCTGCGGTCGTCGCGGCTCTTCAGGCCCGGGTCGATCATCCACACGTTATGAAACCCAGCGGCCAGCAGGTCTTCGTTGAGTTTCCTGGGGTCTGGGAAGTGCCCGCGATCAAACGTGAAAACGCGGAAGCCCTCCATGTAGTCGATGTCGAGCCAGATCACATCGCACGGGATCTGCCGCTCGCGGAACTCGCGCGCGATCTCGCGCACCCGCGCTTCGGGAAAGTACGAATAGCGGCACTGGTGATACCCCACGGCCCACTTGGGCGGCATGGGCATGTGCCCCGTGAGGCGTGCCAACTCCTTGAGCACCTCCTGCGGCGAGTCGCGCTCGATCACAATCACCGGGAACGCCGGCCCGTGCGCCGCGAAGAGAATCTCTCCCGGGTTCGAGTACCCCGTATCAACCAGACACCGGTACGTCGTATCGGCCAGCACGCCGTAACTCGTGCCGTCCGCACGCACCGCCAGCACCCACGGGTGCGCTTGGTACAGGCTCTTGGCCTCGTCCCCGTACCCGTACGCGTCCGTGTTCCACGTCTCGATCACGCGACCGTTGCGCAGCAGCGGCCCGGCCACCTCTCCCGTGCCGTAGAGCGAGGTCCCCGGCTCGATGATGATCTTCACCGCCTGTCGCCCCTCGTGCACGCCAAAGACCGGCTTCACGCGAGTCTCGGCCGGCAGCGGCGTTGTCTGCGGCTCTTCCACCAGCGCGTACGACGCGAAGGCCGCGCGCCGCGCCTGCTCATCGGCAAAGAACCTGTGCGTGCCCGGCGCAAAGGCCTCGCCCACCACCGACCCCGCGCGTTCAACCCAACCGCTGGGCGCGGCGCCGCCGTCGTCGATGGCCGGCGCGTGCGGCGCGGCCCCGGCACACAGGGCCAGCCACAGGCACAGCGATCCTGCAACGCGAGCATGCGAACATAGACGCCGGGCAACCTGGTTCTTCATCGCGGTTCCTCTCTGACAATCAAGACCGCCGGCGCCGCCTGACGCGCGCCGGGCTTGGCCGCAGGGTATTCGCTGCCTCCCGCCGCGCACGCCCGGAAACGCTACGCCCCGCACGATGAAACAGTTTCATCTCCGGCAAACCCCCGGTTCTCGGGACAATTCATCCCCGATGCGCTTCACAAACCGGCACCCATCCGTCATACTACAGCGAACATCACTCGTCCGAGCGGGCCGCACTCGCGCCGCCCCGTTGTCACCGTCTGATAAGCCCGGAGCGACCGACATGCCCACCCATCTTCTCTGCCATCGATCTTTCTGCCGCCGCGCCCTGCCCGGCGCGCTGGCTCTCGTGCTGGTCTGCGGCGGGCTCGCCTCGGCACAGACCGGTCTTGACCCCAACAACTGGGATGAAACCCCCGCGCCGATGCTCCAGTGGTTCGAGTCGCCCTGGAGCGCCATCGAGCGCAAAATGCCCGACTTCTTCATCGCCGGCTACGGCTCGGTGTGGCTGCCCCCGCCCTCGCGCGCGTACCACTGGCCCGGTTCGCCCAACCAGAACTCCACCAGCGTGGGGTACGACGCCTTCGACCGATTCGACCTGGGCAAGCCCGGCGCGCAGACCGCCTACGGCACCGAGCAGTACTTCGCCGCGATGGTCCGCGAGTTCCACCTCGCCGCTTCCGAAGTCTACATCGACGCCGTGCTCAACCACAACTCAGGCCGTCAGACCGGCTCGGGCTTCATGCAGGATGGCGGCTACCCCGGCTTCTGGATGAACCCGCCCAGCCCGATGCGCAACAAACTCCCCACCGATGACTGGGGCGACTTCCACGCCGGCGTCGCCGGCGGCTATCTGCAATCCGAGAACCCCAACGGCGCACGCTACTGCCTGCTCAAGGGCGACCTTGTCGCGCTCGTCGATATCGACCAGTCAACCAACCACTCCTTCATCCGTCAGCCCACGCAGCCCGGCAACCCGCTCAACATCCCCGGCGGCACCTATTTCAACAACCCGAACCCCGACAACGCCCGCTTCTACCCCGATCCCTCTCTGGGCGTGCAGACCGTGGTGAACAACCCGGGCATGCGCTTCGCCCCCGCCGATACCGGCGGCATCTTCGCCCCGCCCTGCGACATCCCCGCACGCAACGAGCCCGCCTCACAGGCTACCTTCTACAACTTCAACTTCGACAACCCGCACGCCGGCCTGCCCGTGGCCGAGAACGCCACCGGCTACCTCATGCGCTGGACCCAGTGGATGATGGACGTGCACCGCGTCGACGGCTTCCGAATTGACGCTGTCAAGCACATCCCCAGTTGGTGGATGGACACCTTCTTCGACAGCGTCCTGCACAACCGCCGCCTCACCCCGGACGGCCGCCTCGTCACCGCCTACTCCTTCGGCGAGTGCGTCGAGGGCAACGCCTTCTGCTTCGACCGCTACGTGCGCAAGCCCAACGGCCGCAACGACCCCGCCAACCGATCCATCACCGGCGACGCCTTCGCCAACCGAGACGTGCTCGACCTCAACGGCGCGGGCTTCCTGCGCAACCTCATCGGCGGCGGCGGCCTGGGCTCGTGGAACGGCATCTTCTCCGCCCACATCGACGGCACCGACGACGGCTTCAACAACGGTTCCGTCGGTGTCAACCACATCTTCAGCCACGACAACGGCAGCACCGGCGAGGGCGGTGCCAACCCGCCCACCCCCACCTACCGCCAGCAGGGCTGGTTCGCCCATGCCTACATGCTCATGCGCACCGGTCAGTCCTACGTCTACTACAACGCGCGCGGCGTCAACCGATCGGGCGCCGGCTTCTATCCCCGCCAGGGCGTTCCCGTCGCCCTCGGCCAGGATTCCGCATCCACAAACACCAGCAACGTCATCACCGACCTCGTCCGCCTCTCCAACTGGCTCGGACGCGGCGAGTTCCACCCGCGCACCGTCGATAACGACGTCATGATCTTCGAACGCGCCACCCGCAGCGGCGCTTCCCTCTCGGGCAACTGCCTCGTCGGCGTCAACGACCGCTACGACGCGGGCTTTGACCAGCGCACCGTGAGCACCGCCTTCCCGCCCGGCACCCGCCTCATCGAACTCACCGGCAACGCCGCGAACCCGCAGGTCGATCCCTCCAACGACATCGCCGAGGTGCTCACCGTCGGCGCCGGCGGGCAGGTCGTCATCCGCGTGCCACGCAACGCCAGCAGCGCGGGCGAACACCACCGCGGCTATGTCGTCTACGCGCCGGCGATCCCCTCGGGCGATCTTGTGATCGCCGGCGCCTCGGGCACGCTCGCCGCGGACCCCCCCGCCACGCCCGCCTTCCGCCGCCGCCTGGCTTCGATGCCCATCATCACCGCCGATACCTTCCAGATTCAACTCACCACCACCAACGGCGATCCCGGCGCCGCCAACAACGACAACGCCGACGACAACGCCGTCTTCCGCATCAACCAGGGTTTCGAAGACTTCAACGGCAACGGCGTGCCCGACATCGGCCATCAGAACACGGTCGTTCCCGGCTACGAACAGTTCGTCACGGCCCGATCGCCGCTGGCCAACACCTCCAACGCCACCGGTTACTACGCGCAGGAGATCGACGCTTCGCGCCTCGAAGAAGGCGTGAACTACATCAGCGTTGTCGCCTTCCGCAAGCGCAACTCGTTCGAAGGGCCCCTCTTCCGCGAGTGGCGCACCGCGATCTACGTCGACCGCCTCCCGCCCCAGTCGCAGATCGTCGCGCCAGCCTGCCCGCTGCCCGAGGGCACCACGCAGCAGACCTTCACCATCGCCCCCCTCGACCGCACCGTCAACCGCGTTCACCTCATCGTCAACCCGCCCAGCGTGGCCGACCCCCTCACGCTGGCAAACCTGGGCAACCAGGCCGCGCGGCGTGACCGCAACGAGTTCATCGCCACCGCCTCGGGCCTTGTGCCCGGCGAGAACACCCTGCTGCTGATCTCGTTTGAAGAGAGCGGCACCGGCGGATATCAGTTCATCACCTGCGGCGTGGGCGAGCCCTACTGCCCCGCCGACTTCAACCAGGACGGCGGCGTGGACGGGGCCGATGTGGAAGCCTTCTTCATCGCGTGGGAGGCCGGCGACGGTTCGGCCGACGTGAACTTCGACGGCGGCATCGACGGCGCCGACGTTGAAACCTTCTTCAGCGCATGGGAGGCCGGGGGCTGCTGAGCACGCGGCGGAACTTACCTGCCCTCGTGCGCCGAGGCCGATGAACCAGGGCGGCCCGCGCCCTCGGCCGGCACCACGTCGTTGGTCACCACCAGTTCCACGCGCTGGTTGGCGCGGTCCTGGTCTCGGTCGAACGTCCGCGCCACCACGCGGTCGTTCTCGCCGCACGACACGATCCGCAGGTTGCGCCACGCCACGCCGTTCTCGACGAGCACCCGCGCCGCGGCCACCGCGCGCTGGTGCGAGAGTTCCATGGCCCGCACGGGGTTGCGCATGCTCTCGAAGGGGCTCACGTGCCCGCGGACCTCGATCATCCAACGCTGGTCGCGCAGCGATTCGGCGGCCTGCGCCAGCGTCGCTCGCGCCTCGGCGCTGACCTGCGCCGATTCATCATCAAACGACACCGACGCCGTGATCTGGTTGTACTCGCTGGGGCGGATCGCCTGCAGCCCCTCCTGCGTCCCCTGCGGCCCGTCCTGGTGCGTCTTGCCGCTGGTGCGCTGCAGCATCCTGCGGATGAGCGGCGCATCGGCCGGGTCCTTCGAGTTGATGTCAACCTTGTTGTTGAAGGCCTCGCGCACACCGATGATGAAGTCGAGAACCTCGACCTGCGAATCCGGGTCCGTGTTCCCATCGCCGTCGATGCTCCCCTTGCCTTTGGGGATCATGTTCATCGCCAGCAGAATCACGAAGAACCCCATCAGCAGCATCACGTTGTCGGCGAACGAAATCAGCCACTCGGGCGCGCCCTCGTGCGCCTCTTCGTGCCCGCCCCCCGAGGGGCCGTGCCCGCCCCCGCCGTGCGAGGCCTTGCCCTCTCCCTCGTGATGTGCGTCTTTGCCCGCCATGGTGTTGCCCGTGCGCTCCGTGGGTTATGCCGCGATGTTCATCTTGCTCCGCGTCGCCGCCGGGATGAAGGCCAGCATCTTGTCCTGCGTCACACGCGGGTTGTCACCCGCCTGGATCGACAGAATCGCCTGCAGCATCATCTCGCGGCTGAGCATCTCTTCGCTCGAGCGGTACGCCAGTTTGTCGCCGATGGGCCCCGCCACCGCGTTCGCCAGGATCGCGCCGTACATCGTGGCCACCACGGCGATCGCCAGCGCCTTGCCCAGCGCGCCGATGTCGGCCGAGGCCAACTGCCCGAACATGGCCACCTGCCCCACAAGCGTGCCGATCAGCCCGTAGCCGGGCCCGTACAACTTCAGCAGGTCGAAGAACTTCTTGCCCGCCTTGTGCCGGTCCTGCATCGCCAGCAGTTCGATGCGGCACGTCGATTCGATCTGCCCCGGCTCGATGCCGTCCACCGCCATCTTCAGCCCCGCCGCCAGGAAGGGGTCCTTGATCTTCGACATCTCGCTCTCGAGCGCCAGGATGCCGTCGCGCCGTGCCTTCTCCGAGAGCGCGCTCAACTGTTTGATCACCTCGCCGATCGGCTGCGATTTGTTGAAGAAGAACCGGCGGACATACCCCGGCACTTCCTTGAGTTTCTCCATCGGCATCGCGATGAAGCACACGCTCACCGACCCCACGCCCACCATCAGCACGCCTTCGCCCGAGAAGAACATCATCAGGTTGCCGTGCGAGACTTCGAACACAACGAAGCCGATCGCGGCAACACCGACAATGACACCGATAAGACTGGCTTTATCCATGACGCAGGCACCCGGTGTGCGCTCCGCACCCCCCCCGGCGTTGGGGCGGCGCCGCGGCGCGCAAGATCACCTCTCTCATCGGCCCCTCACGCCCCCTCGCGCACCCCGAACCCCCCGCCCCGCGTCCGCACCCTCCGGATGCGCCGTCTGCGACGCCTGTTCCGCGCCCTCGTCGGCGCACCCCACATCCGGGGGCCGCGCACCACGACCGCCATCGAACCACATCGTGCCCGCGTGCCTCGCCCGTACACCGCTTCACACATTGTCTGGTTTCGGGTGCACCCGGCCCCCTGGGGGGGGAACAGCCCGCCCCGCACTCACGCCCTGCGCCGCAGCCCCGCGAACATCCCCACCGCCGCCGCGCCAGCCGACGGCAGCGCGCCGTTCACAAACGCCGTCATCGACTCGACCTGCCCGCTCCCCCACGCCCACACGGTGTCATAGCGTTCCGCGATCAGGTTCCACTTCACCTCCACCAGCCCCGCGTGCTGAAGCCCGAAGAGAAGCAGCGCCATGAAGCCCGCCGCGAGCACCGCGATCTTCAAGAACACCCGCAGCGCAAAGGCCACCACAAACCCCACAAAGCAACTGAAACCCATGCGGAACATCGCCGAGTGCCACACCGGGTACTCGGCCTCCTGCGGGGTGGGGCCGTTGTCCGCGCTCAGCGCGCTCACGCCCACCACCGGGCCGCGCGGCTCGGCCCCGCTCAGCACCGGCAGCACCAGCCCCCCGATCATCAACGCCACCGAGAGCGTCACCAGCAGTTTCGCCCACATCGGTGTGCCCGCCCCTCGCGGTTTTGGCTGCCCATTCATCGGCGCGGCGTCGTCGCTCATGCCCTGATCATTGGGCGCATGCACCCCCCACGCACACCCACCACCCGAACCCCCGCCGGGCACGGCGCGCGACAGCACCGGGCCGCGAGCGCCCCGTTTCTCACGCCCCTTCGGGCGTGCGACGCCCGGTTCGTCACCCAAGTTACTCGAACGAACCGCTGACCTCCAGCGGGAAGTCATAGATCTCGGCCAACTGCGCCGGCGTGGCGTTGTCGACCGAGCGCAACCGATCGATCAGCGTGCGGGGCTCCTGGCTCGCCAGCGATGCCAGACGCTCGAACTTGTGATCGAGCACGTCGTTGAGATCGATCTTGTCCGGGCCCATGCTGTTGCGCGCGTGCCCGCCGGGGTACATCACCAGGCCGCTGTCGTGCACGCCCCCCTCGTCGTCGGTGATCACCATGCTCGTGGGGATGCCGTCGGGGTACTTCGCGTCGTACTCGGCCCCGCCCCATTCAAACTCCATCTTGCCCATGAGTTCCCGCGTGAGCGGGTCGTGCAGCGCCTTCGACGAGAAGTCGCTGGGCAGCAGCATCAGTTCCTTCCAGCCCAGCGGCTTCTGCGTGGCCTGGCGCAGTTCCAGAGCCTTGCGCAGTTTCGTGCACACCAGGTACAGCATCGAGTGGTCGGCGCTCTGACGCGTCTTGGGGTCGCGCTTCGCCGGGTCGCCGATGATGCCGAACGCCGGCTCATAGGCGCGGACCACGATCTTGCTGATGCAGTCGCCCGTCTGATCCTCCAGCAGCCGCGGGTGACGCGACAGAAGATTGATCAGCCCCTGCAGCGCGCCGGCCGACTGGTGCTCATACAGCCCCAGTTTGAAGTGCATGCCCATCACCGCAAAGTCCGTCCCCGCACGCCCCAGCACCAGATCAAACGGGCTGGCGTAGTGCTTGCCGCTCTTGGCCTCGGGGATGCCCGTGCCCGCGCTCTCCACCTTGCGGAACAACTGCCCCGGCCCCTCGAAGAGACGGAAAATCGCCTCGGGGTTGCGGAAGATGTCGCGCGGGCCCATGAAGCCCGCCATGCTGCGCTTCACCGAGAGCACCGCCGCCTCGGTGCTGATCGCCGCGCTGGCTCCCTTGCTATCCGAGAGTTGCTTGCCCGCGCGGATGGCCCGGAAGGGGATGTAGTGCGCCACCACCATGCCGATGGCACTCTCGATCTGCTCGGCGCTGGCGCCCATCATCGCGCCGAAGGTCGCCGCGGAGGCGATCGCCCCGTGCACCACGTGGTCGATCTTGTACGACTTGAGGCTGAAGACCTCCGCCAGCCGCCCGCGGATCTCGTCGAGCAGCACCATGCCCTTCAGGGCGTACGCGCCGTCGCGCCCCTGCAACTGGGCCGCCGCCACCGCCACCGAGTAGAAGTCGTTGTGCCCGAACTCGCCCGCCGTGTGCCCCAGTTCGGGGTTATACCCGAAGTTCGTCCCGTTGCTGTCCCACTCGCGAACCGCGGCACAGTTGGCCACCACCGCCTTCTCCACCTGCACATCAACCCGGCTGCCGAAGACCGGCACGCCGCTGCGCACGCTCCCCTTCGCCCACGGCACCCCGGCCCGCGTCCCGAACCCGCTCGGGGCCGTCGCATACTGCAACGCCTCGTTCCTCAGCAGCACCGGCGCGTTTGTGCCCAGCGCGATCGCCGACACCCCGCACAGCACCGCGTCGGTGTGAAAGAGCGAGGTCCGTTCAAGCACCGACGCGTCCGGATCGCCGGCAATCCCCGCGTCGTCCGACATGAAGTCGATCGCGTACTGCGCCAGCCCCAGCGCCTGGTTCGTGTCGGACGGAAGGGTGATGTGCGTATCGTGCGCGACTGGCATCTGCGTAACTCCTCATAGATAGACTCGCCGGGCGGCTCTGCCGCGCGCGGCCCCCTCGCCTGCCGATCCCTCCCGGCCACGGTCCACGTCGGCCGCAGGATCGAGCATTGGGCCCCAAGGGTAGGAAACACCCCGGTGCCCCGCACCCTTTTCCTCGAACGCCCCACGCCCCGGTTTCCCGGTTCGGGCGCACCCATCACCCAGCGCCCATCACCCAGCGCCCGGCCAGCCGAGCCCCAGGGGGCCGCGCTCAGCCGACCCAGCCCTGGAGCCCCCCGCAACCTTGCACGGGCCGACCGGTACACCATCAGGTCTTCCCTCCACCGCCGTATGTGTTCATCCCTCGCCCCGATTCCGGGGGATGACAGGCCAGACCGGATCTGAAGAGTTCTCAGCAAGGAAATCACCCGATGCCAACTTTTACCCGCCGCGCCTTCACGCTCATCGAACTCCTCGTGGTCATCGCCATCATCTCGGTGCTGGCGGGCATCCTCCTGCCAGCTCTCTCGAAGGCCCGCCACCACTCCCGCGTCACGGTGGGGCATGTCAACATGCGCTCCCTGGGGCAGATGAAGGTCAGTTACCTCAACGACTTCAAGGAGCAATTCCTCAACCCCTTCCCCGACAACGCCTCATTCCTCGAGATGCCGGCCAACTGGAACATCGCGCACGCCATCGGAGACCCCACCCTCACCTGGCCTTTCATGGATCTCGTCCTTCAACACCACGACACCGAGGCGTTCGCCACCGTCTGGTACTCCTACCTCGCCGAGTGGCGCGGCGGCAGCCGCGCGCCCGAGGAGCAGTACTCCCCCGCCGATGCCGAACTTCTCGCCGATCGCCGCCGCCGCTTGGCGAGCGGGTCGGGGGTGCCCCAGCGCGAAGACCTCTACCCGACTTCGTTTTATTACAGTTGCACATTCTGGATGAAGCCGGGACGCTTCGGCATCGGCAGCACACTCCCCGCGCGCGGCAAGATCATGACGCAGACACTCAGCGATGTCACCTACCCTGCGCAGAAGGGCCTGCTCTGGCAGCGTGCCGACCTGCGGAACCCTCGCCGCGCCCAGCCCCTCACCCTCACCACCATTACCGTCGATGGCGCGCTCCTCGGCGTTGACCTTGCGTATAACGAGAGTGAGGGGGGCATCTACACTCCATCCATCTTCAGCAAGACCGCGTTCGGTGTGAAAGGAATCGACATCGCCCCCGGCGCCGCCTCTCCTCCATGAGAACTGTGACCCAGCGAGCCAGCGAATGGTGGAGCCACGTGAGGTGGGACCTCGCATGGCGCATGCGCTGCGCGCGCTACACCCTCGCCGACCGCTTCGACAGCATTCAGCGCTGGCTGTGCGAACTGCGCCTCCCGCGCGCCCGCTCCCGCAGGGCCGACGCGTCCGCCCTCTCCGTGCCCATGGCCATCACCGCCGGGGTGGTGCTCTTCTTCTCAGGCCTCCTCGTCGGCCGGGCCATCTACACTGGCCCAGACACTGGCCCGCCCAGGGCGCGCCATCCCGCCCACTCCGGAGCGCTCGGCCCCGGCGGCCCCGGCGTGCCCGCACCCAAGATGTACGACATCAGCACCATCGGCAACCCCCTGCAAGCCCCCACCGTCATCCGCGGGCGCACTTCAGATGCCCCTCGATGAAGGCCTGCCTTTTCATACCCCTCTGCACCCCTCCCTTCCCCCGGTAACGCCCGTGCCCCCGCCCGCGTAGTCTCCCCTTGAAATGACCAACGCGCGCCGCACGCTCCCCCTCTTCGCCGCGTTCCTGCTCGCCGCGGGCCACGTCGCCGCGCAGCAATCGCTCCCGCGCTTCACCGAGGTCGTCCGCGACAACTTCTCGCTGTGGGATCTTGACGGCGACGGCACCCTCTCCCTCGACGAGATCGACTCGTGGGCCAGCCGCGCCGATCTCGCCGGGCATCAGGCCGCGGCGATGGCCACAATCAAGGCCGTCGCCCGCTCCACCCGCTGGACACTGCCCCCGCTCACGCACGAATACCTCGTCGATGGCATCGAGCCCACACAGGCCGATGCCGATGATTCCGACGCCGCCTTCGACGGCAGCGCGGGCCCCGCATCCGGCAGGCCCCCCTTCGAATCGCGCTTCCGGCGCGCCGCGGACCGCATCCGCACCACGCCCCGCGCGCTCTTCGCGCGCGAAGAACCCTCACTTGCATCACTCCGCCAAGGCCCATTAGGCAGTTGCTTCCTCATCGCGCCCGTCGGCGCTTTCATCGCCCGCGACCCCGCCCTCACCTACCGCCTCTTCATCCAGCATCAAGACGGCGCGGCCTCCATGCGCATCCGTTCCGCCGACCAAAGCCTCCTCGTCCGCATCGATCCCATCACCGACGCCGACATCGCCCTCTCCTCAACATCCGGGCGAGACGGCGCGTGGATGCCCGCCGTTGAAAAAGCCTGGGGCAGCCACGTTGCGCTCCGCCGCCCCGAAGACCAGCGCACCCTCACACCCACCGACGCCATCGCGCGTGGCGGGTCTTCCGGCCCAATCATCGAAGCCCTCACCGGCCACCGCGCGATGCGCATCCCCTTCCGCGTCTCGTCGCGCCCCGCAACCCCCAGCGCCTCAGCCCTCTCCCCGCAAGAAGCCCTCTTTCAGCGCGTTCACAAGGCATTCGCCGACGCCGCCGCCGATTCGCGCCTCGTCGTCGTTTCAACGCCCGCCGAAGTCGCCACGCCCGGCGTGCCCCGCCGCCATGCCTACGCCCTCATCGCGTACGACGCCGACACCCACACCGCCACACTCTGGAACCCGCACAGCAACACCTTCTCACCCAAGGGCGAGCCGGGCCTCGACAACGGCTACCTCACACGGCGCGGCCGCTTCGATGTCCCACTCTCAGACCTGCTCGCCATCTTCGGCAGCGCGTGGATCGAAACCCACGAGCCCATCGGCCCGGCGACCCAGCCGCGCCCCATCGTCGACGCCAGCGCCATGAGCCCGGGCGCGCTCAAGGCCCGCACCGCCCGCGCGGCGGAACAGAAGAACTGAGCGCGGCCTGTGCGCTGTCCGCGATCATGGCCGCGACAGCCAGGGCCGCACGCGCTCTCCGCCAGACCATCGCACCGCCCCAGACACCCGCATCACTCGCGAGGCTCTGTCTTCGGCGCATCCGCCTCGGCACGCTCTGCCTCGATCGCGCTGATCCACACACGGAGAACCTCGCGATCTGCTTCCGACATGCGCGTGTCGTGCTTGAGATGCAGCCTGAAGACACTCACGGCATCGCCTCCGTCGCTCTCAAACCTATCACGCGCCGTGTAGTTCTCATTCCACTGCACTTGCTCGCTGATATCTGCGGGCATCAGCGACGGCCCCGGATGATTCCACATAAACAGCGTGTCCTGTCGCAGATATTCGCGCCAACTGGCATCTACACAGATGGGCTTGAGCCACTCCGCGAGCGTCTCCTGTTCGATCGCGGCACGCACCGCCGACATCCGCGGACCGTCCTTCCCCAGATCGCTGACCAACTTGGGCTCCCACGCGGGCGGAAAGTCCCGCCTCGTGTAGCGCGACATATACGCCAGCCCCTCTTCGACCTCGCCGTTCTTCAGCAGGCTTTCCGCGTGATGACGACGCGCCTGCGCCGGTTGCATCAGCGACAGACCGACGCCGCACGCCGCGACCACGCCGACCATCGCCAAGTACACACCCGCGGAGAGCCCGCGCATGCGCCACGGGGCAAGCGACCATGAGTTCTTGAACATCTTGAGCCCAACGAGCCCGATGATGAGGTACACCGGCGAGAGCATGATCACAATCACACGGACCAGGAGGTTGATCCCGTTCATCGCGGCCTCGGCCTCCGAGATGCTCCGCACGCCGCTCATGAAATCAACCACCGGCCAAGGCGAAGCCAGCACCGCGATCAGGAGCACCGCCCCGCAGAAGCCCAGCACAATCGACAGCGCGTCACGCACCCGTGCGCCCCACAGCACGCAGCACACCCGCGTGATCAGCGCGACACGCCACACCGACACAAAGCCCAGCGTGATCACGTTCGCGTTCACCGCGTCGAGCGGCGCAAGAAAGTGCTCATAAGGCACCGCGTAGAACCACGCCGTGGGGCTCGTGAACCAGAAGAGCGTGAGGAAGGCGCGGTAGCCGCGCCAGAAGGGCATCGAACTCTCGCCCGCTTTTCGCGCCGCGAACGCAAACAGGCAGTACAGCGCAAACGAGTTGCCGATCGAAACCACAACGCCGTGCAGCAGCACGTCCCACTCGCGCACCAGGTATGACCCGTCATAGTTGCGTGCGATGCTCGCGCTCAACACCAGCAGCAACCCCACCGCCAGCGCCGCCGGCGTGGCCGCGATGCGCTCGATCGCGCGCCGGCTCCCGAACTGAAACGCCGCCAGATCGCGCACGCCCAGCCGCCCGCCCTGCGACCCGTTCTGCGTCTCATCCTGCGACCCGCCGTGCCCTGGCTCACCCTTGCTGTCTTCATCCCTGTTCATCACGCAGACTCCTGTTTGGCTCCGTATCGCTGCGCCCACACCTGCTTGCGGATGGCCGCTCGCCGCGCCCCCGCCCGCGGCGCGTGCACCAGCGCCACCAGGTACCGGAACGCACGCTCAAGACTTTGCACCGTCATCCGCGCCGGCTGATACGCGACATCAAAGAGCGTGCACGACTCCCAGCCGCGATCGGGCAGCAGACGCCCTTCTCTCGCCAGCCGTTCACGCAGCGGCGTGCCCGGGAACGGGGTCTGCACCGTGATCTGAACATCGGCCAGGGGTGCCTCAAGCAACCATTGGCCAAGCCGCATGATCGACTCTTCATCGTCGTGATCGCCGCCCACAACAAAGCACCCGATCACCGCCACGCCTGCTTTCTGTATGTTTTCGAGCGCCCGCTCCACACGCGCCAGCGGCGCACGCTTGGCACCAAAGCCCGAGTACGACTCAGCCCCAACCTCCATCGTCTCCACGCCCACCAGCACCTGCACACACCCGCTTGCCGCGAGCGCTGAGAGCACATCCGGGCGCTCACCGATCCGCCAGTCGCACTCGGTAAACCACCTCACGCCGCTCCTGGCCATCGCCGCCAGCAACAGCCCGGGGTCGCGGCGACCCGCGAACGTATTGTCGTCGGCCAGCTCGATGCACGCCCGTGGCTGCCTGCTCGTGATATGTTTCAGTTCCGCCGCGATGCGCTCCGCGGGCTTCTCCCGGAACGGACCGAGCAACCGGCTGGCCCCGCAGAAGTCGCACGCGAACGGGCAGCCGCGCGAGGTCTGCAGCGTGTATCGGGGGCGAGCGCGTCCGCCCAGCAGATCCCACCGTGGCAGGGGCGCTTGCCCAAGATCAAACGGCTTCTCTGCGCGGTACCGCGTCGCAAGCCTGCCCCCCGCGGCATCTTCCAACACCCGCTCCCACACACCCTCCGCCTCGCCCACCACCACCGCATCGCACTGTTGCGAAGCCTCATCCGGGCACGAGGTCACGTGCAACCCGCCCATCACCACGCGCACGCCGCGCCGCCGGAGCAAGCCCGCCAAGGCGTACGCATCATCGATGCTCGCCGTGAGCGCGGAGATCGCCGCAAGGTCCGGGCGCGTCGCGGCGATCCGCTCCGCCAGCGCGGCCAACGACTCTGGATCTCGCTGCGATGTCGATTCGTGCCAGGTCATCTCCCAGTGCGCGGGCGCAAGCCCCGCGAGCGTGAGAAGGCCCAGGCTGGGCAGCGCCCCCACCGCGGCCGCGCGCTGTGCGAGGCTCGGCAGCCGCATCCCTAGGGCGAGCATTTCGGGCTCGCGGATTCGGAAACCGGCCATGGCGACAAGTGCGAGTCGAGGCATGTTAGTAAATACTAGCCGTGGGCCCCAACGGTTTCTTTGTGCCCGTCAGATTTTTCCAGATCGGGCCAATAAGCCCTAACAGACTGTTGAAAAACGTTTTCGACCCTCCGGCCCGAGGCATTCCAGCCGACTTTCTGGCTCTATGACTGGGTCGTAGGGATAGAAAGCGTTGCTACGAAGACCCCAAATGGACTTTTTCAACAGCCTGCTAAGCGGCGGGCGCTTCCACGCCCGTTAGCACCCGGTACACACCACCCTCCGAGAGTTATGGGGTCTGCCGGTGGCCATCGTCTGCCACAGGTGCTGACAGCCCGAACTCCACGACTGGCATGCGAAGAATCAATCCTCCGCGGTAGATCCGCCACATCCCTATGGATGCGAACGCAATACTCAGCCCCGTGGTGATCATCAAACTTACGTTACGATCCAAGTCTCGTGGAGGAAATATGACCTGCGCCGCAATGCTCACAACCAGGAGCACAGTCGCGGCAGAACCAGTTGCCAACAAGAAACGCCTGTATTTCTCGGGTGCGACCGCAATGAAGCGATCTTCAACTTCAACGGGGGCTTTGCCCAAGCCAAACCATCGCGGCGGGCACCGCAATGGCACCTCAAGCAGCACGCCGCGGTGGTCGGTGGTTAGGTCACCATGCTTCGCCAGATATCCCTTCTTGATGAGTGTGCGAAGAGCCGCGGGATCAAGCGCGGCCTTCTCATCCAGCAGGAAACGGTCACGGCGCCAGGCCGCGCCGCACTCAGAGCACACCACGCAACCGTCGGCGTGTACATCCGCCGTGCGCAGGTCGTTCCCGCATGCCCCGCACATCCTGAGGGCTGTGAGGTGATCCGAGAGGGGCGTCAACTGCGGAGCATTCGCTGACATCACACTTTTCACGAGATTCATGACTCCCCACACCACGACGAGAAACATCGTCAGGGCCAAAGGAGACGGGGCGCCTGGATACCGGGGGATGAAGCTAAACAGAAGCAGCGACACTGGTATGATCACTGCGTAGTCCAACATCAAGGCTCTGATGAGCGACCACACGCCCGACTGATCTGCCGAGTTACCCCGTTGAAAACTCAGCGTCTCTCCCCGGTCTGACCTGCCCCCACTTTCTGTACCAGGTCCTATGAGAGTCGGTTGATTGTACCGGCCATCGCCTCGATCATGAACGAATCCGTCTCGTGGGGGGTAGAGGGGTGAGTTTGAGAGGGGAGAGGGGCCTCGTCTCCCCTCTCAAGATTCGCCGCGTACACCGCCGGCGGGACATACCCCAGCGACGAGTGCGGCCGACGATGGTTGTACTCGTTCTTCCACGCCGCGGCCAGCGCCTTGGCCTCCCGCACATCCGCGAACTCTTCAGCGTTGAGCAGTTCATCCCGCAGCCGCGAGTGGAAGCTCTCGGCGTACCCGTTCTCCCACGGGCTCCCGGGCGCGATGTACAGGTTCTCTATGCCCGTGATCTCGGCCATCCGCCTGAGGGCCTTGGCCACGAACTCCGGCCCGTTGTCGCTGCGGATGTGCACCGGCACCCCGCGGATGGTCATCAACTCCGTCAGCACATCAACAACGTCCGCGCCGGTGATGCACCGGTCCACCTCCAGCGCCAGGCACTCCCGTGTGAACTCATCGATCACGCTCAAGCACTTGAGCTGACGGTCACGCTCATCCCGGTCATAGATGAAGTCCACGCACCACACATGGTCCTTGTGACCTGCCCCCACTTTCTGTACCAGGCCCTATGAGAGTCGGTTGATTGTACCGGCCATCGCCTCGATCATGAACGAATCCGTCTCGTGGGGGGTAGAGGGGTGAGTTTGAGAGGGGAGAGGGGCCTCGTCTCCCCTCTCAAGATTCGCCGCGTACACCGCCGGCGGGACATACCCCAGCGACGAGTGCGGCCGACGATGGTTGTACTCGTTCTTCCACGCCGCGGCCAGCGCCTTGGCCTCCCGCACATCCGCGAACTCTTCAGCGTTGAGCAGTTCATCCCGCAGCCGCGAGTGGAAGCTCTCGGCGTACCCGTTCTCCCACGGGCTCCCGGGCGCGATGTACAGGTTCTCTATGCCCGTGATCTCGGCCATCCGCCTGAGGGCCTTGGCCACGAACTCCGGCCCGTTGTCGCTGCGGATGTGCACCGGCACCCCGCGGATGGTCATCAACTCCGTCAGCACATCAACAACGTCCGCGCCGGTGATGCACCGGTCCACCTCCAGCGCCAGGCACTCCCGTGTGAACTCATCGATCACGCTCAAGCACTTGAGCTGACGGTCACGCTCATCCCGGTCATAGATGAAGTCCACGCACCACACATGGTCCTTGTGCTCGGCCCGACGCCGCACGATGCCGTTCTCCGAGTGGCCCAGACGCCTGCGTTTGTGCTGCTTCTGGGGCACTCTGAAGCCCTCACGACGCCACAGCCGGTGCACACGCTTGAAGTTCACGCGGAACCCTTCGAGCCGCAGCATCCCGCACATCATCCGGTAGCCACGCCGAGGATGCCGACGGACCAGCTCGTGCATCCGCTGCACCAGACGCGCATCATCGTCTCTGGGCACAGCCTTGTACCGCTGGGTCGATCGCGCCTGGCCGAGCACGCGGCACACGCGCCGCTGCGACCGATGCAGTTGATTCTGTACGTGCGTCACGACGCCCCTCCTCCGCGAGGGGCTCGCGGCTTTCCCAGGTAGTCGTTGGCCTCCTTGAGGATCGAGATGTCGATCGCCTGCTCGGCCACCAGCCGCTTGAGCCGCGCGTTCTCGAGTTCCAGATCCTTCAGCCGCCGCGCCTCATCGGCCTGCATCCCTCCGTACTGGTTCCGCCATCGGGCGTAGGTCTGCTCGCTGACCCCCAGAGCCTGCACCACCTGCGCCACGCTCTTGCCCGCCGCGAGCATCGCGTCCGCCTCCCGCAGCTTCTTCACGATCTGTTCCGCCGAGTGTCTTGTCCGCTTCATCTTCGAGAGTCTCCTGGCCGCGACCGGCGGCCCTCGGGACTCTCATAGTTGGTGGATCAGGTGTCGGGGGGCAGGCCACTTGTGCTCGGCCCGACGCCGCACGATGCCGTTCTCCGAGTGGCCCAGACGCCTGCGTTTGTGCTGCTTCTGGGGCACTCTGAAGCCCTCACGACGCCACAGCCGGTGCACGCGCTTGAAGTTCACGCGGAACCCTTCGAGCCGCAGCATCCCGCACATCATCCGGTAGCCACGCCGAGGATGCCGACGGACCAGCTCGTGCATCCGCTGCACCAGACGCGCATCATCGTCTCTGGGCACAGCCTTGTACCGCTGGGTCGATCGCGCCTGGCCGAGCACGCGGCACACGCGCCGCTGCGACCGATGCAGTTGATTCTGTACGTGCGTCACGACGCCCCTCCTCCGCGAGGGGCTCGCGGCTTTCCCAGGTAGTCGTTGGCCTCCTTGAGGATCGAGATGTCGATCGCCTGCTCGGCCACCAGCCGCTTGAGCCGCGCGTTCTCGAGTTCCAGATCCTTCAGCCGCCGCGCCTCATCGGCCTGCATCCCTCCATACTGGTTCCGCCATCGGGCGTAGGTCTGCTCGCTGACCCCCAGAGCCTGCACCACCTGCGCCACGCTCTTGCCCGCCGCGAGCATCGCGTCCGCCTCCCGCAGCTTCTTCACGATCTGTTCCGCCGAGTGTCTTGTCCGCTTCATCTTCGAGAGTCTCCTGGCCGCGACCGGCGGCCCTCGGGACTCTCATAGTTGGTGGATCAGGTTTCGGGGGGCAGGCCAGGCCATCGACGGAGCCTGCACATGGCTTTATGGCTCTCTTGGTGAACACGGCTCGATGGTAGGGCGTGAGGTTCGGCGGATTCACCCGCACTTGGCGTTCACCGGCTCCGAATAACGGCCATCGCGACACGCCTCTTCCCCGGGTGCGCGTGCCCCTTGCGCCGGCCACTTCCACGCACGTTTGCACCCGGTACACACCGTACACCCGTCGAAAGTTATGGGGCCATCCGAAGGCAGCTGTCTACCGCAGTTGCTGCACAACCCGGTGCCAGTGATTGGCGTGAGCAGAACAATGTAATCGCTGTACACCCTCCACGCCGCCCACAGCGCAAACGCCATGATCAGCCCCGTGATGAAGATCACAAACATGACCTGATCAACGTCGCGCGCATGTGAGGTGGATGAAAACGCAGGCACAGCCACGGCCCAGAGCACAATCGCGGTAGGAATGGCGACCATCCAAAACCGCCTGATTCTCATTCGCGCGGCCGCAACGAAGCGCTCTTCGAGTTCCGGCGGGGCCTTGCCCGTTCCCAGCCAGCAAGGCGGCCACCGCAAGTGCTGATCCAGCAACATGCCGCGGTCATCGGCGGCTTCGTGCCAGTCCTTGGTGACATGACCCTTCTTAACCAGCGCGCGAAGAGAAGGGGATTCAAGCTTTGGCTTTTCACCCAGCACAAAGCGATCACGGTGCCACGCCGCGCCACATTCCGGGCAAACTACACACCCATCGGCCTGAACACCACACGCGCGCAGGTCATACCCGCACGCCCCGCAAACCCCATGTGCTGTCAGCTGCGCCGCGAGTGGCGTCAAACGGGACGTATTCAAGGATGCCAAGGACATTCTCGCGAGAGGTATCACGAGGGCCATCGTGAAGAAGAAAATCGACTGCTGCAAAGATAACGGGCTTGTGCCAAGAGGTGCCGAGTAGATAAGCCACAGCGCCAGCAGGGTCAAAGCGAAAATCCAAAAGATGGCACTGACCCATCGCACGCCCAACCGGTTGGCCAGTTCTCGATGCGGGGGCAACGCCAGCGGCTCACCTCGGTCATCGAGGAACTTTGCGCCGCGCGCTCTGAATCTGGCGAACATCATGCGTAGATCATTCAGCCGTTGGCAGCAACGGATACTTCCGCCAGCGGTTGGCCGGCGTTGCTGCCCGGCATGATTCTCACGATTGGCATGCGGAGACTGAACTGGCCGCTCAGCATGACCATGAACCAGTTTGTGACGAGCAATACCAGTACGCCACCGGTAGCGGAGCTGCGATTCTGATGCACAATATAATCGAATATGAATCCCCGGGATACGTAGGCAAGTCCGAGTAGGGTCACAGCAAGACCGACCTTTAGGATGATCCCGTGCACTTTCCCCGGAGAGTACTTCAAGAAGCGAGCATCCACAACCGCGGGAGCCCTTCCACTGCCCAGCCAGTGCAGCGGCGTCTTCAAAGCCACTTCGAGGTGCCCTCCGAGTTTGTCCGTCGTCATCTGGCTTCGCTTCGCGAGGTACCCCTTCTTGATCAGCGAGCGGAGAGTCGCGGGATCAAGCGCGGCCAAATCTACCGCTCCGAAACGGTCACTGCGCCATGCCGCGCCGCACTCCGGGCAGAGCACGCAGCCGTCGGGGTGTACATCCGCCGTGCGCAGGTCACCCCCGCACGCCCCGCACATCCTGAGGGCCGTGAGGTGCTCCGAGACGGCGGCCATCTGCGACGACTTGGTACGAGCATAAAGAGTCACAAGGGCCAAGAGCACGACAAGAATGATCACGTCTCTCAGTGGATGCGATGCAGCCGACGGCCCAGTAATGAGACCGAAGATGAGTGTCGCGGCAAAGGCTAAAGTCAAATAGGTCATGACGCTGAGGAGCCAGCGCTTGCCCGAAGGATCGCCTTCAGGCTTGAACCTGAGCGCCTCTCCCCGGTCGTCGAGAGAACCCGCGCCGCGCTTTGTGGCTATCTTGTTGAACACGCCGCCATGGTAGGGCGTGCGATTGCCGAGCCGTAGCGGGCTTCGCCGGGCGACTCTATGACTGCGTGCGCCCCCTGCGAAGACCATTCAGCCCTTGGCAGCCACGGATTCTTCCGCCTGCGGTTGGCCGGCACCGCTGCCAGTCACGTTCTTCACGATGGGCATGCGGAGACTGAACTTGCCGATCAGTAGACAGAGGAGAAAGACTGACACAATAGCACCCTGAAAAGCCCAGTGAAGAACGATCGGATCATGTGGGGCAATATCATAGAGTTTATAGTTCCAGAGTGTGCGTGCTATGTGCAGCATGGACAGTGCGACAAAGACCATCACGATGGCCCCGTACACTTTCCCCGGAAAGTATTTCAGGAAGCGGGCTTCAACACCCGCAGGGGCCCTTCCTCTGCCCCACAACTGCGGCGTGATCAAATCCACTTCCAATACCCTTCCGTCCTTGTCGGTGAACAATCGCCCCCGCTTCGCGAGGCATCCCTTTTTGACCAGCGCGCGTAGAGCCGCGGGGTCAATCGCGGCCACATCTACCGGCCAGTAACGTTCACGGTGCCACGCCGCGCCGCACTCCGGGCAGAGCACGCAACCGTCCGGGTGTACCTTTGCCGTGCGTAGGTCACCCCCACACGCCCCGCACATCCTGAGGGCTGTGAGGTGCTCTGAGAGAGTTGGCATCTGCGAAGACCTGAATCTCCCCGAACAAAGAAGCCCAGCGGCACATGACAGGACAACAACGAACCCAAAGTGCCACCGAGGCGAATCGCCCAGCGATAGCGGGAAGAGATTGAGATCGATGACAAGTGATATGAAACAGACCACACCAAAGCATTGCAAGGAGGGGACAAGCCAGCGCGAAACATCACGCTCAGGCTTGAACCTGAGCGCCTCTCCCCGATCATCGAGGGAACCCGCGCGGCGCTTTGTGGCTATCTTGTTCACAGCGCGATGGTAGGGAGTGCAACTCGCCGGGCATCACTGGCCTGCCCCCCGACACCTGATCCACCAACTATGAGAGTCCCGAGGGCCGCCGGTCGCGCCCAGGAGACTCTCGAAGATGAAGCGGACAAGACACTCGGCGGAACAGATCGTGAAGAAGCTGCGGGAGGCGGACGCGATGCTCGCGGCGGGCAAGAGCGTGGCGCAGGTGGTGCAGGCTCTGGGGGTCAGCGAGCAGACCTACGCCCGATGGCGGAACCAGTACGGAGGGATGCAGGCCGATGAGGCGCGGCGGCTGAAGGATCTGGAACTCGAGAACGCGCGGCTCAAGCGGCTGGTGGCCGAGCAGGCGATCGACATCTCGATCCTCAAGGAGGCCAACGACTACCTGGGAAAGCCGCGAGCCCCTCGCGGAGGAGGGGCGTCGTGACGCACGTACAGAATCAACTGCATCGGTCGCAGCGGCGCGTGTGCCGCGTGCTCGGCCAGGCGCGATCGACCCAGCGGTACAAGGCTGTGCCCAGAGACGATGATGCGCGTCTGGTGCAGCGGATGCACGAGCTGGTCCGTCGGCATCCTCGGCGTGGCTACCGGATGATGTGCGGGATGCTGCGGCTCGAAGGGTTCCGCGTGAACTTCAAGCGTGTGCACCGGCTGTGGCGTCGTGAGGGCTTCAGAGTGCCCCAGAAGCAGCACAAACGCAGGCGTCTGGGCCACTCGGAGAACGGCATCGTGCGGCGTCGGGCCGAGCACAAGGACCATGTGTGGTGCGTGGACTTCATCTATGACCGGGATGAGCGTGACCGTCAGCTCAAGTGCTTGAGCGTGATCGATGAGTTCACGCGGGAGTGCCTGGCGCTGGAGGTGGACCGGTGCATCACCGGCGCGGACGTTGTTGATGTGCTGACGGAGTTGATGACCATCCGCGGGGTGCCGGTGCACATCCGCAGCGACAACGGGCCGGAGTTCGTGGCCAAGGCCCTCAGGCGGATGGCCGAGATCACGGGCATAGAGAACCTGTACATCGCGCCCGGGAGCCCGTGGGAGAACGGGTACGCCGAGAGCTTCCACTCGCGGCTGCGAGATGAACTGCTCAACGCTGAAGAGTTCGCGGATGTGCGGGAGGCCAAGGCGCTGGCCGCGGCGTGGAAGAACGAGTACAACCATCGTCGGCCGCACTCGTCGCTGGGGTATGTCCCGCCGGCGGTGTACGCGGCGAATCTTGAGAGGGGAGACGAGGCCCCTCTCCCCTCTCAAACTCACCCCTCTACCCCCCACGAGACGGATCCGTTCATGATCGAGGCGATGGCCGGTACAATCAACCGACTCTCATAGGACCTGGTACAGAAAGTGGGGGCAGGTCATCACCGCCCCTTGCTGTCGCCCCGGGCGAAGATGCTCGCCACGTAGTTGAGCACATCGGTGGCGCTCGTCTCGTTATAGCCGAACTGCTTGATGAGCCGCTGCTTGACCACGTCGATCTTCGCCTGCGTCTCGTCGTCCACCACGCTGCTCACCAGGTTCTTGAGCTTGATGGTGTCGCGCTGGTCCTCGAAGAGTTTGAGTTCCAGCGCGCGGTACAGCCGCGCGTTGGTGTTGTATTCGAACTTCTTGCCGTCGAGCGCCAGCGCGCCGATGTAGTTCATGATCTCCTGGCGGAAGTCGTCCTTGCGGCTGTCGGGGATGTCGATCTTCTCCTCGATGCTGCGCATGAGTCGCTCGTCTGGCTCGTCGTCGCGCCCGGTGTAGCGGTTCTTCACGCGCTCTTTCTGGGTGTAGGCCCGTACGTTCTCGATGTAGTTGGCGCACAGCCGGCGGATGGCGTCCTCGTCGGCCGAGATCGCACGCTGCACTTCGCCCTTGATGATGTCCTCGTACTCTTCCTTCACCACCGCCAGCAGTTCCTTGTAGCGCTTGCGCGTGTTCTCGTCGCTCACCAGGCTGTGGTGCGAGATGCCCGACTCGAGTTCGTTGAGCACCATGAACGGGTTGATGCACCGCTCCTCGATCGCCTGCCGCCCCACCAGCGCGTTGCTGATTTTGTCCTGGATATAGCGCGGCGAGATGCCGTTCATCCCCTCGCGGGCCGCCTCCTCCTTGAGTTCCTTCACCGAGTCTTCGGTAAACCCGGGGATGCTCTTGCCGTTGTACAACTTCAGTTTCTGCATCAGCGTCAGGCCCGCCTTCTTGGGCTCTTCAAGCCGCGTCAGCACCGCCCACATCGCCGCCACCTCGAGCGTGTGCGGGGCCACGTGGATGTTCTTGATCCGCCCCTCGCCGAAGTCTTTCTGGTAGATGCGCACCTCGTCGTCGAGCCTGATGTTGTACGGGATGTCGATCTTGATCGTGCGGTCGCGGAAGGCCTCCATCATCTCGTTGCTCTGCAGCCGCTTGTACTCGGGCTCGTTGGTGTGCCCCAGGATCACCTCGTCGATGTACGTCTGCGCGAACTTCTTGGGCTTGATCGTGTGCTCCTGGCTCGCCCCCAGCAGGTCGTAGAGGAAGGCCACGTCGAGCTTGAGCACCTCGATGAACTCGCAGATGCCGCGGTTGGCGATGTTCAACTCGCCGTCGAAGTTGAACGCGCGAGGGTCGCTGTCGCTGCCGTACATCGCGATCTTGCGGTAGTTGATGTCCCCCGTCAGTTCCGTCGAGTCCTGGTTCTTTTCATCCTTGGGCTGGAAGGTGCCGATGCCCACGCGGTCCTTCTCGCTGAGCACGATGCGCCGCACGCGCACGTGCTCCATCACCTTGCGCCAGTCCCCGCCATAAAAGGCCATCAGGTTTTCGAGGATGCGCCGGCAGAAGGGGTCGGGCTCGCCCGTCACCCGCAGCCGCCCGTTGTGGTAGCGCGGCCGGTACGCCTCGTTCAACCTGGCGACCACGTCGTCGCGCGCCTCACGCGGGATCAGCACCAGCGGTTCTTCGTGCATCGGGCAGGCGAACGCGTGAGACTTCACCGCCTCGCGCGGGTTGCCCTCGGCGGGCGACACGTCGCAGTCTTCATCCAGCAGCCACGAGAACGAATAGAGCGCGCCCTCGGGCGTGCGGCTGTAGTGCTCAAGCCCTTTCTTCATCAGCCGCGCGATCGTGCTCTTGCTGCTGCCCACCGGCCCGTGCAGCAGCAGGATGCGCTTGTCCGTGCCGTACCCCTCCGCGGCCGAGCGCAGAAAATCGACCAGTTGCATCAGCGCAAAGTCAAGCCCGAAGATGGCATCGGCGCCCTTGTCGAAGGGGTCGGCGAAGAAGTTGTACCTGATCACTTCCTTCTTGAAGAGCCGGTACTTCTCGAAGCCGTGCCCCTGCACCGCGTCGTACAAGCGCTGGTAGGCGTTGCGCACCACGCCCGGGTTCTGAGCGCAGATGTCGAGGTATTCCCAGAACGTGCCCGACCAGTGATGGTCCTGGAAGCGCTGCCGATCGAGCCGCGACTCGACCAGCCCCGCAAGGTCCTTGGACGAAAGCCCCGCGGGTGCACCGCTCTGTGCTTGCGTGCGCTCCGAGGCCGACATGCCGCTGTCGCGATACTCCGTCATCGCGTGCCCTCCGCTTCTTCAGGACATTTCCTTCCGGGGCGCAAGGCCCCCGACGTTCCGGCTGCATTCACTATCGGCCGCGGGTTGTGCATCCACCAATCCCGCGGCCCGATTCCCCGACAATGGGTTATACGCCCAACCACACCCGGGGGATCACACATTCGCTCAGTCTTCATCACGCCCCGGCGCGCAAGCCGCCGCGCCGCACGCCTTTGCGACGAAAAACCGCCATCGCACCCCGCCCCACCCTTGGCCCCACGCCGCCCATGTCCCCGCGCTGCCCTACGGTGCGCCCGCATGTCCTTCAATCTCGGCCACGGCCGCCCACTCGACGATGCGCCCGGCGTCATCGGCCTCACCGCCGACGAACTGCCCATCTTGCCCGATGATGCGCTCGCCAACCCCTCGCTCGCACGCATCGACCCGCGCGCCTGGTTCCCCACCCCCGCCAACCCCCTCGAAATCGAGATCGGCTGCGGCAAGGGCACCTTCATCCTTGAAACCGCGCGCGCCAACCCGCACACCAACTTCCTCGGCATCGAGTGGGCCCGCGAGTTTTACCTCTACACCGCCGACCGCCTCCGCCGCGCGGCACTCACCAACGTGCGCATGCTCCGCACCGACGCGGCAGACTTCATCCGCTGGCGCGTCCCCTCCGGCATCGTCGCCCACGTGCACCTCTACTTCTCAGACCCCTGGCCCAAAGCCAAGCACCACAAAAACCGTGTCGTGCAACACCGCTTCCTCGCCGAGACATGGCGCATCCTGCTGCCCGGCGGCACGCTGCGCCTCGTGACCGACCACGACGACCTCTGGCGGTGGTACCGGGCCTTCTTCAGCATCTGGACCGATGGCCCCGCCTACGCCGCGTGGCTCGCCGGCGCACCCGACCCGCCCGAGATCGATCTGGGGAAACCCCCGCCGCACCTGCCCCCGGGCATCGCCCCCGCCCCAAACCCCGAGGCCGACGGCCGCGCACGCGCCCCCTTCGACCTCCTCCCCTTCACCCCGCCCGAATGGGTCGGCGAAGGACAGACGGTGGGCACCAACTACGAACGCAAGTTCAAACGCGACGACCGACCGCCGCACTCGGCGGTGATGAAGAAGAATGTGTGAGCGACTGTCTCGGGTGGCGCGACATGGCCTCACCATGCCGCGCGCCCGCTCTCAACCACGACTTCGCGCCCGCCTCACCACGACTCACCAATACCGGCACTCGGCCGGATGCCGCGCTTTCACCCACCCGCCCACATCCCCACGAACCACACAACAACCCTTGTCCGCTCACCCGCCCCGCCACATGTCGCGCAGCACACGCTCAAACCGCGCGGCATACCCCTGCGCATCGCACAGCGGCGAGGCCCGCATTCTCTCGCGCAGGCCCGCTTTGAGCGCGGCCAGGCGAACGCGGTCGCTCGCCAGCCCCGCCGCGATCGAGATGTACTCATCCCTGCCGCGGGCGATCAGTTCGGGCAGGCCCAGCGCGTGCAGCAGGCTCACCCCCACGCGCGAGCGGTGAGTGTTTCCTTCCAGCGTCACCACCGGCACACCCATCCACGCGGCCTCGCAGGTGGTGGTGGTGCCGTGATACGGGAACGCGTCGAGGGCGATATCCATCTTCGCGTAGGTGCCCAGGTGCTCGCTGTGGGTTTTGACAAACTCCACGGCGACAAGGCGGGCGGGGTCTACGCCGCGCCGGGCAAACTCGTCGCGCAGTTCCTTCTGCAGCGTGGGGGAAAGAATCTGCAGTTTCAGCAGCATGGTGCTGCCCTCGACGGCGCGCAGCACGCCGCACCACGCGTCGAGTGTGCCCGCGGTCACCTTCGAAAGACGGTTGAAACTGCCGAAGACCACCGGGGCGTGCGGATCTTGCATCGCGCGCGTGGGGGCCGGCTCGGGCGCGCCGGCGTCTGGCGTGAAGCACAGGAAGCACCCTTCCACGCGCGCCAGCCGTTCGCGGCAGTGCGGCTCGCTGCCCGCCGGGTCGGTGTGCGCATCCACGATGCGATAATCCATCGTGGGCAGCCCCGTGGTGTTGGGGTAGCCCAGCCACGTCGCCTGCACCGGCGCCACGCGCGGGGTGAGCGCCCGCAGCCGGTGCCCCTCCGACAGCCCCGAGCAATCAACCAGAATATCAAGCCCCAGGCCCGCGAGGTGCGCCGCCACCCCGGCCGGGTCGCTGGTGGGCAGGCTGTGCCACTCGCACGCCGCGCGAAACGGGGCATCGCCGCCGTCGTTTTTGTCGCTCGTCGAGATGCACACGGGCTCGACGCGTGCGCGATCAAAGTTGAGCAGCGGCGCCTTGAGGAAGAGCGCGCACGCGTGCAGGGAATAGTCACCCGACAGAAAGCCCACGCGAAGCCGTTTGTCGGGGTCGCGCGAGCCGTCGAAGCGCGGCCCGGCCGCGGGGCGCTCCCGCGCGAAGGCGTCGCCCAGCGCGTCGTGCACACGCCGGTGCTCGATGGGGTCAACCCCTTCCGCATAGTTCATGTTGAACGCCAGGAACTCGAGCAGCGCGGCGTTGCCCGGCAGGCGCGCCAAACCCTCACGCGCTACGGCGAGGGCGTCGTCCAACTTGCCGATCATCGAAAGGGCCACGCCCATGTTGCCGTAGGCGTCCGGGTTGTCGGGGTGCGCCTCGATGGCCCGTCTGAAAACCTTCACCGCTTCGGCGTGCTCGCCCAGGCTGATAAGGCACTTGCCCAGCCCGTCGCACGAGGCAATATCGCCCGGCGCGATCTTCAGACACTCGCGATAGGCCGCCGCCGATTCGCGGTGCTTGCGCATCGACATCAGCACGTTGCCCAGCATGAACCGCGCCTGGCCGTCGTGGGGCGCGGCGGCCAGCGCCCGCTGAAGATAAAACACCGCACGCTCGTGCTCGTCGTGCGCGCCGTGGATCATCGCCAGTGTTTTGTTCGCCTCGGCGTCGCGCGGCTGACGCTTCAGATGGTTCAGCAGCAGCGTGCGTGCCTGCCCCTCTTCGCCACGCCGGAGAAGGTCCCACGCCTGTTGGTTGATCTGTCCGCTCGACACGCCGCCCATCGTACGGCCAGTTCACCCCGGGCCGGCCATGAAACGCACCCCGCCCGAAGGCGAACAAAGCAGCGCGCGTACCGTCATCAACCCGCCGGGCCCCACCACCCCCACAGGCAACACCCATGCCACCCGCAGCACACCGCACGCCCGCGTGCCAGCACCAAAGCCGCGCGATCATCAGGTGCCTACCCCGATGCGGCGCGGCCCATCGCTGCGCTGCGATGCTCACCCTCGCCTGCGGCCTGCTGACGGTCGGCCCTCACGCGCTGGGGGCTCCGCCGCTGGCCGGCCCGCGTGTGAACAACGCCGCTCCGACTCGGGCGAGCATCGTGACCCATTCATTCAACGGCGAGGTGCAACCCGCCGAACCAACCCCCGAGGAAGCGGCCGCGCGCCTCCTCGATCTCTCGCCGCAGGAGCGTGCCGCGGTGGATGCCGTCTTCGCGCGGCGTGCGGCGGGCATCGATCGCGTGATCGAGCAGAACTACACACTGCTGCTGCTGCTGGGCACGGCGGGCCAGAGCGGCGACCCGCGGCAGACCATCCCGCTGCTGGTCGAACTGGCGCGCGTGCTGCGCCCGGTGCTCGGGGCGGGGCAACTCGAAGACCAGGTGGCCGCGGTTCTGCCCGAGGCGTCGCGGGCACGCTTCCGCGAGATTCTCGCGGACTATTGGCGCGCGTACGGGCGCGACCGCCGCCGCCACCCAAAGCCCGACGGCACACGGCCCGGCCGGTATGAGATCATGCTGAGCGCACGCCTGGAAAGTCTGGGGCGCGAGGGCGAGCGAGCCTTCCAGCGTCTGCTGATGTCCGGCGATCTCATCTTTCTCATTCTCTTCAAAGACATCACGCTCGACGCGGATCAATCAGAATACATGCGCGGCCTTGTGTCGGCGCACATGGAGAAAACCAGGGGCAACGCCACCAACGAAGAGAACGCACGGCTTTTCTTCTCGATTGTGCCATGGATGAACCAGCAGCAGCGCGAGCAACTCATGCGCAACATCAACGCGCTCTCACCCACGCCACCCCCATCACCCCCACCGCCCCCACCGCCCCCACCACCCAAACCATCCCTATCACCTCCAACACCCGAGGCGCATCAACCCGGCGAGCGGCCCGCCGACGACGAGCGGTAGCAGGGACCGCGTCAGAACCCTTCGCATACACTGCGCACGCACGATCAACACAACGCCTTCACACGAACGCCCCGCACAATGATCCCGCACAATGATCCCGCACAATGACCCCGCACGAAGAAGAAACCATCGCCATGCGGCACGACTCGGTGCGGGGTATCGCCGTGCCCGCGCGCGAGTTTGTCATTCCGAGAACGCTCGCGGGCGTCCGGCTCGTGCGAGAGATCGGACGGGGCGGCATGGGCGTGGTGTGGCTGGGCCACCACGACATGCTGGGGCGCGACGTGGCCGTGAAGTTTCTCCTCGGCGCTGAGGTGCGCGAAGACGACCCGCAGTTCGCGGTTTTTCTTGAAGGCTCCCGCGCCGCGGCCAGACTGCGTGCGCCGGGCATGACGGCCGTGCTGCACGCCGACGTGGTCGAAGGCGCGCCGTACATCGTCATGGAATACATCGACGGGCCGACGCTCGCGCGGGTGCTGCACGTGGCGGGGGCCTTCGGTCAGGCCGCGGCGGTGGAGATCATGCGGCGGCTGTGCGAAACGTGCGCTGTGCTGCACGACGAGGGGATCGTGCACCGCGACCTGAAGCCCGCGAACGTGATGGTGGACGCCGAGACATCGCTGCATGTGACAGACTTCGGCATCGCCGTGGCGGGGATGGATCCCTCGGCCGCGCGCCCGGATTGCGGCCTGGCGGGCACGCCGCAGTACATGGCCCCCGAGGCCTTCGACGGCGTGGCCTCGATGCGCACCGATGTCTACGCCCTGGGCGTCATCTTCTACGAACTCCTCACGGGTGCGCACCCGTTCACGGGGGATCTGGAGACGATCAGGGCTGCGCACCGCGAACAGGACCTCCCCGCGGAGACGCTGCGCACTCGGGGCGTGGGCGAGCCGGTCATCGACCTCGTCCTGCGGTCAACACGCCGAGACTCGAAGTTTCGCCTCAAGAGCGCGCGCCACCTGCTCGAAGCCATCGAGCGCCTGCCCTTCTCACGCACCGACCTCGACCGGGCGTACACCGATGTTCGCGGCGCGGCCCTGCGCTGCCGCACGGGGGAGAATACCGCGCGCGAGGGAGATATCACGCCCGCACGCTCGCTCTACGACCATGTTTCCACGATCGCCGCGCGCAAGCGCGCCGAGACGCCGGCCGTGGGCGTGCTGCACGAGCCGTTGACCCCGCCCATCAGCGCTGCGGCGCTCTCTGCTGCGCCTGTGGCGAGCGCGCCCGGTGCAATGCCCGCACCAGCCGAAACGCCGCCGGGCGCAGCACCACAGACAGCGCCCGGCACGGGGGCACGCCCAGAGCGGGCGGGGCATGGGCTTGACGCGCAGGGCGCCAAACCCGTGATCGAAGTGCCGCCCGATGACGAGGCCCGCGACTTCGAGTCGTGGCTGCGGCCGTCGCTGCTGGGGTGGATCGGCGCGGGGGTCTTCGGGCTGATCCTGCTTGTGATTGTGATCATGATGTTGATTTCGAACCGCTGAGACGCACCGTGTCTGCACCCACTCCCCCCACCAACCCTGCGCCCCTCACGCTCGATGCGCCCTGGCGGCAGGAATATCTCGAATCACTGGGCAAGCGCGAGCGTGAGGCCGGCGTGCCCACGGTGTCTTCAGGCTCGTTTCTGCTCGACGACTGGCGCACGCCTCAACTCGACGAGGCCAACCACGTCATCGTGCGCACGCACCGGGGCATGATTCTGCTCAACGCCTTTCCGTATTCGGGCGGGCATCTGCTGTGCGCCCTTGGCGAGCCCGCGCCGCGGCTGCTCGACTATTCGCCCGAGCAGCGGCGCGCGCTGTGGACGCTGGTCGACGCCGCGACGGACATCATCGAGCACGCGCTCTCGCCGCAGGGGATCAACATCGGCATCAACCAGGGGCGCGCGGCGGGCGCGGGCGTGCCGCAGCACCTGCACGCGCACCTTGTGCCGCGCTGGGGCGGCGATGTGAACTTCATGAGCGTGGTGGGCCAGGTTCGGGTGATACCCAACGCGCTCGATGCCATGGCCGCGCGGTATCGCGCGGCGTGGGAGCACCTGCGCGAGCGCTGGCGGCCGCTGCTTGAGGCGTAATGCGCTGCTACTGGCCGCCGGCCTCCGCGGCCCAGCCTTCGGGCATCCATTCGGGCAGGTGCGCGGTCCGCTGCGCGGCCTGGCCGCTGACGGGCACACCCCACGCCGCGAAGAAGGGCGCGAGGTTGCGCCCGCAGGCTTCGCTCAGGCGGGTCATCCACTGGTCGCGTTTCTGTTCTTCGCTTCGGGGGCGTTCACTCTCGGGCAGGGCGCGGTACGCGGCGAAGACCTCGCGGTAGACATCCCAGCCGAAGGCCTGCTGCACCTGCACATACATGGTGAGCGCGAGGAAGGGGTCTTCCTGCCACTTTGAGAACGGCGCGCCCATCGCGCCGTGCCGGCGCATGGTGCGCAGCATCGATTCGGGCGTGAAGGTCTCGCCCCGCGCCCGCGTGCTGGGGATGCCGCAGACCTTGTCGATGGTGTAGAGCGTGAAGATGTTGACCGTGACTTCGCCGGTGCCGGCGAAGGTCCACATGCTGTTCTGGTGCCAGTGGCCCAGTTCGTGGAAGAGGCCCCAGCAGTCGCCGTCGGCGTTGGTCGAGAGGGTTTGAAGATCAACAAGCGTTCTGGCCGCGGAGACCGGGATGGTCAGCGGTCGATCCGCCGGCGCGTACATATAGCCCCAACTCACGCTGATATCGGGCACGTAGCGGGCCTGCCGGTCGCCCAGGCCGTTGAGGCGGCGCGGCTCGAGTTCGGCCTGAGAGCGCACGATCTCGTCCCACTTCTCCATGAGGGCCGTGGGTGATTCGATGCTGCGCAGCAGCGTGGTGGGCACGGTGAGGGCGATCTCGCATGATTCGATCTCGCCCCACGGCGCCGCGGCGTGGCTCAGCGTCTCGCGCCACGCCTCGTCGGTGGTGCGGCCCAGCACAAAGTGCGGCGCACGCACCGCGCCGCGCACACGCACCCGCGCGTGCGGCTCGGTGAGCCCCTTGGGTAGATCGAGGTAGATCAGTCCGCCGACCGGGCTGGCCACGCGCGCGTCCTGCAGGCCGCCCACGTCGAACCTTCTCACCATGCGCGGCACGCGCCGCAGCGGGGGCCTGCTGGCGGGGTCAAGATGCGCGCCGATCTGCACGGCCACGGCCGCGGGGGCGGGCCCATCGACAAAGTGAACATCGATCACTTCGCCCGCGGGGGCGTAGAGGCCGGTGCAACGCCACCCGGGCAGGGTGAGGTCGATCACCACTTCGACCTCGCCGCGGGGTGCCTCGGCGGGCACCGGGCCCGGGAAGCCCTCGGCGGCGGGGTGCGCCCGCACCTGATCGACGGGGGCATCGAACTCTTCGGCCACGAAGCGCTCGATGGCGAGGATGGCCAGCGGGTGCTCGCCGGCGCGCAGCGGGCGCTGGTGCATGTCGCGGTAGAGGGTGTTGAACTCTTCGCCGCGCGCGTGAAGCAGCGCGTCGAGGCGTGCGTGCAGCGATGAGCCGGCCGCGGGCAGGGCGCGCAAGGCGTGACGCACCGTTTCGGCGCTGCGTTCGATCTGCTGCTTGTTTGCGCCGGCATCGGCGGCGAGGATATCGATGGCGCGCCGGGCGTGGGCGCTCATGTCGGGCGGACCTATCACGTCAAAGCCGCTGGAATCTTTGCTCAGCGTGCCGTCGGCGAAGGCCAGCCCCGCCTCGCGCAGCAGCAGAGAGCCGGGGTGATCTGTGACCGCTTTGCCCGGGTTGAGTTGCAGCCAGCCCCACGCCAGGCCGCTGGTGATCAAACCGCCGCCCGCCTGCACAAAGGCCTGCACGCGCTGGCGGTCTTCCTCGGAGGTGAGCCCGTGAGAGCCTATCACCAGCACACGCGGTCTTGCGCCGGGCGGCAGCGCCAGCGCCTCGCGCCAGGGGGTTAGCGCTGCCGCGAAGCGGCCGTCGTTGAGCGCGCTGACGAACTCGCGTGCGCGGTCGGCGATGACGAGGGATATCTGCTCGTCGTCCTGCTCGCTGCGGGCCGCCCACGCCAGCGCTCGCCGCATGAGCAGCGCGGTGCCCTCGCTGCCCGCCAGCGCTGAGGCTTCGAGATAGCCCGTGTGACCGAAGGCCACCACCCGGCCTTCGCCCCACGCCGCGGCGGCGACCGCGACACCGCCGTCTCGCGCGGCGACGATCGGGAACGCGCTCTCGCCGAAGACGACGATGGGCCCGGGCACGCCCGGCGCCGCGATCGAGCCCACACCATCAACGAAGGGCGCGGCCTGCGGCACCGGCTGTGCGCAGGCCATCGCGCACGTGAGCGCCACGCCGGCGATCGCGGTACACACCCGTGTGCGAAGATTTCGTTGCGGTGCGGGGCCCGGCTGCATCGGCTGGCGCATGCCGGGAGGGTATCGCGGCGTTCGCGCGATTGTGCCCGGGCGACGTGGCCGCGCTGGCCGCGGGCGTAAAGGGGCGGAGGGTCAGGCGTGAGCCGTGGCCGGGGCGGCCTTCAGGGCGCGTCGGCAGAGCCACAGGTGGGAGGCGTAGAGGCCCGCCGCCAACACGATGTCCGCGGCGTGCGGCGTGTAGCCGCCGGGAGAGGCGACAAGTGTGCGTGTGATGGCCAGCAGGGGCAGCGCGATTGCGAAGGAAACGCAGATGGCAGCGCGTGCGCGCGGAGAACTGGTGTTGGCCACGAGGAAGGCGGCGAGAGAAACAAAGAAGCCAACGCCGATCGAGAGTTCGGCGGCGATCGCGGTGGTGGTGGTGGTGGTCATCCAGAGAGCGAACTGCGCGACGACGGTCAGGGATACAAAGAGCGTGGCGATACCGCAGACTGCCACGGCGTCGGACTGCGTTGGTGTGAGTTGCCGGCTGTTCATGGCGTCCTTCCGTTGAAGTGGGTGAACGTGTGTCGGCGATCGCGGCTGGCGTACAGGCAATCATACCGCACGCCCAGGGGTGAGGGACGAAAATACCGACCAGCGGGCGGTAAGGGATGACGGCCGCCCGAGAGCGTTACTCGACGGTGACGCTCTTGGCCAGGTTGCGGGGTTTGTCGACGTCGTGGCCGCGCAGAACGGCGGCGTGGTAGGCCATGAGTTGCAGCGGCACGACGGTGAGCATGGGGCTGAGGGGCTCGGGGATGTCGGGGACGTAGCAGACATCGTGCGCGTATCGCTGGATGTCTTTGTCGCCCTCGGTGGCGACGGCGATGACATGCCCGCCGCGGGCGCGGACTTCCTGGATGTTGCTCATGACCTTTTCGTACTGGCGGCCGCGGTTGGCGAGGAAGACGGCGGGCATGCCCTCGTTGATGAGGGCGATGGGGCCGTGCTTCATTTCGGCGGCGGGCATGCCCTCGGCGTGGATGTAGGAGATTTCCTTGAGTTTGAGGGCGCCTTCGAGGGCGGTGGGGTAGTTGTAGCCACGCCCGAGGAAGAGCCAGTTTTCTCGCTCGACATAGCGCTCGGTGACTTTGCGGATGTGGTCGTTCTGCGCGAGGATCTGCTCGATTTTGTCGGGGACCGATTCGAGCGCGGCCATGAGTTCGCCGCACTGGTCGGCCGACATGAACCGGCGACGAGCCAGGAAGAGCGTGATGAGCGTGAGCACGGCCACCTGCCCGGTGAAGGCCTTGGTGCTGGCGACGCCGATCTCGGGGCCCACGCGCAGGTAGACGCCGGCGTCGGTCTCGCGCGAGATGGAGGAGCCCACGACGTTGATGACACCCAGGGCCATCGCGCCGCGGTCTTTGGCCTCGTGCAGCGCGGCGAGGGTGTCGGCGGTTTCGCCGCTCTGGCTCACGGCCACCACGAGCGTGCCGTCTTCGATGATGGGGTTGCGGTAGCGGAACTCGCTGGCGTACTCGGCCACGGCGGGGATCTTGGCGAGGTCTTCCATCAGGTATTCGCCGATCATCGCGGCGTGCAGGGCGGTGCCCTGCGCCGTGAGCGTGATGCGGCGGATTTTGGTGAGTTCCTTGGCGTGGTCTGAGAGCCCGCCGAGGATCACGCGGCCCTCGCGCGTGTCGATGCGGCCACGCAGGCAGTTGCGCAGCGCCTTGGGCTGCTCGTGGATCTCCTTCTGCATGAAGTGGCTGAAGCCGCCGAGTTCGATCTCCTGCAGTTCGAGTTCGAGTTGTTCGATGCGCGGCGTGACGGGCACGTCGTGGATCGTGCTCGTGCGGAAGCCGGCGGGGGTGATCTTCACCACGTTGTAGTCGTCGAGCGTGATGGCCTGCGTGGTGTGCGAGACAATGGCCGACGCGTCGGAGGCGACGATGTATTCGCCGGCGCCGATGCCCACGATGAGCGGGCTGCCCTTGCGGGCGACCACCAGCGTCTGCGGCTCATGCTCGCAGATCACGGCGATGGCGTAGGCCCCGGTGACTTCGCGCAGCGCGGCCTGCACGGCCTTTTCGAGGTCGATGCCTTCCTGCGGGCAGTACAACTCGCCGATGAGCATGGCGAGGACTTCGGTGTCTGTCTGACTCTTGAAGACGTGGCCCTTTTCCTCGAGGTAGGTCTTGAGCGAGGCGTAGTTCTCGATGATGCCGTTGTGGATGACGGCGATGCCGCTCTTGTCGTCGGTGTGGGGGTGGGCGTTGACCTCGGTGACGCCGCCGTGCGTGGCCCAGCGGGTGTGGCACAGGCCGATGGTCCCCGTGAAGTTGCCGATGGATTCGAGTTTGTCTTCAAGGTTGGCCACGCGGCCCACGGCCTTGCACACCTTGAGCGTGCCGTTGTGCAGCACGGCGATGCCGGCGGAGTCGTAGCCGCGGTACTCAAGCCGCTTGAGGCCCTCGATCAGGAGCGATTGACACGGCTTGTTGCCGACGTAGGCGACGATTCCGCACATGCCGTTGACTTCCTTGCTTTGTTGAGCCCCGCGGAGCGCGGGGCCGGATCACCAAACTCCAACCCTCACCCTGAACTGACTGATCAGACCCGTACACGCCGATCTGCCCCGTAGAGACGCGCCCGGAGGTGTGTACGTCCGAGAACCCCGCAATAACACCGGGGCGTGGATGGCCGCGATGGTACCTACGGATCGGCACACCGAGTGGTTCTCGTTTGCGCAGGGCGAGGGTTTTAGCGCCCCTTCCTTGATTTCGCCCCTCGGGCGAATGCAGTGAGATTGCCGGAACGAAGGGCGGAACAAGATCCTGGGGCGCGTCTTGTCGGAAGAATGCGCGGCCAGAACCGCGGGTGCGTGGCGCCCGAGCCTGCTCGAATGTGCGCTGTGTCAGAAGGCCTGCCGTGCGAGATGATGGGTGCGGCGGAGGTAACCCGTACGTGAAATGGAAGGGTATTTCACACAAAAACAGGGGATAGGTGCAACCCGGGGCGTGTTCGGGGACGAACCGGGGAGTAGCGGCGTCTGCGCGCTTTGGAGAAAGGGCGCGGGATGTGCCGGTGGTGCGACGGGGTGGGTCGCGGGTTTCGCCGCGCGCCGATGTGTTCCTCGCTCCGTAGCATGGTTCTCGCCCCGAGAGCGGCCGATGTAGAGGCCGTCGGGGCATGTTCTGGATACCGCCCGTTCGGGCGGGGTGTTCTGTTCGTGCCGGCGCGTATCTGCGGCGGGCGTGAATAGAGAGCGAGCCGGGCGCCTGACGGAGCGCCGAGGAGGTTGGGTGATGCGTTGGAACACAAAGATGAGCGGCGGGGTAGTAGCGGGCGTGCTGGCGGGGCTGACGCTGGCGGCGGGCGCGGTGGACATGCGCGTGAACGTGCTGAGCCGCGCGCCGTACCCGGAGCACGATTACAGTTTTCAGGACAAACGTTCGATCCACAACATTCTCAGCGCGCGCCTGGACCCGCTGTATTCCTACGCGGGCGACCCGGACGACCCCGGCGCGTCGGCGCTGTGCTTTGACCCTGACAATCCTCCCTCGGCCGAGGTGATGGCGCAGGTGAACCAGTACATGCAGGGGATCTACGCCGGGCGCTACAACATCGCGGCACGCTGGAGCATCGGCGTGACAGGCGACCCCATCGAACTGACGTGGAGTTTCGTGCCAGACGGGACGATCGTGGGCGATTCGGGCGCGCCGGGCGGCTCGGGCGCGAGCAACCTTTTTTCGCGCATGGACAGCATCTTCGGCGGGCTTGGGCGGGCGACGTGGATCAACCAGTTCCAGCGGTCGTTTGATCGCTGGCAGGCCCTCTGCGGCGTGACCTACACGCGTGTGCGTTTCAACGGGGCCGAGTGGGACGACGGCGCCTCCTGGGGCAGCGTGGGCGCGCCCTCGCTGCGAGGCGACATCCGCATCGGCATGAAGAATATCGACGGGGGCGGCGGCATTCTGGCCTACAACGCCTTCCCCAACAACGGCGACATGGTGCTCGACGCGCAGGAGAACTGGAACACGGGTTCGTCGAGCGACTGGCTCTTCCTGCGGAACGTGATCATGCACGAGCACGGGCACGGGCTGGGCTTTGCCCACGTGTGCCCGCAGGGCACGGGCGCGGCCGCGAAACTCATGGCCCCCTTCGCCTCGACCGCGTTCAACGGGCCGCAGCAGGACGACATCCGCGCGGCGCACCGCAACTACGGCGACCCGTTCGAAGACGACAACGTCGCCTCTCGCGCGACGCTGATCGGCACGATCAACGCCGGGCAGAACTACACGGTGGGGCAGGTGCCTTCGCCGACGCCGGCGAGCGCATCGATCCTGAGCATCGACGCGACCAACGAGCGGGACTACTTCCGGTTCAACATCGATCAGCCGCAACTGGTGAACATCACCGTAACGCCCATCGGCAGCACCTACAACGACAACGAGCAGAACGCCAACTGCACCAGCACGGGCGCGACGACCAACGCGCTGACCATGGCCAACCTGGCCTTTGATGTGCGCAACGGGCTTGACACGGTGATCTTCCGCACGGTCAACGACACGGTGGCCGGGCAGGCCGAGAGCACGACCGGGCTGCTGGTGAGCCCGACGACGAGTTTCCTCGTGCGTGTCTTTGCGTCGGGCTCGGTGGCCGAGCCGCAGGGGTACCGGCTCCAGGTTTCGGCCCAGAACGTGAACCTGCAGCCCACGGCGACGCAGGGCACCTTCCCCAACTTTGTGCGGGTGACGTGGCCGAGCATCATCTCGGACGCGACCGGGTACCAGATCATCCGCAACACGATCGACTCGGTGAGCCTGGGCTTTGTGCAGATCGGTCAGGTGGACGGCTCGACCCACACCTTCGACGATGAAACCGCGGTGCCGGGGCAGGAGTATTACTACTTCATCCGCGCCCAGCAGCCGGGCAACACCAACTTCCGGTATATGTCGATGAGCGGCGCGATGGGCTTCCGGCAGGTCACCAACCAGCCGCCGGTTGCCAACGCCGGCGAGGACCAGGTGGTGGTGGACGAAGAGCGTGCGGGCGAGGCCCAGGTCACGCTCGACGGCAGCGCCAGCACCGACCCGGACGGCACCATTGTCAACTACCGCTGGACGATCGACGGCGACGTGATCGCCGAGAGCGCCAACGCCGTCTCTGTAGTGACCCTGGCCGTGGGCGACTACACCATCACGCTGACCGTGCGTGACAACGAGAACGCCACCGGCACCGACACGGTCAACATCTATGTCGTTTCGCCCTGCCCCGCCGACTTCAACGGCGACGGCGGCGTGGACGGCGGCGACGTAGAGGCCTTCTTCCTCGCGTGGGAGGCGGGCGACCCCGCCGCGGATGTCAACGGCGACGGCGGCATCGACGGCGGCGATGTGGAAACCTTCTTCGTGGCCTGGGAAGCCGGCGGCTGCGACTGAGCCGCTGCCACGGCAGCAGCACCCGCGCTCACGCGAGCCCCCGCTCGCCGGGCGCGGCCAACCTCACCCCCCCACAGCGTGCTCGGGAGCGGCCTCAAACCGCTCGCCGGGCACGCTTCTTTTGGTGTGTTCTCGGCCTTTGGCGGGCCGGCGGGGCGCAGACCGGTCGCCGGGGCAAGATTTCTCTTGGCGCGGCGCGCGTTTGCTGGTATGCTCTTGTGAACAAGAGACCAAGGGCGCGCCGGATGGATCGGGCGCGGCCGGGTTTCCTGGTTTGAGGAGCCTGAACCATGCCCGTGAGCGTGAAGAAATTGGCCGGCGGCCTGAGTGCGGGCGCCCTGGCGATGGCATCTTGCGTAGCCGCGGCGGCGGACTCGGTGAGCATTGACCTGACGGGCGTGGAAATCCGCAACGCGACGAACCAGACGCGGAGTTCGGCCCCGGCAACGATCGACCCGGCGTATCGCTACTTCATCGACTTCAGCGAGGACACGCTGGTGCGTGGGGTGAGCGGGCTGCTGGCGTTGCGGTACCCCAACCCGACGCCGCTGGCCGACATCATGGAAGAGTTTGAGCCCGGCTCTTCGGCCGCGCTGCATTCGAGCGTGATCAACCCCGAGGGCACGCACCCGTTTGGCCTGACGGCGGACGACGTCGGGGGAACAACGGTGATCAGCGGGATCACCGTGACCTTCTCAATGACGCTGACGGCGGCGATCAACGCGGACGGCACGGCCTCGTTCTCGCTGACGAACGTGGTGGTGTCGCCCGCCTCGCTGGTGGGCGCGATGCGGTTTACCAGCGGATCGGTGGTGATCACGCGTGGGTGCGTGGGGGACATCAACGACGACGGGGGCGTGGACGGGGCGGATGTTGAAGCCTTCTTCGTGCTCTGGGAAGACGGCGAGGCGCCGGCCGACCTGAACCAGGATGGCGGGGTGGACGGCGGCGATGTGGAGTTCTTCTTCACGCGGTGGGAGTCGGGCTGCTGACCGACGGCCGCGCGGGGTCATAAGAACCAAACGTGTCCGAATAGAGCGGGGAACCCATGGCGAAAGGGGTGATGCCCAAGCCGGTTTTCGCGCGCGCGGGGTGTACGCGTTCGGCCAAAGGTTGTATACTGTCCGCCATGCCGGGGCATGATGCCCCCGCACGCCTGAAAGGACCAGGACGGCGTGACAGTTCTCGCGTTTCTCATGGGCGTGTTTGTGCTGGCAGCGCTGGCGCCGTGGATCACCCGGCCCCTGGGACGCGCCGCGGGCTGGGTGTTTGCGCTGCTGCCGGCGGCCTTCGCGGTGATGCTGGGCACACTCGCGCCGCAAGTGGCGGCGGGCACGCCGGTTCGGGAAACGCTGGAGTGGGTGCCGCAACTCGGGCTGAGCCTGACCCTATCGGTTGATGGGCTCGGGCTGCTCTTTGGCATGCTCATCACCGGCGTGGGGGCGCTGGTGCTTGTGTATGCGCAAGGGTATCTTGAAGGGCACGAGCACCTCGGCCGGATGTTCTCGTACCTGCTGATGTTCATGGGCGCCATGCTGGGCGTGGTGCTGACCGACAACCTTCTGGCGATGTTTGTCTTCTGGGAGTTGACGAGCATCAGTTCGTACCTTCTGATCGGCTTTGACCACAACAGGCTCAAGGCCCGCAAGGCCGCGCTGCAGGCACTGCTCATCACGGGCGGCGGCGGGCTGGCGCTGCTGGTGGGCGTTTTGATGCTGGGCTCGCTGGCGGGGACGTACAACGTCTCTGAGATGCTGGCGGGCAAAGAGGGCGTGCTGGCCAGTGATCTGTACGTGCCCATCGCCGCGCTCTTTGCGCTCGGGGCCTTCACGAAGTCTGCGCAGTTTCCGTTCCACTTCTGGCTGCCGGGCGCGATGGAAGCCCCGACGCCGGTGAGCGCGTACCTGCACTCGTCGACGATGGTGAAGGCGGGGATATATCTGCTGGCGCGGCTCTCTCCGGTGCTGGGCGGCACGGAGTTGTGGGAAACGATGCTGACCGTGGCGGGCGCCACGACGATGGTGCTCGGGGCCGTGCTGGCGATCAGGCAGACGTACCTGAAGAAACTACTGGCCTATTCCACGGTGTCGTCGCTGGGCATCATCGTGATGGGGCTGGGCATCGGCACGCCCTACGCGGTGGAAGCCGCGATCGTGTATCTGTTCGCGCACGCGCTTTTCAAGGGCGCGCTGTTCATGGTGGCCGGGGCGATCGACCACGGGACGGGCGAACGCGATGTGGAACGGCTCGGCGGCCTGGCACGGGCGATGCCCGCGCTGGCGGTGGTGGGCGTGCTGGCGGCGCTCTCGATGGCCGGGCTGCCCCCGCTGATGGGGTTCATCGGCAAGGAACTCCTGCTCAAGGGCACGCTCAAAGCCCCGGAGTGGAGCGGCGTGCTGACGGGCCTGACGGTGTTCACGGCCCTGCTCACGGTCACCATCGCGCTGCTCACGGGCATCAAGCCCTTCATCGGCAAGACGCTGCCCACGCCGCACGAACCGCACGCGCCGGGGCCAGCGCTGCTGCTGGGCCCGGGCCTGCTCGCGCTGCTGTGCGTGGCCACGGCGCTGGTGCCCTCGGTGCTGGCGATGCCGCTGGTGGGGCCGGCCAGCGCGGCCACGCTCGGCGCCCCCAGCACGCCGGACCTCTCGCTGTGGCACGGCTGGACGCTGGCCCTGGGCCTGAGCGCCCTGGCCGTGGCGGGCGGGTGCGGCGTGTACGCGCTGCGGGGCGCGGTGCGCCGCGGGGTTGAGGTCTTCGGGTGGATCGACCGCGTGGGGCCGGCCAGCGCGTACGAGATCGGCCTGAAAGGGCTCAACGCGCTGGCCAGCGGGCAGACGCGCGTGCTTCAGAACGGGTATCTGCGCAGTTACCTCTTCATCACCATCAGCACGGCGGCGGGCATGGTGGGCGTGACGCTGTGGCTGCGGGGCGGGCTGAACCTGCCGGAACGGTGGGAGCCGGCGCTGTGGTATGAATACGCCATCGGGGCGCTGATCGCGGTGGCCGCGGTGGTGGCGGCGGTGGCCCGGGCGCGCCTGACGGCGATCGCGGCGCTGGGGCTGGCGGGGTATGGGGTGTCGGTGATGTTCGTGGTCTTCGGCGCGCCGGACCTGGCGATGACGCAGATCTCCATCGAGACGCTCACGGTCATTCTGTTTGTGCTCGTGCTGCTGCGGCTGCCGGACTTCCGTTCGATCTCGTCGCGCACGCAGAAGATCCGCGACTTGTTCATCGCGGTCACGGCCGGGGCCATGATGACGGTGCTGGTGCTCGTGGCCTCCGGGGCGACGTCGAGCCGCGCGATGTCGACCTGGTTCGGCGAGAACAGCCTTGAGGGCGGGCACGGGCGCAACGTGGTGAACGTGATTCTGGTGGACTTCCGGGCGATCGATACGCTGGGGGAGATCACCGTGCTGGCGATCGCGGCGATCGGGGTCTTCGCGCTGCTGCGGCCCAGCAGAATGCTTCGAAAGGGGCGCGCATGAACTCGATCATCCTGCGAACCGCGACGCGTTTCACGCTGCCGCTGCTGCTGCTCTTTGCCATCGTCGTGCTGCTGCAGGGGCACAACAAGCCCGGCGGGGGCTTCATCGGCGGGTTGATCGCGGCGGCGGCCTTTTCGCTGCACGCGCTGGCCTTCGACCCCGCGGAGACGCGCCGGGTGATCAGGATTGATCTTCGCACGCTGATCGGGGCCGGGCTTGTGACCGCGCTGGTCAGCGGGTTCATCCCGATGGTTCAGGGCAAGACGTTCATGACGGGGGTGTGGACGAAGGTGCCCGTGGCGATGGGCGAGCCGCTGAAAGTTGGCACGCCCCTGCTCTTTGACCTTGGCGTGTTCATGGTGGTGGTGGGCATCACGCTGCTGATGGTGCTGACCCTTCTCGAGCCGGAGGAGAAGACCGACTGATGGAACTGCTCTTTGCCATCATCGCCGGGGTTCTCTTCGCCGCGGGGCTCTACCTCATGCTGCGCCGCAGCATTCTGAAACTGGTGATGGGGCTGGTGCTCATCGGACACTCGGCCAACATCACCATCTTCACGGCGGGCGGGCTGACGCGGGCGCGCTCGGCGATTATCGCGCCGGACGCCACGACGCTGCCGGCGGGGTCGGCCGACCCGCTGCCGCAGGCGCTGATCCTCACGGCGATCGTGATTTCCTTCGGCGTGCTGGCGTTCGCGATCGTGCTGGTGAGCCGCGCCTGGCAGGAAGTGGGCAACGACGACACGGACCAGTTCGCGGAGACGGACCGATGAGCCTTCTGGTGCTGCTGCCGGTGCTGATCCCGCTGTGCGTCGCCGCGCTGTCGATGGTGGCGTGGCGCAGCCTCGTGCTGCAGCGTGTGCTTGGCACGCTGGGGTCGGTGGCGCTGCTCGTCTCGGCGGTGGCGCTGCTGCTGCACGTCGATCGGGAGGGCATCCTCGCGCTGCAGATGGGGTCGTGGCCCGCGCCCTTCGGCATCACGTTTGTTGCCGACCGGATGGGTGCGATCATGACGGTGCTGGCGGGGGCCACGGGGGTGGCGACGTTCCTGTATTCGCCCGCGAGCGTGGACGAACGCCGGCAGCGGCTCTTTTACTATCCGCTGCTGAGTGTGCTGCTGGCGGGGGTGTGCGGGGCCTTCCTCACGGGGGACATCTTCAACCTGTACGTGTGGTTCGAGGTGCTGCTGATGTCCTCGTTCGTGCTGCTGGCCCTGGGCGGCGAGCGGCCCCAACTCGAGGGCGCGATCAAGTACGTCACGCTGAACCTGATCTCGTCGGTGCTCTTCCTCATCGCCGTGGGCATTCTGTACGGCGCGGTGGGCACGCTGAACATGGCCGACCTGGCCCTGAAGGTGGCCCAGGCCGAGGACAAGGGCGTCATCACCGCGGTGTCGGTGCTCTTCATGGCGGCCTTCGGCATCAAGTCCGCCGCGTTCCCGCTCTTCTTCTGGCTCCCCTCGTCGTACCACACGCCGCCCTTCGCGGTGTCGGCGATCTTCGCGGGGCTGCTGACGAAGGTGGGCGTGTACGCGTTGATCAGGGTGTTCACCACCATTTTTACGCAGGACACGGCGTATACGCACACGATCCTGCTGATCGGCGCGGGGCTCACGATGGTGACGGGGGTGCTTGGGGCCGCGGCGCAGTTCGAGTTCAGGCGGGTGCTGTCGTTCCACATCGTCAGCCAGATCGGATACATGATCATGGGGCTGGCCCTCTACACGCCGCTGGCGCTGGCGGGAGCGGTCTTCTACATCATGCACCACATCATCGTGAAGGCCAACCTCTTCTTCATCGCGGGCCTGGCGCACCGCATCCGGGGCACCTCGAGCCTCAAGCGTGCCGGCGCGGTGAGCGTGTACCGGGTGTCGCCCCTCACGTGCATCATCTTCCTGGTCGCGGCGATGTCGCTGGCCGGGCTGCCGCCGCTCTCGGGCTTCTTTGCCAAGTTGATCCTGGTGCGCGCGGGGCTCGAGGCCGAGTCGTACACCATCGTCGGCGTCGCCATCGTGGTGGGCCTGCTCACGCTCTTTTCGATGACCAAGATCTGGGCCGAGGCCTTCTGGAAGAGCCCCGGCGAGGCGCCGGGCGAGAGCACCGGGGGTGAGCCCGCAGGGCGCGAACACGCGGAACGCACCGAAGAGCCCGAGTGCGACAGCGCGCTGGCGGGCCCCCCCACCGCGATGATGTACGCGGTGTGCGGCGGGCTGGCGGTGGTGACCGTGCTGGTGGGCGTGTTCGCCGGGCCGGTCTTCGGGCTGGCGGAGCGCACCGCGGCGGAACTGCTCAACAACGGGGCGTACATCCGTGCTGTGCTCGGAGAGAACCCATGACCATCCTCGTCTGGAACTTTGTGCTGGCGCTGGTGTGGGCGGCAACGACCGAAGAGTTCTCGGCGCGCAACTTCGCGGTGGGCATGCTGCTGGGGTTCGCCCTGCTGTTCCTCACGCGTCGCGTGCTTGATTCATCCGACTATTTCCGCAACCTGCGCGAAGTCGTGGACCTGGCCTGGTACTTCATCAAGGAACTGGTGCTCTCGAACTTCCGCATGGCCTATTACACCGTGATGCCCCTGAACCGCATGCGCCCGGGTGTGATCGCCGTGCCCCTGGAAGAGATGAGCGACGTGGAACTCACCGTGCTCTCGAACCTGCTCACGCTGACGCCCGGCACGCTGAGCCTGGATTCGTCCAAGGATAAACGCACGCTCTACGTGCACGTGATGTGGTTTGACGACCCCGAGCAGATCAGGCGTGAGATCAAGGAAGGCTTCGAGAAGGCTGTGATCAAGGCGCTCAGGAGCGAGTACCGTGCCTGACATCATCCTTTCATGGTCGCTCATCGCCACCGGGGCGATGTTCATCATCGCCATCTTCATGGTCACCCTGCGCCTGCTGCGGGGGCCGAGCCTCGCCGACCGTGTCGTGGCGCTCGACCTCATCGGCACGCTCGCGGCGGGCGCGGTCGGGGTGTACGCCATCGCGAAGAACGAGCCCATCTACATCTTCGTGAGCATCGTGCTGGCGCTGGTGCTCTTCGTGGGGACGGTGGCGTTCGCCTACCACCTTGAGAAGGGGGGTGAACGATGATGCAGGTCCTCGCCTCTCTGCTGCTGGTCTTCGGCGGGCTCTTCAGCCTGCTGGGCGCGGTGGGCATCTTGCGCATGCCGGACATTTTCACCCGCCTGCAGGCCGCGACCAAGACCGGCACGCTGGGCGTGGGCTTTGTCATGGTCGCCGTGTGCGTGCACTTTCAGGATCTTGGCGTCTCGGTGCGTTCGCTGCTGGTGATCGCGTTTCTCTTTCTCACGGCGCCCATCGCCGGGCACGTGATCGCGCGCGCGGCGTACTTCGTCTCGACACCGCTGTGGAACAAGACCGCGCTGGATGAACTCAAGCACGCCATCGCCAGCGACTCGAAAGACGCGCCGGCGCAGCCCGCGGCACCCGCCCCGGACGATGACGACGCATCGTCGCGCCCGATGCGTGACGAGCCCGCGGTGTGAGGCGGCGTCTTTCAAGGGCGCGCACTCGCCGTGGGCCGCCGCCGCCGTATGATGCCCCGCTGCCAGCACAAGGAACAGCCCGACATGCGTGAACAATCAACCCGGCGCAACGATGCCATCGTTCGACTGCCCGCCGAGGGCGAACGCCTCAATGTGCTCGGGGTTCTGGTGCGCGTGCTCGCCGATTCGCAGGCCACCGGCGGGGCGTGCGCCGTGATGGAGTTGACGGTGCCCCCCGGCGAGGGCCCGCCGCTGCACCGCCACACCCTCGACGACGAGTGCTTCTTCATCACCGAGGGCACGGTGCTCTTTGAGTTGAACGGCCGGCGCGTTGTTCAGGGGCCGGGCGGCTTTGTACGAGCGCCGCGCGGCTCGATACACACCTTCCGCAACGCGGGCGCGAGCCCGGCGCGGATGGTCGTCGTCTGCACGCCCGGCGGGCTCGAAGGCCCATTCCGCGAGGTCGATGCGCTCTCGCGTGACGGCAACCCCACGCCCGAAGCGGTCACCGCGGTGTTCGCCAGGTTTGATCTTGAAATTCTCGGCCCGCCGCTTCAGGGGTGAGCCCGCGTGCGCCTCAGGGCGCGGCCGCCTTGCCCGCGGCCTCTTCGGCGCGCCGGGCCATGTCGAAGTCTTTGGCCGTGAGCGTGTTGCCCGCGTCGTGCGTGCTGAGCGTGAGCGTGACTTTGTTGTAGCGGATGAGGATGTCGGGGTGGTGCTGCACCGCCTCGGCCTGCGCCGCGACCTTGCTGACAAACGCCATGGAGGCGATGAAGTTCTCGAACTGGTAGGTCCGCTGGATCGAACCCCCGAGGTCAGACCACTCGGGCAGCGCGGCCAGGCCCCGCACGATCTCGTCTGGCGAGAGGCGCTGGGGCGGCTCGGGCGTGGGTTCCTGCGGCTTGCGAGAGGTTTGCTTTGCCATGCGTGGGGGGGCCCGGTGGAAACAGGTGCCGGCGTGGCTCAAGACGCGCCGGGAGAGACAGAGTGTACCGTTGCCTCTGCATGAGCGCGGAAGAATCGCAGGAATACCGCCCGGAGCGGCCCGCAACGCGTGCCAACGGGGGTCGCCTCGCCCCGGACGGGCAGGAAACCACCCGACTGGCGCCCTCGCCCACCGGCGCACTGCACCTGGGAAACGCCCGCACGTTTCTCGTGAACTGGGCCATGGCCCGCCGGCGCGGCTGGCGCATCGTGCTGCGCATTGAAGACCTCGACACGCCGCGCGTGAAGCCCGGCGTGCTGGACCTCACCGTGGACCTGCTGGGCTGGCTGGGCATCGACTGGGATGCGGGGCCATACATCCAGTCGCACGACGGCGCGTACCACCGTGAGGCGATGACACGGCTGGTCGCCGACGGCAACGCGTACCCGAGCGCGATGACACGAGCCGAGATCGCCGGCGCGGCCTCGGCCCCGCAAGAGGGCCACCACGAGGTCGTCTTTCCATCGTCGCTGCGGCCCAAGGAATGGACACGTCGGTTCGACGACCTCGCGCCGAGTTGGCGGCTTGTGGTGCCCGATGGCGAAGTCGTGGAGTTTGTGGACCGCTTCGCGGGCCCGCAACGCTTCGAGCCGGCACGATCGATCGGCGATTTCGTCGTGTGGACGCGCCGCGACAGCGCCAGGCCCGGGCAGTCGGCGTATCAACTCGCCGTGGTGGTTGATGACGCGCGCCAGGGGGTGACACAGGTGGTGCGCGGCGACGACCTGCTTGATTCGGCCGCGCGGCAGCGGTTGATCGCCCGGATGCTGGGCCTGACACCCGTGGGCGATTACTGGCACCTGCCGCTGGTGCGTGGGGAAGACGGGCGACGGCTTGCCAAGCGACACGGCGATACTCGGCTGGATGTGTATCGGGCGTGCGGCGTGCGGCCCGAGCGCATCATCGGCCTTGTGGCGCACTGGTGCGGGGTGACGGACCGCCGGCGCGAGATGTCGGCCCAGGAGTTCCGCGGCGCGCTCGGGATCAGTATGATTCCCCGCGGGCCGGTGGTCTTTACACGGGAGGATGACGCATGGTTACGTTCAAACCGATGACGTGGCAAGTGCTCGCGGGGGTCTTCATCGTGACCATGCTCGGCGCCGCGCGTTGCACCGACGGCACCCCCGCGGCGGGCCCCGGGAGCACGGCGAAGGTGACGATCAACGGCCGCGCCTTTAACCTTGAACTGGCGCTCAACGACGAAACCCGGTTCAGAGGTTTATCTGGCCGGACAGAGATCAAGCCGGAGGGCGGCATGCTCTTCGTCTTCAAGAAGGCCGAGCGCCGCGAGTTTGTCATGCGTGATTGCCCCATCCCCATCGACATCATCTATCTTGATGGCTCTGGGCGCGTGACGGCGATGCACGCCATGGTGCCCGACCCGCCCCGCGAGGACGACGAGAAGGAGTTATCGCCACCCCGCGACCGATCCGGTCGCATCATCCCGGGGCTGCCGGAATGGACATGGACGAACGAGAAGTATGAGAACCGGCTGAAGCGCTACCCCAGCAAGTTCCCCGCGCAGTTCGTGATCGAGTTGAAGGGCGGAACACTCGAAACGCTGAAACTCAAGGAGGGGGATCGGGTTGAACTCGACCGAGAAGGCCTGAAGAAACTCGCCTCGTGAGGCCGCCTGATGCCCGCATGAGGGAACCGGCCGCACAACCCTCCCTGAACTTGACCTGGGGATGAAGAATTCACACCAAAGTGCCGATGCGTGCTTGGGCCCGCGGCGGATGCCGCGGGCCGTTCCCGCGTTCTGGGACGCTGGTTCCCGGCCTGGCCTGTTGAGCAGTTCTCCCCATGCCCACGCCCCGCATCATCATGGCCGTCAGCCCGCAGTTTGGTTCGCCGTGGGCGCGATGGTGCGCCCCGCTGACCGCGGCGTGGCCCGGCGGCAGCCGTGATGCCCTCCGCATTGAGCAGACGTCGTTCGACGGTTTAACCGCGTGGGCCCTCGAGAGTTCGCGTGCCGAGCAGGTCTGCAACGAGAAGGGGTGCGCGCTGGTCATTGTGTCTGACCGCGAACCCGCCTCGGTGATCGACCACGTGACCGATGCCCTGACCAGGGCGGGCATGCCGGGGGTGATTCTGCTCAGCGACCCCGGCCCCTGGCGAGATTTTCAGCGAGACGGCATCATCTTCGACCGGCACGACGCCCCCGCGTCTTCGCTCGCCGCGATGCTCTACGCCCTGGCTCAGCGCCAGTCGGCCTTCGAGTCTGTGCGGCGCGAACTGCGCCTGGCGCAACGCTGCGGGGACGGCATCAGGGCGCAGATCGACCGCATGCACGAGGAGATGTACCTGGCGGCCTCGGTGCAGCGCGAGTTTTCCGGCATGAACGGCACGGCGAGCGTGGAAGGGCTGAGCGCGGCATCGATCCACCGCCCCGTGAACTTTGTCAGCGGTGATGTTCACCTGCTGCGCGACCTGGGCGGCGGGCGGGCTTCGTTCTTCCTGGCGGACGCCGCGGGGCACGGCGTGCCCGCCGCGCTGCTCACCATGGTGCTCACGCACGCGTTGACGACGCACCACGAGCAGTCCGAGTTGCTGCTCGAACCCAGCGAAGTGATGACACGGCTGAACGACCGCGTGTGCCGGCACACGCACAACGTCGGCGGCTGGTTCGCCACGGCGCTCTACGGCGTGATCGACACGCACAACGGCACGCTCTGCGTGGCCGGCGCCGGGCACCCACCCACGATTCTGGTGCGCCAGACGGGCGGATCGCAGCCCGAGTTGGTCGAACTCTCGACGGAGGGGCCCGTGCTGGGGCTGTGGCCCGGCGTTCGCTTCAACCAGGTGAGCGCGCGACTGCACCCGGACGATCTTCTGCTCATCTACACGGACGGCATCGAGGAGGTTCTGCCCGATCACCCGCGCGCCGAAGGGCGCTGGCTCGGTCGGCCGCACATGCCCCACTTCGAAGACCTGCTCACCATCGACCGCGATGAGCCGTTGCCGGAGGGCGCGGCGCAGCCGCCCCGCCCGGCGCGCATCATCGATCATCTCTCGCGGATGCTCGATCAGCAGTGCGGCAGCATGCACCAGCGTGACGACATCACCATCGTGGCGCTGCAGTTGTCGGATGATCCGGCCTCGCCAGCGCACGGCAGCGAAGACGCGGCGCGCGCCGCGGCGTGAGACCGCCGCGGGCGTGGCGGGCCGCGGATGCCGGCTCACGCGACGGTGCGATTCTCAACCAGAAAATCTTCTGAGACGAGGCCGTCGCGCAGGCGGACGACGCGCTTGCACCGCTTCGAGATCTCGGGGTCGTGGGTGACCATGATGATGGTCATTCCCTGGCGGTTGAGGTCTTCGAACATCTCAAGAATGGCCTTGCCCGTGGCGGAATCGAGGTTGCCCGTGGGTTCGTCGGCCATGAGCACGATGGGCCGCGTGACGAGCGCGCGTGCGATGGCCACGCGCTGCTGCTGACCGCCCGAGAGTTCACGCGGGCGGTGGTCGAGCCGGTCGCCCAGGCCGACCATGCGCAGAGACTCTTCTGCCCGGTGCGTCCGCTCACGCTTGGCGATGCCCTGATAGAAGAGGGGCGAGGCGACGTTCTCGACGATGGTCAGTTCGGGGATGAGGTTGAAGGCCTGAAAGACAAAGCCGATGGTCCGCCCGCGGAACTGCGAGAGTTCTTCATCGGACATATGCACCACGTCGCGGTCGCCCAGCAGGAACTGCCCCTGGGTGGGCCGGTCGAGGCAGCCCAGCAGGTTCATGAGCGTGCTTTTTCCCGAGCCCGAAGAGCCCATGATGGCGACATATTCGCCCGAGCGGATGACGAGATCAACGCCGCGCAGCGCCTCGACCATGATCGAGCCGTCGGGCTTGTAGTAGGTCTTGCGGATGCCGCGCAGTTCTGCCACGGGCGGGGGGATCATCGCCTGCCCGCCGGGAGAGGGGTGAGAAGCCGCTGGAGCGTCGGTCTGGTGGTTGGGCACGGGAGGAGTGGGTACGGCGGGGGCGGTTGGGGAGTTCGCGGGAAGGGGTGATGCGTGGGCGCTGCGGTGTGGTGAGCGTGCCGAGCGAAGAGGGGTTACCGGCCCTTCTTGCTGAGATACTCGATCACGTCGATCTGGCTGACAACCCCGACGATGCGTTCGCTGTCCACGACGATGGCGACCTGGTCGGTCTCGAAGATTCTGTAGAGTTCTTCGATGCGGGCCTTGGGATAGATGAGCCCGCCGACAGGCTTGGCGACGGATTTGGCCGGGCTCGCGGGCGAGACACCCCCGCTCTGGAGGCCCCGAAGCACGTCCACCTCGTGAACAATGGCCACGGGCTTGCCGGCGCTGGTGACGACGGGCACCTGGCTCACCCCCTGCTGCTTGAACTTGTCGATGATGGCGGCGAGGGTGTCGTCCTCACCCGCGGTGACGGGGCTCGTGTGGTGCGCCTTGGCCGCGAGAAGGTCCTCGACCAGGCCCAGGTCGGGGCCGCTGTCGAGGAAGCCGTAATCTTTCATCCAGGCATCCGAGAGGAACTTGGTGGTGTAGCGAGTCGCGCTGTCGCACAGCACGGTCACGACCCTCTTGCCCGGCCCGAGTTCGCGGGCGATCTGCAACGCGACGTGAACGTTGCTCCCCGACGAGCCGCCGCAGAAGAGCCCCTCTTCTCGCACCAGACGGCGGGCCATGAGGAACGACTCTTTGTCGTTCACCTGGCGGAACTCATCGACCACGGAGTAATCCATGGCGTCGCAGAGGATGTCTTCGCCGACGCCCTCGACCTTGTAGACGTGCGGCGTGGGCATGGTCTTGGTGTAGAAGTAGTGGTAGTGAACGCTGCCGATGGGGTCTACGCCCACGATGCGCACGTGCGGGTGGTTCTTCTTGAAGAACCGCCCCGTGCCCGAAACCGTGCCGCCCGTGCCCGCGCCGGCCACGAAGGCGTCGAGGTTGCCGCCGGTGTCACGCCAGATCTCCGGGCCTGTCGAGAGTTCGTGCGCGTCGATGTTCAGGGCGTTGTGGTACTGGTTCACATAAAAGCCGCGCGACTCGCGGGCGATGCGCTTGGCGGTTTCGACATAGTGCTCGGGGCTGTCGCCGGGCACGTCGGTGGGCGTGATGACCACCTCGGCCCCGAAGGCCTTGAGCATGTTGACCTTCTCGAGGCTCATCTTGTCGGGCATGGTGAAGACGCACTTATACCCCCGCACCGCGGCCCACATCGCCACGCCCTGGCCGGTGTTGCCCGAGGTGTTCTCGACGATGGTCATGCCCGGCTTGATCAGCCCCTGACGCTCGCTCTCGTTGAGGATGTGCACCGCCATGCGGTCTTTGATCGAACCCGTGGGGTTCATGAACTCGCACTTGACCAGCACCTCGGCGCACCCCGGGGGCACCACCTTGTTGAGGCGAACCAGAGGGGTGTTGCCCACGGCTTGAAGGATGTTGTCGTAGATCTTGCTCACGCCGGGGCTCCTGTGCGAGGACACGCTGCCGCATTCAGCCCCCTGCATCTTTCCGGGCCGTTCCCGCCGGGGCCGCAATCGTACGACCCCGCGGGCCTCCCCGGCGTCATACGCTCGCGGCGATATGTCTACCCCCGAGATCAACCGTGCCGGCCTGGCCCAGGAAATCGCCCGCGTCGCGCTGCTGCGCGGCCAGTTCACCCTGCGCTCGGGCAAGACCAGCACCTACTACCTCGATAAGTACCTCTTCTCCACACGCCCCGAACTGCTCGCCAAACTCGCGCCGATGTTCGCGACCCGCCTCGCGGCGATGGAAGCGGCCCGCGGCTTTCGGGCCACGCGCCTGGCGGGGGCAGAACTCGGGGGCATCCCCCTCGTCACCGCGGCCAGCCTGCACACGGGGCTGCCCAGCATCTTCGTGCGCAATCAGAAGAAAGACTACGGCACCGCCAAGCAGTTGGAGGGCGTCTGCGGTGAGGGAGACAACCTGGTGCTGATCGAAGACGTCGCGACCACGGGCGGGCAGGCGCTCGAGGCCGTTCGCGTGCTGCGCGCCACGGGCGCTGCCGTTCACGGGGTCATCGCGACCATCGACCGGCTGGAGGGAGCCCGCGAGAACATCGAGCGCGAAGGGCTTGCCTTTGATGCGGTCTTCACCACGCGCGACCTGGGCGTGGGCGAGGCCTGAGGCCGCGCGCTGACGGCGCGAACGCCGAATCCCGAACTCGCCATTCAAGCCTGGCGCGAACGCCTTCGGCCCATGAGCACCAGCCCGCCGGCGAGAAGGGCGGCGGGGCCCGGCGCGGGAACCATCTGGTACGACACGCGGACATTGTCGATGCCCCACGATTCATCGTTCATGCCCTGCAGGCCCAGGTCAGACCACTTGATGACGATGGGCGAACCGGCGGGCACGGTGAAGTCGATGGTGATGTCCCGGTAGATCGCGTCGTTCCAGCGCGGATCAAAGCCGATGTTGTACCCGCCGAGCGTCGGGGCGAGCGGGAATGACTGATCGATGCCCGGGTGGTTCGAGAATGTCTCACGGAGTTTGATCTCTCCGTTGATCTTCACCTCGAACCAGTCTTTGCCGTGGCGGGTGTCTTCGCCGTCCCACGAGTCGATGGCGTAGAAGTCAAACTTGAGTGTGATGAGCGGATAGAGCGCACTCCCCCCACCACCCCCACCACCGCCGCCACCACCCCCACCGCCTCCGCCACCACCGCCACTACCACCATCACCGCCGCCGCTGTTCGATGCCGGGGGCGGCGGGGGAAGGGGGGGCAACGTCAGCGTTGTGGAACTATTCGAGTAGCGACCGTTGAAGGTTGAGAAGGCCGGAACATCCCAGTTCAGCCGTGAGTTGCTGCTCCACTCGGGGCCCATCTCTCTCGCCTCGAACGAGTTCTGATACAGCATCCTCACCTGGGCGTGGGCAGCACCGCCGGCGCCGAGCATGAGCACAACCGCGGCCTTCAAGAGTGTGATCTGGGTGGACATCTTCATCTCTCTCCTGTTGTGTGTTGCTCCCTCCCCTTGCGGGGTGAGGCATCCATCAACAAGATGCCATACGAAGTGCCGCGCGGCGATGGCAATCCCCCGATTTGCCGCTTCCGGGGGTGGGTCCGGAGCGCTTATCTGGGAGATAACGGCCCGGCCCGCGCACCGATCGCCCCTTCGCTATACTTCTCCACAGTCGGGACTCTCCAGAAGCGACCCGGGGCACCCGAACAAAGCCTTATCACCCATCACGAACGGCGTGGCCACCGGCCGAACCAGACCGCGGGACCATCGCCCATCGTGCCGACAGACAGAGCCCGACCCCAATGACCGCACTCACCACGCCCCACGCCCCCCACTCCAACCCCACCCGTACCCCCGGCGACGAGACCATGACGCCCCGAAACGAGACCATCCGCAACGTCGCCATCATCGCGCACGTCGACCACGGCAAAACCACCCTCGTCGATAACCTGCTCAAGCAGTCGGGCAACTTCCGCTCGGGCGAACTCGAAAAACTCGAAGGCGGCCAGCACGGCCTGATCATGGACAGCAACCCGCTCGAACGCGAGCGCGGCATCACCATCCTGGCCAAGAACTGCGCCGTCTCATACACCTCGCTCGACAGCAAGGTCTACCGCATCAACATCCTCGACACCCCCGGGCACGCCGACTTCGGCGGCGAGGTCGAGCGCGTGCTGCGCATGGCCGACGGCTGCATCCTGCTCGTCGATTCTTCCGAGGGCGTGATGCCCCAGACCAAGTTCGTGCTGGGCAAGGCGCTCGAGGCGGGCCTCAAGCCCATGGTCCTCATCAACAAGATCGACCGCCAGGACCAGCGCGTGCAGGAAGTGATCAACGAGGTCTTCGACCTGCTGGTAGAACTCGGCGCCGAGGAATACGCCCTCGACTTCCCCGTGGCCTACGCCGTGGGGCGCGACGGCTGGGCCTCGCGCGAGTGGCCGCTGCCCGAGCCGCGCCCGACCAACCTGCGCGATGTCTTCGAGATGATCGTGAAGGAAGTGCCCGCCCCGCCAGCCGACACCCAAAAGCCCCTTCAGTTGCTCATCACCAACATCGACTACAACGAGTACGTGGGCCGCATCGGCATCGGCCGCGTCTTCAACGGGTCGGTCCGCGCCGGCCAACAGGTAGTTGTGCTCAAAGCCGACGGCCGCAAGGTCACCACGCGGGTCTCGCAGTTGCTGCAGTTTGTCGGGCTCAAGCGCCAGGAGGTCGAATCGGTCGAGGCCGGCGACCTGTGCGCGGTTGTGGGCCTTGAAAGCGTCGATATCGGCGACACCATCGCCGACCCCGAGAGCCCCGCCGCGCTGCCCCCCGTGCGCGTCGAAGAGCCCACGATGACGATGCTCTTCCGCGTGAACGACTCACCCTTCGCAGGGCTCGAGGGCGAGTACGTCACCAGCAGACAGATCCGCGACCGCCTGCACAAAGAACTCGAGAAGAACGTCGCCATGCGCGTCGAGCCGGGCCGCAGCGGCGACGAGTTCATGGTGTCCGGGCGCGGCGTGCTCAGCCTGGGCATTCTCATCGAGACCATGCGCCGCGAGGGCTTCGAGTTCGCCGTCGGCAAGCCCGAGGTCGTCATCCGCGAGATCGACGGCGTGAAGTGCGAGCCCATCGAAGAACTCGTCATCGACACCCCCAACGAGACCGTGGGCGCCGTGATGGAACTCGTCGGCGGCCGCAAGGGCGAAGTGAAGAAGATGGAGCCGCGCGGCGACGCCGTGACCCACCTGAAGTTCGAGATCCCCAGCCGCTCGCTCATCGGCATGCGCAGCCGCATCCTCACGGCCACGCAAGGGCAGGCGATCATGCACCACTCCTTCCTGAAGTTTGTGCCCGTCAGCGGCGAGATCCCCCACCGCAAGGCCGGCGTGCTCATCAGCCTCGAGACCAACCCGGTCACGACCTACGCCGTTGAAGCGCTGGCCGACCGCGGCGTGCTCTTTGTCGAGCCCCAGCAGAAGGTCTACGCCGGCCAGATCGTCGGCGAGCACAACCGCGACAACGACCTCACCGTCAACATCACCCGCCTCAAGCACCTCACCAACATCCGCGCCGCCAGCAAAGAGGCCACCGTGGTGCTCAAAGCCCCGCGCAAACTCAGCCTCGAAGCGGCCCTGGAATATATCGAAGACGACGAACTCGTCGAGGTCACGCCCACCAGCATCCGCCTGCGCAAGAAAATCCTCGAAGAATCGATGCGCAAGCGCGCCGACCGCCAGGCCAAAGACCGCGACAACGCGGACTGACACGGCACGCCCTCACCCATCGCACCCCGCCACCCCGACATATGGCCACGCGCCGGCCGGTCGCGCACGCGGCCTCGCAGATTGCGCCGCGCCGCCCCCCCCACGCGCTCATCCTCTCTCGCACGCCAGACACGCCGCGGCCTCGGCCACGTGTCTATTCCAGTGCGCGAACCCGCGGGCGATCCGGTGTGCGCTCCGATGTGTCTTCCAGTGTGTCTTCAGGTGCGCCGCTCGCCCCCTCCATCGCGCACGAGGGATCCACTCGGGTTCATCCTGGTCGTTCGGCGCCCGGGCATGCGAGCCGCGCCTTCTTCCCCGCCCCTAACCTTCTTTCCATATGTCATCCACAGAGGTCGTCACCCGTTTCGCCCCTTCGCCCACCGGCCACCTGCACATCGGCGGCGCCCGCAGCGCGCTCTTCTGCTGGGCCTACGCCAAGCGCATGGGCGGCCGCTTCATGCTGCGCATCGAAGACACCGACGCCGCGCGCTCCAGCGATGAATCCGCGCGCGGCATCATGGAAGACCTCGCGTGGCTTGGCATCGAGTGGGACGACGGCCCGCGCCTCGATCTCCCCGGCGGCCGCGTCATCGGGGCCCATGCCCGCGACATCGAAGGGGGCTACTTCCAGGCTCGCCGTGTGAACATCTATAACCGCGAAATCGAGCGACTCGTGCAGAGCGGGCACGCCTACCCCGCCTTCGAAGGCTCGGAAGAACTCGATGCGCAGCGCAAAGCCGCCACCGCGGCCAAGCAGACATACCGCTACCCACGCCCCGCCGACATCACGCCGGGCGTCTTCAACGCAGATCGCTGGGATCGTGCCCAGCGCGGCGAGGCCCACGTTGTTCGCTTCGTCGCCCCGCACGAAGAGATCCTCGTCGCCGACCGTGTGCTGGGAGATGTGCGGATCGCGCCCGGAGAACTCGACGATTTCGTGCTGCGCAAGGCCGACGGCTTCCCCACGTACCACTTCGCGGTGGTCTGCGACGATGAACTCATGGGCGTCACGCACGTGCTGCGCGCGCAGGAGCACCTGGCGAACACGCCACGTCACGTGGCGTTGCAGCGCGCGCTGGGCTTCCGCACGCCCGAGTACGGGCACATGCCGCTCATCTTCAACCTCGACAAGAGCAAGATGAGCAAGCGCGACAAGGCCAAGGCCGCGCGGGCCGCGCTCAAGAGCGCGCTGCAGAAAGACCCTTCCCTCTCGCCCGTGACGCTCGCGGCGGGGATGGGCGCCGACAGCTCGCAGGTCGCCGCGTTCATCGCGGGCGAGAACGACAGCCTCGATATCGCGGCACGCGCCGGGGCGTACCTGGGCATCACGCTCCCCGAGATCGAAGTGGCGGACTTCCGCGCCAACGGGTACGTGCCGTCGGCGATCACCAACTACCTCGCGCTCCTGGGCTGGAACCCGGGTGTCAAGACGCCCGACGGCAAGGACCTCGAAAAGTTCGACATGCCCTACCTCGCGGCACACTTCTCGCTCGAACGCATCGGCAAGACCAACAGCGTCTTTGACCGCGTGAAACTCGCCTCTTTCAACCAGGATGCCCTCGCCGCGATGAGCGATGCAGAGTTTGCCCAGGGCTGGCTGGCGTGGATGCGCACCTACCGGCCCCAAGAGGCGGCTCGCCTCGCCGGGGACGGCTCGCCCGCGCGGATGGAGCGATTCACATTGCTGGCCGGCGCGGTCAAGGCGCGCGCCAAGACCTACGCCGATGCGCTGCGCCCCGCGGGCTTTGCGCTCTGCGATGATGATGGGTACACCTTCGACCCCGCGGCAGTAAAGAAGAACCTGCACGCCGACGATGGCAAGGGGCTGAGCCTTCTGCGTGCGCTGCGCCCGGCGCTGGCCACGCTGGAAGATTGGTCCCCCGGCCCCATCCACGCCGCGATCGAGGCCTTCGCGGGTGCGCACGCGCTACCCAACATCGGCGGCATCGCCCAGCCCCTGCGCGTCGCGCTCGCGGGCGTAGCGGTCAGCCCGCCGCTGGGCGAAACGCTCACCATCCTGGGCAAAGACTCGACGCTTGCGCGGATTGATCGGTGCTTGGCGAGTGCGGGGTGAGGCATTCGGCATTCGGCATTCGGCATTCGGCATTCGGCATTCGGCATTCGGCATTCGGATATTGTGCCGTTGTCACGAGTTGCACCGCTGTGCATGTGTCGAATAGTTTTATACGGATCCGCATCCAAACTCGGGCGCGGCTCTGACTCTAAACCACCGCAGCCGCAGCGATTCCGAGCGTGGATCGCGCCCAAGTTCGAGCGTCGATCCGCATAATACTCGTTGTGCGGCAATAGTCTTACGGCCCCAGCGGGGCTGCGGGGTGTAGCCGCGGGTGCAGCGCAGCACGCCGCGAGGCGTGCGGAGCGCAACCCGTGGAAAGCGTGCTCATTCCGTACTTCCTGCCCCAGCGGGGCAGAGGAGTTCGCTTTCAGTGGCGCTTGCACGGCGGGGCCAATGCCATCCGCTGAGGTCGCGGCGTTCGTTGAGCATGCTTCATGCCCCGCGCCATCATGACCAAAACACAACATAGAGGCCATCAAGCCAGTGCAGTTTCACGAAATCACCCGTGACATGCGATGCACCCATCTCGTCGCGGAGCAGGGTTCAGGGGGCGGGCTGGACAGGATGGACGGGGGGGGGGGGGGATATACTGCGAGCATGACTCTGCGCACTACGGACAACTCCTCTGCCATCGGTCTACCTCTCATATCTCAACTGCCCGCGCCCGAACCACACCGCGCTCTCATGCGAACCATGAACCGCTGGGGCAGGCTCATGAGGAACATTGTGCAGAAGGCTGCCATGGCATGCATCATGCTCGGGTGTGCCGCCTCGACCGCCTCGGCGCAGTCGCCCGCGGAGATGCAGGACCGTGCCCAGACTTGGTTCCACGAGGCGTGGACCGCGGCCCGCGAACTGCCCGACACGAAGGGGCATGTATTTCGCTACAGCGTCATCGATCACACCGCACCCAACCCTGATGTGGCGACACTCAAAGAGCGGCTCAAGGCCTTACCACCCGGCCCTCAACGCGCTGAAGTGGAGGCCATGCTGGCGTCGTACAACCCAACGGCGTCTCTTTTCTGGGAACTTCAGTTTGTCGGAGAGGGTGAGACCCGTTGGCGAGCGTCTCGGGCCGACTCAAGGGGGTATAGCAGCGACCATGTCTACTCACCCGATGCAACGTGGGTGTTGATGGGTTCGCGGTTGTCATTACTTAATACATCGTTGCGTGATAATGATATGGCCCCGACCCATGGAGTCATCATTCATGTTCGTACGCTTTTCACCGACTTGAGCGACCTATTCTGGGGGGGGCTGGGATCAGACCGAATTTGGCACGGGTTACGCCTTGATCCGCTCACCCTCAACGGCACCGAATGGACGGTCGTCGCCCGCTCTATTGTTGGCGACAAGACGACGCGTACCATCGAGTACAAGGGTGATTGGCATGACAGCCGTGGTGTAGGCACTGTTCGTCAGAAAACCACCAGGCGTAACTCTGACAGTTCATCGTCAGCAGGAGTCACTATTCGTTATACTCGCCCGACGGTCTGCCCCAGAACAGGCCTGCTCACCTATGAACTTGTTGAGAGGCTCGGTGCCAACGGAGAGGTAAACTTCACACTTCGATCCAAGGGGTTTCACGAAGTTCCCGGAGGCGCAGCGGCTGCATTTGTTCCGCCAACGGATGGCCAAGACGCGCTGCGGGGCACCATCGATGGGTTCGAGGTTTTCGATCGCACGAAAGAGCATAACCCCGACTGGATGACGCGCCCTGCGAACTATCTGCCGCCGCCCACGCTGAGCGCCGCGCGAGAGGCCGCCGCTAATCTGACAGCAACGAACGCCAGGAGCACATCCCAGCGCCCCGCCGCGCTTCCCCAGACAGAAGACCCGGTCGGCGGCGGCAACATGTTGATGTTCATCGCGCTGGGTGTGGTCGTGCTGGGGGTTGTGGTGCTCATTGTTCTCAAGGTGAGGGGCGGGCGATGAGCCGCAGCGCAGCGCGGCCCGCATCTGTACAGATGCGAACTGGCTTCACGCTGATCGAACTACTCGTCTGCCTGGTCATCATCGGTGCGCTGGTGTCGATGGCCCTCACACAACTCTCGCAGGTGCGGGCGCAGGCTCAGCGCGTAAAGACGCGCAGCAATATGGCGCAGGTCGCGGCGCTGCTGCACCTCTACGCGGACGACTGGCGCGATTCATGGCCAGCACCCTACAAACCCTCCGGCGGCCCGTCAAGTTTCGTCTCGTTTACTGGCCAGACGGTCAACGTACCCACGTACTTCTTGATAAGCTCGCTGTGGAATTACTCGCTGGCTGATGGTTATTTGGACGGCAACCTCTGGCCGGACGTCGTTTATGATGCCCAGTACGGGCGCGGGCAGCCGCGTGGCGCGTTCTTGATGAGTTGCTCACTCTTCGCCGACCACCGCTACTGGAATGACACAACCTGGACGGGCCCCGCGCAGTGGCGCAGCACGCGCCGGTATGAAACCATCTACCCGCAATCGAAAGTGTTGCTTGTCAGCCCCTACGCCTTCCAGGGGTCCGGTGTCGGCACACCCGGACCCATCAACGCGTTTCAGCCGGTAGTCGCGCTTGCAACGGTCGATGGCGCGGCACGCCACCTCGCGCCGTGGAGGATCACCCCCGGACGGATTCAGGGGGACGGCCCCTACCCGGTCCCTATACACTCGATGGATTTCTACGCTGGCCTGCACACCCAAGATGGCGTGCGCGGGCGCGACCTGCGGTGAAGAGTGCCTCGGCATGGCGCATTGCTTAGTCTTGCGCACGCACGCATACGCGCACACGCGCCTACGCGCCCTTACGTGAGCATCCGCAAACCACTTCAATACGTCCGCCGCAAGCGCGCGGGCTGAATGCCCAACTGGTCGCGGTACTTGGCGACGGTGCGCCGAGCGATGTCGATGCCGCGCCCGCGCAGAGATTCTGCTAGCGCCTCGTCGCTCAGCGGTGACTTCTTGTCTTCCCCCTCGATCACATCCCTCAGCGCGGCCTTGATCGCTTCCCACGCCAAGTCTTCCTTGGCTTCGCCGGTGTCGGTGGGCTTGGTCTGCACACCGCCGGAGAAGAACTTGCGTAAGGGCACAATGCCGCGCGGCGTGGCCAGGTGCTTCTCGGCCACAGCGCGGCTGACCGTCGCCACATGGATGCCCAGTTGCTCGGCGATCGCCGTCATGGGCAGGGGCTTGAGCGCCTGCGGCCCGTAATCAAAGAAGTCACGCTGGGCTTCGACCACTGCCGAGACAACGCGCAGCAGGGTCTGGCGGCGCTGGCCCACAGCGTCGAGCAGCCACTGCGCGTTGCCCAGGTTCGTCTTGATGAACTCGCGGTCTCGCTTCTGTATGGCGCGGTCTTTGGCGAGGCGCGCATATTCCTGGTTGATGCGCAGGTTGGGCAGGCGCGTGTCGTTGAGGTAGGCCACGTAGCGGTCTTGCTCGGGGTCATACTCCACGATGGCGTCGGGCACAACGGGCCTCGCCCGCTCTTCCACAAGACGCCGGCCGGGGGAGAGGCTCAATCGCTTGAGCAGGCCCAGTGCCTCCTTGATCTGCTCCATCGTCAGGCCCGTCTTCTCCGCGACGCGCGGCAGACGGTTCTGCGTGATGTCGTCGAGGTGGTGCTCAACGATCAGCCTCGCGTGCTCGAAGGTGATGGCCGGCCAGCCAAGGTCCTCCGCGTCGTCCTCCATCGCGTCGAGTTGCAGCAGCATGCACTCGGCGGGCGTGCGGGCCGCGACGCCCGGGGGCTCGAGGAAGAGTTGGGCCGCGCGCAGCGCGCGTTCCAGCGTTTCCACCGTCGGCCTGTCCGCGAAGACCGGGCCGGACTCTCGCCCTTCGGCGGGTGCGCCCGCGTCGTCCGCGTGCGAGAGCGCGGCGCGGTCGGCGATCACATCGAGCGGCGTGCGCAAATAACCGTCGTCATCGAGGAACGAGATGATGAGTTCACCCGGCGCGCGAAGCGCGTCGTCAACGTCGGTCAGGGCCCACTGGCCGCGCAGTTGATCGGCCAGCGAGGCGCCACGCGCGGGCGTGGCGGCCATGGCGTCGAACTTGCTGTCGGTGCCGTCCGCGGCGGGGCGGCCCTCGGTGTACGAAGATTCAAAGCGGTCGAAGGTCTCGCGGCCCACACCGTCGCCGCCGTCGTAGGCGTTCTCGACGGCTTCGGGGTGGTCGGCCTCGTAGCGGTCGAGGCGCGAAAACTCGTCGCCGCCGGCTCGCTCGTCAACGGTGAGCGGGCGGCTGTCGAAGTCTGGCTCGAAGGATGGCTCGCCGGCCTCCGCTGGTTCATCGGCCGAGCCGTCGACCTGTTCCAGCGTGGGGTTGCTCTCGAGTTCCTGCTCGATGCGTTCTTCGAGTTCGACAAGGGGCATCTGCAGAATCTCCATCGACTGGATCATCCGCGGGGCCAGTTTCATGTGCTGGCCGAGTTTGATGTGTTGTGCGGTCTCGAAACGCATGTGCCGTCGGTGTCCTTTCGGCGTGCCACCCCTGGCCCGCCCCCCGACGCCCGCGGGGCTCCGCCCCGCGCCGAGTCAGAAGGTCTGCCGGCTCTGGATCGCATCCGTGAGCACGGCCTTGTTGGCGTACTCCAGTTGAGACCCTGTCGGCAAACCACGTGCCAACCGCGTGACTTTCACCTGCCGCTCCTTTAGTATGTCCGATAAGTACATCGCGGTGCCGTCCCCCTCGATCGTCGGGTTCAGCCCCAGGATCACTTCCGCCACGGGTTCGCCCCCGGCGTTCTTGCCAGGGTTGTCGATGCGCTCCACCAGGCCCGCCACGGTGAGATCGCCCGCGCCGATGCCATCGAGCGGACTCAGCCTGCCCATGAGCACGTGGTAGATGCCGCGGAACATCGAGGTCTGTTCCAGCGCGACCAGGTCGCGCGGCTGCTCGACCACCAGCACCGTGCGCCGGTCGCGCCGTTCATCGGCGCACACGTCGCACAGCGACGAATCAGAGAGGTTCCAGCAGACTTCGCAGTGCCGCACGTGCCGTTTCACGTCCAGAATGGCGTTGGCCAAAGCCTCGGCCGTGGGCCCGTCAGACTTAAGCACATGGAAGGCCAATCGCTCGGCGCTGCGCCGGCCGATGCCCGGCAGCGAGGCGAACTGCGCGATGAGCGCATCGACCGTGCGGGGATAGGCGGGGCCGCGCTTCACGACATCGCGCGGGGTGCCGGCGGGTGAGGATGGGCCTCTGGGGGGCATGTCGCAGAAAGGGTACGTCCCGGGGTGGGCCGGGCGAGACGGCGCAGTATCATCGGCCCGTGTACGAACAAGCACAGACCGGCGCGCGGGCCAGCGCGCTGCCGCTGCGCGCGCAGGTTCTCCTCCTCGCCGCGATGGCCGTGGCCAGCACGTGGGTAGGCATCGGTTCGAGCGGCATCTCGCAGAGCGAGGGGCACAGGGCCATTCCCGGGTGGGAGATGCTGCGCCGCGGCGAATGGCTCATCACCAGCATGTTCGAGCAGGTCTATTTGCGCAAACCGCCCGGCATGCCCTGGGCGGTAGCGCTCTCATCGCTGGTGCTGGGCGAAACAGAGTTCGCCGCCCGCGCGGTTTCGGCCCTGGCGACGACCGCGGGGGCGATGCTCACGCTTCTCTACGCCGCGCGTTGGTTCGGGAGCGCATGGGGGCTCAGGGCCGGCGCCGCGTATCTGCTCTTGCCCCTCTTCTGGGCACCCGGGCGCAGCGCCGAGATCGAAGCCCTGCACAACACCTTCACGCTGGCCACGGTGCTGCTGGTGATCGACGCGCTCCTGCACCGGGCCTCGTGGCGAACCCTCATCGCCGCGGGCCTGGCCCTCGCGGGCATGATCCTCACCAAAGGCCCCGCGGGCCTGCCCTGCGTGGGCGCGGCCGTTGGCGCGTGCGTGCTTGTCCAAGGCTGGGGCCAGTCTCGGCGCACAGCGGTCAGACTCTGCCTGACCGCCACGCTCGGCCTGGGGGCCGTTGGCCTCTTCGCCCTGCTGGCCGCGGCGCGGCTGCGCGGCATGGATGCTTCCCCGGTGCTCGAGCCGCCCAGCCGCTTCTTGTGGAGGCCCGACCGCATCGGGCAGGTGCTGCTGCTGCCCATCGCGGCGATTGTCTCGGCCATGCCGCACGGGCTGGCGCTGGCCGCCGTGCCCGCGCTGCCCCCGCTGGCGTGCGTGCGGGCCGACCGCGCGGGGCGCGCCGCGGCGTGGGCATTGGTCCTCGCGCTCCTCTTCTATATGGTGCTGGGGGTATCGAACCCCAGGTATGCCATGCCAGCGTTGACGCTGACGCCGCTGGTGGTGGTCTTTGCGCTCTGCCGCGCCAGCGCGGGGCTGGCCCCGGCCCGCGGATGGCCGGCGGCGATGGTGCGCGCAGCGCCCGCGCTGGCGTGTGTGCTGGCGGTGGGTGTTGTGGGGCACGCGGTGTGGTTTGAACACCGCCGCGAGACACGCACCAGCGGGCGAGAGATCGGGCGGGCGCTTGGCGAAACCCTTGAAGACGGCTCGCAGATCTGGGCCGACGACCTCATCGACACCCGGCCTGAGGTTCTCTACTACGCCCGCCAGCGCGCGGCAGAACTCGGCAGGCAGGTGCGCCCCCTCTGGATGCCCCGGCGACAAGGCGCCCCCCTGCCCATGCCCGCCGATGGGCACTACCTCGCCTTGCGCGATGACGACTGGCCCCGCGACCTGCTTCCCCCGGAAGTACCCCAGTATGAAGCGGCCGGCCTGTTGACGGGCCAGCCGATCGTCTTTGAAGGGCCGGTGCACAAGTTCCACTTCCGTGTGTACCAGATTCGGGGGGCTGAGCCGCGCGCCAAGGAATGAGCGAGCGGCACGAAGGACCGGATAGATGTTGAAGTGCGGAAGATGGGCAAGATGGGTTGTTCTGCTGGATACGAACAGGGCTAGAAAAGCCCGAATTGCCAATCTTTCTAGTGAATTTTGCCCAGAGATGCCTTGCGTTCTCGACGATGCTCCTGTACACTTCTGCCGTTCCGCCCGCGACATACTGGTGCATCCTCGGAGGAGAGACCGAGGGGGCACCGCGAAGCAACAGCAGCCCACTGGAGAGAGGGGCTGCTGCTTGTTTTTTTGGGCTCTCTTGCCATGTATGATGCCCCCTCCCGGCAGGTTCGGCCGAATCTCTGGGGCGGCGGGCGGGGTGCCCGCCTTGCGCTCAAGAAACCGACACACGGAGGGGCGATGCACGGCAGATGGATGCGACTGTGCGGGGTGGTGGGCGCGGCGGCTTTGCTGCTTGGCGCGGCGGCAGCGGCCGTGGCTAGCCCCCCCGTCGCGGTGAATCGCGCGGCCCTGAAACCCTTCTGGGACAAAGCCCGCACCGGGCGCGTGGATGTGGTGGCCCTGGGAGATTCGAACCAGTTTCAACTGGGTCACGGGTGGGACGCCGCGTGGATTCGCGCGCTGCACAACCGCTTCGGGCTCTACGCCACGAGCCTGCTGGCCGTGGGCGAAGCAAACGGGGGCGGTTCGAGCGCGGGAGACCGCTTCAATATCTTCCCGCAGGCCAGTTCCGGGCAGTATGACTACTCGGGCGCGCCCGAGGCGCTGCACCGATACCTGAACAACCCCCCTTCGCTGCTGGCTCCGATGAACTACCTCTATCTGCCCGAAGGGCGCACGGTGTCGAGCCAGGTGGCCACGGGCATGGTGCTCGCGGCCAACTGCTGGCTGAGTGTGAGCGAGCCGCTGCGGTTTCACTATACCTACGGCCTCTTCCCGGGAGTCGGCGCGGGGAGTTTTCAACCCGCGATCCGGCGCGATAGTTCACCATTTAGCATATTGATATCATCCCCGCCCGTATCGACACGCGCGGGCGATGGCCAGGAAGCGCGCATCGAGCACGGCCACATCGACCTGCCCGGGGAGGCCCGCGACTATCCCGTGGCGCTGCGGTTTATTCCTTCCGGCGGCACGGTGGTCGGGCCGATGATCGCGTATTACCAGCGGGCCGAGGGGCTGGCCAGGCCCACGGGCGCCTCGCTGAGCACCATCTACGGCCTGGGAAGTCAGTCGGCGCGTGACATGGCGGCCGCGCTGCAGGCCTCGACCGACGAAACCCTCACGCTCTATTTCTCGCGGATTCGCGCGTTGCAGGACAACCCCAGGCGCGTGCTGATCCGCGTGAACACGGGGCTCAACGACCGGGCCGAGCCGTTGCCCAGCGTGGGGCCCGCGCAGGTGCCCAACGGCACGAGCGCCGCGGCGTATGAAGACAACCTGCGCGCCATCATCGAACGCATCACGCAGGTCTGGGCCCTGAACCAGTGGGCCGAGGATGAACTCTACTTTCTGCTCGCGCCGTCGCACCCGGTCGACAACCCGGACCAGGCGCGCCTGCTCGAATACCGCGAGCGGGCCGAGGCGCTGGCGATGGCTTACCCCCGCACCGCCACGGTGCGGCTCGACCGAATCCTCAACGCCACGCAGATCCTCGCGCGGGGGTGGTACCCCGTCGGCGGCTTCGACCGCGACCACCTGCGCGAAGCGGCGTATGTCTACTTCGCCGAGGAAGAGATCCGAGCGCTGCTCCGCCCCGACTGCGCGGCCGACTTTAACGAAGACGGCGGTGTGGACGGGCAAGACATCGAAGCCTTTTACGCGATGTGGCAGATCGGCGACGACACCGCCGATGTGAACCAGGACGGCGGCGTAGACGGGCAGGATGTCGAAGCCTTCTTCACCCTGTGGGAAGCGGGCGGGTGTTGAGGTGGGAGAGTTGCGGCCGTGAAGCCATGTGGCCGCAACCCCCGCGCGGCTCATTGCATACACACGTATTGAACGGCTTGATTTCGCCGGGTTCTTGCGTTGAATCCCCCCCGGCAGGCGTCCGTCGCTTTCGCCCGCTGGCACAGCGTGCGAGGCCTGTGTTGTTTCCATCCTTCTTCATTGCCTGAGTGCACAGGCCTCAGGGCTGTGTTCTTCCGCGTCTGCTCCTGCTTTGCAAGCACCGTCTTCTGACCCGTGTTTTCCTGCGTCTTCTTTGCGGCCGCCGCGCGTATGGCGCTTCACCATGCCGCGCGAGAGGCCGCGTTTCGCCCCCGATGTCAAACGCGCGATGATGCGCATCATGCGCCCACCCCACGTTCGATGCGCCCATCACTGTTTGGGCGCGCCTTGGCCCCGCCGCTTCGCGGCGAAGAGGTCGATGCACAGTCAGCAGAAGTCCGCGCCGGCCGCGCACGTCTGCATGTACGAATGACCAACCGAGTTAACAGCGCGGCACGACCCTCGAACGCCGCGCCCACGTGCCATCGAAGTCGGAGGCTCTGCGACGACTTCGATGTGCATTGTGCCGGGTGCCGCGCGTATGGCGCATCGCCATGCCGCGCCAGAGGCCCCGCCGCTTCGAAACAGTAGTTGATCGAGTGCCGCGCTCCTCCGCCTCTCGCCACGGCGAAGCCGTGGTGGTTAACTGCCTTAGGGTCGCCGCGACAGCGGCACCCCCGGTACGCATTCTCACACACTCTCTCGGCGCCGCGAAGCGGCGCGGCCAAGATCGATGCTTGCGACACTTCTCCACCCCGGCCGGACATGGGTTGTTCAGGGGTCCCGAATGCCGCTTTTTTTCAGCCGAACTCACCCCATTCCCCCCATCTTCACCCATAAACAGGTGGTTTTCGGCCTTCTGCGCCTATTCCGGACGATTTTCGTGGCACCCAGCCCCTCCATGTGGCATATTCCCTTCAGGCGCACCCTCCCCGCCCACGGGCTCTCCCCATGCAGTCACGTCTTTGCACATCCCTCTCAGCCCTGGCCCTCTTCGCCCCGTGCGCTGTCGCGCAGATTGACCCCAGCGGCATCGACTTTGTCACCATCGGGGCGGTCAACAACCCGGCCTACTCAGGGCCGGACTTCAACAACACAGTCACCGGGCGCGGCAGCGTCCCCTACGAATACCGCATCGGCCGCACCGAGGTGACTACCTCCCAATGGCTGGAGTTCTACAACCTCTTCTACGGCCGCGTTCCCCACCTCACCGCCCCTGTTCGCTGGGGTGCCTTCGACCGCGGCCAGGGCCAGTCACCCCGCTTCGCGCTCAGCAACTTTCCAGATGCCGACCTTTTCCCCGTCAGCGGCCCCTCGTGGCGCACCGCCGCGATGTTCTGCAACTGGCTGCACAACGACAAGAGCACCGACCTGAGTGCGGTGATGAACGGTGCTTACGACGTCAGCACCTTCGGCTACGAGCCGGGGACGAGCATCTTCACTGACCAGCACACACGCCACCCGGATGCAAAGTACTGGATCCCTTCTCTCGACGAATGGATCAAGGCGGGCTTCTACGACCCCAACCACGGCGGCCAGGGTGTGGGCGGGTGGTGGTGGAACACCCCCGCGACCACGAACGTCCCCCTCATCCACGGCCCACCGGGCCAGGGGCAGGCCAACACGGGTTTCCTGCTGCCGGAAGATGGGCACTTCAGGATACCGCTGGGTGCCTACCCGTATGTGCAATCCCCCTGGGGCCTCCTCGACGTGGCAGGGGCAACAACCGAGTACACCGAGACCGTGCGAACGGTCGGCGGTGAAAAACTCCGCCGCGTAGCGGGCACGCACTGGACCAACGCGGTGACAGGCGTGGATGCTATCTACATGATCGGCGATGAATTTCCGAGTTTGCCGAGCCTTTTTTATGGATTACGTGTCGCGGCAGCAGTTCCCGGGCCGGGATCTGTTGTGGCGATAGCTGTATCGCTGGCGGGGTGTATGCTCCGCAGGCGACGATGTGGCGCGGTCTCATGCCAGAAGCCCGTAGGCAAGGCCACGCCATGACCACGCGCTCCACCCATCGCCGCGAGAAGGCGCTCACCACCCTCGCCTCCCTGGCCCTCTTCGCCCCGTGCGCTGTCGCACAGAACGACCCCAGCGGCATCGAGTTTGTCACCATCACGCACCCCGGCAACGCGCCGTACCAGTCCATCTTCCCCAGCGACTTTGTCAACGGGCGCGGCGGGGTGGACTACGAATACCGCCTGGGCAAGTTTGAGGTCACCACCGCGCAGTGGGTCGAGTTCTTCAACGCTGCCTACGACCGCTCGGATGGGTTCTTTCCGCACCTGCGGCCTCCGGGTCACTGGGGCGCCACGGCCACAACACCAAACACGCCGGGCGGCCTGCGCTGGGCAGTGCCCGCGGGCAACGAGATGATGCCTGTCGGCAACATTTCGTGGCGCATGGCGGCGATGTACTGCAACTGGCTGCACAACGACAAGAGCACCGACCGTAGTGCGTTTATGAACGGCGCGTACGATGTGAGCACCTTCGGCTTCAACGGCGGCATTTTCACGGACCAGTTGGCGCGGCACCCGGATGCACGCTACTGGATACCGACGTGGGACGAGTGGTTGAAGGCCGCGCACTACGACCCGAACAAGTTGAACGGCGATGGCACCACCGGCGGCTGGTGGCAGTACAGCAATGGTAGCGACACGCCGTACGTGTACGGCCCGCCGCCGTCGATGGGGGGAGTCGGCGAAGCGAACGCGGGGTTCACGACCCCCAGCCCGTTTGCGATCCCGCTGGGCTCATACGCAACCACCTCCCCCTGGGGCCTGTACGACATGGCGGGGGGCACGACGGAGTGGACAGAAAGCATTCGGACCATCGATGGGGGGCAGATGTTCCGGATATTTGACGGCTCCCATTGGGGACAGAACGGAGTTTTGTCCTCGTTAGTCGATCAAGCGCGGCTTTCGAACGGTGCCGAATTCCCGCATATTCCAACGTACGAGTTCGGATTGAGAATCGCTTCCACCATCCCCGCTCCGGGCCCGTGGGCCGCTGGCGTAGGTGTGTTATTCATCCTCGGCCCGCGAAGAAGGCGAGGAGGATCATGGCATAGCCCATGCCCCTCGCACACTCGCTGACGCTGGGGGCCGGTGCTTGGGCATCGCCTACCCGGGATTCACCCCATCATCACATCGGCGGCGCGGCGTTCATCGCCCCGGCACGCCACGCTCGCCGGGCTCGGTGTGATTCAGCACGCGACTGAGCATCAACCCCGCGGCCAAGCCGCGGCGGGAGAATGCCGCAGTGTCACGGCGTCTGATCATCGCCGAAGCGCCCTTGGGCTGTGATACGGATCATCGCTCGAACTTGGGCGCTATCCACGCTCAGAAGCATTGAATATGAGACGGACGAGAGTCAGGGGCTCGCCCGAGTTTGGACGCGGATCCGTATGAGATGCTGGGTGTTGTAACCCCGCGCGCACCAGCGGCGCACGCTTCTTCGCGGGATTTGGCCGCGCTGACGCGTGCGCCGCGGTGTGGCGGGCGTTGAAACGGTGCGCCCGCGACCTCTCTCTTTGTATGTGCGACTGGCTTTGTGTGTGCGAATGGCGTACGGCGAGGGCGCCGTTACCAGGTGATCTGGAAGTCCGCGGTGACGCGGCGGTCCATGATGTCATCGTCGGGGTCGGTGAGGCAGAACTCGTAGACCGCGCCGATGGACATGTGCGGGTTGAGTTTCCAGCGGGCGCCCACGCCCATCCACACCACGGCGCTGCCGGCGACATCGCTCGAGCCCAGATTGGTGTAGTCGAGGCCGCCCACGCTCAGGGGCAGGCGGTCCCCGTCGGTCAGGTAGTGAACGCCGTGGAACTCAACAAGAGGCGCAAAGCCCGGCAGGGTTTCGGGGGCGATTTCATAGTCGGCGTGAAGGTCCCAGTGCAGCACGGTGTTGCCATCGTCGCTGTCGAAGGGCACGCGCAGCGTGATGTTGCCGATGGTGTGGAAGCGGCCCCACCCCTTCGCGATGCTGATGAACGGGCTGACTTCCTCGGTGTCGCTCTGGAGCACCTTGTCTTCGCCGGTGACGAGCATGAGGCGCACGCCGGGCGTGATGACAAGGTCGTTCTCGTGGTCGGCGTAGATCACATACTTGATGCCCGCCGCGAGCTGGTTCCAGCCGTCTTCTTCGGGCAGTGCGCCGGCGCTGAGCCACGAATAGCCGTCTTTGGTGGCGATGAACCCCAGCCGCTCGGTGAGGGCGACACGCACCTGCAGCGCGGCGACGTTCAGGTCTCCGCCGGCCAGTTGCGAGTCGTCGCTGAACGTGTGATACAGATACAAGAAGCGCAGGCCGCTGGTGTTGAAAGGCGACTCAAAGTAGAGCGGCTGGCCCACGGGCTCGTAGAAATGCTCGAAGCCGCGCAGGCCGCTGAGGAAGCCGTCCCAGCCGATCTTGCGGTCTGAGTGCCAGCGCTCCTTCGAGAAGGCGAAGGTGGCGTCCTGGCTGATGCCGGCGGGCGCGGCGGTGATTTCGTTCGATGGCGCCGGCGCGTCTTGCGCGATCGCCGCGCACGCGAGGGTGGTTCCGGCCGCGAGAACAACGAGCAGACGGTGTGGCAGAGCCATGTGCAGGTCCCCTGAAGGCTGGCCGAGGCCGCCAACAGGGCCGCCCCGCTCAACGGACAACACTATCTGCATTTCCCCTCGGCGGCAAGGAGATATGGATATATTTATGTGCTTTCGGGCCATTTTTCGCCTGCCCCCCCATCGCCGGGGGGGTGCGCGGCCTGCGCAACGGGCCTCAATCAGCCCCGCGCCTGACGGCCGGCGGGGACGGAGGCTCCTGCCGCACCCGGCGCGACGTGGCCAGAGCACACCCCACCAGCGGCAGGATGATCATCCACAAGGGAAGGGTGAGGCGCCACTGCGACGCGCTGACGATGCTCGCTTCGGGCCGCCAGCGCAGGCCCTCTGTGTTGAAGGCGACATACACACCTTCGCTCGCGGCGTGCGGCCCGTGCGTGAGCGTGAGGCGGCCGTGCTCCAGCCGCCACGCGGTGCGCGGGCCCAGCGAAGACCCGGCATAGAAAGGCAGCGACAGCACCTGCGCGATGAGCACCACCGCCAAGAGCAGGCTGCACACCCAACCAGTCCACGAGAAGTGTTTGCGTGGCAGGGCGATGCCTCCCCCATCCCGTGTTACTCACCATCACAGCCTCGCCCCAAACTCACACCCGCATGCCCCCCACCCTTCCCGACTGCTTGAATGCACAGTCAAGGGGCAAGGCCGGGCGGGCCGCGGCGGGCAAGTGACCTCGGCAGGACTCGAACCTGCGACCCCCGCGTTCGAAGCACGGTGCTCTGATCCAACTGAGCTACGAGGCCAACGCTCAAGGGTACGCCCGGCGCCGGGGGCTTAACGGCGGATGATCAGGTCTTCATGGCTGTAGCGCACCTTGGCCAGGGGCGCGAGGAAGTCATCCTGGGCGCGGTACCCGGCTGTCGCCACCACCGTCGCGGCGTAGCCCATCTCCGGCAGGCCCAGCGTGCGGTCGTACACCGCCGGGTCGAAGCCTTCCATTGGGCAGGCGTCAACCCCCAGCAGCGCGGCGGAGGCAAGAAAGAAGCCCAGCGCGATGTACACCTGGCGCGCGTTCCACTCTGAGGCATTGAACCCGGCGGGAAGGTTGTTGACAAAGCCCAGCATCATCTGCCGGTAGGGCTCGACCTCTTCGGCGGTTGAGCCGCGCACCTGGCGGATGCGCGCCACCAGCCGCTCGGCATCCGCGGCGTCGGTGGTGAGTTTGCGCGCAAAGACGATGAGGTGCGAGGCGTCGGTGATCTGGCTCTGGTTCCACGAAGCGGCACGAAGGGTGGCGCGGGTCTGCGGGTCGCCGACCACGACAAACTTCCAGGGCTGCAGGCCATAAGAAGAGGGCGAAAGCACGGCCGCGCTCTCGAGGGCCGCCCACACATCGGGCGGGATCTTGCGAGAGGCGTCGAACTTTTTCACGGCGTAGCGCCAGGAGAGGGCCTGGATGAGTTGTTGCGTGGAAGTGTGGTTCATGGTTGCGGGGGTTCGCGGGCGGGGCGGTGATGGATTCGTCCCCAAGGCACCCCGGGGCGCACTGGGCACGCGGCGCGGGCGGGCGCCGCCAATGCAGGATGCCGGGGGTTTACTCTGGCGCGGCGATATCAAAGACCGAGGCGGCGGGCTCGATGCGTGCGCCGCGCTCGTCGCACACCGCGAACGAGCCCCCCTTCCAGAGCGTGGCCCCGCCGAAGGCCCCGTCTTTGCGCAGGGCGTAGAACTTCAGGTCAAAGGTCACGGTGCCGTCGGCCCGCCTCAGGCGGTGTTCCTTGGTGTTGGCAACCACGCGGCGCGCGGCTTCGAGGCAGGCTTCGGTGGGCGTCATGCCGCGCCCCATCAGTTCGACGATGAGGAAACTCGAGAGGTTGGCCAGGTTGGCCTCGCCGCGCCCGGTCGAGCCGGCGGCGCCGATGTTGTTGTCGCAGTAGTTGCCCGCGCCGATGATGGGCGAATCGCCCACGCGCCCGGGGATCTTCCACGAAAGGCCGCTGGTGCTGGTGCAACTGGCGATGTCGCCCGCGGGGGTGATGGCCGAGCAGTGCACGGTGCCGGTCTGGTGCTGGATGGGGCGGGCGCGGACGCGATCAAGGCCGGCTCGCCGGTCGGGATCGACCCACACCTTGCCCACGGGCTCGTCGCGCTCGTCGTCGTTGAGGCGGTCGTCTTCGCGGCTCATGTTCTCGCGCCATTTGAGCCACTCGAGCCGCGTCGATTCGGTGAGCAGGTTTTCTTCCTGAAAGCCCATCTGGCGTGCGAAGCGCAGCGCCCCCTCGCCCACGAGCAGGCAGTGATCGGTGCGGCGGAGCACGTGCAGCGCGACCATGGCCGGGTTGCGGATGTTCTGCAGCGAGGCGACCGCGCCGCACTTGTGCGTGGGGCCGTGCATCACACAGGCGTCGAGTTCGACGATGCCGTCTTCGTTGGGCAGGCCGCCGAGCCCCACCGACGTGTCGCTCGGGTCGTCTTCGATGATTCGCACACCCTGCACCACCGCGTCGGCCGGGTCGTAGCCGTCTGTCACCAGTTCATACGCGCGCCGGGTGGCGGGCAGCCCGTTGGCCGAGGCCACGCAGACCGCGCCACGGTGGGCGTCGCCGGTGTGGCGGGGGCGGGGCGCGCCCACAACGCCCCTGCCCAGAACAGCGGCGGCGGAGGCAGCAACGAGCAGGTCACGGCGGGAGGGGTGCGTCATGGGGCAAACGTATCCCCCGGCACGCCCGCGCACCAATCGACCCCCCCGGGCCGCTCTGAAGGCATGCCCCGCAAAGGAAAGCCACGGCACCAACGAACGAAATACACACAAACTTCCGCTGAAATTCACCCGGAGAAATTGTGGACGATTATATGCGTATTCAGTACACTCGTGTGGTGGCGGCCTCTCGCAGCACGGCAGCACACCAAAGGAGGAGAGAGAGATGATCCACAACGACTGCGTTCGCGGCGTGTCTGTGATGGCGCTCACCCTGCTGGCGGGCATGGCCATGGCCGACGGGCCCAAGGCGTACGTGATCACGGGCTGGAACGTGAACGCCAACGACAAGGCGTGGCACGACCGCATCGCCGAAGAGGCCAAGCGGGATCTTGAAGCCGCGGGCTATAAGGTGGTGCAGATCACCGAAGCGACCAAGGCCCAGTTCAAGGACGCCGTGCAAGACCCGCAGGCCAAGGGCCTTGTCTTTATCGATCACGGCACCCAAGGGCAGAACCGGGTGCGGCTGAAGGACCAGGACGGCGAACCGAGCCGCGCCACCTCGCAGCAGTTCGGCGGGCCATTCCCGAACTTTGACGTGATGACGATCCACGCGTGCGATCAGAACACGCAGAAGTGGCGGGACCTCTTCCCCAACGCCGACTTCCACTCCTGGGATGGGTGCATCTTCCCATCCGATGAACTGCGCTGGCAGCAGAAGAAGCAGTATGCGCCGGCGGGCGCCCCACAGGCCGACAACACGAGTTTCGGCATTTCGCCGCAGTTGCGCGAAGGACAGTTTGTGACCGGCGAGGAAGATGCGTACCCGTTGCAGCCGTTGGGCCACTGGCCGATGGACCCCCTGCTGGCGGGGCTCTTCGGCAACCGCACCTTCACGCTGATCATCGAAGACCAGTTCCCGCCGCAGACCAACGTGCTCTTCTCGGCGCGCATCGAGAACGGCAGCATCGTGCAGAACTGGCCGGCCGAGGGCTCGCCAGATGCCGACTTCCTCGTGATCTTCCGCGGCGACTTCTGGGACATCGCCCGCCAGGTGCCCGAAGTCACCCTCAATGTTGAACTCGAAGCGCCGGGCAGCCCCGTCACCATCATCCCGAACTTCCCCGCGCCACCCGAGGTGCGTGAGTGGCTCTACGCCGGTGTGCGCCGAACGCTTTTCGGCATGCCCCCGGGCGGCCCCGAGTGCCCGCCCTGCGCCGCCGACTTCAACCAGGACGGCGGCGTGGACGGCAGCGATGTTGAGGCCTTCTTCAACGAGTGGGAGAACGGCCTGGGGTGCGCCGATGTGAACCTTGATGGCGGCATCGACGGCGCTGATGTCGAGTTCTTCTTCGCCGTCTGGCAGGAAGGCGGCTGCTGATCCCCTCATCCGCCCGTCGCTGGAGGGGGGCGGCGCGGATGAGTTCTATCGACCGCCGCGCTCGACAAGGGCGCGGCGGTTTTTTCATTCAAGCACGGCCCCCTGGGCGCGTGGGGAAGAGAACCAAGGGGGTGGGGAGAGGGCGAGCGGGGAACCGTCGTTTCAGGCGAACGGATCAGGCACCGATGGGGGCTTGGGCTCCGTGATCACAGTACCCCCGTATGTCTTTCTTGCGTTCTTTACCGTCTCGACCGTCGCCTCTAGAGTGTTTATCCATTCTCTAAAAGTCGCAGGCTCGGGTATTTTGTGAGGGCCGCTCTTGGCGTTTGCGTGGGCAGGCGTGGCTTCGGAGCACTCGCTCCAAATACGTTTGATCGCCAACCAATCTTCGGCTCGGACTTTGGCCACTCGATCCACGTGCCCAACCTTTATCTGGCTTGAGTGACGTTTGAGTAAGTCTCCGAGCAAGACGTCCTCGATGATCCTTTCGCACGTCGAACGCATGTCATCCACGATCGGCCCTACGGCACTCTTATACTCTGAGTCGGTTCCTTCACGCTTGGTCTTGTCGGCGCGACCGATGCGTTCTCGCAGATCCTTCAGCTGTTGGTCGGTGCTCTTTGCATCCCAGATCAGGCCAGCAGCGACGCTTCCCGGCTTGCCTGCCCTCCATTCAATATGCTGGCAGTGGATCGCCTTTCGGCCGCCCAAGTTCGCATCTTGTAAATCGCACACAAACGCCAGATCGTGAGTGAACACAATCACCTGTCTAGTCTCGGCTTCGCGAACCAATCGCTTGGCGATCTCCTCGCGGCGTCTGTGGTCCAACGAAGATACCGGGTCGTCAAACACCAGAGCCGATTTGTGTGACGCCTGAGATAATTCGGCCATGAACGCGGCCAGCGCGATGCACCGATGCTCGCCTTCGCTTGCAATTTCTTCAACGTTCGCGTTGGCCGCACCGTCCACGACGACCGCAAACTGGCTTTCTCCCTTAGCCACCCGCACTGCCGACAAAGACACCGGCAGCGTCTTCAGACCGAGCGCATCGCGTTCGTTTGCGAATGCCTTGCAGAATGCCGCTGTTACGTGCAGTTTGTCGAGTTCCTTGGCTTTGTCGGACACGGGTCGGCTTGCACAGTCCTCTTGGCACTTCTTCAACTTCGCGGCGCGGGCGTGCCAGTTGATCTGGGCCTTGACTTCATCAATTTTGGATTCGAGCCACCTCCTGTCGGTGAGTTCGTCTCGCTCCTTCTCCAACTCCTGCTTCTTCTTCGGGTCGGCGGCGGCTTCCTCCTCCATTGCACGCTTATCAAGGTTCTCTGCGAGTGTGATCAAGTTCGCACACGGCGACGCAAGAAGGACCGGTGCGTCTGTCCATGTCCCGTCTTTCAGACACTTTTGAGCGTGAGCAACCCGAGCGTCAAACGCCTTGGCAAAGGCTTCGACTGCTGTGTACGCCCCTGCGGCTTCGCGATCTAGGTCAGTCTTGATGTTGGCTGCCTCGGTCCCAATTGCACGGAGCGAATCCACGCCGAGTTTCATCGTTGTCACCTTGGCTTTAGCCGCCTCTGCATGCTTGCGGGTCTCCTCGGCGACGAACTTGTTGAAGCGGGAGAAACGGTCAATCGCGTCGGCTTGCAATGATTGCTGGCACAGAACGCACTTCGCACCCCTATCCGTGACGGGGAACGTCTTGTCGGGGTACGCGTGAGCAACCGAGTACGCCTTTGCCGCGTCCCACAGTTTAAGCCACACATCATTGCAACTGCCTGGCAGGTCACTGTCCTTCAGTTCCGGCCCAGCTGCGGCCTTGGCCGCCTTCGCGGCTGTCTCCGCGTCCTTGATCGCCTCGCCAAGTCTCTGCATGGCGGTATCTTCCACAGACGTCGCGCGGCTCATGGCGGTCTCGGCGAATGTGCGTATGCGGTTCGCTGCGGCGCTTGTGGCGGCCGCTTTCAGCTTCGGGTCGGTGCTCAGTGTGGCGTTGATCTCGGTCAGTCGCTTCTCGTCGTTGCCTGTGAACGCGGCTGCCGATTCGATTTTGGCGGGGTCGGTGTTCGCGTCGATCGCGTTGACCAGTTTTGCAACGGTGGTTGTGCCGTTGCGACTCCACCCGTCGCGTGCCTCCTTGATCTTCTTGTACTCCGCATCGATCTCGGTTTGTAGGTCCGCTTTGATCGTGTCGCACGCCTTGGCGAGTTCCGGCAGCACGTCCAGGCCGCGCGGCTTGAAGCACGCGGGGCCATCCTCGCCGACGTGGACTCGCGCGCTGAATGAATCGAACACAAAGATGTTGCTTAAACAAGGATCGGATGTGCTGCCGTCCGTCCAATCGATCTGAGTGTTTACCGATCCAACTCGGTAGCCGATCTTGGCCCTGGCTGGGCCAGCCGCAGCCGCGACGAAGACATCTGGCTTGATCTCTTCCGGCGTCCCACGAGCTCGGCACGCCTTCTTGATGACACGGGCGTATCCCGACTTTCCCGCCCCGTTCTCGCCATAGATCACCGTGAGACCCGGCGCATCCCCGAACTCGATTTCCTGATCGTTCGGCAATCGACCTACATTCTGGAGACCAGATAGTTTGGACAGGCTGACCGATGAGGTGTCGCCCGCGCCGCCAGGCGAGTGGGCTGCGGCTAGCGGAACCGCTGTCGGCGCGGCTTCCGTTGTGGGCAATAGCCCATGCTTCGCGCGGCAGATCGCCGCGAGTTCCTTCAAATCTTCAGGCCTCAGTGGCCCCGATTCGACAATCCTTCGTAAAGCGTCACGTTGCCAGTCCGGCCAAGTCGCCGACCAAGCCAGAATAGAGGTGAAAGGTGAAATCGGTGCGGCGAGTGTGGGATCCGGCATAGGTTTGGCCTCAATGTGAGAACGACCAAACAATCATAACAGCAGGGTTGCCACTGCCGGCTGCCCCCCCAACCCTCCCCTCCGACAGAGAATCTCGACCCCCCCCCGGCGTTATCGGGCTACTCACCTCCTGTGAGGGCATGACCCGATACCAGATACCGGCCTAGCGTTTGTCAGTCTCGCACATGGAGGGTACTCGAATGCTTCGTCGCATCGTTGTCGCGGCCGCGATCGCCGGTGGCTGTCATGCCGCGCTGGCCCAAACGTCGTTCACCTATCAGGGGGTGCTGACGAGCGCGGGGCAACCCGCGCAAGGGGCCCACGACATCCGCTTCCGGCTGTACAGCGTGCCCAGCGGGGGCACGCCGCTGGGCGGCACGCTGTGCGCCGACAACGTTGAAGTCACCGACGGCCTCTTCACCGTTGTTCTTGACTTCGGCGGGCAGTTCACCTCCGGCGCGACGCGCTATCTTGAAGTTGAAACCCGCCAGGACACGGGCCTCTCGTGCGCCAACACCTCCGGGTACACCCTGCTCTCTTCGCGCCAGGCCATCACCGCGGCGCCCATCGCCATCTACGCCACGCTCGCCGGCGCGGCCGACACCGCGGGCAACGCCGCGAACCTCGGCGGACAGCCCGCGACCTTTTTCACCAACGCCTCGAACCTGAGTTCGGGCGTGGTGGCCGACGCCCGCCTGGCCAGTTCGGTGGCGCGCACAAACATCGCGCAGACCTTCACCGGGGCGATGACCTTCTCGAACGCGTCGAGTTCGTTCACCGGCAGCGGCGCGGGGCTCACGGGGCTCAACGCCTCGAACCTCGCCAGCGGCACGCTGGCCGACGCGCGGCTATCCACGAACGTCGCGAGGCGGGACATCGCCAACACCTTCGCGGCCAACAACATCTTCAGCGGCCTGGTGGGCATCGGCACGGCCTCGCCCAGCGACCGGCTCGAAGTCTTCGGGCCCGATGTTTCGGTGCGGGTGCGCAACAGCAACGACACGGGCGGCGGCTTCGTGCTCAACTCGTTCTCCACGCTGCAACTGGGCCTGTATAACCCCACCGCCGGCGCGTGGGGCATCGTGCCCGCCAGCGGCAGAATCTCCCTCTTTGGTGTGCAGAACACCGGTCGCGTGGGCACGCTGACCAACACCGGCGGCTCGCCCACCTGGCGCAACACCATCGACGACGGCAGCGGCAACGCCTCCTTCACCGGCAACGGCGTCTTCGGCGGCAGCCTCAGCGGCGCGGCCAGCAACGCCACGGGCGGCGCGGTGCTGGGTTCTCACAGCGGCACGTTCATGAACCAGTACGGCGTCTTTGGCCTTGCCTCGGCCACGGGCACCGGCAGCGCCGCGGGCGTGCGCGGCGAAGCCCGCGCCAACTCGGGCATAGGTGTCCGCGGACACGCCACCTCAACGACCGGCCAGAACTACGGCGTGCTGGGCGTGAGCAGCAGCAGCAACTCTCTTGCCGCGGGCGTCTACGGCGAGAACTCGGAAGCGCTGGGTGTCTATGGCTACACCTCGGTCGGGCGTGCGCTTTACGGTCGCGCTGTCTCAACCGGCTACGGGCTCTACGCCGAAACCGCGACCGGGGGCATCGCCCTCTACGGCGTGCGCACGGCGAACAACAACCGCGGGTGGTTCGGCGGCGCGAGCGAGGGCGGTTATGCCGAGAGCCCCTCGGGCACCGGGTTTGTGGCACGCACCACCTCGGGCTCTTTCGCCCTCTACGCCGAGCGCAACCCCGGCGGCACCCCGGCCAACGTGAACCGCGCCTGGCTGGGCGGCGCGGGGGAAGGCGCGTGGGCCGAGTCTGACCAGGGCAACGGGTTTGTGGCGATCTCGCGCGGCCTGAACGCCTCCGCCATCTATTGCCGCAACGACGCTGGCGGGCGCGCCCTCTTTGCCGACGGCATCGCCGCGGTTCGCGCGCTCGACATCCTGGGCGGGGCCGACCTCGCCGAGCCCTTCGACATCGCCGGCGAGCCCGTGCCTGGAATGGTGGTGGTGATCGACCCTGACTCGGCGGGCAACCTGCGCATCTCGTGCAGCGAGTATGACACGAAAGTGGCCGGCATCATCTCCGGCGCCAACGGCCTCTCGCCCGGCATGCTCATGCGCGACATCAACAACCCCCTGGCCAGCGGCGCTCACCCCGTGGCCATGACCGGCCGCGTGTGGTGCTTCGCCGACGCGACCGAACACGAGATCAGGCCCGGCGACCGGCTGACAACCTCCGGCACGCCCGGGCACGCCATGCGCGCCGCCGACGACGCCCGCGCGCCCGGCGCTGTCATCGGCAAGGCCATGACGCCGCTGGCGCAGGGCGAGCGCGGCCTGGTGCTGGTGCTCGTGAACCTGCAGTAATGGAAGGGGGATGACGCCATGAACAAGCCGCTCTCTTCCATCTTCTCGTCCATCGCCGCGCTGGCGGCGGTTGTGTCGTTGGCGTTGTGCGCCGGGCGCGCCGCGGCGCAGCACACGCTGCCCGACATGGCCCCGCCGCCGATCAGCCCGCCGCTGCTGCAACGCCCCGCGCACGACCCCGCGCCCCCGCCGCCGCCCCCTCCCGCGCCCGCGGCAGAAGCCCTGCACGAGCCGGAACCCCCCGAAGAGTTTGTGCCCCCCGAGTCCGGCCTTGAGGTGACCCCCGGGCACTACATCAGCGGGTGCGTGCAACTGCCATTCTTTGAGCCGCGCGGCCCCTACAGCCCCGCGCCCCCCTGGCCCGGCGGGGTCATCCCCTTTGAGTATGACGGCAACGTCTCACAGGCGAACCGAACGCTCTTCAACGCGGCGATGTCCGAAGTTTCGGCGTACTGCGCCGTGACGTTCGTGCCCAAGCAGGACTTCCACCTGTCGTGGATTCACATCCAGAACTCAACGGCGAACAACGCGCCCATCGGCTTTGGCAACGGCCAGCGCGTGGTGAACATCGTGAACTGGAACGTGCACTACATCATGGTGCACGAACTCTTCCACGTGCTGGGCATCTACCACGAGCAGTCACGCACAGACCGCGACAACTTCGTCACCATCAACACGTCGCTCATCAGCCAGACAGCCTGCAACGGGCCGTGCAACAGCAACTTCAACATCGAGAACAACTCGCTGACCGTGGGCATCTACAACTTCTCTTCGTTCATGCACTACAGCCGCACCGCCTTCACCATCGGCGGCGACACCATCACGGTGCAGCCGGCCTTCGCGGGCATCTGGCAGAGCCGCATCGGCCAGCGGGCGCACAGCACCTTCGGCGACCGCGCCACGGCGATGCGCATCTACCAGCCCGGCTGGGCCAAAGTGGCGCGGATCGGCGCCAGCCCCAACGGCCCCGGCACGTGGGCCTTCCCCTACAACAACTTTCCCGACGCGTACAACGCGGCGCCCAGCAACGGCGACGTGATCATCATGCCCGGGTACTACACGGGCCTGGCCAGATGGGGCCGCGCGATGCGCCTGCACGCGCCCGATGGTGGCGTGCGGATCGGTCAGTGAGATTGACGCGCCCCGTCGCGCGAGCCCTCTGAACGGGGACCGGGGCGAGTGCCGCGCGCCCGGCGGCGAGCGTGCGGGCGGGTCAAAAAAGAAAAATACCCGGCACTCAGAAACGAACCCAAGTGCCGGGTCTCGTGGGGGTCGGTTGTGGGGTCCTACGGGCATGGCCCGAAGGACGCCAGAGTATCCGATGCGGCCGGGCCTTCGGTTGCAGTGGTTGCCAAAAAACTCTCAGACTTTTTCCCCCCGCCTCGCGGGCTCTCCCTCGCGGCTCACGGCCTCGTGCCCGAACTTGTCCTCGGCAACACCCTGATCAGGTTGTTCCGCTCCATCACCCGCAACCCCGGCGAGCGAACGGTTTGACCCGTGCTCAAGCGGTATAAGTGCTGATTTGGCCGAGCGATACGACTCACCGTCACCCGGTTGCGGGGCAGATTCTGCGCTGGCGCGGCCTTGCGGACCACAATCCCCATGCGGGCCCGCGCGGCCGCCACTTGCTCGGCAGGTGTTGGGGGCCGGGGCCCCTCCTCAATATTTGATCCCCCGCCGGATCCGCCACCGGAACCACCACCCTGAGTCTCTCCACCAGATCCGCCCCCGGCCCCAGAACTCCCCGCACCGGAGCCGCCGCCCGTGTCGCCACCACCACCAGATCCGCCGCCGGTATCGCCACCATCACCCGAACCACCGCCCGGATCGCCACCACCACCGGAGCCGCCGCCCGTGTCGCCACCACCGCCAGAACCACCGCCCGTGTCGCCACCACCGCCAGAACCACCGCCCGTGTCGCCGCCACCGCCAGAACCACCGCCCGTGTCGCCGCCACCGCCAGAACCACCGCCCGTGTCGCCACCACCGCCAGATCCGCCGCCCGTGTCGCCACCGCCACCAGATCCGCCGCCCGTGTCGCCACCACCACCAGAACCACCGCCCGTGTCGCCACCGCCACCAGATCCGCCGCCCGTGTCGCCACCGCCGCCGGAACCGCCGCCCGTGTCGCCGCCACCGCCGGAGCCGCCGCCGGTGTCACCGCTGCCGCCAGATCCGCCGCCGGTATCGCCGCCACCACCAGATCCGCCGCCGGTGTCGCCGCCACCACCAGATCCGCCGCCGGTATCGCCGCCGCCACCAGATCCGCCGCCGGTATCGCCGCCGCCACCGGAGCCGCCGCCGGTCTGGAACATGGGGAGCAGGAGGGGCACCACGCTTTGATCGATGAACGACTGCAGTTCGTTGAACTGAGTCTGGTTCTCGATGTGATCCCAGAAGATGAGCCCATCGGCGCCGTGCACCAGCGGCAGCCGCAGCATGTGATCCAGGTTGATCGGCTGCAGGAAGGCCAGTTCGTACCCGGGGATGTACTCCATGTACTTGACCATCGCCAGCACCAGCACCGGCTTGCCCTGACCGATGCGGCGTGCTTCACGCAGGTTGGAGATGATCCAATCCTCGCTCTGCGCGATGGTGTTCTGCCACTGGCCGCGCGGCGTGGTGCCCTCGGGCACGGTGATGCGGTCTTGATAGAGCGGGATCATCTGGGCGTCCTGCAGCGTGACAAGCCACGACAGGCGGTCGTTGCGCTGCTTCCAGATGTTGGGGTCCGGCGTGTTGTATTGCCAGTGACGCGAGCCCATGGGCATGCCGTAGTACGACAGTTTCGCGTTCGGGCGCAGTTCTCTGAACAGGTGGAAGGTGAGGGTCAGCCACTCGCGCACCGCCTGCTCGTATGTTTCGGCCAGCGCGTGCTCCGCGGCCTCGGTGCCCAGGTTCTGCGTGACCTCGGGCCGGTTGTTGCGGATATAGGTGTACCACGTATCGAACTGCCGCGGGCCGTGGTCGGCCTCTTCATACAGGTCAGGCCCGCCCGTGCGTTTGCCCCAGATCAGCGGCATGAACTCGATATCGATGAGGATGTAGCCGTCAAAGTTGACATCCGGCACGCGCTCGGCCAGGCAGCGCGAGATCGTCTGGCGGTAATCGTCGGTGTACGAACTCACGCGCGTCATGCCCAGCCCCTGCGCACGCACGTCGTCGGCGATCCACTGCTGATAGATCACCGCCATGTCGTTGCGCACCGGCAGATCGCCGAAGCGCAACCTCTCTGACCACCTGATGCCGGTGCGCCAGCGCACCTCGTTGTCGTCGGTCGTGCCCATCCAATGCAGCGTCTGCGTGCGCGGCGTCGAGCCGCCCCCGCCCGTGTCGTCCGCGTGCGCGCACGACACCAGCAGGGCCGAAACAACGCCCATCAACCACTTCGCGAGGGGGGCGAGCCACTCAACAGGGCGGTTGGCCAGAGGTGCGGGGTCGCGGTGTTGAAGCATGGTGATCGGCATGGCTGTATCGAGGTTTCGTCGGGTCTTGACCGTCTGTCACGCGCACCCGCCAGGGCCCCGGGGGCGCGCGCGTGGGGACACGTGGAGCACGCGCGGAATCTATGGGGCTATCGGGAAGCCCGCACGCCAACTCCCCCTCGTGTCGCGCGATTGGGGTGCCGGCCCCGCCCGCCCGCGCCGCCCGTGCCGGAGGTGTCGGCGGCGCGGCCGTTTTGGCGCGTGCGGGCTGTAACGGATGGAAGGTTCGACCCGGCACACACATGAGTACGACGCGCCAACGGCGCAGGATCACTCCACCCGCCCGGGCGCCGCGCAGCGCACGGCGAGGTCGATGGCCGCGGCCATGCTGCCGGGGTTGGCGCTGTTGGCGCCCGCGATGTCGAAGGCCGTGCCGTGGTCCGGGCTGGTGCGCACCGTGGGCAGGCCAAGGGTCATATTCACGGCGCGGTCCCACGCGAGCGTCTTGAGCGGGGCAAGGCCCTGATCGTGGTACATCGCGACCACGGCATCAAACGGCGGACGCACGCCCGGCAGCGAGAGCGCCCGCTGAAAAATGGTGTCTGCCGGGAAGGGCCCGTAGGCCGAGTGCCCCGCGGCGCGGGCCTGCGCCACCGCCGGGGCGATGATGGTCTCTTCTTCGCTGCCCAGCAGGCCCTCTTCGCCCGCGTGCGGGTTGAGCCCGCAGACCGCGATGCGGGGGGCGTGCACGCCGAGCCTCTCGACGGCACGGGCGGTGAGTTCGATGGTCTGCGCGATCGCGCTGGTGGTGAGCGCCGCCGCGACGCGCGAGATGGGGATGTGCACCGTGACCAGCGCGACATTCAGCCCCGGGCGGTCTTGCATGGCCGGCGCGTGAAAGAACATGGCGCAGGAAGGCGCACCGAATGCGTGGGCCAGAAGTTCTGTGTGCCCGGGGAACTGCCCGTGACCCGCCAGGGCCCACGCCTTCTTGCTGATGGGCCCCGTGACGATGGCATCGACGCGCCGGTGGTCGCCCGCCGGCAGACGCGCCAGGTGTATCGCGTCGATCACGCACTGATACGACAACGCGCCCGATTCCCGCGCCGGGGCCGCGGGGAAAACCGGGGCACACTCGCGCGGCCGGCCGCCGCACGAATCCATCAGCAACGGGGCGGGCCCGTGCGAGCGCCAGAAGGCCCCGTCGCCGGAGAGCCCCGCGGGGAGCGTTGTCCAGAATGGTTCGATGCCGGCCAGCGCGGCCGCGCGTTCGAGCGCGACGGCCGGGCCCAGGATGATGAACCTCGCGCCGGCGCGGCGGGCGGGGTCTGCCAGCGCCTTGAGCACCACCTCCGGGCCGATACCGCCGGGGTCGCCCAGTGTGATGCAGACCGAAGGGATGGATAGATCTGATGGCATGTGTGCACCTCGCTCTGAGCGGTGCAACCAAGCGTAGTGGCCGGGGGCGGGGGTGCGGCGCGGCCCGCCGACGCGCCGCACAAACCCCGGGGCGCCCAAAAAGCCGAAAGGCCCGCACGGTGGCGGGCCCTTCGGTGGAGTGTTGGTGGCCGTGTGTCTGGGCGCACCAAGCGGGGTGATCAACGTTGCGGGGCTGTCTCTGAAACGCCTGTTCGCACGCGGGCGAGCCGCCGTCGGCGTCGCCGTGCGTAGAACCGCGTTCAGTCGCAGCCGCCCGCCTCCCACTGGGTGAAGAAGAACTCAACGTCAGCGCCGTCCACGCCGCCGTCCTGGTTCACGTCGGCGCACCCTTCGGCCGCCTCCCAGTCGATGAAGAAGGACTCGACATCGGCGCCGTCCACGCCCCCGTCGCGGTTGTAGTCGGCCGCGCAGAAGCAGGCGCACCCGCCGCCGGAGGCGATGATGGCCAGGTCAGACTCGGTGACGAGGCCGTCGCCGTCCACATCGCCGTTGGCCCAGCCGCCCGGCGCGTCCAGCCCGTTGCGGTAAGCAACGGCGATGGCCAGGTCGGTGCTGTCCACCACGCCGTCGAGGTTGACATCGCCGATGGAAGTGCCGAGGATGCCGGTGACCAGCAGGCAGATGTCGTTGTCGTCAACGATGAGGTCGCCGTTGAGATCGGCGGAGAGGTCAAAGTGCACGGCCTTGTTGAGGTCGCGCCAGTCGGCCACGCCGTCGGCGATGTTGGGGTTGCTGCGGAACTGGGCGTAGACGTAGTCGATGTCGGCCGCGTCGATGCGGCCATCAGCGCCGTACGGGGCATAGCCCACGGTGGGCCCGCCGGCCGAGCCCGCGATATCAGCGACGCTGTCGCCGATCTCGTACGCCTTGCCGGTGGCGATGACCGTGCCGAAGAAGTTGGCGTTGCCGGTGAGGGTCTGCCAGCACTCATCGATGGCGACGAAGCCGGCGCGCCGGTCGAGCGCGCCATCGACAAGGTAAAGGCCGTCGGCGAAGTAGCGCACATCAACCATGTCGAAGGAGCCGTTGCCGTCAAAGTCGCCGAGAACTTCGATGATGGCCTCGGCGCCGGCGCCGGGCCCGTAGATTCCATCGGCGGGGGCCCAGACGGGGCCGCCGCTGCGCTGGCGGTAGGCCTTGAGCATCTCGCAGACATCGCCCGCATCGCGGGCGCCGCTGCCGTCAAAGTCACCGGCGATCTTGTTGCGGCAGTTGATGGCCGCGCCGTAGGGCACGCGGCGGTTGGCGTCCGGGTCGCCGCCGCCGGCGATGGGCTTCTGGTTGATGTAGTACGCGCCGCCGGCGACGCCGTCGCTGTAGACCGCGCCGGTGGCGCGGGCGGGCACGCGGCCGCAGGTGCTCTCGTTATACGAGATGAACGCCGCGTTGTTGTGCACGTTGTTCGCCAGGGTGTAGGCCTGCACCGAGGGGTTGAAGTCCGGGTTGGGGATCATGTTGGTGTAGTCAAGATCGTCGTGCAGGTTGTCGCGCGCGGCGGTGAGCAGGAACTGTGTCGCCGCGAACTCGCCGGGCATGCCCAGGTTCTGCGCGTCATCGGGGATCTGGTTCACGGCCGCGATGCTGCGTGAAATGTTGTTCATGTACGCGGCGGCGAAGGGGTTCTGCATCGGGGGCGTGGTGCGGGCGGGCATGCCGGCCTCGGCGTTGCTGCCGTCCCACTGGCCGTTGCCGTTGAGATCGGTGTAGGGCTCGCCCGGGTCCCACTGGCCGTTGCTGTTCAGGTCGATGTAGGGATCGAACGCGCCGGCCCACCCCTGCCCGCCGAGGTTGGCGGGGGCAGAGCGCGGGTCGCCGACGGTGGCGAGCACTGCCTGACCGCCGATGAGCCAGCCGTTGGCGCTGTTGTTCACCAGGTTCGCCGTGGTGGGGCGCACATACTGGGTGCCGCCGTAGATGTCGTTGAGCACATCGGGGATCTCGAGCGCGCCGGTGGAGAGCCACGAGCCGCTGCCGCTGCCGGTCACGCCGCGCTCGGTGCCGACATAGCCGATGCCCAGCCGCGTGTTGCGCAGCACCTGCTCGACGCCGCCGTTGGAGCCTTTGTTGGTCGGGGTGTACGAAGACCCGAGGACGTGGTCGGCGCCGGAGGTCGAAAGACCGCCGACGTTGTCGCCGATGCCCCAAGAGGGGTCCTGGCCGATGCAGTTCTGGAACGCGTTGCGCGTGCCCGAGCCCACGTCGCGCGTGATCACCACGAGGTTCTCGCCGCTGGCGGCGCGCCCCGTGCCGAAGAGGTACTGCAGTTCGGTCATCGAGACGCGGCGCATGCCCGTGCCGGGGTTGATCACCGGGGTGATGGCGGCGAAGGCCAGGGACGTATCAAAGATCGTGTTCGCGTCCGCGGCGCTGGGGTTGGTGGGGTCGAACAGGTTGCGGCCGTCGAGGTCGGCCAGTTGGTGCGAGAGCCCGCCGAAGCCGGGAGCGCCGAAGGGGCGCGCCACCGAAAGACGGGGGTTGCGGCCGTAGCCGGGGTCTGAAGAGCGGCGGTTCCACGCGGGGTCGCCGGCCTTCTGCACCGCCAGGAAGGAAGAAACATCGATCGGGGCGATGTCGATGCACATGAAGCCGGCGCTGCCGAAGGGGGGGCTGGCGAAGGTGGCGCGGTAGTCGGGGCCCACGCGGTTGGGCGCGCCGCCGGGGTTGCCCTGGTTGTAGAGCGAAGGGATGCCCCCCGAGTTGCCGTTGTTGATATACAGCACGCGGTTGTGGTACGCGAACGAAGCCACACCGAGCACGGGCGGGTCGGCCTGCGGGCGGTTGCCCAGGATGCCCCCCACCTCGTCATCACCGCCGCTCACACAGCGGGGGTAGCCAAAGCCGGTGAGTTCCTTGAACCCGTTGACCGACCCCGCGACGCGGTACTGCACCACGAGCGACTGGCCGGCGGTGCCCGCGGGCCCGCCGATGGCGAGTTGGTCCACGCTCAGGCTTCCCAGCCAGCCGGCGATGCCGTCTCCATCGACATCAATAAAGTCGTTGGTCGAGGCGGGCGCCTTCACATAGTTCTCCAGCAGGGTGGCGCCGGAGATGTTCACCATGCCGCCGTTCTGTGCCGAGGCGACGCCGACACAGGCCCCGGCCATGGCCGCGAGCATCAACGTGGTCCGAGTCTTCTGATTCATCTGTGACCTCTCTTTGAAAAGAATGAGCACCGATCTCCTCCGAACACAAATCCAGATCAATCTGAACACAACCTTGACGCATCCTGCGCGCACTCACAGCCGAGCCGCTCCCGCGGCGGGCTTTAACACCTCATGGCTGAGCAGGCCGCGCCAACGGCGCCGACCCTGCACCACTCCGCTCTCAAGCCCGCGCTCCGCCGCTAGGCACCAGCGCGGGGTCAGGGGGATTGCTCTGGGGCCCGCTCAGGGCGCGGGGTTGGCGTTCACATCCACCTTCGTGGAAGGCCCGCTCATGCTGTAGAACTTGTCGCCCCACAGGCGCTTGCGGATGGTGTCCGAAACAGTCAGCGACTCGACGTGGCCATCGACAAAGGCGAAGTTGCTGCCGCCGCCCTTGCTGTCGCGCGGCCCCGGGTGGTGCCGCCCCACCGCGTTGAGCGTGGTGCGGGCGCCGTCCTCGATGCCCGCCGCGGGCACGTCGTTCTCGATGTCGTCGAGCCGGGGGTAGAGATACCGCCCCTGCGCACGCATCGCCATCGGCTCCTGATAGACCTGCGTGCCCGACGAGAGGCCGATGAAGGGCGTGAAGGGGCGGTGAGACTTGTAAAGCACCGTGTCTGACCCTGTTTGCAGCGTGTGGTAGTTGCGGCTGGGGTCATACTCGCCGATGAGGATCGTGCGGTCGGTGAACTGGATGTCGGCGTCTTTCACGAAGATGTTCTTGCGCTCGCCGCCCGCGCTGTAGAACTTGTTCCGCGGGAAGATCGCGCCGTTGCCGCCGTAGGCGATGCGCTTGACCTGCCGGTCGTTGGGCGTCTGTGCGCCCGAGGTGCCGCCAAGGTCGTTCACCTGCCCCTGCTCCCAGTCTTCTCCCCGCGGGCCGGGGTTGGTGGCCGGCGCGCCGCCGCGCGGCATGGCGGCGCACTTGAACGCGTCCTCGTTCACGCTTCCTTCAGAAAAGAGGAAGTAGGACCAGTGCACATAGCCGTTCTGCAGGTTGGGGTTGTTCAACTGCTGGTCTTCGATGCGCCAGCCGAAACCCTCTTCGCTGTCGCCGTAGACATAGTGCGGCGGGTATAACTGCCGGCCGCTCACCAGGTAACTGGCGATGCCCTGCACCACCGAGCGTGCGTTGGCCGCGCACTTGATCTGACGCGCCGAGGCCCGCGCCTTGCCCAGCGACGGCAGCAGAATGCCGATGAGCAGCGCGATGATGGCGATGACCACCAGCAGTTCGATGAGCGTGAAACCCGCTCGATCACCGGCGAAACGTGAACGCTGCACTGTTGTCATGGCTTGCAGACTCCGCGATGAACCAGCCCCCTGAAACACGTGACGACACTCGCCCAAGGCCGGCTTCGCGCGGACGCTTCAACCAGCGCCACCGCACGACCGGACTTTCAGGCCGTAGAGTCTCGCGGCCGTCTTTGAAGGCTTGGTCAATCCCGTGTTTGCAGTCCGAGAAGATTCGCGCGGCAAGTCTCGGCCACACATCGCCCCAAAGACGCTCACGCCCATATCCATCGGCGCCGCATCAGCGGCCTTGATGCCTTGCGTACGTGTTCCGCACGCGGCCCGGCCGCGATCCAAACCACGTGTGCTCGATGCAGGGGTGATATGTGATGCCGGTCAAGTGCGAAGCGTGGAACTGTCCCGTCTGGGAGCGAGCCACGCCACCGCCGCTTCCTCTACCGATCATGCCAGGTGTCCATCCCTGTCCCGCCCTCTCCCAGCCGGTGAGGCGGTGGGGGTGCGGGGGAGGCGGCACGCCTCCCCTGCATGCGCGGCATCCATCCCACACCTCTCCCTCGTTCACGCACCAACACCGCGCGGCTTCCGAACGCCGCAGCACGGCGCACGCCGTGTCGCGCACGCGAATGGACACCTCTGCCACCTTCTCCCGCCCGTCTTGGTGCCGTCCCACGCGTGCCACGGTGCGGGGCACATCGAGAGGGACGACGCTGAGCCAGCCCACCCTCTCGGCGGCGGTATTCACCGGCAGCAGTTACATTGACAGCGTGATCCTCCGTGACCGGGACACCGACGAACCGTGGACCAGCGCCTCGGACGGTGCCCTGGAGGAGCGGCGCTTCTACTGCCAGAACTGGCGGGCTGATGTGGTGGCGGTGACCCGCAGCGATGGCGCCCCCTGGGAGTTCGTGCGGTACTCGGCCTACGGCGAACCGACGGTCTATCCTCTGGCAGACGTGAACCGCGATGGAGTTGTCAACCTCGACGACCTGACCGCGTTCGGCATGGGCACGACGACGGGGGACTTCGCCGCGACGCCCGATGGGGAACCCGACCTGGACTTCGATGGCGACATCGGGTCGAGCGCAGACATCGCACTCTTCATGGACAGTGACGATGCCAACACGGGGCAGAACGGCAAGGGCCGGGTGTCATCGGCGGAGATGGGCAACCGCAAGGGCTACGCCGGCTACGAGTGGGACCATGTGATCGCCATGAGCCACGTGCGGCACCGGGTGTACTGGGCGGAGATCGGGCGTTGGACGAGGCGGGATCCGTTGGGGTATGTGGATGGGATGAGTCTATACGAACTTGTTGGTAGTACAGTGGTGAGTCTTGTCGATCCGTACGGCCTAAACGGCGAGTGGCCAACTTGGCTTCGGAGGGACATCACCTTGGCGGAGTTGGAGGCCGAGAGGGCAAAGATAGAAAATGACGAAACGCTCGATAAGAAGACGAAAGCAAGACGACTCGCCGAGATCAAAAAGGCTAAAAAGCTGATTGAGCAAAATTCACGTATCCAGCAGAAGGCTCCCGGAGTTCGGCATCCTAAAGGGCGGCGGGGCTTCATAGGTAGAGGAACCGCAATTTCACTCCTGTTCGCCGGCGTCGCCATTCTCGACTCCAGTTCAGAATTGTTGAGTGGCCAGACCGAGAGGGGGCAGTCGTGCCGTCGCTATTTCAATGGGCTCGCCGATGCAGTTGAATCTGGCGACTGCAATATTTTACAGATGAATAGAGACGCGACGGAGTGCTCGCAGGACATACTGACATCCTTTGGTTCCTTGGGGCCGACCGCGTCAGCATCGTTTGATGAGTTTCACAAACAGGTGCAGGCAGCATGTGAAGAGGCGAGACAGAAAAAGGCGGAAGAGGACTCCAACACCCAGTCGCAGTCGTACAGCAATCCGGGTTGTTAGATGACAGAGGACGAGTTCATTGAAGCAATATGGGATCAATGGCCAAGAGGCAAGCGATGTCCATTCCGCTTGTTGGAGTTCGCTCGTCAAGCGGTTTCGGCCCACCCCGATTCTGGTCAACTCAAATGCATGTTGGCTGACCTACTCATAATGGCCAAGCCGACTGGTAGCACCGCGAACAATGACGAGATACTTGCATTGTACCACGAGGCAACGAGGCTCGATCCCCAGAATCCAGAGGCATTCGAATCGCTGGCTTGGTTTCTGGATTGCCACGATCTGTTGGACGAAGCGGAGCGGGCATTTCGCAATTCTATTTCGCTTGGCGCAGGCGTGGGTGCCTACATTGGATTGGCACGGGTGCTCGCGCAAATGGGAAAAAAGGCTGAAGCAATTGAACTGCTTGAAACGAATTATGCGACCGGTTTGGACCCGGAAGTCGAAAAAGCAAAAACAGAGTTACTATCCGGGGAGTGGGATCCGCCCGAGTAGGCAGTAGTATCCAGGAATTATGATTTGCTAAAGTACGGCAATGAGGGGTGATCGATCCCAAGATGGGCAGAGATTGGAAGCGGAGCGGGGGGCGGGGCGTTCTACGATGTTGGCATCGAGTACGACGAGAACAGCAACCCGATCGGCCGGAGGCACCTCATGCCCGTTGTCTTGTCGTGCCACCATCCGCCGGTTGCTCCGGCGAACGGTGCGAATGCCCGCAGCCCGCAGCCCTCTTCACGCGCGGCCGCCCCGCGCCAAACCGCCGCGCGGCTCCGCCCTTCGTACTCCGCCTTTCGTACTCCGCCCTTTCGTCTCCCGCCCCCAGGGCGCACGACCGTTGGCGGTGGCGCGGCGAGGCCCCGTTGGAACCCGTGCCGAGGTGATCTGCACCCCCACGCCGAAGAAGCCTCCGGGTTGTCCAAGAGAATTGGGGTGACTACAAATCGCCTGCTGGGCTGCCTGCGTGAGCGCATGGCCCAGGCCAGCGAACTCGAACGGCCCTTCCGCACTCTTCGGGGCCAACACCCCCTCGGCCCGGCTCTGACCATCCATCCCGTGACCGTCGAGGGACTCTCGCCCATCCGAAGGCCGGCCGGCACCCGATCCGGCCATTTTTCGTGCGCCGGGGCCCAAATGCCCTTCCGCAGGCGGGGGGAAGGCTGGTACACTGGAAGTGTCTTCACCTCTCGTGGAGCCACACCCGCGGGGGCAGCCCAACACCCCTGTGCATATCGCCCAAGGAACCATCACCATGATCCCCACCCCACCGCCTGTTCAGCACTCAGGGCAATCCCGCCGCGAGTTTCTCACCCGCACCGCCGCGATGGCGGGTGCTGCCGCGCTGGTGAGCGCCGCGGCGGCCAAGCCCGCGCGTCCCTTCGTGGCCCCCAAGGCCGCGCCGCGCACGCCGCTGAAAGACGGCGACCCCATCCGCATCGGCATCATCGGGCCCGGCGGCATGGGCACGGGGCACTGCCACGCCTTCTGCAACTTCCTGCTCAAGGGCATCGAGAATGTTGAGGTCGTGGCGCTGGCCGATGTCTGCGACCTTCGCTGGGAAGACGCCAAGCGTGCCGCCGAGAGCGCGACCAAGAAGAAGGTGGACACCTACCGCGACTACCGGCAGATGCTCGAACGCGACGACATCCACGGCGTGCTCATCGCCACGCCCGAGCACTGGCACTCGCGCAACGCCATCGACGCCATCGCGGCGGGCAAGGATGTCTTCTGCGAGAAGCCCATGTGCCTGCACCTTGATGAATCCGTCGAACTCATGCGCGTGGTGCAGGCCAACCCGGAGTGCGTCTTCCAGGTGGGCACGCAGAAGATGCAGTTGAAGAAATACCAGGAGGCCAAGAAACTCATCGAGGCCGACGCCATCGGCGTGCCCACCTTCAGCCAGACGAGTTACTGCCGCAACAGCATGCACGGCGAGTGGCTCTACTACGCCATCGACAAGCGCTGGGACCCGGCCAAGAACATCGACTGGGACGCCTGGTGCGGCTCGGGGCCCAAGATCCCCTGGAACCCCGAGATCTACGCCCGCTGGCGCCGCTACCGCGACTGGTCCACGGGCATCATCGGCGACCTGCTGGTGCACGAGATCACCCCGCTCATGATGGCCCTCGAGCGCGTGGGCTGGCCCAAGCGCGTCGTGGCGCGCGGCAGCCACCTCGTTGACAAGAAGATGGAGAACCACGATCAGGTCAACATCATCGTCGAGTTCGAGAGCGGCCACATGATGACCATCGCCGGCTCCACCTGCAACGAGGTCGGCGTTGAAACCATGATCCGCGGGCACAAGGCCAATCTCTACCTGGCCGACCGCCACTGCACCCTTCGCCCCGAGCGCCTCTACGCCAACGACGTCGACCCCATGCGCGTGGAGTGCCCCGACATCGGCAACGACCAGGATGTCCACCGGCTCGACTGGCTGCGCTGCATCCGCTCGCGCGAGAAGCCCCTGGCCGGCGTGGAACTGGGCACCAAGGTCATGGCCGTGGTGGACATGGCCGCACGCTCGATCTGGGAAGGCCGCGCCTACGAACTCGACACCACCACCTTCAAGGCCCGCGCGGTCTAAAAACCACCCTCACCGGCTCTCTCTCCCGCGGCGCGGGGCCCGCAGGCCTGGCGCCGCTTTCATGCGCGATCAGACCCGTCAGCCAGCCGATGCAGTGCGCCTCGCGGCAGAGGCGATGCGCACGCGCTTCGAACTGGTGCTCTGGGGCCCCAGCGAACGCGACGTGCGCGCCGCGGGCGAAGAGGCCCTGGCGATCATCCACGAAACCGAAGACCGGCTCTCCCCCTTCCGGCCGGGCAGCCTGGTCTCTGCCATTTCGCGCGACGGGGCCTCACGCCCGGTGCGACTCGACGCGGACACCTTTCGTCTTCTCTCGCTGTGCGCCGATGTTGCACAGCGCAGTTTTCACGCCTTCGACATCACCCTCTGGCCGCTCATGCACGCCTGGGGCCTGCGCGGCGAACCGCCCAGCCCAGACGCCCCCGCCGGGTGTGTGTGGGGGTGGCAGCGCCTCGTGCTGGACGCCGCCGCTCGCACCGCACACACCAACGACCCCGGCGTACGCCTCGACCTTGGCGCGGTGGGCAAAGGGCACGCCCTCGACCTCGCCGCGCGCGCCATCGCCGAGAGCGGCGTGGTGACGGCGGCGTTCCTGCACGCGGGCACGAGCACGGCCATCGCCGTGGGCACGCCGGCGCACCCCTTCGCGGTGCGGCTGGCGGCGGCAGACGCGACGCGATCGCCCACCGTGCGGCTGACACAGGGCGCATTGAGCGTGTCTGCACCCCGGGGGGGGCACATCATCGACCCCGAATCCGGCAGGCCGGTGCGGCCCGGGCTTGAACTGGCCGCGACGCTGGCCCCGGGCGCGGCCGAGGCCGACGCGTGGTCAACCGCGCTCCTGGTGCTTTCTTCTCGCCCCGATGGGCTCGCCGGGTTCACTCCGCCCCCTGACCTGACAACGATCACCCTTCAGCCGCGCGGCGGCTGGATCGCGCAGGGCCCTCGCCGGCGCGATGTCTCCATCCCCGGCGCGCCCGGATCGGCCGACGCGCCCGCTGTTGCTTTTTCACCCGCCCCATCGCCGACCGGGCAGACACCCTGCCCCTCGGCCACGCCCGGAGCCCCCTCATGACCGAACTCGACCGGCGCACGTTTCTTGCTTCTGCCGCGGGCGGCCTTGCCGCGCTGGCGGTGCTCCCCGAACTGGGCTTCGCCACCCCCGCGCCGCGTCTGGCGCAGCCGCTGCGCGTGGGCGTGGTGGGCGTCGGGCGTCACGGGCGCGCCCTGCTCGACGACCTGCAGAAACTCGACGCCTTCACCGTGGCCGCCGTGGCCGACAACGACCCGGCCCGCCTCAGCGCGGCCCAGCGGCGACTGGGCGAAACGCCGACCTATGGCACGCACGCCGAGTTGCTCGACAAGACGAAAGACCTGCAGGCGGTGATCATCGCAACGCCCACGCACCTGCACAAGCAGATCGCGCTGGACTGCCTGGGGGCGGGAAAGCACGCGTTCTGCGAGGCGCCGCTGGCCCACACGCCGGAAGACTGCCGCGAGATCGCGCACGCCGCGCGCCGCGCCTCGACCGTCTTCCAGGCGGGGCTCTACGCCAGGTCGAACCCGGTCTACAAACTGGCGCGCACGTTCTTTCTTTCCGACTCGGTGCGCGACCTTGTGGCGATGCGGGCGCAGGACTACCGCAAGAACTCGTGGCGCGTTCCCTCGCGCGACGCATCGCGCGACCGCGAGGTGAACTGGCGGCTTGACACCGATGTCTCGCTGGGCCTGGCCGGCGAGCAGGGCACGCACCAGTTCGATGTCTTCCACTTCTACACGGGGCGCTACCCGTCCAGCGTGTGGGGCACGGGCTCCATCCGCGTGCACGACGACGGCCGGACGCTGGCCGACACGATCAACTGCAACCTGCGCTTCGCCGACGGCGCGATGCTGCAATACGCCGCGAGCCTGGGCAACTCCTACGAGGGCCGATTCGAGGTCTTCCACGGGTCGAACGCGGCGATCAAACTCGCGTGGAGCCACGGCTGGATGTTCAAAGAGGCCGACGCGCCCACGCAAGGGTGGGAGGTCTACGCCAACCGCCAGCAGTTCCACAACGACGAGGGCATCACCCTCATCGCCGACGCCACCAAACTCGCCAGCCAGGGAAAACTCAAGGAAGGCGTGGGCCTGCCCTACTCACCGCAGTACTACGCCCTGACCGACTTCGCCGACAGCATCGCCAACGGCAAGCCGCCGGCCTGCTCGGCCGAAGAAGCCGCGCGGGCCACGATCGTCGGTATCATCGCCGCCCGCGCCGTCGCGGGCAACACGCAGGTTGAGATCTCGGAAGATGCGCTGCGCATCTGATCCCACGCCTGTTCCTTCCACACCCACCACCCCGAGGCACCAGCCCACGTGAGCGCACCAGCCCCTTTCCGAACCCGCGACCTCGGCGCCTTGGCGCGCCTGGGCATCACCTGCCTCTGCCTTGTGCTGCTGGGGGGCTTCGCGGCCTCGGTCAGCCACCTCTACATCCACGACCACAAACGCGACGAGCGACCCGGCCTCACCATCGACGACGTGAAGGGCGTCTACCACGGGGTGAAATCTCGCTCGCCCCTGCTGGTCGCCCTTGAAGGGGGCCACCCGGAGACGATCGACGCCCAGGAGCGCAGCGCCCTGCTCGACTGGCTCAACGGCGGGCGCGTCAACGAGCAGTACGACGACTTCGACAAGGGGGACATGGCCCCGGCCGAGATCATCGCCCGCGAGTGCGTGAGTTGCCACAACCGCGCCTCGACAGACCCCTCGGGCATCGGCCAGCGCATGCCCCTTGATTCGTGGGATGCCGTGCGGGTCGTGGCCTTCTCGCGTGACATTCAACCCAACAGCCTGGCCATCGTCGTGAACTCCACCCACACCCATGCGCTGGCCATCGGCACCCTGTGCCTGATCGTCGCGGGGCTCGGCGTGGGCACCCGCCTGCCGCGCCCCATCATCAACCCCCTCATCGCCCTGATGGGCCTGGGCCTGCTCGCCGACATCGGCGGGTGGTGGCTCACCCGGATGAAGGCCGACTTCGCGTACATGATCGTCGCCGGGGGCGCGGCGTTCTGCCTTGGCAGCACGCTCCTGCTGGTCTTGATCATCGTTGATCTCTGGTGGCCCCGCAAAGCCCCAGGGGCCTGATACTGCCCCGCCACGCTCATCCCCGAACGCGGGGTGTGCCGATACATTTCCTCATGATCCGTCCAGGACAGGTTGTGGCCCTCTGCGCCTTCGCCGCGCTCTGCCTTGGCGTGGTCATGGTGAACTCGGCCAACCTGATGGTGGCCCCGGTTCAGTCCATCGATGACCAACCCGCGCGGATCACGCTCGGGTCCATCCTCGAAAGCCGTGCGGCCAAATACATGGCCCTGGCCGTGGCGGCCTTCGCCCTGGGGTGTCTGATCCCTGTGCGTCGGTTGGCGGACATCGCGCAGAGCCCATCGATGCGTCGGGTGTTCTGGGTGGTTCTGCCGGCGGTGGTGGTCGGGCTCCTGGGTTTCTGCCTGCTGGTCTACTTGCCCTTGCTCGAAGACCCCAAGAACGGCGCGCACCGCTGGATCAAACCCATCCCCGGCGTGGACTTCTCCATGCAGCCCAGCGAGGTCGCCAAGTGGGCGCTGGTGCCGATCATCGCCTTCTATGCCGCGGTTCGGGCCAACGAACTGCCCCGGCTTTTCGCCGGGCTCATCCCGGCCATGTGCATCGTGGGCCTCGTGGCGGGCGTGATCGTGATCGAAGACCTGGGCACGGGCTTTCTGGTGGCGGTGGTGGCCTGCGTGGTGCTGCTGGCCGCCGGGGCCAGCCTCTGGCAGTTCCTCATCTTCGGGCTCATCGGCGGCGCGGGCACGGCCTGGGCCATCCTCAGCAACACCTACCGCGTCAACCGCGTCAAGGCTTTTCTTGATCCCTACCAGAACCCCGAGACCATCGGCTTTCACTCCATCCAGTCGCTCATCGCCATTCACAACGGGCGCGGCTTCGGCACGGGGCTGGGCGAAGGGCTGCAAAAGCGCGGCTACCTCCCCGAAGACCACACCGACTACATCTTCGCCATCATCTGCGAAGAACTGGGCATCGCCGGGGCCAGCCTCGTGGTCTTTATTTTCATCGCGATGCTCCTCGCAGGCTTCAGCATCGCCCGGCGCGAAGAAAACCACTTCCTTCGCCTCTGGGCCGTGGGCATCATCGCCACGGTGGGCCTGCAGGCGCTCATGAACCTCTTTGTCGTCACCGGCATGGCCCCGCCCAAGGGCATCGCCCTGCCCCTGATCAGTTATGGCGGCACGGGGTGGGTGCTCACCGCCCTCTCCCTGGGCGTGCTTGTCTCTATCAACCGCTCGCAGGAAGACGCCCAGCGCGAAGCGCCCGCGGCCTCGCCCGGCGGCTTGCTCGGCGCGGCATGAACCCGTCCGCACCCACCATTCTCTTCGCCGGCGGTGGCACCGGCGGGCACCTCTTCCCGGGCATCGCCATCGCAGAGGCCGTTCTCGAACGCCGGCCCGATGCGCGCCTGCGCTTCTTGTGCAGCGACAGGCCCGGCGATGCCACGATGCTCGACAGCCAGCGCCTCGCCGACGCACCGCCGGTGTACAGCCCTCTTTCGGCCAAACCCTTCGGGGTGCGGCCCCGTGCGCTGCTGCGCTTCCTTGCGGGGTGGGGGCCTTCGGTTCGGCAAACCCGGGCGGCGATCCGCGAGGGCAGATCGCACGGGCCCGTGGCGCTGGTGGCCCTGGGCGGCTTTGTCGCCGCGCCGGCGGTTCAGGCGGCGCGGGTTGAAAAATGCCCGGTTGTGGCGCTCAACCTGGACGCGGTGCCTGGCAAAGCCAACCGCTGGATCGCGCGGTACGCCGGCGCGATGCTGACCGCCGCCGCCGTGGATGACCCCATCGCCGCCGGGTGGGAACGCATCGGCCCGATCGTGCGGCAGGCGGCGCGCGCGCCGGCGGGCCGGGCCGAGTGCCGGGCCGCGCTGGGGCTCGACCCCAACCGGCCGACGCTGCTGGCGACTGGCGCGAGTTTGGGCGCGGGGACGCTGAACCGGTTTGTGACCGCATGGTCCGAGAAAGAATCGGCCCTGCTGCGTGAACAAGGGTGGCAGATTATCCATCAGACAGGCCGGGACGAGGCGGAAATAGGGCACGCCCGCGAAACCTACCGGCGGGCGCGCCTTGACGCGCTCGTCGAGCCTTTCTTTCCACAGATGGGTCTGGCATGGGGCGCCGCCGACTGGGCGGTGAGCCGGGCAGGTGCCGGGAGCGTCGCGGAAGCCTGGTGCAACCGGGTTCCCACCCTCTTCCTGCCCTATCCGCACCATGCCGATCAGCACCAGCGTCTCAACGCGCTCCCGCTGGAGCGTGCGGGGGGCTCGCTGATCGCCACCGATCATGCCGACGCGGAGGCCAACGTGGCCGATGCGGGCCTGGTCGCGGGCATGCTGCTGCGGGAGCCTTCGAGGCGCGATGCGATGCGAGCCGCGCTCGGGGCGCTGGGCCCGGCCGATGGCGCCGGTATCGCGGCGGCCCGGGTGCTCTCTCGTCTGGCGTGACGCTCGACCCGGCGCACGACCCACCGAGACGGGAGCGCACGGTGATCCATGTGAAGTTAGGAAAAATGGGCGAAGCGTGTGAAGACGCGCAAGGTGCGAGAACCATGCGAAGTGAGCAGAATCACGCGCAATTACTAGGAGTTGAGAGGGTTTTTGGGTACACTCACAACATGCCGGAATCGGCCGGTACTTCACGCGCCTGGAGCGACGCAACGTGCGTCGTGTGGAACCAATCCGGTGCTGATCTCAAGCCCGCGCTGCTCGCTGGCCTGAATCGCCCCGGTTTTACACTTCTGCACTGCGACGACGAGTTCTCGGCCCTTGCTCAGGTCTGTGCCCTGGCGCGCGAGGCCCGGGATTCGAGCGCGCGTTCCCGGCTGATCGTGCTGCTGCTGGTCGAACCCCGCGAACTGGTCGGGGTGGTGTCGGTGGTTGAGGCCGTCGGCCGCTACGCCCCCGGCGTTGCGGTGTGGATGTACGACTCCTCTTCAGACCCGCAACTGCGGACGGTGCGTGCCCACGACCTGGCCCAGTGGCGGCAGATGATGCCCCCGCAACCACCCGCCGATGCGCCCAAGGAACCTCCGGTGGTCGAGGTGCCCCCCTCCTCACCCGCGCGGACTCCTGCCCCCCCCTCAGAACATGCCCCGCTGACCTCCCCCGCAGCACCCCCAAGCCCAGCGGTGCCGCGGCTGCTCACCGATGAAGAACTCGCCATGCTCCTGGAAATCGAACCTAAACCCGAACAAGGAAAGGATGTCCAATAACCGCCCTGGGGGCCGTGGCCGTGTAGCGGGGTGCAGATTTATCCCCACTTTATCTGAATTCCGATGCACAAGAGCACCTGTTTGTGGGTATCTTGAAGGACAGAAACTTCAGACACGACGGACGGGCGACAACTCAGAGCAGAAGCCGGCGGGGAGAAAACGCCGTTTCTGGTTGGAATGAGTCATTGTTGGGTGCGTCTCGCGACACCCGGCACGAAGGGTCGTCTCGTGGAAGCGACTGGTACACGGGTTATTCTCGTCGGCAGGACAGGCCTCGATGCCGCGTTGAGGCTCGACGAGCGCATCGAACTTGTCCGAGTGCGTCACGCGCTCGAGGCGATCGGCGAAGCCGCGCAGTCTGTCTCTGAGATTTCCTCACCGCCGGTGGTTGTTGTCGCCGCCGATGTGCGCCACTCGCTCGAGTCACAGCGCGCGGCCGAATCGGCCGGGTCGCTCGCTCGGTTCATCAGCGGATTGCGCACCGCCGCGCCCGGCGTGCGCATTCTGACCCTGGGCAACGGCTCTGCCGGGCCCACGCCGCACGAGCCATCACCCTTTGATGCGGTGATACCGCGCGGGATCGATGCGTCCGGGCTGGTTCGGCTGATTCAAGAGGGTGAACCGGGAGCATCACCGGGCGCGCCGGTGTCACCCATCGCGACTGCCACACCCCCCACTGCCACACCCCCCACTGCCACATCCCCCACTGCCACATCCCCGGGTCTCACACCCCTCAGCGCCGCACCCATCCCGGAGGCAGTGCCTTCGCCGGGTGTGGCATCGCCCAAGGCCGTCGCGCCCATACCGGCGCAGGCACCGCGAGCCCCAGTGACCGCGGCGGTGGGCGCGCCCAACCTGAGCATCGAGAAAAGCGAGGGGGATGTCGTGCTCGCCGCGGCGCTGCTGCGTGGGAGCGACCTGCTCGAGCACGCGGTGTCGCTCATCCGCGAGCGCACGGGCGACCCGCGTGTGCGCTTTGTGCCCCTGACGGAGGCGGCACCCGAGAACGCCTGCGCCGTGTCGCGCGATGGTGTGCCGATGGGCGCTCTGGTGGGCGGCCCGCAGACGCCCGCATCGCGGCTTACCACGCACGCCGCGTGGCTGGCGACCTGGCTGAAACTTCGCGACCAGCAGGTGCAACTGCGCACCGCCGCGCTCACCGACCCGCTGACGGGCGCGTGGAACCGCCGCTACTTCGACCGATTCCTGGCCACGGCCCTTGAGCAGGCCCGCCAGCGCCGTCACCACGTGACGCTGCTGGTGCTCGACATCGACGACTTCAAGATGTTCAACGACCGCTACGGCCACGCCGCGGGCGATGACATTCTGGTAGAGACCGTGCGGCTGATGCGCAGCGTGATCAGACCCAGCGACCGCGTGTGCCGCATCGGCGGCGATGAGTTCGCGGTGATCTTCCACGACCCCGAGGGGCCGCGGCGTGCCGGGAGCAGTGCGCCGGTGTCGGTGATGGAGGTGGCGCGCCGTTTCCAGGCGCAGATCGCCAACTGCCGCTTCCCGAAACTGGGCGACGGTGCGCCGGGCACGCTGGCCGTATCGGGCGGCATGGCGACATACCCCTGGGACGGCGTAACCCCCGCCGAACTTCTGGCGCAGGCCGACGCGCTGGCCCTGGACGCGAAGAAGCGCGGCAAGAACGCCATCACATACGGCCCCGGCGCGCAGCGGGCCTGCGGCGAAGAAGCCTGAAACCCCGACCCGTGCCGGCACGTACCGTTGCCCACACGTGAGCACACCCCGCTACGACCTTCTGGCGATTGATCTCGACGGCACCCTTGTGAACTCTTCGGGGCGGATCTCACAGCGCAACATCGACGCGCTGCACGAGGCCCGGGCCCGGGGCATGGGTGTGATGGTGTGCACCGGGCGTGGGCTGGCCGAGTGCCGCGCGTTTCTCGACGCCATCGGCCAGGAAGACGCGGTGGCGGTGGCGGGCGGGTCGATCATCGCGGACCCGACGACCGCACGGACGCTGCACCGGTTCGCGATGGACCCCGAACTGGTGTCGCGGGCCGCGCGCTGCATGATCGAGCACGATCACCCCGCGCTGGTGCTCAAAGACCCGCTCACGGCGGGGTTTGATTATCTCGTGGTTCACGGGGAAGACAGGTTGCCGCTCGACCCCGTGATGGAGTGGTGGTTCTCGACGATGAACCTGCGCGTGCGGTATACCGACCAGCCCGAGGCCGACGAACACCCCGCGCACACGGTGCGGGTGGGCGCCTTCGGGTTTGACGACCGCGTGGCCACGATCGCTCAGCGCCTGGCCCGCGAGATGCACGGGCGTGCGCAGTGGCACCACTTCCCGGCGGTGGTGGGCCCCGGGCACCACGAACGGCTCGCGCAGGGGCGTGCGTTCCACATCCTCGAACTCTTCGACGCGGAGGCGAACAAGTGGTCCGCCGTGCGGTGGCTGGCGGCGCAGCGCGGGATCGATCCATCTCGCATCGCCGCCATCGGCGACGAGATCAACGATGTCTCGATGATCGAAGGGGCCGGCCTGGGCGTGGCCATGGGCAACGCCATCGACAGGGTCAAGGCGTGCGCGGGCAGGGTGACCGAGCGCAACGACGACGACGGCGCGGCACTCGCCATCGAGCGCATCATGAGGGGCGAGTGGTGACGCGCCCCGGGGGCAGACACCACACGCCGCACCGGAGGCAGCACGCGTGCAGACACTGGCGCAGATGAGGGCGATGCTCGAAGAACGCGGGCTGTCGCCGCGCAAACGGCTGGGGCAGAACTTCCTGATCGATCACAACATGATCCGCAAACTCGTGGACGCCTCGGGCGTGGGCGCCGGCGACCGGGTGATGGAGGTGGGCCCGGGCACGGGCACGCTCACCGAAGAACTGCTCGACCGCGGGTGCGAGGTGACGGCGTGCGAACTCGACCGGGGGCTGGCCCAACTGCTGCGCGAGCGGCTGGGCGGGCGCGCGGGCTTCACGCTCATCGAGGGCGATTGCCTGCGGGGCAAGCACGAGATCAACCCCGACCTGCTGGGCGCGCTGAAGGGCGAGCCCTTCACGCTGGTGGCGAACCTGCCCTACGGCGCGGCGACCCCGCTGATGACCTCGCTGCTGGCCGACGTGCCCGGCTGCCAGGGGCTGTATGTCACGATTCAGCGCGAGGTGGCCGACCGGCTGATGGCCAAGCCCGGCACACGCGACTACGGCCCGGTGGGCATCCTCGCGTCGCTCACGGCCGAGGTTGAACTCATCGCCAAACTGCCGCCGCCGTGCTTCTGGCCGTCTCCCGAGGTTCACAGCGCGATGGTGGCGCTGCGCCGGCTGGCCTCGCCTCTGTCGCCGCGGGCGCGGGAGATCATCGACTTTGCGCAAGGGCTCTTTGAAAAACGGCGCAAGCAGATCGGCTCGGTGCTCGGGCGAGACTTCCCCTGGCCGGAGGGTGTGAGCCCGGAGGCACGCGCCGAGTCTCTGAGCCCGCGGGCGTGGATCGCGCTCTACGGGGCGTGGCGCGCGGGCCGGTAATTTTTCGTGCGCAAACCCGCGCCCCGGGTGTGGGGATCGGGCCCCCGGTGTGGTACTCTGTAGCAAGATGGGCGAGATGCACACGTCCAACGGCGGCTCGCACGAACTTGTCGTCAGCCTCACCCCCGTTCTGTGCGATCAGACCGGCGGACGGCTGGGCAAGGTTGAGTGGTTTCGTTCCCGCTGGCAGCGGGGCGGCGCGGCGACCGGATTCTCGACCTACCGCACCGACGAGGGCGCGACCCTTGATGTCTTCGTGAAGATTCCCGTGAGCCCGGCGGAATACCGCTGGACGACCGAACTGGGCCGTGCGAACGGAAGGGCCTGGCGCGCGGGCGACCCGTGCGCCCTTCCCACGCCGCGCGTGCTCGCGCACGGGTCTGCGGTGGGCGGGTATGACCTGGCCTGGCTCATCACCGAGCGGCTGAACGGCCCGCCGCTGGCGGCGCAGATGGACGAGGGCGCGGTGTGCGACCTCCTGCGGGTGGCGGCGGATTTTCAGGCGGCGGCGATCAAGGTGGCGCCGCTGAAGGAACGGCCCACGGGTCAGGAGTGGGAGCCGCTGCTGAACAAATCAAAGGAGGTGGCTTCGTCGCCGCACTTTGCCGAGCACGCGAGGTGGAAGGACGCGGTGAAGAAGACCATCAAGAACCTTCCGGTGCTCAAGGCACGCTGGGGCTCGCGCCCGATCAACGCGTGGTGCCACGGCGACCTGCACGCGGGCAACGCGCTGCGGCGTGCGTGCGGCGCGTGCGTGCTGGTCGACCTTGCGCTGGTGCACCCGGGGCACTGGCTGGAGGATGCGCTCTACCTGGAGCGTCAGCACTGGGGGCACGCCGAACTTCTGCACGGGGTGAAACCCGTCTCAGAACTGGCGCGGCAGCGCCGCGCGCGCAACCTGCCGGTCGATGACCACTACCCGGACCTCGCCAACGTGCGCCGCGTGCTGATGGCGGCGTGCGCACCGGCGATGATCGAGCGTGAGGGCAACGCCAAGTATCTGCACGCGGCGCTGGAGATCCTGGAGCGAACGCTGCCGCAAGCCGCGAGGTAGCGCCGGGGCGTTGGCGCGGGCTGTCGGCGCGCGCGGGCGGCCGATGGCGGATATCCTGCGGCGTTCTCACACCCGCCCGCCCGCTGCCGGCGGGCCCCCGAGGAGCCAACCCGTGCGTGACCCCCGCCTCGACAGACTGGCCGATGTTCTTGTGTCGTATTCCACGGGCGTGAAGAAGGGCGACCTTGTGGGGATCTTCGCCGAGGCGGTGGCGCTGCCGCTGGTTGAGGCGGTGTGCGAGCGCGTGGTGAAGGCCGGCGCGCACGCGGTGTGGGTGCCCCGGTCGGAATCGCTGACCGAGATCCTGCTGACGCACGGCAGCGAAGAGCAGTTGCGGCACGTGTCGCCCTTCGCCATGCACCAGGTCGAAACGCTGGACGTTCACATCGGCTTCTGGGCGCAGGTGAACACGAAGTATCTGGGGAGGATCGATCCATCGCGCGTGGCCATGCACCAGTCGGCGCGCAAGCCGCACATGAAGCGGTTCATGGAGCGCAACGCCGCGGGCAGCCTTCGGTGGGTGGGCACGCAATACCCCACGCAGGCCGCGGCCCAGGACGCGGAGATGAGCCTGGCGCAGTACGCCGACTTTGTGTTTCGCGCGGGGTACCTGCACATGCCCGACCCGGCCGCGGTGTGGCGGCGGCTTCACGAACAGCAGGAACTGGTGCGTGCGTATCTTCAGTCAAAGAAGACGCTGCGCTTCCGCGCGCCGGGCGCGGACGAGCACGACGGCACCGACCTGACGGTGGATGTCTCGGGCGGCACGTGGATCAACTGCGCGGGCAAGGAGAACTTTCCCGACGGCGAGGTGTTCTGCGGGCCGCAAGGGGCCGACGGCCACGTGAACTACACCTTCCCGGCGGTGTATCAGGGACGCGAGGTCGAGGGCGTGCGGCTGAAGTTCAAGGGCGGGCGGGTTGTGGACGCCAGCGCCACCAAGAACGAGGACTTCCTCATCAAGATGCTCGACCAGGACGCGGGCGCACGCACGATGGGCGAGATCGCCATCGGCACCAACTACGCCATCGGCGAGTTCTCACGCAACACGCTCTTTGACGAGAAGATCGGCGGCACCTTCCACGCGGCGGTGGGCGCGGGCTACCCCGAGAGCGGCAACACCAACGAATCGGGCCTGCACTGGGACATGGTGTGCGACCTTCGCCGCGGGGGCTCGATCGAGGCCGACGGCGAGGCCTTCCACACCGACGGACGGTTTGTGCGCGACGGCTGGCCCGCGCCGGGCTGAGCCCGTGCGCCGGGGCGGCGCGCGGGGGGCAAGCCCGCGGGCCACATACCCTCCGCCGCCGCACTCTGCCCCTTCAACACGCGCGCACGCTTGCCCGGCACCATGCACCGCCACGCACCCCAGACTGCCATCTTGGAGCCGCCGCCCGCCGGTCACAGCGCCGGGCCGGCGGGCGGGCTGTGCGTGTTTCTGGCCGGGCTGGCGGCGTGGCTGGTGCACTTCACGGCGCCGCGCGACGACATCGACGACGATCAACTCAAGCCCTTCGGGTATGTCTACGACATCGTTCACCACGGGCGGTTTCTCGCGCCCAGAGACTTTGAAGGCGTGGTGAACAGCAAGCCGCCGCTCTACCCGTGGCTTGCCTCCCTGGTGAGCCTGTTCACGGGGAACATCGGGGGGTTTGAACTCTACCTGCCCACGGGCGCGGCGATGATCGGCTGCGGCATGCTGTGCTGGTGGTGGGCCCGGTCGCGCTTCGGCGAGGCGGCGGGCGTGGGCGCGGGGCTGGCGATGGTGCTCTCGACCCTCACCCTCAAGCACGCGTGCCTGGCCCGCACCGACGCGCTCTTCACGTTCATGGTGTGCGCCGCGGCGATGGCGGCGTTTTCGGCGTGGCGCACGGGCACGCTCAACCCCGCGCGCGCCACGCGCGCGTGGACGGTGTTCTACATCATCGCAACGGCGGCGACGCTGACCAAGGGGCCGCTGGGTGCGATATTGGCGGCGCTGGGGCTGATGGCCGCGCTGTGGGAGCGGCGCGAAGGTCGCGCGTACCCGGTGCGGGGCTCGCACGTGTGGGGCGTGCTGATCTTTGTGACGGTGAGCGGCGGGTGGCTGCTGGGGGCCTACTGGCAGGCCGGGCAGGAAGTGATCGACATCGTGATCGGGCGCGAACTGGTGGGGCACGCGACGCGGGCGCGCGGGGGCAAGGTGCCGTTCATGAACTTCTACGAGCCGCCGCTGCTCTTCATCAGCCGGTATGTGCCGTGGAGTATCCCCGCTTTGTTCGGGCTTTGGCGCGTGCTGCGCCGGCCCAGCGGGGGCGAAGAGGCGCGCCTGGGCGAGCGCTTCGTCTTCTGCTGGTTTGTCTGTGGGATGTTCATCTTCTGCGCCGCGCCCCATCAGCGGAGCGACCTCTTGATGCCGCTGATCCCCGCGGCGGCGATCCTCGCGGGGCGCGAGGCGGCGGTCTGGACGCGGAGGCTGTCGCGCACGCCGCGCATCGTGGTGGCGGCGGCGGCGAGCGTGGCGGTGCTTGTGGGGAGCGGGGTGTGGCACCACAAAGGCCGTCTGCGCGACAAGGACGTGATCGAGACCCACGCCGCGCTGGCGCTGGCGGAAGGGGTATCGCCGGTGCTGCGCGTCACCGGGGCTCGCCTGGAGTTTCTGCGGGAATCGTGGGAGGTTCAGTTCGCCTTCCGCGTGAAGCAGCCGCACGTGATGCTCGCGCACGCCGAGGCGTTGCTGGCGTCGGAAGAGCGCGTGGTGATCATCGCGCGTGTGAACGAAGAGATCGATGCCGCGCTCACCGGGGCGGGCGGCAGACTGATCGCGCTGGAAGACCCCCTGGTGCGGCCGCCCATGGCGGCCTACGCCAACTTCACGCCGTGAGGCCGGGGGTGCGAGGGTTGCTCAGCGCGGGGTGAGCAGGGAGTTTCGCTCGCCGGCGCGCAGCGCCCGCAGCATCAGCGTGCGGTCGGCCGCGTCGGCGGAGCCGCTGTTGTTGATGTCGGCGGGCGAACGTTCCCACGAGTGCAGATCATCCACGGTGACGGCGCCGTCGGCATCGAGGTCTTCGCTGCTGCGCTGCACCCGGGCGAGGGGGTCGCCCACGGCGATCTGCATCCAACTGAGCGCGGGGATGGAACTCCACGCGGCCTCGGCCCACGACATGGTGCCCAGCAGGAAGTTGTTGGCCAGCAGGCGGTTGTCGGGGATGGTGTCGGCCAGGGGTTCCCACACGTTGGCCACGGCGAAGGTCATCCCGGCGCCCAGCGCGGCCGAGGCCTGCTGCTGGCGTGCGAAAGACAGGAGCCCCAGGCCGCCGAAGTCGCGCCCGTTGAAACTCTCGATGCTGTTGAAGACCGCGCCGGGCGCATAGTTGAAACTCAGCGCATAGACGCGGCCGCCCTGCGTGCCGTCGGTGAGCAGCGGCTGGCCGGGGTGGTTGAGCCCTTCGCTGGCCAGGAGCACCACGGGGCCGTTGATCATGATGCCGTGGTTGGCCTGCCACGAGAGACGCGGGCCGATGAAGAACTGATTGAACGCATCGAGCGAGTTGTACCGCACGTTCGCGGGGTTCCAGCGGCCGTCGGCGGTGACCTGATCGCGGGTGAGTTCGTAGTCGTCGCCGTCGCGCAGCGAGCCGAAGGTGCCCCCGGCGTTGTCGAGTTCACCGTTTGAACTCGCGTCGGCGACGCCGTTCGAGCGGCTTTCGTCGAGCAGGATGTGCGCCGTCTGCGTGTTCACGTAGAGGTTCTGGGCGCGGTCGATGATGCCCTGCACGTCGGCGACGGTGTGGCCGTCGAGCCGGCAGACGAGGTAGATATCCCCGGGGAGCAAGCGCTGGGGGATCTGTGCCGTGGGGCTGGTGGTCCAGAGGGGACCGCCGCCGCTGCCTGCCTGCAGGCCCTTGGCCTGCCGGATGTTGGTCGTGGGGAAGTTGGAAATCGGCGCGGAGGCGCGCCAGTAAGGGTTGGTGATGAGGCCGTCGGCGAAACTGTCAGCGGGGCCGCCGTTTTCACCCGCGATGAGGTCTTGCCAGAGCAGGGTCAACTCGGCATCCACGCTCGCGCAGGTGACATCGCGCACCGAGAACTCGTTGACGAAATCGTTGGGGAAGTCGCCGACGTTGGGGTTGTCGGTGTCCTGGATTCGGTGGGGCAGGCCCTTGGTGAGCACGATGCAGCGGATGTGCCGATCAAGCCCGTTGTCGTTGAGGTACGCGCGGATGGGGTCGCGCAGTCGCTGCACAAAGTGGTCGTATGTCACGTTGCCCGGCTGGGTGGCCGCGGGTGAGCCGGGGGCCTGCGCCAGGTCGAGCGTCCACACGCCCGGACGCACGCCGGGGTAGGTCTGTGATGCGCCGGGGACCTTGCGCGAGCCAGCGTAATACGCCGCGACCTCTCGCCCCACGGCCTGGCCTTCGACCGTGATTCGGCTGTCGTAGACCACGAGCACCTGGTCTGGGCGCAACTGGGCGTGCGCCGGCGCACACCACGCCGCGCCCGCGACGAACGCCGCCATGCCCGATGCCGGCGAGAACGCGCGGCAGAGCGCCACGAGCAGAAGGCCGCCACACCCGCCGAGGTTCTGTGATTGCTTCGTGCTCATGTGCTGCGAAGCCCTTTCCCCCCATCGCCCGACACGGGCGGGGAGCGGAAAAGGTTAGCAGTTCATCGGCGCTCGCGCGGCGGGCCGTCGTGCCAATCTGTCAGAACCCCGCGCGCACGCCGTGTGTGAAGGCCGCTCACGCCGCACAGACGGCAGTGATTATCGCCCCTGAACATCGGCCTGATAGTCGGCGATCTGCCGGCGTGTGAGGTCGGCCAGTTCACCCGGCGAGGTGTGCGCTGTTTGATACCAGCGGGCCGCGGCGCTGATGGCCTGCCGGGTTGTCCACGCGGGCCGCCACGCGAGTTCTCTGGCGGCCAGCGAGGGATCGAGCGTGAGCAGGTTGGCCTCGTGGGGCGAGCCCGGGGCGGGCTCGTGCCGCCATGAGGCGCCGCGTCCCCAGGCGGCGCAGAAAGCGTCGGCCACGTCGCGCACGGGCAGCGCCTCCCCGGGCTGAGGGCCGAAGTTGAACGCGGGCGAGAGAGCGCCCGGGCGCTGGCAGAGCGCCTGCGCGAGGAGGAGATATCCGCGCAGGGGCTCGAGCACGTGCTGCCATGGGCGCAGGGCGTCGGGGTGTCGCACCACGAGCGGGCGGGCGTCGGCGGCGGCGCGCGCGGCGTCGGCGATGAGTCGGTCGTCGCTCCAGTCGCCCCCGCCGACGACGTTGCCGGCGCGCGCCGTGGCGAGCGCCGGCTGGCCCTGGCCGAAGAACGCGCGCCGGTAAGAGTGCGCCACGATCTCGGCGGCGCCTTTGCTGGCGCTGTATGGATCATGCCCGCCCAGGGCCTCGATCTCGCGGTAGGCATAGACCCATTCGCGGTTCTCGTAGCACTTGTCTGAGGTCACCACGACGACGGCGCCGAGGCCCGGCAGGTCGCGGCAGGCTTCGAGCACGTTGACCGTGCCCATCACATTGGTGGCGAAGGTCTCGGCGGGCGCCCGGTACCCGGCGCGCACGAGGGCCTGCGCCGCCATGTGCACCACCACGCGGGGGCGGAACTCGCGCACCGCGGCTTTCAGCGCATCGCTCTGGCGGATGTCGCACACCACATGCTCGCACGAGTCGGCCAGGGAGAGAAGGTCGAAAGCGCTTGGGGTGGTGTGCGGGGGCAGCGCGACGCCGCGCACCACAGCGCCCAGATCGCGCAGCCACGCGAGGAGCCACGCGCCCTTGAAGCCGGTGTGGCCCGTGACGAGGGTGCGCGTGCCGCGCCAGAACTCTGGGGATGGGTTGGCCATGGGTGGTCAGTCTTTCCAGACGCGCCAGGGCGCATCACCGCGGGCCCAGAGGTCTTCGAGGAGCATTTTTTCGCGCAGGGTGTCCATGGGCTGCCAGAAGCCGGCGTGCTCGAAAGCGCGCAGGTGATCTTTGGCGGCGAGGCGCTGCATGGGTTCTCGTTCCCACGAGGTGTGATCACCGTCGATCTCGTCGAGGGCTTCGGGCTCGAGCACGAAGAAGCCGCCGTTGATCCACGCGTCGCCTCGCTCGGGCTTTTCGCGGATCTGCGCCACGCGGCCCTGATCAATCTCGAGCACGCCGAAGCGGCCGGGCGGGTTGACGGCGGTGACGGTGGCCATGCGGCCGTGCCCGCGGTGAAAGGCCAGCGAGGCGGAGATATCCACGTCGGCCAGGCCGTCGCCGTAGGTCATGAAGAAGGTGCCGCGCAGGTGGCGGCGCACGCGTTTGAGCCTGCCGCCGGTCATGGTTTCCATGCCGGTGTCGATGAGGGTGACGCGCCAGGGCTCGCTGCGGTCGTTGTGCACCTGCATGCTGCGCTGCTGAAGGTCGAAGGTGACATCGCACCCGTGCAGGAAGTAGTTGTGGAAGTATTCCTTGATGTGGTAGGCCTTGTACCCCAGGCAGATCACGAAGTCTGTGACGCCGTGCGCGCTGTAGGTTTTCATGATGTGCCAGAGGATGGGCCGCCCGCCGATGGCCACCATCGGCTTGGGGATGCGCTCGGTCTCTTCCGAGAGGCGTGTGCCCATGCCCCCGGCGAGGATCACCGCCTGGGGAGCCCCGCCGCCGGTGAGAGTTGGCGTTCGTTCGTCGTGTGGCATCTTCGGGGCAAGGTTACGAACTGCCGCCCACGTTGGCGAGCCCTGAACAAAATTGCACGCCGGGTGCGCCGGAATGTGGCCCGGGCGTCGTTCTTCAGAAAGAGAGCGGCGGCCACGTCCGGCCCGCCGCGCCCGCACCCGGCCGGCCAGCGCGCCCGCCCAAGGAACCAGGCATGCAGACCACCCGCACACGATTCATGGCCGCCGGCACGCTCGCGAGCGCCCTTTTGGCCATGGCCGCCGCCACCGCCTCCCCCGCCGCAGCGCACGGGCGTGCGCCGGCGCAGCCCCCCCAACAGCAATCCCGCCCCAGCGCCATCGAGTCTCGGGTGACGGTGACGTTCCCCGGGGGGCCGCTGCGCGAATACATCGCGGCGCTCAAGTCGAGCGTGAAGGAGACTCCCATCAACGTCGTGGTGCAGGAGGGAGTTGACGAGATCCGTGTGCCGCGCATCGATCTGGTGGATGTCAACCTTGTCACCGCGCTGCAGATCCTGGACTTCGGCGAGATCACCCTCTCGGACAGCCGGGTTCTGAGGCCGCTGAACGTGACGAGCGTTGACGATCACACAGATTCGCCCGTGTGGATCATCGGCATGCGTCCGCCCGAGCCGGGCTCGACCTTTGGCGACAAAAACGTGCCCGCCGCCGAAGACCTGGCCACAACCGTGCAGGTCTACAGCGTGCGAGAGATCATCGAGGGGGAGGGCGCCATACCCGCCGAAGACCTGCTCACGGCGATCACGGTCACCCTTGAGATCGGGTCGCCCGAGAAGGGCCAGCACGAACTCCGTCTGCACCGCGAGACGGGCACGCTGGTGCTGCGGGCGACGGGGGCCCAGGTGCGGGCCGTAGACACGCTCGTCGCCAACATCTCTTCTGATCAGCGGCAACGCCGGCGCGACCTGGTGTCGGCGGCCAAGGAAAAACTCGAGACAGATCACCGCATGCGCATCACCCAGTTGTCGCACGAATCTGCCAGAGAACGCCTGAAAATCGCCGAGCAGGGGTACGCCCAGGCACAGTCGCTGCACGGCGCGGGCGCCGCCGGCGAGAAAGACGTGCGCAGCGCCCGCGCAGAACTCGAAGCGGCCCGCGCCGACGTGCTGCGCCAGCAGGCCGAGATCGAGCACGCCCGCCAGAGCCTTGACCTGCTGCGGCAGCGGGTCGGGGTCGGCGCCGGCGGCGGGGACGAGACGGTCGCCTCGCTGCGGGCGCAGGTCGAGGCCCTCAAGGCCCAGGTGCAGGCCCTGCGCGCCGAACTGGCGCAGCGTCCGTCTGGCAAGTAAGCCGCGAGGGGGGGCGCGATTGTCTGTCCGCGTGCATCCCCTCCCATTGCCACCCCGTACCGTGATGGTGGACATGGCCCCGGCCGCGCCATCACGGGTTTGCTTCCTCCCCGCCACCTCCCGGAGCCGGCCCTTGCCGATCGGTCGCGCCGCGACACACCAGTGCCCGGGCACAGACGCCGTCGGTGCGCCCCGGGGACGCGCCGACCCCACCGAAGGCCTCTCGCGCGCCATCATCAACGGCGATGCGGAGGCCTTTGCGCGGTTCTACGAAGAATGGTTCGACCACGCGCTGCGCGCGGCACAATCGCGCTCCCGACGGGATGAATCCTTCTGCCTCGACGTGACGCAGGAAGTCATGCTGCGCGCGGCCCGCGCCATGCCCGTGCTGCGCAGCCGCGCGGACGCCCACCGATGGATTCTCACACTGGTGCGCAGCGCGATGGTCGATGCGCTGCGCGCCGAATCGCGCAGGCTGCGCCGCGAACTGCGGCACGCCGAGCGCCTCGCCGCCCGCGATGCCCCGCCCGACGCGGGCGAGCACATCGCCTGGCTGCGCGCCCAGGTGTCGCTGCTGAGCGACGAAGAACAGCACCTGCTCGCCAGGCGCTTCGCGGCCGGCGATGCCCTCGATCGCGCGGGACAACTCTCTGGCATCAGCGCCGGCGCGGCGCACGGCCGGATCAGACGCCTGCTGGCGCGCCTCAAACAACTCGGAGAAGGAATGCTGCCATGACCGAACCTGCGCACACCCCGGGCCGGTTTGACGGCCCGCCACTCTCCCCCCGGGCCCTGGCCCGCAAACGCGACGCGCTGCCGGCGCTGCGCGCCGAAGTGAGCGCGCGTGCCCGCCGCAGGCGCGCGTTCAGGGCCGCCTCGGCCTGTGCGCTCGTGCTGTGCCTGGGCGCCGGCGCGTGGCTGGCGATCAGCGGCTTGAAAACGCCGCGCTCGCCGGCCCCTGATGAGCAGGTCGCACAGGGTTCTGGCCCGCCCCCACCGGCCGTTGATACTGCACCAGCGCAGCGCGACCACGCGGACGTGCGCGAGATGATGGTGTCTACCGGGGACGTGCGCGTGGCCGGGCTTGTGGTGAACACACGCCACGAAGACGCGGCGGGCGCGATGATCGATGACGCCGGGATGATCGCCCTGCTGGCCCGGGCGGGCAGGCCGACGGGCATCGTGCGCATCGGCGACAAGGCCTTCGCGGCGGCAGACCTTGAACGCGCACGCACCGCCCCGCGCGGGCCGAGCGGCTGAAAGCGCGTTACCGCCGCAGCGGCGAGCCGGCCACGATCGAGAGCGGGATGAGCGCCTCGGCCTCGGCCCCGCTGGTTTTGTCTGTCACGCGCACCTTGAGGTTGTAGCGGCCGATTGTGAGGGTGCGCGGCAGTTCGATCTGCTGCACCAGGTAAAAGTCGCGCCGCGTGTTGCGGCCGCTGTCGATGATGGTCTGCGCCGGGCGGTGCCACACCTGCAGGCCGCTCTGGTCGTGGAAGAGTGTCAGCGCCTGGGAGAGTTCCACGCTCACCTGCTCGCCCACCGAGGCATCGCGCAGCACCGGGTCGCTCTCGCGCGCCGGACGCGCCGTGAAGTTTTCGACCTCGACATAGACGATCGCCCGCACCGGCTGCCCCGCGGGGAATGAGGTGTCCGGGTAGGCGTTGTAGCGGCCAAAGCCGCTCACTCGCGTGCACAGGAAGGCTTTGGCCACGCGCAGCGTCGCGGGCGCGAGCACCCCGCCCAGGTCTCGCGAGATGTCCACGCGCTCCGCGGGCGTCTGCGCCAGCCGGTCGCGGGCCTCGATCAGCACGCGCAGTTCGTCGGCGTTCAGGTGCGGCGAGAGCACGCACCCGGGCCCGCCCAGGGCCATCAGCGTGCCGGGGCGCGCCGATTCCAGCGGCGCCAGCGCGGCGGCGTCGCTCATGCGCCGCGGCTGGTCGGCGCCGGGGGCGCGCAGCAGCCGCGCGATCTTGCGCGCCAGGTCCGCGGCGCGCTCCTCGGCCGTGCCCTCGGCGGCGTCTGGCAGCGGCGAGGCTTCGACGGCGTGCGACCAGGCGTTGACCGCTTCGAGCGAGAGCGCGTCGAGTTGTTCCTCGCGCGGTGGCGGGGCGGGCTGCGTGCGCTCCGCGGCCAGCGCGCGCAGACCGGTGGATTCGTTCGCGGGGCGGGGCTCGCGCGGGCGCGTGCCGGTCTGGGGTGTGCCTTCGCTGTTCGCGGCGTCTGTGCCGCGCTGCGACACACGCTGCATGACCTGCTCGATATCCAGCGCGTTGCGCGCCAGGATGGCCCCCGTCTCGTCTGGCGAGGGGGGGCGGTTGGGGTCCAGGTTGAAGGCGGGGGTGATCTGCGCGTCCGAGTTGGCGGCCAGCGCCGAGAGGCCCGAGTTCACCTCGGCGGGGGAGCCCTTGCCCGTCTTGCCCGCCCCGCCGGGGCCGCACGCGGCGATGAATGTCACACCCAGGAGCACGGCCAGGTGCGCGGCCAGGTGCGCGGCCAAGTTCGCCGCGTATCGCGCGGCGTGGTTCGCGCGAAGGCGCGCCACACTACCTGCCCGTGGGATGCTCAACAACGGCGTGCCGGGGCGATTGGTGCTCACGAAAGCACCTATCGGGCCGCGCGCCCGAAGTGCTGTGGAAACAGGGGCATCGCGCGCCGCGCCGGGCAAGGCGCGGCCCGCCCGCGCCCCCTGAATGTGCGGTGGGGCGCGGGCGCCGCGGATCGACCATCAGGGCTGCTGTGTCCAGCGGCGCGCCATGCCGCTGACAACCTTGCCTACCGCTTCGGAAGCCAGTTCGTCGATGGACTGGTTGAAGGACTCCTGCCCGGTGTTGAGGTCGCGGTGCACGCTGGCCGCGCCGAGCACCTGGCCGTTCTCGGTCGAGAAGGCCCGCAGGGTGAAGACCACCCGCACGGGGCGGCCGGTGGCGCGGTCTCGCACGAGTTTGCCCACGCCGGACATCACGATGCCGGCGCCGGCCTCTTTGCCCAGCGCGGCGGCGAGGCTCTGGTCGGTCCAGGCGCGCTGGGTGAAGTCCGGCGACGCGGCCAGCGACGACTGCGCACCGGCCACGCTCACGACGTTGAGCCGCATCTCGAGCATGCGCTGCATGACCTGCGCTTCGAACATGCCCACGTCGAGTTCGCCGTCTTCGCGGCGTTCGGCGCGTCGGTCGCGCAGTTCACGGTCGATGAGCCTGAGCAGCAGTTCGTTGGCGGGGGCGTTGGCGCCGAGGTCGACGCGCGTGCCGACGATGATGTTCGTCTCGCCGCTCTGCACGGGCACGCCCGCGGGCGTGCCGTCGCTGAGCAGCGATGCTTCCTCGGCCACGGCGATGCGGTTGATGACCACGGCGATGCCCGGCGAGCCCGCCCTGGCATACCCCTCCAGCATCGCCTCGCGCGCCGCGCGGTTGCGGTCGGTCTCCGGCCCGCCGGCGTAGTGGCGTTCTGTCTCGCTCAGGCCCAGCGGGTTGAGACGGATGGAGATTTCACCGTCGCGCGTGCCCAGCACGGCGGCCTCCATGAAGAGGCGAGAGGCGGCCGCGCGACGCACGTCGCGCCTGAAGTCGGCCAGATCGCCCGCGTAATGAAGGTCAAACTGGCTCATCTTCTGCGCTGTTGACGTGTCTTCACGGGTGAGGCGCACCGTCTGGGCGCGCACCAGAGGAATGGCCCGCAGCGCATCGCGGAAGTCGGTGATGTCCTCGTCGTGATAGTCGCCCAGCAGGCGCACCGTGAAGAGCCGCCCGCCCGCAACCTCGGCCGAGGGGGTGGTGCTCGGCCAGCCGCCGGCGGCGCTCGCCCCGCCCGGCGTGCCGGCGGGGAAGGCGTCGGCGAAATCTGAGGCCATGCGCGTCGCGATGACCTGCGCATACTCGCCGAGCCGGGGCGCATCAAACTCGCCGGTGCGGCGGTCGGGCGTCATGTCCCACGCGTAGGAACCCAGCGATTGCCCGCGGCGCACGTCGGCCACGACATACGAACCCGTGTATCGCACGCCGTCCTGCCGGCCCTGCTGTTCGAGCATGCGCACGTACATCACCACGTCGGCCCCGGCCTGCGAGGCGAGCATGACGGCCGCGGAGTATTCATCCTGCCGCACGAGCGCGCCGACATCGCCCTGCCGGGCCGCGCCCGCGGCGGCGGGGCTCACGATGATCACGTCCGGGTGGCGGAACATGTCCTGCACGCGGGCCGCGAGGCGCGTGGCCTCGCCGGCGGCGTTCAGCGTGCGCGCCGTGTTGCCGGGCGCCCCCACAACATCGGCCACGATGAGCAGGCGGGGCGAGCCGGCGCGCCGGTACGCGTCCACGAACTGCGGCATGTTGGGCAGGCGGGCGGGAACACCCGCGCTGGCGGGCGGGGGAGGATCGGGCAGGCGCTGCGCCGCGGCGGGCATGCCCGCGGCCAGGATCAGCGCCGAAGCGCACATGCTTGGGGTGAGTTTCATCGTGGGGCTCCTTCTTGTGTGCTGAACGGGCGCGGCGTGACTCGCACGCCGGCATCAACGCGCCGAGCGGATCTCGCAGCGCCAGTCCGCGGCCGTGTCGTCCATGGCGTTGCCCTGCAGGAAGACCTGGTTGCGCGGCTCAAGGCGCATGTATCGCCAATCGCTCTGCGAGCGCAGCGGCACACCCGCGCTGTCGAGGAAGATGAAGCGGTATTGCACGCGCGAGAACTGGTCCGGGCGCGTGGAGGTGAGGCGGATGGGCACGCTGACCGAGAGTGGGCCCGGGCCCGAGCGCACCACCGGCTCGCTCACCACCACCCAGCCCGACAGAGGCTGCTCGAGCACCACCCTTGGATACTCGTTCTTGGCCACCTGATCGGGCGCGGGGGTGAAGGGGGCACGCGTCGTGTCGCACCCGGCGGCCGTCAGCAGCGCGCCGCACGAGGCGAGCGTCGATGCGACAAGGAGTGTGCGAAGCCGGCTGTGAGCGTTGGTCATGGTGGTGTCTCCGTTTCGAAGTGCTCGGCGCCCGTGCGCCGGCGTTGCTGACGATGAATGATCTGACGAACCGACCGGGTGAAATGTTCCTTTGTCTGCCACGCGTTGTGCGTGTGTTCACATGCCCGCCCGCCGCCGCCCCTCACGTGCCAGATAGTCGCGCAGCGCCTGGCTGCGCGGCTGATAGGCGGGGTGTTCCTGCCCGAAGAGACGCATATAGCCCGCCGTGCCCGCCAGCGGGGGTACGAGCGAGTCGCCCCCTTCGAGCACGTGCAGCCGCTGGCCCCCGGCGATGTCTTCATCGCGCCACAGGATGCCCTCTTCGCGGTAGATGTTCTCGAGTTCGGTAAGTGTGATGTCGCCGAGGTGGCCCGCCTGCCGGTAGCGGTTCATGGTTTCAACACTGGGCGTGCGCACGCAGCGACCGCCCATGATGAAGGGAAGTTCGTCGCCGGGGATGCGGCCCGCGTGACGGTCGTTGGCGTAGAGCGTCTGGCCGCGCGTCGCCCAGGCGCCGGGCCTGCCGGGGCTGAGGCGCACGAAGCGCAGTTGAATATCGCCGGCGCGTTCCGGCGGGGCCAGGTCGGTCAGAACCATGCCGCGCGCCGAGTTCTGGTCTCCCACGGTCACCGTGACGCCCGGGGCGTTGACCGTCACGGCCGCGGCGTGCACAGACCTTGGCAGAAACTCCAGGTGGCGCAGGTCCGCCGTGGCGCTCGCCTTGAGCAGCAAACCCGCCAGCGCCACGCCCAGCGCGGCGTTGCGCGTGTCGCGGTCGTTGCTGGCCGCCGCCACGCCCACACCCCCCACGATCATCGCATCGCCCATGCCGCTCTTGAACCGGCGCACGCCCTCGAGTTTGTTCCACAGATAGCGCGACGCCAGCGCGTTGACATCCACCGCGATGCCCGAGGGGGCCGGCGAGTCGCCCGCGGCGACGCGCAGCGCCGCGACCGTGCCGCGCGACCGGGGAACAAAGTCAACGCTGGCCCCGTCGTTGCCGCTGACCTTCACCGGCCCCTCGCCCTGGTCGATGATGAAGACGGTGTTGAACGCGCCCTGTTTGATTGTGTCGCAGACGGCGCGCAGCGAGGGAGAGAGCCGCGCGGCCTCGTCGAGAAACGCGCTGGATTCTTCGACCCGCCCCAGGGCACGCGACGCGATGCCCGCGACGAGGTACGCGGGGGCAAAGTCGGCCCGCGCGGGCAGAAAGCCGCCGGCGTCTTCGGGGGGTGTCGTGCCCGACGACCGCCGCGACACGGCCCGTTCCTGCTCCTCAAAGTCTCTCAACAGATAGAGGCAGGCGATGGACGCGGCGCGGGCGTTGTCCCACTCTGCGAGCATGGCTTTCTGCAGGGCGATGTAGTGGTACATCATCGCCTGCTCGAAGGGCTCGCCCTTCCAGATGCGCACGCCCTCGTGCAGCACCACCGAGGCCGCCTCGCGGTCGATGTTGAGCCCCTGGGTGGTGAGCATGTTGAAAGCCCGGTTGGCGGTCTCTTCGGCGGCGCGGGGGTGGCCGTCGGCCAATGTGAGCACCAGCAGCCTCGCCCGGCGCAGCAACGCGTCGCGGTCGTCCTGCGCCGGCGCCGACTGGCCCGCCAGCGCCAGGCGCGCCCGCCCATAGTCGCCCGCGCCCGCACGCAGGGCCACGTCGCGCTGCAGCGGCGCGGCGCACCCCCATGTCAGCAGCGCGAGGGCCAGCAAGGGCAGGAGTTGTGCGGCGCGGCGTGTCACGGCGGCAGAGGAAGAAAGACGCGGATCAGTCGTACGCGCGCCCGAAGGCGGCCCGCTTGAACTCGACGGTGTCTGTAAAAACCACCTCGCCGGTGGCCAGGCTGGTGAGGCGCAGATCGCACAGATACCCGTCGGTGCGGTCGAGCCCGGCCACACGCCGCGCGGAACGGAACGTGGCCGACATCTCGTGCGTGGGGTTGCGCGCGTCGGCGAAGTTCTCGGGCAGTGTTCCCACTTCACGCGCGCGCCGCAGTTGCTCCTGGGGGATCACGAACGACACGTTGTGCCGTTCGCGCAGATCGCGGATGGGCTGCGCATCGCGCACGCGGGCCATCACATACCACTGCTCACCCGCGGGGATGATGTCGGTGGTGAGGTTCTCCACGCGGTTGATGGCGATGACCATCGGCGGTTCGTCCGCGCCGCGGTCTCGCAGCACGCCCGAGGCCCCGAGGCGCGCCGCCAGTTCACCCGCGGTGAAGGCCAGGTCATCGGCGGTGAGCCGCGTGGACCGCTTGGGCGGCGGGGCGCACCCCGTCGCCGTGAGGGCCGCGGGCGCGACCGCGAGCAGGGCCATCGCGGCCAGCATGAGGCGAGTGCGCGGGGTGTGGCGAATGTGCGTGGGCATGGCGGTTCTGTGGATGGAAGGCAACCGCGGACGAGGCCTCAGCGGGTTGACTGCTTCACCTCGTAGGGGCTGCTGATCCAGATGATCTCGCCGGTGGCCATGCTGGTGAGGTTGTAGGTCATGGTGTAGTAGTTCACGTTGCCCCCGCCACGGTCGACGCGGAACATGTCGCCGTTGAGGAAGTAGGTGTACTGCGGGTTGACGGCGGCCATGGTGCCGCGGCCCTGCTCCTGAAGCAGGTCGCCGCTGGTGCCGCGCTCGCGGGCGATGAGTTCTTCCACGCGGGCGCGGTTCTCGATGAAGCGCACCTTGTTGAGCAGGCTGCGGCTCTGCATGAGTTTGGCGCGGGTGTTGGCGCGGAAGGCCTCGAAGTCTGTCGTGGGCACGATGCCCGTCTTGTTGCTGATGTCGCCGAAGACGATCGTGGAGCGGTACCCCCGGTTCAGGTCGGGAACCTCGTTCAGGTCGGCGGCCAGTTGCTCGGCCACAAGGTCGCTCTGCTCCGAGAGCGCGGCCACCGAGATCCGGCGCTCGCCCCGCTCGGCGGGGGTCGTGGTGCGCGTGTCCACCCGGCCGGTGTAATCGCCCTTGGGGGGCGAGCAGGCCGGCAAGAGCGCGGCGGCGCTGATCATGAGAAGGGCGAGTGGTGCGGACCGGACGGGGAAGAGTTCACGCGCTGCTGCCATGAGATGCCTCCACGGGGCACGGCCCCGAAGTTAGTGTTCGTTATCTTAGACGCCTCCGCCGCGGGCGGGTTCCATCACTTGCGGTAAGCAACCCGGACCCCCCGACCCGCCCAGGCGGGGTCAGAAAGAGGGGCAGGCGGCGCAGTGTTGGTGGCGAGGCGGCAACACCAACCCCTGTTCAGGGGGGTTAGCCGCCGATCAGCACGGTCGGGAAGCCGATCATGATCATGCCTCCGTGCGCGCACGTATCACCCATTCGGGCGGCCGGTTTTCCCCCGATCAGGACTGTCGCCGAGCCTTTGGCGATGGTGTCGGGGGGGCCGACGCAGGTGGCCATGCCGGTGGCGGTCGCGGCGGGCACACCGCCGATAAGCACGGTGGGTACGCCGGGAGGGAGGATGGGCCCACCGACATGGGGAACGGGGGGTGTGCCCGGCGTGACCATGGGGCACATGTGGAAGTCACCGACTCGTGCGGCGGGGGGCATGTGAGAGCATATCCCTTCTGGTGCGGGCGGGGGCAGACCGGGCGACGTTGTCAGGGGATGTTCGTGCCGGCGGGGGCGGCGTTGCAAGGAAAGCCCGCAACGGGGCGGTCTGGGGGCAGATATCTCTCTACTGTGGAGACGGCCGCCGGGCGCGAGCGATGAGCGGCGTCGGGTTGGCCGCGCACGCGATGCGGAAAGAGGAAGCGATGCCCGAACACACGGTACAACAAGGCGACACCATCGCGAGCCTGTCGCAGAAGTATGACGTGCCGAGCAAGTTGATCTGGGACGACGGCGGGAACAAGTCCGGGCTGCGCTCGGGGGAGAACGGCCGGAAAGACCCGAACCTGCTCTACCCGGGCGACAAGGTGGTCATCCCTGATCTGAAAGAGAAGAAAGACCAGGGCGCGAACACCGCCAAGAAGCACGTCTACGAGATCAAGAACGAGTACATCACGATCGAACTGCGACTGCTGGACGGCAACCACAAGCCGCATAAAGACATGAAGGTTGAGGTGCTCGTCGACGGCGTGCCCGCGACGACGGGCGGGCCGCAGAACAAGTGCAGCGGCAAGACCACCGGCGACGGGGTGGTGAAGATCGAGAAGGTTCTTCCCGGGACGCGGACGGTGACGATCACCTATCAGGGACGCAGCACCGAGTTGCAGGTGGGCGGGCTCGACCCGATCGAAACCAAGTCCGGGGTGATCGGCAGGCTCAAGAACCTCGGGTTTTTGCGGACCGACCTGACGGGCGACGTGTACGACGTGCCGGACGACGATGCCGACTATGTGACGGCGGTGCGGGGTTTTCAACGGCAGTACGTCTATACCAGCGAATCTGAGGCGGCGAAGGCCAACGGCGTGCTCGACGACAAGACGTGCAAGAAACTCAAGGACATTCACGGCTGCTGAGGGCCGCCCAGGCGCTCTCGCGGCGAGGACACGTAAGCAAAGCCGGTCGTGAGGAGACTGCATGGCGCGACGAATCGCCCCCAACCTGCGCAACACACTGGCCGACCCGGCCGAGTACGAGGTACGCCTGTTCTACCGCGGGCACGAGTCGCGCTTCGCCACCGACCCCGCCCCGGCCGAAGACCCCAACGACCCTCGCCCGAAACTGGTCTCGGACGACAGCCGGCACGGGCCGCCCCTTTACGACGACAACTACCGGTGCCTGTGGTGGCTTGACGAGCACGACCACCAGGCCCACGCGGCGAGCCACGCGGCCGAGCACCAGGCGGCGCAGGTGCAGGCGGTGCAGGCCAAGGCGGCGCAGGTGCAGGCCGCGTCGCGGGTGCCGCCGGCGAAACTGGCGTGGGAGAACGCCAAGGCGGCGACCGCGCAGTCGAAGGTGAAGGAAACGCAGGCCAAGAGCGCGATGTTCACGGCGGGCGAAGAGCAGGTGAAGGCATCGAGCGAGGTGTACAAGGCGGGCAAAGAGGTTCAGGCGGCCACGGCGCAGTTGCGGCAGGCCGGGACCGACCCCGCGAAAGTTCAGGCGGCGCAGCGCCGGCTGGACGCGGCGACCAAAGCCCTTCAGGAGCGCGAGGACGCGCTGCGCCGGGCCAACGAGAACCTTGAAACCAAAAAGCGCGAGCACGAGGCCGCGGCGCGCGACCTGGCCGAGAAGGAAGAGGCCGAGCGGCTGCGCAAAGAGGAATACGACAAGGCGGTCAAGGACGAGCAGGACGCCAAGACGAACTCTGAGAACGCGGACAAGCACGCACAGGCGACCTCGCCCGAGGGGCGTAAAAAAGCCGAGGAAGAGCGGATCAACCGCGACGCCGCGGCGACCTACGACGCCCAGCGGCAGGCCGCCGAGGACGGGAGCAACGCGAAGGAACTGCGAGAAAAGGCCGACGAAGACGAGAAGGCGGCCAAAGACGCCGAGCGAGACGCCGACGAGGCCGAGCAGAACGAGCGCGAAGCGAAGACGAAGTACGACCAGTGCTCGTCGGTGAACTTCATCCGCAAATCGCAGCTCAAGAGCAAGCACAAAGAGGCCGAGGCCGAGGCCAAGCGCCTGCGCAAGGCCGCGGAAGACGCCCGCACCAAGGCCGAGCAGACCAAGGCGCAGGCGGAACTGGCCGAGGAACGGGCGAAGAACTCGAAGGCCGCGGCCTTCGCGATGGCCAAGCGCTCGGCCAACGAGCCCGAGCCCCTGGCGCCCAACACCGAGATCCTCAAGGGCAGCGCCGAGAAGAAGTACCGCATCGTGGTGACCGACAACCACGCGGCGCACGACTTTGTCCACAGCGGCGGCAAGAGCAAGCCGCAGCACTACCGCGACGCGAACTGGATGCGCGACGTGACGCCGGCCATCCCGCTCGAGGCGGTGGTGCGCAAAGTGAGCGACGGCAAAGCCCAGGCCGTGGGCGCCAACGACGTCCGCGTGGTGTGGCGGGTGATCGATCCGCCGGAAGAACACGACAAGATCGACCTCTTCCGCGGCGGGGCCCGCCCCAAAGACTTCATGACCAAGTTCTTCAACATCTTCAACCAGAAGAGCACCTCGCCCGAGTCACGCAACGACAACTGCTCCACCCAGTTCGGCGGCCTGCGCATCAAAGACGACTTCATCCACGCCCCGGGGCTGCTCTTCAAGGCCCCGCTCGTCTCCGGCGCGCCCGAGCCGATCGAGGCCATGAACCCGGCCTTCTGGGGCAAGAGCGCCGTGGCCCCGGGCACCACCAAAGAGGGCGACCCGGTCGGCCTGTCGCGCGTCTTCATGCGCCCCCCGCCCATCGGCGGCGACAACTACCGCCTGCGCATGTACCTGACCGACGCCGACGGCAAGTTCATCAAGTTCCGCGACCACGAGGGCAACCTCGTGGAGTTCATCGAAACCGGCGTCTTCACCCTCTGGCGGCGGCTGGTCATCGACCTCATGGTCACCTTCACCAGCGTGGACCAGACGACGATCGACTGGGACCAGATGCGCGCGGCCTATCGCCCCGCTTTCACCGATGTCATCGGCCCGGTCACCACCAAAAAGGTGGACAAGGCCAACTGGACACGCATCTGCAAGTCCTACTTCCGCTCGGTGGGCATCCCCAACAGCGAGATCAACACCAACGCGGCCTACGACGCCTTCGATACCTACCTCATCCCGCTCTACCGCAGCGTGCTGCCCATCGTTCACCCCAGCGCGGCGGGCACCTACACGCACGAATCCACCTTCACGCACTACACCGGCCCGGGCGGCGTAGCCGAGTATGACGTGGACGCCGCGGGCAACCTCACCAACCACGGGCGGGCCAAGCGCAACACGCGCTGGACATACACCGAGGGGCTGGCCAAGCGCTTCCTCGACGAGGCGTACAAAGAAGTCGGGCGCGTGAACCCGCGCGTGGGGGCCGAGAGCATCGCGCAGAGCAACGGGCTGCCGGGGCTGAGCGTCTTCTTCGCCAAGCGCCCGGCCGAACTCTCGACCGTGCTGGGCCAGTACATGGACGAGCGCGAGTTCCAGTTCGTGCAGGTCGGCGATGTCACCTGCACCTTCGCCCACGAACTGGGGCACGCGGTCTACCTCTACCACGCGTGGACCGTCTTCGACGTGGCCAACGGCGTGCCCTTCACGTACATGAGCGAGGGGCAGTCGATGGTGATGGAGCACGAGCAGAGCGACGCCATGCCCTGCACCATGTCCTACGACAACGACTATTTCGGGCGAGACGGCAAAACCGTGCGCGGCAGCAACCCCGTCGCCTGGCACTTCTGCGCGGTCTGCCTGCTCAAACTGCGGTTCTGGGATGTGGAGATGCTCAAGACCAACGTGCACTTCACCAAGTGGATCCTCGAAGGCCTGGGGCCCACCAACGCCAACGCCATCACCATGCGTCAGGGAGACATGAGCGCCCTGCCGAGTTCTCCCCGCGCTACCGTGGCCAACAACGGCACCATGCACGTGGCCGTCATCTCGGCCCCCGAGGCCACGGTGATGAACAGCGGCGCGGCGTACCACAAAGTGATCACCAACCTGGACATCGCCAACATCGCCATCACCAACCAGCACCTCGCCGCCGGGGCCCACGCCAGCGTCAACGACACGCCCGTGGTCACCTTCACCGGCACGGGGCCCAAGGGTGGCGGGGTCGTCACGATGAACTTCACCTGCCCGGGCACGAAGTCCAAGCCCGGCTCGTTCCGGGTGCTGGCATGAGGGGCTATTGAACGATGTCATCCCTTTCGCTCACGCTCTCGCTGGCCAAGGCCGCGGTCATCCGCGGCGAGACGGCGCGCTTCACCCTCACCCTCACCAACACGGGCGGCGCGCCCGTTGACCTGCGCGACCTCAACCCGCGAAACGAAACGCTCTCGATCGTGGCCGTGGCCGAATCGGGCTCGGTCGTGAAAGGCGGCCAGCACCGCATGCTCGCCGGCGAGGGGGGCTCGCACCCGCACGAGCGCCAGCCGGGCATGATCACCCTGGCCCCGGGGCAGAGCACCGCCGAACCCGGCGACGTGCTCGCCTGGCTGGGCGAACTGGCGCCCGGGCGGTACACGCTGCGCGCGGCCTACAACGGCGGCCCGGTTAAAAACGCGCAGAGCAACGAAGAAACCCTGCTGGTGGTGCCCGCCAGGCCGGTGGGCCTTTTCAGCGGCGGCGACGGCGCACGCCTGCGCCTGACGGCGCGCGAGGCCGTGATGATGCACGAAGCCCCCGAGGGCCTCGCCATGTACCGTCTGCGCTTCGAGGCGCGCCGGCCCACCACCGCGCGCGACTGCGTGCCCGTGGCCATGCGCGCCACCTCAACCCCCGCCTGGACCTCGTGGGCGCACACCGATCCGGCGAAGATCACCGCCTTTCTCTACCACGACGGGGGCGCGGCGATGACGCTGCTGCGCCTCTCGCAGGCGGGCGAGGCGATGCCCCCGGTCGAGATCCCGCTTGATGACCCCACCGCCGTGTGCGTGGGCTGGCCATACTGCGACGAAGCGGGGACCGTCTTCGCGTGCCTGCGCTCGCTCGACGGCGAGAACGGCGCGATCATCCGGGCGCCGCTGGCGGGCACGCCCACGGTGATGCCGTGGACGCCCATGGGGGGCATCGGCCCCGTGTGCCACGCGACCTGCACGCTGATGGAAGACACCCTCATCGCCGCGTGGGCCGTGGACGAAACGCGCGTGATGGTGATGAGCATGGACCGCAGCGCCGACGAACCCGGCCCCGCGCGAGAACTCATCGCGTGCAAGCACCGGGTGATCCACGTGCGCGTCGACGAGATCGAAGATGAATCAACGGGCGACCCCGCCCCCGTGGCCACCGTGCTCTGCCACGACGACCACCTCGACCGCTTCCACAGGCTGCGCGTGCCGGTGCGCACGCCCGACAAGGTCACGCAGGAAGTCTTCGACGTGCCCGGCTCGGGGTTCTATTCGGTGGTGGGCTCGGCGATGATGACGGGCGGCGAGGTGGGCTACCTGATGGTGGGCCAGGACAAGCGCGTGCGGTTCGCGCCCCCCGACATGACAAAGACCGTGGCGCTCGACGCCGAGCACGCCAAGCCGATGACGATGGCCTCGCAGCCGATGATCATGGCCGTGAGCCAGGACGCCTCGAACCCGTGGTTCGTCGCGGCCTTCATCAGCGGCGGCGACACGGTCGAGCGCGTCCGCCTGCCCGGCTCGTTCTGACGGCGGCCGGTTACTGGCCCGAGTAGGTCGCCAGTTCGCGCCGCTGGAAGATGAGCGTGGCGATCGTGAAGAGCGCCAGCGAGGCGATGGCCAGCACCAGCACGCCCAGCAGCATGTCAGACCAACTCAGCAGCAGACCCTCGACGATGCGCGAGGTGGGCCGCAGGTCGGCGTAAATCCGGAACGTGCCCGACACCACCTCGGCGATCTTTGAGATCACCGTGGGCAGCCAGAGCGTGTTGCCCTCGCGGTCTTCGGTGGCGTAGTTCTCGAGCGCGCTGGCGATGAACCCGGACCCTTCCGCGGCCAGGAAGACGGTGAAACTGACAAGGCAGGCGACGGGGAAACTCAGAAACGTGCTGGCCGCGATGGCGAGCATGGCCAGGAAGCCGAGTTTGATCCAGAGCACGGCGACGCAGCGGAAGAAGTTGCCCCTGAAGCCGCCCGCGGCGTAGGAAATCTCCATGGCCTCGGGGGCGAAGGCGATGGCCTCCGGGTTGGCGGTGCGCTGGGTAAGGTCGCCGTTGATCACGGTGACCTCGACGGTGCCGGTGGCGGCGTCGATGATGTCCGGGGTGAGGGGAAAGGTCTGGTACTGGCCCAGGGCCAGGGGCACCACGCGCATCTCGCCGCCGCGGAGGATGAGGGTGATGCGGTAGTCGGCGTCGGGGCGGTTGGCGCCGGAGTCGAACTTGAATCGCAGGATGATGGGGCGGTTGCTCTCGCGGGCGCGAGAGAGGCCCTCGAAGGTGTACACGCGGGTCTGGCCGGCGTCGATGGCGCGGTACTCGGCGAGCACGGCGCGCCGCAGCGAGTCGGCGATCTGCTCGCGCAGTTCGGCCCGCTTGGCCCGCAGCGCGCCGGGGTCGCGCAGCGCGTCGGCGATGGTCCGCAGTTCCATCTCGACCTTCTGCTCAACGTTGGCGGTGAACTGCTCTTCGTTGAGGCGGGGCGGGCTGGGGCGCACGGCGGCGCGGGCCGTGAGGATCTGAGTTTCGAGCACCAGCCGATCTTCGGTGATGCCCTGCCCGGCCTGCGCGACATACGCGCGGTTCTCGTTCTGGGCGGGCTGGTTGCGCAGGTATTCGGTGAAGATGAACACGCCCGACGCCGCGACGATGAGCAGCGCGCCGGCCAGCGCGGTGACGCCCAGCCACTTGCCCAGCAGGTATTGCCAGGCCGAGACGGGCTTGGTCATGGTCTGCCAGATGACCTTGTCGCGCTGTTCGAGGGTGACAGACGACACGCTGAAGGTGAGGATGAGGATAGCGATGAGCCAGAACGCGCCGGACGTTGAGAACTGCAGGAACGACTGCACGCGGTAACGCAGGGGCTGCTCGGTGTCGAGCGTGAGGGGGAGCACGGCCATCATCAGCACGATGAGCACGATGAAGACCAGCGACACCTTGATGCGCACGGCCTCGGCCAGCACGGTGCGCGCCACGGCCATGACCGGGCCCGAGCCCATGAAGAGCAGCCGCAACCCCTGCAGGAGCGCGGTGAAGGCGGCGATGAGGCCCACCAGGCCGACGGCGGCGATGCCCAGGTCGTGGGCGCGCCCGCCCAGGCGAGAGGCAAAGAAGAGCGCCGCGCCCAGCAGGGCCAGCCCGGCGTAGGTCAGCCCGAGGTTGAGCCACACGGCCAGGAGCGCCACGCCCGCGACGGCGGCCGCGCCGATGTAGAAGCCCACGGGGGACTGCTTGGCCGCGAGAATGTCGTTGATGATGCGGCTGGTGGCGTCGAGTTCGCCGGCCTGCCCGGCCTGAGGAACGATGGTGCTCTCGCTGGCGGCGGAGACGGCCACGGTATAGGCGATGCAGGCGGCGATGGCGACAAACGCGATCACCCCGCTGGCGGCGAGTTTGAAGATCCGCTGCTGCTGGAGCAGGCCCAGACGCGAGAAGAAGTCCGACAGTTTGTTCACCGCGGGGCTCCCGGGCTGTCGGGTTTGTCGCTCGGGGGTTCGTCGCCCAGCAGCGAGCCGATGACGGAGCGGTCGACCGCGTCCGAGGCGGGTTTGGCTTCGGGCCTGGCCGTCGGCGCTGCGGGCGCTGCCTTCGGCGGTTTGGCCGCGGGCTCGTCGGTGACCAGCGACGAAATGACGGAATCATCCGGCCCGGAGGGCGGCGCCTGGGTTTCTGCGTGCGACGCCGTCCCGGCCCGCACAACGTCCGCCGGCGCCTGGGGTGCTTCGGCGGTGAGGCGGCTGATGAGGTCTTCGCCCTCGGCGGGTTCGTCCTGGGCGCGAAGGAAGGCGGCGGTCTTGCCCCCGGCGGTGGCGCCGGAGGTGGCGACCTGCTCGGACTGGGCGCGTTCGACGATCTGCAGGAAGAGGGCTTCGAGCGATTGCCGTGGCTTGCTCACGCGGGTGATGGACTTGTTGCCGTCGCTGCGCTGGCGGATGACGCGGTCGATCTCGGCCAGGGTCTGCTCGTCGAGGGTGTCGGCCTCGATGGTGGTGCGGCTCTGCGACACGAGGAGGTCGTCGCAGGTGCCCTCGGCGCGCTTCTGGCCGCCGTAGAGGATGATGAGGCGGTCGACGCAATCTTCGACATCGGCCAGGAGGTGGCTGGAGAGAAGCACGGTCTTGCCGCGCCGGCCCAGTTCGAGGATGAGGTCTTTGATCTGACGGGTGCCGATGGGATCAAGGCCCGTGGTGGGCTCGTCGAGGATGAGCAGGTCGGGGTCGTTGATGAGGGCCTGCGCGATGCCGATGCGCCGCTGCATGCCCTTGGAGTATTCGCGCACCGGGCGGAACTGCGCGCCGGCCAGGCCCAGCATGTCGAGGAGTTCTTCGATGCGACGGGAGCGGGTGCGGTAGTCGATCTCGAAGAGTTTGGCGTAATACTCGAGGGTTTCGCGGGCGTTGAGGAAGCCGTAGAGGTAGGACTCTTCGGGGAGGTAGCCGATGCGCCGCTTGACCTCGACATCGGAGGGGGCTCGCCCGAAGAGGGCGATGCGGCCGGAGGTGGGGCGCAGCAGGCCCAGGATGAGTTTGATGGTGGTGCTCTTGCCCGAGCCGTTGGGGCCAAGCAGGCCGAAGATCTCGCGCGGGCGGATGTCGAAGGTGAGGCCGCCGACGGCACGCACACGGTCGCGCATCCAGAAGTCTTTGAAGACCTTGGTGACCTGCTGGCACACAACCATGGCGTCTGGGGCGGGTGTCATTGGGCTGGGGTTCCTTGCGTCGTGGCGGGCGGCCCCGGTCTGGCGGGCACGAAAAGGGGGATCAGCCCTCGGCGCGGATGGAGGTTGTGTCGGTGCGGAAGCGGTTGCGGTTGAGTTCATCCATGCGGCGGCGCTCGGCCTCCTGGCTCTCGCGCAGTTTCACCGCGCGGTCGATCTCGCGCAGAATGTCGGGGTCTGAGTTGATCTGCATGCGCATGCCCGCGAGCCCCGCGGGGACGTAGACCACCTGCACGCTGTCGCGGTTCATGAACGTGCTCACCGCGTCGCGCCATTCCTGCGTGACCATCAGCGACGGGTTGGCTCGGTAGTTGGCCTCTTTGGCCTCGAAGCGCGCCAGCGACGACTTGGCCTGATTGATCACACCCGAGCGGTAACGCATCGCCTCGGAGAGTGTCACGGTCACGGCGCCGCTCACGCGGGCCGTCACGGGGTTGCCGTCGATCTCGACCGGCTCGCCCTGCAGGAGCGCATCGATCCTGGCCAGGGTTTGGGCCGCGAGGGCGTCGTTCTCGCGGGCCACCGCTTCTTCGTGCGCGTCGATGAGGGTCAGCAGGATCTCGGCGGCCTCGCCCGCGACCTCGTTGAGGATCTTGCCACGCTCGCTGTTGGCTTCTTCCACGGCCTTGGCGGCGTTGGAAGAGGCGGTCTGCACGCGGTCGAAGTCGCGGCGGATCCACAGCGGGGGCGTCTTCTGGTCGAGCGTGAGTTGGTCGATCACCAGGCCGGAGTCGAAGGCGTCGAGGGTGGCCTGGGCGATGCCCCTGGCGCGGCTGGCGATGGTGGCCGTCTGGTCGCTTGACTGCTTGAGCAGTTCGTCGATGGTGACGTTGGCGCACGCCTGCACCACCCCGCGCTTGACGGCGGTGCGCACCAGCCGCTCTTCGTGCTCGGGCAGAACGTTCTGGGCGTACTTCACCACGTCTTCGCGGCGATAACTCACCTGCCACTTGGTGTGGGCGATGTTGCCATCGGCGGTGAGCACCGACCCCGAGCCACCCTGATCGGGCTTGAGGCTCTCGGTGGGGGTGATGCGGTCGAGGGTGACGCCGGCAGAGTCTTCGGGCGCGTACACCCAGAAGTCGCGGTCGATGGCCACGTCGCGGAAGCCGCGCGGCACGCGGACAAGTTCGCCCAGCGGGAAGGGGGCCGTCATGTGGAAGCCGGGGTCGAGGGCCGGGCCCTGCCGCTTGCCGAAGAGCAGACGGATGCCCTGCTCGGTTTCGTTCACAGACTTGAGGCCGCTGAACACATAGAGCACCGCCAGCAGGAACATGCCCGTCTGCAAGAGGCGCAGCATGATGCGCAGCGCATCGGCCAGGGACTGGTTGGCGGGGTCCATGGGCGAGGTGTCGCCCCCCTGGCCCGTGCGCTCGCGCAGGGTGATCGATCCGGCGCGGCGTGCGGGGCCGCCGTCGCCCGGCGAGGGCTGTTCAATCTTCACGCCCGCCAGCGGGTCGTTGGGATCGAGGAGCGGGTGTGCGAACTTCATGGACGCTCCTCCGCGGGCTGCGCGGCCGGGGCGGGCCGGGGGGACATGGTGTCGGTGAGCCAGTTGGTCGAGACGGGCGCGGGAACCTGCCCGGCCCGAAGGCGGTCGAGCGAGTCGGGGAAGATCATGTTGATGCCGGGCATCGAGCCGGAGAGCACCAGCGTGGTGCGCTTGCCGTAACTCTCGCGGATGAAGTCCATGTTCTCAAGGAAGACCGCGAGTTCGGCGTTGGACTGCATCTTGCGCAGGTAGGGCGCGGCCTCGATCTCGCCCCGGTTGCGGATTTCCTGGGCCAGGCGGTTGGCGAAGTCGGTGATCTTCTTGGCGTCGCTCTCGGCGCGGGCCTTGATGGCCTGGGCCTGGGCGTTGCCGCGGCTGTCGGTCTCCTGGGCGAGACGCTCGCGCGAGGTCTTCATGCGTTCAAAGACAGACTTGGTTGTCTCTTCGGGCAGCACGATGCGCATGAGGCCGACATCCACGGCGGCGATGCCGTAGTCGGAGAGTTTCAGGCCGGACTGGTCGGCGGAAGAGGCGAAAGCCTCGCGCATCTGCGATTCGAGGCGGGCGAGCGCGCCGCCCTGGTCGGTCTGGGTGGCCGAGAAGAGTTCGTCCATGCGGTAGCGGCTGATCTGCCCGCCGGCGGAACGCATGTTGGCGCGAAGGGCCTTCTCGGCCTCGCGGTAGTGCTCTTCGGAGGTGTAGCCGGCGTTGCCGAACCGCTGGAAGAACTTGAGCGGGTCGGAGACGCGCCACAAGCAGAAACTCTCGACGACGACCTGCCGGTTGTCGGCGGTCTGGAGTGTTTCGAGTTGCGTCGCCAGCACGCGCACCTGCGTGCTGTACTTGGTCACAGACTGGAAGTAGGGCAGTTTGAACCGCAGGCCCGGGGTGGTCACCACGTCGTCCGCGGTGGCGCGGCCGAGCGTGGTCACCACGGCCGCCTCGGTGAAGCGAACGGTGAAAGTGCAGGCATAGGCCAGCAGCGCCAGCAGCAGCACGCCGGTCACCAGGTAGGTCAGTGTCTTTCGCACGGGGGATGCTCCGAAGAAGTGAAGGGCGCTGTGGTCGGCCCTGCGGGGGTGGCTGGGGGAGGTTTGGGGCGGGGGGTGGTCTGTTTTCGGCGAAGCCAAGCGGGGCCGGGGGGGTTATTCGATCGGGTCGCCGGTGGTGAAGTTCTTGAAGACGTCTTGCCCGAAGTCTTTGTCCTTGTTCTCGAAGTCGAGCAGGAAGTTCTGCTCGGGCGTGATGTACACACGGGCGGTGCGCATCACGTCGCGGAGCGTGGTGAAGTACTGGTTGGCGCGGAAGACATCGGGCGCGGCCTCGAAGAGCGCGACGCGGCCCTGGTGGCGCGCCGCGTCGCCGCGCGCCCGCATGTGGCGTGTCCAGCGGTCGGCGCGTGCCTTGGCGAGCATGGCCGCGGCAGAGCCCCCGGCGCGTTCGAGCAGCCCTTCGATCTTGAGTTCCTGCTCGCGGACGGCCTGTGTCGCGTCGGCGTTCGCCCGCATCGCGTCGAGGGTGTTGAGTTCTTCCACGATCTGGCGGCCCAGCGTGGTATCGCCCACGACCTCGGTGAGGGCGCGGATGGCCTGGGCCTTCGCGGCTTCGATGTTCGCCTCGCGCTTCTGGTCGGCCTGCACGGGCGTTTCAAAGGCGATGGCCGTTTCTTTGGGGGGGTGAACGCCGGTGATGGCCAGCGACACGACCTGCACGCCCGCCCCGCGGGGGCGGCCGTCGGGCCCGGGGTTGGCCGCGTCGAAGGCCTCCTGCACGAGGCGCTGAAGTTGGCCGGAGAGTTCGAGGCGCCGGCCGCCCAGCACGTCATCCAGGGTGACGCCGCGGAAGAACCGCAGAATCACCCGCTGGGCCAGGGCCTTGAGAATGTCGTCGCGCTGGTGCGGCGCGCCCAGTTCGTCGAAGGCTCGCACGTCGCTCACGACGTACTTCATGGGCAGTTCGACAGAGACCAGGGAGAGGTCGAGTTGTTCGCCCGCGCCGTCGACCCCGGCGGGGCCCTGGGCCAGGGTGGTGCGGACGAGTTGATACATCTCTTCGCCGCCGTGGTCGTTGGTCCACAGGATGGGGCCGGTGACGGCGGTGGGCGGGGTGCCCAGTTCGATGGTGCGCAGACCCGTGACGGTGTAGTCGGCGATGCGGAGACGGCCCCGCTGATCGCGCTGGATGTACTCGGGGATGTAGACCGTGTCGATGGGCCACGGCAGTTTGAAGTGCATGCCGGGCGTCACGTCTTCGCGCACCACGCTGCCGAAACGAAGGATCAGGGCCCGCTGGTGCGGCTGCACAATCACCACCGCGGACAGAAGCCACAGGATGCTCACGCCCATGATGACCAGCGGCACCATGGCCCGGCTGAGCAACTGGTAGAACCAGCCCGAGGTGACATCGAACCCCAGTTGATAGTTGATCGCCTCGCTGATGGACTGGGCGATGCGGTCGGGCGCGGCCAGCAGGCCCAGCAGACGCGAATCGAAGGCCGGCCGGGGGATCTCCCCGCTCTTGCGCGGGCGGTAGAGGGACAGCAGGAAGTGCAGCGTGATCTCAACGCCGATGAGCGCCATGAAACCGGCCACCACGACGGGGGCGTAGCGGTTCACGATGTCGGGGCCGACAAGATCAACAAAACTGGCGACGGCGATGATCAGGCCGATGATCGCCGTGCCCACGGCGAAGGCGGCGCCCCCCCGAAGGTTGGCCCAGGCCGGGTGCTTGGCCATGCCCGCGGCGTACCGCGCGAAGACAAACCCGATGACCGCGATGGAGAGGCCCAGGCCCAGACCCCAGCCCATGTGACGGGGGGGGACAAAGTCAAGGGGCGGGGTCTTGTCGAGCGAACTCATGAACCAGGCGATGCCCGAGAGAATGAGCGTGAGCAGGATGATGATGGACACGGCCGGCACAAAGAACTTGTGCAGCATGGCCAGGCGGCGGGCCGCGGGGCGGAAGTCGTCTGCCCCGGCGCTGAAGACCGAGGTGCCCGCCATCGGTGTGGCCGCCAGGGCGTCGGCCTCCATGGCCTCGACACGCTCGCGCCGGTGCTGGTCGTACACGATCACCAGCGACAGCCAGGCCAGGATGCCCATGCCGGCAAAGACGCTGCCCGTCAGGGCGGCGTTGTCGCGCCCGAGGATGCCGTAAATAAGGAGGGTGGCCGCGAGCACCGCCTGGAGCGCCAAACCCCAGACACTGACGCCGGCCGCTCGCTTATAGGTGAGGTAGTCGTTTTTCATGGGTGGGTGGTGCTGATGATGGTCTGGCGGGCTCGGCCGCGGATGGACTTCAAGGGCAGGAACATGTCATACACCAACAACAGAAGGGCCGCCGCGGGGTGCGACGAAGGTACGCCGGCCCTCGGGTGACGCGGCCGACCGAACCCTGCTTGCCCCGCCGCCAGAACGGCGGTGGGCAGAATGCCGGGTGCGGGGGCCTTTGCAAGCGCGGCCTCACGAACCGGCAACAACCAACGGGCCGTATTGTGGCAGGGGGGGGTGAAAGAGTCCACCCCCCAGCCCCGGGCGCATGGACGTACGAACCCGGCGCGGCTAAGTTCGTACCCTCTCCCCGCGGACTCCCGCCGGGTTTCGGCGCCCCCTGCCCCCAACTGCCATGATCCTTCAGACACTGACTATTGCCCGAACAACGTTCATCGAAGCGCTCCGCCAGCCGGTGCTGCTCATCATGATTCTCGTGGCGGGGGTGGTGCAGGTGTTCAACACCTGGAGCACCGGCTTTGCCATGGGCATGGAAGAAACAAGCGAGGTAGTGGGCGACAACAAACTCCTGCTCGACATCGGCCTGGCCAGTGTTTTCGTGTTTGGCGTGCTGCTGGCGGGGTTTTTGGCCACCGCGGTCATGAGCCGCGAGATCGAGAACAAGACGGTTCTCACGATCGTCAGCAAGCCCGTCGGTCGGCCCGTGGTGGTGCTGGGCAAGTTCCTGGGCGTGGCCGGCGCCATTCTCACCGCCATGGTGATCATGCTCGTCTTCCTGCTCTTTTGCATCCGCCACGGCGTGATGAGCACGGCCTCTGACGACCTCGATCAACCCGTGCTGCTCTTCGCCCTGGGGGCGACGGCCCTGGCCCTGCTGCTGGGGGCCTGGTCGAATTTTTTTTACGGGTGGAGTTTTCCTCAAACTTCCGTGGTTCTTTTGCTGCCGCTGACCCTCGTGGGCTACCTGGCGGTGCTGCTGATCAATAAAAAGTGGCATCTGCAGCCCCTTGGGACAGACTTCAAGCCCCAGATCACCATGGCCTGCATCTGTCTCACGCTGGCCGTGATGGTGCTCACCGCCGTGGCGACCTGCGCTTCGACCAGGCTGGGGCAGGTCATGACCATCGTTGTCTGCTTTGGGGTCTTTGTGGCCTCGCTCCTCTCCAACCACTTTGTGGGGCGGTGGGTCTTCAGCAACCAGATCGTCGGCATCATCTACAGCATCACCCCGGTTGACCCGGCCAAGCCCGGCATGCTGGCGGCGGATGAACCGGTTGTGATCGAGTTCGAGCAGGTGCCGCGCAAACCCCTGCCCCCGGGCACGCCCTTCTATTTCGGGCCCAGCCCCAGCGGCTTCCCGCTGATGAACCGGGCCGCGTATGTGCCTTTCGCCGGCGACACCACCAGCGCGGGCGCGATGAGCCGCCGCGAGGTTGGCCCGGCGGTGATCGTCACGGCCGGCGACCCCCCCTACCGCATCGTCACCGTTCGCAACATCGGGCACACGCCGATGAAACTCGTCCGCCTGCCGGAAAAAGACGACTACGTCTTCACCGAGCCGACCCGTGTGAACTACGCCGCGATGGCCGTGTGGGGGGCACTGCCCAACATGCACTTCTACTGGCTGCTCGACGCGATCTCGCAGAACCGGCCGGTCTCGCCCCGCTACTTCGGCGTGGCCGTGCTGTATGCCCTGGTGCAGATCGGCGCGTTCCTCTCCCTCTCGGTGCTGCTCTTCCAGAAGCGCGACGTGGGTTGAGCGTTGAGGGGCGTTGAGCAAGGTTGATCGCCGCAAAGACCTGCACCCCACCCCCACTCTCCCGCACTCACACCCACTCTCCCCCGCCGCACGCTCGCCAAAATAGTCGCCGCCACCCCTGGGCACCCGGTTTCGCCGCCGCGGCACGACGGGCACGGGTCACGCACGATGCTGTTGGTCTACTGGAACATCCTGCACGGCGGCGGCCCGGCGCGTCTGCCTGAGATCGCGCTGCACCTGGCCTCGCTGGGGGCGGACGTGGTGATCCTGGGCGAGTTCCGGGCGGCGCGTGGCGGGCAGTTGCGCGCGGTGCTGGCCGACCTTGGGCTGGAGCACCAAGTGTCGCAGCACGCCCCGGGGCGGGCCAACGGGCTGCTGCTGGCCTCGCGATGGGCGCTCGAGCCGCACCCCACGTTGCACGCGGGTCGGCTGATCGACGCGCACCTGCCGGGCCAGGGCCTGTGGGTCACCGGGGTGCACCTTTCAGACGATGCCCACCGCACGCAGAAGGCGGCGCAGTGGCTGGCGTTGATTGAACTTGCGCGCCTTCGCCGGGCGGTGCCGCACGTCATCATCGGCGACTTCAACACAGCCCGACCGGGGCAAGACAGCGGCGGGGTGCGCTTCGCCTGCGCCCAGCGACTGGGGGTGCTGGCCTCGCTGGGCTACACCGACGCGTGGCGGCACGCGCAGGGTGAAGGCGCCCACGAAGCAACCTGGCGCGGCACGCACGGCCAGGGCGCACGCATCGACGCGGCGCACGTCTCGCCGCCCCTGCTCTCGCGGGTGCGCGGGGCGTGGCACGGCGGCACGCACGACGGCGCACCCCTTTCAGACCACGCGCTGGTGGCGCTGCGCCTCGACCCCCTGAGCGCGCCGCACGGATGAAAAACACTGATTTGTGCGGCGGCGAGAGGCGCGCAGCCGAAAAATCGTGCAGATTTCGGCGGATTTTGACGCGAAAGACTTGCGAAAACGCCGCGACGATGGTAAAACAATGGTTTCCGAAGTAGAAAACGCGTGTTTTCTCTCCGGGAGCCATCGATGGAGCTGAACATGGCCAAGAAGACCGCCAAGGCTGGCAAAGCCTCGAACTCGAAATCCACCCCCAAAGCACCGAAACTCACCGCGTCGGCCAAGCCGCGCAAGAAGAGCGAACTCTTCGCCCTCATCGCCGAGCACGTGGGCACCATCACCAAGAAGCAGGTCTCTTCGGTCTTCGAGACCCTTGGCAAGGTGATCGCCACCGACCTGGCCAAGCCCTCCCCGGACAAGCCCAAGGTCTTCGTGGTCCCCGGCATGATGAAGATCAGCGCCATCCACAAGCCCGCCACCCGCGCCGCCCAGAAGCCCAACCCCTTCAAGCCGGGCGAGATGATGACCGTCAAGGCCAAGCCCTCCCGCACCGTCGTCAAGGTTCGCCCCCTCAAGGGCCTCAAGGAAATGGTGTGAGTCATCCGCGTCGCGGCGGGCCCCGGCCCGTCCCCGGCGCGTTCTGATCTCTCTCTCTCCCGGCAGCCCGCCGCTTCATTGCGCCGGGCTGTCTTTTTTTTCGCCCGCCATCAGCGAACCTCCGCCGATGCCTCCTCCAGCGCGATGCTCTCGGCCGTGATGCGGTCGAGACGCTCCGCCAGACGCAGCACCGCACGCTCGATGCCCCCGCCGTCTCCGCTGTCCATCGCCTTGCGGATCTCCGGCAGCGTCCACGCTCCGTAGCCCGAGTGCTCGTCTGTCGCGGCGTACATGTTGCGGAACCAGGGGCGGTCGGCCAATCCTTCATCGCTCAGCCACACCCGCTCGCAGCGAAGCACCCCGCGGTTCAGCACGTGCGCGAAGCCCTCGTCGCGACGCGCCGCGTCGCGTGCCCGCGCCAAGGCCCGCCCGCCCGCGTCGTGGCAGCGGCGGGCCGAGCCGATCGCGCGATCGATCGCCGCGCGAACCCGCGCGCCGTGCTGCTCGCCCGCGGCGTTGACCGCCGCCTCGGCCAGCGCGCTCAGCACGCGCTCAGCGTCACGCCCGTATTCTGGCGGGTTCAGCGCCAGCACCCCTTCGTACGCCAGCCGCAGCGAGAGCGCGCCGGCAACGCCGGCGATCATCGCGGCCGGTTCGTAGTCGTCCCCCACTGTTTTCCAATACCACGGCAGCGTGTCATAGGCCGAGTGGTACGAGTTGCCGCGCGACCCGCCGCCGCCCAGGCCCGCCGACGCGATGCCCGCGTGGCACAAGAAGCCGACATGGTCAGACCCGCCGCCGATGTCGCCCATGAGGGGACGGCCGGGGGCCAGCGGGTCGGGGCTGCGCGCCAGCCAATCATCAAAGACGGTGCGCGAGCGGTCGCGCGCCTGGGGCACGGCGCGCGCCGCCTCGGCCAGCGCGTCGCGCAGGCTGGGCGAGACCGATGCGCCGAACTGCGGGCCCATCGCGGCCATGTCCAGGTTGATATACGCCACGCCCCCGGCGACAAGCCGTTCAAGGTTGCCCTCGACCCACTCGGTGGAGCCGATGATGCCGAACTCTTCGGCCCCCCACGCCGCGAAGACCAGCGTGCGTTCCGGCCGCTGCCCCTGGCGGGCCATCTCGCCCGCGAGGCGAGCGACTTCCAGCATGGCGATGGCGCCGGAGGTCGGGTCGCTGGCGCCAAAGCCCCAGGCGTCGTGGTGACACCCCACGATGACGAGTTCATCCGGGTAGCGAACGCCGGGGATCATGCCGATGACGTTGGCCGTGTGCATGATGGACCGCCGCTGCTTCACCATCAGGCGCACGCGCAGGTCCGGCCCGCCGGTGAGCCGGTAGGCGTGCGGCAGCCCCCCCTGCCAGCCGTCGGGCACACCCTCGCCCCGCATCAGGCCGATGATCTCGCCGGCCGCGCCGTAGCCGATTGGCTGCACGGGGATGCGCGGCAGCGGGATCTGATCTTCATCAAGGCGCGGCGCGTCCCTGGTTGCCTCGATGCCCGGCGTGAGCGGATCGCCCTGATATCCCAGCGTGACGATGGAGCCCCGCTGCGTGCAGCAGTCGTTGGAGTAGCCGCCCTCGGGGTATGTGAGCCCGCGCATGTAGCCGCTGTCGGCCGGATCGGTGAAAATGATGAGCCCGGCCGCGCCGGCTTCCTGCGCGAACTTGGCCTTGAAGCCGCGGTAGTTGCGGCCGTATCGTGCGATGACGATCTTGCCCGAGCAGTCAACACCCATCTCTTTGAGGCGCGCAAAGTCTTCGCGCGTGCCGTAGTTGGCGTAGACCACCTCGGCCGTCACGTCGCCGTTGCCGCTGTAGGCGTTCCAGGCGAAGTCTGCCTTGGCGCTGTCGGGGTCGCCGGCCACCGGCCGCTCGCGCAGCGTCAGCACGCGCCGCTCGGGCGAGACCACCTCGAGCGCGGCATCAACCGGCTCGGCGAGCAGCGGCCAGAACTCGTGAACCGTTGTCTCGAGCCCCGCCTCGCGAAAGGCCGACTCGATGTCACGGATGACTTTCCAATCGCCCTCCGTTCCCGCGATGTGCTGCTGACGCGCCAGCGCGATGTGCGTATCGAGCAGACGCTTGCGGTCGATGCCGGAGACCAGCCGCGACACCAGCGGCGCGGCATCCAGCCGTGTGTCGGCGGTGTGCTCGGGGGCCGCGGGAGCCCCCGCGGCGGCGGCGAGGGAGAGGGCGAGCAGCACGCACGCGCCACGAAGTACAACAGGGAGGGTGTGCATCACGGGCAAACGTAGGAAGGCCGCGCGCTTAAACCCGGGGGGCGGCCCCCGGCGCGGACGGGCGGCGCCACGCGAGGGCGGCCTCACGCACGAAGACCGCGGCCAGGCCCAGGAGCGCGATCGACACCCCGCCGTTGACCACCGCGGGGTTCACGGCCCCGCTCGACAGCCGCCACGCGCCGTGCGAGGCGTCACGCACGCCCGCCCACACCTGAAGCAGGAGGGCAGAAACCGTGACGGCCATGACAAAGAGCATGGGCACAAAGGTGAACCAGATGCGCTTGTTGTTGCGCCGCAGCCACACCGTGACGCCCAGCAGCGTGAGCGCGGCGAGCAGTTGGTTCGAGGTGCCAAAGAGCGTCCAGTAGGCCAGATAGGCCCGCGGGTCGCCGGTGAGGAGCACCAGCAGCGGAATGGCCACCGTGACACCGGCCGCGATGAACCCGGCGCGCCGGCCCGGCGTGTTGAAGAGTTCCTGCAGCAGATAGCGACCCAGACGCGTCGAGACATCCAGCGTGTCGAAGACAAAGGTGGAGAAGGCCATCGCCCCCAGCGTGACGCAGAAGACACGGGCGTTCTCGCCCAGGAAGATGGTCATGAACTGGGCCAGGCCGTCGCCATAGATGCGGGCCGGGGGCTGGTTCTTGGTGTCGGCGGGCGCGATGATCATGATCGTGGCCAGCGCGATCACCGCCACCAGCCCCTCCAGCAGCATCGCGCCGAAGGCCACGGGCTTGCAGTGCGATTCTTTCGAGATCTGCCTGCTGGTGGTGCCGCCGCAGATGAGGCCGTGGAAGCCCGAGCACGCGCCGCAGGCGATGGTGACAAAGAGGAAGGGGAAGACCAGCATGGTCATGGGCGGGGCTTCAGCGCCGCCGCGCAGCACCGAGCCAAGGTCCAGAATGGCCTTCGTGTTCTCGCTGAAGGCCGGTTGACGGATCTCGTACCCGCCGAAGATCAGCCCCACGATGCCGATGGCCAGGGCCAGGTAGAGCACAAACCCGCCCAGGAAGCCGCGCGGCTGCTGCAACAGCCACAAGGGCAGCATCGACGCCACAAGGCAGTACCCCAGGATGATCGCGAACCACCACTCGATGCTCAGCACCAGCACGTTGTCTATGAGCGTGCCCAGCCACACACACACGAGCGTGGCGGGCACAAAGATGATGCTCACCAGCCACAGCGGCATGGGCCGCAGCCGCTGCACGATGCCCAGCACCAGCGCCAGCCCGAGATAGAGCACGCTGGACGCGGCGACCGCGCCCCCCTTGTTGAAGGGTGTCGAGAGCCCCTCAAACTCCTCGGCCACGCCCACGAAGGTGCCCGCCGTCATCTGGGTGAAGGCGATGATCACGTAGAGCAGCGCAAGCCAGATGAACCACAGAATGGCCACGCCCGCCCGTTTGCCCAGGTTCTCTTTGGCGATCTGCGCGATCGAGCCCGCGCCGTGGCGGATCGAGGCCACCAGCGCGGAAAAGTCGTGCACGGCCCCGATGAAGACCACGCCGAAGATGATCCACAACAGGCAGGGCGCCCAGCCGAAGGCCATGCACGCCAGGATCGGCCCGGCGATGGGGCCGGCCGCGGCGATCGCCGAGAAGTGCTGGGCGAGCAGCGCGAAGGGGCGCTCTGGCACAAAGTCAACGCCGTCGTTGCGCGACACCGCGGGCGTGGTGTTGCGGTCGTCAAGCCGGTAGAAGCGCGACACCAGCGTGCCGTATCCCAGATACCCCACCACCAGAACAACACAGGCGATCAGCGCCAGGAGCAGCAGCGACACGCACACCTCGCGTTTGGTGACTCAAGCCGGGCCAACTCCCGGAAGGGCGCCCACGCCCCGCCGGCACACAAGGGCCGGAATACCCGCCCCGCAACCGCGGCCATGATACCCGCCGCCCGGCGCGCACGCCGCTCGCTGCCACGGCGGGCACGGCGCATCTTGAGCCGCTTTACAGCCATCCCAGGCGAGAGAGATCCGCCACGGGTTCATCGAACGAGCAACTGCCGAAACTCAGCGCAAAGACCTCGCGTGCCTTGGCCAGGTCGAGCCACTCCACCCCGTGCCCACGCCACGAGAGGAACTCATCGCCGAACTTGAAGGCCGCGGGGTCTTCCTCCATCAGCAGCGCCTCGGCACGCTCGACATCCAGCCCCTTGCATTTGACCAGGGCCGCGGCGATGAAGACGTTGAGGAACCCGTGCATCATGCACGTCGCGCTCTCCTTCTCATAGGTCAACGGGTGAACCGACCGCAGCGGGTGGTGCAGGCCCGCCGTGGCCTTGAAGGGTACATCCGCCTTCGCGCACGCCACCAGAAAGCCCGCCACCTCGGCCGCGGTGGGGAAAGCCGCCGCCGTCACCCCGCCCGTGCGGATCTTGGCCGCGGCCTTGTTGCCCGCCAGCGCGGCCACAAACCCGCGGAAGTCTGCCGACACGGGGAACTCAAAGTGCGGGAAGAGGTCTTCGGGCAGTTGGTCGAGCACGTCATCGATCTGGTTGACATCGGTCGCGCGGATCTCGACCGCATCGGCCACGGCCTGCCCGTTGGCCGCGGCGCTGTGACGCGCGTTGAAGGCGTCGATCGCGTCGAGCCCGTCATGGAGAGACTCAACGTCGAGCAGCACCGAGAGTCGCCAGGGCTGCCCCGCGTCGGCCTGTTCCTGATAGCCGCTGGTGGCGAAGGTGCCGGGCATGAAGGGCGAGGCCGCCGCGCTGAACTCTTCGAGGCGGGCCGCCGGGCAGATGAACCGGCCCAGCATGAACTCGTGCTCACCCACGCGGCAGCGGTTGTACGCCTCGACGGCGGGCTGCATGGCGAGTTTGGCGGGCGGAAAGAGCCCGGCGTAATCAACGAGGTCGGTCAGCAGCGTTCGTACAGCGCGTGTCATGGGTCATTGTTGCGGGGGCGGCAGGCTCACGTGGAGCCCACCCAAACCCGTTGCTCACCGGCCCCCTCGCCCCCTGAAGCGGGCGACGGCGCGCCGCTTCAACTCTTTCTCACTTCGCCAGTTTCAGCACCAGCCGCCACAGGTCGTGCGGTGTCAGGCTGCGCCCCGTGCGCTCGTTGAAGACCTGCGCCAGGTCGTCGATGCGCGGGTCGTAGGGCAGCCGGTCGCGCTGGCCCAGCGTGCCCACTCGCTCGATGATCAACGACGCCAGCAGCGTTTCTTCATCGGGCGTCACGCGAACCACGCTGCTGGGCGCACGCCCCAGCCGCGGCAGTTTCGCCGCCTTGCGCAGCGTGTGCAGCCGCCTGAAGACCTCCGCGCGGCTGCCCATGCCCCCCTCGCCACCCACCGACCGGTAAAGGCGCTCAAACTCATCCGTGTACGGCAGATCGTCGAGCGTGCGCCCGGCGCTCTCATACGCCAGGATCAAAAGCCGGTCCTGCTCTTCGCGCTCGTCGCCGAAGAGCCCTTTGCCGGCGGGCCGGTGTGAAAATAGGCTTTCTTCCATGCGTGGCTTCCCGTGGGCGCAGTTTATCCGCCAACCAAGCCGGGGCTGCCCGCGCCTGCGCCTGTGCGCTCTGCCGCGAGGGCGACGAAACCGACCGCGGGGCACGTCTCATGCTACGGGCCGTACACTCCCCCGTGCTCGAATCTCAACGGCCCAAGCGCTCGTACCGGCCGCGCGGTTCGAGTCTGCCCTCGCGTCTGCTGGTCGGGGCTTTCGTCGGCCTGCTCGCGGGCACGTTTTTCGCGGTCATCATCGCCCTGGTCGCCCTGGTCGTGATGCTCGCCGTGCCGGGCGCGGCCCGCGTCTGGCAGGCGGCGGGCCTGCTCATTCTCATCAACTACGCCGTGGCCGTGATCACCTCGGCGTGGCGGGTGGCCCGGCGGCGCACGCGGTAGCGGACGTTTTCAAACCCCCGCGTACTCCCCCGGCCGCCGATCGCATCACCGGCCGCGCCTTTCAAGCCTTCATGGCCCTTCGGCACGCTCGAAGAAAGGCCCCACCACGCGCGCGGCCCACACCTGGCTCGAAGCGCGCTCTTCGCCCGGCGCCTTGGGCCCGCGCTGGCACGTCCACATCATCCACTCGCCGTCCGGGGTGAAGACCGGCAGCACGTCGGCCCCGGGCGCGTGGGTGATGCGCCGCTCACGCAGGCCTTCGACCAGCGCCGAGGTGCGTCCCTGCGCCGTGGCCGCCGCGCGGGCCCGGGCGAGCGCTTCTTCGTCGATCTCCACCGCGAAGACCTCGTAGTTGTGATGGCCCACGATGCTGGTGCCGTACACGATGGACGTTCCCGATGGGTGCCAGTAGGGAGCCCAGTTCACCGCGTCGTTGCTGGTGATCTGATACTCAAAGTCTGTGCGCACGGGCACGCCGTCAACGAAGCCCAGTTCTGCCACGAAGAGTTGCAGTTTGTCGTCGCCCTTGCGGTCGCTGCGATAGCAGATGCGCTTGCCGCAGGGCGAGAAGAACGGCCCGCCGTCATACCCCGGCGCCTTCACGATGGCGTGGTGTTCGCGCGTGACCGTGTCGAAGATGTAGATATCCGCGTCGGTCTTGGCGCCCGGCACGCTGTCGACCACGTTCGCATAGAGAATGAACCGGCCGCACGGCGAGTACGAGCACTCGGCGTCGTAGTTGGGCCGCGAAAACACCACGCGAGGCCGCCCCTCGATGGGCAGCAGTTCTTCGAGGCGCGCGATCTCTGTTTCGATCATCTCCAGTTCCACGCGTGCGCCCTGGGCCGGCGGCGTGGGCATGCCCAGGGCCGAGGCCTTCTCCAGCGCGGCACGCGCTTCGGCCGCGCGCCCACGCAGGTGCGCCAGCGCGCCGGCGATGGTGGGTGTCTGGCCCGGGGTATCGGTGCGCAGGTTCATCAGTTCCGGCACGGCCTGCTCGACAATCTCCATCTCTTCAGGGAACATCCACATATACCGGCGTGTGCCCACCTGAAAGCCGGCGCGCTGCTCGTCGGCCGGGCGGGCCAGCGTGGAGGCGTAGAGCACCAGCCCCGGTTGCGAGGGATCGAACCACCCGCAGGTGTTGGCCGAGCCGGGCGGGCTGATGCGCTGCGAACGCCCCAGGCCCACGATGCGCGTGCCCCCATCGTCAAACTTCACCGGCGCGATGTACATGCCGTAAAAGGGTTCTTCGTCGCCGCCCGCCACCGGCACGGGCACCGCCTGGAAGATGATCCACGTGCCGCACGGGCTGAAGTACGACTCGCCCGCGCGCACGAACTCGTCGCGCGAGGTGAGTTGCACGTGGTCGGTCAGCAGGGGCGCCTCGGCCCGCACCCACTCGGGCTCGGGGTTGCCCGCGGGCCGTGCCCCCGCGGCGCACGTGGTGAAAACCGCCAGCCCGGCGAAAGCCCGGAGAAACGTTGTTCGCTGCATCACATGCGCTCCAGCAGGGGAATACCCAGCACCGTCAATCCGTCTTCAAGCACGCGGCCCGTCAGCCAGCACAGCCGCAGACGCCCGTCCCGCACCGCGCCCTCGCTTTGCAGCACAGGGCACTGATCGAAGAACGTGCCGAAAACACCCGAGAGTTCGAAGAGATACTGGCACAGCCGGTGCGGCTCGAGCGCGTCCGCCACGCCCGCCAGCGCGGCCGGGTAACGCAGCAGCGTCAACGCCAGCATCTTCTCGGCCGGTTCGTTCACGCCGGGGGGCACGCGCCGCCACGAATCTCCCACGCCCGCCGCCGCGGCCTTGCGCAGAATGCTGCGCGTGCGCACCAGCGCATAGAGCAGATAGGGGCCCGTGTTGCCCTCGAAGGCCAGCATGCGGTCGAACGAGAACACGTAATCCTTCACGCGGTCGTTGCTCAGGTCGGCATATTTGATCGCCGCCATGCCAACGGCCTCGGCGATGCGGCGCGATTCTTCTTCGGGCTGGTCGGGGCTGCGCTCTTTCACGGTCTTCTGGGCCCGCACCACCGTCTCTTCGAGCAGGTCTGAAAGCCGCACGCTCTCGCCGCTGCGCGTCTTGAAGGGCCGCCCGTCTTCGCCCAGCACCGAGCCGAAGGCCGCGTGACGCATCACCGCGTCGCGCCCCGTCATGGGGTTCGCGGCATACCCCGCCTTGAGGCTGACGCCGAAGACCTGCCGCAGGTGCAGCGCCTGGCGAGCATCGATGCAGTACACGATTCGGTCGGCGTGCAGCCGCTGCACGCGGTGCCTGATGGCCGCCACGTCGGTCGTCGCGTAGAGATACCCGCCGTCTCGCTTGCGGATGAGGCACGGCGTCTCGATGTCGCCCCACCGGGGATCGTCGAGCCGCACGATGAGCGCGCCGTCAGACTCTTCCGCGATGCCGCGCGTCACCAGGTCGCCGACCACCCCCGCCAGTTCGTCGGCGTAGAACGATTCGCCCGCCGAGTGTTCGTCGGTCACGTCCACGTGCAGGCGAGCGCACACATCCATGCACACCCGCATGGTCACGTCGCGCACCCGCTGCCACACGGCATAGGTCTTAGGTTCTTTGGCCTGCAGCGCCACCAGCGTGCGCCTCGCCTCCATGAACGCCTCGGTGGCGCCCTCCACCTGCGCTTCGAGTTCCGCCTCTGCCTTGGGCCCGAGCCCGAACCGGCGCACCGCCTCAAGCCCGGCCGTGTCGCGCTGGCACTCCATCTGCGCCGCCCGGTACGCCTCGTCGAGTTGATCCAGCGTCAGCGTGTTCAGGTCAATCTTCCCCGCCGCCTCCAGCCGCACGAGGCGCGCCGTCACCATCGCGATGGGCAGGCCCCAATCCCCCAGATGATTCTGGCGGATCACCGTGTGCCCCAGCCTTGCAAAGGTCCGCGCGATCGCATCGCCGATGAGCGGCGACCGCAGGTGCCCCACGTGCATCTGCTTGGCCAGGTTCACGCCCATCAGGTCGACCACCACCCGCTCGGGCTGCGCCGCGGGGGCCACGCCTAGGTGCGCATCATCCATCGCCGCCAGCGACGCCGCGAGCGCATCACCCAGCAGCCTGATGTTGATAAACCCCGGGCCCGCGATCGCCCCTTCCGTCAGCGGGTGCGCCACGCCCGAAAGGTCTACCGCCGCCGCAATCGCCCCCGCCACGTCGCGCGGCTTCTTGCCCAGCCTCTTGGCCAGCGCCATCGCCACGTTGCACTGAAAGTCGCCCAGTTCCGGCTGCCCGCACGGACGGATCAGCGGATCGACGCCCTCCCCCGCCTCGGGAAAGGCCCCGCGGATGGCGTCGATAAACCGCCGGCTGAGAATCTCGATGGGGTCGTTGGTCGCAGACATAGAAGCCCCGATCATATGAATTCCCGCCCGCCGATACCCCGCAATTCCCGCCGGAATTCCCCCATCGGCCCCCGCTCATGCCGCCCAACCGGCCCGCCAACCCTTCTGCTCGCGCTTCTTGACCCGCTCACCCGGCCCGTGAAACATCCCCCGGCCGTTTCCCAACGATGTGCCGGGCACCGCCCACTCGCGCACAGCCACGCGAGCGCCCCTCCTCGGGAGTGACACTCATGAACGCAACAGCACCTCCCGATGTCCCGCCTTCGCCCCCGGGGTCGCCACCGCAGGGGGGCGCGCCCGGCCAGCCCTTCGACCCCCTCCGCGACCCCGACGTGCAAGAGTGGGAGCGCCACTACGCCCTGGCCATGCACCTCTCCCTGCTGGCGATCCACGTTGCCGTTCCCCTCGTGCCCGTCATCGTCCTCTACCTCATCAAAAAGGACGAATCCCCCTTCATCCGCGACCACGGTCGCGAGGCCATCAACTTTCAGATCTCGATGCTCGTCTACGCGATCATCGGGGGCATCCTCGTTCCCGCGTGCGGCATCGGGTTCGCCGTGCTCACCGCGGTCTACGTGCTGGGCATTGTCGGCATGATCCTCGCCGCGCTCGAAGCCAACAAAGGCCGGTTCTACCGCTACCCGGCCTGCATCCGCTTTCTCTGATCACCCGCCGATCACTCGGCCCCGCCGCCGGGAATCTCCCACACCCGCCACGCGCCCACCACACCGTCTCGCCCGAGCAGCGCGAACGCGATGCGGCGCGGCAGCCCCTGCTCTTGGCCAAACTTCACCCGCTGGGCGCTGGCCCCAACCCGCTGCACGTGCCACTCGCCATTCTTGAGCCACCCCACCAACGCCACGCGCGAGGCGGGCCCCGGGTCTTGCCAGGTGAGCGCCGCGCCGCCGGCCGTCTCGATCACCCCGGCGCTGGTCAACGGCAGCGCGGGCGCCGGGCACGTGGCGCACACGGGCGCGATGGCCTCGCGCGCGTACACACCCTCGGCCAGCGCGGGCGCGATGCCCACATAGTTCAGCGAGATCGCCTTCATGCTGAAGTGAATCTGCCCGCCCGCCCCGGCACGCGTCCGCGAGATCTCGATCTGCTCGGTGATGTCCACGGGCATCCACTTTGATGTCCCCGATGGGTCCAGGCGGCTCGTGTACAACCCCGGGAATACCGGCACCCCGCGCACACTCTCACCGATCCACCAATCCAGCAGCGGCGCAAAGGGCTGCTTGGGGGCAGACACCTTCCAGTACAACTGCGGCGCGGCATAATCCATCCACCCCTCGCGCAGCCACAGCCGCGCATCGGCGTAGAGCCGCTCATACGCGTCGAACCCCTCGACACCCGCCGGGTGCCCCGGCCGCCAGATACCGAACGGGCTGATGCCCACGCGCAGGTGCGGCTTGAGGGCCTTGGCCTCGCGGTACATCCGCTGCACGAACGTGTTGATGTTCGCGCGGCGCCAATCGGCCTTCGACGGTGTGCCGCCCGCGCTGCCCGCCATCGCACGCTCATACACCGCCCCGTCGGGGAAATCTTCGCCCGCCTTGGGGTAGGGGTAGAAGTAATCGTCGATGTGGATGCCGTCGATGTCGTACCGCCGCACCACGTCGAGTATCACGCGCATGGAATAGTCCTGCGCTTCGGGGTTGCCGGGGTCTAGCCACTTGTACCTGTCATACTCGTAGACCAGGTCGGGCCGGGTATTGCTGATGTGCGTGGGCGCGTCGGGCTTCTTCGACTCAAAGTGCCTGGCCCTGAACGGGTTGAACCACGCGTGCAACTCGATCCCGCGCGCGTGACACTCCCGCACCCAGAACTCCAGCGGGTCGTACGCCTCGTCGGGCGCTTTCCCGCTCTCCCCGGTCAGAAACTCTGACCACGGCTCGATCTCGCTGGCGTACATCGCGTCGCACGCCGGCCGAACCTGAAAAACCAGCGCGTTGAGCCCCGCCCGCTTGGCCGCTTCCATCAGCCCCAGCGCCTCCGCACGCTGCTGCGCGGCGGTCAGCCCCGGCTTGCTCGGCCAGTCGATGTTCGCCACCGTGGCCACCCACGCCGCCCGAAACTCGCGCGCCGGCAGCGAGGGTGTCTCGGCCGCCATCAACTCGTGCCACTCCCCCGCCCGCGGCGCGGGCTGCGCCGGCCGCTGCGGCACCGCCTCTGCCGCTTCGCCCGCTCCCGGCCGCGCCGTGGTCGCGGGCTGCTCTCGGTCGCACCCGTGCGTCACGCACAACCCCGCGAACATCACCACGACACCGACGCACGTGCGCACGCTGTCCATGAGCATCATCTTTCACCTCCTTGCCCGAGAGTCACGGCGCGCCGCCCATCGGCCGCCACGGAAAGCCGCGCGGCATCAGCCCGGGCCGATCGTTGATCCACCCCACCAGCCATTCAAAGGCATCCACCACGCGCGGGCCGGGCCTGTTGAACATCTGGTCCCCATCCACCACCGCCACGCGCCCGCGCTTCACCGCGGGCAGTTGTCGCCACCACGGCTGATTCGCCAGATCAGCCGCCGCCGCCCACGCACGCTCAAGCCCAAACCCGCACGGCGCGATCACCACCCACTCGGGCGCGCTGGCCACCAGTTGCTCGTGCGTCACACGCACCGACTTGCCCGCGCGACGCTCGCCGCTCTGCGGCCCCGCCGCCGCGCCGCTCCCCGGCGAGAGCCGCGTCGGGTTCAGCGGGTGACCGCCGCCGGCCCGCTCGATCAACTGCACCGACCAGTGCCCGCCCACAAAGAGCGGATCCGTCCACTCCAGCAGCGCGACGCTCGCGCCGTCGTCATATGGGTTCACATATTCACCGGCCGCGAAGAGCCGCTCGCGCAGCCGCACCACAACCTCGCCCGCCTCGCGCTCCAGCCCCGTCGCACCGCCCACGCGCAGCACGTCGTCCAGGATTTCTTCAACACTCCCGGGGTTCAGGCTTACCACCATCGGCTCGCGCGGCAACTGCGCCGCCAGCCGCTTCACCGTCGCCAGATCGATCGAGCACACGTCGCACAGGTCCTGCGTGAGAATCACGTCCGGCGCCAGCGCCGCCAGCGCGGGCCCGTCGATGGTGTAGAGCGACTGCGCCCCCGCGGCGCCCAGCGTCTCACGCACCTGCGCGTCGATCTGGGCCGGGGTGCCCTCGTTGATGCGCTGCCCCGTGAGCACCGGCACGCCCCCGAGCCCCGCGGGAAAGTTGCACTCGTGCGACCGCCCCACGAGCATGCCGCCACCCCCGATCGCGCACAGCGTTTCGGTGGCCGAAGGCAGCAGGCTCACAACCCGGGGTGATTTCATGCCGATTCCACACAGAGCGTAAGGCCCCCGGCGCGCCACCGCCGCGCCCGCCCGCGGGGGTTTCTGCCCGCCCGGCGCTACCCTTGTGCTTGGACATCGTCGTCAGCCCATACCACCTTACCACGCGTGAAGCGCCCGCCATGGCCGCGCTGCTCCTGGCGCGCCGCGTCTACACCCTGCTGCCCGCCCCCCTCGACGCGCCGCACGACGCCGGCGCCGCCACGGCCGCCGCGCAGCGCGTGCCGACCTACAAGCAACTCATCCAGAGTTGGGAGTGGACATCCCCCCTCTGGCGTGAAGGGCTGATCTGCCCCGGAGTCGAGAACGACACCCCCGCCGCCGACATGCACGACGTCGGCGAGCGCATCGCCACCGAAGAGCCCCTCGCGCCGCTACGCAACTTCACCCACGCCAGCCTCTACGACTCTGAACGCTCATACCTTGGCGCCCTCGCCGGCGACCTGCTCAAGGGCGGGCCAGACCCGGGCATCAGCGTTCCCCTCGCCGCCGGCCTCGACCGCTTCGCCGCGCGCCAGGGCATGATCGTCGCGCGCTCCGCCGCCGCCTCGGTCGCCCAGCGCGTCGAAGAACACATGGGGCTCAACCCCCGCGCCTGCATCCTGCCCATCCTGCTCCAGGCCTCTGCGCCGCGCATCCTGCACGCCCGCGAGATCCTCGCCGATGTTCTCAGCGCACTCTGGAACTTCGACATGCCCGCGCCGGGCGCGCCCGCGGGCGGCCCGCTCAACAAACAACTCGTCGCCGAGTACTGCCGCGCCTTCGACCAGCGACGCGACGAGATCTTCGACGACGCCATCGACGACGATGTCCGCGTCATCGAGGGCGCCGCCACGCTCACCCTGCTCACCCTCCCCGCAGACGCCGTTCTCACAAGCAGCCTGCGCGCCATGGCCACCATGACCCGCACCGCCCCGGCCGCCAAGCAACGCGCCGCCTCGCGCACCTCCTCCAGCGCGGCCGTGCTCCACGACGAACCCGCGCCCACCACAACACGCGATGCCCTCGCCACCCGCGAAGCGCGCGGCCCCGTCACAGCACTCATCGTCAAGCCCGTCGGTGCATCGCGGCGAACATGAGCCCGTACAGGTTCACCCACCGTCGCCCTTTGACGTTGCCCGCACAATCTCGCGCTCGACCTCCGCGAAGTCGCACGCGGTGCCACGCAAAATCATCCTTCGCCCAATCAACACCACGCCACGGGGGTGCCCGTCCTGCACGCCATATCCAAACTGCTCTCCAACACCCATGAGGCTCTCAAACCACCAACGCCCCATCAACTCCTCTAACTCGGAATATGACTCCCTGATCGGGCTGACCTGATGCTGTTCGAAAAAGTGGTCCCGCGCTTCAACATAGGCCCCATACCACCCCCGGTACACATCAATATCTATCACCATCATTCCCCGCGGCACCTCTCTTACCGGCCCAATCAGCACCTCGTCCCCGCGCACTGTCCACACCGGCTTGGTCTCGGCCATTGCCCCAGTTACCCCCGCGTACAAGAGTCGCACCACACTTACAGCCTTACCCGCCGGCAGCATACCTGGCTCTATAGACAGCGATGCCTCCAGAATCTCATCGCTCAGCACCCTCACCCGCATCCCCGTCACCGCTTCCACAACCACCTTCATCTCGGCGAGCGTGCGCGGCTCACGCTCCAGCGTCACCATCACATCATCCAGGCTCAGCACCCGCGCCATGTCCGCGCTCATCGCTGGGTCCAGCAATACACCTTCCACTGGCATCCGCGACCGCAGCACATCATCAACCTCGCGGATGCGGCCCCACTCTTCTTCCGTGACTTCATATGCCACGAACCGCCCCACCCTGCCCAGTCCCCCCTTCAAGCCGCCGTTGCAAAACCATTCCGCCATATCGCTGCTGATATTTAGATCGTCGTTGATCCAGACCGCCTGAACTTCATCCAAAGTAACCCCGCACGCCCGCGCCGCCGGGCCGCAGTCCAGCACACGCACGTACGACCTGCCACGCCACCGATCCCACACACCCCACGCCCGTGTGCCCAGCGCCCAACTCCATGCCCCCATCGCGTCAACGCGACCGTCCTCCTGCCGTCTGAAAATCTGCCATTCGATGTCCGCCATCACCCCGCTGCGCCGCACCACGCCCGGCCGCTCACGAACCTCCTGAGGCCGAATCGGCGCTACCCACCCCAGCAGCACCGTCGGCACCGCGCCCACCGCCCCATACTCCTGCACGCGTGGCACCGCAAACAGCACGTTGCCCAGCACCATCACCGCCGCCCCAACGCTGATCACCCCCCACCTCCGCCGCGTGCGGTAGAGCGATGTCGCTCGCTTCGCCACCCGCCCGCACTCCGGGCATGTCGCCGGCAGCCGCGCGGCGTGCGCTTCCATCGAATACCAGCACCCCGGGCACCGCGCCCGACCCCGCGCGCGATCGCGCAGCAACCCCCACAGCGCGAGCCCCCCGCCCAGCGCCACCAGGCCCCAGCCGAACCACTCATAGAGAGACATCGCGTTGAGCATGTGCCAGGTCAGACTCCTGCACGCCCCGCCGGTTCGCACGATCTTCCCACGCCTTCACTCTTCTTTTCTGAAGCGCGCACTACCGCCCCGGGGGCTTCTTTTCCCCGAAGATCTTCCCCCCGCCCAAGGTATAGAGACACAGCCCCAGCGCGACCACCCCGATCAGGATCAGGTATTCCATCGCGCTCCTCCCGGGGTGTCGGGCGCAGCGCCCTCTGGCCCCAAGGCCCCGCGCGGGCGCGCCTTATCGCGGGACGAACTTGCCCACCGTGCCGCGCTCGCTCAGCGCGTAGAGGTTGCCGTCGCGCTCGCCGTCGGCGTGCAGCCACACGGTCTCGCGCAGGTGCATCGACGCGGCGATGGCCCCCGTCGCGGGATCAACCGACCAGAGCCGGCGTGACGCCGAATCCCACACTATCAGCCGCCCGCCGCGCAAACCCAGCACCGTGCCGGCAAGGTCCTTGTTCTCCCAGATCACGGCGCCGTCCTGAGCGCTGCGCGCCACGAGCCCTTCGCGCTGCTGCGCGCCGTAATACACGCCGCCGACAAACGCGGGCTGCGTGCGCAGCGGGTTGGAGGTGCGCTGACGCCACACCAGTTGCCCGTTGCGGGCAAAGCACCACACCGATTGATCGAGCCCCGCGATGTACACCAGGTTGCCGTCTGTCACCGGGTTGGTCGCCAGCCCGCCGAGCACCCTGGCCCGCCCGACCATCTGCCCGCCCTGGGCGCTCAGGAACATCACGTCCCCGGCCTGCGACACCGCGCACAGCACGCCATCGCTCACCATCACCGGCGCCGAGGTAATCGCGCCGTCGCTCTGGAAACCCCACGCCTTCACGTTGCGGCCCAGCAGGTGCGCGAGCACCTCGCCCACCGACGTGCCGAAGATCGCCAGGTTGCCCGTGGTCACCGGCGGCGTGTCTACCACCCGTGAAAACCGCTCGCGCGCCAGCAGCGTCCCCGTCGAGGCGGCAATCACATACCCCTCCGACTGGCTGCACACGATCACGTTCCCGGGATCGCGCGGGTCGCGCACGATGCCCACATACTTCGTCAGCGGGCCCGCGAGTTCGGTCGCCCACCGGCGCTCGCCCGTCATCGCGTTGATGAAGGCCGCGCCGTTGCGACGCTCGACAAGCACGATCGAATCGTCAAAGACCGCCGTGCGCAGGATCTCCGGCCGGCCCGCCATGGGGAACGGAAAGCCCGACCAGTCAAGCCGGTACCCGACCTCGGCCCACGCCGTGTAATCAGAGGGATACGCCGACTCGCCCGCGCTGGTGCGCACCGGCTTCGGCTCACTCACGCCGTTCGTGGCGCACCCCGCCAGCCCCGCCGTCAGCGCCGCCATGGCGCACAGCCCACTTCCAACGATGCGCAGCGTCTTCATCGATCGGTCCATCCGGCGTGTACTCCTGCCCCGGGGGAAATTGAGCCGGAGCGTAGCGCGGCTCTCTCTCCCCGGCGCGACCCGCCCCCCGACTCCCCTGCCCCACTCCTGCCGGCGCGGCGGCGCCCCGGCACACGCCCCCGCGAACACCCCCTGAAGAGCACGCCAAACTTTCTCCGCGGCGCGCGCCGCCCCTCTCCCCGCCGTGTCTCTCTTTCCGCACGCCCCCCAAATTGGCGGGGAATTCACCCCAGGCCCGCAACCCACACCCGCGGGCCCCGATGACCCTCTCCTCACCCCGAGATACACCGGGCCCCGGAGGGCTGCCACGCGTGATGCCAACCACCTTACACGCCACCGAAACCAGGGATTCTCGGACGTGTCGCGGCGTTTCTTCACAAATCATTGATGTGCAACCACTTACGACGACAGGCGCGACGGGCAAAGATACTCGCTTCATGAACTGAGTGTTTTTGTCCAATTTGCGCTTGTTTGTCTATCGGGGTTTTGGTAGGATCAAGGTTCCAAGTCAGGTCCAGGGAAAAGGAGGTTTCAGTGAACGTTTCATCTCTCGTGCGCCGCGCAGTCGCGGCCGGTTTCATTGCTTGTGCCGGGGCGCCCGCTCTGGCCCAGGTCAACGCGGCCCCTTTCAGCGGCCCCACCCCGGTGGTCAACGCGGTGCCCTCCAACGCACTGCCCCCCGCGCAGGATCCATTCCTGGTTGACGAGCACATCCCGCTCCCCAACCACCCACCCCTCGATCAGATCCCCCCGATGCCCATGGCGCACCCCACGCCGTCGGTGCTGCCCATCGATTTCGTCTCTGAGAGCGTCATGTTCTACGACGCCGAGACGGGAGAGATGTACGAGATCCCCCTGGGTGACCCCGCCTTCGGCCCCGGCCCGGGCATCGGCGGCAACCCGTTCACGGGCGATGGCCCCATCGACATCGGCCACGAAATGGCGCGCGGCTTCGGCACCATGTCCAGCGTCAGCGACGCCACCCTTCAAACCTACCCGGCCCGCGCCAACGTGCGTCTGGCCATGCGCTTTGTTGACCAGAACGGCAACGACCGCTTCTTCTCGTGCTCGGGCTCCATGGCCGACGCCGGCGTGGTGCTCACCGCCGCGCACTGTGTTTATGCCCGCAACCCCAACGGCATCAACATCTTCGCGTATGCCCAGGAAATCTGGGTCTACCCGGGTTGGGACGGCGTCGGCGCCGTCAACCCCCCCGGCTCCACCGCCGTGCACCAGCACTTCGGCTGGGCGCGCGGCACGCAGTATCTCGCGGGCTCTGACTATGTCAACAACGGCAACTGGGACCGCGACGTGGGCGCCATCCGCCTGAGCCGAACCGGCACCCGTCAGATCGGCATGCTCACCGGCTCGTACGGCTGGTCGTACGGCACGTGCAGCACCAGCACCACCCACTTCAACTATTCCTACCCCGCCGAAACCTGCAACGTCAGCGGCACGCTGCACACCGGCCGCCAGATGTACTTCTGGTCCGGCACGCCGGACGGCTGCCCCGGCCTCTTCGACAACCAGTTCAATCTCAACACCACCACCGGCTGCTTCACCGCGGTCTGGGGCGGCATGAGCGGCAGCGCCATGTACCGCGTCTCCGACGGCAACCGCTACGTCGCCGCCGTCTGTTCAACCTCCAACCGCAGCACCAGCGCCGCCTACTGCGCCCTCTGGCAGCAGTTCACGACTGACCTTGAAACCTTCAAGACCAACACCCGCGGCAGCACCTTCGACCTTGAAGCCCTGCGCTTCCGCTTCGCGTCGGCCACCACCCTCCGCCAGGGCGATTCCTTCACTTCCAACTTCCTCGCCTCCAACGTCACCAACGCCAACCCGGCGAGCAACACCTACACCTTCCGCGTCTACCTCTCCACCAACAACGACATCTCCTCTTCCGACACCCTGCTGGCCACACGCACCTTCACGTGGGACTACGACCCCATGCAGAACGTGACCGTGAACATCGGCAGCATCCAGATCCCCTACTCCGTCGCGCCGGGAACCTACTGGGTCGGCGTCGTCCTCGACTCGGGCACCGACGGCAACTCAAACAACAACGACACCGACACCTGGGACGCCCAGCAGATCACCGTTCAGGCCTGCCTCGCGCCCTCGACACCCAGCAACCTCCAAACCAACCCCACCTGTTCCAACATCGGCCTCACGTGGAACAGCGTCAGCGGCGTGAGCAACTACCGCGTCTACCGCAACACCACCAACAGCAGCGGCTCTGCGACGCAGATCGCCTCCCCCTCGGGCACCTCCTACACCGACTCTTCGGCCGTTGCAGGCACCACGTATTTCTACTGGGTGCGCTCAGAGAACGCCTGCACGCTCAGCGGCTATTCCTCCAGCGCTTCCGGCGCTCGCCTCGTCATCCCGGGCACGCCCACCGGGCTCTCCACACTCGGCTCAGGCTGCAGCGGCGTCAACCTCACCTGGAACTCTGTCAGCGGCGCCAGCAACTACCGCGTCTACCGCAACACCGTCAACAACAGCGGCACCGCCACCCTCATCGCCAGCCCCATTTCCAGTTCGCTGCTCGACAGCACCGCCACGGCCAACATTGTCTACTACTACTGGGTCCGCGCGAACAACTCCTGCGGCGTGAGCGCCTATTCCTCCGCCGTCACCGGCTCGCGGACCTCGACGCCAGGCCTGCCCGGCAACGTTCAGGCCACCGACGGCACCACTTGCGACGGCGTCACCATCACCTGGACCGCCGCCTTCACCGCCACCTCGTACACCGTCTTCCGCGACTCCCCGCAGTTGCCGGGCGTCCCCGCCGTGCTCGCCAACACCAACAATCTCTTCTACACCGACGCCACCGGCCTGCCCGCCTTCAACTACCGCTACTGGGTCCGCGCCTCCAACGCCTGCGGCAACGGCTCGCTCGCGGGCCCGGACTTCGGCTACAGGCAGTACCCGCCCAACTCACCCTCCAACTTCGCCGCCAGCGACGGCACCAACTGCAACACCGTCACCCTCACCTGGAACTCGGGCAACAACGCTCAGTTCTACCGCATCCTGCGCGGCACCACCAACAACGTGAATGACGCCGCCGTCGTGGCCAACAACGTCGTCGGCAACATCTACCAGGACAACACCGCCGCCGTCGGCACCACCTACTTCTACTGGATCAACTCGGCCAACAACTGCTTCGCCAGCCCGCTCGTCGGCCCCGACGAAGGCTTCCGCCAGGGCCCGCCCGCCGCGCCTACCAACGTTCGCGCGTCAGACGGCCGCAACTGCAACAGCGTCTCCATCTCCTGGAACGCCTCGCCCAACGCCACCAACTACCGCATCTTCCGCAACACCGTCAACAACTCAGGCACCGCAACCCTGCTGGGCACCAAGAACAGTTCCCCCTACTCCGACCTCACCACGGTGGGCGACACCGTCTACTTCTACTGGGTGCAGGCCATCAGCCCCTGCGGCATCAGCCCCATGAGCCTCTCCGACTCCGGCTTCGCCGGCACCGAGGCCATCTTTGACCTTGAACCCGAGGATCAGTACGTCGTGGTGGGCGGCACCGCCACCTTCACCGTGGAGGCCGCGGGCGCAACATCCTTCCGCTGGCGCCGCAACGGCGACCTGCTCGTCGACGGCGGCAACATCTCCGGCTCCTTCACCAACACCCTCGAAGTCTTCGGCGTGACCGAAGACGACGACGGCGACCTCTTCCAGTGCTTCATCACCAGCCCCTGCGGCAACGCCTTCTCCAACCGCGTCTCCCTCTTTGTCCTTCCCGTGCCCTGCCCGGCCGACTTCAACCAGGACGGCGGCATCGACGGCTCGGACGTTCAGGCCTTCTTCGACGCCTGGGAACAGGGCGACCCCACCGCCGACGTGAACTACGACGGCGGTGTCGATGGCGACGACGTTGACTTCTTCTTCGCCGCGTGGGAAAACGGCGGCTGCTGAACCGCCGCACATCCTGACCCACATACCCGGCCCCGGCGCGATCACCTGCGCCGGGGCCTTTTGCTGCGCCCGCAACCCTCCCCGCCCCGTTGACCCGTCCGAGAACTCATTTCCCCGCCCTGCGCCGCATCTGTACCATCAACTCGTCCGATCCCACTGGTCGACACCATTCGCCCGCCGGCCCCCCGGAGCACCGCCATGCCCCTTTCCTCTGCCGCACGTCTCCTCCGCCGCGCCGCCCTCGGCGCTTCGCTGGCCGCGGCGCCCGGCGCGATGGCTACCTGGTCCATCATCTTTGTTGATACCACCACCGGGGAGATCGGCATCGCCTCGGCCACCTGCCTGACCAACTTTGATCTGCAGGCCGGGGCTTCTGTCGTCGTCGTTGGCAAGGGCGCGGCCGCGGCGCAGTCGTTCGTCGATTCCACCGGCAACAACCGCACCATCCTGCGCGACCGACTCGCCGCCGGAGTCGACCCCGCCCTCATCCTCGCCGAACTCGCCGCCACCGACAGCGGGCACCAGTCCCGTCAGTACGGCATCGTCGATCTCTCCGGCCGCACGCTCACCTTCACCGGCACGGGCGCGGGCGGGTACGCCTCTGGCATCACCGGCTCATTCGACTATTCCTACCTTGGCCGGCAGGGCACCATCGCGTACGCGATCCAGGGCAACGTCATCACCGGGCAGGCCGTGCTCGATGCCGCGCTCAACGCGGCGATGAACAGCGAGGGCGATCTGCCCGCGCGCCTCATGGCTTCGATGGAAGCGGCGCGCGTCTTTGGTGGCGATGGCCGCTGCTCATGCACCACCGGCGAGCCCACCGCCTGCGGCGCGCCCCCGCCCTCATTCACCAAGAGCGCCGACATCGGCTACTACCTTGTGTCACGCGCCGGCGACGCCGACGCCGCGTCGCTCAATCTCTCCGCCGGCGGCACCGCCATCCCCGCCGCGGCAGACCTCGACGGCGACGGCCGGACTGATCTGCTTGTTCCCGTCGGCTCGACGCCGGGGCGCATCCTCGTCTATCTCAACCGCACCACGCCCGGCATGGCCATGCCGGTCTTCGCCCCTTCGGCCCCGTACAACAGCATGACCAGCCCCGCGATTGTCGCGGTGGCGGACTGGTCCGGCGACGGCCTGCCCGACGTGGTCATCGGCGGCGGCTCGACCAGCGCCGGCGCCCTGGGGGCCATCACGACGTATCGCGGCGCACCCGCCGGTGTGCTGACAACCCGCGCTGACTTTGCCACCCCCGCCCGCGTCACCGGCCTGGCGCTGGCCGATGTCACGGGCAACAGCGCCCCGGACATCATCTTCCACACCTCGTCTTCCATCTATCTGTGCCGCAACAACGGCGCGGGCTTTGATGCCCCCGAACTCGTCGCCGCGCCGGGCTCGGTCAACAACCTCTCCATCGCCGATCTGAACGGGGACAACCACCCAGACATCATCATCGGCACCGGGGCCGCGGCGGTGCGCGTGCTGCCTGGGCAGGGCAACGGCGCCTTCGGCGCGCAGGAGACCCCGGTCTCGCCCGGTGTGCTTGTGCGCGCCGCCGCGCCGGCAGACCTCGACCTCGACGGCGACACCGACCTTGTCACGCTCATCGGCCCCGCGGGGCAATCGATCAGCCCGCGTCTGAACACCCCGGGCGGGTTTGTCGCCGGGCCCGCCTTTGATTACGGCGTGCTCGTGAACCGCGTCGCCGTGGGCGACATCAACGGCGACGGCCTGCCCGACCTGGCCACGCTCGATTCCTCGGCCTCGCTGGGCGCGGCCATCTCGCGCGGCGACGGCACCTATGACCTTGCCCCGCGCTTCTCGGTGGGCGTCAACAGCGCGCCCCTGCTGCTGGCCGAACTCACCGGCGACATTTACCCCGAGGCCATCGTCAACAGCGGCGCGCTGCGTGTGATCGGCAATCGGCGCGGCTTTTTCGGCGGCGGTGTGGGCTTCGCCGCGGGCCACTACTACATGAACTTCAACGTCGCCTTTCAACAGTCATCCAGCCCCGACCCTGTCTTTCAGTTGCAAGACGCCTTCGACGCGATGCGCGAGTCGCTGCGCGGCATCACCGACGCTGTGACCTCGACCGTCACGGTGCTCGGCTCGCTCACCCCGGGCGGCAAAGGGGCGCTGCACGTCCAGCCGTTCGACTGGGCCGGCGACCCCGTGCACGGCGCGCAGCGCATCATCGTCGAGCAGTCCGGCACGGGCGGCGTGGTCGTGGGCGCGTCGATCCCCGGCGGGGCGGGCGGATTCATCGTGCCCCTCGTGGGCGGCGGGCAGGGAGACGTGTCGCTGCGCATCATCGTCGACGACGGTGTGCGGCCGATCATTCTCATGCCCGAGCGGCGCATCACGGTGCGCGATGCGCGCCAGAAGAAAGCGGAACTCGAATAAACCCCGCGCGGGCTTCAGCCCTTCGCGCCGGCGCAGTGCGCCCGCCACATGGCGCGCAGGGCCTGGCCGAAACGGCGCGCAAACCCCTCTCGGTCGCACAAAGCCGAGGCCGCAAGCCCGGAGCGCAGCGAGGCACGCAGCGCATCGAGGCGCGCGCTGTCGTGCGCCAGGCCGACCGCCAGGTGCACGAAGCCGTCTTCGTCGGGCGCGATGAGGTCTGCCGCGCCGATCGCCGTGAGCAGGCTCACGCCCACGCGTGACGCGTGGGTTGGGCCCGGCAGCGTGACGACCGGCACGCCCATGTGCAGGGCCTCGCAGGTGGTTGTGGTGCCGTTGTAGGGCGTTGTGTCGAGGGCCACATCGACGCGCGCGTAGGTGGCCAGGTGCTCGGCGAGCCCCTGGGTGGCCCCGAGGAACTCGATGCGTTCGCGGGCCACCCCGCACGACTCGAAGACCCCCGCGATGCGCTCCTGCACGCCCTGGTCGCGCAGTTCGAAAGACTTCATGAGCAGGCGCGAGCCCGGCGATGCGTGCAGCACGCGCGACCACAGCGCGATCACCCCCGGCCCGATCTTGCGGTTGGCGTTGAACGAGCCGAAGGTCGGCGGCGCACCGGACGGCGTGAGGCGGGCCGGCTCGGGCGCGTTCGCCGGGGGCTGATAGCACAGGAAGCACGGGTCGAGCCGCCACAGCCTTTCGGTGCAGCGTTCGTCGAAGTCTGGCGCGCCGGCCGCGCGGGCCGCGGCCGCCTCGGGCGAATCGCGCGGCGGGTCGGTGAGGCTGTCAACGATGCGCCAGTCGATGGTGCTCAGGCCCGTGGTGTTCGGGTAGCCGCAATAGGTCACCTGCACCGGCGCTGGCCGATAGGCCATCACGGTGAGTTGGCTGTTGAATGTGTGGCCGCCGAGTTCGACCAGCACGTCGCATCGGTCGCGCCCGATCTGCGCGGCGATCTCGGCGTCGATCATCCCGGCGGCGTCGCGCCAGAGGTGCGCGTGCCCGCGCAGGCGCTGTGTCACCTCGTCCGGGTGGCGCGTGGTTGAATAGACGCACAGGTCAAAGGCCGCGCGGTCGTGCAGGGCCAGGAAGGGCTCGATGAAGAAGGACACCGAGTGGGCGCGCAGGTCGCTGCTGAGAAGCCCGACGCGCAGGCGACGTTCGCCGTCGTCGGCGGACGGGTGCGGGATGACAAGGCCCGCGGGGCGGCAGCGGTCGAGGATCTCGCCGAACCGGCGGTGCGCCGCGGCCGATTCGGCCACGGTGTCGCCGTGCATGTAGTTGAGCGCGGCGGCGAGGCCGCCCCAGAGCGTGGCATCGCCGGGGAAGCGTGCGAGCGCGTCGCGGGTGAAGGCCGCGGCGCGGGCCACGTCTCCCTGCGCCATCATCGCGCCGGCGTAGGTCATGCAGACCTGGGCATCCCAGCCGGCGGCGTGCGCCGCGGCGCAGTGCTCGATGGCGTCGAGGGCGCGCTTGTCGGCCAGCGCCCGGTTGGCGAGCGCGAGCCTGGCGCGGGGGTGAGCGGGGTTGAGGCGCACGGCGCGTTCGAACGCGGCGCGTGCCGCGTCGAACTTATGGCGTGCATCGAGCGCGAGGCCGAGGTTTGAGGCGAAGTCGGCGTTGTCGGGGGCGAGGTCTGACGCGCGCTGGGCGTAGAAAGCCGCCTGCTCGAACCGGCGCAGTTCGTAGAAGACCACGCCCAGCAGGCCGGCGACGTGGGCCTCTCTGGGGTGTCTGGCGGCGAGGGGCTGCAGCAGCGCGAGCGCCTCGGCGGCTCTGCCCGCCCGGAGGAGCGCGTCGGCCTGTGCCAGTTTGGACTGAATCGCGGGTGACATGGCGATGGGTGCCGTCAGTGCAGCACGCGGTAGATCTCGGCCTCGTCGGTGAGCCCGCGCCGGGCTTTGTCCATGGCGTCTTCGCGCATGGGTTTGAAGCCCTTGGCCAGCGCCATGTCGTAGAGGCTCACGGCGTCGGCGCGCGAGGCCGTGAGGCGGCGCAGGTCGTCGTCCATCGTCATGATTTCGTACGCGGCCAGCCGGCCCTTGTAGCCAACGCCGTAGCACGCCTCGCACCGGCCGCCGGCGGGGGCCTGCCCGCTTCCCTGGCACGAGGCGCAGCGCCGCCGAAGAAGCCGCTGCGCCAGCACCGCCAGCAGCGACGACGTGACCAGATAGGGCTCGATGCCGATATCGACAAGCCGCGGGATGGCGCTGGGCGCATCGTTGGTGTGCAGCGTCGCCAGCACAAGGTGCCCGGTGAGCGAGGCCTGGATCGCCAGTTGCGCCGTTTCGTTGTCGCGGATTTCGCCGACAAGGATCACGTCGGGGTCTTGCCGCAGCAGCGCCCGCAGCCCCGTGGCGAAGGTCACCCCGCGCTTCACGTTCACCTGCATCTGGCTGATGCCGTCGAGGTGGTATTCCACCGGGTCTTCGATGGTCATCACGTTGCGGCTTGATCGGTCTACGCGCGAGAGCGCGGCGTAGAGCGTCGTGGTTTTGCCCGAGCCCGTGGGCCCCGTGACCAGGATGATGCCCGTCGGGCGGTCGACCAGGTCGAGCAGGCTCGCCTGCATCTCGCGTGTCATCCCGATCTCGTCGAGCGAGAGTTGCGTCGCCGTCTGGTCGAGCAGTCGCAGCACCAGCCGCTCGCCGTAGACCGTGGGGATGCACGAGAAGCGGATGTCCACCTTGCGGCTGCCCACGCGCACCGACGTGTGGCCGTCCTGGGGCGTGTGGCGGTTGGCGATGTCGAGTTCGGTCATCACCTTGAGGCGAGACGAAATGGCCGGCGCCAGCGAGAGGGGGGGCGAGAAGGCGTCGACCAGCATGCCGTCGATGCGGAAGCGGATGACAAGCCGCGTCTCCATCGGGTGGATGTGCACGTCGGACGCGCGCCGGCGCAGCGCCTCGAACAGGATCATGTTCACCAGGCGGATCACCGGCGTCTGGCGGGCCAGTTGCAGCAGGTCGGTCGATTGCCCCACCGAGCCCGCCGCCGAGGCGATGGCCCGCTCGTCCAGGGGCATCTCTTCGATGATCTCGGTGACGAGGTCTTGCCGCTGTTCGTAGCCGCGGTTGATGAGGTTGGCCACGGCGGCGCGCGGCGAGAGGGCGATGCGCACGGGCATGCCCAGCATGTCTTCGATGATGTTGAAGGCCGCGGGCTGCATCGGCTGCGAGGTGGCCACGGTCATGCTCACGCCGTCAGACTCGAGCCCTGCGCACAGGTGTCGGCGGGCCATGTCGGGGGGCACGAGTTCGTAGAAGCGGCTGGCCGATTCGCTGCCGCGCGGCTCTTGAATGAAGGGCAGCCCCGTGCGGCGGGAGAAGAGTTCGAGGCCCTGGTGCTCGTCCATGGCGAGCATCTGCAGCATGACATCCCACGGTTCGTCGTCCGAGCCTTCGATGCCGGGGAACTGCCTGAGTTGCTCGGCCGTGAGGGGCAGCGGGCCGAAGGCCGAGGCGACGCGCGCGAGTTGCGCGGGCGAGGGGCCGGCCGGTTCTGCGTCGGCCCCGTCGCGTGCGCGTGCTCTGGCGAGAGTGTTGGTGCGTGCCGGCATGGTTGAGGTTCAGCGTCCGCTCACCGCGGGCGGGTTTTCGGTGTCGTCGTCTTCGGGGGGTGGCGGCAGGGCCATGCTGGGAACGATGTCGATGCCCGTGGGGCGCAGCGGGGGGAAGTCTCCCTCCTCCATCGCGCGCTGCTGAGGGCCCGCCGTGAGAAGCCGAAGATCGGCGAAGTTGGGCTCGCGGAGGATGCGCGGGGTGATGAAGACGTACAGCGTCGTCACCCGGTGCACGTTGTTGGTGTCGCGGAAGAGGTAGCCGATGAGCGGGATCTCGCCCAGCAGCGGGATCTGCAGTCGCGTCTTGCGGTTGGTGTCGATGTTGATGCCGCCGACGATCACCGTTGTATCCGCCGGGACGGTGATGCTGTCCGACGAGATGTTGTTCGTCTGCTTGGGCGGCGGCAGGCCCGGCTGCGCGGCCCCTGTGAAGGAGGAGAGTTCCGTCTCGTACTTGAGGCGCAGGTAGCCGTCGTCCGAGATGTTGGGCTTGATGGTGAGCGTGGTGCCCGCTTCGACATAGCCGCCAAGCGAGGTCACGTTGGGGCTGCCCGCCGACACCTGGGTGGTGGAGTAGGGCTGCTCTTCGACGCTCACGATCTTGGCCTCTTCGTTGTCGTCCACCAGCAGGGCGGGGGTCGAGAGAATCCGCGCGTCGGCCTTGGTCTGCAGGGCGTTGATCACGATGGGGATGTGGTCTGACTTGATGATCGCCGCGGTGAAGCCCGACAGGTTGGTCGCCACGTTGCGCGACGCGGTGAACGACGCGCCGGCCGTGGTCAGGCCGAAGTTGGTCTGCAGCGCGCCGCCGCTGCCGTTGGCGTTGATCAGTTGCGTCTCGAAGGCCAGCCTCAGTTCGTCGCTCCACGACACGGCGATGATCTTGGTCTCGAGGTACACCTGCGGGCGGCGCAGGTCGAGTTTCTCGATGAGGCGTGCGAAGTCTTTCTGCTGCCCGGCCGGGGCCTTCACCAGCACCTGGTTGTTCTTGATGTCGGCGATGACGAAGGCGTTGGCCCCGTCGAGTTCCATATCGCCGCCCGTCCGCCCCTGCGGGTTCTGCGGGTTGGCCGGCTGCAGCGTGCTGCGCGACCCCGCGTTGCGGAAGCGGCTCGATGAGCCGCTCTGCGAGCCGAAGCCGAACCCGCTGTCGGGCATCAGCGGCGAATCGCCCACCAGGCTCTGGTTGTTGAGCAGGCCCATGATCACGTCGGCCACGTCCTCGGCCTTGCTGTTCTTGAGCCGGTATTCGCGGATGACGATGCGCTCGGACTGTGTGTCGAGTTCCTGGATGAGCCTGTCTAACTGGGCCTGCTGCGCCTCGGTGCCGTAGTAGATGATCGTTCCGTCGCCCTCGTTGACCACCATCACGGGGCCGCCCACGAACCCCTGCTGGCCCTGCATCCCCGGCATGCCCTGTTGGAAGCCGCGACCACCCTGCTGGAACTGCCCGCCGAACTGCCCCCCCCCGCCGCCGTCGGCGTTGCTGATGCTCGTGACCTCGCCCAGGCCGTAACTGCGAGCGAGGTTGGCGATCTGCGCGGCGTAGGTGCCCGCGTAATACCGCTTGGGCACCAGCGTGTTCGTCACGTCGATCAGCGAGAGAATCGCCCGCACCTGGTCGATCTCTTCCTGAACCCCGCGGAAGATCAGCGCGTTGCCCTGCGAGTCGACCGTCAGGCGGTCGCCGATGTTGTCCAGCGCGCCCACCGCGCCCGGCTGGCGCGCCCCGCCCATGCCCGGCTGCCCGCCCTCGGCCCCGCCCATGCCGCCGACGCGCCCGCCCTGGCCGATCAGCGAGAGCACACGCTCTTTCGCGGCCGGCGCGGCCACGTTCTGAAGATCAATCCTGATGAACTTCGCACGGGCATACTCGCCCATGATCTTGCCGATGAGTTCGTGGATTGTGTCGAGTTGGCGCGCGCTGGCCGTGGCGATGATGATGCCCAGTTCGTCGATGAACTGAAGTTTCGGCCCGCCCACCCCGCCCATGCCCGGCTGACCGCCCACGCCGCCGCCCGCACCCAGTTGAGATGTCAGCGCGGTCTGGATCGCGCTGGGGCGGATGTTGGGCGTCGAAAAGACCCGCGTGGTCGCGCGGTCGCCCCTGAAGTTCACGGGCACTTTGTCTTCCTGAACCACCGTGTACCAGCCCGTGCGGTCTTGGGTGATCGTCCACCCCTGCTGGTTCAAGAGCGCGTCGACCAGGTTGAGCAGTTCATCTTTGCGCACCGGCACGGGCGCGTTGAAGGCCACCGACCCTTGCAGATCACCGATAATGGTGATGTTGATCGTCAGCGTTTCGGCCAGCAGCGTCACCAGCGCCGAGAGTTGCACCGGCTCAGAAAAGGCCGCCAGGGTGATCATGTCCCCCTCGGCCTCGCCATCGCCAGGCCACCCCGCCGGGTCGCGGCGAAACTCACCGAGATCATCGACCGGGATGAGCGCGGGCTGGTTCATCGCGGGATCGGCCGCGCCGGGCCCCGTCGGGGGCACCGGCTGACCCGCGGGCAGCGCGCCGGGCCTGGCACCGGGTTGCGCGGCAGGCTGTGCACCTGGGCGTGCGCCGGGTTGAGTGCCCGGCTGCTGCACCCGTGCCGCGCCGGTGGCAGAGGGGATGATCTGTGTCTGTGGCTTGCCCGGGGATGAGGGCGCGATGATGGTCGAGGGTTGCTCGCCCTTCTGGGCCTTGAGTTCTTCTTCGGTGAGGGGCTTGGCCGGGGTGGGCTGGCCGATGGCCATCGACGTGCCGCAGACCAGGGCCAACAGGCCCGACGTGAGCGCCCCTGCCCGCAGGGTGCGGGCGCCAAGACGAGAACGCGGGGACCACCGGTTGTGTTGCACGCACCTTCTCCTACGTTTCAGTCGTCAACAAGACTGCCCGACCGGGCAGGTTGTTCATGCTGACCGCCCGAAGGATCGGCCGCAAGGCGTCAGAAACGCGCGAAAAGGTAGGCTTATCCACCCCTGGGGCCATGCCGCGAACCCGGGGCGCGCAGAATACCCCCCACACCCCCACACCCCCACGCCCCCATGCGCGCGGGCGTGCCCCGCGCGCGACAAACCCACCCGCGGCGCGAGCATTTCCATTCACAGGCTCAATGCCAACTTAGACCGGCGGCAGCGAGGGAACCGTGGTGTACACGTTGTCCGCGTTGCGGTTGGTGCGGAGGGTGCCATCGATCTCTGTTCCCACCTTGCCGTCTTCGCCCGCCGAGTAGAAGTAGGGCCGCCCCCCCTGGCACCGCCCGCCGTCGCCATCGGCACCCAGGGCGCCCACCACCGGCGGCGTGAGCAGGTATGTGCTGTTGCGGCGAAGCCGTTGCACGCCCCACTGCTGGCCCTGACGCAGCGAGGGCACTTCGAGCGTGGTGATATCGCGCGGGCCGCCCGGCGTGGCGTTGGCCGTGTCTTGCACGATCACCCCGTGGAAGGCCGGGTGCACGTAGCGGATGGGCCGGTCCCACGCGTCCACGAATGTCTCAAGTTCCGGCTGAGAGGTCGTCGGCCGCAGCCGCTTGAGGAACTTCTGGGGCACCCCGTCGAGGTGCCGCTTCGCGCTTGGTACCTCGCGGGCCTGCGCCATGAAGTACCCGAGGCTGTTCATCATCCCCTGCCCGTCCGCGTCATAGGCATCGGCCGCCGCGAAGACCCGCCGCTGCTGCGCGGCCTGCCCGGGGTTCAGCGAGAGTTCCACCGTCGCGGGCGGAATGGCCCCCTTCTCAGAGATGAACGCCTCCATCGCCGTATCGAGCACACGCAGCACATCCTGCGTGGTAGAGGCCTTGGCGCTGCTGAAAACCTTGCCCCCGGCCACCAGCGCGATCGCCGACAGCACCCCGATGATGGCGATCACCACCAACAGTTCGATCAGCGTGAATCCGCCGCGGGCAGCGCGGCACAAGGTCGGTTGATTCATGGCAGCCTCCGCCTTTTTCGTGTGTCCCCGACGTCAGTTCTACATACAAACATATACAGAACATAATGTCGGCACGGCCGGAGATTCCCCCGTGCCCACTCAATGGTACGGACCAGCCGCCCCCGGGATTCAACCAATATGTGCCCCGAACCGGGTTTCACGCCGGCTTCCACCCTCAACCCCCACACCCCACGCCCCCCCCACGCACGCCCACGCACCCCACGCACCCCACGCACGCACACGCACCCCCACGCCTTCCCATGCCGATTCATGCCTTTTCACGCCCCGCGCTCACCTGCCCACGAAACCCGTCGTCCTGGTGTTGCGCTGGGGGCGCACCATCACTGCCCTCCGCGGCCCTTGGCACGAAGCCACGCGTGGAGCCGCCGGGCCGGCCAGGTGTTGATGCAGCGATCCGCCGTGACCCACCCCCGGCGCGCGGTCTGCACGCCGAAGCGAAGGTTGTCAAAGTCTGCGCCTTCGTGCACATCGCAGTCGATGGCGATGAGGCACCCGGCCTCGACCGCCGCGCGCACGTGAATATCGCGCAGGTCCAGCCGCATCCAGTGCGCGTTGATCTCCATCGCCACGTTGTGCTCTCGCGCGGCCGCGAAGATCTCGCTCATGTCTGGCGAGAGCCCGGGCCGGCGGATCACGAGCCTGCCGGTGGGGTGCCCCAGGATGTGCACCAGCGGGTGCGTGACCGCGGCCAGAAGCCGCCTGGTGGCCGTGGCCGGGTCTTGTGTCAGCGCGGCGTGCGCGCTGGCCACCACCACATCCAAACTCGCGAGCAGGTCGTCGTCATAGTCCAGCCGTCCATCGGCCAGGATGTCAACCTCTGACCCCGCGAGGATGGTGATGCCCTCGGTGCGTTCGTTCGCCTCGCGCACCGCGTCGATGTGCCGTCGCAGGCGGTCGGGCCGAAGGCCCCCGGCGATGGTGGAAGATTGCGAGTGATCCGTCACGGCGATGGTGTGAAAGCCGCGCCGGCGCGCTTCGGCCGCGAGTTGCTCGATGGTGAACACACCGTCAGACGCCGTGGTGTGGGCGTGCAGTTCGGCCTTGATATCCGCCAGGTCTACCAGCGCCCACGGGCGGGGGTGATCGAGTTCGCCGCGGTCTTCGCGCACCTCGGGAGGAATCCACGGGAGATCGAGCGCACGGAAGACGTCTTCTTCGGTGGCCGCGGCGATGGGCGTCACGCCCCGCGACTGGGGCGGGCCGAGGTCTTTGTGGGTGTCGGGGAAGAGGCCCCATTCATTGAGCGTCATGCCTCGTGCGATGGCCCGCTCGCGCAGCCGCACGTTGTGCTCTTTGCTGCCGGTGAAATACATGAGGGCCGCGCCGTAGACCGAGGCGGGCAGCACGCGCAGATCAACCTGAATCGCGGGGCCGCCCGGGGGCGGGGGCGGCAGAGACTCGCCCTTCTCCGGGTTTGGGGTGGGCTGCCACCGCCCCTGCGATGCATCGATCGAGAACATCACCGAACTCTTCGAGTCTCCCGCCGCGAGCACGTGCGTCACGCCCGGGGTGGTGCGGAAGACCTCTCCCACGGCCAGCGTGGCCGCGGGCGGGGCATCGGCGGCCATCCCCACCAGAATGTCCACGTCGCCGATCGTCTCTCGTCCGCGCCGCAGCGAGCCTGCCGCCTCGACGCGCTCGACGCCCGCGAGCGAGCGCAGGCGATCGATGAAGACATCCGCCACCGGGCGGGCCTTGCCCAGCCACGTGCGCTGCCCCGCGGCCGCCGCGAACGTGAGCGCGTCGCGGATCTTGGCCACGGCCTTCTCGCCCATGCGCGGCAGGGTGAGCAGCGAACCATCCTCGATCGCCCTGGCCAGCCCGTCGCGCGAGGTGATGCCCAGTTGCTGCCACATCGCGCGCACGGTCTTTGGGCCAAGCCCGGGCACCTCGAGCACCGAGAGCAACCCCTCGGGCACGCGGGCGCGCAGGTCGGCGTGCTCTTTGATCACGCCGGTGGTGCAGAACTCGATGATTTTGTCGGCCATTTTGGCGCCGATGCCCTCGATCGCCAGCAGCGCGCCGCGGTCGGCCGCGATTGTCTCGATGTCGCCGGCCAGCCCCTCTATCGCGCGTGCCGCGCGGCTGTGGGCCGCGGCGCGGAAGGAGTCTTCCCCCAGCAGTTCCATCATGCGGGCCATGTCCGACAGCGTTGATGCGAGTTCCTGATTCGCGGGCATACGAGGCGATGGTAGTGAAGGCGTGGGGCTGAGCCGCGCCGGAGGGCGGCGCGCTGTTGTACGCCCGTGATCACTGCGTGGCCAGCGTTACGCCGCGCGAAGCCCCCGTGCACCGCCCGCCCCGCTATTTCCGCTTGATCTGCCTGACGATGCTCTGGTCCTTGATCTTGTCATCCTCTGCGAGGAGGAACGCCTTGCTCAGGATGATTGAGAGCGTGCGGTCCCCCTCGAAGGGCAGAAAGACGCTCCCCTCGTTCGCGATCTGGCCCGCGCTGGGCACGATGCACAGATACTGGTCGTTGGGCTCCATCAGAATGTTGCCGCTGCCCAGGTGAATCTTGTACGAGCGCAGCCTGCCCTTCACCCTCAAGAACCGCTCGCCCAGTTCGCAGACTCCCGCGATGCGGAGGCGAGGTATCAGGCGTTCGAGCGTTTCTCGCCTGGCGCGGCCCGATCCGGCGAGTTCGCCGAACGAGTAGAGTTGCCAGTAGTTCACGAAGCGCCCTTCGGGCCCGCCGTCCTGCCACTCCGGGTTGTTCCCCACGCTGGCGCCGCCCACGAAGAGATCACAGTCTCTCATCATCTCGCTGAAGACAATCGGCGGGATGCTCTCCAGCGGCAGCGGCCGGTTCTCTTCACGATCTTCGCCGTAGGTGGTGTAGCCACCACCGCCCGCATGCGCGTGCGGCTCGGCAGCGCCGGCGCGGTAAAACCGTATCTGGTCGGTCGTCAGATAGAGGAACGAGCCGGAATCCGTGGTGTCTACCCCGTAGTCATCGCCGACCGATTCAATCCAGAACTCGGCCCGGATGGCCCACCCGGTGAGTTCCCGCGATGGGGCGGGGTACTCGGCATCAACCATGAGCCGCAGTTTGCTCTTCCAGCCGCGGTCGGCCGCCAGTTGCTGGAAGGTGTGCTGCTTCAAGATGTGGGCCGCGAAGCGGTTCGAATACGTGGCGGTCGTGCGTTCGGCGTCGGTGAGCGGGTAGACCTCGCGGTGGGCCTGCTTCACCGGCTGTCGAATGCCGGACTTCTCGATGAGGTCGCGCCAGGCGCGAACCTCGTCGGCGCTGGCGGTGATGGGGTGCCAGAGGCGAACGTGCTGCGAGTCTGCGGGTGTCACGCTCTTCCCGTCAAGATCGGCAAAGCAGGCGCGATCGTCGCGCCACAGAACGGCCCGCCCGGGGTTTGCAGACTTTGCATCATCGACGATGCGCCAGATCAGGCGCCGGCCCAGCACGCCCACCAGCGGGTGGTGGATGTAGCGATCGATCCACGCGGGCACGGCCCAACACCGATCATCAACGAACATCGAATCAATGCGCACCCGCTGCGCGCTGAGCATCTTGTCGATGTCGTCGCTCGCCTGCTTCATCGCCTTGAGCGCCTCGCCGTGCTCCTTCTTCACCGCGTCGGGCACGCTCTTGCGCACCGCCCCCTTGGCGTCGAGCACGCGAACCTCGGCCCCGCCCGTGTTGGCGACCAGTTCCAGCGTGAAGTCGCCGGCTTCCTGGTGCATCGTCCCGTCGGCATCGAGCCCGAAATCCGGGCAGGCCATCTCGTGCAGTTCGCTCGTCGTCACGCCCAGCCGCGCGGCCAGGTTCCCAAGGGATGTATCGAGCATCTTCTTGGCGGTGCCGAACTTCACGAGTTGACGCAGCCGCGACAGTTGCGCCAGCGCCGCCGGGGTGGTCATCAGCGACAGCCCCCACAGCGCGGCGGTGCCGGGGCGGATGCAGCGAGCGCCCACGCCGGGAACCATCTTGAAGCAGGCCATGGCGAGGTCGCCCAGGGCACGGGCCGAGGCGGGTGTGTCCCACCGCGAAGCCATCAACGCCAGGGAGCGAAGCCCATCCGCGCCACGTTCGGTCGGTACCGATGGGTCGCGCCCCGCGATCTTTCCGCCCGCGATCGCCGGGCGCGGCTTGCCAACCAGCAGGAACCAGCGACCCAAAAACTCTTCCACCCGCTCGCGCGGCATCGACCTGGCGAGTTCATCGGCCTGCTTGCACCACTTGGCCGATGGCGCACCACCTTTGGCGCCCAGCCCGTGCTCAATGAAGCGCACCCACACGGCCCGCTCCGCCGGTTTGAGCGCCATCAGATCCGTGAAGGCCTGGTCGGACCAGCGCTCACCCAGTTCCAACGGAAAGTCCGCGCCGATGTTCAGGGCCGCATCCATCACCCGCACGCTCGCGCGGTACATCGCATCGTCTGTTCGGGCGAGCCGCTCGCGCAGGCGAATGGCGTGGAGCACGGTGCGTTTGTCCATCGGCCCAGGGGAGGCGGATACAAGCCGCGCACACTCCCCAGCGATCTTGACCCAGTCCGGGTAGGTGTACTCGGGAATGCGCAGACGGCTCAACGCGTGGCAGAGCGACGCCAGCGAAGGCGCATCGACCCCGCTGATCTTCGTGATCACGAACTCAAACGTACTCAGGAGCGAGCCGAAACCCTTGTGGAAGCGCTGCGCCCTCTTGCCTTCAAACTCATACTTGATCTGTTTCTGGCTCATGGCAGCCAGCGCCGAGGCCAGCCACGCCACCCCGGGCGCACCCGCTGCGATCGCCACGCTGCCGACGGTCGGATCCATGGCGAATCCGCCAACCCAACTTCGAGGGCAGTTTAGTAATGCCCCTTCGAGCGAATCGTTGATCGCGTCGATCACTTCTTTGGGCGCACCGGGCGGGCAGGCGAACTGCACCGCGCCCGCAGCATCATTCTCCTCGGGAATGCTCATCGCCCGCAGCATGGCGTCGAGGAGCATCGGCGTGCTGTCTTTGATTGTGCCGCGCTGGAGCAGAACACGCTCCGATGGTGTGACCTTGCGAACGCCATTGGGCCGAGCGTCAAGCCCACCCTTGAACCCCTCCAGACACTTGGATATTCGCGTGGCAAGTTTTGCGCTCGCCGCGCGACGATCCGCGCGAAGTTCCTCGCGTAAACGCATCGCCGCGCTCGCAACCCTTGACTCGAGTGGTCGCGGGAGGCTTTCCAGGGCGTTGACCGCGTGAATCACAAGCACCTTCCGGGCATGCCTCGCATCCCCACAGACGCAATCGATCAGGCTCAGAACCTCATCGGTGCTCAGCGACAACTTTCGCCCCAGCAGTCGCGCGCACAGGAATGAAAGCGGGAGCCCATACTCCTCGAACCATGGAAACCAGTATGGCTCTGGCCCTTTCGTGCTCCCCTGGGTCACCGCCTTGATGTGCCGCTTTTGAATGTCGGCCAGCCGGCTCACAATCTCGCAGGCAACGACTCGTTGATCCGAACCCACCAGACCAAGAATGGCACGCAGCTCCGGCGTGTCTCTCACTTTCGAAGCGCTCTTGGCACCTCTCAGGGTCGTGCCAGTAAACGCGTCAATCATCGCCCTCGCGCCCGCCGCGTCGAGCCCGGTTGACACTTTCTTCTTCGCCACCCTTTACCCCCCCACCAGCGGCACCAGTTTCAGGAACGTCGCCTCAACGCCCCGTCCGAGCACGACCTCTTCATCAAGCCCGCCGGTCTGACGATCACCCACCAGAACCAGCACCCGGTTGGCTTCGTACGCGGCGCAGGCCCGCGCAAACTGAACCTTCCAGTCGATTTCACGCCCACCCTTGACCCTGTACCCCTGCGCTGTCTGCTCCGACTCGTCGGGCCTCACCAGCCCCTTGAAGACGCCGCCGTTGGTGGCGCGCTTGAGCATGTAGTCTTGCACTTCCTGATACACACGCTCGCGGATGAGTTCTCGCACCGTGATGCGCTCGGTGGGAAACTCAAGCGAGATCTTCTCGCCCCGCGCACCGCCCGTTGTTTCATCGCACACGACCAGGGTTGGCATGGCACATTCCTCCAAGAGCCGAGCGTATGCATTCCCGGCCCGCTTCGTTGCAAACACAGTCAATACGTGGTGAGGCCCGGTTCGGGGCGCCGCATCGACATCCCGTCCGCCCCCACCGAGTGCCGCCAGGATCGGCCGGCGTGGCCTGATCACTTCATGGTGTGGATTCCAATGGGGCTTCTCCGCACCAATTACAAACCTCCGCGGCGGTCTCGGTGCGCAGGTCATCTCGTGTTGCAGGCCGCGCGGCACAGAACGCATCGCCCCGCCACCCGCATCACCCAACGCACGACGGCCGCTCGGGATCGGCGTATTCCAGCGGAGAGATGCCCGCTTCTTCCATCTTCTCGAGCAGCGCCGCTGCGCCGTGCTCGAGTTTGTACTCGATCTCCGCCGGGTACAACGGGAGGAGCAGGTAGAAGTCTACCACCTTGCCGCCGGCCTCCATGCGCGACGCCTCACCGCCCATGGGAATGACCAACACACCCGCGAACGGGCACGATGCGTGGTACGGCTCGGGTGGGTCGCCGTTGGGCACCGTGTGCCCCGGACCAAGCCACGTCTCGAACAACACCGGTAGCCGCGCACAGTCTTTCAAGACTCCGACGGGCCACCACCCCCACTCTTCTATCTCTTTGTCTCCTTCTGCGATCGCCTTCCACCGCCCCGGCAACAGCATCATGAGTTCCGCGTACGCCGAGGGCCGCTCCTCCTCGGGAACATCCTCGAAGTCCGGCAGGTGCATCGGCACAGCGCTCATGCCCATCGTCGCCAGCATGACAACCACTTCTTCATCTTCTTCTAAAATCGCCGGCAACAGATCGATGTGCACCGCTTCTGAGACAATCTCATGGATCACATTGTTCACGGGGCCAAAGCAGGCTTCGATGTGCGCCTCAATGGCCAGCATCTCCTCCTCGCTCAGATACGCCACTCCCGGGTGCTGATCCTGCCCGCCGAGTTCATGACGGATGACCTCGCTGCCGCCGGGTGTGATTTCGCGCGGCAGGTCTTCTCCGCCGGCCCCTTGCCCCGCGACTTCACCATCGCTCTTCTTCGCCACACGAGCCCCCTTCCTGCACACACGGCATCCCGAGAATAGACGACAACGCGCCAGAGAATATCCACGCAAGCCACGCCACGACAACCGCCGCGCCGGGACCGGGCCGCCGTGCGGGTCAGACGCCGCGCGTGAACTTACGACCAGTTCTTATGCATTGAGATCGACGCGGGTGTGCAACGTTCAGACAGATCTGCGCCGCACCGCCGTCACGGCAAGCAACGCCAGCCACGCCGGCAGCGTGCCCGGGGCGGGCACCGTCGTGATCCTGATATACGCCGGGTCGCTGCGGTCTGTGTGAAGAACCCAGGTGCCGTCGGGGTACCGCCGCGCATCGTGACGCCCCCACTGACCAATCTCCGGCTGTCTGCGACCATACACGAGCCCCGCGCCGAGCGGGTTGGTATAGGAGAACTGCACGCCCGCCCAGACCTTGCCCATGGGCGCTTCAACGCCGTTTGGGCCAAAGTCGGCCGCGAAGATGTGCACCAGCAGGTTCTCTTCGAGGGTCACGGGCGCCGTGGCGACACCCAGCAGAGCGCCGGGGCCGCCGCCCGCATCCGCCCAGAGCCGGACCGTCATCACGCCGGTATACACCCCGGGGAACGCGACGTTCCGGCTCACGCCGACCTCCACCAGCCGGATAGCGGTTCCGGCGCCCGTCGACAGGGTCAGGTCTTGTGCGTATTCATCCGTTGTGAAGAGCGTGCTTCGTCGCGTGTTGTTCGTGATCGCGTCGTAGACCACGGCGCCGTGCGATAGACCGGCCGCAACCGCAACCGCGATGCCGACCGCCGCCGCGCATCCTCTCATACTGCTCATCGCTCTCTCCTGGTTGTATAGGTGTACCCACAGCCCGTCGCGGGGTTGTACCGCCGTCGCACCCGCCGGGTTGCAACGCCTCACGGCGCGGCACAAACCACCGGCCCCTGCCACTTTGCCGCGAAACGGCGCGGTCCGCACGCGATGACCATCTCGGCGGCGATGCATAAGATCTCTCATGACCAACGCCGACCAACTGCTCACCCGGATCACACAGCAACCAGGCGTGTGCGGCGGCAGGCCGTGCATCCGCGGCATGCGGATCAGAGTCATGGACATCCTCCAGATGCTTGCCGAAGGCGTCAGCGAAGATGAAATCCTGGCCGACTTCCCCGATCTCGAGCGCGAAGATATCCGGGCCTCGCTCGTTTTTGCATCCCGCAGGGCATCGCACGGTGAGGTCGCGGCGTGAAAATCTGGGTCGATGCCCAGCTCCCTCCCGCTATTGCGCCGTGGATCGAGGCGACGTTCGGCGTGGAATGCGTGCATATCCGGGCAACGCCGTTCGCAACCGAAGATGATGCCCGGATCTTCGCCGCGCTAAGAACATCCGGGCATGTGATTCTCTCCAAGGACGACGACTTTGCGGACCTGGTCACTCGCCTTGATGCGCCACCACAGATTCTGTGGCTGAGAGTCGGGAACGTCACAAATCGCGCTCTTCGCGACTATCTGTCCACGACTCTTCCCAAGGCTCTGGACCTCATGAAGAGCGGCGTTGCACTCGTCGAGATGGGGCGCCGTGAGAGTCCTCTCCCGCCCGCATCACCTCCATCTTGAACTCTTGCGAGTGCCACTGTTTCTTACTGGGTGACGCACCCATCCCACTTCACCTTGCCGCGCGGCGTGCCTTCCCCTCACGTCTGCAACACGCCCGTTTTAAAATCTCGCTTGTAGTCCCACCCCTGCGCCGCCGCCGCCAGCGCGGCGATCAGTTCTTCGCGTGTGCGGTGGGGCTCGATGATGCGGTCGAGCCAGCCGCGCGCCGCGGCGTGGCGGATGTCGGCCTGCTCGGTATACCCCGCGTGGATCGCGCTGTAGATCGCCTTGTGCGTTTCTTCGTCGATGGCCTCGCCCTTGCGCTTGCGGCTCGCCTCTTCGATCGTCGTCAGCACGCCCGTGGCCTGATTGGCGCCCATCACGGCGCACTTGGCGCCGGGCCACGCGAAGGCCAGGAACTGGTCGAAGGCTCGGCCGCACATCGCGTAGTTGCCCGCGCCGTACGAACCGCCCATGATCACCACGATCTTGGGCACGATGCAGTTGCTCATCGCGTTGACCATCTTCGCGCCCGCGCGGATGATCCCCCCCTGCTCGCTGTCGCGCCCCACCATGAAGCCCGTGGTGTCGTGCAGGAAGATGATGGGGATCTTCCGCTGATTGCAGTCCATGATGAACCGCGCGGCCTTGCCCGCCGAGTCATCATAAATCACCCCGGGCATCTGCACCGCCTTCGTCGGCCCGTCTTTGCCCCCCGGCATCGTCCGCTGCACCAGTTTCTTCTGGTTCGCCACGATCCCGCACGGGTGCCCGCCGATCTTCGCGTAGCCGCACACGATCGACTGGCCATACTCGGCCTTGTACTCGTCAAAGTCCGGCTCCGGGGTGGCCCCGCCTGTGCTCGCCCGGGCCCCGGCCCTGGCATCCACCAAGCATTCAATCACGTCCTTTACGTCGTACTGCGCGCCCGCCTTGTCGGTGAACAAGGCGTACACATCATCGACGCCGCGAAAGGGCTGCATCACCTTCGGGGCTTGACGCTCAAGGATCTCGTCGATGCGCTTGAACCGGCGGGCCATCTCGCCTTCTGAAACCACCTCGCCGCACTTTTCCCGGTACCATGCCATGTAATCTTTTGTTTCGCTCGCGCCGTCTTCGCCCGAGCATGCCAGACCGTGGCTCGCCACCCATTGCAGGCTCGCCAACTCTTCGTTGAGATCCTTCAGCAGGCCGTGGGTCCGCGTGCGCGGATACTTGCTGATCAACTCGCGCAGCCGCGCGATGCACGTCTCGTCTGTCGGTTCCTTGAAGTCAATCGTCCCGCTGATGGCCGCGTGCATCTCGGCCCCGCCGAGTTCCTCATCGGTCACCACCTGCCCGATCGCCGCCTTCACGAGCGCGGGCCCCGCCAGGTACAGCCCGCTCCCCTCGGTCATCAGCAGCGTGTCGCACAGCACGGGCAGGTAGCCCCCGCCCGCCACGCAATACCCCATGATCGCCGCGACCTGCGGGATGCCCGCCGCGGAGATCACCGCGTTGTTGCGGAAGATCCGCCCGAAGTCGTCCGTGTCCGGGAAGACATCCTCCTGCAGCGGCAGGTAGACGCCCGCGCTGTCGACCAGATAGATCAGCGGCAGGCGCGCCATCATGGCGATGGTCTGCGCCCGGATGATCTTCTTGCACGTCATCGGGAAAAACGCGCCCGCCTTCACTGTGGCGTCGTTGGCGATGATCATGCACCGCCGCCCCTGCACCACGCCGATGCCCGTCACCACGCCCGCCGCGGGCGCCCCCCCGTGCTCTTTGTACATTCCATAGGCCGCCCACAGGCCAAACTCCTGGAAGAACGTGCCCGGGTCTATCAGCCGGTCGACACGCTCGCGCGCGGTCAGCCGCCCCTTCTCGTGCTGGCGGTCGATGGCCTTGGCCCCCCCGCCTTCGCGGATCTTCGCCTCGGCGAGCAGGGTCTCCTGGGTGATGGTGCGCAGCGCGCTCGCGGCGGTCTGGGGCGTGCTCATAGGGTGCTAGAGTAGCGGGGTGCGCTTCAACCCCGCGCCGTCCCCACGTCCCCACGTCCCCGCGACCCCACGACCCACCCATCGTCTTCACACGCCACCGCCCCCAAGAACGCCCAGATGCACGCCTTCCCGCGAGGTCGCGGCGCCCGAAACGGCGCCCCGCCCCGCGGCGTGAACAAGGAGCCCCGATGTCTGAACACAACCTGATCACGCGGGACCTGACCGAAGAAGAGCGCATCTCCCTGTGCGACACCATCGCGTTTTTCTTCTCCGTCATCGAGGCCGAGGGGCTGGCCCCGGAGGCCGAGCCCGACACCTGCCAGGTCTGCGATGAACTCGTGCGCTGGTGGCACGCGGCGCCCGAAGACGACCGCCCGGACGAACACACGCTGGTGAGCATGCTCGGCGCGGTCGTGGGCGACCTGCTGCGGCACGCGGCGTGGTTCGACTGGAAGTATGTGCGCGACGGGGAGGACGAATACCTCGCGCTGGTCGGCGGCGATGAGGCGCCCGTCGTCGTTGCGATCTTCGACGCGATGTCCAAGCGCCTGCAAGACAACCCCGACGGCTTCGTCTCCGACTTCTTCGAGGGGCTCTTCGAGCACGTCGGGCACCTGGCCCGCGCCGAAGACGACCCGCCCCCCGCGCCCCTCTTCTCGCCCGAATAACGCGCTTCAGGCGTAGCGGTATTCGATACTCGCATCAACCTCGGGGTGAAGGCTCGCGTGCACCGGGCAGGCGTGCCCCACGCGCTCGGCGCGCTCGCGCACCTCGGGGGCAAGGCCCGCCGGCAGCGTGACCACCACCGGCAGGCGTGCGATGCGCCGCGGCGCGGGCGGCACGCTCATGTGCTTCTCGACGTGCGCCGTCGCCCCGGTGATGTCGATGCCCTGCCGCTCGGCCCACATCGCGATCGTCGTGAGGATGCAACTGGCCAGCCCCGCGGCGATCAGGTCTGTCGGGCTGAACGCGCTGGCGTCGCCCCCGATGTCGCGCGGGGCGTCGGTGCGCAGCGCGGCCCCCTCGGGGTGCGCCAGGTCGCACTTCTTGCCGCCGGAATACCGCACATTGATGGTGACCATGCGATGGAATCTCCTATGTTGTCGTCACGTCGCGGCGAGAGAGCACGGCCAGGGCCGCCGTCCACAGGGCGACGATCGCCCCGCCCAGGATGGCCATGTCGCGCAGCGGCCAGGCACCCTCCATGAGCATGCGCACCGGGCGGTAGTAATCAAGCACGCTCAGGAACCTCAGGTGTTTGGTGAACTCAAGCGACGGATCGAGCGTGTACAGAAAGTTGATCAGCACCGAGCCGATGGTGAGAATGATCGTGGCCAGCACGGCGCGCACGCGACGATCGGTGAGCACGCCCCCCAGCATGGCCGTGGCGCCGATCACGCCGTACACCAGCGACAGGTTGCACAGCACCATCAGCAGGCGGCCAAAGTCCGGGCGGTGCTCGGGCGGGATGAACCTCGCGCCCGTCCAACTCCCGGCGTACACCGCGCCCAGAAGCACGGCCGCGGTCAGCAGCCACGCCGCGGTTTCGCTGAAGAACAGCCTCGCACGCGAGACGGGCAGGGCCAGCAGAACATCCACGGTGCCGCGCTCAACCTCCGCCGCGAGCGTGCGCGTGCACACGATGATGGCGTGCGCCGCGAGCAGCGCGATGACGATGGGGTGGCTCCAGGCCAGCGCGAAGGCGATGTCTGATACCGAAGACCCCGTGGAATCAAACCCGAAGATGGCATCGCGGAACTGCCGCACGCCGGGCGGGATGAAGTTGCGCTGCATGAACCGCGCCTGCACGCGCGGCAGGGCATAGGCCAGCAGCCCCGAGACCGTGCCCGAGATGAGCGCCAGCACCAGGGTCGTCCAGATGACCTCGCGCAGCGACCGCTGCACAAGGCCGATGTTGATGGGCCCGAGGTTCATGGCCGCCCCCTCTCCGGCGGGGCGTTCTCGTAATAACGCGCGAAGATTTCTTCGAGGTCAGGGCGGGCGATGCGCACGTCGTCAACACGGCACTCGCCGAGGAACCGCACCAGCGGGCCCACGGGGCCCGAGAGCCTGCCCCGCCAGCACTCGGGCGTGTGCACGCTGAGCGAGAGGAAGGGCGGTGCCTGGTGCGGCGCGCCCCCGGGCGCCCAGCGGATGAAGACCTCGTGGTGGGCCTGCTGTTTGAGGGCGTCGAGCGTGCTGTCGGCGACGATGCGGCCCTCGCGCACGATAGCGATTCGCTCGCACAGGTCTTCGACCTCGCTCAGGGTGTGGCTGCTGAAGAACGCGGTGACGCCGCCGGCCGCGAGCCTGCGCAGGATGCCCCGCAGGCGGTCTTGCACGAGCGGGTCGAGGGCGGTGGTTGGTTCGTCGAGAATGAGAACCCTGGGCTGGTGGGCCATGCAGAGGACCAGGCCGAGTTTCTGGCGCGTGCCGCGCGACATCTTGCGCACCGGCACGGAGAGGTCGAGGCTGAGTTCTTCGGCGAGTTCTTCGCCGCGCCGGCGGATGTCGCGTCCGCGGATTCGGCCAAAGAGGGCGAGGGCCGAGCGGCCGGTGAGCCAGGGCCAGAGGCGCAGGTCGCCGGGGATGGCGCCCACGTCGTGCTTGATGCGAGCCGACTGCGACCAGCAGTCAAGGCCCAGCACGGTGGCACGCCCGGAGGTGGGCCGCAGAAAGCCCAGCAGCACGCGGATGGCCGTGGTTTTCCCCGCGCCGTTGGGGCCCAAAAAGCCGTAGAGCGAGCCGGGGGGAATCGAGAGGTTGATGTTCTCGACGCCGCGCCGACTGCCGTACCGGCGCGTGAGCGATTCGATGGTAATTGCGCTGCTGGTCACGCGGGGTGGAGCGTAGGGGCGCCGCGGCGCGGGTGAAGCAAAGAGGCCCGGGATGACCCGGGCCCCGGTGTTGAACGTTGATCGGGCGGCCCCGCTCAGCCGCCGGGGATGACGACATCGTCAAAGTTGAGGATGATGTCTTCGGTGGTGGGGATGAAGTTCTGCCCGTAATACACCTGGTTGCCCGTCGAACGCAGACGCTTGCCGCCGCGGTCGTCGGCCCCGAAGAAGATGCCGTCGCTGCCCGCGGCGTGGATGACAAAGGCCCCGCGGCCTCCGGTGGGGTAGATCTGCTGCGCGGTGGCGGTGCTGGAGTAGGGCAGCGGCGAGGCGGGGTTGCCCATGAACGCCGCGAGGTTCTGCCAGCCGCCGCCGTTCTCGCCGATGAGCGACTCTTCCACCTGGTTCTTGCGCTTCTTGCCCACGCCGGACGGAACGGCCGAGAGGAAGGCCGCGTTGCTGTTCCAGTAGTAACGGGCCAGGCGCGCCGAGTTGGACGAGTCTTTCTGCACGAAGTTGTTGCTGAACGTCGTCTGGCTGGTGATGGGCGTGGTGGCGGTCTGGTCTTCAACCCAGATCATGAGGGGGGTGCCGTCAGAGTCGACCAGTTCGGGCAGGCGCTTGTGGCCGGGGATGCTCGAGGCGCGGTCGCCCGCGTCGTTGGCGTCTGGCCCGCTGGGGTCCTGAGATTTGAAGTTCCGCGCCCGCGGCGCGAAATAGGCCTTGTTCGTGCCCGTCGGGGTGCCGATGAGGTTGACATCCACGTTCACCGTCGAGGCATTGGTGGGGCCCACGTTCTGGGCGATGTTGGGCCCGGTCGCGTTGCCCTCGATGATGCCGCCGGCAAGGTCGAGCATCACGTTCTGCAGGGCGCTCATGCCCCGCGCGGCGTTCTCGGCCGCGCCCATCTCGCGGGCCGTGAAATAGCCCGGCAGGCGGCGCTGGTCCAGGTTGAACTGGCTGCAGGCCTGCGAGAGCGAGTTGGCCAGATTGATCGTGTCGCTGCGCTTCGCCTGGCGACGGGCCGAACCCACCGCCGGGATGACAATCGAGACCACCAGCGCGATGATCGCGATGACCACCAGCAGTTCGACAAGGCTGAAGCCCCTGGTGATGGGCAGCGCGCGGCGGGAGAGGGATCGTTTGGTCGCGGACATGGCTTGGCTCCGACTGGACGCGCGACAGGCGCGGCGGCTGGCACACTCAGGCATACATCAACACCATAGACCGGGTTGAAGAAACCCGGGAACAGATCAACAAGATATCCCGCCCGGAAAGGGCAGGAACAGGGCCCGTCGCTCCGGGGCCACGCGGGCAGACCCCCCACGACGTGCCGGCGGATCGTGCCCGCCCCACTCCTGTTCGGGAGAGTCGGCCCGGGTGTTGCCTCAGGACCAGAAGATTCTTCCAAACATTTTGCGAACCCAGTTGGAGAGACGGGGAGATGTGGGGGGTGGGGGGCTGGCCGGCGGAAGCGTGGCAGCACAATCAGTCGCAGCGGCCGGCCTCCCATGCCACGAAGAAGACTTCGACGTCGTTGCCGTCAACGCCGCGCGGCTGACAGAAGTCGGCTGGCCGCGTCGGGCTCGCCATTGCCGATGGGGCCGGTGGAGTAGATGCCGCTGATGCGGGCGGTAGAACCGAGTGCGAGAATGTCGCCCGAAATACCACCGATCGCGGGCGTGCTCCCGGGGTCACCGACGACGCGTACGGCGCCGATGTACTCGGACATCGCGGCAACTGTGCCCGAGATGGAGTTCCACGCGCGGACATTGCCGATGGCGTCAAGAGTGCCGCCAAGGAGCGGGTACGCTCCATCTGCCGTTATATCGCCCGCGATGTTGCCGCCGATCCATGTGTCGTTCGGGCCGGCGCGGCCTTCCGCCTGGATTCGCACGATCTGGTTGGCGTGGATGCCAGCAGATGCTGTGTGGACCTGTGTGAGGTCGCCAGCGATGGCGACGGAGACGCGAGTCTTGGCGCGAACGTCTGGGTCGTCGATGGTCAAGCCGGAGAAGTTGACAGCCGCGTTTGTCAGACCCGTCACTTCAGACTCCGACCACAGATCGTTTGATCCAGCCACAAAGATTGCAAGGCTGATAATGCCCGCCGGATCGCCAATGATCGAGATCTTGCCGATGCTTTGCGTCGGCGTGCTCGAAGAGGCACAGTCGTAGACGTGAATAACCCAGTCGTCGGTGCTCCACGAGTAGGCGGCGAGGTTGATCGTGAAGTCGGTGCCGGCGGCGGTACAAAAGAGATCCTGAGGTGTACCCATGCCCGGCTGACCTGACGCGCTTGGAATCCGCACCACTCGAATGTCGCCCGAGCCAGAGGCGCAACTGGTGCATTGCGCATGCGCTGCGGCAGTTAATCCAACAACCGCCATCACGGTGAACGCGACTGATCCGAATCTTGCCATGAACTTCCTCGTTTTCGACGTAGGCCAAGGGTGCAAAACGCACTCGCACCAAGGGCCCACGGGCCAGGTGCGGGGATAATGGATGCGATTCTCAAACCAAACTCGTACGTTGGTATGTGCGGGAATTCAGATCCCGCGTTCCTTGCTTGATCTACTAATGATGCCTGAAACGCGTTACTACTCCAAAAGGATCCATCAAAAATGCGATAGTGCTGGCCAGTATTGATCGTGAAGATACTCTCCGTCCACTCGGTCGTGCCCCCCGCCATGTCGTACAGGCCCCAGGGGGAGGTGGTTGCGTATGAGCCCAGCGGGATCGCAAACGGGCTGGGGGTCGTGAACCCCGCGTTCGCTTCGCCGACTCCCCCCATCGACGGCGGCGGGCCGTACACGTACGGCGTGTCGCTCCCATTGCTGTATTGCCACCAGCCGCCGGTGGTGCCATCGGCGTTCACTTTGTTCGGGTCGTAGTGGGCGGCCTTCAGCCATTCATCCCACGTCGGGATCCAGTAGCGCGCGTCGGCGTGGCGCGTGAGTTGATCGGTGAAGATCCCGCCGCTGAAGCCGAAGGTGCTCACGTCGTACGCGCCGTTCATGAACGCGCTGCGGTCGGTGCTCTTGTCGTTGTGCAGCCAGTTGCAGTACATCGCGGCCATGCGCCACGAAATGTTGCCGACAGGCATCATCTCGTTGCCCGCGGGCACTGCCCAGCGCAGGCCGCCCGGCGTGTTTGGTGTTGTGGCCGTGGCGCCCCAGTGACCCGGTGGCCGCAGGTGCGGAAAGAACCCATCCGAGCGGTCGTAGGCAGCGTTGAAGAACTCGACCCACTGCGCGGTGGTGACCTCAAACTTGCCCAGGCGGTACTCATAGTCCACCCTGCCCCGCCCGTTCACGAAGTCGGAGGGGAAGATCGACTGGTACGGCGCGTTGCCGGGGTGCGTGATGGCGACGAACTCGATACCGCTGGGGTCGTTCTGTGCGACAGCGCACGGGGCGAAGAGAGCCAGAGAGGCGAGGGTGGTGAGCGCCTTCTCGCGGCGATGGGTGGAGCGCGTGGTCATGGCGTGGCCTTGCCCACGGGCTTATTATGACAAGACGCCGCGCAACACCGCCGCCTGCGGAGCGCAGACCCCACAAGCGGTACAGCTAGTGCCACGGCGGCACCCGGTGCGGGCACAGCGGCTGCTACTCGCAGACCATCAAACAGACTCGGCGCACTCGGGAACTCGCCGCCGATCATGTAAATCGCGTCCGATCCTGTTACTCCCGCCGTCCAGTGTGTGCCAGCGATGGTGCGGTATTTGACGCCACCGACCGTTCGTACCGTTTCAGTGAACTCGGATGTTGCCCCCGCCATATCGAGGAGGCCCCATGGGGATTGCACATCCGGGTAGGCACCCAGCGGAATCCTGAAGTGCCCACCCCCTGGAAGATCGAACCCGGTGTTGGCCTGCCCCTGGCCCGGCGGGCCGTGGATGAGTGGCACGTTGGTGGCCGCGGGTGTGTTCCACCACCACCCGCCCACACCTTGGCCGCCGTGGTTGGGGTCGTAGAACCCCGCCTTGATCCATTCATCGAGGGATGGAATCCAGTATTTTGCATCCGGGTTGCGCGTGTGCTGGTCGGTGAAGACGTTGGTTCCCGGTGCGTAGCCGAAGGTGCTCACGTCATAGGCACCGTTCATGACTGCGCTGAGGTCGGTGCTTTTGTCGTTATGCAGCCAGTTGCAGAACATCGCGGCGGCACGCCACGATGCCCCGCTGACGGGGAAAAGGCCCGCATCCGGTGCGTTGCTCAGCACAAAGCGGGGCGAAGCGCCCGCGCCGCGGTCTGAAGCGCCCCAGCGTGCCGGGATCGTGACGTGGGGCACCCTGCCGTAAAAGAGGTTGTAGAACTCCAGCCATTGGGCGGTGGTCACCTCGGTGCGGCCGATGCGGTACTCGTAGGAGACGCTGCCGCGCCCGGTGACGGCGAAGTTGTTGTCCGGCCCGGAATAGGCCGGGTTGTTGACCGCCCCGATGGTGACAAAGTCGATGCCGCTGGGGTCAACCTGCGCGACAGCGCACGGGGCGAAGAGGGCCAGGGCTGAGAGGGATGTGCAAAGACGTGACTGCATGGGGAGAGCCCGTGGGCGGGGAGGGTGCGCCTGAAGGGAATATGCCACATGGAGGGGCTGGGTGCCACGAAAATCGTCCGGAATAGGCGCAGAAGGCCGAAAACCACCTGTTTATGGGTGAAGATGGGGGGAATGGGGTGAGGACAGTGGGCGAGAGGGGGCGGCAGGGCGTGGAAGAAGTGCTCCCCTTCGACGGGCAGACTGGCAAAGAGAAGAACATAGAGGCGTGCTGACCGGGGACTGGCGCGGGCCGTCAAAACCCGGCCCTCACTGCGGCACCGGTAACTATCGTGCGACCGAAGCGGGTGAAGAAGAGCACGCTGCCAACCGCAGCGCGTGCGCACACGCGCCCGGTGCCGAGAAGACTTGGTGTCGCGGCTGATGTGGTGTGGCTCGTGGCAATCTCGCTCCGCCATGCCGTGCGGCGGGACCACCCTCACACATTGAACAGGAAGTGACAGATATCCCCATCCGCCATCACGTAATCGCGCCCTTCGATCCGCAGCCGCCCGGCCTCTTTAATAGCCTTCTCCGTCTTGTGCTTCTCAAGGTCCGCCAGCGTGTAGATCTCCGCGCGGATGAACCCCTTCTCGAAATCCGTATGAATGACACCCGCCGCCTGCGGGGCGGTCGCCCCCACAGGAATCGTCCACGCGCGCACTTCCTTCTCGCCCGCCGTGAAGTAACTGTGCAGCCCCAGCAGCCGGTAGGCCGCGTGCGCAACAGTCGCCAGCGCGGGCTCTTCAAGCCCCAGCGCGGCGAGCATCTCCTTGCGGTCGGCCTCGTCCATCGTGGCCAGTTCGCTCTCGATCTTGGCGCACACCGCGACAACCTCCGAGCCCTCGTCCTGCGCGTGCTTGCGTACGCGCTGGCACGCCTCGCTCTGGCCGTGCAGATCGTCCTCGTCCACGTTCATTACATACAGCACCCGCTTGGCCGTGATCAGCCCCAGTTGCTTCACCTGCTTGACCTGGTCCGGGTCGTCGATCTTCAGCGCCCGCGCGGGCTTGCCCTCCGAGAGCGCCGGCTGCAGTTTCTTGAGCACCTCATAACGCGCAATGTCTTCCGCGCGCCCGCTCTTGGCGGCTCGCTCGGCCTTGCCGATCGACCCCTCCACCGTCTGCAGGTCCGCCAGGATCAGTTCGGTATTGATAATCTCGATGTCGCGCAGCGGATCAACACTCCCCGAGACGTGCAGAATCTCCTCGCCGCCCGGCGCCTTGGTGAAGCACCGAACCACCTGGATGATCGCATCAACCTCGCGGATGTGGCTCAGGAACTTGTTGCCCAGCCCCTCGCCCACGCTCGCGCCCTTCACAATCCCCGCGATGTCTACCAGACGCAGCGCCGTGGGAATCACCTTCTGCGTCTTGATGTACGCGCAGATCCGATCCAGCCGCGCATCAGGAACCGGCACCACACCCACGTTGGGCTCGATCGTCGCGAACGGGTAGTTCGCGGCCAGAATGTTGGCCTTTGTCAGGGCGTTGAAGAGCGTGCTTTTGCCCACGTTGGGCAGACCGACAATACCGGCTTCCATGAGGTGTCCTTCCGTGCAAAAAAGGGCCTCGATGATAGCGGCTCTGCCACGCACCCGCCCCCGCCCACATCCACCCCGCTCCCCCACACTCCCCACCACACCCTCACCTACGCCGGCCCGGCCCGCCCACGCCCGCGGCGCGTGGTGCTTCACCCACCCGCACGAGAGCGGCAACGCGCCGGCTTCGCGTCTGTGTCGCGCCGACATCGCGCCGGCAATCAAAGGCGGGTTACAGGTCCAGCAGCGCCGGCTCGCGCGAGAGGGGCGTCACACGCTTCGCCCCCGCCTCGCCCCGCTCCGCGCCATCCGCGGGCGCGAACGCCGCCGCATCGGTCAGCACCATCTCGGGGCTCGAAACGTGACGCCGCAGATACCCCACCGTCACCACCGTCAGCCCGCGCGGGCGTGAATCTTCGCCCGAGGCCACGCGGCGCGGCGAAACCTCACCAACCGCCGGACCAACGCCGGCCGCCGGGCTTTGATCGGCCAGAGGGCTCGTGCCTGGCTCGCCCCGATCGCGCATGCCCGAGAGCGCCACGGGCAGCAGCGCCACAGCCGCCAGGCAGGGGCCCAGCCACAACCCCGTCTTCACGCGGCGTTTCACGCGGGTGCGCCGCAGCGCGCCCCGCAGCGCATCGGGGAAGGGTGGCGCGCCGCCGCAACGCCCATTCAACGACGCAAGACCATCTGTGTCGCGGGATTCTTCAGACATGGCCTGGCTCCTGCCGCGCACCCACCCCGGTTCCAACACCCCATGATACTTCTTCGCTCCCGGGGTGCGATTGTTCGCCCCCGGCGAGAAGTTCATCCCCCATCGCGGCCCGCAAGCGGCCCAGCGCGCTCTGATACCGCCCGGCCAGCGTGCTGCGGTTGATGCCCGTGGCCAGGGCCATCTGGTCAAAGGTCAGCCCGACCACGTGGCGCAGCACCACCGGCTCACGCAGCCTTCTGGGCAGCGCGCCCAGCGCGAGCCACACCCGCCCGCCCGAAGGCTCGCCCGCCGCGCCGAAGGGCGCGATCCGCGCCGCCGCCGCCAGCCTCGCCGATTCGCGCCGCGCCGACCGCAGCGCCGCGGCCGCTTCGCGCCGTGTGACAGCCAGAAGAAAGGCGCGCACGTCGCGCACCTCGCGCACCCGGCGCGCCGGCAGCGAAAGCACTTTCAGCACCGCGTTCTGCACGATGTCGTCGGCCGAGGCGGCCCCGGCGCGCAGAAGCGAGCCCGCGTAGGCCTTCATGCCCGGCGCGAGCCGCTCCCACAGCACCCTGGCCGCCGCCTCGTGCCCATGGTGCATGGCCAGCAGCAGGGCTTTGTCATCATCGGTGTGCATGGCGTGGGCCGGTGCGTGCCGATCTTCACCGGCGCATCGCGGGCTCGGCGTCGGGCGCGAGCCTCGCTTTCTCAAGAACCTCGATCGTCTCGGCGATGTTCGCGTTCAGGCGGTCGCTGTTCGCCGCGAGCCTGCCCAGCGAGGGGGCCAGGATTCCCGCCAGCAGGCCGAACTCCTGCTTCTGCACGCGGGCGTCGAAGTCGGCGATGGCCGCCGCGCGGTCCGCCTTGTCCCACGCGTCCAGCAGCACGTCGTACGCCGAGCGCAACTTGGCGAGTTCGTCGCGGAAGTTCTTGGCGCTCAACTTCTCCACCGCGGCCAGCAGCACGGCCTCTTGCCCGTTGCCCTCGGCGCCGCCGACCTCGGCCGCGAAGCGAGCCCCGGCGTCGGCGTCGGCGAAGTACCGCTCCATCCAGTCGATCATCGTCGTCTGCTCATTCACCAGCGCGCCCCGCATCCGCATCGAATCTTTCGGATCGAGCCCCCGCAGCGATTCGAGCAGCCTGTCGCGCGCCGCCAGCGTGAGCACCTCGGCCTCGGCCATCGCCTTGATCTCCTGCGTCGAGAGCATCACAATCGCGATGCCCACCAGGCTCGAGATCAGGTAGCCGTCTCCCGACGCGTGCAGCGACATGTTCACCATGCCCTCAAGTCGCCCGGCCGCCCCTTCGATATCGCCCATCACCGCCAGCCGGCGCGCATCGAGCCGCAGCAGCCTCGCCGCGCTGCGCATCTTCCCCAGGTGCGGCAGCAATGTGCCGATGCCGTTCTCGTAATCAACCTCAAAGTCGCACTTGGCCAGGCGGGTGGCCTGCATCACCACGCCCGCGGCGCTGCCGTCGTTGATCGCTGCGCACGCCGCCTTGAACGCCTCAGACTTCTGGGCCTGCTCCACCGTGAAGCCCACGGCGTCGAAGTCGACCGCGCTGTAAAGATCCGCGAAGTTCGCGGGAATGAGCGACGCGCCCCACAGATAGCGGATGGCCGCGTTGCGATCCTCGGGCTTCACACGCTCGTGCGCCGGCTGGTGCGCCGCCGCGGAAACCTCGACACCCACCGCCGCGCCCGCCAGGGCCACCAGAACCGCCGTCATCGCCAGTGACTTCTTCATCATCATCGCTCCATCTTCTGAAAGCGCGGCCGTGGCCGCCTGAACAGATGCGTGCCTGTGCTGCGCCGCACGCGCTCGCCCCCGGCAGGGGCCCGCACCGTGCAGGGCACACCACAGAGATGCCGGCCAACGCACGCCGTACCGATTCACCGCCCAGTTTCGTGAGATTTTCTTCTTCACGCCAACACCATTCCACAACCCCCACCCAGATTACCCCCACCCAGAGAACCCCACACACGTGCCCTGCGCCCATACGGCGTGCGGCACAAACACGCCGCGGCGCACGCACGCTGCGCGTCACGTGGGTCTACCGGGTGGCCACGCGCCAGGATGCCGCGCCAAAAAGAAAGACCGGGGCCGCCATCGCCCCGGTCTTCATATTCTGTTGTGCGTTCGCGTGCGGCGCGAGTGTCATTCCAGCCCGGCGACCCGGCGCAGGAAGGCCTTGCGGGCGTCGATGTCCATCTTGGCCAGTTCGGCCTTCACCGCGGCGCGGCGATCATCTTCTGAGGCGCCCGCCTTGATCTGCGGGAACTCTTTCGCGGCATCAAGCACAAGGTCGTTGTACGTCCACAGTTGCTCGTTCACGGCGCTCTTGTAGATGACACCGATGGCCAGGTTCGTGCGCGCGGCACGGTCTTCGTCGGTGGCATCGGCGGGGGCCGGGCCGATCACGCCGCGCGAATAGGCGTTCACGATGCGGCCGTTGAAGGCGTGGGCGCGCTCGTCGATGATCTGGCGGTTCTTGAGGTCGTTGACCAGCGAGACGGTGTTGAGCGGGCGGGTGGTCTGAACAACCTGGCTGACGCTCTCACGCTTGGTGAAGTCGGCCTGTTCGAACAGGCCTTTGTCAACGCGCTCGATGAGGTCGAGGTTCTCGATCACCACGCGGCGGATCGACTGCTTGCGCATGGGCAGGTACGCCTCGATCTTGGACATCATGTCCGGCGTGACGTAGGGGTTGCGACGCAGCGAGGCCAGGTCGAGGGGTTCGTTCAGAGGAAGCACCTTCCCCTCGCCATCCAACTCCCACTCCTTCCAGGGCAGGTTGGGCACCGTCTCGCGGGCCGGGCGGGCACGCACCGGCTCGGGCGGGGGCACCGGCTGGGTCGTCGCCGGGGGCAACGCCGCCTCCTTGGGAATATTGGCATCGATCTCGGGGTTCTTGGCCGGCGGGGGCATCACCAACTGAGCGGTGGCGACCGAGGCCACACCCATACAGGTGGCGAATACGGCGAGAACACGGATGGTCGAGGTCTTCATAGGTGGTCCTTACGCAGATGGAGCGCGCACGACGTGCGGGGCCGCAATCGTAGCGTTGATCGGTCATTCTCACCCGCCTCTGGTTCGTTCGGGGCATTTTTCGAGCCCGGCCGGGGCCTTCGTCGACGAGCCAAACCGCCAGCAGGCCCGCGTCACCGAAGTCGGGCCCCTCCCAAAACACAAACCGCGACAGGCCCCCCTCACCACAACCGCTGCGCCACCGCGATGTACAGCGGTATCCCCACCGCGATGTTGAACGGGAACGTCACCCCCAGCGCCAGCGCGATATACATCGACGGTTTCGCCTGCGGCAGCGCCAGTCGCAGCGCGGCCGGCGCGGCAATGTACGACGCCGACGCCGCAAGCACCATCAGCAGCACCCCATCTCCCTGCGAGACCCCCAGCAGCCTGGCCGCCACCCCGGCGATGGCCGCGTTGAACAGCGGCCCCGCCACCGCAAAGACCAGCAGCGCCTTGGGCAGCGTGACCACCTCGCGCAGCCTCGCCGCGGCCAGCAGGCCCATATCAAGCAGAAAAAAGGCCAGCACCCCGGGGAAGACATCCGTCGCCAGCGGCTTGAAGACCGCCTGACCCCGCGTGCCCGTGAGCGCGCCGATGGCCAGGCTGCCCAGCAACAGCAGCACGGGGCCGTTGAGCAGCGATTCGTGCAGCAGCGCGGGCCAGCCCCGGTGCCCGCCGCCCTTCTGAGCCCCCTGACCCGCCGCGGGCTCGCCCACACGCGCCAGGATCAGCGCAATGACAATGGCCGGAAACTCCATCAGCGTCATCGCCGCGACCATGTGCCCGCCCGTGCGCACGCCGCGGTCTTCGAGCATCGACCCCGCGGTGAGAAACGTCACCACGCTCACCGAGCCGTACACCGCCGTGAGCGCCGCGGCGTTGAGCCGGTCGGTGCACCGCCGCAGAATGGCGAACGAATAGAGGGGCACCACCACCGCCAGGGCCAGGGCCAGCGCGATGGCCGTGAGCCCGCCGGGCGGCAGCCCCTCGCGCGTGAGTTCCACCCCGCCCTTGAACCCGATCGCCCACATCAGATAGAGCGAGAGCGACTTGGTCAGCGCTTTGGGCATGCGCAGGTTCGAGCGCACCAGCGACGCCACCACCCCGAGAATGAAAAACAGCACCGGCGGGCTCAGCGTCACGAGCCCCGCGCCCGAAGGCGCGGCATCGGCTGCAAGGAAAAGTGCGGGCACGGCGGTCTTACCCCCGGAAAGTGTGTGCTCGGTGCCGCGCTCGCGGCGGCCCGCAAGCGTACGCCCGCCCGCGATACGCTCTGCCCATGAACAACGAGCGAGGGCGGTGGGTGTGGCCCGCCGCGGCTGTCGGGGGGGTCACACTGGCCATGGTGGTCGCCATGCTGGCGCAGGTCCGCGTCTGGTTTTCAACCACCGGGCACGTCGCCCTGTGGCACCCGGATGTCTGGTCGAGCGAGTGCTCGCAGCAACTCTTCGACCCCTACAGCCTCACGCACCTCTCTCACGGGCTCATCTTCGCGGGCCTCTTCGGCTGGCTGGGGGGCGTGGCGGCCCGCCGGGCGGGGTGGGCGTGGGCGGGCGAGCGCCGCTGGCAGTTCGTCGCGGCCATCGCCACGGCCGCGCTGTGGGAGGGCGTCGAGAACTCGGCCTGGGTGATCGACCGCTACCGCAGCGTGACCATGTCGCTCGAATACCTGGGCGACAGCGTCTTCAACGCGCTGGGCGACCTCATCTCCTGCGCGATCGGCTTTGTCATCGCCCACCGGCTGGGCGTGCTCAAGACCTGCGCGCTCTTCGCGGCATCAGAACTCTTCCTGCTCTGGTTCATCCGCGACAACCTCACGCTCAACGTGGTGATGCTGCTGTGGCCCATCGAGGCGATCAAAGAATGGCAGACCGCGGGCCAGCCGGCCGCGCCGGCGGTGTGAGTCGCCCGCCCGCCCCCCGCGCCGCGCCCCGGCGCAGTAGAATCCACCGCCCACCGTGGCCCACGGAGGGGTGAGATTTTCCGCATGAGCACACCACCAGCACCCCACCACACATCATCGCGCGCGGCACACACCCCCACCCCGCTGCGCCGCGGCTTCTCGCTCACGGGCCTGCTCGAACGCCTCGGGCCCCTGCTGGCCCTGGCACTGCTCATCGCGCTGGCCGCCTGGCTCGATCAAGACGGCCGCTTTCTCACCGTCGATAACTTCATGAACATCCTGCGGCAGAACTCCTTCGTCGGGGTCGTCGCCCTGGGCATGACCTTCGTCATCATCAGCGGGGGGATCGATCTCTCCGTGGGCTCCATGGTGGCCTTGCTGGGGGGCCTGGGCATTCTCGCGATGAACGCCGCGGCGGCGGCGGGCGCGCCCCCGTGGCTGAGCGTCACCACGGCCGCGGGCGTGATGATCCTGGGCGGGCCGCTGCTGGGCTCGTTCAACGGGCTGCTCATCACCTTCGGTCGTCTCACGCCGTTCATCGCCACGCTGGGGGGCATGGCCATCTTCAGGTCGCTGGCGCTCGTCTTCCGCGACGGCGGCGAATACCGCTCCGACGTGACACTGCTGCGCGACCTGGGCGGGGGCAGTTTCCCCCTCCCCTTCGTGCACCGCGTCTTCGCCGAAGAAGGCGGCTCTTCCTTCGTCTTCGCCTGGGCCAAGCCCGAGGGCGCGGGCGACCTGCGCCTCTTCTACCCGGTCGTTGTCTTTCTGCTGCTGGCGGTGGTGCTGCACGTGGTGCTGAAAAAGACCCGCTTTGGCCTGTGCGTGCACGCGGTGGGCGACAACGAACTGGCCGCGAAATACTCGGGCCTGAAGATCGCACGAATCCGCCTGGCGACCTACGCCCTCATGGGCCTGCTCTGCGGCATCGCCGCTTTCATGGTCAGCGCCCGCCTCAACTCCGTCTCCAGCGCCATGACCGGCCAGTTTTACGAACTCGATGCCATCGCCGCCGTGGTCGTCGGCGGGGCCTCGATGCGCGGCGGCAGCGGCCGCATCTTCGGCACGGTCGTCGGCGTGCTCATCCTGGGCGTGGTGAACAACATGCTCAACATGATCTCGAACCCCGACACGCTGCGCCGCCTGAGTTTGCCCGACATCAACATCACCCACCTGCAGGGGCTTGTCAAAGGGCTCATCATCATCGCCGCCGTGCTTGTGCAGCGGGCCAGGAACTGAGCCCGCCGCCGCCCCCGGGGCCGCTCAGAGCATGTTCAGCCCGGTGCCCATCACGTGCTCGCCCGTGAGGTTGGGGATGTACAACTGCATCGCGCCGCCGGCGAACCAGTCCTGGTCCTTCTCGGGCGAGGCCAGGGGCGGCGTCTTCCCGGGCATACGCCGGCACGGCCCGTGAAAGCCGAACGCGGGCACGAGCAAGCGCACGCGCTGAACACGCACGAGCCCGCTCTGCGTGTTCTTCATCGCGTTCCACCCGAACATCACCGCGAATGAGTCCCGCACACACGCCTCAAGGCCCCCGCCCATCTGACGCGCACGGCTCAGAACGGCGTCAAGCCCGGGGTCGCCCGGCTGCTGGCCCCCTCTGACATACGCCCACCACGGCGACACCGCCCCGCCCGCAAAGAGGCCGTGCTCGGTGAACTTGAAGAGTTCCGTGCCCTGCTCGATGCGAACCTTCTGCCAGCGCACAAAGTTGGCGTGGCTCACCCCCGGCGAACTCAGCGTTTCGTTGAGCACATTGTCCTTGCTCGAGGCCATGTGTGTTTCTCCCGTGTTCTGCCCCGCATCAGCGCGGCCGCGCCCCGCTGCCATGATAACCCCCCCACCTACCCCCCACCCCACTCGCCATGCTCCATGCACCTTTGCTCGCACTCCCGGCCCGGGCCATGCCGCCGGCCCCGGAAAAACACGCCGCGCGGCACTTCTTTCACCCAGGCCCGGGCATGAATGGGCGGCCCCGGGAGTGTTTTTCACCTATGCTTGGCCCCGCACCGGCTCCTCGGCGCGGCGTGTCGAAAGGTGACCCTTGCCGCCCAGCCAGCCACGCACGATGAACCAGCCCAACACACCCGCCGCCAAGCCCCCGGTGATCACCGTGCTGGGCGTGGGGCAGATGGGGCTGGTGTGCGCCGGCATCCTGGCCAGCCCCGAGCCCTCTCGCCTCAACGGCATCAGCGACGCCGAGGCCGGCCTGCGACGCCCGGTGCGTGTGCGGCTGTGGGGGCACAGCATCGAGGAATCGGGCCGCATCGCCCAGAGCCGCAAGAGCGCACGCCTCGATGGGTTTGAACTGCCCGAAGAGGTCGATGTCGTTCTGAAAGATGCGCCCGCCCTCGAAGACGCTTCGCTTATTGTCTCGGCTATTCCCGTGCAGTACATCCGCGACACCTGGACGCGCCTGGCCCCGCACGTGCCGCGCGGGGCGGGGGTGGTCTCGGTGGCCAAGGGCATCGAAAACTCCACGCTGCTGCGGCCCACACAGATCATCGCCGAGGTGCTTCGCCAGACCGGCCGCGACGACCCCGACGGCCGACCCCGGCGCGTGGGCTGCCTTTCGGGGCCCACCATCGCGGCAGAACTGGCCCGCTGCCTGCCCGCCGCGATGATCGCCGCCAGCGACGACGCCGCCTTTGCGCGTGAGATCCAGCAACTCTTCGGCAACTCGTGGATGCGCATCTACACCAACGCCGACCTGCTGGGCGTCGAACTCGCCGGCGCGGTCAAGAACATCATCGCCATCGCCGCGGGCATCGTCGACGGCCTGCAGGCCGGCAACAACGCCAAGAGCGCACTGCTGGCCCGGGGCCTCTCCGAGATCGCTCGGCTGGGCGAGGCCATGGGCGCCAACCACGACACCTTCTTCGGCATCGCCGGCGTGGGCGACCTGGCCACCACCTGCTTCTCGCCCGAGGGGCGCAACCGCTCCTGCGGCGAGGCGCTGGGCCGGGGCCGCCGACTGGACGAATACCTGGCCAGCATCCCGTACGTGGTTGAGGGCGTGGCCACCTGCAAGAGCGTCATCGCCCTGTCGCAGCGCTACCGCGTCGACATGCCCATCACCGGCGCGGTGCACGCCATTCTCTTCGAAGGGCTCGACCCCATCGAGGCCATCAGCCAACTCATGGCGCGAGAACAGAAAACCGAGCGCGTGGGCTGACCGCGCCAAAGCCGCACGCCCCCCGCCGCGCCCGCCCCCGCCCAAAGCCCAAAACCCGCGTGGATAACCCGTGGAGATGCTGACACTTGCGCGACTTTGCCCGCGCGCCGGTCGTTCGCCCCGCGGGCGGCTGATACCTTCCTTCTTCATGGCGATGAACGAAGACAACGGCGGTTTTCGCAACGGTGGCGGCGGGCGGCGGCGCATGGCCGCGGCCCCACCGTCCCTCCAGGAACTCTTCAACCGAGAGCCGCCGCAATCGGTACCGGCCGAGAAGGCCCTGCTGGGGTCGATGATCCTCGAGCCCAAGATCATCACCGACATCCTGGGCACCATCAACAGCAAAGACGACTTCTACAAAGAGGCGCACGGCGAGATCTACCGTGCGCTGGTCGAGATCTACGACCGGCACGACGCGGGCGACCTGATCCAGGCCACCACGCTGCTGCGCGACCGGGGCGTGCTCGATTCATGCGGCGGCGAAGATTACCTCGTTGAACTCGCCAACGCGGTGCCCACGCACACCAACGCGCCGCACTTTGCGCGCATCGTCGCCGAAAAGGCCAAACTCCGCCGCCTCATCGACGCGTGCGGGGCCATCCTCTACGACGCCTATCACACCGGCGAACTGGGCCCCGACGGCGCCCGCGAAGTGCTGGACAAAGCCGAGAGCGCGATCTTCGAGATCGCGCAGGAACGCAACACCTCCGAGGTGCAGGCGCTGACCGAACTCCTCCAGGTCGAGATGGAGCGCATCCAGGCCATCGAAGAGGGCGGGGGCTCGATGACGGGCCTCTCGACAGGCTATCACGACATGGACCGCATGCTGCTGGGCCTGCAGCCGGGCGAACTGCTCATCCTCGCGGCGCGCCCCAGCATGGGCAAGACGGCCCTCGCCCTCAACCTGGCCGAGCAGATCTCCACCGGCGGCCTGCCCCTGGCCGGCGCACCCGCCAAGCGGCGCGTGCCCGTGGGCTTTTTCAGCCTTGAAATGTCCAAGAGTTCGGTCACCCTGCGCATGCTCTGCGCCCGCGCCCGCGTGAAAAGCCAGGACCTGCGCAGCGGCCGACGCCTCAACAAGCAGGAACTCAACAACCTGGGCATGGCCGCCGACGACCTCAAAGAAGCCCCCATCTATATCGACGACACCCCGGGCCTGACCGTGCTCAACCTGCGCGCCCGCGCCCGCCGCATGGTGCAGCAGCACGACGTGCGCGTGCTCTTCATCGACTACCTCCAGTTGCTCACCTCGCCCGGCGCCGCCCGCGAAAGCCGACAGATGGAAGTCTCGGCCATCAGCCGAAGCATCAAGGCCCTCGCCCGCGAACTCAACGTGCCCATCGTCTGCCTCGCCCAGTTGAACCGCGCCGCCGAGCAGCGCGAGGGAAACCGCCCGCGCATGAGCGACCTGCGCGAGTCGGGCTCCATCGAGCAGGACGCCGACGTCATCCTCCTCCTCCACCGCGAAGACTACTACCACAAAGACGACCAGGAATGGCTCGACGCCAACCCCGACCGCGTCGGGCTCGCCGAGGTCATCGTCGCCAAGCAGCGAAACGGCCCCACCGGCGTCGTGCGCCTCAGTTGGAACAGCGACTTCACCCGCTTCGCCGACCTTGACCCCCACGGCACCCCGCCCGGCAGTTACGGCAACATCGCCGGCGCGTTCGATGTCTTCGACGCCCCGTCGCCCCCCAGCGACCCCTTCAACGCCCCGCCGCCCCCCTTCACGCCCGGCGGCGGCGGCGGCTTTTCGCCCGGCAAACGCTCCGGCCCCATCGACAACCACCGCGACGGCGGCGGCCCCGACCGCGACGACGATGACGACCTCAACCTGTAACAGGCCACGCGGCCTAGAAACTGATCCGCAACCCGCCGCCCACCGCCCAGTCCAGTTCCGGCCTGTGGTCCAGGCTGTCCGCCAGCGGCAGTTGCACCACCACCTCCGCGCTCCAGCGACGGCCCTCGTACATCACGCCCGGCGTGAACCGCAGTTCGTTGTCGCCGTTTGTTTCATACAGCCCGTTCACCTCGCCAAACACATACCACGCGCCGTGCGTCTCGCTGCTGAACCGCGGCGGCCACACCCGGTACACCACCGCGCTGTTGTACGCCAGCGCATCATCCGGCCCCTCTCCGCCCATGTTGGTCTCGCGGCGGCCGCCCGTGTTGAAGGTGTAGATCACGTCCTGATTGAAGCCCCATCGCCCGCGAACCATCGTCAGCGCCCCGCCGATCTTGGGGTTCACGCTCTGGCTGCCGAACGGGCGCGCATCCCCGCTGGTGATCCCGGCGCCCGCCAGAACCACTGCCCGAAGCGTGCTGATGGGGTCTGAGTCGTCGCGGTATACCCGGCACTTGAAGACCGCGTCGATGTCCCCCACGCCCTCATCATCCTCACGCGTGCCGTCGGTCATCAGCGTGTCGGTCCAGCGCACGGGCACATCCAGGCTCACGGCCCACGCCCGCGCCAGGCCGTAACTGATCCGTGTCAGCGCTTCATACTCACGCACCGACTTCTCGTCGCTGCCCGGACGCGTGCCGTATTCATACACGTGAAACTGCGGACGGATCACCCCAGTGCCCGGCGAGGGCATCGTGGCCGCTTCGGTGTGCATCACCTCTTGCGCCGCGGCCTGCGTAACGCCCAGCGCCGCCGCCACCACTCCCACGCCCCCCAGCACCTGCACGGTGCGCCCACGGTGCGCAGCGCGGCTCATGGCGCACCCACCCAGCCCGCCTCCGGGCCTTTTTCAATCTTCACCAGCGTCACGCCCGCGTTCTCCATCGCCTGCGAGAGCCGCTGCCCCGACGGCCGCCGCCCGGGCATAAACCTCGCCGTTACCTTGCCCCCGGACAGATCAACGTGCACATCCTGCACGCCCGAGATGCGCTTCAACTGGCGGTCAACGTTGTTCGAACACTGCGGGCACCCCAGCCCGTTCACCCACAGCACCGCCGAATCCCACTCCAGAGGGGCGGCGCTGCGCGTCATCGCGCGCTCATCGTCCGTGACCTGATGAACCACCCCCTCGGCCATCGTTCCGCGCGGCTGGCCCCCGCCGGCGCACCCCAGCAGCATCACGCTCACAACCAACCCTGCGCCCGCCATTGCGCCACGTCGGGCGAGTGTCTTCCATTGCTTCGTTCGCATGTGTGTCTACTCCAATCGCCCGCGCTGGGCGCGGGGCCTGGGCTCTTGTTCCGACTCGCCAATGCCGCCCGGCGCCATGGTGGCCCGGCCCGCATCGCCAAGATCAACCTTGTGTGTCACAGCGCGCCCGCCCGGCTGAGCGGGCAAGCGCAAGACCTTCACCCGCCGCGCACAGAACGCGCGCGGCGAACAACCAGAGCCCGTGTGCTAAAGCCGCCAGACGCACAGCGCCGCACGCCCGGGCGGCCCTGTGGGCGGGCGAGACTCGGCCCCCATGCGACGAGCGGGGGCACGCTCCGCCGCCGCCACCCCCACCGCAGCCGGGATGGGCGGCAAGGGTTGCCCGTGGTCCGGGCGCGGCATGGCAACACCCTGCGGCAGGGTGACTTCCGGGGCTACGCCGGCCTCGCACCCGCAACCGGGGCGGTGCGGTTCAACAGGGGCCGGCGCAGGGTCGCTCAAAAGTTCGCAGCACGCCAAGGCCGATTCTACTGCCCCGGCCGCGCAGCACCCGCAGGCAACCGCGGCGAACCTCGCCCCGCCATCGCAGGCCCGGGCGATGCCCGCCGCCGGCCAGAGCCGGCCGCAGAGCAGGAGTGCGAGAATGACCAGAACGAACCTCACGAAACGATCATACGTCTCAAACTTCCCGGTGTTCATCCGGGGGAAAGGGGCGGGCGGCCCGGCGTGCGGGTCGCACGCCTCCTAACCTTGGTTCCCAGCCCCCGAGATCGACGGCCGGGCCCGGTGCACGGGTTGTGCCGTGAACCTGGTCAGGGCTTGACCGCAGCAGCCATAAGCGGTCGCGACCCGGTGCCGCCGGTGTCCTGGCCGTCGATCCCGGGGGTTGGTTTTTTGGGCGCCCGGCGCGCCCGCTTTCGCGTGGCTCGCCTTTCTATACTGGGGCATGAGCGCACCATCTGAACTCAACCCGGTCTCCGCGGCGACAGGCTTCATCGGCATCGGCGTGGGCCTGCTGGGCATCGTGCTGCTGGTCTTTGGTGTTCCCAGCATGATCGCGCTGAGCGTGGTGCTCATGGGCTTTGTCGTCTTCATCACGGCGGCGATGATGAGCGCCAAGACGACCGGCGGCCCGCAGAATCACTGACCCGTGCGGCCGCGCGTGCGACCGACATTGGCCGGCCCCTTGCGCCCATCACCACCGCAGGAGTCTCCATGACGTCGCCAAAGCCAGACCCCAAAGCCGTCGCACAAGACCTTCGCACGCTGCGCGAGTTTGTGCAGGAAGTCGAACGCCTGGGCGGGCGGATGCCCGACCTCACCCGCGCCCTCAACCGGCTGCAATGGGCCCTCGATACCGGGGCCGACCTGGTCAGCGCCGCGGAAGAAACCCGCGGGGTTCTCTCCCTCTACGTCGCCGACCTGCACCGAGCCTGCGGCGACGACTTTGTCTGTCAGGCGCACATCGACCGCGCGTGGCAGGCCCGCAACGTCGCCTGGGTGCTTTCGTGGAACAAGCGCGAGTCGGTGCTGCGCCTCTTCCTGCGCAACATCCTGCGTCGCCTGTGGGGTGAACTCAAGAGCGACATGAAAGACGCCGCCAGGGCACCGATCCCGGCCCTGCCCTGACACGCCGCGAACGCTTCAGGCCCGGGTCAGCACTTCCACCGCGCTGTACTGATCTAGGTTGAGCACCACGATCTCCCCGTCGTCCTTGCGCAGCACCAGCCGGTCCATCCACAGTTTGTGGTCTTTGCTGTGCGCATACCACGAGCCGGTCTTGACCTGCTCAAACTTCACCACCGTGCCCTCCACCGAGGTCACCATCACGCCCGACAGGCGCGGCACCTGCTGCGTCACCTTCACTCGCTGCCCGGGGGCGTAGGTCATCAGTTGCATGCGCCAACAGTAGCGATCCCCGAGTGCCCTTTCGCCCCTCGCGGGGCCGCTCTTTCACCCGCCGATCACTTTCGCCGCCGCGTCCAGCGCCCGGTCGGCCTCGGCCATCGTCGGCGCCTCGGCGATCAGACGCATGATCGGCTCGGTGTTGCTCGCCCGAACGTGCAGCCACGTGCGGCGGTCGTCCCAGTCCACCCGAACACCGTCCTGAAGATCTACCCGGGCGTCTTTATACGCCGCCGCGATCTTCGCCACCGCCGGCGCGGCCTCTTCCCGCGAAGCAATCTCCACCTTGCGCTTGCGAATCGCGTACGCCGGCATCCCGGACACCAGCGCGCTCAGCGGCCTCACGCCGCCGTCACCACCGCCCGACGGCGACATCAGCCACAGCACCATCGCCATCGCCGCCAGCGAGTCGCGCACATAACACACGCGAGGCCAGATCAACCCGCCGTTGCCCTCGCCCCCCGCCAGGGCGTCGTGGGCCTTCATCGTCTCCACCACGTTCGCCTCTCCCACGGGCGTGCGCTTCACCGCCGCGCCGTACTTGGCCGCGAGGTCATCGAGCATCCGGCTGGTCGAGAGGTTGGTCACAAGCGTGAGGCCCTGCGTCTTCCTTCCGGCACGCTTCTGCGCCTCGAAGAGGGCCAGCACTCCCAGCGCCAGCGTGTACTCCTCGCCCACATACCGGCCCTGCTCGTCGATGATCGCCAGCCGGTCCGCGTCGGGGTCTTGCGCAAAGCCCACGTGGCACCCGCGCTGGCGCGTCGCCTCGCTGAGCCCGCCCGCCATGGTGAGGTTTTCTTCGGTCGGCTCGGGCGGGTGCGGAAAAATGCCCGAATCCGAGTTGTTCAGGTGCTCTATCCCGTGGCAGCCCAGCGCGTCAAGCATGGCCTTGGCCGCCACACTCCCCGAGCCGTTGACCGAATCTACCGCCACCCTCACCCGCCCGCCCACCTGCCCAGGATCGGCGCACACCCCAAAGTCTGTCATCGCCCGCAGCACCCTCGATACGTGCGTCCGCGTGGCGTGCTGATCGGCGTGCGCGCGGCCAACGCCATCCCAGGGCACGGGGCGCGACGCGTTGCTCTTGAAAAGCGCGATGATCTCTTCGGCGCAGGCCGCCGGAGGGGCGCACGCCGCGCTGCCGTGCGCCCCGCCCTCGGCCAGCAGGCACTTGAGGCCGTTCCACGGTTGCGGGTTGTGGCTGGCGGTGAGCACCATGCCGGCGACCACGCCGCCGGCGGTCGCGCGGGCATGCGCATCGGTCGCGATGGCCGTGGTTGGCGTGGTGGCCACGCCCAGGTCGATGACATCGCACCCCGCGCCCATGAGCCCGGCCAACGACGCGGCGTGCACCATCTGCCCGCCCGCGCGCCCGTCTCGACCGACAACCACGCACACTTTCTTCTCGCCGGCCCGCGCTTTGAGCCACGCGCCGAACGCGCCCGCAAAGCGGCACGCCACCTCGGGGGTGAGCGATTCACCCACAACCCCGCGGCACCCCGAAACCGACAACATGAGCGGACTTGCCATAGGCCAGCAGGGTAGAAGGCGCGCCCCGCCACCGGCGACCACACACGGCCACGCACGGGCATGCACGGGCATGCGGCTACGGTCACGCCGTACGTACCACCTCGCCATCGGCACGGTTTTCTGTGCCGCGCACTCGATCTCCATTCGCCGGCGTGCGCATGACCGAGTCGCCCGGGTGCGCCGCGACCTACACCGTGGCGCGTGCCGAAAAACCCGGCTCGCCCTGAGCCGGGTTTCTCATGCTGTGTGTCCGGGCTGTTCCGGGCTTACATCGCCCGCTTGAGCGCGGCGGCCTTGTCCGCGTCGGACATTTTGTCCCACGCCGGCACGCACCCCGCGCAGCAGAAGGCAACCTTCTTGCCCTGGAACTCGCGCGTCACCTTCGGGTCGAGCGCGTGGCTGGGAACGATCGGGCACTTGGTGTTCACCACACCCATGCTCGCCTGGCGGGGGGCCTGCCCCGAATCACCCTTGGCCGACGTGTTCCCGCTCTTGCACGCCATCAGCGAGCAGCAGGCAACGGCAAGAAAACTCATGGCAACGGCGCGGCGGACGGACATGGCTATCTCCTCTTCGTGAAACGCGTGAAGTCGACTTCACGGCACGCGCGGCATGACAAGGCCCGCTGGCCCGCCGCGACGGCCGACACCCAACTGTACCCCGCGCCATCCTCGGGATTGATGCTCCCCGGGCCGTCACCCGCCACCCCCAACACCCCCCACCCCCACCATGCCCTCCATGCCCCCCTCGTCCCCCGCCCCGCCGCCCTCGACCTGCGCCCGCAGCAACTGGGCATAGCGTCCGCTACGGGCCAGCAGTTCTTCGTGCGTGCCGCTCTCGGCGATTCGGCCCTCTTCGATGACCACGATGCGGTCGGCGTGCCGGATGGTGCTCAGGCGGTGCGCGATGACAAAGCAGGTGCGCCCGCGCATGAGCGTGCGCAGGCTGTGCTGAATGAGCCCCTCGCTCTCGCTGTCCAGGTTGCTCGTCGCCTCGTCCAGGATGAGGATGCGCGGATCGGCCAGGATGGCGCGGGCGATGGCGATGCGCTGCTTCTGCCCGCCGCTGAGCCGCACGCCCCGCTCGCCGATGAACGTGCCGTACCCGCGCTCCAGCGCCGCGATGAACCCGTGCGCGCCGGCCAGCGTGGCGGCGCGCCTGATGGCGGCCTCGTCGGCGTCCCGCCTGGCGTAGGCGATGTTCTGCGCGATGGTGCCGTCGAAGAGGAACACGTCCTGCTCGACGATTCCCAGCAGCGCGCGGTAAGAATCAACGTCGAGTTCGCGCAGGTCCACGCCGTCAAGGCGGATCGCGCCGCGCGTGGGGTCGTAGAAACGCGCGATGAGGTTGCACAGCGTGGTCTTGCCGCCGCCGCTGCGCCCCACCAGGGCGATGGTCTCGCCGGGCTGCACGCTCAGCGAGACGCCCCTGATCACCGGGGCGGGCTCGGGCTCGCCCGGGGCGGCGCGCCTCGGGCGCGGATAGGTAAACCACACATCCTCAAGATCAATGCGCCCGCGCACCGCGGCGCGGTCGAGCGCCACCCCGGCCCGGTTGCCCTCAAACTCTTCCGTTTCTTCGAGCAGGTCGAGCACGCGGTCGAGCGCGGCGAGGTTGCCCTGCACCTGCGCCGCCGTGCTGGTGAGCGTCTCGATGGGCCCCAGCAGCATGAGCAGGTAGGTCGTGAACATCATGAGGTCGCCGATGGTCAGGTCGGCGCGCAGCACGCGCGTGCCGCCGTAGATGAGCATCGCCGCGCTCGCCGCGGGGATGAGCACCGTCCACACCATCTCGAGCAGCCGCGACCACCACCACGTGAGCACCTCGATGCGCGCCATGAAGTGCTGGGCCGTGTTGAACCTGGCCCGCTCGGCGCGCTCGCGCGCAAAGCCCCGCACCACGCGGATGCCCCCGAAGACCTCGGTGGCCGAGGCGTCGATCTGCTGGCGCACCTGCTTCTGATCGCGGAACATCGGCCTGATGCGCGCGATCCACGTGCGGTGGGTGATCCACACCACCGGTAGGATGGCCAGCCCACCCAGCAGCAGACGCCAATCGACAAACGCGAGGATGAGCAGCGTGCCCGTGAGTTGCACGATGGCGCGCCACGGGTTGTAGATGATGCTGAAGAGCAGTTCGCCCGCCAGCGTGCCGTCGTCGCGCAGCAGGCTCGACATGCCCCCGCTTTTATAGTGCTGAATGCGGTGCAGCGGCAGACGCGACGCGTGCCCGAACGTGACCCGGCGCAGCGTCGCCTGGATGCGCTTGGTCACACGCGTGAACTGCCAGCGCCCGAAGGTGCCCAGCGTCACGCTCACGGCGGCGATGACCAGCATCACCCCGCCCAGCCGCCACAGCATCGACTCCCGCGATTCGGGCATCAGGGCGCGCAGGGCTTCAGGCATGCCCGCCGGGCCCGGGCTGTCGGTGATGATGTAGTCGATGGCGATCTTCGTCGACGCGGGGATCGCCAGCGAGAGCACCGTCACGGCCGAGAGTGTCACCAGGCCCGCGTATAGCCACGGACGGTGCGGACGCGTATAGCCCCAGAAGGCCCCGAAGAGTTGCGCAAAGGTGCGGCTCCGCGCGCGACGAGAGGCCTTCTCGCTCTGGCCCGGTTGATCGATCCCCCCCTTCGCCGACCAGTTGGGATCAGTGCGGACGACCTCGCGGAAGCGCCTGTAGCGCGCGCGGCTGCTCTCTGGGCTTGTTGCCATGTGTTCGAAGAAAGGGTAGAGGCGCGGCGCGAACCAAAAAAGAACCGGCCGCCCGTGAAAGGCGGCCGGTCGATGGGAACATGTGTCACGCCGACGCGCGGCGTGGGTTCAGGTCAAACCGTGTGGTTTAGTACACGATCTGGGCCTGGAGGATCAGGGCGATCTCGGGGTCATCGGGACCACCGAGGATGCCGTAGCGGGTCACGCCGCCGAAGAGGCCGCCCTCAAACTCTTCTTCCGGGTTGGCCGCGGCGAAGAGGGAGTTGGTCTCCTGGAAGGCCATGACGACCTGCGCGGTGAGCTTCACGGCGTGGCTCTCGGGGGAGAGGTAGTAGTTCACGCCGAGGGTGCCGAAGTGCTGATCGTCAGCATCGCCATCGGGGAAGATGGCATCCCAGCGGCCGAAGAGTTCGACCTGGTCGGTAACGAACACGCCGGCCTGGATCACAGCGCCGAAGGTGTCGACCGAGTCGGCGCCCTCGATGTTGTTGTCGGTGTGGTCGCCCAGGAAGGCGGCGAACACGTTGAAGCCCTTGCCTTCGAACTGCGCGTCGATGGTGTAGCGGAGGATGTCGCGACCTTCGATCGGGTCGCCGTTGCCGTCAACGCCGCCCGTGCCGCCGGTGTCGCCGCTCTGCTGGTAGTGAACAGCGGCGCCGATGATCAGGCCGTTGTCCTCGGCGGAGCGCCAGGAGGTGAAGTCATCGAAGCGCTCCCAACCGGAGCCCATCACTTTGAACTCGCCGCGGGCGTTGAAGGCCCAGTCGGCCTCGTCGCCCGAGTTGAAGGGGGAGTTGGCCGTGTTGAGGCCGTCGGTGAAGCCACCGAAGATGCGGAAGGACTCGGCGGTGTACATGAGCATGATGCCCTGCACATAGCCGCCACCGAAGACGCCTTCGGCGATGGAGCGCTCGGCAGCGAGCTGGTACTCGTTGTCGATCATGCTCTCGCGGAGGAGGGCGTGCTTGAACTGACCGAAACGAACGGCGAAGCCGTTGTCCCAGGTGTACTGACCGAAGGCGGTCTCGAGGCCGAAGTCGCCGGTGTTACCGAACTCGCCGCGGACCTGGTAGGTGAAGGCCTTGTCCCAGATCGAGCCGCGCACACCGATGCGGGTCATCTTGTTCTCGAAGCCGTGGGTGAAGCCTTCGCCGTCGGGCACGCCCTCGGCGGGGTCGTCGTCCTCGTTGCGGAAGTTCATGGTGTAGGTGATCTGGGCAGAGCCGAAGATGTACAGCGTGTTGTTGCCGTCAGCGCTGCCGATCATGAAGCCCTGGGCATCGTAACCGGAACCGCCCTGCGCGAGGCGGCTGGTGCGGGAGGCCGCATCCGAGAGCAACTCGGCCTGGTAGGCCTTGTCCTGAACGTTCTGAGCGAAGGCCGACGCGGCGATGCTCAGAGCAGCGCCCGCGCTCATCACAAGCATTCTGGTCTGACTCATCTGATCCAACTCCTTGAACGAGAATGTGACTTTGTGACCTGTCGGCACGAACCGGCAGCCACACGAACAGCCGGCCAGCGGGTTCTCTGCCCTTGCCCGGCCGCCCGGGTGAACGCCGGCGACGTGCCGGACGCTCACCGAACTGCGGAGCGGCTTACCGCCGCTCCTGAACCTGAACAGGTATACGCCCTGCCCAGACGTTCAACCAACCAGTCGAACTTTCAAGGGGGACTCACATCCCCCACTGACTCCCCGATGTCACGGGCCCGCATGCTCTGGCTCTGTGAAGAACACCGTGACGCCTTCGCGTCCACCCACGGCTTTGGCTCGGGGGGAACCCCCCATCGCCCTTCCCCACATCTCCAACCCGCGGCACCCGATCTTTTCTGTCGTTTCAAACTCCCAACCCGTCTTCTGCCCCCTGCTTGTGGCAGGTGCATTCCTCTCTGTCGGCTGCGCCCGCTCGGGCTCTGGAAAAGTCTTTGTGACCCGCCCATCCCGCCGCGACCGCCCCGAACCAGACTCACCCCCCAAACCCAACGCCCGGTATTCGCTTGTTTTCCAAGCAATCCGCCGCGTTTTTCCTTCGCTCGGGCGACTCCCGCCCCCCGAGATCTGTCCCTTTGGGGCGAGCAGTGTAGCCGCCCAAGTAAGCAGACGCAAACCTCCGTCAACCATTTTTTCGGCGCGATCGGCCACGTCCCAGCACAATTACTCAAACCAACCTACCCCACCCGTGTGGTCGCCCGAGATTTAATCAGATCCAAACCTCCCAGCCCGGCTCCCCTCTTCCCGCTGGGCTTATCGTTCCTGTGATCTTGACACCCGCGGCACTCGTCAGCGCAAGTTCCGGTCAAATAAGGGTCTAGGCATCGCAATGGCCATCGCCAAGCACATCCTGGTCGTCGATGATGAGCGGGACCTGGTCGAACTGCTCGTCTACAACCTGAAAAGGGCAGGCTACGACGTTTCCACCGCCTTCAACGGCCGCCAGGCCCTCGACTGCATCTTCAACCGCGTCCCAGACCTCATCATCCTCGATGTCATGCTCCCCGAACTCAGCGGCACCGAGGTCGCCTCACGTGTGCGCGGCAATCCCCAAACAGCATCCGTACCAATCGTCATGCTCACCGCCAAAGGCGAAGAGGTTGACCAGATCGTCGGCCTCACCGTCGGCGCCGATGACTACATCCCCAAGCCCTTCTCGATGAAGGTGCTCATCGCCCGCGTCGAGGCCGTGCTGCGGCGAACCAACCGCCAGACCTCCGGCTCGGGGATCCTCCAGATCAACGGCCTCGAGATCAACCCCGACACCCACGAGGCCTTCGTTCACGGCGAGTCGATCAAACTCACCCTCACCGAGTTCCGCCTCCTGGCCACGCTCGTCGCGGGCAATGGCCGCGTCTTCAGCCGTCTCTCCCTGATGACCCGGGCGATGGGCGCGGGCGTGACCGTCACCGAGCGCACCATTGATGTCCACATGACCGCCCTGCGCAAGAAACTCGGTCCCTGCGCGGGCCTGATCAAAACAGTGCGGGGCGTGGGGTACAAAGTCAGTGCCGATGCTTCAACCGAAGACGAACTCTCCGGCGTCGTCTGACCAGACCGGGCCAGCCGCTCCCCCCACAGCCCACGCACCCCCCTTCCTCAACCCTCTCTATAAGTAGTATGATGCCCGCCATGCCGCGGCGCCTGACCAAGGCCGACTTCATCGCCATCGCCTCGCCCAGCGCGCCGGCCTTGGCCGCGCTCCTGCTCCACGACCTTCCCCCCGCCGCGCGGCTCAGCGCCACGGCCGGCGTCGCCGCCCTGGCGTGTGTGGGTGTCTGGTACTTGGGGATTCGCCGACGCCTGTCGGCCCACGCCCAGAGCCAGGCCGAGGCCGGCTCGCTCCTCACCGAGGCCGCGCAACTCACCGAGACGGAACTGGTGCCCGACCACACCTTCCGCCAGTCGCGCGAGGCCCTTTCGCCCCGCCTTCGTCTGCTCCGGCTCGAACTCGCCCGCCGGCGCGCCGCCTTTGATTCGGCCGACAGCGTGATGCTCGCCACCGACGCGTCCGGGCAGGTGGTGCTGGCCAACCGCGCGGCACGCGAGTTTTTCGGCGGCCGCACCGGCGACCTCTCGGGCCGGCCCGCCGAAGACCTCTTCACCCATGCGCGCATCCAGGCGATGATCGCCGGGGCGCTGCGCGGCGAGCGGCACGAGGGGCAGATCCGCCTGCCGGGCACCGGCGGCCGCCAGCGCGTCTATCAGGTGCACGCCGTGCCGATGCCCGCCGGGGGCACCGCGGCCGGGGGCGGCTCGCTGGTGATGATGCGCGACGTGACCGAACTGGCGATGGCGCTGCAACTCAAGACCGACTTTGTGGCCAACGCCAGCCACGAACTGCGCACGCCGCTGTCTTCCATCAAGGCCGCGCTCGAAACACTCACCGACGGCGCCTGGAACGACCCGACGATGCGCGAGCGTCTGTCACGCATGGCGATCTCCAACGTGGAGCGGCTCGAAGACCTGGTGCGCGACCTGCTCGACCTCTCTCGCCTTGAATCGGCCGACACCGGCGAGCCCGCGCCCACACTCGAAGACGATGTCGACCTCAACGCCCTGGCCGGCTCGCTGGCAGAGTCGATCGCGCCGCTGGCCAAAGAGCGCGCCGTCACCATCTCCGTCGAGGTCGATCCTTCCCTCACGCGCCTGCGCACCGACCGCAAACTGCTCGAGGCCATCCTGCGCAACCTCATCGACAACGCCGTGAAGTTCGCGTACGAACGCACCACCGTGCGCGTTCGCTGCGAACCCCTGCCCGAGGGGCCTTCCTCGCGCGCCGGCCGGCGCGGCGTGCGCCTGCGCGTGATCGACCGCGGCATCGGGATCCCCATCGGCCATCAGCAGCGCATCTTTGAACGCTTTTATCAGGTCGATGCCGCGCGCAGCGGCGACGGCCGGCAGCGCGGCACCGGCCTGGGCCTGGCCATCGTGAAGTACGCCGTGAAGGCCCTGGGCGGCACCATCGCCGTGGAAAGCGTGTGGAAGTCTGGCACCACGATGACCGTGGACCTTCCCGGCTGCGCCCAGCCCCCCGACGCCGCGCACGCATGAGCCCCGCACGCCGCCCGCGCGTGTGCTCAACGCCCGCGCCGGCGCCCGCGCCGGCACGGGCGAGCGCGACACACCACCGACCGATCGGTCACTCCTGCTTGGCGGCGAGCGCGGCCTGTGCCACCAGCGCCGCCAATCGCCCGGCAGAGAGCGAAGCCAGGGGCCCTTCTGAAAGCCGCATCATCGCGTCGGCCCCGGCGCGTGCGCCGGCGGGGAGCGCGGCGAGGGCGCGGGCCTCGTCGGGCAGGGCCGAGCCGAAGTTCATGCCCCGCGAGTTGGACGTCCCGAATACGGCCGCGCCCAGCAGCACAAGGGGCGCAAAGCCGCTGGCGGTGCCCACCGCGCCGCAGGCGCCGGCGAGCACCGAGCGATCAGAGAACGAATCGAGCACGAGGCCCTCTTCGCCGCGCCGGTAGGTGATGCTCAGCGAGGGGCGCACGCCGCGCGAGAGTTCTGAATAGGTGGGCACGATGATGCCCGGCTCGCGGCCCTCGCCGCCGGGCGCGCGCACGGCGTTGGCCAGGGCGCTGCCCGCCAGCGAGACAAACCCATACCCCGCGCGCATCGCGCGGGGCGTGTCAACAAAGTTCACGCTCACCAGGCGTTCCTTGGCAAGATCCGGCCCCGGCAGGTCTTGGCGCGAGCCAAGCCCGCCGTCGCCCTTGCCCGTCGCCTGACGCACCGCCGCCACCAGCGACTGGGGCGTGAGCGCCGCGATCACGTGCCGCTCGGTAAACGCGTAGGAGATCTCCAGCGGCACGGGCAGCCCCGTGAAGACCACGCTGAACGCCGGCTGCCCCTCGGCACGCCACGGGCGTAGGCCCACGTATTTGCCCCAGTCTTCCATGTGGTCGTCGCGCACGTTGTCGAGCGCGACGCGGAAGCGGTCGTGCGCCTTGATGAACTTGGCGCGGTCGGTGAAGGTGAGCGCGGCCACCATCGACACCAGCCCGCCGCCGCCCGTCGCGTCAGACGTGTAATAGGTGCTCACGCCGCCCAGCGCCCCCAGCACGTCTGTGACGATGTTCACGCCCGTGTGCTCTTCGATCTTCGCGAAGACCTCGTCAACCTCGAACGCCTGCGCCCTGATCTCGTTGATCGACTTTTCGAGCGATTCGAGCGAGAAGAGGCTCACCGAGGCCATCGTCGCGTCGGCCGGCACCAAGGCCAGGTCCGCCGCGGAGAGTTGCCCTTGGCCGATGCCCAGCGCGCTCAGCGCGCCCGCGGCCTTGCCCACGTTCACGCGGAAGCGCATCGCGTCATCGGTGAACCCCAGTTCAAAGGTGCCGCGCATCGCGTCGTCGCCCGCCAGCCCGGCCAGGCCCAGTTGCTGCACGATGTTGGGGATCTGCTGCCCCTGCTGGGCCATGGCCTGCCCCGCGGCGAACTGGCCCATGGTGGCCAGCGGCGTGAGCGCACGGAAGTCGAACGTGCCGTGCACCACCGGCCGCAGGCCCACAACCGTGGGCTCGGGGATCGCGGCGAAGGGCGCGTCGGGGTCGTCTACGGTGCCGAAGAAGAGGTCGAACGTCGCGCCGCCCGGCCCCTCGCGGGGGCCGTAATACAGCCGACCGCCGGGAGAGCGCACGTCGCGCATGCCCACATAGATCGTGCTGCGGCGCGGCGGGCGCTCGCCCTGCTCGCGGATGACATCATCGATCTTGCGCATCAGCGGCTGCCCCTGCCGCACGTCGTCGAGCATCGCGCCGGCGATGATGCCATAGCCGAACGCGCCCCCCGCCGTGCTGGTGGGGTTGAAGACAATGGCAAACTTCGACGCGCCCGACAGAATGTCCAGCCCGGCCAGGAACATCTCGATCGCCTCGGCATCGACCTCGCCGCGCGTCTCGTCGGGCAGTTCGGCCAGACGCTGGGGGAGCATCGCCAGGGCGCGGGCGAGCCCGGCATCGCGCTCGTCGGCGGTGAACTGAGCCAGGGGGGCCGCCTTCCAGGCGATGAGCGACTGCACCTGGGGCGCGTCCTGCGCACTCGCCCGCCCGGCGGCGGCGGCCAGCGCGGCGGCGCACACCAACCCAGCCATCGCCCGCCCCGCCACGCCCGACATCACGCCTGTTCTGGTTTGCAACGTCATTGCCCGCCTCCTCGAATGAACGCGCCCGATGGTGAGCGCCGGGTTTCTGGCTGCCTGCGGAGGGGTTGCCCCCTTTCGAGCGGCCGCGCCGCCCATGTAGTGTACTGCTTTGGGATTCTACCGGGTGCGGTTGCAGCGAAAGACCCCGCCGCCGCGAAGGGCGGGGGCTTGTTCGATTCTTCATCAGCCGCCCCGCACATCGCGCCCCTCACGCCGTCTGCGATGCCTTCGCCTCGCCCTGGGCGCTGCGGTTGGCCGCTTTGGTCAGGCCGGCCTCAACCTTCGCGGCGATCTCGATCAGTTCCAGCGTGGTGCGGCGGTTGACCACGGCGTAGCGGCTGACCGCGCCCATCGCGGTTTCGCAGATGTGGCCGTATTCGCGCCACCCCGGCGAATCGCGCACCACCGCCTCGCCGAGGTTGGTGGGCACGCCGTCAACCCCGTCAAAGGCCGAGGAAACAGCCCCGAGGTCGGCGCGAAGCGAAGCGAGACGGTCGCGCACGGTGTCGGAGAGGGCCCTCAGCGGCTCCTTCACCGATTCCTTGTGCTTGGGGTGGTCGCTGTAATAGCAATACACCAGGAGGCGGCGCGACTCTTCGCGCAGTTGTTTCATCTCCATGAACGCGTTGGCCAGGGCCGCGTGCGCCGTCACCAGCACGGCCGCCCGCTCGCGCAGCGCGGCCGCGCCGGGCAGGCGAGACTCGATGCCCCGCGACGCGAGCAGGCGCAGGCACGCGCCGACGCGGGCCGCGCCGGCGTCCAGGGCGACATCCATCGCGGCGGCCGAGGCCATGAGGGCCGGCTGCGCCTTGGCCGCGGCGGCGCCGACGCGTGGCCGCGTGCGCTCTTCAAAGCCAAGGCCATCATCGATCTTGCCGATGCCCAGATCGAAGGCCGCGGGCGAGGCGGCGGCGTCGAGCAGGGCTTTGTCGGCCTTGACAAACTCGTCCACCGCCGCGCGCGCCGCCCCGGCCGACTGCGAGAGGGTGGCGCGTGCTTCTTTCACGCGTGCCCATGACTTCTGCGGATCGCTGCTGGGCGTGAGTTCCTTCATGCCCAGCACGAGGGGCCGCCACTCGGCGGGTTCAAAGCCCAGGTATTTCAGGCACAGGCCGGAGCGTTCTTCCTCCTGCTTGAGGCCGGCGAAGATCGTCTCGGCCGGCACGAAGGTGGCGGTGAAGATCTCGTCGCCCACGCGTTCCTTGAAGTGGTTGTACGACGCGCGTTTGCTCGTTTCGTCGAAGTTGGTAAAGAGCGACCGCGCCGGCTCGTCGAGCCTGAAGATGCCCGGCTCGCGCAGCGAGTCGATGTACGCCATGCGCCGGCCCGTGGCGGGGTGAGACTCGAACCACCCCGTGCGCTTGTCCTCCATCATCTGCTTGATGCTCGAGCGGGCGTCGGGCGACAGCCGCTTGCTGAACGAGGCGATGAGCATGGGCAGGTCTTCGGGCAGCCGCTTGTTCTTCCAGTGCTCGGCCATCATCTGGTCTACCTCGCCAGAGGCCAGGCCCAGCGCGTAGACCTTGGGCCACACGGCCTGCGCGGCCGCGCTGCCCACGAAGCGGGCCGCGTGCGCGTCGGCGTCGAACTCCATGCGGCGCGACATCGCCTGCGCGATCGCGAAACCCGCGATGAGCACGATCTTGAGGATGAGCCGCACGACCCAGATCGCCGCGCCCAGCAGAAACCCCACCAGTTTAAAGACCGCGGGGCTGTTGGGCTTGAGCATGCCGCCGATGATCGCGTCGGCCCCGCCCGGGCGGTAGGCGGCCTGCAGCATCCAGTACGACATGCGGTGCAGGAGGGCGGTGGCGCGCATCCCCGCGCCTTGCGAGAAGTGCCCGAACTCGTGCGCCAGCACCGCCGCGAAGGAGGTCGCGTCCATGCCCGCCACCAGCGGCAGGCCGATGTGCAGCCCCAGGCGGCTCGGCCCGAAGAGGCCCAGCAGCCCGCCCATCATCTCGGCCGAGGCGTTGGCCTCGCCCGTGATAAAGATGCGCCTGGGCGCCGGCGCGTTCATCTTGACGCACACCATCTCGACAAACGCGAAGAGGCGCGGCTCTTCGCCCGCGTAGACCTCTGATACATCCGGGGGCGGGGGCTTGGGCGCAAAGAGCCACACCACCGGGTAGACGAGGAAGATGAGCAGCACCAGGCCGAAGACCCCGCCCGCGCTGTAGGCGAGCAGCCCCAGGCGCTTCGAATCGCCCAGACCCTGCGTGACCATCCACGTGTTCTCGGTGGTGTGCCAGTAGAGGAGCCAGCCCAGCCCGGCGATCGCCGCGATAAAGGCGACGATCACGACGATCATGAAGACCGCCGAGATCGAGAGCGCGAGGCGGTAGGCCGCGGAGCGGTACACCGGCTTCCACTCGCCCGTGAACGCGCCGGCGAACATCTCCTGCGAGCCCTCGATCTGTTCGTGGATCGAGAGCGTGGTGCTTTGCTGCATCTGATGTTACCCCCAAGAGAGTGAGACGACCCCCAACGAGATTGAATATCCACGGCATTGCGGGGTGGTTCCGCGAGCTGCGCCGCGGAGTCGCCCTGCATGACCATGCCGGCTTGCCCCGCGAGGCGCCACGCTGCGCCGCACCGTCAGAGGCCCCGCCACGCTGATCCGCCTACGCCCCACGGCGCTGCGTCGTGGGGTATCCATGTCGTATTGCTACCGAGTTGCCCGCCGTCTCGACAGCGCGACGAATGTGCGCTGCCACCTATATCGCCCGGAATGTAGGCACCCTGCCCGCAACATCTCGGTGTTCGAGCCGCCCCATAATACCTTTTTTCGTTACAGCCGCGCCCAGCCCAGCCCCTCTGATTGTCCAGAATCTGCGTGCGCGGGGGGGCACGAGGCCGCATGCGCCGGCGGCGGATGGGAACGGGATTGGTCGGGGGCGATTGTGGTGCTGGTTTGGAATGACACGAATCGTCCGCCCGGCGCGGCATCCCGCAGCACCCCGGTGCCGCGCCGCCGACTCCGCATCGCCGACATCGCGCACCGCGACGTATCATGACCGAGTGGAACAGGACACGTGGCGCACTTTCAGGTCGCGATTCTTGCGCATAGCCGCAACGCTTGCGTGCTCTGTTCTCCTGGGGGCCATCTTTGGAACCATCGCCTGCCTGGGAATGGGCTTGTGGCACTTGGTCGAGTTCGCGGCGATGATCGGCGCCGCCGTAGGGTTCCTCTGCTCCCCGTTCTTTGTCTTCGGGCTCTGGCACGGCCCGTGGGGCTCGGGCATGCTGTCCATCGCCGTGCCTACCGCCATCACCGCGCTGGTCGGCGGCGTGCTCACGCCTGCAAATGATGGTCCTCTCCTGTGCATGGCCATCACGATCATCATCTACGTGATGTGTTCACTCATCCGGGGCGTGCTCGGCATTTCGCACTATGGGCCGCGCGTGCCGGGATTGTGCGCCAACTGCGGGTACGACCTGGCCGGGCTGGCTCGCCAAAGCGCGTGCCCCGAGTGCGGCCGTGTGGCCCGCTGAGCCGCGCGGCCCAGACGCGTGTGTGAAGTCGGGTGGAGTGGTCTCACTCACAGGCGCTCTCGCCGCGGTGCCGCGCGGGAACTGGACACTTGCGAGCGAATGAGCAATGGGCTCATGCGCCGCGGTGCCGCGCGGGGGCTGCGGTTCGACGAGGGCGTGCGGGATGACCGGGGGCAAGCGTCACATCGACCTTCCCCCGGCCGGCCCAGACGGCGATATCCTCATGCCCGGCCAGCAGTTCGAGTACACCTTCGACCACATCGGCAACCGCACGCAGACCAAGTCGGGCGGCGACAGCGCGGGCCAGAACCTCCGCACCGCCACCAACACACCCAACCTCCTCAACCAGTACACCTCGCGTACCGTACCGGGAACGGTGGACCTGATGGGCTTTGCACCAGCTGCCAACTCGGTGACCTTCGCCACGCCCCCGGGCGGGACGCCTGTCGCCGCGGACTTCCAATCGGGCGAGTTCTACCAAAAGGCCCTCTCGTGGACGAACACGACGTCCGCCCGGTTCGAGGGCGTGGAGATCGACGCCGCGCAAGCCGGGGCGGAGGTAACACGCTGGGTCTTCCTTCCCAAGTCGCCCGAGGCGTTTGTAGTCACCCCCGTTCCCTTAGACAACCCGGAGACTTCTCGGCGTGGGTGTGCAGATCTGCTCGGCTCGGGTTCCAGCGGGGCCGCCCGCGCCATCGCCCACGCGTCACCGGACAGGGTGTGTCGGCGATCCGAGGCCAACGGCGAACGTGCCGCGCATGCTGAGGAGGGGTTCAACGGCGCGAACCGATGGCAGAGCCAGCGGCGATGATGCCGCGCATGCCGGGGAGGGCTTGCCGCCCTCCCCCGGCACCCCCACCGGCTGGGAGTGGGCGTGCGTGTTGTGGTTCACGAACCCTGGTGGATGTCGCGTGCGGGCGGGGGGGGAGGGCGGGGGCACTGATGGTGAGGGGAAGACGCACCGATCGCCGGGGGACGGGGGGGGGCACGAGTCGCAACCAAGAAGCGATAGGGGCCACCCGACGTGCGCGGCCATGGGGTGTTCGGATCGCTGGGCGTGCTAAGATGGCCCAATCGAACCCGTGGAGACCCCGGCGTGGAATACAAGATCAAGCGATCATTGACCGGCTCACAGTCGATTCATCTTACATGCCCCATCTGTAAGGAACCCGTGGTCTTTGACCTTAACGATGCCGGCACTGCCTCGCCTTGCCCCGTGTGCGCCGTGAGCATCCGCGTGCCTGGCGAAGCAGAGAAGAACACAGAGGCAGAGAGGAAACGGGGGGTAATGGCTGACGCTCGCCGGCGGGAAGATGCGAAGCGGGCCGAGGCACAGGCACAGCAGGTCGCTCGCGATAGCGCTCGCCGAGCCCTCAATACGGAGTTGCCAGCGACAGGGGCAAAGGCGAGATATCAACATAGTGTTGAGTCGAAACGAGTGGCCGAGATGACTGGCATTGAACTCCGCAGCGTGATCGCCGCCGGAGTATTGAGGGGCGGTGTCGGCCTCGTGGCACTTCTCATTCTCTTTGCGATTGTGATTGGCGTTTGGAGTGCGAAGTTGCGGTGACTGAACAGTTGCCAATGCCGGTCCGTGCATCTGTGTTTGATGCGCAGGGACGTTCTGGCGCGGACGTACACAAGCGTGGGAGCATCGTTAGGCTTAGCCAAGGGCTTCGGCTGGCGAATACTCAGAAGGGAGTGCCATGAGCGACTCGGCTTCGTTTAATTGTCACTACTGCGGTGCCATTCAGCGGTTTGTCGCCGGGTTTTTGATTGATGGCCGAGAGGCATGCCGAGAGTGCAAAGACCGTCGCTCACCGACTTGCCCCAACTGTCGAGCCAGCTTGAACCCCCGGCTGCCCAAGCGGTACGGAACATGCAAGACCTGCCAACAGCGCTTTTTTGTCAACTCAGATCAGGAACTGTTTGACAGCATCATCCTTACTAAGGCGCAGAACGAAGACCTTAATATATATCATCAAAGGTTGTCGAGATTGCGGCATTGGGGAATCACAGAAGAGGAGATTCTACAACAGACACAGATCGCTCGCTGCAACGGCACTGGGGCAAACGGGGCGACTGAGCGTCTCATGCATCTGCTGTCGGATCGAATCTTGTCCACTTTAGCAGAAGAGCATCGCTTCATCGGGAGTGACGGCGTTTTCGTCGCCCTAGAAGCGTTCAGTTTGCTCAAGCACTTGTTCCGCTCCACACCGAACGACGCGCTGTCTACTAGCGAAGTTGCTGGCGACGTTGTTGCGTTTACTGAGGAGCATAAACGCCTGCCAAGACCCCAAGACGCGGCGTGGCGCACATTGAATCGATTCTTGGACCAGGGGTTCTCAAACATGCCGAAGCACCAAATCTGCTCGGCTATGGCTTGGCACCTGCATATTGAAGGACGGAACTGCAGCGAGATGCAGCGCCGGTCCTTTCAAGAAATGGCGATGTTATACGACGCGCAGGGGGTTGAGTTCATCGAGATTCTCGCTGGAACGTGCAAGGCTTCGGCGGACCTTCACGGCACCCGGGTGGCGACTGCCAAGTTTGTCTCTAGCCCCTGCATTCCATGCGATGACTGTGATGATCCCGAGCGAGTGGAATCATGTTCTACTTCCAACTGGTGCAACTGTACGATCACCGCTGTGTATGACTGACATGGACGCGGCTCGTGCTCGCCATGGCTGAGCGTCCGCGCAAATCGTGCGACAGTTCGATCAATGCAGACGGCGGCGGACCAACTGACCGCCAAGGCGGAACGAGGTGATTTCTGCCCGCAAACGCCCGTATCGATACCTCTGCCGTATCCCTTCCCCCATCAGTGCTGGGCGCGCGATCATGGGTGAACTGGAGATTGACCTTGGCGAGCGAGGCATGATCGGTTGGGGCTGGCTCGGCGGGTGAGGGAGGCTCTATAGGTGATTCGATGGGGGGCTCAGTAGGCGGCCGGATGGGCGGCTCGTTTGAGGGCGGCCACCCTGACGGTGAGAGCAGGGGGCATCGGGCCGCAAGGCCGCGCTGGTGCTCGGTATCATCAAGGACAGGGCCACTTACGCCGATGCAGCGTGGCCGCATGGCCTGACGGCCGCCGATGTCGTGTCGTGGGTCGAGAAGTTCATGGAAGGCGGGCGCGCGTGGAGGTGAGTTGAGGGGGCATTCGCACCGATCGCCGGAGGAACCGGCGATGCGGTGGCACGAGTTCTCGGCCTGAAATGAGCGATGCCACCCGCCGATCCGAGGCCAACGGCGAACGTGCCGCGCATGCTGAGGAGGGGTTCAACGGCGCGAACCGATGGCAGAGCCAGCGGCGATGATGCCGCGCATGCCGGGGAGGGCTTGCCGCCCTCCCCCGGCACCCCCACCGGCTGGGAGTGGGCGTGCGTGTTGTGGTTCACGAACCCTTGTGGATGTCGCGTGCGGGCGGGGGGGGGGCGGGGTGATCTGCCCCCACTTTCTGTACCAGGTCCTATGAGAGTCGGTTGATTGTACCGGCCATCGCCTCGATCATGAACGAATCCGTCTCGTGGGGGGTAGAGGGGTGAGTTTGAGAGGGGAGAGGGGCCTCGTCTCCCCTCTCAAGATTCGCCGCGTACACCGCCGGCGGGACATACCCCAGCGACGAGTGCGGCCGACGATGGTTGTACTCGTTCTTCCACGCCGCGGCCAGCGCCTTGGCCTCCCGCACATCCGCGAACTCTTCAGCGTTGAGCAGTTCATCCGCAGCCGCGAGTGGAAGCTCGGCGTACCCGTTCTCCACGGCTCCCGGGCGATGTACAGGTTCTCTATGCCCGTGATCTCGGCCATCCGCCTGAGGGCCTTGGCCACGAACTCCGGCCCGTTGTCGCTGCGGATGTGCACCGGCACCCCGCGGATGGTCATCAACTCCGTCAGCACATCAACAACGTCCGCGCCGGTGATGCACCGGTCCACCTCCGCCGCCAGGCACTCCGTGTGAACTCATCGATCACGCTCAAGCACTTGAGCTGACGGTCACGCTCATCCCGGTCATAGATGAAGTCCACGCACCACACATGGTCCTTTGTTGCCCGACGCCGCACGATGCCGTTCTTCCGAGTGGCCCAGACGCCTGCGTTTGTGCTGCTTCTGGGGCACTCTGGAAGCCCTCTACGACGCCACAGCCGGTGCACACGCTTGAAGTTCACGCGGAACCCGTCGAGCCGCAGCATCCCGCACATCATCCGGTAGCCACGCCGAGGATGCCGAGGACCAGCTCGTGCATCCGCTGCACCAGCCGCGCATCATCGTCTCTGGGCACAGCCTTGTACCGCTGGGTCGATCGCGCTGGCCGAGCACGCGGCACACGCGCCGCTGCGACCGATGCAGTTGATTCTGTACGTGCGTCACGACGCCCCTCCTCCGCGAGGGGCTCGCGGCTTTCCCAGGTAGTCGTTGGCCTCCTTGAGGATCGAGATGTCGATCGCCTGCTCGGCCACCAGCCGCTTGAGCCGCGCGTTCTCGAGTTCCAGATCCTTCAGCCGCCGCGCCTCATCGGCCTGCATCCCTCCATACTGGTTCCGCCATCGGGCGTAGGTCTGCTCGCTGACCCCCAGAGCCTGCACCACCTGCGCCACGCTCTTGCCCGCCGCGAGCATCGCGTCCGCCTCCCGCAGCTTCTTCACGATCTGTTCCGCCGAGTGTCTTGTCCGCTTCATCTTCGAGAGTCTCCTGGCCGCGACCGGCGGCCCTCGGGACTCTCATAGTTGGTGGATCAGGTGTCGGGGGGCAGGCCAGAGCACTTTGCCGGCCCCGAACGCACTACACGCAGCGATCGGGCGAGCGGGTCTTCGCCTTATGTTGAGTTAGATGTATATGAAGAGTGGAAGGCGGATTTGGCACAGGGTCTCTCGGGCCGCTCTGTTCAACTGCGTCTGCTTCATATGTTCTTGGAAGACACGGCATCATTTGAAGAACTCAAAACTTTACTTGGCGAGAATGGGCTTGGGCTGCTGGCGGATATTCGGGTCGAACAGGTGCGGACGCATGTTATGGCGCCTTCAGATAAACAGGAGAAGCCGGAGGACGCATCCGGTGACGCTTATGCGCTCTCCTTTATTCCGTGCGCGGGGCTTGCGGGTGCCGGCAGGGCTTTTCGCTACAGCGGGCTCTCTTCTGGTACTTTGCGGATTCTTCAGTTGCTTACATATCTGATATTTGACAAACATTCTTGCATGCTGCTTGAACAGCCGGAAGACTCTATCCACCCCGGTCTCCTTGCCAAGGTTATTGACATTCTTCGTACATATTCCGAGCGAACCCAGCTCATCTGTACCACACACTCCCCTCGCGTGATGAACCATGTCGGGCCAGCGGGCATCCGCCTTGTGACTGCCGAGGGCGGCAGCACGAAAGTCGGCGAACTGTCTGGCGAGAACATAAGGGCTGTAGATAACTATATGCAGGACGAGGGCACCCTGGCAGAGTTTCTTGACACCCTGTAGGTACACACCCGATGTTTGCTATTCTTGCCGAAGATGATTCTGATGCCGAGGTGCTTTCGCACATTGTGAAGAGACGCCTGGGCAATGATCGTCTTTCCGTGAGGTGCAAGGGCTACGATGGCTGTGGCGGTTTGTGTGCGAAGGGTGCGCGGGACATCCGGTCGTGGCGACTGCAGGGTGTTCAGCGATTTATTGTCTGTCACGACGCCGATGCAACCCCGCCCGAGATGATCAGAGACAAAGTTCTCAAGGCCATCGTCCGACCCGCAGAGGCAGAAGGGGTCTGCTGCATCGCGGTGCCGGTGCAGGAGATCGAGGCGTGGCTGATTGCAGATGAGGACGCGATCTCTACAGTGATCCCTTCATTTCGGTTCGGGGGCCATCGCCAGCCCGAGTCTCTTCAGGACCCCAAAGAATGGTTAAGAAAAAAGTCTATAGCGGCGAACGGCAAGCCGCTCTATTCGCCGAAGACGTTTAACGCTGCGGTTGCAAAGCACCTCCGTCTTGATGTGGTGGAGCAGAAATGTCCATCGTTCAAAGCCTTTCTTCGACGTCTTGATGCGGGTTGTTGAACGCTGCGTCACGGGCATATCGGCATGCTTCGGGTGGTGGCCCTCGGCGGCATGTGCGTGACGCGTCGTACGGGAATCGCCGCGCCGGCTCGGGATTTAGATGGGCAGTGGAGCGCCGCTCTTGCCGTGGTGTGCTCGATTCGGCATATGGCGAAGGGCCGAGATGGCAGCGCGGGGGTTGAGAACACCGAACAGAACGAAGAGCGGGCGGGGGCTGCTCCGGACGGGGCGAACCACAATGTTGGCGAAGCCCTCCGACAAGTAGGTGTGCTCGATGACGCAGGGCCGCGGCGGCGGGGAGAGCGAGGAGACTCTGACGCTTCCGCGGCGGTTCTTTATCAGCGTCATGAGGCGCTGATCGGAGATGGCGTACGCAAGATTCTTGTGCAGGGATCGCCTGATAAGCCAGCGGCGGATCGACACCGCGAATGTGAGTACGAGTGTAAGTACGCCGACCGCGAAGGCGGCGATGACAGCGACGGGCAACTGGAATGAGTCGTTCCCCGACAGTCGGAGCGCCTCGAGGTGAAGGCGGCCAACCTTGATGCTGACGCTGAAAAGCAAGGCAGAAAGGAGCGCCGCTGCGAGGAGAGAGATCTTTGCATGGTCGTTGTTGGCGTGGGCCAATCCGGGGCCGTGTGCAGGGCTGCACCAGCGCAGCACTTCGCCCGGGTGGAGTTCTGCGAGCAGCGCCTTGCGCATCGGATCGGGGAGGTTGTTGGCCGCGCCCGCGTTCACTGGCTGGTTTCCGGGTGGTTGTGCTGGGCGGCATGCGGGCTGGATGTCAGGTGAGGGGGATCGAAGGTGTGCCGGATCAGGTGTTCGACACGGCGCGGCTCGCTGACGCCGTACCACGAGAATGAAGAATCCCCGTTGCTCGACGGGAAGAGGTTGATACACCCGAGACCGTTGGTGCTGTCGATACGCTTGAGAATCAGCGGATGGGCCGGCTCGATGGAGTGAACGTCAACCGGCGTGCCATCGGAGGTGAGTATCGTGATGAGGCGGGTGTTTGTCAAGGCGTATATCGTGCGGGCTGCGCGCCGTCGGTAGTGATTTGCGACACAGACGACCGCGCCCCACGTGACGACCAACAAGCCTATCCCAATGGCACACTCGGCCGCAGCGCCGGCGATGGTAGGGGCCGGCACTCGGCTCGGCGCCCACCAGTTGAGGGCCTGCGCCAGATTGTTGGCCCCAAAAAGAAGAAACAACATCGATAACAATGAACTGACCCCGGCGATCATGATGCCGGGGATGAGATTCGCGAAGACGTACTCTTTCACGTCGGGCGTGCCGTGCCAGCGGACCTCTTCGTCAGGGTCGAGTTCTGTTTCCAGGGCCTTGATATCGAGCGGGCGAGGGTAGTATGTTGTTGACATATAAATCCTCCGTGCTGTTGGGGTTGACGCATGGTAGGCTTCCGGCCTGCATCATTACAGGAGGCCTTCGCCACGACCATACCGATCGGCCCGGGCCACGCGTCCGGCCCGACGAAATAGATGCATGCGCGACTTCGATCTCGCGTGCTGTGAATCGTTTGGCCGCAAGCGGGATACAGGGGTGCTGCTCACATGCCGCGCGATGAAAGAAGCCCGCGGCGGCTTTCAGTGGGCGCTGGTCGGTCTGGCAGTCGCGTCAGCGGTGGTGCGGGGCCGCGCGGCACGGGGAACTTCTGCCCGCGTCAAGTGGCTTGAACATCGGCGCAGGCCTGGTTGAACACATGGCCATGAGGAAGAGAAGAACACGGGCCAGAGGGCTCTGCCACCGATGAGCAAGGAAGAGAACGCGGGCTCAGGGGTCTGCGCCGCCGGAGTGGAGGCGGGCCGGGTGGCGGGGGTGCTGACACTTAGTCTTGAGGGCGTGATTCGATCCTGCCGCGCAGGGCGCGGGCGCGTTCGATGGTCTGCTCGCTCACGTCCTCGGGGGAGAGCGTGGTCTCGGGGAGGGGTTCGAGGGTGAAGTGCCAGCCGATGATGACTTCTGTGCGCCCGGGGAGGGCCTCGGTGATGAGGTCGAGGGGCGGGTATTCATAGATCGGGGCGCGTGCGCGGGCCTTGGTGCGCAGAGCCGAGTACCCCGGTTTTTCTACCCGCACGTCGTAGACGCCGTAATAGGTGAAATCGGCATCGACGGGCGTTCGGCCCACCTCGACGTCATTGACCGTGACCAGCGCCCCCGCGGGTTGCGAGGTGATGCGCAGGCGGCGGTCGGTGCAGGCTGTGAGCAGGGCCGCGACGAGGGCGAAGAACACGACGCGACCAAACACGACACGAATATTCTGCGGTCTGGCGCTGAGCGCGGCGGGCTGAACGGGGGTGTGCATGGCGTTTGGGTGGTGAGGGTGCGTGTGAATGGATGCACGGGGCGGGGGTAGGAACGTCGCGTTGGGGGTTGCGAGAGCGCAGCGTAGCGTGCCGCGTGGTGTTGGGTGGCGGCGGTTCTATGGGCGAAAAAGATTGGAGTATGTGAGGATCGCGGGGGTGGGGCGGTGGGGCAGGGGATGGGTCGGGAGGAGGACGTGGCGGGGAGCGGGTAGGTGGTTGACGCTTGAAATCTGGCCGCTACCATCCTTCCCGCGCGGTTTCAGCGCCCGTGTGGCGGCGTGTTCATGCCGCCCCGCGAGCGGCCTGAAGATCGGGATTGGGTGGGTACGAAACGACTTCAGGCCACCGTAGCTCAGTGGTAGAGCACTCCCTTGGTAAGGGAGAGGTCAAGGGTTCAAGTCCCTTTGGTGGCTTTTCTCTGTGCGTTGAGGCACGGCGGAGCGTGAGCGGAAGCCCGCGTCGGCCGTGCGTGTCTTAGGCATGGGGTGTGAGAGGGTGGGAGAAGGAGAGACCCGACGGAGCAGGCGTGCGGCTTTGGCAACCGGGCGCACCCGTCGGGGAGTTTGGGTGGATTGTTGAATCACAGGTGTGGTTTCGGCTTGGTGGAGGCGGGATGGGAGCCCTGCCCCAAGCCATCGTGAATGGGTTTCCCGATCGGCCCCTCCCGGGGCCCCGGCAAGTTGAGAGGTTGGATTCACTATGGCGAAAGGCGTCTTTACTCGTACCAAACCCCACGTGAACGTGGGCACCATCGGCCACATCGACCACGGCAAGAGCACGCTGACCGCGGCCCTTTCGGCCCGTTCCGCGGCCCGCTTCGGCGGCGAGATCAAGTCGTACGCGGACATCACCAAGGGCGGCACCGTTCGCGACGCGAACAAGACGGTGACGATCGCCTCGTCTCACACCGAGTACGAGACGGCGAACCGTCACTACGCCCACGTTGACTGCCCGGGCCACGCCGACTTCGTGAAGAACATGATCACGGGTGCCGCGCAGATGGACGGCGCGATCCTCGTTGTCTCGGCGGCGGACGGCCCGATGCCCCAGACGCGCGAGCACGTGCTGCTGGCCCGTCAGGTCGGCGTGCCCTACATCGTGGTCTTCCTGAACAAGGTTGACCTGGTGGACGACCCCGAACTGCTCGACCTGGTCGAACTCGAGGTCCGCGAACTGCTCAACAAGTACGGCTTCCCGGGCGACACCACCCCGGTCATCCGCGGGCAGTCCAAACTCGCCCTCGAAAACCCCCGCGACGACGCGGCCTGCAAGCCCATCGACGACCTGTTCGACGCCATCGACTCGTTCATCCCCGAGCCGACGCGTGAAGTCGACAAGCCCTTCCTGATGAGCGTCGAAGACGTCTTCTCGATCAAGGGCCGCGGCACCGTGGCCACCGGCCGAATTGAACGCGGCCTGGTCAAGGTCGGCGACACCGTCGAGATTGTCGGTCTGCGCAAGGAAATCAAGTCCACCGTCGTCACCGGCGTTGAGATGTTCAACAAGACCCTCGACAGCGGCCAGGCGGGCGACAACGTCGGCGCCCTGCTGCGCGGCGTTGAAAAGGACGACATCGAGCGTGGTCAGGTGCTGTGCAAGCCCAAGAGCATCACGCCCCACACCCGCTTCAACGCCGAGGTGTACGTGCTCACCAAGGAAGAAGGCGGCCGGCACACCCCGTTCTTCAACGGCTACCGCCCGCAGTTCTACTTCCGCACCACCGACGTCACCGGGGCCACCAAGCTCCTGGGCGGCGCCGAGATGTGCATGCCCGGCGACAACATCCAGATGGAAGTGGACCTTGGCGACAAGCCCGTCGCCATGGAGAAGGGTGTCCGCTTCGCCGTCCGTGAAGGTGGCAAGACCATCGGCTCGGGCGTCGTCACCGAGATCCTCGCCTGATCTTCACCGATCCGGCGTGAAACCCGCCCCGCTCGTCGGTTCCTGCAAAGAACCGAACCCCCGGTGCCGAATCTGCCTCCCGTGTGTGTGGGGAGGGGGCTTGGCGGCGGGTTGAGGGGGCACACAGCGCGGCTTCTCGCCGGGTGCGTGCACCCGGCCCGCCCCGCTCGCATAGACTTCCCTGCCGCCCGAGTCTTCCGACTCGGGCGGCGGCTTCTCTGGTCTCGGGTGCTTCCGGCGGCGGTGTCCCTCTGTGGGCGCGGCCGAGGGGGGCGTGCCGGGGGCGGTGGTGAGGGTGGAGAAGGAAAGGGCCGGGCTTCCCCGGCGCGGCGTTGCGCGGGCAACACCGTTCGATTGATTTTTCGGGGGCGAGCGGGGGTGGAACCCGCCCGCTTCACGATCGTGACCAGTTTCGGAAAGGTGGGACGTCAGATGTCCAAGAAGAAAGCCGCGGCTCGTGAGTTTCTGTGGTTGCAGTGCACCGAGTGCGGCGACCTCAACTATCGCACGAGCGTGAACACCAAGGGCGGTATGCCCGAGGGTTTGAAAGAGGGGATGAAGAAGTTCTCTCCTCGCCTGCGCAAGCACACGCTGCACAAGGTCAAGCGCAAGTAATCCTTGTGTGGCCAGCGGCCTTTTCCGGCCCTGGTCCGGTTTCACATGACCCTCGCGGCATGAACCCCGCGCGGAGGAAGCCCACCCGTGGCCGGCAGCGATCAAGACAACACGAAGAAACCCGATACGGCGGTAGCTCAACTGGTAGAGCAGCGGATTCCAAATCCGCAGGTTGCGGGTTCAAGTCCCTCCCGCCGTGATTCCAGCAGCGAGGACGATGCCGATCTGCGCGATGCGGGCCGGCTCGGCTTTGGCGTGTACAAGTTCGGTCAGGGGTACTGGGTGCGCATGATGACCGCGGTTTTCGCGGGCATTCTTGTGCTCGCCGGCGCCGCGTGGACGTGGAGCCGCCTGGCGGCCATCAGCGTCCCCGTCTCTGAGTGGATCATGCCCGTGCGGCAGGTCACCGGGGCCCTCTCGCCCGAGCAGGAAGTCACCCTTTTCAAAGGTGCAGACCAGGTGGGCACGGCGATGGTTTCCTCCTTCGTTTCTGAAGGGGCCTCCACGGCGACTGTCCGCCTCAAGAGCATGAACCTGGGCCCGGGGCGCATCCCGCTGGATGCCGAGCGCATCCGCGTGGGCGACGCCGCCTCCCCCGCCTTTTTCGGCGTCATCGAGGCCCGCGAAGCGGTGTACCTCTTTGAGCGGGTGTACATCCAGGCCTCGGCCGCGGCGATTTTCGTCATCATCGGCGGCCTGCTCATCTACCGCTTTGTGGGGGCCAGGCCCAGCACGGTTGACTTCCTCATCGCCACCGACGGCGAGATGAAGAAGGTGAACTGGTCCACACGCAAGATCGTTCAAGATTCCACGGTGGTTGTGATCGTCGCCACCTTCCTCATTGCCGCGTTCGTCTTCAGCAGCGACTTCCTTCTCTCCGGCTTCTTCAGGCTCATCGGCGTGCTGCACGACTGATCCCGGCCGCCTTCGGCGGGAGCGCGTTCCTGCCGGGCCCGCGGGCCGCGCGGCGGGCCGTGTCACGGGTCTTGCGGTGGCCTTCGCGGGCTGTTCGCAGGCCCGTCAGGGCTTGTGACGGGCTGTTCACGGGCCGGGGGCCGGCGCGGTACCCTCTTTCAGCAGACCCTCTCTTCCGGCCGCGACGTTCCTTTGGCCGGCACGCCTTTGATTCAAGAGTTCACGAGCCATGACCGAACAGCACCACGACGAAACCGAGAGCCAGACGCAGGTGATCCCCGGCGAGCGCAGCGGTCTGCTGAACGCCGACGAACCCATCCGCCGCGAGGGGATGAACTGGTTTGTGCTTCGCGTGGCGAGCAACAAAGAGTCGTCGGTGCAGACGACGCTGCTGCGCAAAGTGAAGATCGAGCGGATGGAGCACCTGGTGGGTCGCATCCTGGTGCCCACCGAGAAGACCAAAACCGTCAAGGGCGGCAAGGTCAAGATCACCGAGAGCAAACTCTACCCCGGCTATGTGTTTGTCGAGATGCAACTGGAGCCCGACGGGCGCATCCCGCAGGATGTCTTCTTTCTCATCAAAGAGACGACCGGCGTGGGCGACTTCGTGGGCACGGCGGGCCGCCCCACGGCGATGAAAGAGTTCGAGATCGAGAAGATGCTCATCGACAGCCGCAAGCCCGAGGACGAGCCGGTTGTGAAACTGGTCTTCTCGAAGGGCGAGCACGTGGTCATCAAGGAAGGCCCCTTCCAGAACTACGAGGGCACCGTTGATGAAGTCATGCCCGACAAGGGTTTGGTGCGCGTGCTGGTGACGATCTTCGGCCGTCAGGCCCCTATCGAGATCGAGGAGTGGCAGATCGGCAAGGCCGACAGCGAATAAGCCCGGGCGCGGGGCCGGTCGGCGGGCTTTCAGCCGCGCCCCAGGGCCTGCGCTGCGAGCGTGGCCAGTTCGTCGCAGCGTTCGTTTTCCGGGTGGCCGGTGTGGCCCCTGATCCAGTGAAATCGCAGTTCGTGCATCTGGATGAGATCATCCAGGCGTCGCCACAGGTCCTGGTTTTTGACGGGCTGCTTGCCGCTGGTGCGCCAGCCGTTGCGCTTCCAGCCGGCCATCCATTCGTTGAGGCCCTTGAGCACGTACTGCGAGTCTGAATAGAGATCGACCAGGCACGGGCGGTTGAGCGAGCCCAGCCCCTCGATGACCGCGAGGAGTTCCATGCGGTTGTTGGTGGTCTGCGCTTCACCGCCGCTGGCCTCGCGTTCTTTGCCGCTGGCCGGGTGACGCAGGAGGTAGGCCCAGCCGCCCGGGCCGGGGTTGCCGTGGCACGCGCCGTCGGTGAACAGGTGGATGTGCGGCTTGCCCTCGGCGGCGGGGTTTGTTGAGGGGCCGGCGGGGCTTGTGGGGGCGTGTGTGGTGTGGGGGTGCGTCATGGCGGCTTGATGGGGTGCCCGGTGGCGGGGCGAGTTTACGTCGCTGGGGCGTGGGGGTCTGGGCTGGTGACGGGGGAGTGTGCCGGTCTTGTGGGCGGGGGGTCAACCCTGCGGGCCGTGACTTCTTCTCTCGCGCCGGGTTTGCTCCGGGGGGTTTGGCGCGTTATTCTCCGCTCCCTGTGAAGCACGTTTGGACACCCCGAAGGAGTTGGCCCCGCAGCGCGGCGGCGTTGCTGATGGTCTGCGGCGCGCACGTCGCGGTGGCGCAAGAGGGCGAGCAGCCCCCCGCCGCGCCGCCCCCGTCGCAGCCAGCGCTCACGCGGTTTGTGGTTCCGCCGGAACTGGAGCCCTATGAGCGCAGGCCGGTGGCGGCGGTGGAGTTGCGGCCCAGCGAAGACACGCGCGGGCCCGACGGCAAGCCGCTCGAAGCGATCGACGCCGAGACGCGCGACATCGTGCGCAATCAGTTGCGTCTGCGCGAGGGCATGCCCTTCTCGGCGCAGTTGGTCAACGAGGACATGTCGCGCCTGAACCGCCTCGGGCGGTTCAGGCGCGTGGAGAGCGCGGCCCAGTTGCTGGCCGACGGCTCGGTTTCCGTCATATACACCCTGGCCCTGCAGCCGATCATCCGCGACGTGCAGACGGTGGGCAACAAGGCGATCTCTGACCAGGAACTTGGGCGGTATATCGACCTGCTCGTGGGCACGCCCCTGGATACGACGCGGATCGACCGCGCGGCACGGCGCATCGAGGCGGCGTATCGCGAGAAGGGCTACTACAACGCCCGCGTTTCGATCGACCAGCAGGAACTGGAGCAGAACGGCAACGTCTACTTTCAGGTGCGCGAGGGCGAACGCACCCGCATCAGCCAGATCCGCTTCGAGGGCAACGTCACATACTCGGCGCGCGAACTCAAGTCCGCCATCCGCACGCGCGAATCGCTGCCCATCCTCCGGCGCGGCCAGGTCGACGACGAGGTGCTCAGCGACGACGTGGCCTCGCTGCTGGCGTATTACCGCGACCGCGGCTATCTCGACGTGCGTGCCGACCGGGTGGTCACACCCTCGGCCGACGGGCGGGAGGCCGTGGTCACGTTCATCATCGACGAGGGGCCCGCGTACACGCTGCGCGATGTCAAGGTTGTGTTCGTCGGCGAGAGCGACACGAGGGTCTTCACCGTAGAGCAGGTGCTGGGCCTGATGAGCATCAAGCCCGGCGATGTCTACAGCGAGGTGCGTCTGCGCCGTTCGCTGCAGTCGCTGCGAGATGCCTACGGCAAAATGGGCTTTGTGAACGCCTCGGTGAGCCGGCGCGAGCAGCGCGACCTGACCCTGCCCCGGGTGGACATCGTGGTGGTGATCAACGAGGGGCGGGCGTTCCTCACGGGCGAGGTTGTCATCAAGGGCAACACCACGACGCAGGACGACGTGATCAGGCGCGAGGTGCGCGTGCGGCCCGATCGGCCGCTTGATTCCACGGCGATCGAGGACACCCGCCGCCGGCTCGACCGTTCCCGGCTCTTCGCCAGCCAGCCCCCGCAGGAGGTGAAGGTCACGCTGCAGCCCGAACGGCCAGAAGACCCCGGCTTCCGCGACGTGCTCATCGAGGTTCACGAGACCAACACGGGCAGTTTCAACATCGGCGGCGCGGTGAGTTCAGACCTGGGCGTCGCCGCGTCGATCAGCCTCACGCAGCGCAACTTCGACATCACCGACACCCCGGAGAGTTTCGCCGATCTGTTCACCGGCGAGGCTTTCCGCGGCGCGGGCCAGACCTTCTCCATCTCCCTGATGCCCGGCAACGAGCGGCAGGTCTATACCGTCGCCCTGTCCGATCCGCACCTCTTCGAGACCGACTATTCCGGCAGCGTCTCGGGCTATTACTACACGCGTCGCTACCGCGGGTATGACGAGAACCGCGTGGGCACCCGTTTCTCGGTGGGCAAGCGGCTGGGTTCGCGCTGGAGCCTCAACTTCCCCGTGCGCGTGGAGCAGGTGGGGCTGAGCGACATTGACGCCAGTTCTCCGACAGAGTATTTCGAGTTCGCCGACGACCGGCTGCTCGCCTCGGCGGGTTTCACCCTGGGCCGCACCAGCCTCGACGACCCGTCGTTCCCCAGCCGCGGCACCAAGATCGAACTGGGCGCCGACCAGACCTTCGGCGAGTCATCGTTCAACACGCTGCGGGCCGAGTATTCCACCTACGCCCGCCTCTTTGAAGATGTGCTGGGGCGCCGCACCGTGCTTCAACTGAGCACCAAGGTGGCGTATATCCCGCAAGACCCCGAAGACGTGCCCTTCTACGAGCGCCTCTACATGGGCGGCCAGAACTTCCGCGGGTTTGCCCTGCGCGCTGTCGCCCCGGTGGGTGTGCGCAACGACAACGGCGAGCCATCGGACCGGACCGTCGGCGGCAACTTCATGTTCTTCGCCGGCGCGGAACTGCGCCACCCCCTCTACGAAGACCTCCTCTCCGGCGTGCTCTTTATCGACAGCGGCACCGTGGATACCGATGTTTCGCTGAGCAACTACCGGGTTTCCGTGGGCTTCGGGCTGCGCATCCTCGTCCGTCAACTCAGCCCCGTGCCGCTGGCTTTCGACTTTGGCTTCCCGATCATGAAGGAAGAATCCGACCGCGAACGCTTCTTCACCTTCAGCATCGACGTTCCGTTCAACTGATCTCGCCCTTGACGTTCTGCCCGGCGCGGCGGGTTGCGCCGGCGGTGCGGGGCATGCGCCCGCTCCCCCCTTTCCACCAGTCTTACTCCCCCCGCGCCGCAAGGCCGCGCCACCATGCAGCACCCCACACCCCAGAACGCCACCGAACTCACCAGCAGCCCGCACGACACCGTGGTGATCGGGGCGGGCGTCGTGGGCATGGCCTGCGCGCTGGAACTTGCCCGCCGCGGCCGTCGCGTGCTTGTGCTCGATCGATCCCGCGTGGGCAGCGGCGCTTCGTATGGCAACGCGGGGTGGCTCACGCCGTCGCTGGCGTTCCCGCTGGCGCAGCCCGGGTATGCCGTGAAGGCCACGCGGTGGATGCTCGACCCCGAGAGCCCGTTCTATATACGTCCGTCGCTCTCGCCGTCGTTCCTGCGCTGGCTTGGCGTCTTTCTCTGGTCTTCAAGAAGGTCAACGTTTGCGGCCAACGCGCCGGCGCTGGTGGGCTTGTGCCGCTGGAGCGTGGACGCGTGGGAAGCGATCGCCGCGCAGGAAGGGCCCGATTTCGGCTTTGATCGGCGGGGCCTGGTGATGCTGGTTGAAACGGAGAAAGGCCGCGAGAGCGCGCTGCGCTCGGCCGAGTACACCGGATCGCTGGGCATTGCCTATGAATGGTGGGATGCGCAGCGCGTGCGTGCGGAAGAGCCGATCGTGACCGGCACGCAGATCGGCGCGGTGTTTTATCCGCGCGATGGCCACTGCGTGCCGAACCTGGCGGTTGACCGGCTGCGGCACGAGGCCCGGCGGGCGGGCGTGGTCGTGGTTGAAGATTGCGCCGTTGAAGACGCGGTCGTCGAGAACGGCAGGGTGCGCACGCTGCGCACCCAGCGCGGCGACATCGAAGCCCGGGAGGTCATTCTCGCCGCGGGGTTCTGGTCGGCGGGTATCGGCCGCCGGCTGGGCTTGAATATTCCCATGCGCGCGGCGAAGGGGTACTCGCTTCAGTTCAACCGCGGGCAGGTCCACCCGACCCGTTCGATCTGCCTGGGCGAACGCAAGGTGACTGTGACCCCGCACCGCGACCGCCTGCGTCTGGCGGGAACACTCGAGATCGTGGGCGACGACCTCTCGGTGAACGCGCGGCGTGTGGGGGCCATCGAGCGGGCCGCGCGCTCGCTGCTTGCCTTGCCGCAGGAACGCGCCGAGCCGCAGCCGTGGGCCGGCCTGCGCCCGTGCCTGGCGGACGGCATGCCCGCCATCGGGCGCTCGCCCCATCACCAGAACCTGTGGCTGGCCATCGGGCACCAGATGACGGGCCTGAAGTGCGCCCCGGCGACCGCGCGGCTGCTGGCGGAACTCATGGCCGGAGAAAAACCGACGTTCGACCCCGGGCCGTTCGATCCCAAGCGATGCTGCGGCTGAAAGCGAGGGTGCAGCACGCGGCCAAAGAATCGATGGGATGGTGATTCGGCGTTCGGGGGTGCGGGCGCGGAGCACGAGGGCTGAGGGCGCATCGAAGTCGTTGAAGAGCCTTCGATTTCGGTCGCACCGGAGGCGTGGTATTCGTGGATCGTGCCGCGTTGTCAACGTGGTTGGCGAGGCGTTGATGCCGCGTGAGGGGTGGTGCCGGGCCACGCGGCGCATTCCTTGAGCCTGTTCGGCGGGCTTGATCCTCTGTGCGGACCCGCTTGAACACATGGCCATGAGGAAAAGAGAAGTACACAGGTCAGAGCCTGTGCCACCCAAGAAGAGGCCGTCAGGTGTGGGTTTGGTGCTGGCGGTGGTGGCGAGTTACGGGCGGGGGTGAGGTGCCGAGTGGTCGGACACGCGGCGCAAACCCCCTATCATTTCCCTATGACCACCCCCCGCATTCCGTTCTCGTTCGGCACCCGCGCTGCGACGACTGCTGCGATTCTTGCCGCGGCCGTTCTTTCGGGCATGGCTCTTCACAGCGTCGCTGTTCCCGGTGTTCGTGTCGAGGTTGTGGCCCAGCCCACGCGGATCGGCATCGTTGACATCGGCAAACTGATGAACAGCCTGGACGAACTCAAGGCCCGCAACGAAGCGGTGCAGGCGCGCGGGGCCGCGCTGGCCGACCGTCTCAAGCAACTCGAATCGCAGATCCGCGACATCGAGACCGAACTCAAGGACGTGATCCCGCGGACGGACGTGAAGCGTCGCAGCGAGCGGCTGGCCGAGCAGTTCGAACTTCGCGCCACGCTGGAGGCGCGGGCGAAGGCGTACCAGCAACTGATCAACCTTGAAAACGGCGATATTCTGATGGACCTGTACACCAAGGTGCAGGATGCCGCGGGCAACTTCGCACGGCGCGAGGGCTTCGACATGATCTACCTCGACGACCGCGCCATCCGCCTGCCGCGCGCGGGCACGAACGAGGAATACAACGACATCATCCAGCGCAAGCGCATCATCTACGCCAACGACTCGCTCGACGTGACCGATGCGCTGCTGACCCAGATGAACAACGCCTATTCGGCGGAACTCGCACGCCCGCGCAACTGAGCGCGGCGGGGTGAAAGTCTGGGTTGGGGTGAGGGGTGCCGGCCGTACCATGAAGATCGCGTGAACATTTCGACAGGCCAACTCGCTGAACTCGTCGGAGCCCGACTCGTGGGCCCGTCTGACCTGCAGATCACCGGGCTTGAAGCCCTCGATCAGGCCGGCCCCGGCACGCTGACGTTTGTTCGCGACGACAGGTTCGCCGCGGCGTGGCGCACGAGCGGCGCCTCGGCGGCGCTGGTATCGCACAAGGTGCCCCTGGCGTCTCTGATGGCAGACGAGGCGGCGGGGGACGTGGGGGGTGGGCGTGCGCTGCTGGTGGTGGCCAATGCGGATGTCGCCATGGTCGCCGCGCTGACGTTGTTTGCGCCACCGCAGCCGGGCACGCCGCCGGGCGTTCACCGGCTGGCGACGGTGAGCGAGAGCGCGACCATAGACCCCACGGCGTCGATCGGCGCGGGGTGCGTGGTCGAGGCCGGCGCGGCCGTGGGCCACGGCGTGGTGCTGCACGCGGGCGTCACCCTCGGCGCGGGGGCGCGCGTGGGTGATGGGACGGTTCTCTACCCCGGCGTTCACGTCATGGCGCGCTGCGTGGTGGGTCGCGGGTGCATCCTGCACAGCGGTGTGGTGATCGGCGCCGACGGCTTCGGCTATGTGCCCTCGCCGGACGGGCGCGGGCTGATGAAGATCCCGCACATCGGCAACGTGGTGATCGGCGATGGGGTTGAGATCGGTGCCAACTCGTGCGTCGATCGAGGCAAGTTCGGCGCGACGACGATCGGCGACGGCACCAAGATCGACAACCTTGTGCAGATCGGACACAACTGCCGCGTGGGCCGCTGCTGCATCATCTGCGGGCAGGTGGGCCTGGCGGGGTCGGTGACCCTGGGTGATGGCGTGGTGCTGGGCGGCCGCGTGGCCGTGGGCGACGGGCTGGAAGTCGGCGCGGGCTCGAAGATCGGCGCGTACGCGGGGGTCATCAACGATGTGCCGCCCGGCTCGGTCTATATGGGCTCTCCCGCGGGGCCGGTCTCTGAATGGCGGCGCATCTACGGCTTCCTGCGCAAACTCGGCAAGCGCCGTCAGGGCGACAAGCGCGGCGAGGCCATTCTCTGAACGCGCACGCGTCAACCGCGTTTGATCACATCGGCGGCCCGTGCATGCTTACCGGCCCCACCGGGTGGGTGCGCGGCGTGGCGCTTTTTTCAGGTCAGCACACCGCGGTGCGTTATTGCCCGGCACCGAGTGGCGAGGGCGTGAGCCTGCGCCGGGTAGACCTTCCCGGCATGCCCGCCGTGCGGGCGCACACCGGCGCGGTGCTCGGCGGGCCGGCCCGGCTGCCGGGCGTGCCCGCGGGGTTCCCGCTGCGGCACACGGCGCTGGCGGTGGGCGAATCGTGCGCGGCCACGGTCGAGCACGTGCTGAGCGCGCTGGCCGGGCTGGGCGTGCGTGATGCGGTAGTCGAACTCGACGGGTGCGAGGCGCCGATCCTCGATGGTTCTTCGATGGGCTTTGTCGAGGCTTTGATGCCGCGCCTGGCGCCTGCGGCGGGTGCGCCCGCGCTGATCACGCTCGGCGGGGCGCTCACCGTGCGCGATGCCGGGGGGGGCGAGATCACGGCAACGCCGCGAGACGACGACGGGTTTTCGCTGGGGTATGTTCTTGACTATGGGGCGGGCTCGCCGCTGGGCCGCCAGCGAGCGCACTGGGATGGCGGCGCGGCGGAGTTCGCCCGCGGCATCGCCCCGGCGCGCACGTTTTCGATGCTTCACGAGGCGCAGGCCGCGCAGCGTGCCGGGCTCTTTGGCCACCTATCCGCCAGCGACATGATCGTGGTGGGGGGCGACGGAGTGCCGGTGGGGCAGGCGTGGCGCATGGCCGACGAGGCGGCGCGCCACAAACTGCTTGACCTGATCGGGGACATGTCGCTGCTGGGCGCGTGGCCCAGGGCAGACGTGCGCGCCGTTCGGTCGGGGCATGCGCTCACGCACGAGTTCTGCCGCGCCCTGCTGGCGAACACCCCCGGCCGAGGGGGTTGTGCGTTCTGATCGCGCGGCCGGGAACGATCACCCGCGGGAGAAATGGGGGCTTGGGCGCTCGCAGATAGGCCATGCCCCAAGGCGTGTACGCCGACAGCCGATGATGATGAACCGGAGCGGGTGACGTACGCTTCGCGAGGGAGCACTATGGGACTGATCTCACACATCCGCAGCCGGCGCATTGTCGCGCAGCGCAACGAGCGGGCGCAGGGCTACGCGAACGCGGAGGACGCCGCGCGGGTGGCGGCGTGGCAGTTGGAGCGCCTGAATGAGAACTGGGCGTACCAGCAGCGGACCATCCCGGCGTACATCGATCTGGTGACGAGCGGGCGTGCCCCCGAGCGGTTCCGCAGCATCGAAGAGTTCATCGAGCGGGTGCCGCCGATCACGAAGCGGATGGTGCAGACCGAGATGCCCCGCCTGACCGACCCCACGCGGCCGCAGGACTTCAGTTTCACGACCGGGGGCTCAACGGGCGAGCCTACGACGTTCCCGTTTTGGAAAGAGGAGGCGTCGAACTCGGTGCCGGATCGGTGGCTCGGGCGTTCGTGGTACGGTGTCGAGCCGCACGACAAACTCTTCATGATCTGGGGCCACAGCCACCTTCTGGGCGCGGGGTTCAAGGGCAAGGTGAACGCCCGCCTGCGGGTGCTGAAAGATTCGCTGCTGGGCTATTACCGATTCTCGGCGTATCAACTGGACACCGCGAAACTACGTCATGCCTGCGACGAGATGCTGCGTTACCGGCCGAAATACATGATCTGCTACAGCAGCGCGCTGGATTATTTCTGCCGCGCCAACGAAGACCGCGCGCCCGAACTGCACGCGCTGGGCCTGAAGATGGCGCTGGGCACGGGCGAGTCGTTCCCGTTCGATGATTCTGCCGAGTGGGTGAACCGGGTGCTGGGGTGCCGGTGCTGCATGGAGTACGGGTCTGTCGAAACGGGCGTGATGGGGTATTCGTCGCCGGCGGCGCAGGGCGTGGGCCGGTTCGATCTCTTCTGGCGCAGTTACATCTTTGAGCCGGGCGAGGCCGGCCCCACGGGCGGGCGTGTGCTGCGCATCACGAGCCTGTTCCCGAAGAAGTTCCCGCTGATGCGGTACGAGATCGGCGACGAGGTGATGCCGGTGGCGGGAGATGAAGGGCCCACGCTGACGCGTGTCTCGCGGATCGTGGGCAAGAGCCTGAGTTTCGTGACGCTCTCGGACGGCACAAAGGTGCACTCGGTGGCGTTCGAGCATTCGGTGCGCACGGTGCCCGGGGTGCAGCGGTTCCAGGTGGTGAGCCGCGCGGGCGAGATCACGCTGAAGGTGGTGGCGCCGGGGGTGGATGAACGCGCGACGACGGCGTCGATCCACGCGTTGATGCACAAGATCCACCCGAGCCTGGCGACGGCGCACATCGAGTATACCGACACGCTGGTGCAGACGGTGGCGGGCAAGACACCGATGGTGGTGATCGAGGGGAGCCACCTCTCGCCGGCCGAGTCTCGGCGCGCGGGGTGAGGGGGCTGTCAGTCGCCGCCGCCGAGCGTGCGGGGGCCGAAGTCGCCGGCGGTGCGTTCCATGTAGCCCTTGCCCTTGCGCTCATACTTGGTGAAGCCCATGCGCTCGAGGTTTTTGTTCGAGAGCGCGCTCTTGGACTTCATGTCCGACCATTTCTCGGCGATGGCGGGCGCCACGATGGCGCGGCGGACGGGCTGGCCGGTCTGCGGGTGCTTCACGAGGGCGTCGTCTTTCATCGACTGGATGATCTCGAAGGTCTCGCCGGTGGGCTGGCCTTTCTTGTCGAGGATTTCATAGACGTACGTGGGCATGCGGGGATTGTAAACAGGCGAGCGGGCCGGGGGGCGGGGGCAGGCCTGGGGCGGCTATTCGCCGAAGACCCGTCCGGATTCCATATCCATCATCCGCCACTTGAGCGTGCGCACCAGCCGGAAGAGCACGGGCATGGCGATGTCGTCTTCGGTGACGGTGATGATGCCCTGCATCACCGGTTCGCTGGAGGTCGCGATTTCGATGGAGAAGCCCGGGCCGTAGAGGAACTCGGTGCCGTGGGTGCGGGGCGGGGCCCCGTCGGGTGATGTGTTGTACTCGGCCAGGCGGGCGCGCACCTCGCGGAGCGACCCCAGGGGGGACATGGCGGAGGGTGCACCGCCCGGCGGCAGGGGCCCCATGAGCACGAGTTGGCGTCTGGAGCGGCCCAGGCGGTTACTCCTCGCCCTCGGCCTGGTCGTCGCCCTCGAAGTCGTCATCCTCGCCGATGAGTTCGTCGCGCTTGGCGAGAATCTCGACGGCGGTATCGATGAGCCGGCTGAGGGGCACGGGTTTCTGGAGATAACGATCGACACCGAGGTTCTCGGCGTAGGCCTTGTGGCGCTGGCCCTCGTTGGCCGTCACCATGATCACGGCGGGGCTGTCTTCATAGCCCTTGATCTTTTCGAGGGCCAGGAAGCCCGAACGCTTGGGCAGCATCATGTCGAGCACCACGAGTTCGGGCGGGTCTTCCATGCAGATGCGCACGGCCTCGTTGCCGTCGCCCGCGGTGAGGGTGAGGGCACCCTCGGCCTGCAGCGCGGCGTCGAAGGATTCGAGGATGTCGCGGTCGTCATCGACGATCAGGATTTTGCGGTCGTGCAGGCGGCCCTGGGACATGCTGTGAGAACTCCGGTGGTTGTTAGGGGGTGTGTTGAAGTGAAGGGGATGGTAGTGCCGCGGGGCCGGACGCGCGGTCAGCAGCCGCCGGCCTCCCAGGCGGCGAAGAAGGTTTCAACGTCGGCCCCGTCCACGCCGCCGTCGCCGTTGACATCGGCGATGGTGTCGCCGGCTTCCCAGGCCAGGAAGAAGGCCTCGACATCCGCCCCGTCCACCCCGCCGTCGTTGTTGAAGTCGGCGGGGCAGGGGGGGGCGAAGGTGAAGGGGAACTCGATCATCTGGCGAACCTCGTTGACGAGCGGCGCGCCGGAGAAGATGACGGTGGCCTCGTCGGCCGAGAAGAGGCCGTCGCCGTCTTCGTCGCGCAAGCGGATGATGCGCTTGCCGCTGTTGTCGGAGATGAGCAGGTCGCCATTGGCCAGGCAGACGAGATCGACGGAGGTGAACCCCGTCTCGGCGTTGCTGTAGACCAGGCGGGCCTCGCCGACGCCGTTGGCGTTGCCGTCGCCGTCGAGGTCTTGCACGCGCACGACCTGGTCAACGCCGCCGGAGGCGAGTTGCAGCATGTAGAGCGCGCCGGGCCGGGCGTGGTCGGGCTCGAGGGCGAAGCCGGCAGTGACCGGAACGCCCGAAGCGTTGCCGATCGAGAAGAATGGGGTGAACTCGCCCGGGTCGTCGGCGCGGCCGTTGCCGTCAAGATCGACAAAGCGCGAGATGCCGTGCAGGTTCGCGCTGGAGTTGCGCAGGTATCCCACCTGCGGCGCGCCGCCGACGCTCGGGAACACGTAGATTTCCTGCGGAGACCACGGGCCGTTGGGAACAGCGCCGAAAGCGCCGGTGGTGACATAAGGCTGAACCTCACCGGCGGAGAGGAAGACGCCGTCGCCGTCGAGATCGACCAGGCGGTAGATGGCGTCGGCGCCGAAGGCGTTGCCCGCGTTCACGACGAGGGCGGTGCCGTCTTCAAGGAAGAACGAACCCGTGGGGAAGGCGATGTTGATGCTCTCGGCGTTGGGCAGGCGTTGCACCACGGCGCTCTCGCCCATGCCCTGCGCGTCGCCGTTCTGGTCAACATCCTGGAAGAAATACACGCCCTGGCGAACCTGGTCGCCGCCGAGCACAAGGCCGTCGGCGCGCCGGGCGAGGGTGTTGAGGTTCTCTATACCCAGCGTGCCCGGCTCGTTGGCGCTGTTGTGCCACAGGAAGACCTCGTCGGGGTTCTGGATGATGCCGTCGCCGTTGATATCGACCAGCATCCACAGCGAGTTGGCGCTGCGGTCTGCCACGAGCAGCGAGAGTTGACCCATCGCCGGGGCGGCGAGGGCGGTGAGAGACGCGGCGGCGATGAGGGCGCGGGTTGTCATGCCTCCATCTTGCCGCGATGACCCAGAGAAATCAAGGGCATCTGCGTGTTATCAGCCGTGAATTCGCGTGCATGGGTTCAGGCGCGCCGGACCTCGACCTTGCCCCCCGCGGTATCTTTGATGGCGTAGCCCATCGCCGCGAGTTGGTCGCGGATGGCGTCTGAAGCGGCGAAGTCTTTGCCGGCACGCGCGGCCTTGCGGCGGCGCAGCAGGTCTTCGACGGCGGCGTCGGGGGTGACGCCGGGCGCGAAGAGGGCGATGTCGGTGTCGAGCGCTTTGGGGCGAGGTCGGGCCAGCAGGCCCAGCACGCGGTCCGCGGCGATGATCGGGGCCAGGTCCGCCGCGCCGGGTGCCGTCAGCGAGCCCGTCCACGTGTTGAGTTCGGCGATGGCGGCGGCGATGTTGAGGTCGTCGCAGAGCGCCTCGGAGAACGCGCGCATGAAGGCCTCGCCCGAGGGCGAGGGGGGAGCGGGGTTGGTCACGTCGGCGTGGTCGTCGGCGGCGGGGTGCGCGGCGGGCGCAAGGCCGGCGGCGGCACGCGCGCCGTCATGAACACGGCGCCAGCGGTCGATCATGCGCTGGCTGTCGGCCAGGCCCTGCATGGTGAAGTTCGCGTTCGAGCGGTAGTGGGTTTTGATGAGTTCCAGGCGGAGTGCGCCGGGCTCGATGCCCTTGGCGAAGAGGTCGCGCGCGGTGAAGAAGTTGCCCTTGCTCTTGCTCATCTTCGCGCCCTCAACGAGAAGGAATCGCGGGTGGAACCACATCGCGGCGAAGGAGCCGCCGGCGGGCGAGGCGTTGAAAGCGCAGCAGGACTGGGCCATCTCGCACTCGTGGTGGGGGAAGATGTTGTCTTCGCCGCCCGAGTGCAGGTCGATCAGGGGCTGGCCGTTGTCTACCACAAGCGAGGCGAGTTCATCCGGGGAGAGCACGCGGCCCTGCGGAGCGCGCAGCCGCGCCACGCTCATGACGGTGCACTCGATGTGCCAGCCCGGGTAGCCCTCACCCCAGGGGCTCGGCCACTTCATGATGTGGGAGGGGTCTTCTTTCCAGAGAAGAAAGTCGGCGGGGTGCTTTTTGCCGGCCTGGTTCTCGGCGCTGATGCGGCCCCCCTCGCCCTCGCGCAGGGCGTCGAGGGTGTTGCCGCTGAGGCGGCCGTACGGGGCGAAGGAGCGGACATCGAAGTAGACCACGCGGCGGCCGGGCTCGCCGACGGTGTAGGCGTGGCCGCGCGAGATGAGACGCTGGATGACGGCGATCATGCCGGGCACGTTGTCTGTGGCGCGCGGGTGGAGGGTTGGGTCGGCCTGGGCCTGGAGTGAGATCTTCAGCCCTAGGGTGCGGGCGTCATCGAGGAAGCGGTGTTCGTAGAAACGGGCGATCTGGTAGGGGTCGGCGGGGTTGACCTCAACGCCCGCGGGGAGCGAGCCGGACTTTTTGGCTTCGAGCAGGCGGCGGCCGGCCACGGCCATGCGGTCTTCCCCCTGCTCGCCGCCCTCGGCATCGTCGGTCATGTGGCCCACGTCGGTGATGTTCATGACGTGGGTGACGCGGCGCGGCCCGGTGTGGGGCTGGCCGCCGGGCCGCTCGACGGGGCAGAGGGGGCTTTCGAGGAAGCGGCGGAGGAGGTCCGCCGCGAGGAATGAGCGGAAGTTGCCGATGTGGGCATCGTCGTAAACGGTGGGGCCGCAGGTGTAAAAGGTGATGTGGGCCGGGTCGGCGGGGATGAAGGGCTCGGCGCGGCGGGTGAGGGTGTTGTACAGGCGCAGGGGCATCGGGGCGATGGTATGGGAACGGGGGTGGGTCGGGGGAGTGATGCGGGGGAGTGATGGGGGGTGGGCGTGCGCGGCATGAGGGCTCGGCAATCGGCATTCGTGATTCGGCATCCGGGGGCAAGGCGCGGCGAGAGTGGCGTGCGGTCGCAGATATCTGCGGCGCGATGGGGCCTCTTGCGCGGCATGGCGAAGACGCGATTACCGGGGCACTTGAGAGGAGAAGCAGAAGAACACAGGCCGGAGGCCTGTGCCACCAAGGCAATTGCAAAGGCACAAGCACACCGGCCAGAAGGCCGGTGCCACGAAAGAGTGAGGTTTGGGGAATGGGGTTGGCGACAGATCAGTCGCAGCCGCCGGCTTGCCACGCAATGAAGAAGACCTCAACATCGTTGCCATCGACGCCGCCATCCCGGTTGACATCGGCGGCGGGGTCCGCGGCTTCCCAGGCGATGAAGAAAGGCTCTACATCGCCGTCGTCTACGCCGCCATCTTGATTAAAGTCGGCCGGGCAGTAGTGCTCGACGGTGATCGATGCCGCGGTGCTGGTGATGCTGCCGCAGGAGTTGGTGAAGATGATGGTGTACTCGCCGGTGTCGGAGAGTTGTGCCTCGGCGATGGTGAGCGTGGCGGTGGGGTTATTGGTGGGCGATGGGAGTGCGCCGCTCGCGCCCGAGACCGTTCCGCCGCCGGTCGATGCGCCGCCGGGGCCGTCGGTGATGTCAACGCCATTGCGCTGCCACTGGAATGAGACCGGGCCGTTGAAGTCGTAGCCAGAGGCGCATGTTGCAGGGAGGATGAGGGGCTCGTCGACATCTAGATATTGCGCAAGGGGCTGGCGCGCGACCCACGGGATGCCGGTGTCGGTCCAGCGGGCGAAAGGCCCTGACGGTACTCCGCCGGCGGTTGAGAATTCCCCCCCCACGGCAAGGTCTCCGTTGGGAAGGGTCGCGAGAGCCCATAGGGCACCGTTAACCCCCGAACCTAGGTGAGCCCATGAAGATCCGTTCCAGCGGACGATACGGTCAGGGTACATGCCTTTGCCTGAGATTGTAAAGCCCCCACCTGCGACGAGGTCACCGTTCTGCATCACTGCGATGGCCCATACTGTGGTGTATACCTCCGACCCAACTGGAGCCCACGAAGAACCGTTCCAGCGTGCGATGTTGTTCGCTGCGATTCCGCCAGCGGTGTTGAAGCCCCCACCTGCAATTAGATCGCCATTTGGAAGCACGACAAGCGCAACCACATATAGATCGGGATGGTGGCTCTCTGGTTCAGTGACCTCCACCCCCGATCCCAGCGGCGCCCAGGAAAAGCCATCCCAGCGGGCGATGTAGTTGGCGTCCACCCCCCCGGCGGTGGTGAACCAGCCTCCCGCAACGAGGTCGCCGTTGGGCATGAGGGTGAGGGCTGATACGCTACCGTTCATTCCTGACCCCAGCGGGGCCCACGAGGAGCCGTTCCAGCGGGCGATGTAGTTGGCGTCCACCCCCCCGGCGGTGGTGAAGTCGCCGCCGGCGATGATGTCGCCGTTGGGCATGACAGCGAGTGCTGATACGCCTCCGTTTATTCCTGACCCGAGCGGGGCCCACGATGAGCCGTTCCACCGTGCGATTCGGTTGGCCTCCACTCCACCGGCGGTAGTGAACCAGCCTCCCGCAACGAGGTCGCCGTTGGGCATGAGGATGAGGGCTGATACGCTACCGTTCATTCCTGACCCGAGCGGGGCCCACGATGAGCCGCTCCACCGGGCGATGCGGTTGGCCTTCACTCCACCGGCGGTAGTGAACCCGCCTCCCGCAACGAGGTCGCCGTTGGGCATCACGACGAGGGCGGCTACATATGGTTTACTGTTATTTTCGGAGTTCATTCCCGAATCACCGAGCGGTTTCCACAAGGAACCGTCCCAGCGGGCGGCGCGGTTTACCATCACGCCGCCTGAAGCGTAAAAAGAGCCACCAGCGATGAGGTCGCCGCTTGGCAACACGGCGAGGGCGTTGATCGACCTGTTCACTCCCGATCCGAGCGGAGCCCAAGAGGTCCCGTCCCAACGGGCGATGTGGTTGGCGGCCACGCCCTCAGCGTAGTTGAAGTCGCCGCCAGCGATAATGTGGCCGCTGGGCAGGACGGTGAGTGCCCGTACGGTGCCGCTCACTCCCGAGCCAAGCGATGACCAAGAGGAGCCATTCCAGCGGGCGATGCGGTTAACCGTTACGCCGCCGGAGGCGGAAAAATAGCCGCCAGCGATGAGGTCGCCGCTGGGCAAGACGGCGAGGGCGTGCACGTTGCCGCCGGTCAATCCCAGCCCCAACGGTGACCACCAGGAGCCATTCCAGCGGGAGATATAACGAGAAGTTACGCCTCCTGCGGTAGTGAAGTCTCCGCCCGCAACGAGGTCGCCGTTTGGCATGACGGTGAGCGCGCGAACTTCGCCGCTCATCCCCGACCCCAGCGGGGCCCACGAAGAGCCATCCCAGCGGGCTATACGATTGACAGTCACGCCCCCGGCGGTGGTAAAGTTACCCCCTGCGACGAGGTCGCCGTTGGGCAGCACGGCGAGGGCGTTCACGGCGTCGATGGATGCGCTCATTCCTGACCCCAGCGGGGCCCACGAAGAGCCATCCCAGCGGGCGATGCGATTGACCGTCACGCCGCCAGCAATAGTGAACCTCCCACCCGCCACGAGGTCGCCGTTGGGCAGCACGGCAAGAGCGCGCACTTCGCCATTCATCCCCGTGCCCAGCGGAGCCCACCAAGAGCCATCCCAGCGGGCGATGCGGTTGGCGTTCACGCTACTGGCGACGGTGAAGGCACCCCCTGTGATGAGATCGCCGTTAGGCATCACAACGAACGCGTTCACGACATCGTTCAGCCCCGGCAGTTGATGTTCCGGGCTGTTCAGCCAACGCCCGTTGCACTGTGCGTGGGCGAGGCTGGGCGTCAGCAGGCCGATGAGAAGTGCGAGCAGAAGTGCCGCGGCGTGCGAGATCGGGGTCTTCGTGTGTGGGTTCGCCATGTGGTCGATCTCCGGCGATTCAGGGTTCTAAGGCAGCAGGAGGGCTGCGGAAGAACAGGCGAGAGTGGCCTTCACTGCCAGTATACCAGAACAACCCGCCCGCACGAATAGCAAACTACACAGAAACAAAGAACTTTTGGGCCGTACGCCGCGTTTGCTCGGGGGAGGGGCGAAGGGGCGATAACCCGAGGCGGGCGGGGGTGGATTCGGCGCGGAGGGCAGCGATCTGGGCGTGGAGGGCGAGGGTCATGCTCTTCACCGCGAAGCGCTCGCTGGGGGCTGGCGTTCATGGTCCGTGGTCATTGTCGTTCTCCGGTGGGGCGTGGGTGAGTACGAGCGGTGTGTGCTCAGCGGCACGCGCGGAAAGCTGCGGCGCGAGAGGGTCTCGCTCGGGTGTTACGCGCGGGAATGAGTTGGTTGTGCGGGGGTGAAGTGGTGGGAGGAGGAGTGGGTAAAGAGGCGGGGGCGGCGTGGGGAATCGTCGCCGAGGCTGCGGCCTCAGTGGCACTTGGGGAAGGCGCGGGGTGATGGGCACACTGCGGGCCGAATTCCGCGTAGGGCCACCGGTATTACCTGCGACGACGAAACGCAAACACGATAACTGTGCCCAGCGCGACGGTTCCCGGGGCAGGAATCGTCGCGACAAGCACCGCGGATTGGTTGTTGGTAAAGCGGGCGGTGAATACCACGCGTCCCGCGCTGTCCAGAGAGTTGGGGAGGCCGTCTTCTCCGCCGCCAGAGAGCACTGGTTGGTACCAAGGATCAAGATGAAACCCGTTGATGCTCAGTTCCGCGATTGTGCGATAGACCCCCGGCTCGATCTCGATGGTCTGGCCGGTGTGGGCAATGAGAATGTTTCCGAGCACAGGATCCCATCCCGCAATTGCCCGCGCCGAGGAACCCTGAAACGCAAACGCGGCAACCAACTGATCGGAGGCGTTCATCCCGATTGAACTGGGGTTCACCAGCGGCACGCCGAGCCCGGAGGGCCAAATGGAGGAGGCTGGGTCAAAGGCGAGCCGGAGGTCATCGATTGAAGTTCCCACGAACACGCCACGCTTGGACTGGTCGGCAAAGGCAACGGTCCCGCTCCCGGAGATGAGAACTCGGGCCTCTTCCAGATCATTGAGCGAGAAGGTCTCCCCGGGCCGGCCGGGCTTTGGGTCGCCTGTTCGCGCCACGATCTGCAGCCAGTCGGGTGATGCGCGAACGGCTGCCGAGCCGATCATCTGACCCGAGGGATTCAGGAGCCGTACTCCGATTGAAACCTCGCTCCGATCATTCAAGCCCGGGGCTGACCTTCCGTTGTACCACAGGCGGTTGATTCTGACGTCGGGAATGCCGGGCGCTTCCTGCCGGCACACAAGCCGCTGGAGAACCGCATCGCGTTGCATGACAAGTCCGCCGGACTGCCCTCCCCCGTACGAATCGAATATGGCCGCGGCGACGACCGTGCCCCCCGGCGAAATGCGTGGATGCCCATCCATCATGTGGACAGACCAGCCCTCGACGATTGTGCCGTTGCCCGCAGTTCCGTGGTTGCCACGCGCGACAAGGTGTAGTTCGCCGGTGGCATTGGTCAACACGCCCGCGTGCGACCCGAAACCAGGGAACTGAGGTTGGGAGATTGGTGTCGAGAAGGCGACGCGCCCAGTACTGGAAAGCGACCAGCCGGACAGGGCTCTATGCCATGTGGACTCCTGCCCGGCGGCTCGCATGGTGGCCCCGGGAGTGTCGCCGGGCACCTGCGACCCTTCTCGGGCGATGATTCGGAACCCGTCATTGTTGCCGACGATAAGCACTTCGTCGTTGTGGATCGTGACTCCTTCGCCCTGCAAGCGAGCGACCACGCCGAACGCGCCGCTCGCGGAAGTTCTTATGGTGTCGCTTGTGAGATCGAAATCAATAGAGGCGAACTGGACGCCGGGGATCCCCGATTCGCCTGTAAATCGAAACCCCAACACCGGACTTCCGACCTGCCCGACAATCAGCGGCGACTGACGATAATCCGGCGAACCGTTGGTGTGCGCCCGGAAGACGATGTTCCCGCCTTCGATACGCGGCGGTGAACTTATGATGAATCCCCTGTACACCTCCCATGGATGCCCGCCCGCGACAGACTGCCCCGTCATCGCGTGTACGACCAGCCCCTGACCGAACGCGGCGGCACACGCCCAAACCAGGGCGAGAACCGCGCACGCTGATTGTCCCTTGTTCATGGCACTTCCTCCGGAGACTCAGAATACATGATGGCCGCCAAAATGTGGCGGCTGCGATAGAATGCACCGGGAGTGTACCGCCCGAGGCTCAGTTAGGTTGCAGACAGAAAGCGGTTTGTGGGGGCGGCGCTTGGTGGCCATTCAACGCCCTTGACTTCCACGGCTTCGCCGTGGCCAGAGGCGTGGAGGGGTCCGATCTGAGATCTGAGATTTGAGATTCGAGATTTCAGAGGTCGGCGCGGCGATGAACGCGAGAGCGGGGCGGCGTGACCTGCCCCCACTTTCTGTACCAGGCCCTATGAGAGTCGGTTGATTGTACCGGCCATCGCCTCGATCATGAACGAATCCGTCTCGTGGGGGGTAGAGGGGTGAGTTTGAGAGGGGAGAGGGGCCTCGTCTCCCCTCTCAAGATTCGCCGCGTACACCGCCGGCGGGACATACCCCAGCGACGAGTGCGGCCGACGATGGTTGTACTCGTTCTTCCACGCCGCGGCCAGCGCCTTGGCCTCCCGCACATCCGCGAACTCTTCAGCGTTGAGCAGTTCATCCCGCAGCCGCGAGTGGAAGCTCTCGGCGTACCCGTTCTCCCACGGGCTCCCGGGCGCGATGTACAGGTTCTCTATGCCCGTGATCTCGGCCATCCGCCTGAGGGCCTTGGCCACGAACTCCGGCCCGTTGTCGCTGCGGATGTGCACCGGCACCCCGCGGATGGTCATCAACTCCGTCAGCACATCAACAACGTCCGCGCCGGTGATGCACCGGTCCACCTCCAGCGCCAGGCACTCCCGTGTGAACTCATCGATCACGCTCAAGCACTTGAGCTGACGGTCACGCTCATCCCGGTCATAGATGAAGTCCACGCACCACACATGGTCCTTGTGCTCGGCCCGACGCCGCACGATGCCGTTCTCCGAGTGGCCCAGACGCCTGCGTTTGTGCTGCTTCTGGGGCACTCTGAAGCCCTCACGACGCCACAGCCGGTGCACGCGCTTGAAGTTCACGCGGAACCCTTCGAGCCGCAGCATCCCGCACATCATCCGGTAGCCACGCCGAGGATGCCGACGGACCAGCTCGTGCATCCGCTGCACCAGACGCGCATCATCGTCTCTGGGCACAGCCTTGTACCGCTGGGTCGATCGCGCCTGGCCGAGCACGCGGCACACGCGCCGCTGCGACCGATGCAGTTGATTCTGTACGTGCGTCACGACGCCCCTCCTCCGCGAGGGGCTCGCGGCTTTCCCAGGTAGTCGTTGGCCTCCTTGAGGATCGAGATGTCGATCGCCTGCTCGGCCACCAGCCGCTTGAGCCGCGCGTTCTCGAGTTCCAGATCCTTCAGCCGCCGCGCCTCATCGGCCTGCATCCCTCCATACTGGTTCCGCCATCGGGCGTACGTCTGCTCGCTGACCCCCAGAGCCTGCACCACCTGCGCCACGCTCTTGCCCGCCGCGAGCATCGCGTCCGCCTCCCGCAGCTTCTTCACGATCTGTTCCGCCGAGTGTCTTGTCCGCTTCATCTTCGAGAGTCTCCTGGCCGCGACCGGCGGCCCTCGGGACTCTCATAGTTGGTGGATCAGGTGTCGGGGGGCAGGCCAGGCGGGCGCAAGAAGGCGCATCGGGAACGTAGTGGGTCTTCGAGATCTGTGGCGCAAAGCAGACAATCGCGCGGCTTGGCGAAGTCGTTACACCTCGGCACCCAGAGAAGAGAAGCAGAGCACACCGTCCCGGAGGTCCGGTGTCACCCAGACAGAAGCAGGAGCACACCGTCCTGGAGGTCCGGTGCTGTCAACGCATAGGCGCGGCGCGTGGGTGGCGGCAGGGCGGTATCCTCTTGGAGTCATGGCTCACGAAATACCCACACACATCATCCTGATCGGCGGGGGCGGGCACGCGCTGGTGGTGGCCGAGGCGGCGCAGGCCGCGCACCTGGGCGTGGCCGGCTTTGTGGACGACACGGCCGATCCGCTGCTGGCGCGGCTGGGCGTGGCGAGGCATCTCGGGCCGCTCGGTGCGCTGCGGGGGTTTTCGCACGCGGTTATTCTCTGCGTGGGCGATATCGCCGCGCGCCGGCGGCTGGCCGCTTCGGGCCTGCGGCTCTCACCCGCGGCGACGGTGGTGCACCCCGCGGCGTGGGTTTCGCCCTCGGCCACGCTGGGCGGGGGTGTGTTTGTCGGCCCGGGCGCGGTGGTTCACACCAGGGCGCGGATCGGGGATCACGCGATCATCAACAGCGGGGCGATTGTCGAGCACGAGTGCGTGGTGGGGGCGCACGCGCACATCGCGCCGGGGGCCGCGCTGGGGGGGAATGTCTCGGTGGGCCCGGGCGTGCTCGTGGGGCTGGGGGCGAGGGTGCTGCCGGGCGTGGCGATCGGCGACGGCGCGGTGGTGGGCGCGGGCGCGGTGGTGGTGCGCGATGTGGCCGAAGGGCGGCGGGTGCGCGGCGTGCCGGCTCTGTGAAGTGAATACGCGGCTTCGGCGATCATCCCAAGGCATTCGGCATTCGGCATTCGGCATGAGGCAAGAGGCAAGAGGCAAGAGGCGTGGGGCGATGAAGCGTGCGCGACGGCATCACTTCTTGCGTTTGGAACGGTGCGCCGGTTTGCTGGCTGATTTCCCGGCAGATTTCCCGAGGGATTTCCCCGAGGTGCCGGATGTGCCGGTGGGTGTAGCGAGCAGGCCGCGCAGGGCCTGGAGTTCGCGCCGGTGGGTTTGCGAGGGCTGCGGGAAGTGGATGGGCAGGGCACGCAGGGTTTCGATGATGGCGTGCGAGATGATGAGCCGCGCGGTGCGTTTGTCGTCGGCGGGGACGACGAGCCATGGCGCGGCGGCGGTCGAGGTGGCGCCTATGGCGAAGTCGTAGGCGGCCTGGAACTCGTCCCATTTTTCGCGCGAGAGGATGTCGTCCGGGGTGAGTTTCCAGTTTTTGTCGGGGTCGTCGATGCGTTCGAGCAGGCGTGTGCGCTGTTCTTCGTTCGAGAGGTGCAGGAAGAACTTGAGGATGCGGGTGCCGTTGCGGTGCAGGTAGTCTTCGAGGTTGACGATGTCGCGGGCGCGCTGCTCCCAGAGGGTGTCGGGGTTGAGGAACTCGTCGGGCACGCGCTGGCGAGCGAGCACCCCGGGAACGACGCGGGGGATGAGGAGTTCTTCGTAATAGGAGCGGTTGAAGATGCCGATGCGGCCGCGCTCGGGCAGACGCTTGCTGGTGCGCCAGAGGAAGTCGTGGTCGAGTTCTTCGCTGCTGGGCTGTTTGAAACTGAAGACCTGGCAGCCCTGGGGGTTGACGCCGGACATGACGTGGCGGATGGCGCCGTCTTTGCCCGCCGCGTCCATGCCTTGAAAGATGAGCAGGAGCGCGTAGCGGTCGTGCGCGTAGAGAACGTTCTGCAGCGTGCTGATCTCGCGTTGATATTCCCCGAGCAGGGCGAGGTAGTGTTGTTTCGAGCGGTAGAGGCGCGGGGTGCGCGTGGGGCGATTGGCGAGCGAGGCGCCGGCGTGCGGGGGCACGGTGTAATCGGCCAGTGAGCAGGCGAGTTTCATGCGTGGCCTCGCGCTGGTTGGGGCCGGCGTGCCGGCGGGGAGGAGGGGGCGTGGGGGGTGCGATCAGTAGACGGCGTCGGGGAAGTAGTAATCCTTGGCGTTCTCGGGGGTGATGAGTTCAACATCGATCAGGATGTGGCGGGGCATGAACTCCATGACCTGCTTGCGCTTGCCGTCGCGCAGCACCGAATAGGCGGTGTGGATGCCCGCGGCGATCATGCTGGGCGAATAGGTGATGTTGGCCGGGATCATGGGGTCGCGGTCCATGACCATCTTGACCACTTCTTTCATGCCCGCGCCGGGGAAGACCCACATCTCGCGCTGCCGGCCGCTCTCGCGGATGGCCTGGATCACCCCCAGGGCCATGTCGTCGTCGGCGGCCCACACGGCGTCGATGCGCGGGAAGCGCGTCAGCATGTTCTCCATCACCTCCAGGGCCTTCTGCCGGCTCCACATCGCGGGCTGCTGCGCAAGAATGCGGATGTCCGGGTAGCGGCGGAAGACCTCGAGCGCGGCGTTCACGCGGTCAGAATCGACGGTGCAGGGGATGCCCGTGAGGATCACCAGGTTGCCCTTGCCGCCCATTTTCTCGGCGATGAACTCGGCGCTCTTGCGGCCGAAGGCCTTGTTGTCGCCTTCGAGGAAGATGTCCGCGACGGGTTCGAGGAAGCCGCGGTCAACGTTCACGATGAAGATGCCCGCCTCGTGCGCCTTGCGGGCGACAGGGGTGAGCGGGGCAGACTCGGTGGCGAGAATGACCAGGCCATCGACCCCCTTGAGCATCATGTCTTCGATGTCGGCGATCTGCTTCTCGGGGTTGTGGGCGGTGGTGAAGGTCCAGTCGGCCTCGGGGTAGAGGGCCATGGCGCGACGGGCCCACCAGCCGATGCCGGCGGTCCAGCCGTGGTCCGCGGCGGGTACAGAGACCCCGATGCGGAGTTTTCTGGCGGGCTGGGCTTCTTCAGCGGGGGCAGAGGGGGCGGCGGGGGCCGCGGGCAGGGGTGCCGCGCTGAGAAGAAGGACGGACGCGGCGGCCAGGGCGCAGATGGAGGCGCTGAGGAGTTTGAGCATGGGGCGTGGTTCCGAGGGAAGGGGTGAAGGCAAGCGTGAGGGTGCCGGGGGTGCGAGCCCCGAGAGAGAAACGTACGCGGGGGCGAGGGGCCGCGGGCCGCGCTGGGGGCGCGGAAGTGGGCCCCGACCATGCACCTATCGATCGGGGATGAGCGAACACCCGCGGGGGCGCGGCCGTAAAGGCGGGGGTATACCCTCCGGGCCTGCCCGTCGCGGGGGCCGATTCCGGCCTGTGAGGCAGGGTTTGGCTTTTCGACCGTTCGACGAACACATCACGCGCACCACTCCCCGGGAGTCTCTTCCCTCATGGCGACCCACGCCCACCACCATCACGCTCATTCATCCGCCTCTCAGAACGCCCCGGGCCAGAACGGCGAGGCGATGCAGTGCTGCTCTCACCACGAGGTGGAGATCGAGCGCTGGATCACGCTGGCACTGGTGGGCGGGGTGCTGGTGCTGGTGACGACGATCTGCAATATCTTCGGGTATTCGGGCATCGGCCTGACGCAGTTGCCGGCGGTGGTGGGTTCGGTGCTGCTGTCCATCCCGCTCTTCATCGCGGCGATCAACGAACTCAGGAGCAACCGCATTTCGTCCTCGTCGCTGGCGGCGCTGGCGATTGTGTCGGCCCTGGCCATTCAGGAATACGCCACGGCCGGCTGGCTGGCCTTCATTCTGGTGGTCTTCGGGCAGTTGGTCCGTCGCTCGGCCAGCGGCGCGCAGCGCGCCATCGAGCAGTTGGTGCACCTGACGCCCGACGTGGCCCGGCGCGTGGTGAACGGGGCCGAGCAGGAGGCGCGGGTTTCAGAGATCCGCATCGGCGACGTGGTGCGTGTGCGCCCCGGCGAGAACCTGCCGGTCGACGGCAAGGTGATCAGCGGCCGCACGACGATCAACCAGGCCTCGCTCACGGGCGAGTCGGTGCCTTCCGAGATGACGGTCGGGGACATGGTCTACGCGGGCACGACGAACCTGACGGGCGGCATTGATATCCAGGTGACGCAGATCGGCGCGGACACGACCATCGGCAAGGTGACGCAGTTGATCCGCGAGGCGGAGCAGAGCCGCACGCCGCGCCAGATGCTGATCGAGCAGGTGGCGCGGTTCTTCGTGCCCGTGGTGCTGTCGGCGGCGGCGATCGCGTGGTTCATCATGAGCCGGTCAGAGAGCGAGGCGGTCCGCGACAAGGCGGCGCTGACGGCGGTGACGGTGCTGGTGGTGGCCTGCCCCTCGGCGCTCCTGCTGGCCAGCCCCAGCGCGATGCTGGCGGCCTTCGCCGCGGCGGCGCGCCTGGGCATTCTCATCAAGCAACCTTCCTATCTTGAGGCCGCGGGCAACGTGAACGCGGTGGTGATGGACAAAACCGGCACGATGACGACGGGCAAGTTCCAGGTGACGCGCCTGGCGCCCGCGCCGGGCGTGGACGGGGCGGAACTGCTGGCGGCGGCGGCCAACGGCGAGCAGCACAGCAACCACCCGCTGGCCTTGTCGATTCTCTCCACGGCGCGTCAGGCGCGCATCGAGGCCGACGGCACCAACGAGTATGAAGAACTGCACGGGCGCGGGGTTCGCGCCAAGACCTCGGTGGGCGAGGTGTGCGTGGGGCGCGCCTCGTGGCTGCTGGAACTGCGCCCCGAGATCCGCGCAGAGATCGACGCGGTTGAATCAAAGATCGAGGGCATGACGGGCGTGCACGTGATGCGCGACGGCCGCTACCTGGGCGCGGTGGGGCTCGAAGACACGATCCGCTCGAACACGCGGTCGGTGGTGGCACGCCTGCGCGAACTCGAGATCAAGTTCATCGCGATCTTCACCGGAGACCGCCTGAGCGTGGCGCGCCGCGTGGGCGTGGCCGTGGGTGTTGACGCCATCGAGGCCGAGTGTCTGCCCGAAGAGAAGCACGAGCAGATCCGCCAGTTGGTCGAGCAGGGCTACCGCACGATGATGGTCGGCGACGGCATCAACGACGGCCCCTCGCTGGCCGCGGCGGACGTGGGAATCGCCATGGGCCTCTCGGGCTCTGACATCGCCGCGAACTCGGCCGGCGTGGCGCTGATGAACGACGACCTGTCGCGCGTGCCCTTCCTTATTGAACTGGCGCGCCGCACCCGCGCGATCACCACGCAGAACATCGTTGTCTCCATCGTCATCGCGGTGGTGGGGCTGGTGCTTGCGGCCACGGGCACGCTCACACGCATCGGCGACCTGGCCCTGCCGCTGGCGGCCTTCTACCACTTCGCGGGCGATGTCTTTGTCATCGCCAACTCGTTCAGGCTCTTCCGCTTCGGCGAAGACTTCGCCGAGATGGAGAAACCCTCCGAGGCGGCCGCGGCACGGCGCGCCGCGAGCATGCGCGGGCTCAGCGCGGTGGCCCCGGGGGCCTGATCGCCCACGGCGGCTTGCTTCCAACGGCGACTCAGGCGGCCAGGCCCACAAGCCGGCGCAGGCGCGACAGCGCGGCCTCGGGCTCCGCGGGCGCGCCCGAGAGGGCATCGAGCAGCGCCCGACGCCACATCCAGCGCTTCAGCGGCAGGTGTTGTTCATACTGCGTGCGCAGTGCCTGGGCGCTCTGGCCCGGGGGCAGCGGCGGCTGCGTGGCCAACGACTCGAACCAGCCCAAAGCCCCCGCGGCCTCGCCGGCGGTCTGCTCGACAAAGCCCGCGGTCTGCGTGCGCACCGCCGGGTCGGCCAGGTTCATGCGGAAGAGTTCCAGGGCGCACGCGGGCGACTTGTGCGAGAAGGCCAGCGCGGTGTACCCCAGGCCGTATTCACGCTTCAGATACTCGCGCGGCGACATCGCGTGGTCGTGAACGACGCGCGCCCGCGGGCGGAAGAGCACCGGCATGCCACGCTGCGACGACAGGCGGAAGGCCAGTTCGTCGTCTTCGCGGCCGTAGGTGTGCTGGTTGGCCTGCACCCCGCCGGCCTCGCGCACCGCGCGCGCCGACGCCGAGAGGTTCAGCATCCACGCGTGCCTGAAGCCCCAGTCGTGGTCCGGGTTGTGCCCAGGCTCGCGCAGCGCGGCGTGCATGCGGTCATAAAAGAAGACCATGGACGTTTCACGCAGCATCTGCGCGAAGCGGTTGTCGGGCGTGTGCACGCGCCACGGGGCATCGCCGATGATCATCGCGCTGCGCCCCTGCGCGGCCAGACGCTCGTGGGCGTCCACGTGCTCCCGAAGGCAATCGGGCTCCGGGATCACGTCGTCGTTGAGAAAGAGAAGCGTGTCGCCGCTGCACGAGGCCAGGGCCAGCGCGCGTGCCGCGCCCGGGCCCCCGTGGGGGCCCTGCGTGATGATGAGGTTGGCCGGCGAGCCCGAGCGCCCGCCCCACGCCGCCGACCACGCGGCGGCGGCGGCCGCGTGGGTGCGCGGCTCGAAGCCATCGACGGCGACGACCACCTCGTAGTCGTCCGGGGCCAGCGTCTGGTTGGCGAGCGCGCCGAGACAGTTGCAGAGTTTCTCGGTCCGCCTGAACGTGGGGATGATGACAGAGATCATGGCGGAGTGAGTATCGGCCACCGAAGTGCCGATACATGCAGAGGCATGAACCCTGAATATCAAGATCGTCGCCAAAGTGCCCGGGTCAGGGCATCGCGCCCCTGCAAGGTGTTCCACGGGGGGAGCGGCGCATACCTGAACGGACGCACGCGCGACTTCTCGGTCGGCGGCGCGCTGGTTGAGGTTGATCCCTCCCCGCACGTTCGGGCGGGCGACGACGTGACGCTCTTTGTGGCGTGGGGCCCCCGCGACCTGCTCGACGAGCGCGACGGCGTGCCGGCCAGGGTGGCGCACGCGATGCGCGCCGACGGCGGCGCGATGCTGGGCATCTGCTTTGCGCAAGAAGAGGGCGCGGCGGGGCTCAAGTCCGCGGCTTGAATACGCCTTCTGTCTTAGGCGAGTCGAGAAGCGCCTTCATGCGGGCGCGGGAGCGCGGGCCCATGGCGCGGGCGGGCGCGATGGCGCTCGAGGCGGGGCCGGAGCCGCGCGCCACCGGGCCGGCGAGCATGCGTTCGCAGGCGTTGTGCGCGTTGACGAGTGAATACTCGGTGCCGATGAAGCGGCGGCCCAGCGCGCGGGCCATGACGCCCGTGGTGCCGCTGCCCAGGAAGGGATCGAGCACGATGTCGCCGGGGTTGCTGCACGCGCGCACCACGCGGTCGAGATAGGCCTCGGGGAGTTGGTTGTCGTGGTAGTGGCGGCGCTCTTTGTTGTTGCCCTGCACGCGCCCGAAGTACGGACCGTACCAGACATCGAAGGGCACCCGGTGGCCGGGCGGGAAGCCGTCACGCTTGGTGAGGGTGCGCGGATCGGCGTAGACCGTGGCCCGGTCGGAGAGTTCAAGAACGCCCATCGGGTTCCAGGTGTGCGGCGCGCCGGGTTTGATAAAGTAGAGGGCGTGCACCTTGCTGTTGATGAACCGCTCGGTGGTGTTCTGGCCGAATCTGTAATGCCAGATGCACCAGTTGGCCATGGACATGCCGCGGCCCTTGAGGTGCACCACGATCTCGGCGGCCCAGTCGTCGGGGATGTTCACCCAGAGCGAACCGCCCGGCACCAGCGCGCCGATGCACAGGTCGAGCCAGTCCCGCGTGAAGGTGATGTAGTCATCATCCTTCATCGCGTCGTTCCACGCGTCATAGCCGCGGTTCCAGTTGAAGGGCGGGTCGGCGAAGATCAGGTTCACCCGCGACCGCTTCACTTCGGGGATGAGGGGCAGCAGGGCGCGGCAGTCGCCCACATACACGCGCGCCTCATTGTCGAGGCCCTTCTCGCCGGGAAGAACACGCTCGGGCTCGGCCTCGCCGGCGGCGTTCACACGGGGCGGGGGCGGGGGTGTGGGCGCGCCCGAAGAGCCCACACGCTGACCGTTGCGCACGCGTGAAGCCTTCGCGGCCGGGGCCGTGGGGCGGTCGGCTTTGGGCGCGTTGCGGGCGCGGACCTGTGCCGCGATGGCGGGTTGTGTGGAAGCGGCGCGAGGGCGTGGCATACGTGGGTGAGGTTAGGAATGGGCTGGGGCTTGCGCCACCGGGCGTGCGGCGTGAAGGTGAGCGAACTTCTCACGAACGGTGGGGGTCTCGCCCCCCTACAATCGTGAGCGCCTCCGGCCGACTTTGGCCGCGCAGAGGTGCCTCGGGCCAGATGCGTCCGAGAATCAACGAACAACGGATCATGCACGAAGAAACCACCGTTCCCGGATCGTCCGGCCTCTCGCACGAGGCGGGGAAGAGCGATACAACCAGCGAGACAAGCGGCGTGGGCGACGCCGCGGCGCAGGCCGCGGCCAAAGCGCGGCAGCAGGAAATTTTCGACGACACGGTGACGTTCGAATCGATGGGGCTCAGTGCCGGGGTGCTCAAGGGCATCAAGTCGGCGGGATTCACGCGTCCGACCAAGACGCAGGTCCTGCTGATGCCGCCGATCGTCCAGGGGCGAGACCTTCTGGGCCAGGCCAAAACGGGCACGGGCAAGACGGCGGCCTTCAGCCTGCCGCTGCTCAACGCGCTTGACCCCGATGTCCCCTTCCAGGCGTTGATCCTGGCGCCGACGCGCGAACTTGCCATCCAGATCACCAGCGAGATCGACGACCTGGGCAAGCACACGCCCATCCGCGCGGTGACGCTCTTCGGCGGGCAGGCGGTGCGCACGCAGGCGGGCAAACTGGCGAACAAGGGCAACCACATCGTGGTGGGCACGCCCGGGCGCGTGATGGACATGATGGAGCGTCGCCTGCTCCACCTCTCGAACATCAAGGTGGCGGTGCTCGACGAGGTAGACCGGATGCTCGACATCGGCTTCCGCGACGACATCCGCCGGATTCTCGAGAAGATCCCGCACAAGCATCAGACGGTCTTCGTCTCCGCGACGATCTCGCCGGAGATCGAGAAACTCGCGCGCAAGTTCATGCACGAGCCCGAGAAGGTCGTGGTGAGCAGCGGCTCGCTGACGGTGAGCATGGTCGAACAGCACTACCTGGCGGTGCAGCCGTGGGACAAGCGGCGCCTGCTGGTGCACCTGCTCAAGCACGAATCCCCCGCGCTCACGGTGGTCTTCTGCCGGCTCAAACGCGTGGTCGATGAACTGGCCGCGCTGCTGGTCAAGCACGGCATCGACGCCAACCCCATCCACGGCGACATGTCGCAGGGGCAGCGCAACAAGGTCATGAAGAAACTGCGCGACGGCGACCTCGCCGTGCTCATCGCCAGCGACCTGGCCAGCCGCGGGCTCGATGTCGAAGACATCTCCCACGTGATCAACTACGACCTGCCCGAAGACCCCGAGGTGTACGTGCACCGCATCGGCCGCACGGCGCGCGCGGGCCGTCACGGCGTCGCGTGGTCGCTCGTCACGCCCGACCAGGGCGAACTGCTCACAGACACCGAGATCTACATCAACAAAGAAATCCCCAAGATGGATTACAACGACTTCGTGCCCAGCGAACGCCCCCCGGGCTGGCGCGACGCCGGCGAACGGCGCGACCAGGGGCTGCAACTGGCCAACGCCCCGGCGCCGGGTGAAGAAGCGCCCCCCGCGGCGGCGCCCGTCAACCGCATCGCGGCCGCCGTCAACCCCGAGATCCCCGCCGCGGCAGACCCGAGCAAGTTCCCCGGCGGGCTGGTGCCCACGAAACTGCCCCCCCGCCGCATGTTCGGACGAATCCCCACGGGGCGAGGCCGCTAGCCGAGGGGCCCGCTCCCGGGCATCCGCCGCGCCGTCTACCCCGGCCCGGGCCGCGCGGCTTTGCGGCGGTCACCCGTCGAGCAGATCGGTGAACGCCAGCGCGGCCAGTTGCACCAGCGCGAAGAGCACGGGCACGGTCGACATCGCCAGCACGCAGTTGACCAGCGTGCGCCCCAGGTTCGGGCGCGCCCGCCCGACAATCTCGATCACCACGATGACGGTGACAATGCTGGCTGTTTTCAGCCCGATGGCGCCCCACAGGCCCGCCTGACGGATGACCCAGTCGGCGAAGGTGTTGAGTTCGCGCCCGCCCATGTGCGCGAACTTGTCGAGAATGGTGTGGGTGAGCATGATGTCGAGGGCCGAGAAGAGCACGAACCAGCAATAGCGGTTTGGGTAGAGGGCCTTGCCCCACAGGCCCGCGCGGGCCGGGTGCTGCATCGGCGCGGGGGGGTTGGGTTGTGCCGAGAGGTTGCTCACTGGCGTGATGATACCCGCCGCGCGCGGGCGTTCCGGCGCGATTCTCGCTACGCTTGGCGCATGCACACCCCTCAAGACCCCACCCTGGTGCCGGTTCGGCGCGCGTTGATCTCGGTGACCGACAAAGAGGGCGTGGCGGAGTTCGCCCTGGCGCTCTCGCGCATGGGTGTTGAGATTGTCTCGACCGGGGGCACGGCCACACTGCTGGCGTCGCGGGGTGTGCCCGTGCGGGGCATCGAAGAGGTCACCGGCTTCCCCGAGATCATGCACGGTCGGGTGAAGACCCTGCACCCCAAGGTGCACGGGGGCATTCTCGCCGTGCGCAGCGCCGACGAACACCGCGAGGCGATGCGCACGCACGGCATCGAGGCCATCGACTTGGTGTGCGTCAACCTGTACGCCTTCGAGCAGACGACCGCGCGCCCGGGGTGCACGCGCGACGAGGCGGTGGAGAACATCGACATCGGCGGGCCTTCGATGATCCGCTCGGCGGCCAAGAACCACGCGTGGGTGACGGTGGTCACGCGCCCGCAAGACTACCAGCGCGTGCTCGAAGACATGAACACCCACGGCGGGGCCACCACGCAGGCCCTTCGCAGCGAACTGGCCGCCGAGGCCTTCGCGCTCACGTCGCGATACGACGCGGCCATCGCCGCCTACCTCTCGCCGCGCGCCGCCAGCGAATACCCGCCGTTGCTGAGCGTGACGTATGTGCGCAGCGAAGAACTGCGCTACGGCGAGAACCCGCACCAGTCCGCGGCCCTCTACCGCGAGGCGCGCCGCGAAGGGCCGACCATCGCGCACGCCGAGCAGTTGCACGGCAAGGAACTCTCGTACAACAACATCAACGACAGCGCGGCCGCGCTGGAACTGGTCAGGGCGCTGCGCCGTGTCGAGCCCGGCGCGTGCGGGGCCTGCGTGATCAAGCACACCAACCCGTGCGGGGCCGCGCTGGCGGGCAGCGCGATGGAGGCCATCGACGAGGCGATCGCCGGCGACCCGCTGGCGGCCTTCGGGGGCATCGTGGCGGTGAACGCCACGGTCGACGGGCCGGCGGCCGAGCGCATGTGCCGCAAAGATGTCTTTCTGGAGGTGATCATCGCGCCGGCCTTCACGCTCGACGCGCTGGCCATGCTCAGGGCCAGGTGGAGCAATGTCCGTCTGCTGGCGGTGGGGCGCGAACTGGAAGAAGGCGAAGGCCCCGCGCAGGCCGGGGCCGAGATGCGGACCATCCCCGGCGGCCTGCTGGTGCAGCAGCGCGACGTGCGCCTGGCCGGCGCGGACGAACGGCGGCACGCCGCGGGCCCGCCCCCGGGCGACGAGCAGGGGCGCGTCGCGGCCTTCCTCGAGGTTGTCGGGCGGTCGCTCTTGAGCAACGCGGTGGTGCTGGGCGGCGCGAGCCCGGCGCGCAAAGGGGTGGTGCGCATGTACGGCGGGGGCGCGGGGCAGATGGACCGGCTGACCTCGTGCCGGCTGGCGGTAGAGAAGGCCGGGCCGCTCGCACGCGGGGCCGTGGCCTATTCCGATGCCTTCTTCCCCTTCCCGGACGGGCCCGAAACCCTCATCGACGCGGGCGTCAGCATGATCGTTCACCCCGGCGGCAGCAAACGCGACCAGGAAACGCTGGACCTGTGCCAGGCCCGGGGTGTGACGTGCCTGCTCACCGGGCTGCGCCACTTCAGGCACTGAACGAGCATCGGGCAACAACAGCGTGCTCGAGAGCCCCGGTCCGGGAATGTTTCCGGGGGTTGATTCGCACGCGCGGGGAACGAACAATACCGGGACGAGACGGAGTGCTGATGCCATGAGTCGCCGACCGAGACATCCTCGGGAAGCCGGGCACACGCCCGGAGACGGTGCCGACCAGGAGTCGGTGGTGGCCGACCCGTCGCATCATCCGGCCGCGGCGGCGCTCGCGGCCTCTCACATCGAACTCACCGAAGGGCTTGAATCAAAGGTTCTCGTGCTCAACCGCGCCTACGCGGCGATGCGTGTGGTCTCGGCGCGCCGCGCCTTCTGCCTGCTCTCCCGCAGCATCGCCGAGGTGATCCACGTCGGCTACGACGACGAGGGCGCCGCCAACCAGTTCGTGAGTTACGACCTTGAGAGTTGGATCGAGGTTTCATCGCTGCAGCGCGAGTTCGAGCGAGAGCGGCACGACTGGGTGCGCACCGTTCGGTTCGAGGTCGCCGTGCCGCGCATCATCAGGCTGCTGGGCTACGACCGTCTGCCCGACCAGACGGTGAAACTCAACCGGCGGAACCTGTTCGCGCGCGACCGCAACCAGTGTCAATACTGCGGGCGGCACTTCACCACGAGCGACCTTTCGATCGACCACGTGATGCCGCGCACGCAAGGGGGCGGCGACACGTGGGAAAACCTGGTGTGCGCGTGCATCAAGTGCAACGCGCGCAAGGGCGGACGCACGCCCGAGCAGGCTTCGATGAAACTGGTGCGCCGCCCGGTTCGGCCGCACCGAAACCCGGTGATCGCGCTGCGGCTGGGCAACAGCCGGTACCAGTCGTGGAAGGCCTTCCTCGACCACGCCTACTGGAATGTTGAGTTGGGCTGAGCACGCCCGCCTGTGAGACGCGCCGATCAGGAACCACGATGCGCCCGCACAGGGTGCAGGCGGCACACCCTTCTGCAGGGCGCGCCGGCGGCGCGACAACGCGAGGGGTGGGGCGCAACGAAAAAACCGACGGGCGCTGGCCGCCCGCCGGCTTTGAAATCTCGGCGCCGCGGGTGAGACCCGCCGCGGCGTGATTGTGTGGTGCTCAGGCCCGCCGGCGACGGGCAAAGGCCGCCAGGCCGGCCAGGGCCAGCGCCGAGGCAGGGGCGGGGATGATGCCCACCATGCCGAAGTCGTCGATGGCCAGGCCGTTGTCCTGGCCCGTGAGGTCGCTGATGCTCCAGCGGATCGCCAGCGTCTGGCCCGGCGCCCAGTTCACGCCGCTGATCGTGTAGAGGATGGCGGTGCGGTAGGGATCGCTGTTGCCGTCAACGGCGATCTCGCCGCCGGTAAGAACGGGCGTGACGAAGTCAAGGGCGGTCTCGGCGACCAGGCCGTCGTCGTTGATGCCGCTCGCCAGGCCCCAGGAGAACGCGAGCGTGTTGAGAAGGTTGGCCGAGCCCGCGCGCCACTGCTCGCCCGTGTAGCGGATGGTGACCGAAGCGAAGGTGTCGTTGGTGGTGTTGGTGAAGAGCGCGCCGAAGGCGGAGACCTGGTTGCTGGTGGGCAGCGCGCCCAGGGCGCGCTCCGAAGAACCGTCAGCGCCAAAGAACACGACGCCGCGCCCGGCGTTGCCAGAGAGGCCGCCGTTGTGCGCTTTGAACTCGGCGTTGCCGCTCGAGCCCGCGTAGTTCCAGCCGTACCAGCCGTCAACCCCGGTCGAGCCGAGGATGCCGTTGAGCGCGTGCGGCCCGCGCTCGGGCACCAGCGCGGTGCCGGACTGCCCCAGGCCGTTGAAGTCCTGGGTGTACGTGCCGGTGAAAGGAATGGTGGCGCTCGCGGCGGACGCGAGCAGACCGACAACGAAAGAGGCGGTAAACATCTTCATGATCTCTCTCCTGAAGTGGGGACGAAACGTCGTACGCCGGAAACGCACACAGCGCATTACGCTTTCCGGCGACGCTGATGAATACTACCATGTGGCTCGAAAAACAGCGTTCTCGCGCGGCGAATGATCGGTGAAGATCGCGCTAAGTTCGGGCGCTGTGAGCCATCTGTCTGACAACCGGAGGAGCCGCGTGAATACTCGAACAGTGGGCGTGATGAACGATGTCGGGTTGCTCGTGCTCCGCGTGGCCTTCGGCGGCATGATGGCCGTCGGGCACGGCTGGCCCAAGTGGAAGATGTTCCGGGCTGATCCGTCGAAGTTCCCCGACCCGCTGGGGCTGGGCTCAACCATGAGTTTCTACGGCGCGCTCGGCGCCGAGTTGCTCTGCGGCGTGATGCTCGCCGTCGGCCTGCTCACGCGGCTTGCCGCGCTGCCGCTGGCTTTCACCATGGCCGTCGCCGCGTTTGTCGTGCACAAGAGCGACCCGTTCTTCATGGGCGGGGGCGCGGCCAAGGAACCCGCCGTGATGTACTTGTGCGCCTACTTGGCGGTCTGCCTCCTCGGGCCCGGGCGATTCTCGGTCGATCACTTCCTGCTCAAGAAGCGCGCTGTGTCGTCGGGCGTCGCCGGCGGCGCACCGAACTAATACAGCGAGGGAGGGCGCGTCAGAGCGTCCACAGGGCGCCAACGGGCATCGACACAAGGTCACGCTCGAAGGGGATGGTCTGGTCGCCGTCGTGCAGCACGATGCCGCGCACAAACTTCGCGCCCGCCGCCTGCCGCAGCGCGCGCAGCCCCCGGAAGTCTTCCGAGGCCACGCCCGACGACGACTTGACCTAGATCCCCACCACACGCCCCGCGGCGTCTTCAAGAACGAGATCGACCTTCTGCCCTGTGGTGGTGCGGAAGTGGAAGAGACGCACACGCGCCTCGCTCCATCCGGTTTGCTTCATGATTTCCATCGCCACGAAGTACTCGAGCAAGTGCCCGCGCGCGTGACCATCGGCCTTCAGGCGAAGATCGTTCATGCCGAGCAGGTGAGCCGCCAGGCCGGTGTCGGCGAGCATGATCTTCGGCGACTTGGTCAGGCGCAGGCCCAGATTGCTCGACCATGCGGGGATGGTGACAACGAGAAAAATGGTCTCCAGCAGAGTGAAGTAGCGTTTGAGTGTCGATTGCGGCATCGACAGGCCGCGCGATATGTCCGCGAAGTTCAGCAGCCCGCCGACGCGTGAAGCCAGGAGCGAGAGCAGGCGGGGAAGTTCGGTGAGGCCGTCGATGTTGGCGATGTCGCGCACGTCCCGGTACAGGATGGTGCTGATATACGAGGCAAACCAGGCGTCACGCCTCTGCTGATCGGTGCGGGTCAGGGGCTCGGGGTATCCTCCGCCCAGGATGCGCGCACCCAGCGGCCTGCCCGCTCTTTTCTCCGCGTTCGCCGCCGGAAGCCGGTCCGCAAAGATACGATCGATGAACCCCTCGCGGCGTCCCTCGATCTCTCCTTGCGAGAGGGGCCACAGCGTGATCACTTCAATACGCCCGGCCAGCGACTCGGAAAGCGCTGGAAGAAGAAGCACGTTCGCCGAGCCTGTCAGGAGAAAGCGCCCCGGGTCGCGCCGCGCGTCCACGCTTGCCTTGATGGCCATGAAGAGGCCCGGCACCCTTTGCACCTCGTCAATCGTCGATGGTTGATCGATCGAGGCGATCAGCGAGCCGGCATCCGCGGTGGCCGACGCGAGCGAGGTCGCGTCGTCAAGCGTGATGTAGCGACGGGGCGCCCGCCGTGTCTCGAGCGATTTGGCCAGCGTGGTCTTGCCCGTCTGGCGGGCGCCGTGGATCAGCACAACCGGCGTGTCACGCAGGCTGGCCATCATGCGCTGGGCGATGTGCCGGGTGTGCATGCCACAAACAGCCGCTCGACGGCTGAAAATCAACCATCAACTGGTTGAAAATCAACCACCCGGCCGGGGCATCATCGGCCCGGGGCCGGCCCCAGTTCGTCGAGGTTGATGCGGTACGTGAGTTCGACGGCGTTCGATACCGCGTCGAAGCAGCGGAAGAGCAGGTGGGGCGGGTCGGCGTTATCGCCGGTGGTGCCCTTCCACTGGATGTCGATGAGCGCGTAGGCGTCTTTGGCGTGGGCAACCGGCGAGACGCGCGACGAGTTGAAGACGTGGGGCTCTTCCTGGTTGATGCCCGAGAACATGAGTTCAACCGCGTCATAGCCGCCCAGCGCCCCGCGAAGACGGCTGACCTCGCCGTAGTGCTGATCGCCGGCGATGAAGACCACGCCGCGCGCCCCCGTGTCGCGGATGAGATCAAACAGCCGGCGCTGCGCGGCAGGGAACTTGGCCCACGTCTCGAACTTCGTCTCGCGGTCGAGCAGAACCTGATACCCCGAGACGATCAGCCGCACCTCGGCGGGCCGGCGCAACTGCGCGCCGAGCCACGCCCACTGCGCCTCGCCGAGCGTGTCTGATTCATCCCCCTCGTCGTCGCGGTTGAAGCGCGTGTCGAGCATGATGACCTGCAGGCGCGAACCGGGCGGGCCGAAGATCGAAGCGTGATACACGCCCGGACGGTTCTCGGGGATGCGTTCCTGGTGCTTCCAGAATCGGCGGAAGATCTCGCGGCTGGCGTGCTTGAGGGGGTAGTTTTTGCCGTCGTTGTTCATGCCGTAGTCGTGGTCGTCCCACACGGCCATGAAGGTGGTGATGTCGCGCAGGGCCGAGAAGGCCGGCTTGGCCGCGAGCATCGCGTAGCAGCGCTCGATGTACGTCGGGTCATCCTTGGTGTCGGCATAGACGTTGTCGCCCACCCACAGCACCAGGTCCGGCTTGGCCTCAACAGAGCGGTCGAGGGCCGGGGAAGGGTGATTCTGCTTGTGGCAGCCGATGATCCCCACGCGAGAGATGGTCTGGGGCGAATCGGGGTCGCCGTCGTGGCCCGGGTGCGTGCCGGTGGCGAGCGAAACGCAGAGGGTGAGCAGGGCGGCGAGGAACATGCGGCGTCTCCGGCTGGGTTGAAACGACAACCGTAGCGGCGGTTGTGTTCAACCGCGTTTGTGTTTGATGAAAGGTGCGTGAGAGGTCAGCGAACCTTACCGCAGCAACAGCAGCGACGAGAGCGAGACGCAGACGATACGCGGGTCGTCAACCCGCGCGTTGTCATCGAGGGTGACGAGCACGCCGAAGGGGGCGTTGTACGCGCTCTTTTCAATAAACGCGCGCAGGCCGCGCGTATCGTTGTGTCCGTCGATCCGCTTCTGATACTTGATCTCGATGGGCACCCTGCGGTCACCGACGGTGAGCACGAAGTCTACTTCGCGTTCGCTGCCCCGGGCGGGAGAATGGGCGACATCTAGATGGGGTATGCCCGAGAGGAAGTAGCCCGCGGCGCTCTCGGCGATTCGGCCCGCGATGTCACAGAGGTGGGGGGCTTGTTCGAGCCCCGCGGCATCAAGCGGGACAACTTCCTGAAGCCACGCCGCGCGCAGGCCGTGATCGCACACACAGATCTTCGGAGCACCGCGTTTGCGCTTCAGGCGCAGTTCGAGCGGCTGAATCAGGCGCAGCAGCATGGCGCTCTCGAGAAACCGCAGATACGCACTGATGCGTTGCCAGCCGATGTTGGCGCCAAGCGAAGACTTGATGTCATCGACGAAGACCATCTGCCCGGGAGACTGGCCCGTATACCGGCAGGCGAGGCGAAAGACCTCTTTGAGCAGGGTTTCGTCTCGCTTGCGGCCACTCTCACCCTGGCGCAGGTCGTGCTGGATGGCACGGTTCACAACAGTCTCGATGAGGTCGTCCGCGACCTGCGGCCAGGCCACATCGCCGCGCTCCTGGGCCCTGGGATAGCCGCCACGCAAAGACCAGCGAGCGAAAGCAAGGTCTCTGGCACGCGCATGCGCTAGGCCGTGCGACTGAAGTTGCGACCAGGTTTCCTTGCGCGTCAGCGCCTCGATGCCGTTGTTGGGCAGGAGAGGTTCGATGTTCGCTCCCAGCGCGAGCGACGCAACTTCACGCAGCAGGAGGGGGCCCAGTTCCACCGTGCTGATGCGGCCGGCGAGGCTGTCGCGCCCCGCCTCGATGCGCAGGGCCGAAGAGCCGGTAACGAGCACGCGCACGGTGATGGTGTCGACAAGGTTTTTCAGTTCCGGGGCCCAGTCCGGCAGGTTCTGCACCTCATCGAGGAAGAGGTAGACGGGCTTTCCGGCGTGCGCGGCCTCGTTGAACGTGCAGCCGAGAATACGGCTTTCGAACCACGAGGCGATCGTCTGCAGCGGGAGGTCGAGGTTCGTCAGTTGGTCGAGTTCATCAAACTGCACCTTGAGGATGCACGTTGGGTTGATGCCCTTCTCTTCGATGAAGTGATTGATCAGTTGATCCTGAATCGTCGATTTGCCGACCTGCCGGGGCCCGCGCACCACGGTGATCGGTGTCAGGCCTTCGAGCAGCCCCTTCTCCGCTTTCGCGAAGGCCCACCGCCGGAAGGCAGGGAGCACCTTGCCGGGCTTGCCTTGCCACCACGGATTCATCCGCCTGATGAGTTCATCGACGGGCTGCGGCAGGCGACGGAGATCAAAGACATCTGGGTCGTGCTTGGCGAAGGCGCAGCGTTCCTTTCTGGGGGGTCTCGAAGTCGTGGCCAGATCGCGCGAGGGCTTGCACCCCGCGCTCACCCCTTGGCCATCGCGCCCACGCTGACCTTCACCGGCACAAACGTGGGCTTCACACGCTTCTCAAACTCGCTCCAATACTTGTTCATGATGGTGCGCACGGCCCAGTTGTTGCCGTCCGCCAGCCCGCAGATCGTCGTGCCCGGCATGCTCCCCATGCTCGTGGCGATCTCGAGGGCCAGGTCAAGGTCTTTGGTCTTGGCCGAGCCGGCCTCGATCCGCCCCATCAGTTGATACAGCCACCCCGAGCCCTCGCGGCACGGCGTGCACTGCCCGCACGATTCGTGCTTGAAGAACCGCGCGATGTTGCGCGCCACGGCCACCATGTCCGTGTCCTCGTCAAAGACCGTCGGGCAGGCGGTGCCCAGGCCCAGCACGTTGTACTTGCGGCCGATGTCGAAATCAAGTTCGGCGTCGAACTGGTCCGGGCCCAGGATGCCCATGCTGATGCCGCCCGCGATGGCCCCCTTGAACTTCTTGCCGCCGCGCATGCCGCCGCAGAGTTTGGGGTGCTCCACCAGGGTCCGCAGCGAGATGCCCAGTTCAAGTTCGAAGCAGCCCGGGCGGTTCACATGCCCCGACACGCCCATGAGTTTGGTGCCGTGCGAGGGCGGCCCGCCCACCGTGCTCAGCACGCCCTGCTTGGTAAACCACGCCGCGCCGTTGCTGATGATGCTGGGCAGGTGGGCCAGCGTCTCAACGTTGTTGATGATCGTGGGCTTGCCGAAAAGGCCCTTGACCGCCGGGAATGGCGGCTTGATGCGCGGCCAGCCGCGCTTGCCCTCGATGGCCTCCAGCAGCCCCGTCTCTTCGCCGCAGATATACGCCCCCGCGCCCCGGTGCAGGTAGCAATCCACCGTCCACGGGCCGCCGCGCCCAGTCGAGGCGCCCCCCAGCAGGCCCTTGCCGCCGAAGATGCCCTTGGCGTACGCCTCTTTGATGGCCTCTTCGACCACGTGCGCCTGGTGGTGATACTCGCCGCGGATAAAGACATACGCCGTCTTGATGCGGCAGGCATAGCAGGCGATGGCGATGCCCTCGAGCATCAGGTGCGGGTCAAAGTCCATGAGCAGGCGGTCTTTGAACGTGCCCGGCTCAGATTCATCGGCGTTCACGGCCAGGTAGCGCTGGCCGGGGTCGGCCTCGTGGCCCTGGTCATCAACAGCGAGTTTGGGCAGAAAGGTCCACTTCAGGCCCGTCGGGAAGCCCGCCCCGCCGCGCCCCCGCAAAATGGACTTCTTGACCTCTTCGGTCACCTCATCGGGCTTGAGCGCGATGGCCTTGCGCAGCCCTTCATACCCGCCGGTCTGAAGGTACTCGTCGATGTGCACGACATGCCGCCCCTTGGGGTCGGCATAGGGCCAACTGGGGATCCGCTGCGTAAGAACCGGGCCGGAGAGGTTGGGGTTGAGTGGGGCGTCGCCTGGCATAGGAGAGAAGGATAGCGTGGCGGGCCGTAGGCGCGACGGCGGGGCGGCTGGTTCAAGGGCCGCTGCCGGGCTTATCGATTCCGTTCCTCAGCGTTGATCCGGCTTCTGATGCGTTCAAGAGCGGTGGCGGTAGACTCCAGCAGCCAGCCGCGAGTCGCCAGTTCCTGCAGAGTGGCGCGAGCACCGTGCAAATCCCCAGCATCGAACTCCAGTTCCGAGCGAGTACGCAGCAGGAGAGCGTGGAACCCGGCGTCCTGATCCTGCAGGTCTGGGGCCCGTCCTGCCTGCTGCTTGACGCGGGCGAAGGCGGCGCTAGCCGCGATCATGTTCGTCTCGCCGCTGGCGATGGCGTGATTGATGAGATCGATCGCGTCGAGGCATGCGGCGGTGTCCGCCTCGGATCCGCGGGTAAGGCGGGCGACGTAGTAAATCTGGATGACAGTCCAATCATCGAGAGGCAGTTGTCTGAGAGTTTCGTGTGTGAGTTGGCGGGCCTTCGCCGCATCGCCGAGGCTCGTCGCTGCATTCCACGCGTGTTGGCCGGCTGGGCGGAAGGGGTTGGGGAGGAGCCTGATCGAAGCAAGGCATCCGGCAGCTTCCGCAGGACGACCAATGATGGCATAATCGACGGCCGCGCGGTAATACGCCTCTTCGGGGAGGAACCCGCCCAAACGTTGATCGGCCGGAGCCCCAGCCGCGACGAATGTCGTTGCCACACGCAGTTCGGTACTGGCAGCGCCGATGCGGTCATCGAGTCTGCGCTGGCAGTCGGCTTTCCACACCAGCGCATTGACAGACGGAAGTAACCATGCCGGGTAGGCACCGGGCGTTGAGGCCGGGGCCATATCGGGGGCGAGCACGAGGAAGCGATCCAGTTCGTCGATCGCGGTCCGAATGGTGTTGTTATCGGATGGGGTGATGCTGTGGTAAGCGGCACCGGCGAGGTTCATCTGCCATAGTGCCCGATCGGCACGATTTGTCGCCATGCGAACACCGTCTATGGCAAACGAGCTGGCTATATCCCATTGTTCAGCTTGATTCGCCAGTGCCATTGCGTGCCAGCCGACCGACGCAGTGCTCGCGCCGCCGCATGAGGGATCATTCGCGTGCGAGCGAAGCCGGGGAAGCCACTCAGCAGCGAATGCTTGCAACTCGTGATGATTCCGTAAGTTGGACTGTGCGCGAACTTCGAGAAACTGCCTGAGAACTTCGCATCCGGCCTGGGGCTGTGCAGCGACCGTGGCATTGAGCAGCATGACCACACAAAAAAAGAACCGAATGTGCAGATGAGAACATGTCATTTTTTTGATCCCAATTGACATAAAAAAACTACTCGGAGCAAGGATCTGGGTCCGGGCACTCCTTTGGGTAAAGGCTGCCGCACTTTGAAGTCAGAAGATCATCTCCTATCGCCGTGGAGTAAGTCTGCCAGCAGCCGCTCGTCCCCACGATCCACGGGTTACCCGCAATCGGGCACACGCCGTTGCATCCAACGCCGGGGTAGTTGATCCATACTCCGCTGGCTTGCCACGTGTGATCAATCCGCGCCGAGCGTCCCGCTAAGAAGCTGATGGAAGGTTGGGTCGCTACCGATTTACACTTGGGCGCAGATACCGGACATGTGAACGACACTGTCGCCTCGCTACCCAAGACCACTCCGACGCCGGCTTGAAGTTTGCTTTCGACAGCCCCTGCTCCTATGGTAACTGAGGCGCTGACAGATAGCGAGATTGATTCTGTCCATGTCAAAGCCGGAGTAATGAAGCAGTCTCGCTTTTCGGGGTAAATGTCATTTCCCGGACATTCGTTGGGTTTGTACTTGCAACAGTTGGCGCACTCATGCTCGTATCCCGAGCCTGGAAACACTGTTTCGGTGCCAGCAAACACGACTACAGGGGCCGAGTCGAAGCGAGTGCAGGTGGCCGCAAACCAGTTCGGGCTGCAGCACGTGTTCACATCTTGCGGATGCGCACAGTTGTTGTAACATTGAATAATCGGGACAGTAACGCCTTGTCCCGACGCTTCTGCCACGAGAGCAAGGAGGGAGACTCCGATCCCTATCACACTGCGGTACATCATAGTTTCAGAGTCTAGCCCCCCCCCCCCCCAAGAGTCAACGACAGACCGAACCCGTGCCAGTGACGAAACTCGAGGCTGGATGGCATCTTCGATACCAGGACGTCCGATGGATATTCACTACGCCGACTCCCTACCGGCGTGTAGACATCTTCAGTCATTGCGTCGAACGAGGCACGCGAGGCGTCCGGAGACCGTTGCCGTTGGCCCGGGTTGCTAAGGCCGTCAGTTCCAGAACAGACGCACCATCCCGTGTTGTCCGTTGTCCGCGGGAAGGGCGTTGATGGGTGTGCCGCCACGACCGCCGCCACCGAGCGTGACTACAGGCAGAGGCGCACCGCCGACACGGCCGGCACCCCCTATTCCTCCCTGCGCCGCGGTAAAGTTGGCTGGGAAGCCCGAACACGCGGCCGAGAAGCCGACGCCCCCGTTCACACCGGCTTGGAGCGAGTTGCCGGTGATCGAGCCGTGGATCGTTGGAAGCGCCGCGCCCCCACCCCATAAACCTGATAGCGTGGGTATACCGATTGGCGAGTGAATCGTGCCGGCAAAGCCCTGGCCGCCGCCGTTGCATTCAACGAGGTCTGTGGCACCGCGCCGGATCCGCGAGGGGCCACCCGGCTGGCCGTTTGAGCCGGCCGGGCCACCAAGACCCCCCTGACCAACAAAGATGGTGAGGGTTTCACCGGGGGTGACGGGGATGCCCACGCGGGCGTATGCGCCCCCGCCGCCGCCACCCCCCCCGCCCTTGTGCGGGTTGGGCAGTGGGCAGCCCGTGGCCGTGGTGCCGCCGCCCGCGAAGCCGCCGCCGCCGCCGCCCGCGCCCCAGACATCAGCATTGAGCCAGGTGACCCCAGCCGGAACAACAAAGGAATAGACGCCCGGCACGCTGTAAATCTGCGTGTTGGCCGGCGCGAGGATCGCCCCCATCTGGAAGGGTGCCCACCCAAGCCCGGTATACCCCTCAAAGGTGCTCGTCGAAGCGTTGAACCGGATGGCCCCCGGCCGGGCAGGCGATGAAGACGGCACCGCAAAGGCGAAGACCGCCGATGGGGCAGGGGTCACCGCCTGGCGCGGCGACAAAGCCGTGAAGCCCGAGGGGTTGCCGCACGGTGTTGATGCCCCGGCATCAGCACGAACCTCGATGGCCAGGTACAACGCCCCGTCGCCGGGCGTGAGCAACTGCGTGGGCAGTTGCAGTGTGAAAAGCCCCTCCCCCACAGGCACATCATCGGCGCACACCGGCGGGCCGATGGGGCTGCCGCCGCTCGCCGCCGAATAGGGCGTGATGCGGATGTCGTACAGCCCCGAGGCCGGCGCATCGGCGTCGGTCAGGCGGCCCTGAAACGTGAAGAGGGTGGTGAGTGACTGGGCGACCGCGGGGGCCGCCGCAAGCAGGATCGACGCGACAAAGGCGAGCAGACGCATAGGGGGATACTCCTCACGGGGCAACGCGGTGACGGCCGCGCGGCATTCTATCTATACACCCATCGGCCAAGACACCATTCGGCGTTGCACGTGCACAAATTGGTTGGCCCCGAGCCCCTGGCCCGTGGCGATTGGCCCGAGAACCCCTGACCACGGCCCGGCGGCCACGCCCAGGGGCAAGGGTCGCCAACTGGGTTGCCCACGCGCGGCAGGAAGTGGCGAGAGCCCCCACACCCAAGGGTGCGGGAGCGGCGTGGAAATCGGCAGAGGCGTGGGAATCCGAGAGCCCCCACACCCAAGGGTGCGGGCCCGCCGCGCGGCACCTATCGAGGACATGTTCGGCGAGATGGTTCGGCAGCCCGGTTCGGCTCGGAGGCATAGTTCGGCAGCGCGGCCCGGGCGATGCGCCTCCCCCGAAGCGCAGGCGAGGGGCAAGTGGCCCCCGGCCACCCCGCCAAGGCCCCATGGCAGTCATGACCCCGTGTGCAGCCAAGGCCCCTGGTGCACCCAAGGCCTTGGTGCAACCAAGAACCCGGGTGCTGCCGTGGCCCCGGGCGAGCCGGCAATGCGGCCGGGAGGGGCGTGCGCGGCACTGGCCACGGGCGATGCTGGGCCTTGAGCGTGCACGGGCATACGCGGGCAGGATAGCAGGGATGGCTGCGCGGCCGCGCCTACCATCCCGACCGAACTTTCCCGGGGTGTAGCGCAGCTTGGTAGCGCGTCTCGTTCGGGTCGAGAAGGTCGGAGGTTCGAATCCTCTCACCCCGATTGCACGGTCCAGATGGCCTCGGCAACCGCCGGGGCCATCGGTGTTTACAGCAAGAGTTCAACGGCGATCTGCCACCCATCGGGCCGGCTGGTGGCATCGAGGGCAAGGAGCGGTAGTCGCGACATCTTTCTCGACGGGCGGAACCGATAAAATCTGGGGGCTTCAGACATTTGAGTGGGTAACTGCGGAGGGGAGGAGGTTGAGCCCTCCGAGGTGGAAGTAGATGGCATTGCGGAAGCGGGCGCGATTTCGGAAGCCGCAGGCCATGCGCTTGATCTTCTGGATTCGTGCGTTGATCGACTCGGCCCCGGCGTTGGTCGCGTTCTTGAAGATCGCGGTCACGATTCCCTGGAGGTGCTCCTTGATCATCCGCCCCACCTTCTTCATCGGCTCCAGCAGGCAGCGGCTTGCCCAGCCCAGCCACCACTTCCACATCGCCCGCACGTTGATCTCGTCCGTGTGCTCCCAGGCCTCCATCGCCGCTTCCTTGAGCGACCAGGCTCGCGCCGTCCGGAGCGTGCTGGTGCGCAGGGCCGCGAACCGGCCCCGGTCCCGGGCGTCGTCCTGGTGCTTGGGATGGCGCAGCCACTGGTGCTTGGTGCCCTTGAGCCTTTGGTCCCCTTGCACCATCAGCTCGCGGTGCTCGCGCCGCCGCACCTTGTCCACCGCGTCCCCCAGATGCCGGGCCACATGGAACTTGTCGTAGGCGATCTTCTCCGCCGCCTCAGGCACGTGCTCCTCTGCCGCGCGGATGTACGGCTCCCACATGTCCATCGCCATCACCTCGATCGCTCCGCGCTCCTCCTGGCTCAGCGACAGCAGATAGTCCTCCAGCGTCTGCTTGCCGCGATCGTCGGCCACGTGCACCACCACGCCCCGCTCCTGGTCGCTCACCACCGTCACGTACTCGTGCCGGCGCTGGAAGCTGGTCTCGTCCACGCCCAGCCGAGTGGGCGCCCGGTGCTCACGCCGCGACAAGCCACGCTCCACCGCCCGCGTCATGATCCCGTCCACCTCGTCCCAGCTCAGCCCCAGACGCACCGCCACCGCCTTGATCGAGGCTTGCTCGAGCCAGTGGATCACCAGCGCCTCGAACAGCGCCGTGAACCGCCCCCTGGGCTGGGCCCAGGGCACGCTCACCTGAAGCACTCCATGCTCGGGACACTTCACCCGCGGCACATCCGCCGTCAGAATCGTCTGCATCTGGCACGTGTCCAGGTGCCGCCAGCTTCGCCGCGAGTGGTCGTAGCCGGGGCAGGCCTTGCCGCACTCGGGGCAGCATCGCGGCGTGTCCGCAAGGTGCTCGACCATCACGTCCACGCGTCCGCCCTCGAGGTCCAGCTTGACTTCGCTCACCCGCCACGGCGCTCGCAAATCCAGGATCTGCTGATACAGCTGGTTGCTTTCCATGCGGGACGCTATGACCGCAGCGGCCCGCCCGCAGCGCCCTGCCCGCAGCGCCTCCGCCCGCAGCGGCCCGTCGAGCCCGCACCCCAATCGGCGGAGCGCGCGGCCGGCCCGGGAATCGGCCCGAACCGCTCGAACCTCAGGCCTCAAGCAACGCAGAAGAGTTCGGTAGAATTCTCCGCCGGTTGGGGTGTGGGCGACCGAATCACCAGGCCGTCCCGTACCAGAGACAAAGGCCTCCGACACTTCCGTACCCACTCAAAAGTCGGAAGATCCCTTAAACCTGCTTGGTGACATCAATCCGAAGCGAGAGGGAGCGGAACTGTCAGGTTCGGAGTTGGTGCTGTCGCTCCCTTTGCCGACGAAGGGAGTTCCTACGGAGCATGACTTCGAATATGTCGAACAGATGGAAACCCTGCTTGCGCGACGGCTCAAGCAGGCGGGAGTGGTCGATGGGCACGAGGCCGGGAGCGGTTCGGTGGAGTTCTTCGTGACGTGCGATAAGCACAGCCATGTGGTAGAGGCTCTTCGCCAGATGGTGAGTGTAGGAGAGCTGCCAGCCGCGGCAACGGTCCTTGCGAGAAACCTCAAGACCGACACTGAACGAGTGGTATCATTGAAATCCCGTAATCGATAAGACCAACCCGCCGCGCAAGTTGGCCGCTTCAGGATGCCGGCGGCGATGTGATCGCCCTGTGCGACCGCGGGGGCGCGAGCAGTGCCGCCCGCATCATCACGCAGATCGTCTACGATGCCTACGGTCGGGTGATTGGTCGGGACGACCCGGCCACCCCCGCGACAGGCCCGCCGGAACTGCGGGTCGGTCACAAGGGATTGTTCTTTGACAGATGAGATGGCGGCATCGCCGACCCGCTGACGGGCTTTGAGACGCCGCGCCTCTGGCCCGGCGCGCGGCTCAGCGGCCACGTCCGTAACCGCACGCTGCACTGCGACTTCGGCCGCTGGAACCAGCCGGATCCGAACGCGACGGGGTTGCCCGTGCAGGCCAGCCTTTCGTACCACGGCGGGGGGTTAAGCGCGAGCGTGCAGGGGTACGAACTGCAACGGCACTTCGGGGATGGCGCGAATGTGTACGCCTATCTGAAGTCAGGCCCATTCAGGCAAACTGATCCGCTGGGCCTGTTCAGTACACCCGAACTAGCCCTGTCTACATCATTCGGGGCAGGCATCCAGCACACCACCGCCACGGCGATTGCCGGTATCGCAGGGTCTACTGGCGGGGGCTCGATCCTACAAGGCTTCCTTGCTACATTGCTGAGCAGTCAGTCGAATACGGCGGTCCTTGCCATTGGCGCCGGTATTGCGCTGGAGAGAATAGCGAGGGAAGACGAAGGGGATGGGCGGTACGTGGTGCGAATCCAGGCGCAGGGCGGAAAAGAAAGACTCGAAGCCCACCTCCCACCGATTGTGAGTGATCGTCCAATTACAGTCGCTCAAGGGCTCGCTGGCTTGGCGGCGCTACGATCAATGTTGACAAGTAGACAGTTAAAGGAACGGGAGGAATGTTTCCGGAAAGCTGAGGCATACATCAATAAAGGACCTCCGTTTGGAGTTCCGTCGGGAAATCAGTCTTTCATTAACCGTAAACTGCCAGGAGGCGTTCGGGTAGATGTGGTAACCGTCGGCATTGGCAACTTTGCAAAGTAGATGTGAAATGGCTATATTAATCCACCCGCATTTCAGAAGCAGTATCGCCCAATATCGAGAATGCGAACAGTTCTGGAAATCTCTCTTGAACGACGTGCATATGGGTACATGCACGATTGGTCAATGGCATCGTTGGGTTGCAGACTGCCATCCCGGCGGCACCCCTTTTGGCTTGAGAGAATTTGAGCTTGACGGTTCGGCAATCGCGAATGGCAGGAGTTATGCCACAAATCGCGCATACGTTATAAACCAACAGCCGCCAGACAATGAGTATGAATATCATGTTGCTGCATGGATTAATGATTACCGCTGCGGGTATCCTTCAACATGGCCCGTGGCCTCATTAGTAATAGATTTGGTGCTCAGCGAAGAGACGGCAGAGATCGCGAAGCGACTATTGATAAAATGGATGTATCCAGAGACGACAATAGAAGATATGTCTAAGTACATCACTGCGGAGATTCCGGATTGCTGACCAGGTCGGCAACCGCCTCTGGTCCATGCGCACGCCGCGCCCCATCGGGGCCGACCCGGCCACACGCCAGGAGCAGGTCAACGCCTATGACCCCTTCGACCGCCTCGTCTCTTCAGAGTTCAACAACTTCGACGCCTCCAACACGTCTTCGCTCCTCCAGGCCAACACCTGGACGCTCGACACCCTCCCCAGCCGCCACCGCAGATACGGCCGCAGCGCCACCAGCCCCGCACAATAAATGCACGCCACGCCCAGCGCCATCACCAGCCCCAGGCTGCGAAGCCCCTCGTGGTGCGCCACCGCCCAGAAAAAGCCGAAACTCGCCGTGGTGGCAAAGGCGCACAGCAGCAGGGCCTTGTCGCTCACATCCCAGCGCGGCCAGCCCCGCCGCGGGTCGCGCAGCGCCTCGCGGTAGCGGTGTACCAGAAACACCCCATACTCGTGCCCCGCGCCGATGAGAATCGGCAGCCCGAAGAAGTTGGCAAAGTTCCACGACACGCCAAGCAGCCCCATCACCCCCACCAGCACCGGCAACCCCAGCCCCAGCACGCTGATGGCCAGCAGCGTGTCGCGCACGCGCCGAAGATCCGCCAGCACCAGCAGCACAATCAGCCCCAGCGCCAGCCCCGTGGCTGTATAAAACGACCGCTCCACCGCCGCCGTCGCCTCGTGAATGTTGGGCGCGATGCCCGTGGGCCGCGGCGCGCCCGCCACGCCCGCCACCGCCTCTTCAACCTCGGTCACAAACCGCGCCAGCGCGGCCTGTTCCCACAGGTCTTCTCGCGGGTGAATATACAACGCGTACGTGCCGTCGGCCGAAACCAGATGCCCGCGCAGCGCCTCGGGCAGCGCGCCCGCCTCGATCGGCGGCGGTGTGAACATCGCCGCGATCCCGCGCCATTGATCCACAAACCCCGTGTGCCACGCCCCGAGCCGCGCGAGCATCTCGGCGGGCCCCCGCACCCCGGCGATCTCGATAGCACGCGCGGCCTCGTGCATGGCCCGCGCCGCCCGCGCGAAGACCTCCCCTTCCATGGCCCCATACGCCGCGCTCAGGTCGCGCGCCCGCCCCGCGATCTCCGCCGCGTCTTCGACAGTCAGCGGCCGCGCCTCAAAGGCCGGCACCACCACGGGCGGCCCCTGCGCCAGCAGCCACTCGCGCCGGTCGATGGCGTCGAGCAGACTCTCGGTGCGTTCCACGCTTCCCAGCCCCTCTACCGCGTCGCGCACGCGCCTCAGCAGGTCAAGATCGTGCGAGAGCACGACAGAAAACCAGGTATCAAGCCTGCGCACCAGTTGCACCGATTCAAGGTTCTGCGACTGCAACGACAGCAGGCCGGGGTCAAACCTGTTCTTCCAGGCCATGGGCACGCAGAGCACCACCAGCGCCAGCCACGCCGCGGGCCACAGCAGCATGCGGCGCGCCGCAGAACCCGCCCCCGCCAGTGCGCCCGCATCATCGCCGCGGCCCGCGCCCGGCGAGCGCCCACCCTCGCGCACCCGCGCCGGCCTCTTCCCCGGCCGCAGCGTGAGCAGCGCAGGAACCACGGTGTACGCCGACATCAGGCAGAGCATGAGCCCCCCGCCCGCGATGACGCCCAGTTCCGCAGCGCCCTTGAAGTCGGTGACCACCGAAACAAAGAACGCGCACGACGCGCCGGCGCACGTGGTGGCGATGGGCGCCGAGACGTGCCTGTACACCGCGATCATGCGCGCGCGCCGGCCGGCGTGGCGCGCCAGCGCGTGCGGGTAGCGCGCCACAACCTGGATGAAATAGTCAATGCCGATGCCGATCAGCGCCAGCAGAAACACCATCGACAGCAGGTTGAGTTCGCCCACGCTGATCGTCGCCCAGCCGAAAGTCAGGCCGATGCCCACACCCAGGCCGATATCAGCCACCGCCGCCAGCCACAGCGAACGCAGCAGAATCATCAGCCCCACAAAGACCGTGGTGAGCGCGATGATCTCGGCCCGGCGCGCGTCGATGTCCGTCGTGCGCAGTTCGTCCGCCTCCAGCGCGGGCCGCCCGGTCACCCCGGCGCGAAACTCGGGGAACGCGGCCAGCGCGCGCCCAACCCCCTCGCGCATCGCCTCCACCGATTCCGACAGCGCACTCATCGATGTAAAGTCACGCTGCGGATAGGCCCGAACCAGCAGGATGTGCCCCCCCGCCCCCCCCTGGTCGGGCACATAGAAATACCCAAGCCGCGACGGATCCGCCGCGTCCAACATCGCCAGATCCGCCAGCCCCTCACCCGCTCGCATCGGCGCACCATCCAACGCACGCACCCACGACTCCGCCGCCAGCGCCGCCAGCAGCGCGCTCTCGGGGTCTCTGCCCGCCAGGCCCATCATCGCCAGAAACCGCGAAAGCCCGCTCCCCCCCAGCGAGCCCGCCGACCCCTCATCCCCAGCGGTCAACGCGCGGACCAACGGCGCGAGCCCCTTCGCCCCCTCGTGCGCGGCACGCACCCCCTCGAACGAATCGAAGACCAGCCCGTGCGCGCCGAGTTCATCCACCGGCACACGCGCCTGCACCTTCACCACGTGCTGCGGGATCGCGCGCAGCGCGCCCTCGATCGCGTCCGCCGCCGCCGCCCACCGCTCCACCGCCGGCGCCGGCCCCTCCGCCGCCCGCTCAACCACCACATACACCGCCTCGTTCTCCGGGAACTTCTCGATGAAGTCCAGATACGCGCGAAAAAACGGCGCACGCTCAGAAAACTGCTTGTTCTGATCCGTCGAGACCTCCAGAAACCCGACCGCCCCAACCACCGACGCCGCGATCAACAGCCCCGCCACCACCAGGGTCAACACCGGGCGCGAGACCACACACAGCACCAGACTCAGGTCCGGCCTCATCCGCCGCGCTCGTCCGCGCGTCCCTCTCCCCGCCTTCGTCTCGGTGTGTCCCCTTGGCATGGCGGTGGTTGTAGGGGGGCAGCCGCCGACGCGGGGCGACGCGTGCCCCGCCGGCACCGGCCCCTCCCGCCGCGAAGTGCGCCCAACACCGCAACAAACAGAACACCCACGCCCCGCCGCCCGAATACACATTCACGCACCACGCGCGACACGCACAGACCCGTCCGGTAACTTTCACTGGTTCGCTCGGCGCACGCTTCACCGGTATCATCCTTCAGCCATGCAGCCCTCGCCCGCCCATTCCCCCGCCGTGCTGCGTTGCAGCGCCCTGCTCGCACTCACCCTGGTCGCCGGCGGCGCGTGGGCGCAAGACAGCGTGTCGCGCAACGCCAACGGCGGCAACGGCCTGCCCGGCGATGCCCTCAGCCCCTGGTCCGGCACGCTCCAGCGCAGCAACTTCGTCGTTGATCTCGCCCCGTTCACCACCTCGTGGGGCACGCCCCTTGGCCTCGGGCCCATCGCCAAATCAGGCCGCACCAACAACAACACGCGCTTCACCGCCTTCAACGGCGCTTCATCCATCAGCCAGACGACGCGCACCGGCGTCACGCCCCCCAGCGCATCCTACCTCTTCTGGAACCAGCCCACCGGCGGCATCCACCCCACCGACAACGTGCCCGCGCTCAACCAGTCACTCTCCCCCTCGGGCGACGTGAGCCTGCTGGGCGTGGGCTTCATGGATTATGACGAGATCATCGTCTCAAACGCCAGCGTCTTCGTCAACCAGATCGTCGGCGCGCTCATCGCCTTCGAGCCCGCCAACCCCGCCCGCCTTTATGTCACCCGCGTGGTGGCCGCCCACAACAACGGCCTGAGCCAGACCGACCGCTCGCAGTTCGGCTACGGCGGCGTCGATGCGCACGGCAACGTCTCCTTCCGCGCCGACAGTTTCGGCTCGGCGGGCACGGCCTCTTCGCTCCTCCAGGGCGACAACATCTTCCGCGTGCGCCTCGCCGACCGCACCAGCACCATCAACCTCATCGACAACACCGGCGCCTCGCAGGCCGCCTCCACCGACTGGCTCGTGCAGCGCAGCACCCTCACGCACAACACCCCCGCCGCGCTCCCCGCCGACATCGCCGGCCGCCCCTTCACCGTCGGCGCCGACTTCCTGGGCAACTTCCTCGCCGAAACCTCCCCCGGCGCACTCACCCCCACCGTCACCCACCGCCCGGGCACGCTCGATCACCGCGGCGGCCCGACCCTCACCGGCCTGGCCATCTTCCCGGGTTCCAGCGCCACCGGCGCCATGCTCACCCGCGCCACCGGCTCGCCCACCAAGACCAACGCCCTGAGCCTCTTTGGCCTCAGCGCCGCGGGCTCGGTCACCACCGCCCGCACCCTCCCCCTGCCGCCAACCCTCACCGACGCCTGCGACGCCTTCGCCTGGCCCCTCGGCGGCGGCGACTTCCGCCATTACGACAGCCAGGTCACCTTCCGCGGCGGCAGCGGCCAGGCCGCCACAACCCTCGACCGAGACGGTCGAGCCATCGCCGCCGCCGTGCTCTACAACGGCACCATCCCCGGCACCGACAACCCCTACAACGCCATCGCCGCGGTGCGCTTCAACCCCGCCGTGGTCGGCTCGCCCCCGCAGTGGACCATCGTCGCCTGGGTCAACCCTGTCGCCATGACAGGCAAAGACATCCTGGGCGACTTCGGCGCCGACGGCGTGCCCAACACCGGCGACGCCGGCGAGGGCGACGGCGTGGTCGACGCCACCGACGCGCCCATCGGCCGCCTGGCCTCGCTGACCGAGGGCCCGACCGGCTTCGTCGGCCCTTCCATCTCGGCCCCCACCTTCGACAGCGCGGGCAACATCTACTTCATCTCCGCCGTCTCGCTGCGAAAGCAGGTGGGCCCCGTCATCGAAGACAAGCACACCATCGCGCTCGTCCGCGGCGTCTACAACCCGCTGACCTTCTGCTACTCGCTCGACCTCGTCGCCGAAGTGGGCCAGCAGTTCGCCGGCCTCAACAGCGCCCGCAACTACCGCATCAGCGCCCTCAACCTCGCCGACTCCGACTCCATCTCCACCGCCTCCCTTTGGGCCTCCAGCGCATCGCAAAGCCCGTGGAACAACTCCGACACCTCCGGCCTTGATCAGACCGACCCGCGCCACCTCGGCGGCCTGGTCCTCTCGGCACGAATCGTCTACGACGTCAACCAGGACGGCCTCTTCGAAGACCCCACCGCCCTCGCCGGCAACGCCGACAGCGAAGACGAGGCGTACAACGTCATCCTCTACATCGGCAACATCACCCCCGCCGACGGCGGCGAGCCCTGCTACGCCGACTACAACCAGGACGGCGGCGTCGACGGCCAGGATGTCGAAGCCTTCTTCCTCGACTGGGAATCAGGCGACAGCGCCGCCGATGTCAACCAGGACGGCGGCGTCGACGGCCAGGATGTCGAGTTCTTCTTCCTGCAGTGGGAAGCCGGCGGCTGCTGAGCACGCCCGCCTCATACCCTGCCCCTCCATGGCTGTGCTCGCCGGAACACTCTGCCCCTTGCGCCCCGCGGGCCGCTGCGTCGTGCGCTCCGCCGCCGTCGCCGACGCCCCCCTCGTCCTCGACTGCGCCCGCGAGGTCTTTCAAACCAGCCAGTACACGCTCACCTGCGCCGACGAGTTCACCCTGACGCTCGATGAAGAGGCCGCCTTCATCGCCTCGCTCGAATCTCACCCGCGGCAGATCATGCTCGTGGCCTACGACGAACCCGCCGCCGGCGAAGCGCCCGACCAGTTCACCGGCATCCTGGTGCTCAAACAAAACACCTCGCGACGCAAACTGCGCCACAGCGTCGACCTGGGCATGAGCGTGCGCTCCACACACCGCGGCCGCGCCGTGGGCAGCGCGCTGCTGGGCCGCGCCGTCGAGTGGGCCCGCGCCCACCCCGACCTCCGCCAGATCACCCTGGCCGTCTACGCCGCCAACGCCCCCGGTCTGGCCCTCTACCGGCGGCTCGGCTTTGTCGAGCACGGCCGCCTCCCCGACGGCCTCATCCACGACGACGGCAGGTGCTGGGAACAGGTGCTCATGCACCTCATGGTCGAGCCCCTCACCCGCCCCGCTTCTCGGTGACGCACGTCACCTCCAGCCGGCCCGCACGCAGCGCCGCGCTCACCAGCCTCACACGCCGACCATCCTCAAGCCCCACCTCACGCTTCGACAGCGTCAGCGTGCCCGCCTCGGCCAGTTCCCGCGCCCACGCCTGCGATGTCGCTTCGCCAAGCATCGACCGCACCAGCCTGCGCGGCACCGGCAACAGCCCAAGCCTGACCCCGCGCACCCCCACCTTCACCGGCACGCCCTCCGCCGCCGGCGCATCCAGCGTCAGCACCACCGTCAAGCCCCACACGCCGCGCCACGGCACAAAGACATACGCCGCGCCCTCATCAAACCTCACCCGCGTGCCGCCAAGTTCACCAAGGCTCACGCCCCTGCTCGCGGCCCACGCGCCAAGGCGCGTCTCAAGCCACGCGTTCACATCAGCCTCCATGATCGACACCGACCACGCCTCAGACCGATACCCGCCACCGCCGCCCTCCGCCGCCGCCGGGCGCGGCCGCGTGATCTGATCGATCACCGCGTGCTCAAGGCTCTCGGCGCTCACCTCGCGCGCGCCGGGCGCGTGCCGCTTTGCCCCCGCGCCCGATGGGTGCGGGATCGTCGCCGCGACCAGAAGCCCGCCCAGCACCAGCGCCGCGGCGATGGCGCCGCCGACCATCGCCCGCAGCGGGAACACCCGTGCGCGCCGGTCCGGCCCGCGCTCACGCCCCGGCCCCTGCGCCGACGGGGGCGCGCTGCGCGGGCGCGCGCCCCGCTGGCCCGCGGGGCGATTCCGCGCCGGTCTGTGTCTGCGGCGTTTCACAGTCGCTTCGCCCTTTCGCGCCCTGTCACCCTCTGGCCAGCCGCTGCGGGTGTGTCGGCGGGGGCGAAGATGGCGGCAGCGATACCGGCGGCTGCGTGGCCGTGGGGTCGAACGTCCCCCGCTCGCCCGCGGGCGCAAAGTCCTCCGGGCCCTCGCCGCGCTGCGGCTCGCCGGGGTACGAGATGCGCCCGTGATACATGCTGCTCACGGTGCGGGTGATGGCCTCCACGATCAGGTTCAGTTCCCGCAGCGTCAGTTCGCAGTCGTCAAACTGGCCGTCCATCAGCCGCTTGTGCGCGATGGCGCGCACGAGTTTCTCGATGCTGCCGGGGTTGGGGTCGTCCAGCGACCGGGCCGCGCTCTCCACCGCGTCGGCGACCATCAGAATCGCGCACTCCTTGGTCCTGGGCCTCGGCCCCGGGTAGCGGTATTCAAACTCGTCGGGCAGGTACACCGTGTCGGCCTCCTGCTCCGGGCGCGCCCCCTGGTGCGCCGCCATCTGCCTGGCCCGGTGATAGAAGAACTCCACGAGTGTCGTGCCGTGGTGCGCCTCGATGAAGTGCTGCAGGCTGCGCGGCAGGCCGAACTCGCGCGCCAGTTCCATGCCGTCCTTCACGTGCCCCACGATGATCAGCAGCGACATCGCCGGGTTGAGTTTGTCGTGCTTGTTCGCCCCCGGGTGCTGGTTCTCCACGAAATACTCGGGCTTGTTCATCTTGCCCACGTCGTGGTACAGCGCCCCGACATACGTCAGCAGCGAATCGGCCCCGATCGCCTGCGCCGCGCTCTCGGCGATCGAGGCAACGCTCAGCGAGTGGTTGTAGGTGCCCGGGGCTCGCTGCTGCAGTTCGCGAAGCAGCGGCTGCTTGGGGTCGCGCAGTTCCATCAGCGTGAGCCCCGTCGTGATGTTGAAGGCCCGCTCGAGCAGCGGCAGCAGGAACAGGGCAACCCCGCCCGCGATCACCATCCCGCCCGCCACCAGCACCGCGTCGGTCACAACCTCGATGGGGGTGCCGTCCACCAGCGGCCGCTGGATAAGGCTGAAGATCACCGTCGCCGACGACACGCCCACCGCCGCGAAGATCGACGTGCGGAAGAGGCTGTTGCGGTCGCGGATCTCCCGGAGCGTCCACACCACGCACGAGATGCCCGCGATCATCACCGCCATCGTTCCCACGCTCTCGCGCAGCGCCACGCACGCCAGCAGCCCGTGCAGCAGCCCATAGGCCAGCGCGCTGCGCCGGTCATACGCGATGCACATGAGCATCGCCACAAAGACCGTCGGTGTCACCGTTGTCACCGAGCGGAACTGCGGCATCGCCGCCGTCAGCCAGCACGACGCCGCCAGCCCGCCCGCCAGGATCAGCGCCACCCCGACCATCCGCGATACCTTGCTGCGGATGCGCGGGCAGAAGAGCACCGTGTAGCCCGAGATCGCCAGCGTCACCGCCGCCACCGCCGTGATCACGCTCGTGAACCGCAGCCACCGCTGCCAGAACTCCGCGTTGCTCGCATAGTGGCTCAGTTCCGCGCTGAACAGGTCCGCCTGCGCCTGCGTCAGCCGCTCGCCACGCTGAAAAATCACCTGCCCCACCGGGCTCACCACCACCACCGGCGCCACGCTCTCGGCCGCCTCGTTCTGGTCTTTCGTCGTCGTCGCCGCGTCGTACGTAAACGTCGGGCGAGGCTCGGACAGCAGCCGCCGAACCACAAGGTCGCGCGACTGCCCCGTGAACCCCGCCTCCCGCGCCAGAATCGTCACCACGTCCGACAGCGAACGGTCGTCGATGTTCACCACCTCGCCGCGGTACAACTGCAGCGATTCCCCCTGCCCGATCACCAGCCGCACCGTCTGGTGCGTCCCCTCCTGCACCGACCGCTGGTACGTCTGCTGATCCAGAAACGGCCGCCGCTTCAGCAGCGCCGTCAGGTTGCGAACCTTCGTGATCCACGCTCCGCTCGGCTCCCCCTCCACCGCCTCGGCCTTCACCGCCGCCAGCAACTCCGGCGTCAGGTTGAACTGCCGGCGGATCGTCGCGTCCACGCTCTCCAGGTCCTCCGCCGACGCCAGGGCCCGAGGAAGAAACTCGATCGACTGCGTCACCCGCTCGATCGTCGGCAGGTCCGCCACGTACACGCGCGGCGTCGCATCCCGCACCGCCGCCCGAACCCGCTGCGTCTGCGCACGATCCTCCAGCGACAGCGGGATCCGCACCAGCCGCGTCTCGTCCATGATCCGACCAACCGCCACCAGCGGCTGATTGCGCGACGTGTGCACCAGCGCCGAACACACCACCGCAAAGAGCACCGCCACCACCAGCCCCCACGCCGCCGTGCGGTCCGTCAACGCGTCAATCATCCGGTCTTTGATGCCCTCTTCCTGCAGCAGCCGGTCCGCGAGGTCTCGACGCCGACTCCGGACGCTCCGCGAGAGCGACTCAACCCGGGAAACAGACTTTGTAGAGTCTCGTGCCATGCAGCCCGCCGCGAACGCGCGGCATCAGAGAAGCAAAACCATAGCACCCCTCGCAACTTCCGGGCCGAGAGTTCCAGCCAAAATCCAAACATCACTCGCCGGCAGGGGAACTCCCCCGTTCCGGCGGCGCCCCCCGCCCCGAACCCCGACGCCGCGGGGTGCGCGCGGGCAACTCATCCCCATACGCCTCGATGATCCGCTGCACCAGGGTGTGCCGCACCACATCCTCGCGCGTGAAGCCCACAAACCCCACGCCCGGGGTGCGTGCCAGTTTTCCCGCCGCGTCCACAAGCCCGCAATCGGCCGCATCGTCCAGGTCGGTCTGAGATGGGTCGCCCGTCACGACCATCTTGCTCCCGTGGCCCAGCCGCGTCAGGAACATCTTCATCTGCCCCTTCGTGGCGTTCTGCGCCTCGTCAAGAATCACGAACGAACTGTTCAGCGTTCGCCCGCGCATGAAGGCCAGGGGCGATACCTCGATCACGTCGCTCTCCATGCACCGCCGCAGGGCGGTGAACTCCATCATGTCGTTGAGCGCATCAAAGAGCGGCCGCAGGTACGGGTTCACCTTGGCGCGCACATCGCCGGGCAGAAAGCCCAGCCGCTCGCCCGCCTCGACGGCCGGGCGCGTCAGCACGATGCGCTTCACGCGCCCGCTCTTGAGCAGGTGCACCGCCGCGGCGACCGCCAGGTAGGTCTTGCCCGTGCCCGCCGGCCCAAGGCCAAAGACAAGGTCGTTGTCGCGGATCGCGTCGATGTACCGCTGCTGGTTGGGCGTGCGGGCACGCACCATGCGCCCCGCCACAAAGACATTCAGCCGCCCATCCCACGCCGCGCCCAGTTCCCCGCCGCCATCCTCTTCATCGCGCGGGGCCGCGGCGTGTTCCGAGATCAGGTCGAGCACCTGCTGACGTGTCAGGGCCTGCTTGCGCGACGCCGCGTGGATCAGGTCTTCGAGCACCCCGCGCGCCATCTCCACCCGCTCGCTGTCGCCGCTGAGCACCACCTTCCCCTCACGCGCCGAGACGTGCACCCCCAGCGCCTCGCGGATCATCTTGAGGTTGCGCTCCGACGGCCCGAGCACGGCGACCCGATCCGACCCGCTGGTGATTCGTACGGTGGTTTCCACGGTTGGCCGCAAGCATAGGAGCCCCCGCCGCACGCGCAGCAACACGGGCCCGGCGCGTCTCCCTCAACGCACCGGGCCCGCAACTCTCCATCGGGCCACCTCCTGGTTGTGACATCGCCGCGTGGAAGGCCCGCGCCGCGGGCTCGGGGGACACATGGGCGGTCTCTCTCGGCCGCCGCGCACCCGCCCGCTACGCAGCACGCCCAGCGTTCACGATTTTGAACTGCTTGTGCATGCCGAACTGCCTGAGCATGTGCTCGCTCTGCTGGTTCAGGCCGGTGATGATCAACTCTCCGCCCCGCTGCTTGCACCGCTTCGACAACTCAACCATCACGTTGAGCCAGGCGCAGCAGAAGGCGGCAACCTTGGTCATGTCGATGGTCACGCGCCCCTGCGCCCTGTCGGCCAGCCCCAGCAGCGGGTCGGTCAGGGCGTACGCCTGCCGCTCACGAAGCGCAGGACAGTCGATGCGCACAAAGTTCATGCCGTTGATGTCCTCGAGCGTGAAGAGCGTCTGCGGCAGGGGTGGCAGGTCCACGTGCATCGTGGGACCACTGTCGGGCTGGGGGGGTTCGGCTCGCCGGGTGGCCGTCGAGCCGCGTGAAAGGAACATGATGAGAGCCTCCTTGAAGGTGTGCCGGTGCCTGGGTGAGCGAAAACAAGCAGGAGAGTTCGGGCGCGGGGGTGCAGCAAACCCCCGCGGCCATCACGCCGCGCGAAGTTTCGTCGGCCCGCGTTCCTGCGAACGGGGCTGATACGCCCTCGCCGGGGGCGGGTGCAGCGACTGCGGCTCGGGCCGGCGCGAGAACGATGGCACAGGCCGCTGCAAGGTGCGGTTGGCCTTCAGCAGGCGCTTGCCCTCCTCGTTCATCCCCTGAATCTTCAACTCGCCGCCCATGCTGTCGCACACGGCCGCGAGGTCGATGATCGAACGGATCCACGGCCACGAATAATCCTCGACCACCGAAAGATCCAGCGTCACCCGCCCAGACGCGTGCCCCGCGATCTCCGACAGCCGAGAGGCCAGGCCGTTGACATGCTCATCACGCCACGGCGCCACGTCGATGCGCACGAGCGTCAGGTGCTCGTTCTCAAACAGTCGAAAGCAGCGGTCGGCGTTGAGTGTCGCCTCGTTCGGGGACGATGGTGTCATGAGGGAGATTCCAGGGAGAGAGGGAGATGAGAGAAGGAATCCGTCCCCAACACCATCCATTTCCACCGGCCGAACGGCAAGCCCCTTCCCGCGAATCACACCGCGCCGCGTGCGGTTTCCTCCGGTCTTGCGGGCCGCGCTCCCTCTGCCCGATAAACTACCCTCCACTTCCCTTGTGTGCGCGACCTTTGCGGACCCATCGCCAGACCAACCGGCAACAAGGCCCTATATCCCGACATAGAGGTAACACCTTGCAAACATTAATCGAACTTCGCGCCCTCACCAAGTGGTTCGGCACCCCTCACGCCGGCGGCATCCTCGCCGTCGATGGCGTCTCCTTCAAAGTCGAGCGCGGCGAGGTCTTGGGCTTCCTGGGCCCCAACGGCGCAGGCAAAAGCACCACCATGAAAATGGTCACCGGCTTCCTCCCCCCCTCCTCAGGCCAGGCGCTCGTCTGCGGCAACGACGTCGCCGTCAACCCGCTCGATGTCAAACGCACCATCGGCTACCTCCCCGAAGGCGCGCCCGCCTACGCCGACATGACCCCGGAAGCCTTCCTGAACTTCTGCGCCCAGGTGCGCGGCCTCACCGGCGAGGCCGGCCGCAAGGCCATCGCCCGCGCCGTCGAACGCACCAACATCCAGGGCGTGCTCCGCCAGCCCGTCGAAACCCTCTCCAAAGGCTTCAAGCGCCGTGTCGGTCTGGCTCAGGCCATCCTTCACGAACCACGCGTGCTCATCATGGACGAGCCCACCGACGGCCTCGATCCCAACCAGAAGCACGAAGTCCGCGCCCTCATCCGCGACATGGCCCATGAAGGGGCCGCCGGCTGCGGCCGCGCCGTCGTCCTCAGCACGCACATCCTCGAAGAAGTCGAGGCCGTCTGCACCCGCGTCGTCCTCATCGCGCGCGGCCGCGTCGTCGCCGACTGCACCCCCGCCGAGTTCATGAGCAAGAGCCGCTACCACAACGCCGTCACCCTCGCCCTCGTCCCTCCCCCGGGCGTCATGGTCTTCGATGAACTCCGTCGCATCGCCGGCGTCGCCGATGTCGAAGACCTCGGCACCTCCTCGACCCCCGACGGCACCCAGGTGCGCTGCACCGTTCTGGCCTCGCGCGGCAAAGCCATCGCACCCGAAGTCAGCCACCTCATCAAGAGCAAGGGGTGGCAGGTCGACCTCATGCGCGTCGAGGCCGGCCGCCTCGACGATGTCTTCCGCGACCTCACCACCGCCAATCAGCCCCAGCCCACCAAAGCCGCCCCCGCGGGCGCCGCCTGATATCCATATATAGATACACCCGCCGCCGACGGGCAACCGCCCGCCAGAGCGCCCCAAGCGCAGGAGACTCAGCAGATGCACGGCTTCATCCCGATCCTCAAACGCGAACTCGCGGGCTACTTCGTCACGCCCGTCGCCTATGTCTTCATCGTCATCTTCCTCGTGCTCACGGGGGTCTTCACCTTCCAACTCGGCGGCTTCTTCGAGCGCAACCAGTCCGACCTGCGCCCCTTCTTCGACTTCCACCCCTGGCTCTACCTCTTCCTCATCCCCGCCATCTCCATGCGCCTCTGGGCCGAAGAACGCAAGAGCGGCACCATCGAACTGCTCATGACCCTCCCCGTCAGCCGCGCCGGGGCCGTGGCCGGCAAGTTCGCCGCCGCGTGGCTCTTCGCCGGCGTCGCCCTCGCCCTCACCTTCCCCGTGTGGATCACCGTCAACTACCTCGGCGAGCCCGACAACGGCGCGATCTTCACCGGCTACATCGGCAGTTTCCTCATGGCCGGGGGCTTCCTCGCCGTCGGCGCCTGCGTGTCGGCCGCCACCAAAAGCCAGGTCATCGCCTTCATCATCGCCGTGGTCCTCTGCTTCGGCTTCCTCCTCGCCGGCTTCACACCCGTCACAGACTTCCTCAGCGGCTGGGCCCCTCCCGCCCTGGTCGACACCATCGCCGGCTTCAGTTTCCTCACGCGCTTTGACTCCATCGCCAAGGGCGTCATCGACCTGCGCGACCTCATCTTCTTCGCCAGCCTCATCGCCCTGTGCCTCTTCATCAACGCCGCCGTGCTCGAGGCCCGAAAAGCCTGACCCGCCCCGGCGCGCCCCTCTTCACCCGCAACCACTCCCAAGGACCCTCACGCATGAACCTCGGACGAAACGCCACCCTCGTCGGCACGCTCATCGCGACACTCGTCGTCTTCATCGCCGTCAACATGATCGCCGGCTTCGGCCTGCGCGGCGTGCGCCTCGACGCCACCCGCGGCGGCATGTACACCCTCACCCAGGGCTCGCGCAACATCGCCCAGAGCCCCGCCGAGCCCGTCAAACTCACCTTCTACTACACCTCGCGCCTCGCGCAGGGCCGCCCCGTCGTGCAGACCTACGCCCAGCGCGTCCGTGAACTCCTCGAGGAATACGCCCGCGTCAGCGGCGGCAAAATCATTCTCACCGTCATCGACCCCGCGCCCTTCAGCGAGGCCGAAGACCAGGCCGTCGCCGCCGGCATCGTCGGCGTGCCCCTCAACCAGCAGGGCGAGAACCTCTACTTCGGCCTCGTGGGCGTCAACTCCGCCGACGGCCGCGAGGTCATCCCCTTCTTCGACCCGCAGAAAGAACGCTTCCTCGAATACGACCTCAGCAGGCTCATCTACTCCCTGGCCAACCCGAAGAAGAAAATCGTCGGCCTCATCGCCGGCCTGCAGATCGAGGGCGGCTTCACCATCGACCCCATGACCCGCCAGCCGCGCCAGACGCCCCCCTGGTACATCTCCACCGAGATCGGCGGCACCTTCGAGATCAAAAACCTGGGCCGCGACCTCTCCTCGGTAGACCCCGATGTCAGCGTGCTCATGGTCCTGCACCCCAAAGACCTCCCCGACACCACGCTCTACGCCATCGACCAGTTCATCCTCGGCGGCGGGCGCGCCCTTCTCTTTGTCGATCCCTACTGCGAGAACGACCGCGACCCGCAGCAGCAGCCCGGCATGCCCCCATCCGCCGGCGCTTCAAACCTCGACCGCCTCCTCCACGCCTGGGGCGTCGAAGTTCCCCCGTCGCGCATCGCCGCCGACCTCGACAACGCCATCTCCGTCAGCGTCGGCCCGCGCAACCGCCCCGAGACCGTGCAGCACGTCGCGTACATGTCGCTCAAGAGCGACAACCTCTCCAAAGAAGACCCCATCACCGGCCAACTCGGCGTGCTCAACTTCGCCACCTCGGGCTTCATCCGCGGGCGCGCCCTCGAAGGCGGCCCCGCCGCGGCCATCACCCCGCTGGCCACCACCGGCGATCGCGCCATGGAGATGTCCACCGACCTCATGATGCTGATGAACGACCCCAAAACCCTGCTGCGCAGTTTCATCCCGGGGTCGGCGCCGCTCACCGTCGCCGCGCGCCTCTCGGGCGCGGTGCGAAGCGCCTTCCCCGACGGCGCACCGGGCCCCGGCGACGGCCTGCCCCCCACCGCGGCGCACAAGGCCCAGAGCGAAGGCCCCATCAACGTCATCCTCGTGGCCGACGCCGACTTCGCCGCCGACTTCATGTGGGTGCGCGTGCGCGACTTCCTGGGCACGCCCTTCGCGCAGAAGGTCGCCAACAACGGCGACTTCATCATGACCGCCCTCGACAACCTCAGCGGCTCGACCGACCTCATCTCGGTGCGCGCCCGCCAGGAGGCCGCGCGACCCTTCAAACGCGTCGAAGAAATGCGCCGGCGCGCCGAGCAGAACCTGCTGGCCAAGTCTCAGGAACTCGAACGCGAGGTCGAAGAGACCCGCGCCCGCATCAACGAACTGCAGGCCAGGAAGTCCGCCGAAGAAGCCCTCATCTTCACCCCAGAGCAGGAAGCCGAGTGGCAGAACATGCTCAAGGTCTTCTCTGACAAGCGCAAGGAACTGCGCGAGGTGCGCGCCGGCCTCAACGCCGACATCGAACGCCTGGGCACCCTCCTCAAGTTCATCAACATCGGCCTCATCCCCATCCTCGTCTCGCTCGGGGCCCTGGCCCTGGGCTGGTACCGCGTCTCGCGCCGACGCGCCGCCACCCGCGACTGACCCTCACCCCCCTAACCCGATCAACCTCTCTCGCACCCGCCACGGAACCACAGCACGATGAACAACAAAAACCTCGCCATGCTCGCCGGCGCGGCGGCCCTCCTCTGCGGCGTTGCCTACCTCGTGGTGGCCAAGCGCGCCCCCTCCGGCCCCGCCGCCGCGACCGCCGGCCAGGGCGCACCCCTCTTCCCCGGCCTCGCCTCACGCACCGGCGATGTCGCGCGCATCACCATCCGCCGCGACCAGGCCCAGGCCACGCTCGCCCGCGACGCCACCGGCGCGGGCTGGCTCATCGAAAGCCGGCAGGGCTTCCCCGCGCGCGCCGAGACGGTGCGCCCCATCCTCTCGGCGCTGGCGGGCGCGAAGATCATCGAGGCCAAGACCGCGCTCCCCGAGTTGTACGACCGCCTCGACGTGGGCGACCCCCTCGCCCCGGGCGCGCGCTCCACGCTCGTCACGCTTCACGCGGCCGACAACTCGCCCATCGCCTCGCTCATCGTCGGCAAGCGCGAATGGGCGCAGAACGCCGACCCGCTGGGCATCGGCGAGGGCGCACGCTTCTATGTGCGCCCCGACGGGCGGGCGCAGTCTTACCTTGTCGAAGGCGCGCTCGAGTTCCAGCCCGATCCTCTCTTCTTCGCCGACCGCGTCATCCTCGAACTGCCGGGCGACAAGGTTCAGGGCGTCACCATCACCCACCCCGACGGCGAGCAGTTCACCGTGGCCCGCGCCACGCCAGACGATGCGCGCATGACGCTGCTGGAACTGCCGCCAGACCGCGAACTGCGCGACGACTTCGCCCCGACGCGCCTCTCGCAGGCCCTGGGCTACATCTCCTTCGATGATGTCGCGCCCATCAACGACCTCGACTGGTCCGCCGGCGATGTCATCCACACGCAGTTCCGCTGTTTCGACGGCCGCACCATCGACATCCGCTGCGTCGCCAAAGACGGCAAGACGTGGGCCGCCTTCTCGGCCGCTTTCATCCCGCCGCCCGCCGACACCAACCCCGCCGGCGAAGCGCAGCCGCCCGCGGCCAACACCGGGGCAGACCTCGACGCCGCGCCGCCCAAAGAAGAGATCATCGACGAGGCGGCGCGGGTCATCCGCGAGTCGCTGCGCGCCGATGTCGAACGCTGGAACACGTCGTGGTCGCGCTGGGCCTTCGCGCTGCCGCAGTTCAAGGTTGATGCCATCTGCGGCACGGTTGAATCACTGCTCAAGCCCAACGACCCCACCAAGGTGCCGCGCGTTGATCCCGAAGAGCCGGGCATCCGCTTCGACGACGACCTCTTCCTGCCAGACCTTGACCCCGACGAGATGCCCGACTGATCGCCCGCGCTGCTAGAGCGAGGCCGCGCCCGAGCGCGCCGCCGCGCACAGCGCGACCGCCAGCGCGTCGGCCACGTCGGGCGGGCTGGGGGGCTCGGGCAGCGAGAAACACGCCTGCACCGCGCGCTGCATCTGTTCTTTGCTCGCGTGGCCAAACCCGGTCATCGACTTCTTCACCGCGTTGGGCTTGAGTTCGATCAGCGGCAGCCCCGCGCGCCGAACCGCCAGCAGCAGCACGCCGCGCGCGTGCCCCATCACGATCGCCGTCGCCGGGTGCTTGTAGTGCGCAAAGAGCGACTCGACCGCGACCACCTGTGGGCCCAGCCGCTCGATGAGCGCGCGAAAGTCGGTATCAAGTTCGGCCAGCCTGCGGCTTAAACTCGCCGCGCTGCGGCTGGCCCGCGCATCGCTCAGGCCATCATCCGCCGAGCTGTCCGCATCATCTGTGGCGCACAGGCGAAACACGCCCGCCTCGACAAGGCGCGGCGGCGAGTGCGCGGCATCTACACAGCCGTAGCCGGTGATCCGCAGGCCGGGGTCGATGCCCAGAACACGCATGCGCGCAAAGCGTACGCCGCGCGTGAGACGCGGGGACTTCGCACCGATCGCCGGCAGAACCGGCGATGCGGTGGCACGTGAAGAGGGCGGGCATCATCGGTGAAGCCCGGTGTTCATGCACAGTGATCGTGAGGCCGAGTACGCACGAAGGATGGCTTTCAAGGCGGGACCCCGGCGGTTGCCGAGTGGACTCGGGTTCGAGTTTGACGGGCGGGAGTGTGATGGAACCGATGCGCACTCGGGCAGGGGTGCCCGCCCGGTGCAGGATTCAGAACGTGTGCGCCGTTCCACGCGTGGCGCGGCGCGGCGTCCACGGCCGCACCCCTGCGCCCAGCCGGGGGAAAGGAAGCGACAACGAGAGGCCGAGCGGGGGCGGAACGCCGAAGATTCGGGGATGTCGTTGATGCGCCCGGCGTCGTGGGGGTGCCAATGGTGTCAACGTGATGTGTGTTGGCGCTCGCGTGTGAGTCACGCGGCGCGGGTGTGGCCTGGGGCTCGGTGCGCGGCGCGGGGGTCTGCCGCGGCGCGGCGTGTGGCGCGCGCGGGGTGCTGGCGCGTTGGGGTTCGTGGGCACGCGCGAGGGCGCGATGGTTGAAGGCGGCGAAGCGCAGGAGGGTGTTGGCCGCGCGGCGGAGTTCGGCCTGGTGGCTCAGGGTGCGGGGCTGGTCGCGGGGAGCCGTTGTGCAGGCCGCGCCGGGGTGGGCCTGGAGGATCGCGGCGAGCGCGGCGGCGGCGATGGGCAGATGGAGTTGGGCGATGAATCGCGTGCGGGCAGCGGCCGCGCTGAGGATTGAATCGAGGGTGGCCCGGGCCTGGTCGGAGGCGAGGAGGGCCGAGAGGCCTTGGAGGGAAAGGCCGTGCCGCGCGGCGACTTCGCCCATCGAGAGATGAGGGTTTGCGAGGTCGTCGAAGAGCGCGGCGGTGACCATGCCGACAATGTACGGTTTTGTGTAGGGCGTGTCAAGGGAATTGTTTGGGTTTTGGGCGGTTCTGAGCGCAAGTGCCTGCGGGAGAGGGGGTTGGGAGTGGGGGTGGGGGAAGTGAGCGGGTGATGCGCGACTACACGACTGCAATTCGGAACCACAGCCCGGTATGCAGCGTACTGGTTTACACATGGTGTAAAGTCATGCCTTGACCAAGACGATGCGACTGATACGCTCAGGGTCATGAAAATCCGTTTCGCCGACCATCGGCTGCAACGGCTGGATTCTGACCCGGGCTTTCGAGCCAAGGAGTTCGGGGACGATGTCGTTCGGAGTTTCCGCAAGAGACTCCAGTTCATCCGCGCGGCGGAGGACGAGCGGGACTTGTACCAGATGAAGTCGCTGCACTTCGAGAAACTCAAGGGCGACCGGGCTCATCAACGCTCGATGCGCCTCAACAAGCAATGGCGGCTGATCCTGGAACTGGTCGAGGAGGCCAACGGGAACGTGGTCGTGGTGGTGTCGATCGAAGACTACCACTGAGAAAGAAAGACATGGACAACAAGCAGCACATCCCGGTGGAGGTCTTCCCGCCCGGCGAGTTCATCCGCGATGAACTCGATGCCCGCGGCTGGGAACAGCGCGATCTGGCCGAGATCATGGGGCGGCCCGAGCGCCTCGTCAGCGAACTGATCTCGGGCAAGAGGTCGCTCACGGCGGAGACGGCTCAGCAGCTAGGGGAGGCGTTCGGAACGAGCGCTCAGGTATGGCTTAACCTGGAATCGGCGCACCAGCTTCACAAACTTGGAAAGCCTGACGAGGCCGTGTCGCGGCGTGCGAGGCTGTACACGGCCGCGCCGATAAAGGACATGGTGCGGCGTGGCTGGATCGTCGAATCGAACAATGTCGAGGTGATGGAGAACCGGGTGATGCGGTTCTACGGCGTCGACTCGCTGGATGCCCGCCCTGACTTCTTCTCGGCCGCGGCACGCAAGAGCACCTCATACGTTGACGAGTTCACCCCGGCCCAGCAGGCGTGGCTGTTCCGCGCTCGCCAGCTCGCGCAGACGTTGAAGCCATCCAACTTCGATGCCCGCACCTTCCCGGCGGAAGTGCATGGGCTGCGCTCGCTGCTGGCCAACCCCGATGATGTTCGCCAGGTCCCCCAGGCGCTCGCATCGCTGGGCGTGCGGTTCGTCGTCGTGGAGCACCTGCCCGAGACGCGGATCGACGGGGCCTGTTTCTGGCTGGATTCACAGAGCCCGGTTGTCGCGCTCTCGCTGCGGTTTGATCGGATCGATTCGTTCTGGTTCACCCTGATGCACGAACTGGGCCACGTCGCCGCCGGCGATGGCCGCGACTCGGCGCTTCGCCCCGACATTGATCTGGTCAAAGACTCGCGGGAGGGTGTGCGGGACGATGCCCCGCCCCCCGAGGAAGCGGCGGCGAACCTGTTCGCTTCGTCGTTCCTGGTGCCCCCGGACGAGTTCGAGGAGTTTATTCGCGGGGTGTCGCCGCGCTTCTCGAAGCAGAAGATCGATGGATTTGCCGCGCGGCACACAATCCACCCGGGCCTGGTTGTGGGGCAACTGCACCACCGGGGGTTGATCCCGTTCGCCAACCTCCGGGCCACGCTGGTGAAGGTGCGTGCCTCGCTGCTCGAGACTGCACTCTATGACGGGTGGGGGGTGACGCCGCGGGTTGGGTGAGGGGGCAGGAAGCAGGATCTGGGAACGAGCCGCGGCTTGAAATTGCGGCGATTGGTGGCGCCTGTCGTGATCCTGGGACGGAAGGCAGATCATGGGGCCAACAGCCGACCCGCCGCGCGTGTCTTGGGCACGGTTGTACAACACTGCCGCGCCGAAAACCCGGCCAGTCACAGCGATCGTCCCACTGGCCTGCCCCCCGAAACCTGATCCACCAACTATGAGAGTCCCGAGGGCCGCCGGTCGCGCCCAGGAGACTCTCGAAGATGAAGCGGACAAGACACTCGGCGGAACAGATCGTGAAGAAGCTGCGGGAGGCGGACGCGATGCTCGCGGCGGGCAAGAGCGTGGCGCAGGTGGTGCAGGCTCTGGGGGTCAGCGAGCAGACCTACGCCCGATGGCGGAACCAGTACGGCGGGATGCAGGCCGATGAGGCGCGGCGGCTGAAGGATCTGGAACTCGAGAACGCGCGGCTCAAGCGGCTGGTGGCCGAGCAGGCGATCGACATCTCGATCCTCAAGGAGGCCAACGACTACCTGGGAAAGCCGCGAGCCCCTCGCGGAGGAGGGGCGTCGTGACGCACGTACAGAATCAACTGCATCGGTCGCAGCGGCGCGTGTGCCGCGTGCTCGGCCAGGCGCGATCGACCCAGCGGTACAAGGCTGTGCCCAGAGACGATGATGCGCGTCTGGTGCAGCGGATGCACGAGCTGGTCCGTCGGCATCCTCGGCGTGGCTACCGGATGATGTGCGGGATGCTGCGGCTCGAAGGGTTCCGCGTGAACTTCAAGCGTGTGCACCGGCTGTGGCGTCGTGAGGGCTTCAGAGTGCCCCAGAAGCAGCACAAACGCAGGCGTCTGGGCCACTCGGAGAACGGCATCGTGCGGCGTCGGGCCGAGCACAAGGACCATGTGTGGTGCGTGGACTTCATCTATGACCGGGATGAGCGTGACCGTCAGCTCAAGTGCTTGAGCGTGATCGATGAGTTCACACGGGAGTGCCTGGCGCTGGAGGTGGACCGGTGCATCACCGGCGCGGACGTTGTTGATGTGCTGACGGAGTTGATGACCATCCGCGGGGTGCCGGTGCACATCCGCAGCGACAACGGGCCGGAGTTCGTGGCCAAGGCCCTCAGGCGGATGGCCGAGATCACGGGCATAGAGAACCTGTACATCGCGCCCGGGAGCCCGTGGGAGAACGGGTACGCCGAGAGCTTCCACTCGCGGCTGCGGGATGAACTGCTCAACGCTGAAGAGTTCGCGGATGTGCGGGAGGCCAAGGCGCTGGCCGCGGCGTGGAAGAACGAGTACAACCATCGTCGGCCGCACTCGTCGCTGGGGTATGTCCCGCCGGCGGTGTACGCGGCGAATCTTGAGAGGGGAGACGAGGCCCCTCTCCCCTCTCAAACTCACCCCTCTACCCCCCACGAGACGGATTCGTTCATGATCGAGGCGATGGCCGGTACAATCAACCGACTCTCATAGGACCTGGTACAGAAAGTGGGGGCAGGTCAGGCCCAATATATATCAATACTTGCGTTCAAATCCTATAAATACTAATGATCCATTCGGACTCTACTCCTCCAACGACTGGTGGGATGACACGAAGGACGGAGCGGGAGCTGTGCTGAATAGCTTCGTCACGTTCACTGCTGGTGCCGACCCAGGCGGTCTAATTGGCGCCGTACTGGAGTCAATGGTAAATAACTACTCGATGAATCTCGAGTCCGATGCTGATTGGGCGGGCGACTGGTCACAGGGGGATGGCTGGCACACTCGCACTAGTTCGACGTGGGTTCAAGAAGCCATGCTGCTCGGTACATTCCGCCACTTCAATCTGGGCTATTGGCTCGACGAGGAAGCGGCGGAGCCCGGCGGGCCTGCCCAGGCGGGTATCGTTCGGGGTATCGGGAGGACGGTGCCGGAGGTCGTAAAAAGACTCAAGAATCTTCGAGCAGGAATGGTTTTCAAGTCCTATTCTATGGCTAAAGCGGTGAAAGCTGCAAAAAGCCTTGGCAGCCTGTGGGACGCCCACCATCTCTTACCGAGGGCGTGGGCGAAGTTGCTAGGCCTAGATACAAACGGTCCCGCTGTGTTGTTGACGAAAGCAACACACCAGCCGATGACCACTGAATTGAATAATGCTCTGCGAGTGATCAAGGCACTTCCGGAGGCTCAGAGAAAAGCAAAGGCAAGAGCCCTGTTGAAAAAAAGCTACAACAATAAGCCGGAATGGTACGAAGCAATTGATGCTATGTTGAAATAGAAACAAAGGGTAAAAAATGATAGAGCGCAGGCGTATTATTATTACGCCAAACCCAAAGGCGAATCGTGTGTTGCAGACGTGGGTGGAGAGTGCGAGAGCATTGGGATATGAGCTCGCAACGAGCTATCTGGGACAGCGATTCTTGGATCTCTTGGTCCCAGTGTCAGATTCTGCTTGGCGAACTGAGCTGCTGAAAGCCGTAGAAAGTGGCGCGGTAGACGATGATTGGATGGAAGATGGCATTATTCAGACGTACTCACCCAAGGAGATGCGCACGGCACCATTGTATTTTCCGATACATACGGGCGTAGATATCCAGTTCCCGCAAGGCTCCGATAGAAAGGCCGGCGTGTGTCACTTGTGTACGGTAGACGACAGCGCAGCCTGCGGCGAGTGCGGGGCGGGCGTACGTCAGGCGGGGCCGATACGCTTGCCCGCCTCAGAACTCAATAGATGTCGTGTAATGGCGAGCATCTGGCTTGGGCCGAATGTCATATGGATGCTTACGGAACGAGTGATTACTGATATAGAGGTCGCCTGTGGGGTGTCTGTACCCCGAAGAGAAGTGGAAACAACTGGGAGTGCAAGTACAAAGGAAAAGTGGTGGCAGCTTGTTCCAGAGTGGTCCGTGCCGGGAGATGAGATCGCGGAACATCGGTCGGCACGACGTGTGTGTGGGCAATGTGGCGCTGTATGGCTAGACGCAGGCGACGATGTTCCTGGTATGTACTTTACGGCGAGCCGGTCCGCATGGGGAGATCGATTAGTACCCCCGATCGTACGTTCTCCTTTCTGGGATGGTCAGTTGAATCGTTTCGAGAATGGCCGTGTGATTCACTTCCCGGAGCAAGCAATGTGGCTTCGGGGTGACGTGGCCCGCCTTCTCGCGGCGAGGAAGATTCAGGGTTTGGACCTTTGCCCGATCATCTGGACGTAACGTTTGAACTGGCCCAACGATGGAGCGAGACACTGCGGTACGTTGAGCAACGGGGCGCGCACCACCGCGCGTATCACCCGCGCGGCAACTCCTTCCGCCGAGGAAGTCAACGTCTGGTCGCAGTGGAACTCCTACAACAAGCTCGGCCAGTTGAAGGAGACACTCTTTGGTTCCCTCTCGGGCGGCACGATCTCTACACCTCTCCTCCAGGACTCTTGGTCGCTCGACGCGCTGGGGAACTGGAATGATCTGCCCAATGCAGGCGTGAACCCGGTCGGCCGGCTCACGACCGACTACCGGCCTGGGACTCCTGTGGTTCGCCAGATCGCCGACGCGACCGATGCCCGCAACCGCATCGATGCGCGCACGGACACCTCGGTGGGTTCTCAGGAGATTGCCTACACCTACGACTCCGCGGGCAACCTGCGCAGTGACGGGGCGTTCTTCTATCAGTACGACGCCTGGAACCGGCTTGTCCAGGTGAACGAGGCTATCCCCAACCAGGGCTTTACCGGGCCCGGCCCGGGTGCCGACGAGAACCCCGTCGCCGCGCAGGAGCGCTGGTGGCCGGGGCGGATGCTCAAGCACTACAAGTACGATGGTCTCGGCCGGCTCGTGGAGACACAGTCTCCGTACCCCGATGTCGAGACCGCGCTCGGCCGCCTCCGCACCGAGCGGTTCTACTACGACGGTGTGCGGCGCATCCAGGAGGTCGTGACGGACCCGCTGCTCATGCTGGGCCTCGCGGCCGAATCGGGCAACCCCGAGTTGCAGCAGGCGGTGGCCAACGCGGCACCCTTTGGAGAGGTGGCCGCGGACCCGCAGACGGCGACCCTCGAATCCGAAGAGGTGCAGATGATGGGCGGGGAATCGCTCCCCGCGGCGGTGACCACGCTGCACCGCGAGTATGTGTGGGGCCCGGGCGATGCGTGGGGGTGGGGCGTGGATGAGTTGCTCGCGCAGTACGATCAAGGCCGCCGCGCGAGTTGGCCACTGCAGGATGCCGGGGGCGATGTGATCGCCCTGTGCGACCTGGGCGGAACAAGCGGCACCGCCCGCGTCATTACGCAGATCGTCCATGATGCGTACGGTCGGGTGATTGGTCGCGACGACCCGGCCACCCCAGCGACAGGCCCGCCGGAACTGCGGGTCGGTCACAAGGGACTGTTCTTTGACAGATGAGATGGCGGCATCGCAGACCCGCTGACGGGCTTTGAGACGCCGCGCCTGTGGCCCGGCGCACGGCTCAGCGGCTACGTCCGTAACCGCACCCTGCACTGTGACTTTGGCAGGTGGAACCAGCCGGACCCGAACGCGACGGGGCTACCCGTGCAGGCAAGCCTCTCGTACCACGGCGGGGGCATGGGCCCCAGCGTGCAGCCGCACGACTTGTACACGCATCTACGGGACGGCCCGAATGTGATGGAGTACATCGGCTCACGCCGAAGCATCCAGTCTTCTCAGCCGATCGGCAGGCATGGGTGGCCTCCGGAGAACTGAGGCCCGGCGAGCAGTTGCAGACCAATACCGGCATCACAGTCGTTGCTCGCGTACATCCTCGCGCGGAGCGAACACCAGTTTACAACGTCGAAGTGAGCCGCTATCACACCTACTTTGTGGGTGAAGCAGGGGTATGGGCGCACAATCCCTGCTTCCCCGCGAACGGTTCGCGTGGCGATCAGGTCACATGGGTGACCAGGACTATTGAGAGCATGCGAAAAGCCGGAGGTGCACCCCCGCGGATCATCTACGAGTTTGTCGCGACGACCCTACGAGAAGCCAACCTTAGCAAGTCAGCGTATCTTGAACTCCTGAAGCATGCGAAGAGCATCCTGAGACTGTAACACTCCCCATGAGAACGACCGAACTACTCGAGGTGTTGCGAGGTGGCGGAGACGTAACCAGGCGACAAGCCGCCATAGATCGCTCTGCCAACGAGCGCGATCCGGTCGATCTGATTGACTGCGACTTGACCGCTTGTGACCTGTCCGGTCTGTTCTTAGTGCATGTATCCATGACGAACGCCGATCTCCGTCGGTGCAGATGCGACGGCACTTCCTTTGGCCCGTTGACCTCCTGCGTGCTTGACGAGGTTGTTGGCACGGGATCTCGATTCTGCCGGTTGGAGCGATGCAGAATACACCACGCTTCGTTGGATAGCCTGCGTCTCGGTGCGAGAATCTCGGAGTGCGACTTCTCAGGGTCTTCACTCCGGTGCGGAATCTTGGGAATCCTCGGACAGAAGGAAGAGGCCATTGATTCCCATTTTATTTCCAACAGTTTCGCGAGGGCGAATCTGTTCGGATTCGACGCTGCTGGGGCTTTCTTGGTTGGTTCGCGGTTCGAAGGTGCGCGAATTGACTACGCCCGCTTGTCGAGAGCCGACCTTTCAGGTTGCAAGTTCGATTCCGCACGGGTCACGAACAGCAATCTCGTGGGCACACGGGCTAGGGGAGCTACATTTCACGACGCGGAGATTGAGAATTGCTTCGTTACACCGGAGCTCGCGACCATCTTTCGTGCCACTAAGCCCACGGCGGCCCCCGGGTTGAGCATCCTACCCCCGTGGATCGACGCGCGCGCGGCGGAGCTGCAAGAGCTACTAGAGCGTACCCGAGAGTACCGGATCAGCTGGGAATGCACGCACCCGGTGCTGAACCAAAGACACAAGCTCTTCCTCTCCAGGGACGAAGGCGACCTTTCTCGACCCTCCATCGGAGTGTTCCAGTTGGAGACACGAGAGTGTATTCGGTTTTACTGGGGTGAGGCAGTTCCGCTTGCCGGGTTGCTCGCGTTTGTTGCAGATGACTACTTAGGCTGGGGCCTAGACGCGACGAGTATTCGAATTACGACCACTGCGATAGAGATCAAGTCTCTAATCAACGAGACCTTGCAAGGCATGCTGGCGAACATGCACAGCCGTTGACTCTCTCAAGCAGATTACCGGTGTCGGGCGAACCTCGGCCCGCTGAGGGTGTGGGCGCGAGCCTAGAGCCTATCCGTAAACCGCGCAACCGTGTTGCGTTCTGCTGCGTATAGCCTTGCATGGCGATGCGATTGACCTATGAGGAACTTGACTGGCTTGCCGCGCGGGTGCCCGATGCGCCTGTTTCTCCCAAGGGCGGGCGGCCTACGATGGACAAGAGGCAGGCTCTGCGCGGCATCTTCTGGGTGTGTAGTCACCCCCATTCCCTTGGACAACCCGGAGGCTTCTCGGCGTGGGTGTGCAGATCTGCTCGGCTCGGGTTCCAGCGGGGCCGCCCGCGCCATCGCCCACGCATCACCGGACAGGGTGTGTCGGCGACTCAACGGCGCGGCTGTGCGGCGGCTGGGCTGTGTCGGCGCGATGGCCGCGCTGGGTGCGGCGGCTACCACTACCCTCGCGCGTGGGGGGCGCGGCGGCAGTTCGCCGATCACCACACGGGGAAGCAGCACGCATGACAACGAACAGGCCGACAGACTTGCCGCGCACGGTTGGGTTTCTCGCCGCGGCGGGGATCATGATCGGTGTGGCGATCGGCAGCGGGATCTACCGCACGCCCGCGTCGATCGCGGCGTATCTGGATGCGCCGTGGCAGATTCTGGCGGTGTGGGTGGCGGGGGGCTTGCTGTCGCTGGTGGGGGCGTTGACGTACGCCGAGTTGGCGGCGGCCTTCCCGCGCAGTGGTGGGCTGTACAACTTTCTCTATCAGGGGCTCGGGCCGCGCGTGGCGTTTATCTTCGGCTGGACGTACATGCTCATCACCAAGCCGCTGGCGGCCTCGGGCATCGCGATGGTCTTCGGCGAGTATTTTCTGCGGGTGGTGGGGGAAGGGTGGCACGCGCGGCTGATGGGGGCGGTGTTGGCGCCCGAGTGGTTGGCGCAGGCGTTGAGCGCGCGGGTGCTGGTGGTGTGCCTGAGCCTGTCGCTGCTGACGTATATCAACTACCGGGGCATGCGGCAGGCGAGTTGGCTGAACTTCGGCATCACGCTCATCAAGGTGGCGTCGCTGCTCTTCATCGTGGGGCTGGCGATGGCGCTGGGGGGCGGCGGGGCAGAGGCTGCCGCGCCGGTGGCGAGAGAGATGCCGGGGGGCGCGGGGCTGCTGGCGGGGGTGCTGATCATCGCGCCGGTGATGGCCTCGGTGCTGTGGACGTATGACGGCTGGGCGGATGTGGGGTCGATCGCGGGTGAGGTGCGCGAGCCCCAGCGCAACCTGCCGCGGATTTTCATCGCGGGCACGCTGGGGTTGACGGGGCTCTACCTGCTGGTGAACTGGGCGTTTCTGCGGGTGCTCACGCCGGCGGAGATGGCGCAGAGCCCGGCGGTGGCGGCGGAGGTGATGAGCAGGCTGGTAGGGCCCTGGGGCGTGACGGCGGTGACGGTGATGGTGCTGATTTCAACGCTGGGTGCGACGCACGCCTCGATCACCACCGGCGCGCGGGTGACCTTCGCGCAGGCGCAGGACGGGTTGCTCTTCAGCGTGCTGGGGCGGGTTCATCCGCGGCACCAGACGCCGCACGTCTCGCTGTGGGTGCAGTTGACGATGTCGTGCGTGTGCGCGGTCTTCTTCGGCACGTTTGATGACCTTGCGGGCGGGTTTGTCTTCACGATGTGGATTTTTTACGGCCTTGGCGCGATCGCGCTGCTGCGGCTGCGCCGCACCCGGCCTGACCTGGCCCGCCCTTATCGCTGCTGGGGATACCCGGTGGTGCCGCTGATCTTCATCGCGTGCGCCGCGGGCATGACCGCGCTGCAGATCGTGGACGCGGTGCGCACCCCCGCGGGCAGCGAGCCCGGCGCGTGGCCGGGGTGGGCGAAGATGACGCTCTTCCTGGGCATCCTCGGCGCGGGCTGGCCGGCGCACACGCTGTGGGAGCGGGTGATGCGCCGGCGTGAAGGGGCATGAAGGGGCATGAAGGGACATGAAGGGCGGCGGCTGAGAGTGGTTGGGCAAGGGCGTGCCCGCTACCCTCGGCATCCGCATCATTCATTACATCAAGTGGTTGCGGCTGCGCGACGGCGGGACGGTCAAGTCCGTCCTTGAGTTGTGCGCCGGCCTGGCGCGACGCGGGCACGAGGTCTATGCCCTGAGCACCGATGAATCCGGCGTGCCCCCGGCGTGGCGCGAGCCCTCACGCGATGCGGTGACACCCCCCGAGCCCGGCGAGGCGCGCAGCGTGCTGCTGCGCCTGCGCGACCCGCTGATGGAACTGCGCGGCCGCTCGCTCGACCTGGCCACCCGCGACACGCTCACGCAATATCTCGGGCGCGATGCGCTGGCGCGCGCGGCGGCCCTGCTGCGCGGGGCCGACTGCCTGCACATCCACGGCGTGTGGGCAAACTCCAACCATCAGTTGGCGCGACTGGCGCGCCGCCTGGGCACGCCGTATGTGTTTTCGTCGCACGGCATGCTCGACGACTGGAGCATGAGCCAGGGGGGGTTCAAAAAGCGGCTGCACCTGGCGCTGGTGGGGCGGCGAAACCTTGAGGGCGCGCGGGCCGTGCACTGCACCGCGCTGGCCGAGTTGGAGCAGGCACGCAAACATTTCCCGCGCGGGCGCGGGGTGGTGGTGCCGCTGTTGTTTGATGCCGCGCCCTACCGCGATCTGCCCGGCCCGGGCCCGGCGCTGGAAGCCTATCCCGCGCTGCGCGACGCGCCCAAGCGGCTGCTTTTCTTGAGCAGGATCAACCACAAGAAAGGGCTTGAGGTCGCCATCCGGGCGCTGCACGCGCTGGGCGGGCAAGAGCACGCGGGCACGCACCTGTTCATCGCGGGGCCCTCCGATCCGCCCGAGTACGCGGCGACGCTCGAGCGACTCGCCCACGACCTTGGCCTGGGCGCGCGGGTTCACTTCCTGGGCATGGTCACGGGGCGCGAGAAACTCTCGCTCTATCAGGCCGCCGACCTCTTCGTGCTGCCCACAAGCCAGGAAAACTTCTGCTTCGTGCTCTTCGAGGCCATCGCCTGCGGCACGCCCGTGGTGACGACGCGGGGGGTCGATACCTGGCGCGAACTCGCCGAGCACTGCGGCGCGGCCGTGGTTGACCCAACACCCCGGGCCTTCGCCGACGCCATCTCTCGGGCTTTGAGCACGCCCGACCCCGCGGCGCGAGAACGCGCACGCACCCACGTGCTTGAGACCATGAGCCCCGAGGCCACGCTGTCGCGCTTCGAAGCGATGTACGCCGGAACACCCACCGAACCAGCACCGGGTTGAACCGTGCGCGGGCGGGCCCGTGGGCGCGGCACGGGCGGTGGGCGTGGTGGGGGCGAGCGGGGCGAGCAAGGGCCCGCGCCCGCGGGGCAAGAATTTCTGACGGTTTGTGCGCGGCGTGGCATCTGGCGTGTGCCGGGCGCACCACGAGATCGTTCTTGAACCGCCCGCGATGGAGACACGTTCGTGACGAACTCCCCCCAGGCCGGCCAGCACTCCCGTCGTTCCTTCCTCCGCACCACCCTGGCGGCAACAGCCCTGGCCGCCACGGCCGGGCTGAGCACGCGGGCGATGGCGCGCCGCCCGGGGCGCGCGTCGGGCGGCATGAAGATCCTCATCCTGGGGGGCACGGGCTTCCTGGGGCCGGCGTGCGTCGAGGCAGCGCAGGCGCGCGGCCACACACTCACGCTCTTTAACCGCGGCATCACCGAAAAGCGCCGGGGCGTGGTGCTGCCCGAGGTTGAAAAACTGGTGGGAGACCGCGACCCCGACAAGGGCGAGGGGCTCAAGGCCCTCGAAGGGCGCACGTGGGACGCCGTGATCGATACATCGTCGTACGTGCCGCGCATCGCGCGGGCGTCGGCGCGCCTGCTCGCCGACAACGTGGGGCAATACGTGCTCATCTCCACGGTGTCGGTGTATAAGCGCAACGACGAGATCGATCAGGACGAAACCGCCGACGTGGGCACCATGGCCGACCCCACGGTCGAAGAAATGGGCGCGGGGTTTGAAAACTACGGGCCCCTCAAGGCCCTGTGCGAGAAAGAAGCGCAGGAAGCCCTGCCGGGGCGCGCGTGCATCATCCGCCCCGGATACATCATCGGCCCCGGCGATCCCACGCCGCGCTTTCCTTATTGGCCCGCGCGTCTGGCGCGTGGCGGCGAGGTGCTGGCGCCCGGCACGCCACGCGATCCCGTGCAGTGGATCGACGTGCGCGACCTGGGCGAGTGGATCATCCACTGCATCGAGAAGAAGGTGATGGGCACGTTCAACGCGCTGGGCCCCAGCGGCGGCAGCGACATGGCCGGGTTTCTTGGGGGAATCCGCGAAGGGGTGGGCTCAAAGGCGGAGTTCACGTGGGTCGATGCTGAATATATGGAGAAGGAACGCGTGGGCATGTTGCCCATCTGGGTGCCGCCCACCGGCGAGTACGTGGGCTTCCACCGCCGCTCGTGCGCGCGGGCCTTCGCGGCGGGCCTGAAGATGCGGCCGATCTCGCAGACGGCCAAAGCCACGCTGGATTGGCTTGACTCGCTGCCCGAAGACCGCCGCGCGCGCCTGGTGGGCGCGATGACCCCCGAGCGCGAAGCCGAGGTGCTGGCGGCATACAAGAAGAGGTGAGCCGCGCAGACCGCGGGCCGCCCAGACCCCGGCCGTGTGTGCGCGGCCGGCACGCCACCAACGCTCGTAACCGAAGCGCCCGGCACACACCGGCCGTGCGTGCGCGGCCGGCACGCCACCAACGCTCGTAACCGATGCGCCCGGCACCCACCGGCCGTGCGTGCGCGGCCGGCACGCCACCAACGCTCGTAACCGAAGCGCCCGGCACACACCGGCTGTGTGTGCGCGGCCGGCACAGTGGTCCCCATGCGCGGCCTCTGAAGTCTGGGTGGCACAGGCGTCCCGCCTGTGCGAAACCGCAGAGTTCTGCGATGCGATCCGGCTCACGCTCCGGTCAAACTCCGCTTGTTCAGGGGCCCAAGCGGCGGGCTGCGGGGACGTGGGCCCGTGCGGTGGCGTGCGGGCCCGTGCGGGGGTAGCGGAGGCGTGCGGGGGCTGGCGGGCCGGGCCGAAAGAGGCCGGAACTCACCCCGCCCGGCGGCGGCCGCGCTTCTACCCTCTCCTCCCATGGCCATTCTGGTAGACCACACGACGCGCGTACTTTGTCAGGGCATCACCGGGGCTTTCGGCGCGGTGCACACCCGCGGCTGCCTCTTCTATGGTTCCCGGGTTGTCGGCGGCACCACGCCCGGCAAGGGCGGCACCAAAGACGAGAACGGCCTGCCCATCTTCGACACCGTCGAACAGGCGGTCAAGGCCACCGGCGCCAACGCCACCATGATCTTCGTGCCCCCCGCCTTCGCGGCCGATGCCATCCTTGAAGCCGCCGCGGCGGGCATCCGCGTGGTCTGCTGCATCACCGAGGGTGTGCCCGTGCAAGACATGATCAAGGCACGCGCCGTGCTCGACGCCATCAACGGCGGCGCCGGCACCCCCCCGGGCCAGCGAAAAGTGCAACTCATCGGCCCAAACTGCCCCGGCGTCATCACCCCGGGCCCCAAAACCGGCGGCGGCGGCAGCGCGGCAGACCCCTACACCAACGCCGGCTGCAAAATCGGCATCATGCCCGGCTACATCCACACCCACGTCAGCCAGGCCAAGCGCGGCAAGGCCGTGGGCATCGTCAGCCGCAGCGGCACCCTCACCTACGAGGCCGTCTGGCAAACCAGCGCCCTGGGCCTGGGCCAGTCGTCCTGCGTGGGCATCGGCGGCGACCCCGTCCGCGGGTTCAACCACATCGATTGCATCCGCATGTTCGAGGAAGACCCCGACACCCACGGCATCCTGATGATCGGCGAGATCGGCGGCTCAGACGAAACCGAGGCCGCGGCGTATATCAAGCAGCACGTGAAGAAGCCCGTCGCGGCCTTCATCGCCGGGCGCACCGCCCCCCCGGGCCGACGCATGGGGCACGCGGGCGCGATCATCGGCGGCGAAGACGACACGGCGGATGCCAAGATCAAAGCGCTGCAGGCGGCGGGCGTCCGCGTGGCCATGAGCCCGGCCGATATGGGCAGCGCGATGCTGGCGGCGATGGGGGTGGGGTGAGTTATTGTGGGGGGCGGCCTTTGCCGCGAGCAGGCCGGTGTATTTGCGCGATACGCAAAGTGTCGAGCAGTCTGCTCGCACCGCCGGGCGCGATCATGTCTTTGTAGAGGCAGTGATCTGCCCCGATGATTTGATCGATCTCTTTCATGATTGTGAGCAGAGATTCGACCGATGCTTCGACTTTGGAGATTTCGATCAAGGGCAGGTTCTGTGGATTGAGCGTCTCGTGATGCGAGTTGTGAGCGATGTGTTTGTGCCGCCAGAAAATAACCGTATCTCTGAGGTCTTTGCGTACCATGTTGAGATCTTGCTTGAGCGAGTTGATACGCGATTCCGCAAATTTCAACTCGAGCAACTGATCCAACAAAGAGCAAATCGTCAAGTTTTTGTTTTTAGCATTACCCAAGCTGTTTGACGGATCTAAGAGTCTCGCCGTGTCCATGATGATCTCTTTGAGTAGAATCCGCTGAAAGAGTCCGAACAGTGACGCGGCAGCGTCACGATAAAGACGTTTTCTTGTTTGTGCGGCTTCGGCGTCATCGGCGTGAAAGAGGGTGTTCCAGGTCTTGATCTTCCAACACAGGTCGGCAACGAGCCACCGTAGTTTGTCGTGGCACTCACGAAGGGAACGATGTTCTTCCGAGTTGTTTGAAGTCATGCGACGTGATCCGATGTATCGGAGGGGGTCTGCCTCTTTGCCCCTGACGTTCTTGAAACAATAGGGAGGGGACCTCGGACGGGTGATGCAACGCATACCGGCTCGGTCCTATTTGGTGCCGCGGTGTGGCTTGGGCACGCCGCGCAGGCATCACCTCGTGGATTGCCCCCTGCCCGCTCCAGCGGGCTTGCTTGCTTCCAGGCCACGCCTACAGGCGGTGGTGGATTGCTTCAGAGTCGATGGATTAGATTGGGGGTAGCAGGTTAGATCGACTCAATCACCCGGCGCACCCCCCAAACGAGCCGATGAACGCCACGAGCCCGCGGTGCCCGTAAATCAGCGACAAGGGCAGGGGGACTCGCGCAGCTTGTCTTGCTGCCGCATGACGTTGCCTTTGGAGGGGTTATCGCGTGCACCGGCTCATGCGACTGTGCACCTCGCCGATGACCCGTTTGATCCGATTGTGCGCAGACTGTTGCGAAATCCCTAGACGCTCGCCGATCTGCTCCTGGGTCTCTCCCAACACAAACAGCCAGTACAGCAGTATGCGCTGGTCTGATTTGAGTTGCAATATTACGGCAATCAGGTCGTCAAAATCTTCTTGATTGCGGCCAATGCCATTGGACGGCAGCAGCTCGAAAACCCGGCCATCGGTTACAGCGCACCAGGGGCCTTTTCGTCGGCGGCGTTCATCGGTTATACGGCTATACGCAATTCGCTTCACCCAGGCTGGGAACGAGCGTTCATTCTCGCCACGAAACTCTTGGATCCTTTCAAAGACCTCCATCTGGACGATTTGCGTGAGATCATCAGCGAGGTCGTCGTCCTTAAGCATTCTTTTAGCCATGCTGCGTATCCATGGGCCATACTCCTGATTGAGCATAACCCAAAATGCAGGATGATCTTGGCTAGGCCAACCGGGCGGCATGAGGGCTGTAGAAGTGTTGGTGGTCTGTCCGGCGGCGGCTGGGGCAGGCCTCTCTTGCGCCCCTACCCCAGCCGCCAGCGTGCCGGTGTCGATTACTTGTGGTTCACTGCAGGATGTTGCTTCCGCGGCGATGGCTTCGCTTCCACCACCATGTCCGCGGTACCCATCTTGACAGCGTTCCAAAGCTCCTCCTTCAATTTCGCTACTTTCTTCATGCGGTCCGCTTGAAATTGCTCTCGAAGCTGCTTGAGTGTCAATCGATCGTTTGGTGGGAGTTCCGGATTGTTGATAAGTTTGAGAACCTCGCTGGTCATGTTCTCGCGCTGCTTCTTGGTGGGCTTCAACAGCGGAGTCTTGCTGAAGATCAATTCGAGTTTTTCCTTTGCCTGGTCCAGTGTCAGGGACACACCGGACAGCTTGGCGTTCTTGGTCGGCGGATTTCCATCTTGGCCTCCTTTCGTCTGGCCGCCGCACTGCTTTGGCGACGGCGGATCATCATGGGCTGCGCCGTTAAGAACGGCGTGTCCGGACAGGTTGAATCTGCTCATTCGATTGCCCTCGGATGCCCACTGGGAGGCCGGACCGGTTCGCGGCCCATCCTGACGCCCATGGCGAGAGCCGTCCAACGCGGACGGCCTCACCACCGTGGGTCATCAGGATATCTCCCTTCTGATCGGCGTGCTCCGGGGACTGTCAAGAGGATTAGTGGGTCGGCGTGGCGGTCGTGGCGTCGGTGCCAGTGGCCAGCGGGGTCGTGCCGGTGTTGCCAGTGGCCAGCGGGGTCGTGCCGGTGTTGCCAGTGGCCAGCGGGGTCGTGCCGGTGTTGCCAGTGGCCAGCGGGGTCGTGCCGGTGTTGCCAGTGGCCAGCGGGGTCGTGCCGGCGTTGCCAGTGGCCAGCGGGGTCGTGCCGGTGTTGCCAGTGGCCAGCGGGGTCGTGCCGGTGTTGCCAGTGGCCAGCGGGGTCGTGCCGGTGTTGCCAGTGGCTAGCGGGGTCGTGCCGGTCTGAAGAGTCGTCTTGTTCGGTGTCTTGCCTTCTGTCGTGACCCGAGCAGAGGTTTGGTGTGCGCCGGAGAGGTTCAGTACTTCACTTGCGGTCTTCATTGCTTCATTCCTTATACAGGTCCTCGATTTGTCCGCGACAGTCGCGGGCTTCATCAAGAAAGACGAACGTGCCGCATCCACCACAGCGCGTTCACGAAGAAAATTTCAAATTACTTCCCAACACCATTTTCTTTGTCCGCGCTGTGGCAATCAACGCTGCGTCGTCTTTCCTTTAGCCAAGGCCCGTGGTCCAACGGCGAAGGAGCCCACCATGCTGTTTTTCGTGTCTCGAACCAAGTTTCATCAGCCTACCACGTCCACCAACGGCAGCGCTAGCCGCACTCTGCCGCCCTCAACCACGGGCGGTACCAACGGTGTGGTGCTTGCTGCGACCGCCAACCCGCCGGGTACCCCCTCGCCCGCGCAGCCGTTTCCTGACGGATTCCTGCCAGATGTTGTGCGCAACCTTTTCGAGAAGGGCTGGACCCGACAGCCGATCGGCGACAACACAGTGATATGGGTGCGGTCGCCCGACGGCGGTTCGCCGTCCCCACCGGCCTGACGCGATAGTGCACTCTAGGGCAGGCGGCAACGCCCGACGTGAACGTTTTCACGCCGGGTGTGTTTGTTTTTACAAGGAGCGCACATCATCCGCCTGCTGTGGATAGATTCAATCGCGTAGCGACAGTAATTCTTGATCTGTCGGTAGTTGTCATAGCAGGCCATGCCGCCCCAGATCGGGCCTTTGGCTGCCAAGAAGTTCACCGACGTGAACATGCTGCGGGACTGGGCCGTGTTGTGTGCAACATTCCGGCACACCGTGGCGCGCAGGTTAGCACCCCGAGGCAGGATCTCCACGTCTCTACGGCGAGATGGTTGAATGCCAAGAGATCGGCGTCAGACGCCTGGCAGCGGTCGCGGTTCGAAAAGAGGCATGATCTTAACTATGCCCTGCAAAAACAACCCCCGGCGCTCGCGAGGAGCGTCGGGGGTAGCCTGCTGAAAAAAAAGGAGAAAGCAAGGGCGGAGCGGTTTACCAGTGGTACGTCCGCGTCGTGAATGTGCGTGTCCCAGTCGGCGTACGCACAGTGAAGGTGGCGTGGTAATGCACCATGCGGAAATCGCCGACGCCCCCGCGCCAGGTGCCGCGCCTGGTGTTGAATATGCCCTGAGCCGAGGAAACCACGCGACCATTGGCGTCAAGCGCGTTGACGCGAATCTGAACGAGGGTCTCGCCGCGGGCCAGCGTGAAACGGCCGCGCATTTCCGCGACCTTGGCAGGACCGTACGTGGTCTCATTGACGCAGTTGACGGTGTGCGTGAACGCATGCGCCGCGTTGGGAACGGCCAGCGAAATGGCGCTGGCGGCCAAGACGATTGACATCAACTTCTTCATACTGTGCTCCGGGTTGAGCCGGGTAGGGATAGAGCCGGCGACCTTAGCGACGTGGGCTTGCGACAATCGCTTGCCTCAGCCATATAGACGGTTGCCGTCCGTTAATCACAGCGCACTTAAGTAATTTATCTTGGAAATTACGCGGGTTCAAACGTAGCAAGTGATCGGGTGGTGACCTGCCCCCACTTTCTGTACCAGGTCCTATGAGAGTCGGTTGATTGTACCGGCCATCGCCTCGATCATGAACGAATCCGTCTCGTGGGGGGTAGAGGGGTGAGTTTGAGAGGGGAGAGGGGCCTCGTCTCCCCTCTCAAGATTCGCCGCGTACACCGCCGGCGGGACATACCCCAGCGACGAGTGCGGCCGACGATGGTTGTACTCGTTCTTCCACGCCGCGGCCAGCGCCTTGGCCTCCCGCACATCCGCGAACTCTTCAGCGTTGAGCAGTTCATCCCGCAGCCGCGAGTGGAAGCTCTCGGCGTACCCGTTCTCCCACGGGCTCCCGGGCGCGATGTACAGGTTCTCTATGCCCGTGATCTCGGCCATCCGCCTGAGGGCCTTGGCCACGAACTCCGGCCCGTTGTCGCTGCGGATGTGCACCGGCACCCCGCGGATGGTCATCAACTCCGTCAGCACATCAACAACGTCCGCGCCGGTGATGCACCGGTCCACCTCCAGCGCCAGGCACTCCCGTGTGAACTCATCGATCACGCTCAAGCACTTGAGCTGACGGTCACGCTCATCCCGGTCATAGATGAAGTCCACGCACCACACATGGTCCTTGTGCTCGGCCCGACGCCGCACGATGCCGTTCTCCGAGTGGCCCAGACGCCTGCGTTTGTGCTGCTTCTGGGGCACTCTGAAGCCCTCACGACGCCACAGCCGGTGCACACGCTTGAAGTTCACGCGGAACCCTTCGAGCCGCAGCATCCCGCACATCATCCGGTAGCCACGCCGAGGATGCCGACGGACCAGCTCGTGCATCCGCTGCACCAGACGCGCATCATCGTCTCTGGGCACAGCCTTGTACCGCTGGGTCGATCGCGCCTGGCCGAGCACGCGGCACACGCGCCGCTGCGACCGATGCAGTTGATTCTGTACGTGCGTCACGACGCCCCTCCTCCGCGAGGGGCTCGCGGCTTTCCCAGGTAGTCGTTGGCCTCCTTGAGGATCGAGATGTCGATCGCCTGCTCGGCCACCAGCCGCTTGAGCCGCGCGTTCTCGAGTTCCAGATCCTTCAGCCGCCGCGCCTCATCGGCCTGCATCCCGCCGTACTGGTTCCGCCATCGGGCGTAGGTCTGCTCGCTGACCCCCAGAGCCTGCACCACCTGCGCCACGCTCTTGCCCGCCGCGAGCATCGCGTCCGCCTCCCGCAGCTTCTTCACGATCTGTTCCGCCGAGTGTCTTGTCCGCTTCATCTTCGAGAGTCTCCTGGGCGCGACCGGCGGCCCTCGGGACTCTCATAGTTGGTGGATCAGGTTTCGGGGGGCAGGCCAGGCCCATCGCGGTACAATTCGCCAACCATGAATCCGGAAGGTACATATTCCGCACGTGACCCGTAATATGCGGAGGAAACGCAGATTGCAACCCCCGTCGCGTTCGGGTCGCTCTGCAGGAACCTCCCCAGGTACGGCGAATACGTGCGGTTGCGGTTGTAGAAGGCCAGTTCCGCTCCGGGGATGAGCCGGCAGTTCTCGTGCCCCCACTCATCCACCACGCCCACATCCAGCCGGTCGGCGAAGAGGCCCTTGTGCCCGGCCCGGTTCACCGGGGACGCCGCGTCGAAGACATCCTCGTCGATCACCGCCCCGTAGGCGTCGTACGTCCACTGGGCAGAGACCGCCGCGTACGCGCTGCCCCCGCTGGCGATCTTCTCACACATGGCGACGACATCGCCCCCGCCGTCCACCAGCATCCACCACGCCTTCCGCGCGGCATGGCGAAGCGCCATACGCGCGGCGCCCAACAGAAGAGGCGCGGCAGATCGGGGGGTAGACCCATTGAGCGCATCGTCGGCCCGCTCTTGCGGGCCAGATAGAAGACAAGCCCGTTGAAACGGGCTGAAGAGATGAATGGGCGGCCTAGTTCCACCGCTCAGGCGTCAGCCCGAAATGGGTATGCCCGCTGAAGCGGGCTCCAGGGCGGCATAGAAAACGGTTCATGCGATCGCCCTGCCAGCACACGCCCCCCCACCCCCGCGCACCCCCACGCTCCCCCTCGTACTCCCGCGCACCCCCGCGCACCCCCACGCACCCCCACGCACCCCCACGCACCCCCACGCACCACCCGCTCAACCAACACCCACCCACGTACACGCACCCCCGCTCGCGCCCCCCGCACCCTCGGACCCCCGCGCACCCGCGCACCATCGCACCATCGCACCCCCGCGCTTCCACACTCCACGCTCTGCCTTCTCCTGAACGACAACTGCCGGGCTGTTCGACTCAGAGGCCTGTGTTTCGCCTCCCACCCTCCCACCACCCGCTCAACCGTCCCCCCAGGGCGATCGCACTATCCGTTTCGATGCCGACTTCTGCTCCAACCCCCTCGCAGCATTGGATAGTCGTCTGGAGTGCATCGGGAATCGGGCAATGCGATCACCCCCCTCCCCCGCTACGCTGCCCCCGATTCCCCAAACCTCCGGAGAGACGCACGATGTCCCAACCAGCGCCAAGCCCAGAGCCCTACACCGGCACGCCCGCCGATCTCCGCCGCATCCTCTCCGACGCCGGCTACATGACCGAGGCCGTGCCCAAACTCGCGCGCCTCGCCCCCATGGGCTCCAATGTTGACCCCGAGGCCATCCGCGCTGCGCTCGCCGAGCCCACCCCGCCCAACCTGCTCGCCCGCCTCTTTTATGCCGCGCAGCCGCTGCCGCGCGCCCAGGCCGAGTCCCTCCTCGCGCCGCTGGGGTGCGAGCCCCTGATCGCCGCAGGGCTGCTGCGCGCCGAGGGCGACACCATTCGCTCCGTGGGCGCCGTCGTGCCCATCGCCAACCGCCTGTGCCTGCGCGACTTTGAATCATGGGCCACGGGCATGCCCATGCAGGAGGACTATGTGCTGGGTGTGGGGCTGGCCACCACCATGCTCGCGGGCTTCACCGTCCGCCGCGCGGGTGAGCGCGTGCTCGACATCGGCACCGGGCAGGGCTTTCAGGCCATGTGCGCCGCCGAGCACGCCGCCGAGGTCATCGGCACCGACATCAACCGGCACGCCCTCGACTTCGCCGCCGTCTCTCTGCGGCTCAACGCCATCGACAACGTGCGGCTGCGGCACGGCAGTTTCTTCGAGCCCGTCGCCGAAGAGCGCGGCACCTTCGACCTGCTCGTGAGCAACCCGCCCTTTGTCATCGCCCCGCCCCACGACCTGGCCGCCATCGGCGGACGATGGGAGGGCGACCGCTTCGTGCAAGACCTCATCTCCACCGCCCCAGAGTTCCTGCGCGACGGCGGCTATGCCACCATCCTCTGCAACTGGCACCACCCCTCGCCCGACGAGCCCTTCGCGCGCCCCCTCTCGTGGATCAACGGGCGCGGCGTCGACGCCTGGATCGTTCGCCTCAAGACCGACAGCCCCGAGACCTACGCCCGCCAGTGGCTGCGCGAAACCGCCGCCGGCAACGGCCAGGCCGCCATGACCGCCGCCGGCAACAGCCTCGAACACTGGCTCGACTATTACAAACGCCTCAACATCGGCGCCATCAGCCTGGGCGTGGTCTATCTGCGCCGGCGTGCCGCGGGCGGGCCTAACTGGTCGCGCACCGATTCTCTCTCGATGGACAACTACACCGGGCACGCCTCTTCGCAGGCGCAAAGCCTCTTCGACGCCGAGACCACGCTTCGATCACTCCCCACCGAAGAAGCCGTGCTCGACCTGCGCCTCGAACTCAGCCCCGCCGCGGAACTCGCCCAGCGCCTCGCCCTCGACCAAGGCGCGTGGAAACCCCGCCAGTCTCTCTTGCGGGAAACGGCGGGGTTCGAGTTCGCCGTGGGCCTCGACGGCCTCACCACCCAGATCCTCGCCGCGCTCCGGCCCGACGCGCCCGCGCGCGAACACATCCTCGCCCTGGCGAAGTCGATGCGGGCCGACCCGCAGACCGCCATCCGCCAGACCGCGCCCTTCCTCGCGCGCATGCTCAAACTCTCGCACGTGCGCGTGGCGGGAAGGTGATGCGGATCTGCGACCAAGCTCGGGCGCGGCTCTGCGTCTACCCCACATCATGTGCAGCACTTCCGAACGTGGATCGCGACCAAGTTCGAGCGACGATCCGTATGAGATGATCAGAGCATGATCAAGACGTGATCAGGGCAGATTCCTTACGGCTCGATCCCCTGCGTCACGACGATTGTGTAGATCTTGCGCCCGGTTTCAGAGTTGTCCACCCCCGTCCACCGAACCTCGATGATCCCCGGGACGCTTCCCGAGTTGCTCACCTTCTTCTCGTTCAGTTCATACGGATCCCAGACCGTGATCGTCCCGTTGGTCACGGTGATTTTCTCAAGCACCTTGCCGGCTAGATACCCGTCGTCGTCGTCCTTCTCCACCATCTCCATCTTGATGTCCGCGTCGGCCGTTTCCCCCGTCACATTGATGCGCCGGCTCCGACCCGGTGCCCAACGTCCCGGTAGTTCCGCCTCGGCCTCTGCCACGCGCACCACACCCGCTTCTCTCATCACCAGAACCTGCGGGGGCGCGTTCTTGACAGTGATCAACACCGTTCCACTCTTGTGCCGCCACTCGCCCAGTTGCGGGTGGTTGGCCGGCTTCCAAGGCTGTACGTTCGCAAATCCGCCACCCTCCCACGCCTCCGGGAAGTAGAACGCCCCGTCGCCATCGTCAATCTCGCTGATGAGGTACTCGAAAACATGGCCGCCGAACTCCGTCTTGACGTGGATCTCCTGTTGCCCCGTCAACATGGAGAGCCGCCCAGCACGCCGCGGCGCACTCGCGGCCATCGTCTCCGCAGTAGTGCTCACCTCTCGCTCACTCCCTTCGCGCGCACCCGCCCCCCTCCTCTCAGCGCCCTTCCCCGCGCACCCGCCCAGCAAAATCCCGGCGCTGCACACAGCCGCTACGCCCACAGCCCGCGCGTCATGAACCCACCGCCCCCGCTGGTGCCTCTTTTCCATGATGTGCTCCCACTTCTTCGCCTGGAAAGGTGAAATCCGCCGCCCGAGCGGGCAGCCGCACAAGAAAGACACACACCAGCCCCAGCGACGCGCCCGCCACCAAAATAATCGGGTTGAGCACATAGCCGCCCCGGGTGGTGCTCCACAGCGCCACCGCCGCCAGCGTGGCCATCACGCCCCCCACCGTCGCCGCCCACACCACAACACGCCGGCGAACTCGCCCAACCGGGAAGAAGAGCGCCAGCACACCACCCGCCACCGCAACCCCCGCCGAAATCGTGTAGGTCTCCAGCGACGAGGGCCGCCACAACACCTGCTCGCTCAGCGAGCTGCTGATGGCCCACGCCTGGATATACCCCCCCGGCACCTCGCGCCCATCGGGCAGCACGTGCCAATCCCGGTGTCCGCGGCGCGCGTCGATGACCACCGCCACCCGCGTTTCAAGGCTGGGCGATCTCGCGTGCACCACATCCGCATAGTCCACGGTTGACGCCAGAAAAACCCCTTCATCGGGCGGCAGGGGCAGTTCCACATAGCCCAGCAACTCGGCCACCTCCACCCCTTCACTGGCCATCGCGTCTGTCGCAACTTCCGCGCCCGTCAGCCGCAACCCGCGCGAGCCGATCTTGCGCCGCCCCACGCCCCGCACATATTCCCACGCTTCCACGCGCAGCATGTGCGAGTTGTGATCCCACATCGTGTCAAACTCGGCCGCGCCTAGGTGCGACATCGCCCACGCATACCCCGCCAGGCTCAGCGCGGTCCGCCCCTGCGGGTTCATGCCCACAAGGTCAACCAGCAGCGTCGGGAACGCGGGTTCAAAGAAGGCCGTCGCCGCGCCCACCGCGTGCCCCACCGTGGGTGAGGGCATGGTGTTGAGCATCCACGAATCCCGGGTGAAGGCCACGCCGATGCCACGCGCCCTGAGCGCCGCGATCTCAGCCTCGAGCGCGTCAACCTCGATGGGCTGGCGCATATCAAAGATCACGGCGCGCGGCCGCACCCGCGCGATCTCGCGCAGCAACGCCGCGTGATCGTGCCGCAGCGTGCCCGCCTCGCCCACCGGCTCGACCCGCGCCCCCTCGACCGGGCGCGCCGCCAGTTTGCCCTCCGTCTGTTCTGTGATCGCCACGACCTGCACGCCCGGCAGCGTGCGCAGCGTGTTCACCCACGCCAGCGACGGCGGGAACATCCGTTCATACCACGCGTTGATCCCCGTGTGGCGGTACATCGCCGGGGCCAGCACAAACAACTGCAGCAGCATCGCGAGCACCACCGCCGCTGGCACCGCCACCCACGCCCGCCGCACCAGCCACGACGACACGCGCGAACCCGCGCCCACCCGCCCGTCCCGCTCCGGCACCGGCCGGCGCGCCAGGAGCGCCCGCACCGCCGCCCCCAGAGACTCGCTCGGGTCTTCGCCGTCGACGCACGCGTACCGATCCTCGCGCCGCTGGCTCTTGGCGATGCGCACCACCCGCGCCAGGGCGGGGGCCATCGGCCCGCACGGCAGCATCAGCACGCGCAGCACCTCGCCCAGCGCATACACGTCGGCCCGTTGATCGACCAGCGACGGATCGCCCTGCTGCTGCTCGGGAGAGCCGTACCCGTGCGTCTGCGCCGCCCGCCGCCACTCGTCGGCGAAGGGGCTGCTGTCGGCCAGCGCGATCCCCAGGTCGATCAGCCGCGGGTTGCCCGAGGGATCAACCAGAATGTTGCCGGGCTTGAGGTCGCGGTGCACCAGGCTCTTGTCGTTGGTGTGCAGCGCCTGCACCGCCACGCACACCTTCACGAACAGTTCAAGCCGCTCGCGCGCCCCAAGGCGCTGCGCGTTCGCGAAGTTCGTCAGCGACCTGCCGCCGCCCACATACTCGGTGATCATGAAGGGCGTCATCACCCCGCCGATGTTCACCTCGCCCGCGTACTTGGCCGCGATGTAATGTTCGCTCTTGCGCAGCGACGCCAGCAGCCGCATCTCGTGGCGAAACTGCCGGCGCACCTCGTCCCCGCGCCCGTCAACCTTCCGCAGTTTGAGCACCTCCACCGCCCCCGTCTCGGTGTGCTCCACGATGTACGTCTCGCTCATATACGTCGTGGCCAGGTGACCGATCACCTTGTAGCGATCCACCACCTCTCCCACGCGCAGCGACGTCGCCGGCTCGCGGTACGTCGGCAGCATCGTCCCCGCTTCGCTCCCCGCCTCCGCGTCAACGCCGCGCGGCTGTGTCACGCCCGCATCCGACCCGCCCCCAACCTCCGGAATCGCGGTGCCTGGATCTTCCATTGTTTGTCTTTCCTGGTTTCGCCCAACCCCAACCGCCCCGACGGCTCTCATGCAATATACCGCAATCCCCCCTTCCTCATGTGCGTTTTCGACACGCATTTGCGCCAAAATTGTCCTTTCTTTTTCTGCAAACCCCGTGCCCGCCCCCCAGCGCCCACCCACCCCGCCCCCCGGGCGCGCCGCAAAAATGAACACCAACCCGGCGCGCCCGCGCTCGCCCCCCGGCGCGCGCCGCACAACGTGGCGCGCCCGCGCCACCGCGGCCGCCCCCCCGCGGCGACTTTCATTTTTTTCTCTCACCCACACGCCAACCCCCGCCGCCGCAACGCCTTGCGCGCCATGACGCCCCCTCGCCGCGCCCCCGGTTCTGCCCGTGTCCGCCACGGCCGGCGCGCCCCTTTCACGGCGCGCTGGCCTGAGAGATAGAGGCACGCACCAGCGAAGCCGACCCACCCAGACTCACAAAGGCGCCCCATGCCCCCGACCCAGCCCAGCACCCCTCCCCACGCCCCCGGCGAGCCCCCCATCTCGCGCGCCCTCATCAACCTCGTCATTGATGAGCACCGCCGCCGCGCCCTGCCCCGCTACAACCTCTTCTGGAGTTACTACCGCAACGCGATGGAAGTCACCGGCCGCGCCGGCGCTCGAACCCGCCCGTACCGCCTCGCCCACGAGGCCACCCTCCCCTTCCGCAGCGGCGACGACGACCCCGACACCCGCCTGCGCCGCCAGAGCGTCATCGAGAACGACATCGCCTGGCGCATCCACGCCATGATCGACTTCATCTTCGGCAAGCCCCTCACCATCCGCAGCCAGGCCGCCGACCCCCACCTGCGCGCCCGCATCGACGCCATCCTCCACGCCGTGTGGGACCACTCCGGCGGCCTCGCCCTCATGCAAGACTGCGCCCTGCTCGCCCACGTCTTCGGCCACGCCAGCCTGGGCCTGCGCCTCTCAGACCACCTCGCCGCGCTCACCCTCGACCAGCGACGCCCCCGCCTCACCCCAGACCCCCACGACTGCGCACGCCACATCCGCCTGGAACTCATCGACCCCCGGCGCGCGGCCCCCATCCTTGACGACCGCGACTACCGCCGCCTGCGCGCCCTCATCCTCCACACCACCCGCGAGACCAACGACATCATCGCCGACGGCGCATCCCTCTCCCCCTCCTTCGCCGCCGCACCCTCTCGCCGGCGCGCCGCCACCACCGAGGTCATCACCGCCGACTCCTGGCGCATCTTCGAAGACGGCCGCGCCGTCTCGTCGCAGTTCTTCCACATCGCCGACGCGCCCCCGGTCGCCCACTTCCAGAACATCGCCCAGCCCTTCGAGCACGCCGGGCTGGGCGAGGTCGAGCCCCTCATCCCCCTGCAGGACGAACTCAACGCGCGACTCACCGACCGCGCCTCGCGCGTCACCATGCAGACCTTCAAAATGTTCCTCGTCAAAGGCTTCGACTCGCTCAACAACGCCTCTGTCGGCCCCGGCCGCCTCTGGATCACCGACAACCCCGACGCCGCCGTCGAGCCCTTCGGCGGCGACGCCTCAAGCCCCAGCGAAGACCGGCACCTGGCCGACATCCGCGACGCCATGGACAAAATCAGCGGCGTGCCCCCGCTCGCCAGCGGTGTCGTGCAGGCCAAGGTCGGCAACCTCTCCTCCGCCAACGCGCTCCGCATCACCCTCATGTCCGTGCTCAGCAAGACCGCACGCAAGCGCATCACCTACGGGCGCGGCATCGCCCACGCCTGCGAACTCATCCTCGCCGCCCTCTCCGCCGCCGACATCCTGCCCACCTCCCCGCAAGACCGCCGCGTGCGCCTGCTCTGGCCCGACCCGCTCCCCGAAGACATCCGCGAACGCCTCCTCACCCTCGACGCCAAGGCCCGCTTCGGTGCGCCAAACGAGCAACTCCTCGCCGAACTCGGCCACGGTTCCGACGAGCCCGAACCGGCCCGCTAACCCCCACCCACCCCCCACTCTCTCTCACCCCGTTCCCTCATCACCACCTTCCTTGTGCGAAAGGAGCACGCATGTCCCCCGCGCCCGAAACCCCCGCTACGCCCGCCACACCCGCCGGCAACACCACGCCCGCCGCCGCGCTGGCCGAACTTCAGGCCCAACTCGACCAGGCCCGCGCCGCGCTGGCCGCCGTCGAAGAAGCCCGCGCCGCCGAGGCGACCTCGCGCCTCATCGACCAGGCCGCGCACGACGCCATCGACCCCGACGTGGTGCGCCTGCTCATCCGTGAATCCATCACCACCACGCGCGACGCGGCGAAAAACCAGGCCCGCGCCCTCGCCGGGCAGGCCGCGGCGGGCGCCGCGGCCATCGCGCACACCGCCGCGGACGGCGGCCTGGCCGCGGTCGAGCGTGCCGTGGCCGAACTGCGCCGACGCAAGCCCTTCCTCTTCACGCGCCCCGCGCCGCCCCCCTCGCCCGCCGCCGCCGCGCCCTCGGCGCACGAAGACGACCAGCGCCTGCGCGACGCCGCGACACGGGCCCGCGCCACCGGCGACCGCCGCGACCTGCTGCACTACCTGCGCATCCGGCGCGCCAAGTAACCCCACCCGCACGCACGCCCCCGCCCCTTCCACCCCGCACCCTCGCCCGAAAGGAACCCCATGTCCGACAACGCCAAAGTCACCTACCTCGCCGGCTCAGACATCCCCGAAGTCATGGAAGATGTGTCAGACCTTGTCTCGATCATCAGCCCCCTCGAAACCCCCCTGCTCGCGCACCTGGGCGACTCGGGCCGCTTCGCCACCAGCACCATCCACGAATGGCTCGAAGAAAGCCTCATCCCCAACACCGACACCATCAACCAGGCCTCCTTCACGCCAAACGCCCAGGACGCCACCGGCATCACCGTCAACACGGGGCAGCGCTTCAAGCCCGGCGACCAGGTCCGCCCCGGCAACGCGCCCGAAGTGCTCCTCGTCACCGCCGTCGCCGGCAACGTGCTCACCGTGGTGCGCCGCTACGGCGGCACACCCGCCAGCAACCTCGCCAACGGCCAGAAACTCACCATCCTGGGCAACGCCGCCGTCGAGGGCGCCGACGCGCCCCCGGTGCGCCTCTCCACCCGCTTCCGGCAGTACAACTACACCCAGATCTTCACCACCACCGTCGAAGTCTCCGGCACCCTGCAGGCCGTGCGCAAGCACGGCGTCGCCGACGAACTCGACTATCAGAAGCAGGAACGCCTGCGCGAACTGCTGCGCGACCTCGAAAACTGCGTCATCAACGGCACAGCCTCGCAGACCTCGCCCCAGGGCGCGCCCGGCGCACGACGCACCATGAACGGCATCATCCGCTCCATCTCCGCCAACCAGTTCGTCCCCGGTCAGGGCGGCTTCCCCTCCGGCGGCGGCGCGGGCGCCGACCTCAACGAAACCCTCATCAACACCGCCCTGCGCGGCGTCTGGGAGAACGCCTCCTCGCGCATCGACACCATCGTCTGCGGCGGCATGCAGAAGCGACGCATCAACCAGTTCATCGCCAGCAACTCCCGCCACTACAACCCCGCCGACCGCCGCGTCTCCGACCTTGTCAGCATCTACGAATCAGACTTCGGCGTCTGCCGCGTGCTCCTCTCGCGGTGGGTCCCCGCCGACACCATCCTCCTGCTCGACTCCTCCCGCATCGCGCTGCTCCCCCTGGCGGGACGCGCCTTCCACTTCAAGCCCCTGGCCGCCACCGGAGACGCCCACGCCGGCCAACTCATCGGCGAATACACCCTCGAGATGCGCTGCCAGGCCGCGCACGCCCTCATCCGCGGCCTCTCGGTCTCCTGATCCCGCGACACGCGCCCACGCGCGTGCCCCTTCCCCTATCGCCCCGCGCTGTCCGTGCCCCCGCCCCCCTCCCACGCCGCACGCGACAGCGCGGGGTCTTTTCCCCCGCACGCCCCGCCGGAGTCTCACCCATGTTCGCCGCAGACCGCGACCTGCTCATCTTCGAACCCTCTGTCTTTTCCGACCTGGCCTTCCTCGGGCAGCGCCTCTCGGCCGGCAGCGGCGAAGTGTCAGAGTTCACCCTCTCCACCTTCACGCCCGATGTTCCCTTCGACGCCGCGGGCATCGACACCGGCTTTGTCGCCGTCATCAACGCCGCGCCACACGAAGTCATCGCCCGCACCGGCCCCCTCGAACTCTCCATCTCGCGCCTGCGCGCCCGGCGCGAAGACCCGCCCATTCCACCCATCCCCGACAGCGCGGCCGCCTACACCGTGGTCTCCTTCCGCCCCCAGATCCGCGCCGCCCACGAGTCACTCCTGCGCGCCATCGGCATCGAGCCCGACGCCCCCAACCTGCCGCGCACCCCAGCGCCCGCCGACATCACCAACCCCAGCGCCTTCCGCCGCGTCGAGGCCCTGGGCGCACTCGCCCTCATCTACAACGCCGCCGGCGCGATGCGCCCGGACGACGACCCCCTCAACCAGCGCGCCCGCCGCTACACCGCCTGGTTCAACCTCGAACGCGAACGCCTCACCGTGCTCATCGATACCAACGGCGACGGCCTGCCAGACGCCGTCCGCAAAGTCTCGGGCGGCGCGATGACCCGCTGAACCCCCCACCTCACCCCCACACCCCCACACCCCCACCCCCCACACCAGCCATGCTCATCCTCCGACCCGACACCGTCATCTTCGACGATGAACCCCTCCACGATGTCGCCGCCATCGCCATCGAGCGCGCCGCCGAGAGCCGCGCCCTTGAATGGTCCGACGCCGGCCCGCACACCGCCTTCGCCGATGTTCCCCAGCAGCGCGTCGAGATCACGCTGATTTCAGACCTGCGCAGCGGCACCGAAGACACCCCGCCCCCCGGCCGCGCCGGCGCGCTCTCCTTCTACCTCGCCCAGGCCTCGTCCGTTCCCCGCCGCCGCATCACCATCCCCAGCGCGGTTGTTCTCTCTTCCACCTACGACATTCAACAAAACACCCGCGCCCGCCGCACCCTCCGCTTCATCGCCCTCTCGCCAAACGGCGGCGCCGCCGACCCCGTCTCCATCACCGACGAAGCCTGATCAACCCCCCACCACTCACCCCCACCTCTCACCCCCACAACTCCGCACCCCATCACGCGCCATGTCCTCATTCAAATCTCTCAACCTCTTCGGTTCTGGCCCGCACCGCTTCGCGCAAGGCCGCCTGGGTGCTCTGGCCATTCCTTCGTACATCCTCGGCGGCTCGGGCTCGGGCTCGACCCTCCTGGGCCCCATCGAACTCGATGTCGTCGTCACCGGCCGGCTCGTCGCCGTCTCAGAGCCCGCCCTCTGGAACCTCCGCAACGCCATCGCCGCCCAGTGCCAGCACCCCTCCTCGCCCGGCACCCTCGTCGATTCGCGCGGCCACTCCTGGTCGAACATGACCTTCATCCTGTTCGAAGAAGCCCCGCGCACCGACCGCGGCCGCGCCTTCTCCATGGCCTACCGCGCCCTCTTCCGCCGCCTGCTCTGATCACCCCCGTCCACCCATCCCCATCACTCCCCCAGCGCCGCGCCTCTTCCCGCGCCCCTAACCTCTCTCTCCCGCAGGCCGCGCCCAGCACACCACACCGCGCGCCTGACCCCACCACGCGGCGATGGAGCACCTTGGGCATGTCAGATCTGATCCGCGGCAACGCCATCATCGGCCAGTCCGGCGGCCCCACCGCCGTCATCAATCAATCCCTTGTCGGCGTGGTCGAGGGCCTGCGCATGGGCCTGGTCGCCTCCGGCCATGTCGCCACCGTCTACGGCATGCGCCACGGCGTGCGCGGCCTCGTCGCCGACGACCTCTTCGACCTCACGGCCCTCCACCAGGACCGCCTCGACCGCCTCGCGAACACCCCCTCGGCGGGCCTGGGCAGCACCCGCGACAAGCCCGACCAGGCCTACGCCGCGCGCGTCCTCGACGCCTGCAAGCGCCACGACATCCGCTACTTCTTTTACATCGGCGGCAACGACAGCAGCGACACCTGCCGCATCGTGCGCGAGATGGCCGTGAGCGCCAACTACGACCTTCGCTGCTTCCACGTTCCCAAGACCGTGGACAACGACCTGATGGAGAACGACCACACGCCCGGCTTCCCCTCCGCTGCGCGCTTCGTCGCCATGGCCTGCATGGCCGACTTCATGGACAACATCAGCCTGCCGGGCATCAAGATCAACGTCGTCATGGGCCGGCACGCGGGCTTCCTCACCGCCGCCAGCGTGCTCGCCCGCCGGCGCGACCGCGACACCGAGGCGGCCCCCGAGGCCACCACCGACGGCCCCCAACTCATCTACTGCCCCGAGGTCCCCTTCGATCTCGACCGCTTCGCCGCCGATGTCGAAGCCATCTATTCAAAGAAAGGCCGCTGCCACATCGTCGTCAGCGAAGGCATCCAGGACAGCACCGGCACGCCCATCGGCGCACGCCTGATCAAGAACGCCCAGGTCGATGCGCACGGCAACGTGCAACTCTCGGGCAGCGGCGCGCTGGGCGACCAGCTCGGCGACCTGCTGAAGGAAAAACTCACGCCCAGGGGGGGCAAGCCCCCGCGCGTGCGCGCCGACACCTTCGGTTATATCCAGCGCTGCTGGCCCGACCAGAGCATCATCGACCAGATCGAGGCGCGGCGCAGCGGCCGCTTCGCCGCGCAACTCGCCATGCAGGGCCACGGCGACGGCAGCGTCGCCATCGTGCGCACCGGCAGCGGCAGCCGCGCCTTCCTGGGGGCGCGGGGCGAGGCCTACGCCTCCGATTACAAGCGCGTGGACCTCTCGGCCATCGCGGCCAGAACGCGCCACATGCCCGCCGAGTTCCTCAGCGGTCACAACAACGTCAGCCGCGCCTTCATCGAGTATTGCCTGCCGCTCGTCGGCGACCTGCCCGGCTTCGAACGCCTCTGAGACCGGCCGCCGACGTGGTCGCGTTACTGTGCTTCGCCGGCCGTCGCCACGTGCGAGCCCATCACGGGCTGCTGCATCGACGGACGCACGCGCACAAACTTGGGCCGGCTCTCGTTCGAGGTTACCAGCACCCCGTCGGACGCCCCCGCGTGCCACCCGCTCTCGCCGCGCGTCGGGCCCCACGCGCGGGGCTGACCCCCGCCCGAGCACCCAACCAGCGCCAACGGCGCAAGAACAACAACGGCACAAACGAGTGAGCGGCTGGTACGACGCATCGTGGAACCTCCAAATGGCGCGGCAAAATCGCCGCGCTCACTCAAGATCGACCACCCGCGCCCCCACCATCCGCCCGGTTCCTACACCCGCCCTCGCGCCCCCCGCCCATCCCCCACGCGCCTCACGATCCGCACACCTTCTCGCCCGAAAACCCCGCCCCCGAAGAACTCGCCCCGGGCAATCAAACCTACGCGCTGCCCCTGTCGCCCTTTCATCCGAGGCCTCAAAGTCCGCTATTCTCTGCCCATGATCCAGACATCGCGCTTCAAGCACGCCGCCGGCTTCATCAGCGGGGCCCTCCTCCTCTTCACGGGCCTGGCCATGGGCCAGCCTTCTTCGTCGTCGCCGCTGGCCCCGCCCCCCAACGGCCCCCGGCGCGCCGACCCCACCTGGTTCGCCATCACCGGCTGCACCCTCTACCCGCGCCCCGGCGAGGTGATGCACCATGCCACCGTCGTCTTCCGCGACGGCGCGATCACCGCCATCCTGCCCGGCGAGGGCGAGGGCGACACCGCCCGCCCCGCGCGGGTGCCCCTGGGCCCACGCCTTGTCGACGGGGCGGGCCTGCACATCTACGCCGCGTTCATCGACGCGTGTGTTGAAGTCGATGCCCCCGCCCCGCGCGACGACGCCTCGCGCCTTCACTGGAACCGCGCCGTCACCCCGCAGCGCAGCGCGCTCGACGGCGCGGGCCTCGACGAGAACGCCGCCAACGCCCTGCGCCGACAGGGCTTCGCCGCCGCCGCCCTCTCGCCCCGAGGCGGCATCTTCCGCGGCAAGGCCTCGCTCGTCTCGCTCGCCAGACCGGCCGAAGACACCAGCGCGGCACGCCCCCCGGTCTACCGCGACAACGTCTACCAGGCCATCGCCGCCGAATCGGGCCGCGAATACCCCGGCTCGCAGATGGGCGCCATCGCCCTCATGCGTCAGACCTTCAGCGATGCCCAGTGGCAGCAGCGCGAGCGCGCCGCGGGGCGCTTCACCGAGCCCACCAATGTTCTCGACCACCTTGTGCCCCCCGAGGCCGAGTGGCTCAGGCGGCCCCCGCACGCCTTTCTCTTTGACGCGCCCGATGAACTCGTCGCCCTGCGCGCCGGCCGCATCGCCGCCGAGTTTTCGATCCCCATGATCATCCTCGGCGGGGGCACCGAGTTCCGGCGCATGCAGGCCCTCGCCGCCGACGGCCACGCCTTCATCCTGCCCCTCAACTTCCCCCGCACGCCCGATGTTTCGACCCTGGCCAAGCAGGAGGCCACCGACCTGCGCACCATGATGACGTGGGAGCAGGCCCCCACCAACGCCCGCCGCATGTCGCAGGCGGGCATCACCTTCGCCCTCTCGACCGCGCGCCTGCGCGACCGCGCCGAGTTCCTGCGCAATGTTCGCGCCGCCATCCGCCACGGCCTCACCGAAGACCAGGCCCTCGCCGCGCTCACCACCACGCCCGCCCAACTCCTGGGCGTCTCTGATCAACTCGGCCAGGTCGCGGTCGGCACGCGCGCCAACCTGCTCGTCGCCGACGGGCCCATCTTCGGCAAGACCGCCGCGGGCAAAGATTCCCGCGTGCGCGGCGTGTGGATCGACGGCCAGTGGCACGAGATCACACCCGCCCCCGTCTCGCTCGAAGGCACGTGGGACGTATCGATCCCCGCCGACCCGCGCCCCATTCTGCGCCGGCTCGAGATCGGCGCCGACAACGCCATCACCCTGCACCGCGACGGCAAGAGCGTGAAGTGCACGCGCGTGGAGGTCGCGGCGGGGCGCCTCTCGTTTGTCTTTGATCACGACGCCCTGGACGGCGAACACGGCCTGTGCACCATGGCCGCGCTGGTGAGCGAACACGGCAAGGGCGGCACCATGACCGGCTTTGGCGTGAGCGGCAGCGGGGTGCGGTATGAGTGGGTGGCCACGCGCCGCCCGCCCTCGCTCGCCGGCGTCTGGCCCCTGCCCATCGCCGGCGCCGTGACCAGTGCGCTGGTGGTTGATGGCGACGGCAAAGCCACCGTGCGCCCATGGCCTGGCCGCGAGAACGACACCCCGATCGAGGCCGCCAACTTCGCCTATGACGGCGCCACCATCTCGTTTGATATCGACGGCGGCGAACGGGGCGTCGCCACCCTGCGCGCCACCATCGACCACGGCGGCACGCCCCCCGCGATGCGCGGCGAGATCGCCTTCCCCTCCGGCCCGCAGGAGTTCCGCTCGCTGCGGCGCGGCGCCAACCCCTGGCTTGGTTCGTGGCGCATCACCGAGGTAGACGGCGTCGCCAAAGCGCCGCAGGACGATCAGCAGACCACCATCCGCCTGGCCGAATCTCAGGCCACGCTCACCTTCAAGGTCATCGATGCCGACGCGGTGGTGATCACCACGCGCGACGTGAAATACGCCGCGGGCGTCGCCACCCTCTCGTATGAACTGACCAAAGTCGGCGGCGAGGGCAAGAGCAGCGAAACGGCCGAACTGGTCCTGAGCGCCCAGGGCCCCGATGAAGACATCATCGAGGGGCTGAGCACCCTGCCCGACGGCACCACGCGGGCGTATGTCGCGCGCCGGGTTGTTCGCGAGGGCGAGCCCGAGGAAGACCGCGCCACCGCCGACATCCCCGAGCAACTCCCCGTTCCCTTCGGCCCGTACGGCCTCTTCGAGCCCATCGAACCCGTCGAGCACCTCATCATCTCGAACGCCACCATCTGGACAGGCTCGGAGAGGGGCATCATCGAGCGCGGGTATGTCTACGCCCGCGCGGGGCGCATCGAACTCGTGGGCGAGGGAGATCCCTCCATCGCTGTGCCGCGCGGCGAGCGCACCCAGATCATCAACGCCCAGGGCAAGCACGTGACGGCGGGCATCATCGACGCCCACTCGCACACGGGCATCAGCGGGGGCGTGAACGAAGGGGGCCAGGCCGTGACCGCCGAGGTGCGCATCCAGGACGTGACCAACCCGGACGCCGTGAACTGGTACCAGCAACTCGCGGGCGGTGTCACCACCGTGCTCTCGCTGCACGGATCGGCCAACGCGATCGGGGGCCAGTCGCAGACGATCAAGATCCGCTGGGGCGCGGCCCACCCCTCGCAGATGCACTTCGAGGGCGCGCCCGCGGGCATCAAGTTCGCGCTGGGCGAAAACCCCCGCCGTGCCAACCGCGGCGGGGGCGGGGGCGGCGATGTCGGCCGCTACCCCGGCAGCCGCATGGGTGTTGAGATGCTCATCCGCGACCGCTTCACGGCTGGGCGCGAGTACGCGGCGCAGGCCAAGGCGCTGGGGCCGGCGCTGCGCCGCGACCTTGAACTCGAGGCGATGGCCGAGATTCTTGAGGGCACGCGCCTGGTGCACTGCCACAGTTACCGGCAAGACGAGATGCTGATGCTCGCCGTCGTCGCGCGCGACTTTGGCTTCCGCATCGGCACCTATCAGCACGCCCTCGAAGGCTACAAGGTGGCCGACTATGTGCGCGACTGGTCGGGCGGGGCCTCGGGCTTCTCGGATTGGTGGAACTACAAGGTCGAAGTGCAGGACGCCATCCCCGATGCCTTCGTCATCATGCACGAGCAGGGGGCCGTGGTGAGTTACAACTCGGACAGCAACGAACTGGCCCGCCGCCTCAACACCGAGGCCGCCAAGGCCGTGAAGTACGGCGGCGTTGAGCCCCACGAGGCGCTCAAGTTCGTCACGCTCAACCCCGCCCGCCAGTTGCAGATCGATTCCCGCGTGGGCTCGGTCGAAGAGGGCAAAGACGCCGACCTGGTTCTCTGGTCGGCCAACCCCCTCTCGGCGTTCGCACGCTGCGAGGCAACCTTTGTTGACGGCCGCCCCCTCTTCTCCATCGAGGCCGACGGCGAGCACCGCCAGCGCATCGACACCGAGCGGCGGCGGCTGATTCAGAAAATCCTCGCCGACGCCGACCGCTCGCGCCGGCGCGGCGGCGGCTCGCCCGCCGACGACACGCCCCCACCGCCCCCCACGCCCACCTGGGCCGACGAGCAGACGGGCGCGCAGATCCGCGAGTGGTTCATGCAGCAGCACGCGCGCGGCATGTGGCACGAGCAGGGCGTCTGCGGCTGCGACTTCACCATGGGGCGCGGCCTGGGCGACGAGAACTGATCCATCACACCACGGCACACCCACCCAACACACCACACACGAGCACACACCCATGAGCATCATCGCCGCGGCCGCCAGCCTTCTCATCTCCGCCTCGCACGGGCAAGACCTCACCATCAAGGCCCCGCCCCAGCGCGCCCCCATCGCCATCATCAACGCCGCGATCCACCCCGTGGGGCGCGACGAGATCGGCCACGGGTACATCGTCTTTGACAAGGGCGTGATCACCGACATCGGCCAGGGCGAGGCCCCCTCGCTACCCGACGGCACCGAGGTCATCGACGCGCAGGGCCTGCGCGTCTATCCCGGGCTTTTCAGCCCGTGGACACAACTGGGCCTGACCGAGATCCAGTCTGTGCTGCCCAGCACCGATCTTTCCGAGAACGGGCGCGTCACGCCCGAGGCGCGCGCCGTGACCGCCGTGAACCCTGATTCAACGCTCATCCCCGTCACACGCTCCAACGGCGTGCTCAGCGCGCTGATCTTTCCTTCCGGCGGGCTGGTGAGCGGGCAGGCCTCGGTGATCCGCCTCGAAGGGTGGACCAACACCGAGATGACGGTGGAGCCCAGCGCGGGCGTGGTGGTTTCGTGGCCCAACATGCGCACCGTGCGCGCGTGGTGGATGGACCAGAGCGACGAAGACCAGCAGCGCACCATCCGGCGCGACATCGACCTGCTCGACCAGGTCTTTGAGACCGCGCGCGCGTACGCCCTGGCGAAAGAGGCCGAGCCCGCCACCCCCACAGACCTGCGCTGGGAGGCGATGCGTCCCGTCTTCGGCACGCGCACCGTCACGGGTGAAACATCGCCGCCGTCGCGGCCGGTGTATGTGCGTGCCAACGACACCGAGCAGATCACGGCCGCCGTGGCCTTCGGCGAGAAACACGCGCTGCGGCTGGTGATCGTCGGCGGGCGTGACGCCGACCAGTGCCGCGCCATTCTCAAAGAGCGCGACATCCCCGTCATCGTGATGGGCACGCACGTGCTTCCCAAGCGCGACGACTCGGCGTATGACGAGCCCTTCACGCTGCCCGCGCGCCTGCACGCGGCGGGCCTGCGTTTCTCGATCGCGCACACCGACGACACGGCGCACGAGCGCAACCTGCCCTACAACGCCGCGACCGCCGTGGCCTACGGCCTCGACCACGACACCGCGCTGCGCAGCATCACCCAGTGGAGCGCCGAGATCGCCGGTGTCGGCGACCGCCTGGGCACGCTCGACGTGGGCAAGCACGCCACGCTGATCATCACCAACGGCAGCCCGCTGGAGATCACCACGCGCATCAGCGCGGCCTATATCGACGGTCGCCGCATCGACCTCACCAACAAGCACACGCACCTGGCCGAGAAATACCGCGAGCGGTACCGCCAGCAGGACACCGAGGCACCGTGAACCGGCACGACCCCTGGGCGCACCGGCGCGGCGAGCCCCGCCTGTTCATCGTCTGCTGGGCGGTGTATCTGCTGGCCGCGAGCATCACCAGCCTTGGCGGCACGGTGTGGGTGGGCATGGTCGCGACGGATGTCTACCGGCCCGCCGCGCGCATCATGCTGGGCCTGGCCGGCCTGGGCGTGGCGGTGCTGTGGCCGATGGTGCGGCTGTGCCAGGCCGCGCCGCAGAGGCCCGTCGAGGCCTTCGCGGTAGACATGACGGTGGTGGCGATGCCGGTTATGGTGGTGGCGATGGCGCAGAGCCTGCCGTGGATGGGGGCGTGGCCGCCGCAGGTGAGCGTGGTGCTGAGCATGGTGTTTGTGGGGTGGACACTGATCGTCGGCGCGCTGCTGCTGGCGTATTTCTCGCGGCCCGAGAGGCGCACGCCGCGCTGGGCGTGCATGCTGCTGGTGGTGGCGCTGGCCGGGGCGGGGCCGGCGTTTGCGTGGGGCGCGGCGTGGGCGTGGCCGGTGGTGCCCAGCGCGTACGCCGACCTGGGCCTGCTGGCCTCGCCGATCACCGCGCCCTTTGAGGCCGTGCGCGACCGGGCGTGGAGCGGCTTTTATGCGCGGGTGGAGCGGGCGCACTGGGTGCTGGCCGGGGCCATTCTCGCGGGCGGGATCGTGGCCGTGGCGGCCGCCGCGCGAAGGTGCGCGGCTCGTTCCATATGATGACGCATCGCGGGCGTGGCGGAACTGGCAGACGCGCGGGATTTAGGTTCCCGTGGCCGCAAGGCTTTGCAGGTTCGATTCCTGTCGCCCGCATTTCAGCGGCTGTCGCGTGCGCCGACCTCGATCACGCGCCAGCCGTGGGCGCCGACGGTGATGGGCCCCTGGGCGGGCGGCGCGGGCGCTTCGGGGAAGGCCGCCAGGTGCGTGAGCGACGAGGCCGCGAGGGCCTCGCGCCAGGAGCCGCGCCCCTTGGCGGCGGGCAGCACGGCGACATCTTTGCCCGAGAGGTTGATGAGCACGAGGAGCGCGCGGCCTTCGTACGTGCGCGTGAAGGCCCAGACGGCGGGCGCATCGCAGGGGATGGGCGTGTAGCCGCCGCGCCGCAGCGGCGCGTGGGCGCGGCGCAGCGCGATGAGTTGGCGGTGCGTGTCGTAGGCAGAGCCGGCGACGGCGCGCTGTTCTTCGACGCTGCGGCCGTCGTTGTCGCGTGAAGCGCGGGCCTTGAGCACGGGGGCGTGCAGGGCCCAGTAGTTGGTGGCGTGGGGCGCGTCGGCGTCGCGCGCGGCCCACTTCATGGGCTCGCGGCGCGGGATGTCGTTGGCGTCTGAGCGGAAGTTGCCGCCGACGCCGAGCATGGCGATTTCGTCGCCGTAATAGACCATCGGCGGGAAGGGCTGGAGGAGGAGCACGGCGGCGGCGGCGCGGGCGCGCCCGAGCGTGGCGGGCGTGTCGGCGCCGATGGCGGAGGCGATGCGGTCGACGTCGTGGTCGCCGATGGAGCCCATGAAGGTGTGGCCCGGCGGGCAGGCGGTGAGCGTGGCGGCCATGCTGGTGTAGAGCATGTCGGCGCGTTCGGTGCGCAGCGCCTCGCGCGCGGCGGACTGGAACGGCTTGGTGAGGGCCGCGTCGTGCACGCGCCGGCCGTCGCTCGCGCGAAGCAGTTCGGCGCCGAAACTGTTCCAGTCGGCCTGTTCGGCGAAGGTGAAGACCAGGGGGTTGACGCGCTCGAGCGCTTCGCGCCACTCGCGCCAGAAGGTGTCGATGTGGTAGCCCAGCCCCTCGTCGCCCTTGTTGTAGCGGGCCCAGACGTGGTCGAGGCGGTAGCCGGCGATGCCGTCGGATGGGTCGCCGTCGCCGTTGGGATCGAGCCACTTGAGCGACCAGTTGATGACGAGTTGCCGCGCGGCGGCGTTGCGCAAATCCCAGTTGGTGAACCCGACGGTGTCGCCGTTCCACGTGCGGAAGGAGTAGCCCACGTAGGCGGAGTTGTCCGGCTTGGTGTAGGCGAGCATGGGCGAGAAGAGGCTGGCGCGGTTGCGGAACGAGTCGGTGAAGAACTCGCTCTGCTGGCTGATGCCGTAGGCGACGAGATCAAGATAGACACGGATGCCCAGGGCGCGGGCTTCGCTCACGAAAGCGAGGAACTCGGCCTCGGTGCCGAACCACTCGTTGACCTCGTCGGCTCGCCCGTGCTGATAGCCGTGATAGGCGGGGCTTGGGAAGATGGGGTTGAGCCAGACGGCGGTGAAGCCCGTGTCGGCCAGGTATGGCAGGCCGTCGCGCAGGCCCTGGAAGTTGCCGAAGCGGTTCGCGTGCTGCGGCGCGCCGGGGTCGAAGCCTTCGGCGGGGCGGCCGTAGCGCCACGCGATGGGCATGATGTGGTAAAAGACCTCGTCGCTGATGTCGGAGGCGACGGGGCGCGAGGGCGGGCGCAGCGGGATGAGTTGGTCTGGGTCGTGCGGCTGTGTCATGGCGCTGGGTGCGGCGGGTGAGGGGGCGCACGCGCAGGCCGCGCAGGCCGCGAGGAGGGGAATGGCGGGGGCGCGCCGGGGCATCGCACGATGATACGGGCGGGGGCGCGGTCAGGGCTGGAGGACGTATTCGTCGATGAACATGAGGCCCTGCTGGCCGATGGGCTCGAAACGTGCGCGGAGTTTGACCCAACCCGGCGCGTCGCGGTGGTTGCGGTCGGCGAGGGAGTCGCCGACCCATCGCGGCGCGTTGAGCAGCACGCGGTAGGTGCGGGTGGGGGTGTCGAAGCGTTTGAAGTTTTCGTCGGGGTCGGCGAACTCGGCGACATCCCACGTGAGTTCGCGCGATTCGATGCCGGGCGTGGCGCCCGAGCCCGGCTTGAGCAGTTCGACGCGGAGGGTGCCCAGGGCTTTGACGTTGTCGCCGAAGCGGTCTTTGAGTTCGAAGTGCAGGACGATGCGGGTTTTGTCGGCGGCGGTGGCGTCTTTGATGCCCGCGGCGGCATCGACGTGCGTGAGCGGGTGGATGCGCAGCGAGACGGGGGCGAAGGCGGCGACCGAGCCGGGGGGCGCGGGGACCTGCGGCCCATTGCCGCGCGGCGCGCAGCCGTGGAGGGGCAAGAGGGAGATTGCCGCGAGGGCGACAGCCGCGGCGGGGAATGTGGTGCAGCGCATCATGGAAAAGTGTACGGCGGGGGGTGGCGGGGGCGTATTCACAATGGGGCCGGTGCCAAGGCGGGACAACAATGCAAAGCATGAAACTGTTGATTCTGGGCGCTTCGGGCGGGTGCGGCCGATGGCTTGTTCGGCTCGCATCGCAGGCTGGGGATCACATCACCGCGTTGGTGCGGCCGTCCGCGGCGGTTGAGAGGTGTCGGGGGGTGGAGTATGTGCGTGGCGAGGTGCTTGAACCGGGCGTAATCGAGCGCGTCGCGGCGGGGCACGATGCGGTGCTGTGCGCGCTGGGCCTTCGCCGCGCGGGGCCGAGCCCATGGGCTGCGCTGCGGTCGCCCGCAGACATGATGGCGCGCACCGGAGCGCTGCTCGCGGCTTCTTTGCCGGCGGCGGGTGTATCGCGGCTTGTGGTGATCAGCGCCGGTGGTGTTGGCGAGAGCGACGCGTTGCTGACTGCGCCGGTACGGTGGCTGGTGCGGCGCGGGAACATTGGTGTTGCGTACCGGGACCTGGCCCAGATGGAGCGCGAGTTGCAGACCAGCAGTCTCGACTGGCTTGCGGTGCGGCCGGTGACACTTTTGCCGGGCGGGCCAACACGCGCGGCGGTGCCGACCAACAGGTACGGGCTGATGTCTGTGGTACGGCGCGCGGATGTGGCGTCGTACATGCTGGAGAGGGCGCGGCGAACGGCGCCGTTCGCGGCGCGCGCCGTAATGATCGGCGCGGCGGGGCGCGCCGGGTGATCAATCCGCGGAGGGCCGCCATTCGAAGCGGCCATCTTCTACGGACCAATCCGGGCCAAAGAAGCCCGCGCCGATGATGCCCTGTGCGCCTTCGCGGAGCATGCTGGCGCGAATCACGACGAGGTCTGGGATGCCCACGCCGGAGAGGAAGATGGGGGCGCGGTCGTTGAGGCGCATGCCCTCTGGCCCTGTGCCGGCGATGACCACCACGGACGATGTGTCGCAGCCCGGGCGCGGGAAGAGGGCCAGAAGGGCCAAGTTGTCGCCGGCGAGGCGGGCGCCGTCGGCGACGGTCAGTTGGCCGCGCGCGGCGGTGAAGGGGGCGGACGGCAGAAGGGTGTGCCACGCGCGGTTCATCTCGGCGTGGCCGTAGAGGAGCACATCGCGCCCGGAGAAATCGCCGGCGAGGAAGTCGGCGTCGCTGACGATATCGCACACGCCGTTGCCGCGCACGTGCCAGGTTTCGTGGTCGTAGCGTGCCTTGGCGGCGGCCCAGGCGTTTTCTTCGTCGGTGCCGCCGGTGGCATAGACCATGACGACGGCGCGGCGGATGCCTTCTTTGAACGGGCCCGCGCGGCCCGGGTGCTTGGCGGCGGGGGGATGAGAATCGACCTGCTGCCAGCCGTCGGGGGTGCGCGCGAGGTGGATGACGCCTGCGACGGGCGCGGCGTCGAAGTCGCTGGCGTCGATGCGGATGCGTGCCGCGCCGTCGCCGAGGAGGGGCGCGGCGCTGAGCGTGAGGGCGTCGATATTGTGGGTGGTGCCGGTGAAGCGGCGGCGGTGCGGGTCGGCGAGGATGTCGGCGGATGAGCGCTGGAGGGAGTGCCGCTGGCGGTGGATGGTGAGCCAGTGGCGCGTGTGGCTGATGGATGGGTTGAAGGTGACGAAGCGCACGCGGCGGACCTCGGAAGTGTGCGGCAGGCGTGCGTGGGCGAAGAGGTCGGCGAAGCCGGGCCAGTCGAGGCACTCGGCGCCGGGTTCGTCGCTGTCTTCCCACCAGTGGCCCGCGCCGGGCTGCTCGTGGTAGATGGGCTCGACACCGACGGTGCGCAGGCGCTCGCGCATCTCGCGGGCTTCGCGCACGGGCACGGTGGCGTCGGCGTCGCCGTGGAGGATGGCGACGGGGCGGCCGGCGAAGTTATCGATGAGGTCTTCGGTGTTGCTGGTGGCGCAGGCGTCGCGCAGCAGTTGTTCGACAGGGTGGCCCACGGGCGGTCGCGGGCCGGCGGTGTAGGTCCAGAAAGAGCACCAGCCGGCGCTGGGCGCGGTGGCGGCGAAAAGGCCGGGGAAGAGCGCGCCGAACTGCCACGCGCCGTGGCCGCCCATCGAGTGGCCGGTGACGTGGAGGCGCGACGGGTCTGGGGAGTCCGCGGCGGTAGCGTGCGCCAGCACTTCGAGCCCGTCGAGGCGGCCCCAGTCTTCCCAGTCAAAGCCGAAGGGGCGGCGGTTGGTGGGGCAGACGATGGTGGCCCACGATTTCGCGGCGTATGCGCCGGCCTGGGATGTGGCCTCGACGCTCGCGCCGTGAAGGGAGAGGATCATCGCGCCGCCCGCGCGCTGATCTGCCGGCACGCCGGCGCGCGGCACCACGGCGTAATACTGCACGCTGCCGTCGATCGCGCTGCGGAAGGTGCGCGTGTGGGTTTCGCCCGAGGCGCGGGTCTGGAGTTCGAGCGTGATTTCATCCAGCACTTCGCCACCCACACCACCCTTTTCCCCGCGGTCGAGCAGGCGCACGGTGAGGCGTGTTGCGTTGTCGGGGGCGTTGAATGTGAAGGCGGACTTGCGTGTCGCGCAGGGGCCCAGCGGCGGGACCGGGGTTTCGAGCCATGGGGCATCGTCGGAAGCGCGTGATTGAAGGATGAGGGCGCGGGCGGGGAGATCGGAGGCGTTGACGACGACGACCGCGCCCAGCCACGGGCCGCTTTGACCCCGGATGATGTTGGGCACGAGCGAATCTTCGCGCAGGACCATGGCGCGGGCGCGGGGTTCTTCGATCATGAGGCGGGCGCGCTGCCCGACGGAGAGGATGATGGTGTTCTCACCGGCGCGGAGCGAGACGGGGAGGGGGAAGAGGCCGGAGGCGTAGGGATCGCCGGCGCGCGGGACGCCGTTGACATAGACCACGCCGCTGCCGGGCGCGCGCAGCAGGGCGACGCCCGCGGCCTCTCGCGTGATGGTGGCGGCGACATAGCCGCGCTGCACGCCGGTGAACCAGCCGTCCTGGCCGGCCTCAACGGGTTGCCAGCGGGGGGCATCATCGGCGGGCGAGACGGGCTCGCCGGGCATCGGGGTGATGTGGCCGTGTCGGACGAGGGCGGCCTCGACGGGGTCGGTGCGGACGAGCGATCTGCCGGAACGGATGACGCCCGGCGCGGCGAGGCCTTCGCGGATGGTGGTCTGGTTCTGTGCCGCGGCGGGGAGCGTGAGGAAGAGGCATGCGGCCAGGAGAGGGGCGCATCGCGGGGCGGAGGGGCGGCCGGTCGGGTTGAGCATGGGGTGAGCGTACCGCGCTGCCGGGGCGTTGGTGAATGGAAGGGGGTTACACTGGCCCCATGCCCGCCTGCCACATCGCGCTCTATCCCGGCTCGTTCGACCCGATGACGTTTGGCCACCTGGACGTGATCGAGCGTGGGCGGCGGCTGTTTGACGAGTTGATCGTGGCGGTGGGGCGCAACCCGGGCAAAGACCCGCTCTTTACGCTCGATGAACGGGTGGAGATGGCCAGGGCGCTGGTGGATGACGTGGTGAAGCGGATGCCGGGCGATGCGCCGGTAACGGTGCGGGCCTTCGGCGGGCTGACGGTGGACTTTGCGCGCTCGGTGGGCGCGACGGTGCTGCTGCGGGGCATCCGCAACCTGTCGGACCTTCAGTACGAGGTGCAGCAGGCGGTGACGAACCGCGAGGTGGCGGGGCTTGAGACGGCCTTCATCGTGGCGGGGCAGAGTTTCGCGTATACCAGTTCGAGCCTGATCCGGCAGATCGCGGCGATGGGCGCAGACCTTTCATCGCTGAGCGCGATGGTGCCGCCGCTGGTGGTGGAACAACTGCGGCGCAAGAAGGCCGAGAATCACCCGGCGCTGGTGAGCCTGCAGAACCCGATCGTGGAAGGGTGAGTCGCGGGTGAATGAGCGATGAACGGCGGCGGCGCGGGGCGTGAAGCCCGGGAATGCGCGCACCCAGGCCCGAGAACATCGCGCTGAAGCGTTTACATGGCGGCGATCCTGGGCGACATGCGTGAATTTCGCTGTTTTTCGTAGCCGCGCGCTTGATTGTCGCGCACCTTGTTCATGGAGGCGGGCACTGTCTTGTGGCAGGGCCCCGTGGAGTAAGGAGAAATAAAGAAATGAAACTCGCCATGTGTGTGGCGGCTGCGGGCGCGGGAGCGCTGGCGGCCGGGTCTGCCTTTGCCGACATTTCTTACAGCCATGATTTTCAGAGCGGGGTCGCGGGGCCGGAATGGTCTCACCAGATGGTGGAGACTGCGCCGCTGGGCGGTCAGCGTTTTCTTGGGCAGTTCGGCAACGAGGTTGTCACGCTGACGCTGCCCGGCGTGAACACCGGCGACACGGTGAACCTGGCCTTTGATTTTCTGGCGATCCGCACGTGGGACGGCAACGGCACGCACGGCCCCGGGCCGGACATCTTCACGGTGGCGGTGGGCGGCGGGCCGGTGCTGCTGGCCTCGACGTTCTCGGTGGGCGACCCCACCAGCGCGCACCGCATGTCGTACCCGAGCCCGGTGGGCATGGGCTCTGCGCCCAGCCGCACGGGGGCGATCGCCAACGACACGCTGGGGTATACCTACGGGCCCAACAACTTCCCGCTGGACGCGACGTGGCGGCTGTCGTTCACGTTCACCGCGCCGACGGACGGGCTTGTGATCTCGTTCGCGGGGTCGGGCCTGCAGGAGTTGAGCGACGAGAGTTGGGGAATTGACAACGTTGAAGTGAACACAGTGGTTGTTCCCGCGCCGGGCGCGCTGGCGCTGGCGGGGCTTGGTCTGGGCGTGGTGTGCGGCCGTCGCCGCCGCTGACCTTCGGCGGTGAAGCGTCGCACGGTTTTCTTGCGGCCGGCGTGAGCGCGGGGTGGCGCTCTCGCCGGTCGCGACGTTTTGGGGTGTGCCGCGCGGCGGCTTTACGCCCCGGCGAGGGCGGACTGCATGAGAGCCTCGAAGGTGCCGACGAGGGCCGGCGAGCCCGGCGCGGCGTCTGACGGCGGGGTGCGCCTCGCGTAGACCCCTTCTGGGGTGAGGTCCCACGACTGGCGGTGGTCGGCCAGGTGTGTGCTGATGATTTCGTGCAGGCGGGTGCGTGCGTCGCGGTCGCGCACGGGCACGGCGACTTCGACGCGGTTGGAGAGGTTGCGGTACATCCAGTCGGCGCTGGAGATATACCACTCGCCGTCGATGGGGTCTTGCTCGCCGGCGGCGAAGTGGAAGATGCGCGAGTGTTCGAGGAAGCGGCCGACGACGGAGATGACGCGGATGTTCTCGGAGAGGCCGCGCACGCCGGGGCGGAGGCAGCAGAACCCGCGGACGATGAGCGTGATGGCGACGCCTGCGGCGGCGGCGGCGTAGAGGCGTTCGGTGGTCTCGCGGTCTTCGAGGGAGTTCATCTTGGCGGTGATGCGCGCGGGGAGGCCCTTGCGCGCGTTCTCGATCTCGGCGTCGATGAGTTGGTAGAGGCGCTGGCGCATGGTGTAGGGCGCGACGAGGAGGGTGCTGTAGGACTGCGTGGCGGCCAGGCCGGTGAGGAAGTTGAAGAGGTTGACGAGGTCTGTGGTGATGTCGGGGTCGCAGGTGAAGAGGCCCACGTCGGTGTAGAGCTGCGCGGTTTTGGGGTGGTAGTTGCCGGTGCCCAGGTGGGCGTAGCAGCGCAGGCCGTGGCGCTCGCGCCGCACGACAAGGCTGGTTTTGCAGTGGGTTTTGAGGCCCTGCACGCCGTAGGCGACGTGGACGCCGGCCTTTTCGAGTTGGCGGGCGAAGCGCACGTTGCGGTCTTCGTCGAAGCGGGCGCGGAGTTCGACGAGGCAGGCCACCTGCTTGCCGGCCTCGGCGGCTTTCACCAGGTGCTCGATGAAGGGCGAGTCCGGGCTGGTGCGGTAGAGGGTCTGCTTGATCGTGAGCACGTCGGGGTCTGAGGCGGCGGCGGCGATGAAGCGCTCGACGCTGGCCGAGAAACTCTCGTAGGGGTGGTGGACGAGGATGTCCTGCTTGCGGATGGCGCCGAAGAAGTGCGCGGCGTTTTTCTCGTGGCCCTGGCCGATGGCGGGGAAGAGGAGGCGCGCGGGGACGACGGGCTTCCAGGGGCGGACGCGCAGATCGGGGCGGTCGAGGTCGCAGATCTCGGTGAGGCCGGCGTAGTCGACGCCGTCGGGCACGTCGTACATGTCCTTGGTGTCGATGTTGAGTTTGTCGAGCAGCCAGCGCTCGATGCCGACGGTGGCGGTGCGCTGGATCTCGAGGCGCACGGCGCGGGCGAAGCGGCGCTGCTTGAGGTCGGCCTCGACGGATTGCAGCAGGTTCGGGGCGTCGAGGTCGTCCTTCTGGATGCCGGCGGAGCGCGTGACGCGGAAGGTGACCGTTTCGAGCAGGCGCATGCCGGGGAAGAGGTCGTCGAGGTTGTTGCGGATGACGTCGTGCAGATGCACGAGGCGCACGGTGCGCTTGTCGGGGCGGGCGTCGCGCGAGGGGAGCTGGATGTAGCGCTTGATGTTGGCGGGGAACTTCACGCGGGCCTGCACCCACTCGGGGGCGTCTTCGCCCAGGCGCTGGCGGTAGTCGGAAGGGGGCTCGGCGATGACCGCGAGGTTCTCGGAGAGGTTCGAGATGAAGGGGAAGCGGTGCGTGGGGTCTACGCCCAGGGGCGTGAGCATGGCGAAGACGTTGACGCGGTACCACTCTTCGGCCCACTGCTTGTCTTTGGGGGGCAGGTCGTCGTAACGCAGGATGTGGATGCCCGCGGCTTCGAGGCCAGGGCGCAACTGCTCAACCCAGATGCGGTCGCGCTCGGCGGTGAGTTCGATGACGAGTTCGCGGATGGCGGACAACTGCTGGCGCGGCGTCATGCCGTCGTGGCTTGGCGCATCAACCCCCGCGTGCACCCAGCGCTTGAGCAGCCCGACGCGCTTCATGAAGAACTCGTCGAGGTTGCTGATGAAGATGGAGATGAACCGCAGGCGGTCGAGCAGAGGCACGTCGCCGTCGGCGGCCTGGGCCAGCACGCGCCGGTTGAACTCAAGCCATGAGATGTCGCGGTTGAAGAACCTCGCGCCGGGGGAATCGGCCCCGGTGGCGGCGGGTGGGAGTGGCTGGCGGCGTGTCGACGGCATGTCCGGCTCTGGGTGGGTGTGCGCAGGTGGCTGCGCCAAGGCGCGTGCGGGGAGACATACGCCACGGCGGCGTCGGGGGTTTGCTTGCGTCTTCCCCTTCTTCGGCTCGGGTTCGGCGGACGGGTTGAGAAGGCACCCCCCATACGCCCGAATGGCCCCGAAACCTCACGCGCAGGCCTTGCTGCGCGATTGGAAGTATAGACACCCCGGTCGCATGGAAGGGGTTTGGTAGGAGTGCGGTGTGGGGTGGGGACGCGAGGCGCACTCATTCCAACACGCGATTTGTCGGCGTGTGCTCGCCTCGAAGGCGTTGTTGGTGGACGCTGGGAGAGATGGGTGCGACGGCGCGGGCGGGCGGTCAGGGCGCGTCGTTCAGCGCGGCCCAGTCCACGCTTCCATCGGTGTAGACCTCGTGGCGCGGGTCGCCCGGGCCGGGGCGCACATGCCACCAGCGCGGCTCGGGCAACTGCGCAACGAAGGCCGCCGTGGCGTCGGCCATCAGCGGGCGGCGCGGGCCGTGCCCGGAGAACCAATCGCGGGAGACGCGCATCGCGGCGGTAGCGCGGCTGCGGTGGTCGATCTCTGCGGCGATCATGGCCAGCCCCGCGCCGTAGATGTAACTGGTGCCCGAACGCGCGGCCAGGTAGCGGTCGCCCGGGCAGCGCGCGATCTTTGAGGGCGTGAGGGTGCCATCGCCATTGGCGACAGCACCGAAGGTGGGCGTGCCGCCGTCGAGCGCATCGAAGAGGTCGGTGCGCCCTTCGGGCAGGCTGTAGAGGACCGGGGCGAAGGGGAGGGTGTTGTGCGCTTCGTAGTAGGCGATGAGGCCCAGGCCGATCTGGCGGAGGTTGGACATGCAGGCCGTGCGCTGCGCGGCCTGGCGCGAACCGGCCGCGCCAGTGACGACGAGCGAGGCGACGATGCCGGCGATGGCGGCGCAGACGATGAGTTCGACGATGGTGAAGCCGCGCCTGGTCATGGCGGAGACTCCTCAGCAGCCCCGCGTGCGTCCTTGAGAGCGGGGGTGCGGGCCGCGGGGTGGTTCAGCGCTTGGTGCCCGCGTGGTGATGGGGGTCACTCTTGAAGGCCTTTGTGTTGTCGAAGCGTTCCCAGGTTTCCAGGGCGAAGAGGCGGACGTCAGGATCCGGGTCGTTGCAGAGTAGGTCGCGGAGTGCTTGGACGCGCGGCGTGCCGATGAGCCCCGCCTCGCCCAGCGCGACGATCGCCTGCCGCCGGATGTGTTTGGAATCGTTGAAGGCCATGCCGTACATGAACTCTTCGAGGTCGGCGCGTGAGGCATCGCTGATATTGGACTTGTAGTCGCCGCGGAGCACCTCGGCCGCGGTAAGACCAACCATACCGACCACTTGCCGGTGACTGAACCCTTCGAGGCCTTCTGGCAGCAGAAGAAGACGCGCGACATCTTGGTCGGTGACGGGGCGATCAACACCGAAGGAATCGAAGACCCACGCCATGCGGTCGTTGGTGACCTGATCAAAGAGCTTCTTGGGCTTGTATGGCTCGCGGGTCTGGGTCACGAGGGCTGGCGATGAAACACCGAGCGGGTTGGCCCATTGCAGGCCCATATAAGCAAGGGCCGCAAGGGCGACAAAGGCCGCGGCCTTTGCCGCGCTGCCCGCGTGCGTGGGCAGCATGGCCGCGCCGCGGCGGCCCGCGGCGGCGATGCGTGCGATTGTGTCGCGGCGGCAGTGCATCAGTGAAATCCTATGCTGGGCGCCGGGGCGATCTGCCACCTGATGCACGCGGTCTGGCATGCTTCGATGCGGGATTCAATCTCGCCGCTTGAGCACCCGAAGCCGGGGTAGTTGAGGCAGCAGTTCTGGCACTGCTTGACCGAGTTATACCCGGCGCAACCCGCCTGCAGGCCCCACGCCGCGCCGCAGGGGCAACGCCCGCCGGGGGGGTCGCACGCGAGGGCGAGACCGGCGGCGAGACCGACGAGAGACGAGCCGATGTAAGACATGCTTTTCATGGGCACTCCTTGAGCATGGGTGTACACGAAAGCGGGCGGCGGGTTGCAAGCCATGTTCACATTCAGCGCGCAGCGCACGCACGGGCGGCGCGATCTCGCGGCGATGGGTATTCACATACAGCCCTGTCGAAGAGGCGGTTATGGCGCATCGCCGGACGGCTGCGGCCTTGGCGGCAGTTGCACTTCCAGCGGCTCGATGCGTCCCTGCTGCGCCAGGGCGAGGGCCTGAGGGAACTCTGCTCTCGCTGCGCCGCCGCCGCCGATGTAGGGCAGCACGAGCGAGGTGACGATGCGCACGCGGCCGCGCTCGTCGAAGGTGATGGGGATGACCATCTCGACGGGGATGACGGCGTTGTTGGATTCCGGCTCGTGGTATGGCACGCCGAAGGGCCAGATGAAGCGCACTTCGCGCTCGTTGAGATCAAGGATGGGTTCGAGGCCGATGGCGGCGTAGAGGCAGTGAACATCATCGCGCCCGTAGACCCACTTGACGAAGGAACGCATCGACCAGAGCCCCTCCCACACGGGGCGCACGGCGCGCCGGAAGGCCTCGAACTTTGGTGCGGCGCGCTCCATCTGGCGCGGCACGGTGTCGATGGGCATGGTGGGGTCTGGCAGCAGGATCTCGCGCAGCGTGAAGACATCCGGGCGGATGCTCACCGGCAGGAAGACCGTGCCGGGCGCGGGCGAGGGCACCAGTTCGCGCAGTTCCTGGCCGTTGCGTTCGTCGGCGCGGGTGGTGAGACGCAGACGCGCGTGCGCGCCGATGGTCATGACCGCGCCGGCCGCCAGGGCCACGCCGAGCGCGGCGGCCGAGAGCGTGCGCCACGCGCCGGCGGCCGGTCGCACGCCGTGGATGGCGCGTGAGAGGCCGTCAAAGACACACGCGCCGGCGATGAGCAGCATGAAGATGACAACGTAGGTGACGCGAGAGAGGGCGGGGTAGCCGTTGATGACGGCGATGGGCAGGCACGCGCCGGCCGCGCCGACGATGCCGAAGAGAAAGACGAGGGCGTGCCGTGCTTCGCGGCGCGCCGGTGCGCCCGGGCCGAAGGCGGGCGTGGCGGACCAAGCCCACGCGCCCGCGGCCCAAGCGGCGGCCAGGAGCGTGCCCCACACCCAGAGGGATGTTTTATTGAGCAGCAGTTCGCGCACGCCCAGCCCGAGTGCGGGCAGGGCGAAGTCGCGCATGCCGATGGAGACGGCCATGTTGTCGGCGACTTCGAGGAGGCGCGTGAACATGGCGTCGAGGGGGACATAACTCTCGGCGCTCACGCCCAGGCCCGGCTGGGCGGTGGCGCGCACGAGCAGCACGTAGAGGGGCGGGAGCACGCAGACGGCGGCGGCGGGGATGAGGCCGCGGCGGGCGAGCGCGCCCCAGGAAAGGCCGCGCGGGCAGAGGGCCCAGACAAGCAGCGGCAGCGCGGCGAAGGCGCCGCTGGCCTGTTCGTTGAAGCACAGGAGGAGGGCGGCGGCGGGGAGCATGACGCCAAAGACAAGCCACCACCCGGCGCGCTCGCGTCGGGCGAAGGCGGCGCCGGCGAGGCAGATGGTCGCGAGGAGGATGGTTGACGTGACAGAGCCGAAGGCGCTGGGCCATGTCCACGCCTCGTGCGCGCCGGCCCAGCAGAGGAAGAGAAGGGCGCAGGCGGCGCTGGTGTGGAGAGACCGGCCCATGGCGCGCAGGAGGTAGAAGAGGAGCAGGCACGCCGCGCCGTGGAGGAGCGCGCCGACGGCGTGCACCACCCAGAAGTGGTGCCAGAAGTAACCGTTGAGGTTCGGGATAATGATAAATAGGAGCGGCCGCCAGGCGTGCAGGCGGCCCGTCTCGGGCAGGTAGGGCTCGCGGGTGGTGACGGCCCAGCCCTGCACGGTGTCGGTGACGGGGCTGCGCAGGTTGAAGAAGTAATCATCGTTCCATCGGCCAAGGTCGCCGCCGTAATACAGCGTGGCGAAGGCCCAGAGGATGATGGGGAAGAGGAGGGCGGCGGGCCATGGCGCGCGGCCGGGAGCGGGTGGGTGCTGGTCGCGGTCTTCGTTCATGTGCCGGTGCGCACTCCGGGGGGCGAGGGTCAGCCGCGGTAGGTGCGCACGCAGATGGTGTCGTTCTGCCCGCCGAAGCCGAAACTGTTGGAGAGACAGACATCCACGCCGCCCTGGGCGCTGAGGTCGCGCGAGGCGTTGGCGACGTAATCAAGGTCGCACTCGGGGTCGGGGTTGAGCAGGTTCATCGTGGGCGGGATGCAGCCCGTGCGGATGGCCTGCACGCAGGTGATGAGTTCTACCGCGCCCGCGGCCTGGATGAGGTGGCCCAGCATGCTCTTGACGCTGCTGAAGGGCACGCGCGGAGCGAGCGGGCCGAAGAGGTGTTTGACAGCGGCGGTCTCGATGCGGTCGTTTTCCTGGGTGCCGGTGCCGTGCGCGCTGATGTAATGCACGCGGGGGCGGCCGTCGGCGGCGGGCGTGCAGGGGTCGATGCCGGCCTGGCGGCAGGCCTCGCGCATGGCGGTCACAGCGCCCTTGCCCTGGGGCTGAATGTCGGTGATGCGGAAGGCATCGGCGGAAGAGCCATACCCGGCGACCTCGGCCAGGGGCGTGGCGCCGCGGGCCAGGGCGTGGTCGAGCGCTTCGAGGATGAGCACGCCCGCGCCCTCGCCCATGACAAAGCCGTCGCGGGTCTGGTCGAAGGGGCGCGCGGCGCGGGTGGGGTCGTCGCGGCGTTCGCTCATCGCCGTGAGCCGTATGAAGCCCGTCATGCCCAGCGGGTGGATCATGGTGTGCGCGCCGCCGGCGAACATCAGGTCGGCGTCGGCGCGCCGGATGATCTCGAAGGCTTCGCCGATGGCTTGTGTGCTGGCGGCGCAGGCCGTCATGCAGTTGAAGGCGGGCCCCTGAAAGCCGAACTCGTCGGCCATGTGGGCCAGGGCCATGTTGGGCTCCTGCTCGAGTTCAACCCCCGCGCTCATGTGGGCCAGGGCTTCGCGCGTCCAGGCTTGTTCGTCGATGGCGCGCGCTTCGGCGCGCCAGGCGCGGGTGGCGGCCAGGGCGTAGGCGTCGATATCGAGCGGGCCTTCCCCCGCGCCCAGATACGCGCCCATGCGGGCGCGGTCGAAGGCGCGAAGGCCGTCGAGCCCCGCCTGTTTCCACGCGACCGTGGCCGCGGCCAGGGCGAACTGCGTGCTCAGGGCCGCGTGTTTATGACGCGACGTATCAGAAAGAAAGGAGGCGAGGTCGAACCCCTGCACCTGCGCGGCAAAGTTGGTGGCGAAGGTCGAAGCATCGAAGCGCGTGACCGGGCCGATCGCGCCTTCGCCGGCGAGGAGTCGGCGCCAGACCCCTTCGACATCATGCCCAAGGGGCGTGATCCACCCCATGCCGGTTATGACGACTCGTCGTGACATGATGTCGCTGGGGGTATCCGTGTGGGGTGCGCGGCCTCAGGCGGGTGCGCCGGGATCAGTGCTGCTCGAAGTCGTGGATCTCGGGGCCTTCTTCGTCGTGCTCTTCAAAGGCCACGCCCTTCTCGCGGGTGATCTTGTCAACATTGACCACGCGGACGAGGCCGTCTTTGAGGCGGCGTTCGGCGAAGTTGATGATGAGGCCCAGTTCCATGTCGGCGGCCTTGAGCTGGGCCCGCAGAGAGAGGCGCTCGTGCGTGCTGACCTGGCCGGGGCGGCTGACGATTTCGAGGAGGAAGCGGCCATCGACCAGAAGGGCCGCGCCGACCGTGCCGATGACGGCGTCTTTGTACTTCACGTCGAAGGTTCGGCCGGCCTCGTGCTTGACGCCCAGGGCGTCGAGTTCAGACTTGAGGGCGGCGGTGTAGATCTGCTGGGTGTAGCCGGGGCCGAGGGTTTTGTGAACTTCGATGGCGGCGCCGATGACCTTGCGGGAGGCGTCGGTGGTGTCTTTGTCGAGGATTTCAAGGGGGATGCCGCGGCGCTCGTGGTGGCCGCCGCCGTCGCGGCCGCGCCCACGCCCGCCCCTGCCGCCGCCGCCGCCGGAACCGCGCGAATGGCCGTAAGAATCGCTGTAGTCGCCGCTCATGGCAAGTCTCCTGAAAGTTGAATCACCGGGTGTGTAGCACGACACTCATACACGGGGCCTGGGGGACGAACCGCGTTCGCCCTTCGGTTCCGACGCTGCAAGTGTAGTGCCCCGGGAGGGCGCGTTCGGCAGTGCCGGAATTCACTCGGCGCGGGGCCCTTCAAACTCTGCCCGCCCGCCCGGCACGCCCAGTGCCGCGAGGGCGGCGGTCTGGGCATAGAGCACCCGCCACCCCCCCTGAGCGTTGTCCCGCAGGGTTGCCACAAGCAACCCGGGCGCATCGACGTGCAGCAGGTCGCCCTGCACGCACACCTCGGCGGCGCGGCATGGGGACGCCCACAGGGCCGGGCCTTCGCCCGATGCCCCTTCCAGCCGGGCCCGCACGCACCACGCGCCGGCATCGTCGCGCGGCTCAAGGCGCACCGAAACCCACAGGTCTCCACCTTTGTACGGCACTTCCACGGGCAGGGTTGCGGCGCTCAGGCCGCAGGCCGGCAGCCGCCAGCGCAGTTCGAGGCCCGCCGCGGGAGGGGTTGTGCCCTTGGCGCGGCCTGCGGCGCGAGGGGCACGCCTGGCGCGGGCCCCGGCGTGTGTGCCGTGCGATGATGACGCGGGCATGGTGCTCATGGTTCACCCCCGTGGTGGCCGGCGCGCGGGCTGATGTCGTCGTCTTCCTGTGTCTGGCGGCGCGACGCGGGCTCTTGCCCCGCCGGCCACGCGGGGAGTTTGGCCAGCATGGTGGCGGCCAACTGCAGGCCCCGCCCGGTGGGGCTCACGAAACGGTGCCCAAGGCTTTCGACGGTGCGGAAGAACTCGAGGAGGGCATCGATGCGTGCCTCGTGGTCGTCGACGCGCCGGGCGTCTTCGGTGCGGGGGGCCGGGGTGTGGGCGGGGCGGCTGATATCGCGGATTTCGTAGAGCGAGGCCAGGAGGGGATCGACCTCGCGCTTGATGCGCTCGCGCACGATGGCGCGGAACATGGCCCAGACATCCTGCTCGCTGCGGAAGTATTCTTTGCGGTCGCCGCGCTTGTGCACGCGCTCGGCGATGCCCCACTCGACAAGCGCCCGCAGAGACATCGAGGCGTTGCCGCGCGAGATATCCAGGCGCTCCATGATGTCGTCGGTGCAGAGCGAGTGGCCGGTGATGTACAGAAGCGCGTGAACCTCGGCCATGGTGCGCGAGATCCCCCAGGCGCCCGACATCTGCCCCCAGACCGCGATGAAACGGTCTTGCGCTTCGCGCAAGAGCGCGGCGGGTTCATCGCCGCCTGGGAGTGGCCTCGCGGGCTTGGTCATACACCATGAGTGTGCGCGGGCGCGGGCGGCATTTCCACATATCTTTCAGAAATATTTGAAAATCGGCCGGCCCGGGCGGCCCCATGGCCTGTTTTCTCAGACCCACACCCTTAACGGAGGCCGTATTCCTTGAGTTTGCGGTAGAGCGTGCGCTCGCCGATGCCCAGGAGTTTGGCGGCCTGTTCGCGGTTGCCGCCGGTGAGGCGGAGCGTTTCGCGGATGGCGCGTTTCTCGATCTGTTCGAGGCTGGTGCCGGCGAGGCTGGCGTGCGGGGTTGGGGAGTCGTCGTCGGGAAGGTCGGCGGCGTCGCCGCGCACGTCGTCGGGGATGTGGCGCAGGTCGATGACCGGCGTCTGGGCGTGCGGGCGTTCGTCGCCCAGGGCCATGACGACCATGTTCTGCACCACGTTCATAAGTTGACGCACATTGCCGGGCCAGTCATAGCCGGTGAGGCGCATCATCGCCGCGTCGGTGACGGCGGGCACGACGGCGTCGGCGGGCTTGGCGGCCATGTCGGCGGCGAAGCGGTCGACGGCGAAGAGGACCAGGGGCGGGATGTCTTCGCGGCGTTCGCGCAGGGCGGGGATGTGCACGTGAGCACCCTTGATGCGGAAGTAGAGGTCTTCGCGGAACTGGCCCGCGGCGATCATGGCCTTGAGGTCGCGGTTGGTTGCCGAGACGAAGCGCACGTCGGCGTGGCGCGCCTCGTTGCTGCCCAGGCGGATGACCTCGCCGCTCTCGAGCACGCGGAGGAGTTTGGCCTGCATGGCCATGGGCATGTCGCCGATTTCATCGAGGAAGAGGGTGCCGCCGTCGGCGTATTCAAAGACGCCGGCGCGGTCTTTGTCTGCCCCGGTGAAGGCCCCGCGGACGTGCCCGAAGAGTTGATCTTCGAGCAGGCTTTCGCTCTGCCCCGCGCAGTTGAAGGTGACGTAGCGGCCCGTGGCGCGCCGGCTGTTGCGGTGGACCGACTGGGCGATGAGTTCCTTGCCGGTGCCGCTCTCGCCGGTGATGAGCACGGGGAGGTTGGAGGGGGCGATGGTGCGGACGGTGCGCAGCACGCGGCGCATGGGCTCTGACTGGGCGATGAGCCCTTCAAACCCGGATTGTTCGAGTTCGGCCTTGAGGCGGTCGTTCTGGTGACGCAGGAGCACGGTCTGTGCCGCGCGGTTGACGAGGTTGCGGAAGACCTCAAGATCCAGCGGTTTCTGGATGAAGTCGTACGCGCCGAGTTTGAAGGCCGCGCGGGCGGTGGGAACATCGCCGTGCGCCGTGACCAGCACAACCTCGGCGGCGGGCTGCAAACGGCGGGCGGCCTCGAGCACGCGCAGGCCCGCATCGGCCCCGTCGGGCGCGGCCCCATCAACGCCGCCGCTGGCGGGCATGCGCAGATCGGTGACGATGACATCAAAGGCGCCCAGTCGCAGTTCTTCCATGGCCTGGGCGACCCCCCCCACCACCGTGCAGACGTGGCCGGGCTTGCGGAGGGCCTCGGCCATGACATCGGCGTGCTCGGCCTCGTCTTCGACGATGAGAACCTGGGCGGCGAGATTGAGTTTGTCCTTGTCGAGCATGGGCGGGGATTCTAGAGGCTATCGGGAACTCTCAAGCGTGGGCGGCGCAGGCGTCCCGCCCGCACGAACCCGCAGAGCCTCTCGATGCAAACCGGCTCGCGCCCCGGTCGAACTTGGATGGTTCAGGCGTCCCGCTCCCCAAAGCCGGCTCGCGCGGCTTGGGATCGTGCTTTAGGTGTATGAGCCGTCAGTGCCTGTCCGGGTGATGCCGCCAAACGAGCCGGCCATGTCCGTGTTGTACAGGTTGAAAAGGTCCGACGCGGCGACGGCGTTCAGGAACGCCGCGTACTGCGCGTTGGTCACCTCGGTGGTGCCGATGTTGTAGGTGTAGGCTACCGAGCCGTAACCGGTGATCGGGTCCGGCGCGTTGCCGGGGTGGCCGATCGTCACGGTTGGAATGGTGATCTGGGCCGCGGCGATGGAAGCGCCCGCCCCCACACAGAGAATCGCGGCCGCCACCGCCGCGCCCGCGAAGGAATTCTTTGACATGTTTCTACCCCCATGGTGCCGCGAACGCTCATGCCGCGGGCGAGACAAACGTGATGCTCTGAGTGGTTCAAGGACAGTGCCGGCACCGCGACGTAACCACTCAAACATGTCTTGTCTCCTTTGATCTGAATCTGTAAACCCACCGAACCGAGTCTATCTGCGGCGATGTCTCGCAAAGCAGAAGGAACCGCATATAGCCCATAGAATGAGAGGGCCGGGTGCGGGTACGGCAGCGGCCACGCGCAAGCCATGAAATAGGTCTGGGAAGTTCGGAAAGTCATCGCCAATCATGTAGATCGCATCCACGCCGGTCGAAGCACCCGTCCAGTGGGTTCCAGCAATGCGGCGATTCTTGATACCGTTTACTGTCCGCACCGTCTCGGTGAATTCAGCGGTTGCACCCGCCAAGTCGAGCAGGCCCCAAGGGGATTGCACATCCGGGTAGGCACCCAGCGGTATTCTGTAGTGCCCACCACCCGGGAGGTCGAACCCCGTGTTGGCCTGCCCTTGGCCGGGCGGGCCGTGGATCAGCGGCACGTTGGTGGCCGCGGGGGTGTTCCACCACCACCCGCCCACACCCTGCCCCCCGTGGTTGGGGTCGTAGAAGCCCGCCTTGATCCATTCATCAAGGGAAGGGATCCAGTATTTCGCATCAGGGTGGCGCGTGTGCTGGTCGGTGAATACGTTGGTTCCCGGCGCATAGCCAAAGGTGCTGACGTCGTAAGCACCGTTCATGACCGCGCTGAGGTCGGTGCTTTTGTCGTTATGCAGCCAGTTGCAGAACATCGCGGCGGTGCGCCACGAGGGGCCGCTGACGGGGAAGAGGTCGGCATCCGGAAAGTTGCTGAGCGCGAAACGGGGTGACTGGCCCTGGCCGCGGTCAAAGGCACCCCAGCGAACTGGGGCGGTGAGGTGAGGCACCCTGCCGTAGAAGTTGTTGTAGAACTCCAGCCATTGGGCGGTGGTCACCTCGGTGCGGCCGATGCGGTATTCGTATGAGACGCTGCCGCGCCCGGTGACGGCGAAGTTGTTGTCAGGCCCTGAATAGGCCGGGTTGTTGACCGCCCCGATGGTGACAAAGTCGATGCCGCTGGGGTCGATCTGCGCGACAGCGCACGGGGCGATGAGGGCCAGAGAGGCGAGGGTTGCGAAACCCTTTCCGCGGCTCGCGGCCTTGCCCACGGGCTTATTATGACAAGACGCCGCGCAACACCGTCGCCTTCGGAGCACACACCCCGCTAGCGATACTACGACGACTACAGCGCCGGGAGTGGGCACAGCAGCCGCCACCCGCAAACCATGGAATAGGCTCGGGGAACTGGGAAACTCATCTCCTATCATGTAGATAGCATCCACCCCTGACACGCCGGCCGTCCAGTGACTGCCAGCGATACTGCGTACTCTTTCACCATTAACGGTCCGCACGGTTTCGGTAAACTCCTTCGTTGCTCCCGCCATGTCGAGGAGGCCCCAGGGAGATTGCACATCCGAGTAGGCACCCAGCGGTATTCTGTAGTGCCCACCCCCTGGAAGATCGAACCCTGTATTCGCCTCTCCCTGGCCCGGCGGGCCGTGGATGAGCGGCACGTTCGTCGCCGCGGGGGTGTTCCACCACCACCCGCCCACACCTTGGCCGCCATGGTTGGGGTCGTAGAAGCCGGCTTTGATCCACTCGTCGACCGAAGGGATCCAGTACTTCGCATCCGGATGGTGCGTGTGCTGGTCGGTAAAGATGCTCGTGCCCGGCTCGTACCCGAAAGTGCTGACGTCGTACGCGCCGTTCATCACGGCGCTGAGGTCGGTGCTTTTGTCGTTGTGCAGCCAGTTGCAGAACATCGCGGCGGCACGCCACGAGGCCCCGCTCACAGGGAAGAGGCCCGCGTCCGGTGCGTTGCTGAGGACAAAGCGAGGCGAAGCGCCCGCACCGCGGTCTGAAGCCCCCCAACGTGCCGGGATCGTGACGTGAGGCACCCTGCCGTAGAAGAGGTTGTAGAACTCCATCCACTGGGCGGTGGTGACCTCTGTGCGGCCGATTCGATATTCGTATGAGACGCTGCCGCGCCCGGTGACTGTGTTGTTGAAGTCCGGCCCTGAGTAGGCCGGGTTGTTGACCGCCCCGATGGTGACAAAGTCGATGCCGCTGGGGTCAATCTGCGCGACAGCGCACGGGGCGAAGAGGGCCAGGGAGGCGAGGGTAGCGAGGGATGTGCGGAAGTACATCTGCATGGGGAGAGCCCGTGGGCGCGGAGGGTGCGCCTGAAGGGAATATGCCACATGAAGGGGCTGGGTGCCATGAAAATCGGCCGGAATGGGCGCAGAAGGCCGAAAACCCCCTGTTTATGGGTGAAGATGGGGGGTTTGGGGAGGGGAGGCCGGGTGATGAGGGCGCGTGAGTGGGAAGGTGGCGAGATTGGCCGCGCCGCTTCGCGGCGCCGAGAGTTTCTGAGAATGCGTACCGGGGGTGCCGCTGCGCGGCGACCCTAAGGCAGTTAACCACCACGGCTTCGCCGTGGCGAGAGACGAGGGGCGCGGGAATAACTCAACTACCGCTTCGAAACTGCGGAGCCCCTCGCGCGCCATGGCGAAGCGCCATACGCGTGGCACCCGGCAGAAGAACACAAGCCAGATGCCTGTGCGACCCATACTTCAGAGGCCCCATCTGCCTTCCCTCGCACCGGAGGTGCGAAGGGTTGTAGCACCGGGTGGAGCGAGGGTCGCCGCGAGGCGACCGGAGCGCAACCCGGTGTAAGCCTGATAAATCAACCAGACCGCCCCGGCAGGGGCGGAGGAGTACCACGTACCTGTTTGTTCGCACGATTGCGGGCCGGCCTGCCGCATCAGTGCGAGATGATGATCTTGGCCGCGCCGCTTCGCGGCGCCGAGAGTTTCTGAGAATGCGTACCGGGGGTGCCGCTGCGCGGCGACCCTAAGGCAGTTAACCTCCACGGCTTCGCCGTGGCAAGAGGCGGAGGAGCGCGGGGCAACGGGGCGCGGCACACGATCAACAACCGCCGCGAAGCGGCGGGGCCGCAGCGCGTCGAGCGCGAGCGGTGTCATCGGCAACCGGAACCGATGCGCCATTCTGCGGGCGAGTCGCCCAAGCCGCCGCCCCCCAAACAGGCTCCTGCTGGCATGAAACGCCCGGCGGGTTGAAACGTAGAAGGGTGCGGTGTCGAAGTGACCCGGTGGCCGGCGGCCATGAGGCCGCGCGTGGGGGTGGTGGCGGGGTTTCGAGTCGTGGTCTTGCGGCAGCCGGCAGGGAATCGCCGATGGGGCCACGAAGTGGCCGCGGGTGATGGTGTCCGGGTGGTGTGGTGATATGGATATGGTTTCGTGTGAGACGACCCAGACCCGGCCTGAAGCCCGGGTATTCATCGGGTGGGGAGGTACCGCGTGAGGCTGTTTCGATGCCGGCAGAGTGATGGGAAGCGCCCGCCCGGGGCGGCGCGCGGCGGGTTCACGCTCATTGAGTTGCTCGTGGTGATCTCGATCATCGCGCTGCTGCTGGGCATTCTGGTGCCTTCGCTGGCGCGGGCCCGCGAGAACGGGCGGCGCGTGAAGTGCCTGGCCAACCTTCGCGGCATCGGTCAGGGTGTGCAGATCTATATGGATACCGAGGCCAAGGGCGTGCTGCTGCCCAAGGTGCGCCCCATCAACGAGGGGAGCAACGAGAACGACCCCTCCATGCTCGAGATCATGGCCAACTACCTCGATGTCGCGATGCCCTTTCGCCCGTTGCCGGACGCCGACTGGGTGGTGACCGATCCCTTCCGCTGCCCCTCGGACAACGGCGGGGTGGGCACGGATGCGCGTCCCACCTGGGCGCAGATCGGCTGGAGTTATGACTATCCGCCCGGGAAGATCATGGTGGCGGCGGAACTGGCCACGGTGCGCAACCCGCAGTTCGGCGTGAGCAAGGCCTATGAGAAGAACGGCCGGCTGCCCGTGGTGACCGATTACGACGACTGGCACAACCCGCGGTTTGCGCAACTGGCGCGCGAGAACGCCCCGGAGGAAGTGAAGTGGGACCGCAACGCCCTCTTCTGGGGAGACTGGCGCGCGGACAAACTGCCCTTCCGCTCGAACGCGGCGGAGAACGCGGGCGAGTTCTTCATGGATGTGGTTCAGTTCGGCGGCGGGCTGGGCGGCTGACCCCCAACCCCGGTGACAGCGAGCGGCACTATGGACAGCCCAACACTTCCCAGCGTTCTTGAAGGCCTCGACATTCCGGCGAAGGGGCCGGGGCGCGCCGCGCCCAAGGCCACGCCCGCGGCGCGCCCGCGCGTGCCCTCGCGCGGCGTGCGGCTGGGGCTGCCCTTTGGCCTCGACGACCGGCTGAACGGCTGGTGGCGCGGCCGGATGGAAGACCCGAAGAAAAAGAAGAAGACGCTGCTGGCGCTGCGCGTGGGCGGGGGCACGCTGGGCGCGGCGCTGGTGGTGTGGGCGGCGGTGGCCTTCTGGCCCGTGCGCCAGCCGGACTATCTGAACGACCCGCTGGACGACGTGTTCAACTACACGCTGCTGACCGACGACTTCAACAAACTGCCGGTTGAGGAGCGGCTGAAACTCATCGGGCAACTGGTGCAGCGGCTGCGCAGCATGGACGGGCAAGACTCGATGCTGATGGCGAGTTTCGCGATGGGCATCGCGGGTGCCGCGCGCAAGCAGATCGAGGAGAACGCCTCGCGGCTGGCGGTGGACACGTGGGACAAATACGCCAAGGACTACTCGAACGTTCCCGAGAGCGAGCGGGGCAGGTATCTCGACGAGACCTTCGTGAACTTTGTGAAGATGATGGAGGCGGTGGGGGGCGAGGTGCGGGACGTGCCCGACGAGCAGCGGCTGGCCGAGGTTCGCCGGCAGGCCGAGCGCGACCGGGAGCGGCTGCGCGACAACCCGAACCGCGCGCCGAGCGGGCGCGAACTGGGCCGGTTCTTCAACTTCATGGACCGCAACGTGGGCGGGCACGCCAGCCCCGAGCAGCGACAGCGGGGCATGTTGATGATGCGTGACATGGTGCGGCACTTCCGCGGGCAAGACCCCGCGACGGGCAAACCCCCGCCCGGGTGAGGCGTGTGTGAATCTGCGCCGGGGATGCGCGGCACGGCGCAGACAGTGCGGGCCGTGCGGCCTGTAGGCGTTGTGCGGGCCATCCCCCGGTTTTGACTGGGATGAAACACCTCATGGCGCGACTTTCACGGCGGGCGCTGCGCTCGCCGCGCGTGCGGCTGCGCGAGTGGCCTTGATCGCGCCCGGGGCGGGCGGGTGAAAACCCACCCCGGGGCGAACGATCGATCGTCGCGGGGGCGTTATTCCGGCGCGGGTTCGAGCACGCCGAGGCGCACGAGGAAGTCGGTGGCCTGTTCGATCTCGGGGCGCGTGAACTCGGTGAGGCACGCGGGCTGCGCGGGCGAGCCGAGGAGCGAGAGCGGGTGCGAGGCCTGCCCCTGTTCGTTCTGGGTTTCCTGAAGCGCCTGGATCACCGCTTCACTGGCGGCGATCAGGCGGAGGGGATCGATGTCTGATTCCTGCCTGCTGCGCTTCTTCATGATCGCTGATCTCCCCTGGTTGGTGTGCTCGCTTCCTTCCTGCTTTGATGCGTGATCGCGCGCATCGTTCCTTGGAAAGTTGTCGGGCACACGTTTCTCCACATCTCTCTTCGCACGGTGTGCGCGCGGGGATGCCCAAATCGCGGGTTGTGCTTCTCGGGCCGCGGGCGGGCGTGGCCGGGAAACCGCGAAGAGACGCTGGAAAGCACTGTTATTCTCGGCCCGAGCGGTGCGCGCCCGCAAACGCGCAAGGGCCGCGCCACGAAATTTCCACCGGCGTGTCTCCAGATCATCAACCCCGCGTTCATGGCCGATCACTAGGGCATCTTGCCTATGCCTTCACCGACCAAGGAAGGTCGATGCCGGGCCCGCCCGGCGCGGGGGGGATAGCGGAAGTGTCAAGGACGACGAATGACCCAGGCCCGCCATGACACCGCGCACAACACCGGAACACTCGAACGGGTGATGCAGTGCCAAACCCTGCCCACGCTGCCCGGCGTGGCGATGCGTGTGCTCGAGATCACGCAGGACAAGAACGTCTCGACGCAGGAGATCGCGGCCACGGTGCAGAACGACCCGGCCCTGACGGCGCGGGTGCTGCGCACGGTGAACTCGAGTTTTTATGGGCTCAACAAGCCGTGCCCCAGCATCACGCGGGCGACGGGGCTGCTGGGCATCACCACGGTGAAGTCGATCGTGCTGGGGTTCAGCCTGGTCGAGACGAGCCGGCGCGCGGGGATCAATCAGAGTTTCGACATGCTCGCGTACTGGCGGCGCGCGGTCTACTCGGCCTCGGGCGCGCGGCTCTTGGCGCTGAGCACCAACGCCTGCGACCCCGAAGAGGCCTTTGTCGGCGCGCTGGTGCAGGACATCGGCGTGCTGGCCTTCGCCTCGACCCTGCGCGACGAATACGACCCCGTTGTCTCGGGCGAGAACGACCACGACAAACACCTGGCCGCCGAGGTGGAGTGCCTGGGCACGGATCACTGCCGGGCAGGCGCGGCCCTGGCCCAGCGGTGGCGCCTGCCCGAGCCTCTCTTTGAGTGCATCCGCTGGCATCACCAGCCCGAGCGGTGCCGGCCGGAATACGCGGCGCTGCTGCGCGTGGTCGCGTCGGCGGGATACGCCGCGGCGTTTTTGGCGGATGTCGCCGCCAAGCCGCTGCTGGACCGCTTTGTGGTGAGCATGCGAGAGTGGTTCGGCATCGAGCCCGGCGCGTCGCGGTCGTTGCTGGCGCAGATCAACGAGAGCGCGCAGTCTCTGGCCAAGAGCATGGACGTGAAGGCGGGCGAGTCGGCGGACCTCTCGACCATCATGGCGCAGGCGCACGCGCAACTCATCGAGAACCAGGTAGAGATGCAGCGCGAAACGCTGGAACTCACCCGTCAGACGGTGACCGACGCGCTGACGGGCGCGTACAACCGCGCCCACTTTGACCGCGAGGTGGCCCAGGCCTTTGACCGCAGCAACGAGGAGCGCGTGCCCCTGGCGGTGCTCTTCTGCGACGCGGACAGGTTCAAGTCGATCAACGACACCCACGGACACCAGGCGGGCGACGCGGTGCTCAAGGAACTGGCCTCGCGTCTTGCGGGCTCGCTGGGGAAGATCGGCACGGTGTGCCGCTACGGCGGCGAAGAGTTCGCCGTGGTGGTGCCCGGCGCGGACGCGGCCCGCGCCCTGAAGGTCGGCGAGGTGGCGCGTCGGCTTGTCTGCTCGGCCCCCTTCGTGGTGTCGTCGGGCACTGAGCAGTTGTCGCTGGCCGTGACCATCAGCGTGGGGGTCGCGGCGCACCACCCCGGCGTGGGCCACACATTTGAGTCTGCCGCGGCGCTGGTGCACGCGGCGGACGAGTGTGTGTATGAAGCCAAGAACGCGGGGCGCAACTGCGTTCGGTCGAAGTCGTGCACGCAGGGCTCGCCCACCGCGGCAGCGGCGGCCGACCGGGCGGGCAGCCCGCCGCGCGGCGATGCGGCCGGGGGCGCGGCTCGTCAGCAACCCGCGTCGACGCTGAGGCTTCTGGCCGTGGAGGACGACCCCCTGGCCGCGCGCCTGTTCACGTTCATCTTCTCGAAAGAGCGCGGGTTTGAGGTGACGGTGTACGCGACGGGCGAAGAGGCGATGCGCGCCATCGGCGATGGGCACAGCCCGGACCTGATCCTGTGCGACATCAACCTGCCCGACATGACGGGCGTCGATGTTGTGCGGCGCATCAAGGGCAACGCCGCGACGCAGAACATCCCCATCATTGTGATCTCTGCGACGAGCGACGGTGACACCCGCGCCAGGGCCGAGGGGGCCGGGGCGGACGACTTCGCCGACAAAGGGGCGTTCGCGGCGGACTCGGACCCGTGGTGCATGCGTGTGCGTGAACTTGTCGAGCGGTCGCGGGGAATGGGCCGGCGCTCCGCCGCGTAGGGTGCGGCGCGCGCTACCGGGGCCTGGCGGCGGGCAGCAACCCGACGAGCACGCACAGGGCCCCGGCGAGGATGAGCCACCGGCGCGTGCCCGGCTCGGTGCACCACCGCTCCAGCCGCGAGACTTCGCGCGTGGATTCGGGAAGCACGAGCGGTTCGGGCTCGAGCGCAGGGAAGACGGAAGCATCGCCCGCGGCCGATTCGCCGCTGGGGATGATCGCGCCGCGGTCGGCGGGGATCTGGTTGAGTTGCGTTTCGGCCAGCGAGCGGATGAGCATCGGCTCCTGGGCTTCGATGGCGCCCATGAACTCGGCGTAGCGCGCGATGCGTTGTTCGCGGTGAACCTCCGCGGCGTGCACCCGGTCGCGCTGCGCGACCGCCTGGGCGATATCCACCTGCGCGGGGATGATCACCACACAGGCGAGCAGCCCCAGCCCCGCGGCCAGAAAGAGCCAGCCGGGGTCGATCAAGGGTCGGGATGATGCCGCGGACTCTTCCACAGGGTCAATTATCGGTATTCCCGCGCTGAAGGCCAATGAAATCTTGCCCGGAGAAGGGGAATCGCCGCCGGGCGCGGCACAGATACACGAGTGTCTGGCTCTGGGAGAAGTTCTGACCCCCCATGCCGCGCGGCCCCGATGCGCCGCTTGGGGCATATACTTGTTTCAACAACTATTTAACGCCGGGGCACAAGGCCCGACTGAGAAGGGAACACGATGACGCTCGGTGACGAGATTGGCAAGTCGAAACCCTTTGAAACACCCGAACAAGAGGCGTATTTAAACCTCCTGCGCACGGCCTCGGTGCTGAGCGAGGGGTTTGCGCGGCTCTTTGCGGCCCATGGGCTCTCAGAAACCGCGTACAACGCGCTGCGGATCTTGCGGGGGGCGGGCGAGGGAGGGCGCATGTGCCAGGAGATCGGCGGGCAGTTGGTTGCCCGGGTGCCGGATGTCACGCGGCTGGTAGACCGGCTGGAGCGGGAGGGGCTGGTCTCCCGTCGCCGGGGCGAGCGGGATCGGCGGGCGGTGTATGTGGTAATCACAGCGCGCGGCCTGGAGGCGCTGGCGGCCCTTGATGAGCCGGTGATGCACCTGCACCGGGCGCAACTGGGCCACATGGGCGGGGAGGATCTGGCCGCGCTGATCGGGCTTTTGGAGCGGGCGCGCCGTGGGAACGCCGCGCCCGCCGGCGGGGCGGCCGGGGAAGCGCGAACCGGGGCCGGGGCGGGCACGTAGTTTCACACATGATCGTTTCGTGTGAAACGATTCGCCCGGGGGCGTGCCGGGCCGCCGTGGCCGCCCACACGACAGGAGGTGCCATGATCACGCTGCGACGATCGGAAGAACGCGGGAGTTTTGACTTCGGCTGGCTCAAGACCAGCCACACGTTCTCGTTCGGCCACTACCGCGACCCCGAGTGGATGGGCTTCGGGCCGCTGCGGGTCATCAACGAGGACTTTGTCGCGCCGGGCCAGGGCTTTGGGGCCCACCCCCACAGCGACATGGAGATCATCACGTATGTGGTGTCGGGTGCGCTGGCGCACCGCGACTCGCTGGGGCACCAGCAGAGCGTGACGCCCGGCGAGGTGCAGCGCATGAGCGCGGGCTCGGGCATCGAGCACAGCGAGTTCAACCCCAGCAACGCCGAGCCCGTGCACCTCTTGCAGATATGGATCCGCCCCGAGAAGCGCGGCGAGCCGCCGTCGTATGAACAGAAGCGCTTCGACAGCGCGCACACGCGCGGCCGTCTGGGCGTGCTTGCTTCGCCCGACGCCCGCGAGGGCTCGGTGCGTATCGGGCAGGATGCCCTCATGCTGGGCGCACACCTCGCGCCGGGTGAGACGGCGCGCCACACCATCGGCCCGGGGCGGCGCGCCTGGGTGCAGGTGGTGAAGGGAGATGTGACGCTGCGCGGCGGCGAACGTCTGCGCGCCGGCGACGGCGCGGGGCTGGCCAACGAAGACGGATTCGACCTTGCCGCGGGCGGCGATGGGGCCGAGGTGCTCGTGTTTGACCTTCCATAACGCGCTTCACGCCAACCCCCACACCCCCACACCCCCACACCCCCACACCCCCACGCACTTGTACGGGCGCACGAAAACTCCCGGCGCGGGGTGCGCCGGGAGGTATCTCTCCCCTCAGCGGGGTGTGAGGGATCGTGTGCGCGGGGCGAACATCACGCCCGCGTGCGTTGGCTCAGGCGGCGCGGCGGAAGGTGCGCACCGGGGTCGAGCGGCTCAGCAGGCTCTTGGCCACGGTGTTCTTGCGGGCGGTGGTGATGCGCTTGCCGGTGGTCTTGCTCACCGTCTTGCCGGCGGTCTTGGTGGTGGCTTTGCCGGTGGCCCTGGTGGTGCGCTTGGCGGTGCCGGTCTTCTTGCCGAAGGCCTTGGCGGCGGTGCGCGGCGTAGCGGCCTTGCCGAAAGTGCCGGCGCCGGCGGTCTTGCGGGCGGTGGCGGCGCGCTTGCCGGTGGTTTTGTTGGCCGTCTTGCGGGCGACGCCGGTGCGTTTGGCGGTCTTGCGGGTGGCGGTGCGGCGGGTGGTACGGCTGGTGTTGCGGCTGGTCATGTTCTGGAATCTCCGTGCTGGTGGCGGGGCGCGGTCTTTGGGTCGCGCTGTGGCCTTGCGTGTATTCCCGCCGCGGAGAAGGGTCACATCCGTGTCACCGCTCTTCGCTCTCCCGGAGGGATGAAGTGATGGGTGTGTGATCGGCCGCACGCCTTCCAACCTTTATTTTGACCCCCCATGCGCGCATGAAATCCCCCGCCGAGGGGCGGGGGAAGTGTTCAGGGGTAGGTATGTCGGGGGATCGCGGCGCGGATCAGCAGCCGCCGTTCTCCCACACGTCGAAGAAGAACTCGACATCCAGGCCGTCGATGCCGCCGTCGTTGTTCAGGTCGGCGACGGGGTCGCCGGCTTCCCAGAGGTCGAAGAAGGCTTCGACGTCGGCGCCGTCGATGCCGCCGTCTTCGTTCACGTCGGCGTAGCAGACGGCGTCGATGATGACCGCGTTGGCGGTGTAACGCAGGCGGAGGCCCACGCCGCCGGAGATCGGGGGCACCTGCACGTCGAAAAACTCGCCGTTGCGGACCGAACCCTGCATGATGGTGTAGGACTGGTCGCGGGTTGGCGTGAAGGAGGGCCGGTATGTGACAACGAGCGCGCCGTCGATGTTGAGGGCCGAGTTGCTGGTGATGCGGTCGTACAGCGCGGCCGTATCCCCGCCGATCTCGATGTGGACGCGGCTCTCTTCGGCCAGGGTGAGCGTGTTGAACATTTCGATGAGGCCCGCGCCGCCGGCCAGGGGCCCGGGGGCGATGATGCCCCTGTTGAGGATGCGCGCATTCGAGCGGCCGCGCCCCGCGATGGTGTGGTCGAGCCCGTTGGTGAGCAACTGGCCCACGTTGGTGGTGATCACGGCCGTCGCGGTGCTGCCGCTGGCGTTGAGCACCAGTGCGCCGGTGCCGGAGATCGTGGCGTCGCTGCCGATGAGTTGGAAGTTGCTGGCGCTGCCGCTCACCCCGTTGTTGATCGTGATGGTGCCGTTGTTGACAAAGCCGTCGTTGAGCACGTTGAGGGCGACGGAGGAGGAGGAGACCTGGATCGGCGCGTTGTTGGTGAGCGGGCCGAACGAGGAAGTGGCTTCAACCGTGAACTGCCCGTTGCCGCTCGCGTTGAGCGAGCCGCCCGAGACCGTCGCGCCGGAGAAGACGACGACGCCGTTGTTGGCCGCCAGGACCTGTCCCGGCGCGGACTGGGTCAGGGTGACCGAGGCGATGCGCAGCGTGCCCCCGTCGATGGCGCGCATCGTGGCGTTGTTGGTCTTGGCCCCGCTGATGAGTTGCAGCGTGCGGGCGTCGATGTCCGCGCTCACCAGCCCGTTGTTCTCAAGCGGGGCGTCGATGCTGCCCGAGCCGCTGATGGTGTGGCCCGAAGATTGAACAAGCAACTGGCCCACGTTCGTCGTGACCGTGGCTGTGGAGACGGCGGCGTTGGATCGCAGCCGCAGGGTGCCCGATCCGGAGAGGGTGGTGGTCGAGGGGCCGATCAGCCGGAAGTGGCTCGCCGAGCCGCTGATGCCGTTGTTGATCGTGATCGTGCCGTTGTTGATCAGCGATGCCTGGCTGAGGCTCAGGAAGGTGTTGGCGCTGTTGACCCGCACCGGCGCGTTGTTGGTGAGCGTGCCGAACGTCGAAGAGGCGGCCACGAAGAAGTCGCCGCTGCCCGCGGCGTTGAGTTGACCCCCGATGATGGTGGCCCCTTGCAGCGAAACGAGGCTGGCGTTCTCGGCCACGATCTCACCCGCGGAGGACTGGTTGACGGCGATGTTCGAGATCTGCAGCACCCCGCCCCCGGTGGCCTGCATGCGGCTGTTGTTGGTCTTGGCCAAACTCAGCAGTTCAATGGTCTTGCCGCTCACGTCGGCGCTCAGCACGCCGTTGTTGGTGAGGGGCACATAGATCCGCCCCGTGCCGCGGATCGTGTGGCTGGTGTCGTTGATCAGCGTCTGGCCGACGTTCGACGTGAGGTACGCCGTGTCGAGGTTTGTCGACGCGTTGAGCGCGATCTGGCCGCTGCCGGTGAAGGTGGTCGGCCCGGCGCCGGTCAACTGGATATACGACGCGCTGCCGCCGGCCTGTGGGTTCACGGTGATGCTGCCGTTGTTGGTGATGGTCTCGCCGCTCACGTTCAGAAAGACCGCGGTGTTGACAAGCACCGGGGCGTTGCTGGTGAGTGAGCCGAGCGTCGAAGCCGTGATCACCCTGAACGCGCCGCCGTTCACCGCCGTGAGCGTGCCGCCGGAGACGGTGGCGCCGCTGAGCCGGACCTCGCTGCCGTCGGCGATCAACTCGCCCGGGGCGGACTGCGTGAGCGATGTGCCCGCGATCTGCAGGATGCCCCCGCCGACGGCCCTCATCACGCTGTTGTTGGTCTTGGCCGAACTCAGCAGTTCAAGGACTCTGCCGTTGATGTCGGCGTTGACCTGGCCGTTGTTGGTCAGGGGGAGGTAGATCCGCCCCGTGCCGCGGATGGTGTGGTTGGAGTCGTTGACCATCGTCTGGCCAACGTTCGATGAGAGGGAGGACGTGTCAAGGTTCGCCGAAGCGTTGAGCGCGATCTGGCCGCTGCCGCCGAAGACCGCGGGCGAGGGGCCTGTCAACTGCATGTACGTCTGGCTGCCGCCTGCCTGAGGGTTGATGGTGATGCTGCCGTTGTTGGTCACGGCCGCGCCGCTGAAGTTGGCGAACTGGGCGTTGTCGATCAGCAACGGCGCGTTGTTGGTGAGCGCGCCGAACGTAGAAGCGGAGACCACCCGGTGCTCGCCCGCGTTCGCGGCGGTGAGCGCGCCGCCGCTGACCGCCCCGCCGGAATATTGAACCGTGCCCGCGTCGGCGTGCAACACGCCGCCGGCGCCCTGGTTCACGGTGGTGTTGACAAAGAGAATGCCGCCGTTGAGCGCCCGCATGGTCGCGTTGTTGGTCTTGGCCGAACTCAGCAGTTCGATCCGCCGGGCAGACACGTCCGCGCTCACCAGCCCGTTGTTGATCAGTGTCAGATAGACCTGCCCCGTGCCGCGGATGGTGTGGCCCAGCGCGTTGGTGAGTGTCTGACCCACGTTGGTCGTGAGGTACGCCGTGACGGGGCTTGAACTGGCGTTGAGCACCAGCGATCCGGTGCCGGAGATCTCGGCGTTGGCCCCCACGAGCATCAGGTAGGTCTGGCTGGCCCCTCCCGTGCTGTTGATCCTCAGCGTGCCGTCGTTGATGATCTGGCTGCCCAGCAGGTTGAGGTTGACGCCGCTGTTGACCGAGACCGTGGCGCCCGGGTTGAGGATGGAGATCGGGCCCGTTGACTGCGCGGCGGTCACCGACACGGTGTACGTGCCGGCGAGGTCGATCACGGCAGTATCACCGGCGCTGGACGGCACGGTGTTGGGCATCCAGTTGCCGCCCACGTTCCAGGCGCCGCCCGAGGCGTTGTTCCAGAAGATATCAATCGCCGAGGCTGATGATGCGGCCAGGCCGCACGCGGCGAAGAGGGCCAGCGCGGGCGACAACGAACGGGTCTTCGACAACACAACCATGGATTCACTCCCTCTGCTGTCGCGCGGCGAACGCCGCACGGGTTCTCCCGCCGCCCCGATCACAGCGCGGCCTCTCCGGTCTGAACGCCGCGCGCACGGAGGCAACGGCGGATACTCCGGCAATATTCTAACGAAAGCCCTCCCCCCGCACAAGGGGAAATGGGCACTTTTGCTCGTCCGAGAACACCCCGGGTGTCGTTTTTCTGCCCGCCGCGCCGGGTTCCCGGGCCTGCCGGGGTGCGCGCCAGTTGGTGTGCGCGGTTACGCCGGGCACTCTGGGTTGACACCCGGCGCGCCTGCGCAGGCGGAACCTCGCCTGGCGTGAGCGCTGGTCAGCACCCGCCCTCTTCCCACACGGCGAAGAAGAACTCGACATCCGCGCCGTCGATGCCGCCGTCGTTGTTGAGGTCGGCGATGGGGTCGCCCGATTCCCAGAATGCGAAGAAGGCTTCGACGTCGGCACCGTCGATGCCGCCGTCTTCGTTGATGTCGGCGTAGCAGATGGCTTCGAGTTGCACGGTGGTCGGGTTGTAACGCACCTTGAGGCCAACCCCGTTGCTCAGGGGCGGCGTGTTCACATTGATGAACTCGCCGGTGATGGACGGTGCCTGAATGACGGTGTAGACATCGCCCCGGGTCGGGGCATACGAGCCGATGTACGACACGTCGAGCGTGCCGTCGAGGGTGATGGCGTGGGTGCTGGTGAGCCGGTCGTGCTGCGCGAGCGCGGCCCCGGCGAGTTCAACCGCGATCACGCCGTCTTCGTGCATGGTCAGGGGCGCTCGCCACTCGAGGTGCCCGACGCCGGTGGGGTGAGCGCCCGGGGCGACGGCGCCGGCGTTGGTGGTGGGCGTGTAGACGCGGCCGCGCCCGCCGACCCTGTACGCCTCGCCGATGATCAGCGCGTGTTGGGGGGCGTCGCCCGCGATCTGTGCCGTGTCGGGGTTCGACGAGAAGGCGTTGAGGACAACAACGCCCGGGCCGGCCTGCGCGCCCGAGAGGGTTGTGTTCCCCGCGATGCGGAGAACGGTGATCACGTTGGCGGCGCCGGAGTTGATGGTGGTGACGCCCGAGAAGGCGCCCTGGCCGCCGCTGATGCGCACCGTGCCGCCGCCACCGAGGGACATGTTGCCGAGAATGGTGGGCTGGATGAACGTGGGGTTGCCGGGCAGGGAGATGCTCCCGGCCTGCGCATCGATCAGGCCGTTGACGCTCACGCCGGCGAAGCGCAGCGTGCCGCCGTCGGCCTCCAGCCTCGCGCCGGGGCTCTGCGTGATGTTCGCAAGGACGTCGAGGATGCCGCCGTTTGTGGCGCGCATCACGCCGTTGTTGGTCTTGGGCTGGCTGGTGAGTTCCAACGCCCGGGCGCTGTTGCCGGCCGTGATCACCGAGTTGTTCACCAGCGCCAGGGGCAGTTGGCCGTTGCCGCTGATGGTGTGCGTGGGGGGCAGCGTGAAGACATCCGCGGCGTTGGCCGCCGTGATGCGCGCCGTGATGGGGTTGCTGCTGAAGGCGTTGAGCACCAAGGCGCCGCTGCCCTGCGGCGTGAAATCACCCGTCACGCGCAGATCGGTGACGAAGTTTCCCGCGCTGCTGTTCACGGTGAGCGTGCCGTTGATCGTGGCCGTGCCGCCCAGCAGCGAAACGAAGAGGCTGGCCGGGATGCCGATGTTGGCGTTCAATACCGGCGTGGTGAATGTCGGGCTGCCGGTGAGCGAGAAGGCGCCGCCGTTGAGCGCGTTGAAGGTGCCGTTGAGGGCCACGGCGCCCAGGCGCACCGTGCCGCCGTCGGCGTCGATGGTCGCGCCGGGGCTCTGTGTGATGTTCGCAAGGACATCGAGGATGCCGCCGTTTGTGGCGCGCATCACGCCGTTGTTGGTCTTGGGCTGGCCGAGGAGTTCCAACACCCGGGCGTTGTTGCCGGCCGTGATCACCGAGTTGTTCACCAGCGCCAGGGGCAGTTGGCCGTTGCCGCTGATGGTGTGCGTGGGGGGCAGCGTGAAGACATCCGCGGCGTTGGCCGCCGTGATGCGCGCTGTGATGGGGTTGCTGCTGAAGGCGTTGAGCACCAAGGCGCCGCTGCCCTGCGGCGTGAAGTCGCCCGTCACGCGCAGGTCGGTGATGATGTTTCCCGCGCTGCTGTTCACGGTGAGCGTGCCGTTGATCGTGGCCGTGCCGCCCAGCAGCGAAACGAAGAGGCCCGCCGGGATGCCGATGTTGGCGTTCAATACCGGCGTGGTGAATGTCGGGCTGCCGGTGAGCGAGAAGGCGCCGCCGTTGAGCGCGTTGAAGGTGCCGCTGAGGGCCACGGCGCCCAGGCGCACCGTGCCGCCGTCGGCGTCGATGGTCGCGCCGGGGCCCTGCGAGACATTCGTGAGGACTTCGAGGATGCCGCCCCCCGTGGCGCGCATCACGCCGTTGTTGGTCTTGGGCTGGCCGGTGAGTTGCAGTTGTCGCGCACTCAGGTTGGCGGTGACCGTGGAGTTGTTCACCAGCCTGAGGGGCAGTTGGCCGCTGCCGCTGATGGTGTGCGTGGGGGGCAGCGTGAAGGTGTCTGCGGCCGCCGCCGCGATGATCTGTGCCGTGACGGGGTTGCCGTTGAAGGCGTTGAGCACCAAGGCGCCGCTGCCCTGCGGCGTGAAGTCGCCCGTCACGCGCAGGTCGGTGATGATGTTTCCCGCGCCGCTGTTCACGGTGAGCGTGCCGTTGATCGTGGCCGTGCCGCCCAGCAGCGAAACGAAGAGGCCCGCCGGGATGCCGATGTTGGCGTTCAATACCGGCGTGGTGAATGTCGGGCTGCCGGTGAGCGAGAAGGCGCCGCCGTTGAGCGCGTTGAAGGTGCCGCTGAGGGCCACGGCGCCCAGGCGCACCGTGCCGCCGTCGGCGTCGATGGTCGCGCCGGGGCCTTGCGAGACGTTCGTGAGGACTTCGAGGATGCCGCCGTTCGTCGCGCGCATGACACCCAGGTTGGTCGCCGGGTAGGTGAGCACCTGGAGAGACCGCGCGGCGACATCGGCGCTGATGAGGCCGCGGTTTTCGAGGGGAACGCCGATCTGCCCGATACCGGACACCGTCACGCCCGGCATGATGAGCAGCGAGTGCGCGGGGTCGCTGGGCAGAACCCTCGCGGTGACGGGGTTGCTGCTGAAGGCGTTGAGGCGGACCATGCCTTGCCCAGAGAAGACCGTTGGCTGATAGAGCATCACGTCCGTCACGAAACTCGAGGCCGCCGAGTTCACCAGCAGCGTGCCTTCGAGGTTGAGGGGGCCGTGCAGCCGGAACTGCCCGCCGGCCGTCACGGCGAGCGTTGCATCAGCGTTCGGGATGTGAACCGCGCCGCACACCGTCGTGCCCGAGGCCGAGACCGTGTAGGTGTTGAATCCGCCCAGGAGCGCGGTATCTGTCGGCGCCGCCGGGAAACCGATGGGCGCCCAGTTTGTCCCCGCCGCCCACGCGCCGCTGGCGGGCGCGTTCCACACGTAGTCTGTGGCGCTGGCCACAGAGAGCCCGCAGACCGCCGCGAGGCGTGCCGCGTTGTGGATGTTCATCCCAGAGACTTTCCGGTGTGTTCCCCGCTTCATGATGATCTTCCTTGTTCTGGGTTCGGGCCGGGCACGCGCCCGGGGCTTGTGGTGACGGCCGCGGCGGCCGCGCGGTGACATCCCATGACCGGCGCGTCAACTCGTGGGCCTTACATTGATGGCCATCGCCCGGGCGGCGGCAACTCAAAAATTGTGATACAAAAGGTCCGAGAACGCCGCGGCTATTCGTCGTCGTCGCCCGCGGCCCGTTTCTTGCTCCAGCGTGGGCGGGCGTCTTTCTCTTCTTTGTCCAGCGCGATGCCGCCGGCGATTTTGACCATACCCGTGCCCAGTTCGCCCTCGATCGCGCGGACAAGATCGGGCGCGAGGCTCACGCGCATCTTGGGGTCGGCCGCGAGCAGCGCCACGCTCTCGTCGGTGCCGATGACGATCTCGACAGGGAACGAGGCGCTCTGTTCATCTTTGCGCGCCGGCGTGGCGGGGGCCGCGGCGACACTGGCCCTCACCAGCCCGGCCACGCGGCGCACCGCGCCCTCGGCCCCGCCGTTGAGGCGTTGTTCATCGACAAAGAGGCGCAGGCGGCCGCCGTCGAGGGGCACGCCCTCGATGGGCACGAGGCGGTCGATGAGCACCTGGGGGTCGCCGCGCTTCAGGTCGAGCCGCCCGAGCACAAAGACAACTTTTTCCTTCTCGGCCAGGTGGCCGTAGCGTGCGAAGCAATCGGTGAACATCACGCAGTCGCACGCGCCCGAGGGGTCTTCCATCGTGAGAATGGCCATCTTCTGGCCCGCCGAGCGCCCCTGACGCACCACGATGGTGCGCACGTCCTGCACCATGGCGCCCAGCACCACGCGCGTGTCCTGCGGCAGGTCTTTGATGCCGCCGATCGTCGTGGTGGCGAAGGTGCTGTACCAACTCTTCCAGCGGTCGAGCGGGTGGCTCGAAACATAAAAACCCAGCACGTCCTTCTCGAACGCCAGTGTTTCTGTCTCTGTCCACGGCGTGGCGCGCGTGAGCGCCACGGGCGCGGCCGGCGCCGGGGCCTGCGCGGGGCCGCCGCCGAAGAGCCCGCCCTGTCCGCTGGCTTTGTCCTGTGCGGCCTGCTGCCCCGCCAGCAGCGCACCCTCGATCGTCGCCATCATCGCGGCGCGCTGCTCGCGCCCGTGCAGGCCGTCGAGCGCGCCGCACTTGATCAGCGCCTCGAGCGTGGCCTTGGTCAGCACGCCCGTGGGCATGCGCTCGGTGAAGTCGAACAGGCTGGTGAAGGGCCCGTTCTTCGTCCGCTCGGCGATCACGCTCTCGATGGCCTTGTCGCCTACGCCCTTGATGGCCTTGAGCCCGAAGCGGATGTGCCCGCCCGCGGCCGTCGCGGCCTCGCCCTGGTCAAAGACCACGGTGAAGTCCGCGGCGGAACGGTTGATGTCCGGCGGCCGCACCTCGACGCCGGTGCGCACCGTCTGCCCGTCGGCGGGGTTGATGATGCGCGTGCGCCGGCAGTCTTCAAGGTAGGGGATCCAGTCCGCCACTTTGTTGGCGCCCGATTCATACGTGAGGAAGGCCGCCATGTACTGCGCGGGGAAGTAGGTCTTGAGGTAGGCCGTGTGGAAGGCCACGATGGCGTAGCCGGTCGAGTGGCTCTTGTTGAAGCCGTAGCCGGCGAACTTGAGGATGAGTTCGAACAACTCCTCGGCCTGCTGCCTGCTCAGCCCCTGCCGCTGGGCGCCCTCGACGAACTTGGGCCGCTCTTTGTCGATCTTGTCGTGCTTCTTCTTGCTGATGTTCTTGATGAGGGTGTAGGCGTCGCGCAGTTTGATGCCGCCCAGGCCGTGCACGATCTGCATGACCTGCTCCTGGTACACCATCACGCCGTACGTCTCGGCGGTGTAGCGGTCCACGATCTCGTGCACCCTGGGCACGGGCTCGGTGCCGTGCTTGCGCCGGTTATAGTCAGGGATGAGGTCCATGGGCCCGGGCCTGAAGAGCGCGTTGGCCGCGATGAGGTCTTCGAGCCGGTCGGGCTTCATCTCGGTGAGCAGGCGACGCATGCCGCCGGATTCAAACTGAAAGACGCCGGTGGTCTCGCCCCGCTGGAAGAGGTCAAAGACGATTCTGTTCTCGAAGGGCAGCCGCTCAAGGTCGAGCGGGTGCGCCGGGCGGGCGGCGCCGGGCTCGCCCGTGGCGTCGCGCCACGCGGCGAACTCGTGGCCCCTGCCCACCGCCTTCCAGATCTCCTCTTCGCTCAGCGTCTCGCGGATGAGTTTCTTGGCGCGCTCGACGACGCTGAGCGTGCGCAGGCCCAGGAAGTCCATCTTCAGCAGGCCCATCTTCTCGCAGGTGGGCCCGTCCCACTGCGTGATGATGTCCGTCTCGGGCGCGCCGCTGGGCCGGTAGAGGGGCACGATCTCGTGCAGCGGGCGCGTGGCCACGATGACCCCCGCCGCGTGCACGCCCGCGTGGCGCGTGTGGCCTTCGAGTTCGCTGGCGTTGCGGAGCAGTTGCGCGAAGCGCTCGTCGCTGTCGCACAACTTCTTCAGGTCGGGCTCCTGCTCCAGCGCCTCCTTGATGGTGATGTTGAGCGTTTCCGGGATGAGTTTGGCGATCTTGTCGACCTCGGCCAGCGGGACGCCCAGCACCCGCCCCACGTCGCGGATGGCCGCGCGGGCCTTGAGCGTACCGAACGTAATGATCTGCGCCACGTGCCCGTACTTGGCGCGCACGTAGTTGATCACCTCGGACCGGCCGTCCTGGCAAAGATCAATATCGATATCGGGGTATTCCGCGCGGTCCGGGTCGGTGAAGCGCTCGAACAGAAGCCCGTAACGCACCGGGCACGCGTTCGAGAGCCCCAGCACATACCCCGCCATGGTGCCCACGCCCGAGCCACGCGCGTTGGCGGGGATGCCCCGCTCGCGACCCCAGTTCACAAAGTCCCACACGATCAGGAAATACGCCGAGATGTTCTTGTCCGCCAGGATCTTCAGTTCGCGCGAGAGGCGCGCGGCATACTCGTCGTCGCCCGGCTCGCGCCCGTAGCGCCAGCGGAAACCACCCTCCGCCAGCAGCCGCAGGGCCTCGTCGCACTCTTCCTTGGCCGCGCTCAGCAGCGACGCCTTCTGCGACTCGTCCGCGCCGTCGGGGATCACGAAGGGCACCACCTCGAACTGCGCGCAGTACGCCGCGTACCACGCCGTCAGGTCGCCGCCGAAGGCCGGGTCGTTCCAGCGCGGCAGGTTCTTCCACGCGCCCGCGGGCGCGCCCTCTTCGCCCCGCCGCCGCACCCGCACCATCGGGGCGTTGTCCGCGCCGATGGGCAGCGTCACGTCGCACGCCCGCGCGATCTTCACCGTGTTCTCGATCGCCTCTCGCCCCGCCTCGCCGTACTGCTCGAACATCTCCGCCATCTGCCCCGGGCTCTTCACGTAGAGGTCGCGCGGGTAGTGCATCCTGTCCGTGTCGGCCTTGCCCTTGCCCGTCGAGATGCAGATGAGCGTGTCGTGCGCGTCGTAATCCTCTTCGCGAAGAAAGTGCGCGTCGTTGTCGCACACCAGCGGCACGTTGTGCTCGCGCGCCAGCCGGATCAGCAGCGGGTTGATCGAGTTCTGCTCGGAGATATGGTGCTGAAGTTCGATGTAGAACCGCGCCTGCGGCTCTTCGCCCCGACGCCACGGGCCGTTGAAGACGCGGTCGTGCCACAGCACGCTCTCCACCGCCGCCTCCCACTTGCGCTGGTCGTTCCCGCGGAAGAAGTCGAGCAGGTGGTCGCCCAGTTCGCTCCCCAGGTGCCCGTTGATCGCCACCAGCCCCCGCGAGCACTCTTCGAGCAACTCCCGGTCGATGCGCGGCTTGTAATAAAATCCCGTGAGGAAGGCCTCGCTGCACAAACGCATCAGGTGCCGCCACCCCGTGTTGTCCTGCGCCAGCAGCACCAGGTGATACCCGCCCTCGCCACCGCCGCTGTATGTCCGGTCGGTGCGCGGCTTGCCCGGGGGCGTCACATACGCCTCGACACCCAGGATCGGCTTGATCCCCTTCTCGCGGCACGCCTGGTAGATCTGCGCGGCCCCGAAAATGTTGCCGTGGTCCGTCACCGCCACGGCCTTCATCCCCAGTTCCGCCACCCGCGCCACCAGCCGATCCACCTGGTTGCCCCCGTCCAGCAGCGAATACTCGCTGTGCAGGTGCAGGTGCACAAACTCGCCAAGGTCGGGCACGCCCGCCCCCTCGGGGGTGGGTGCCGTCGCGGGCGCCGGCGGTGATTGCTTGGGTGCTTTGGCCATGCTGCTCCTTGGTGCTCGCCAGACGCCGGCCCAGAGCCGCGACCTCGCGTCTTCACTGTACGCGCCCCCCCCACCTCACCCCCCACCTCACCCCCCACCTCGCCCCCCACGACACCCCCGCACCATCACCCACACGCACCCCCCTTGTGCCCCCGCGCCCCGCCCTCACGCTTCGTCGATAACCCGTTGTGGGATAGGCTCTTGGGCCCGGCCGACGCGGCCCACCCCGCGCGGCCACACGCCGCGATCTCTGCGCCCGCGGGCTCGCGGCGCCCGCCGGAATCACGGCGCGCGCCCGTTCACGCCCGGGTGCCCGCCGGGCCGGGCCGATGCTCGATCGATCGATGGGCGGTGCCACATGGTGGGCCCCAAAGCCGGGGCCGACGCCGCGCGCATCATGAAGTTCTCACATTGTCACAACCGCGCGGCATTCGCGTCGGTATACCTCATACGCCGCTGCACAGGCGGGCACAGGAGCACCCCATGAACATTCGACGCGCGTTGCTGCTGGTCGTGTGCCTGGCAACCCCCGCGCTTCTGTTCTATTTCTCACTGCCTCCGCGTCCGGCCATCACGCCATTCACTCCAATCACCCCCGTCATGGCCGCCCAGACCACGGGCCCGGCCCTCTCCGGCCGCATCACAAACCAAGCGGGCGAACCCGTGGAGAACGTCGCGGTCATCATCATGGTCAACGACAAGAGCGTCTACGAGACCGCGACTGTCTACTCGGGCTACAACGGCGAATACTACTTCTTTGCGCACAACCTCCCGACGGCCCTGCGTGGCCCGGGCGGTGCGCCGGCCACACCATTCTCCTTCTCTCACATGCGCCTCGAACACCCCAGCCTCGCCAGCACCGAGATCGTGCTGCGGCTCGATCCGCCGGTATCCGCTGATGGAACCCAAACCCGCGACTTCGTCCTCTCGGCCGGCGGGCACGTGTTTGGACGCGTCGTCTCCCCGGGCGGCGTCGGCTGGAGCAACATGCACCTGCACATCCGCGCCCTTGATCTTGCCGAACAGAACGCCGTCGGCGCGCACGTTGTGACAAACGACAACGGGTATTTCTCGACCGACTTCGCGTTGCCCGCCGGGCCGTACGCCGTCTACTGGAACAACAACAGCGCCGAGCCCACCCGCCTGGCGCAGTTCACCCTCGGGCCAGAGATGCTCACGCGCACCACCATCACCATGAGCCTCTCGCTTGATCTCCTGTGCGAGAGCGAGCGCATGCCCATCCCGACGACATGCTCTGAGACGTGCGGGATCGAAGAGTGACCGGCCCGCGCTGACGCATGTGCCTGTCGCCGCGGCCCTTATGCACATTCTCGGGCATCGCGGGCGGAATTCCTGGCGCGCCGGGCCGGCACGATACTCTCTTCTTCGCCGGGCGGTGTCGCCCGGCGCGCCCGAACCGTGCCCGGCCCCGAATGCTGCCGCAGATGCACGAACCATTGACGATGCCGCGCCCGGCACCGAACGTGCCGCGCGCGTGGACTCGTCGCCCCAGGACCACAAACATGCCCTCCTGCATCACGCGCCCCCATCCGCTCGCGCGGCTCCTGCTGCTCATCGCCCTTGTTCTCGGGATGCCCCCGGCCCTGCTGGGCTGCCGCTCCCTCCCGGACGTGCAGCCCTTCGCCGATTCAACCAGCGCGATGCAGCACTCCATCAAGACCGCGGGGCGCACCGCCGTGCTGCAGGTGTCGGCGATCGAGTCTTCGGGCGACGAAGCGCCGGCACCCGGCTCGCCGCCATCGACCCCGCTCGCCAAAGACGTGTTCAAACACTGGCACACCCGCGACAATGTCTTCGAGGCGCTCACCGCCTACTCAGACTCCCTCTGCGCGATCGTGCAGGCCGGCAAGGACGGCCAGGCCTCCGCGCTGAAACTGGCCGAGTCCGTCAAGTCGCTGGCGTCGACCGTGTCGTCTTCCTTCCCGGCGGGCGGCCCAGCCGTCTCGCTCGTCACCGATTCGGCCGCCATCGCGTACGCCGTTATCGCCAAGCAGCGCGCGGCCACGCGCCTGCATCAGGCGATCGAATACGCGAACCCCACCATCCGCGCCGTGGCCGCGCTGGTGTCGGCCGACCTCGCAGATCTGCGTCGCCTCAACGCCCGCGCCCAGAGCAAGGCGCTCGCCGTGCTCGACATGTCGTACCACGATCTCCCACGGCTGAACGAACTGACGGACGAACGCCTGAACCTGGATATCGGCGAGCCCGCCGACCTCGCGAAACTCCGTGAGATCGGCGAACTTGTCGTGTTCGAGACCCAGAGCCCCTGGTACGCGGAATACACAACGCGGCGCGCGGCGATCATCGCGCAGCATCGCGCGAACGACGCGATGCTCGAACAGACCACCGTGGCGCTTGACGCGTGGGCCAAGGCGCACGAGGCGATCGGCCGCGCGGTCGAAACCCGTTCCGCACCCTCCCTCCACGAACTCCAGCGGGTCACGTCCGACCTTCTGACGGTGTACCACACGTACCGCCTCCAAACAGCGAAAGGAATGTAATCAATGCTGACTCTTCCACGGTGGCACACGCTGCGCACGGCGGCGGATTGGCAGGCCGTCGCGACAGCGTTTCTGAATGAAGCGATCGAGGCCGCGAAGTCGGGCGATACGAACGCCATGTCAGACGTGTGCGATGCGCTGGGCCTCTTCATTCAGAAGCGCACGACAAAGTGCCCCCCCGAAACCGTGGACGCGGTGTACGGCGCGCACTCGGAACTCACGAAACTCGCCGCAGGCGAGATCGTCGGCTCTATCGCCAGCCGCACCGTTCAACTGCGGGCCTACCTCAACGACATCGAGACGATCACGGCGCGCGTTGCCCGCCAGGCAAGCCTCATCAGCCTGGAACCCGTGCGACAGATCGTCACAGAGGCGGAGGGCGTGATCTCCGACCTCAAGACACTCAAAGCCGCGATCAACAACGGCGAACCCGCCGCGAACCTGAAGTCCAGGATTGACGCGCTCATCTCGTCGCTCAACGCCGCCGTGAAGACGATAAAGAAGGAAATCCCCGGCGACGCCAACGGCTGACCTTCGCGCACACACCCCCACCCCCCACCGGGCGCGCTCGCCACAGGGCGCGCCCGCTCGCCGCGCACACCCCGATACCATCCGCCTTTACACCCACAGGAACGCCCATGACATTCGCCCAGATGACCCTCCCCGAGTTCGACCACGAGATGGCCACCACGCGCAAACTCCTCGAACGAATCCCCGAGGACAAACTCGCCTGGAAGGCCCACGCAAAGTCCAACACCATCGGCTGGAACGCCTGCCACCTGGCCGAGATCCCCGGCTGGGGCGCCAACATTCTCACCGAGTCACACTTCGACATGAACCCCACCGGCAACGATCCCTACACCACACCCGACCTCACCTCGCGCAAGGCCATCCTCGATTTCTTCGACACCAACGTCGCGCTGTGCCGCAAGGCCCTGGCCGCCGTCGCCGACGCCGACATCATGGCGCCCTGGCAACTGCGCGACCACGGCAGCGTCATCCTCGAAATGCCGCGCGCTGTCGCCTTCCGAACGTGGATCCTCAGCCACACCATCCACCACCGCGGCATTCTCAGCGTCTACTTCCGCCTCAACGACATCCCGGTTCCTGCGATCTACGGGCCGTCGGGCGACGAGCAGGGATGAACCTGCGCACCAGCGCCTCCGCCCCCAGCCCCGCGCTCACCCCCGCCGCGTAGCACACAAGATCGCTCCACACAAAGCCCTGCCCCAGCACCAGCCCGCCCAGACGCGTGCGACGCACCTCGTTGATCCACTGGGCCTGATACAACTGGCTCGCTTCGATCGCGAAGGCAAAGGCCAGCGCCGCCGCCGCGCGCCGCCACACCCCGGCGCGCGGCACGATCACCCCTGTGCCGAAGTACACCATCATCGCCCACAGCGCATCTCCCACATACGCCCCCACCCACGCGGGCAACCCCGCCGCGTACCGACGCGACGCCAGGCCCAGAGCGATCACAACCAGCGTGCTCGCGAGGTAGATGAGGCGGGGTTTGGTGTGTGAGATCATCGCCTCTGGTCCGTTGGTCGGTTGTCTGCAAGGCAGAGCGCTGTCAATGCGCCCCGCCCGCGGGCGCGGCGGGCGCGCCCCCGGCCGCCCGAGTTCATGCCGCGCAAGATAGCCCGAATCATCACAGCGCCATGCCCCGCGCCCGCTCCACAGAATATCTTTCTACACCATCACACCGACGACCACGCGTCGAGCGAGCGGGTACGGCGCAGGGCGTCACTCGGTTCGTTCGTTCCGCGCTGATTCAACTTCCCCCGCGGGCCCAGGCCCGTCTTTCGCCGCGCGAAACCCAAGGTGGTGCAGGCTTGTGTCGCCCGTCGCGGCCATGCGGGCGCTGGGCCGGTAACTGGCGCAGTAACTGTCGTTGCACAGAAACGAACCCCCGCGCTGCACATATTGATCGTTCGCCGTTGGCGGGCCGCCGGGGCCCCTTGGGTTCACGATCACGCCCGCGCCGCCCGCGGCCTGCACACGCCGCGCATATTCGTCGGCGCGGTACCGGTCGCTGCACCACTCCCACACATTGCCCGCCATATCAAAGAGCCCGTAGCCGTTGGGCGGAAAACTCCCCACGGGCGCGGCCAGCGCGTGACCGTCTTCTTTCAGGTTCTGGTGAGGAAACTCGCCCTGCCACGTGTTGGCGCGCGTGTGGTCGATCGGTTCATTCCCCCAGACATTGATCTTCCCCTCCAGACCGCCACGCGCGGCAAACTCCCACTCGGCCTCTGTCGGCAACCGCTTGCCCGCCCACGCGCAATATGCCCGCGCATCGGCGTGTGTCACGTGCACCACCGGGTACCGGCCCTTCCCCTCGATGCTGCTGCCCGGCCCCTCGGGGTGCCGCCAACTCGCGCCCGCGGTCCACCGCCACCACTGCCCGGGGTTGCCGGTGTCAACCCTCTGGCGCGGCGGAGAAAACACCGGCGAGCCGGGGCGCAGCGCTTCGTCCGGCGGGCGGGGTGTTCCTTTGGGCAGTTGCTTGCTGAGTTCATCCCAGTTGACCGGCTTCTCGGCGTCGGTCACATACCCGGTGGCATCGACAAACCGACGAAACTCGTCGTTCGTCACCTCGGTCGCGTCGATCCAGAACCCATCCACACGCACGCGGTGGAGGGGTGATTCGTTCTCACGCGCCAGCGCATCTTTCCCGCCCATCGTGAACTCGCCGCCGGGAATCCACACCATGCCGGGCGGCGTGCTCTTGTCGCCCGCGCGCCCTTCTCCCCCCTCTGGCGGCGAGGCATCCGCGCCCCACACGAACACCGAGACACCCACGTACAGCGCGGCACACACCCCGCGGCACCACGGCGGCGCAGCGCGCGACGCACGCCAGGCCCCGGCACGCGCGCTGTGACCCATCGGCTCCATGCCCATCGCCCCCATTCGCTCAGCGGCCTCGGAGGTTTCTGAGCACGATGTCCATGTCTTGCTGGTCGGTGGTCCCGTCGTTGTTGAAGTCAAACCAACTCGGCTGGCCCCAATAGCGACGCACGCCGCCCACGTCTTCCCCGGTCACACGCTTGTCGAGGTTGCCGTCGCCTTCGACACGCGGCTCAGAGGCGAAGAGCGCATCGAGCGCGGCACGCAGGCTGTTGTAGTTCGTCAGCCTGTCGCAGCCGATCCCCGGTGTATCGCAGTTCCACCACGCGGGGATGTTGCCGTTGTCGAGAAGTTGCGAGGGCCCGTTGTCGAGGCCCAGCGGGTTGAGGGGGTTGTGCGGCGTTGGCGTAAGGTCGTAAAACTCGTATTCTCCCAGGCCCGAATCGCACTGGGGCCGCAGGAACTTGACGATTTTGTAGCGGTCGTTGCGCAGGCTCCATGTTCTCGCGGGCAGAATCATCAACTGGCTCGCGTCCCCGTTATACACCACGTCGCGCACCTCGCAGCAACTATCCAGTTGCAGCGGAGTGCCGGGGCCGTACCACGTGGCCCCCTCCAGGTCCGCGACCTGCTGGTTGCTCAAGAGCGTGTCGATGCACACGCTCACCAGGATCGGGCCGACCTGCAACTCGACCACGCCGGGCCACGCCCGGTCGTAGATCGACTTGAGCCCGGGGCCCGTCTCGCCGTAACTGAACTCGCGCATGCTCCCCTGCGACGGGTTGGTGAGATACCCCAGCACCGGGCGGCTGTCGAGCACGCGGGAGCCCGGCACTTCGCGCCGAACATCCACACCCGCGATCTCGCCGAAGAGCTGGAAGAGGTCCACGCTGTCCACAAGGTGGTGAACCTCGCGCCCGGGCGTTTTCACCAGCGGCCCGGCCACCACCATCGGCGCGAGCACGCCCGTCTGATACGGCGTCGCCTTGGCGCGCAGTTGGTTGTAGGGCCGCTTGACACTCTGAATATACGTTCCGTTGTCGCCCACGATGATCAACATCGTGTTGCTGGCCCTCGGGTCGTAGACGATCCCGCCGTCGGGCCCGTATTTCGCCATGCCGATGTTCACCAGCAGGCGGCCCAGCTCCTTATCGATCGCGTAGAGCATGAGGTCGCTGACGACGCGGATCGCGTCGGGATCCTGCGGGTCGTCCTGCGGCACACCCTCGGGCCACACAAACCCCTCGGGGTAGAGGTGTTCCGGCGGCGGCTGGTACGGGGTGTGGATCGCGCTGTAACTCACGGTGCACATCCACGGGCGGTTCGGACGGCTCGGCTGCCCCCTGATCCACGAGATGGCCGCGTCGGTCTGCACGCTCGTGGCGTAGCCGCGCGTGGTGTCGCGGTACACCCGGTTCCCGTCGTTGATGGTGTGGGGCCAACTGTAATACCCGTTATATCCGTCGAGCCCCTCCCCGAACACCACCTGACGCCCGGACGATATCGCCTCGGCGCACGACGCCGCGAACTCGCCCGCGGCATTCAACGCCGGGATACCCCCGAGCGTCACTACTTGATTGCCCGTATACCCCGCCCCGCCGTTGTCGTCGCAGCGGATGCTGCCGTCGGCGTTGAGGAACCAGCCCACGCCCAGTTCGTTCCCGATCGGGAAGCCCCAGCCGTAGGTAGTTCGGTCTTCGGTGTATTGACCGCCCAGCGTCGGGTCCATCGGCGGCGGTGCGCCCACCAGCGTGCCGTCGAAGAAGTCCCAGCCCATGCCCGCGGGGGCGCTGTACCCCAGTGGGTTGTTCGAAGGCCCGCCCAGGTGATACTTGCCGATCAGTGCGCTGCGGTACTGCGCCCGGCGAAGCACCATCGGCGTGGTCGTCTCATAGGCCGAGATCTGCGCGTTGGGCTGGTCGAGTTCAAGAATCGCCGCCGTCACGCCCGTGCGCAGCGGATAGCGCCCGGTGAAGAACGACACGCGCGAGGGCGAGCACTCGGGCATCACGTGAAAGTTCGTGAACTTCACTCCCGCGGCCGCGACCGCTTCCAGCGTCGGAGCCTGCACCCCGTCCTCCGCGAGAGGGTTGAAAATCGCGAACTGGTCGATGCCCACATCGTCGAGAATGACAAACAGGATGTTCGGCCGCGCCTGCGGCGGGCCGCCGCCCGGCTGCGCCGCGACCGCCGCACACCACGCCGTCACCACGCTCGCGCACGCGAACAGACGCTTCAACCCCTGGTACATCTCGATCTCCCTCGTGTATTGATCCGTCCGCGGCCGCACATCTCTCGCCCTCGGGTGCGCCGCCGCGCGCCGTGGAAAGAAGAACCCGATGATACCACCGGATCCCCGACGCGCCAATCCTCTTTTCATCCTCTTTGTGTCCCGCAGCCTCCGATAACGCCGGGCGGTGCGCCGACGCTGTCACACTGGGCAACTTCGGCGCGCTCGCTCGCCTCACCCCTTGCCCCGGCCGGTTGCACCGGGCCTTGTGCCGCGCACGCCCCGCGACGACGCGCGGTCCGCACTCGCGCCGCGTGACCCGTGATGTCCATTCACACACCACGTGCGCACGACATCGCGTTCACCAACGCCGCGCTCGCGAGATCGATGAGCCCGGGTTGAGTGTGAGACGTTCTGTGATTCATCGCCGCCCAGAACAGCGGCGCTCATGGGCGCGTTCGCCATCGCAGCACAAAAAAAAGGACGAGCCGCACCGGGGTGGTAGTGCGGCCCGCCCAAACGGAAGCGATCGTGCCCTTGAAAGGACCTGATCGAGATGAACATCTCCTTCGTGTGCGCCGCGGGCACGCCTTGCTGCCCCGTCGCGGTCAACACACGCCCGCCGTTGTCATCGCGCGGCGGGCACGCTTTCGGTGAACCCGCGCCGGCCGGCCCCCGCAGGGGTATACCGGCGGGCGGGCCTCAGGGTTGCTTGCCCTCGTCGAGTCTTTTTTCGAGCCGGTCGAGACGCTCGTTGAGCCGATCGAAATAGTCCATCAGCCGGTCGAGACGCTGGTTCAACTGGTCGCTCTGCGCCGGAGACATCGGGCTCGCCGGGGCCATGGGGGCCGCCGGTGGCAGCGTGAACACACGCCCGCCGCCATCGCCGATGATCACACGCCCGCCCTCGGGCCCTTCCGCGGCACGCCAGCGGTTCAGAGCCATGCCGTGCACACGCTCGGCGTCTTTGAGCGCCTTCTCGAGTTTCTCGCTCAGGCGCGCGCGCTGGTCGTTGCCCAAGAGCGCATCCTTCTCATTCAGCGCGGCGATGGCTTCTTCCATCGCCTTGCGCACCCGCTCGTCGATTTGGCCGCCCAGCATGTTCCAATCGGCGCCGCCCCCCTCGCCGCCGCGGAAGAACCGCGCCGCCGCGTTGGGCTGGGCCTTCTCGCGGGCCGCGTTCATGCGCTCCTGGTCATAGGCCTGCAGCGTGATGGTCGCGCGAACCTCCTGGCCGTCGCGCCGGAGCACGGCCTCGATCTTGTCGCCGGGATTGCGCTTCATCAGGGTGCTGCGCACCTCGGATGATGCCGCGAGCGCCTTGCCGTCGAGGCTCACGATGATGTCCCCGGCCTTCAGGCCCGCCTCCGCCGCGGGCAGCCCCTCAAAGACCGCCTCGACCACAATGCCCTCTTCGTCCGGCGCATCATTCATCAGCATCCCCAGCATCACCGGCGGGGGCGCCATCGCCTCAAAGCCCGGCACCGCGGGGACCGCCGGCACCGCCGGAACAATCCGCCCGCCCCAGGCCTGAACGCGAGGCGCGGCCGCGCGCGTCATCGGCCGGGTGAACGTGTGCAGCACGCCCCCCTGTTCGTCGAGAATCTCAACCTCGCCGCGCCGCTCGCGCACGCGGTCGCCGGGCACGGCCTTGCCGTTCACTTCCGCCGTGGTTTTGTCCCCCTCGATGCGCACGGTGTAGGTGTTTGTGCCGTCCGAAAAGGTCATGGTGCTGCGGCTGGTCACCGCCGGTTGCGACGGGGCCGCGCCCTGCCCGCCGGCGCGTGCCCGCGCCGAAAGAGGCTGGTCGAAACTGCCTTCCAGTTCGGCCTGCTGGCCGAGTGCCGCGGGCGCGCCGCAAGCCAGGAGGAAGGCCGCGGCAACGCCCCGCAGCGCCAGAGATGCCAGGTTGCTGTTCGTCATGTTCGTTGTGCTGTTCATCGTGCGATCCCCCATCATCAAAGCCGGCCATGTTGTCTCGGCCGTGGGCCAGATCACCCCCACCACATCTCGCAGGCCGCGACCATCGCGACCATGTTTCATCGGTTCAGCGCCGTGATGCGCCGAGCCCGGCGCGTCCGTCATGGAATCCGCGCCGGCGCTCAGATCGTCGGCTTGCTTGGCGTGCGCACACTCTCGTCGCGCGTGGGCGCCACAGGCACGGGCACGGGCCTGCCCAGTTCGTCCACGCTCATGCGCATCAGTTGCGGGTTTTCGACGCGCGCCCGCTCGATCACGGCCCGTTTATAGATCACGATCAACCCCCCGCCGTCGGGCAGTTGTTCCACGTCCACCACTTCGCGGTCGGGCACTTCGGCGATGACCGAACCCTCGGCCACGCCGTTCTGCACATACGCAGACCACAACTGCCCCGGGGTGAACTGCGAAAGCCCGGCCACCATCGGCCCGTCGCCTTCGCCGCCCGCCGGCAGTGTGCCGCGCCCCATCATCGCCAACGCGATCGCCGCCGCCGCGGCCCACCCGCCCCACGCCGCGGCACGCCGCGTGCGCGACATCACCACCGCGTGCGAAAACGGCATGCTCTCGTGCCCGTGGCCCGCCCCGGTCGCGTGCACCCGCTCGGCGCACGCCGTCGCCGCCGCCACCGCCTGGCCCAGCCGGGCGTGGTCGCGCAGCGACATCGCCACGTCACGCCACAGCGCGGGCTCTTTGGCCCCGGCCCGCTCCAGCGCGGCCCAGTCTTCGCGGCTCGCCGCGCCATCAACCACCCGGCTGATGAGAATGTCATGCTCCGCTTCGTTCATCGTTCCCATCCTTCGCTCGATCCGGTCATCACCCCGATATTCCACCACCGGGCCCGCCATGCGGCCCGCTCGGGCGTGTCGCGGCCCCAACACGTCCAGATGCCGCCCCACGCAACTTCCGTCACCCATCACTCCCGCCCACCGCACTCACGGCGTCGCCGTCAACTCATTCTTATGGGCCAGGTCCCGCAGCATCCGCCGCCCACGGGCCACCCGCGTCTCGATGGTCGTCTCGGGCAGGTCCAGAATTTCCCCGATCTCCCGATAACTCAGCCCCTGCACCGCCTTGAGCAGCAGCGGCTCGCGGTACCCATCGGGCAACTCCATCGCCAGCGCCATCAGCCGGCTCCCCTGCTCAGAATCCGAGAGAATCTCCGGCGGCGGCAGGTCTTCCCGCCGGTGGCCCATCACCGCGTCGTCGTGCCCTTCGCCCGTGTTCAGCCGAGACTCCCCCGCCCGCCGCTTGCCGCTGCGCGCCGCCGCCAGCGCCACATTCACCGCCACCGTCCGCAGCCACGGCCGAAAGGCCTTCGCCTCGCGAACCTCGTGAACCTTGCGAACCAGCGAAATCGCAACCTCTTGCAGCAGGTCTTCAACCTCTGCCCAGCGCGGCTTGTGGGCCAGCAGAATCGCCGCCACCCACCGCCTGTTCAGCCGCCACACCTCTTCCACCGCCCCACGCTCTCCCGACATCGCCCGCGTGGCCCACAACTCGATCTCGTCGCGGTCGGGCACCCCTTGAGGCGCGCCAGAAGCCACGGCCGTCAGCGCGGCCTGCGCCATCCCCCCGGGTTCTCGCCGCGACTGCTCTGTGTCCACCCGCGCGCCTCCGTCGTTGCCCGCCGTAGATGCCGCGCCCGCGCGCTTCCGTCACCCCATCCGCTCCTCACCCCCACGCGAACCCCGCCCCCCCGGGGCGTATCCTCCCCTCCTTCTTACGCCCCCAACACGATGGAAGATCAGCGTACAAACTCCGATCAGACCTCGGTCATGCCCCTGGGGGATCACCTCGAGGAACTGCGTACACGCCTGATTCAGGCTTTCCTGGGCCTCATCCCCATCCTGGTTGTCTCGCTGGTTTTCGGCCAGTCGCTGCTGGGATTTCTTTTATACCCCTTGCAGGATGCCCTGCTGGCCAGCGGACAGATCCCCGCGCCGCAGGCCGTGGGGCCCCTCGAAACCTTCTCGGCCTATGTCAAAGTCAGCCTGATCGCCGCCGTCATTGTCGGCAGTCCGTGGCTCATGTGGCAACTCTGGCTCTTCATCTCCCCGGGCCTCTACCCGCGCGAAAAACGCTTCGTCTATTTCCTTCTGCCCCTCTCCACCCTCCTCACCACGAGCGGGCTGATCTTTCTCTTCAAAGTCGTCATGCCCCTGCTGCTGATGTTCTTCATCGGCTTTGGCTCGCAGATCGGCGTCATCAAGCCCAACGTGGCCACCCTCCCCGATGGCATCACCCTCCCCTCCCTCCCCGTGCTGCGCTCCGACCCGGCCAACCCGGTCTCGGGCCAGATGTGGGTCAACATCGAACGCCACGAACTGCGCATCGCCGTTGATGCCGCCCTCACGCCAGACGCGACAGACCCCGCGCCCAGCGCCGATACCCCTCCCGCGGTGCGCGAGCCTTCCGTCCTCTCCATCCCGCTGCACAAGCCCGCGGGCATCCGCCAGGATTACCGCGTGGGCGAATACCTCAGCCTGCTCCTCTCCCTCTCGCTGGCCTTCTCGGTTGCCTTTCAAACCCCCGTCGTCGTGCTCTTGCTCGGCTGGGCCGGCTTCATCGACAACGCCTTCCTCTCGAAATACCGCCGCCACTCTCTCTTCGGATGCGCGGTGGTCGCCGCCTTCCTCACCCCAGGCGATGTCACCTCCATGATCATGCTCTGGGTGCCTCTCTACGCCCTCTACGAACTCGGCGGCCTCCTGCTGAGACTCTTCCCCGCCCACCGCGTCGCCGCCGGTCTGGCAGGACGCGAACCCCCCGACGCCGCGGCATAAACCCCTTCGCACCCATCATGCCCTCCCCGTTCGACATCCTCCGCCGGTTGATGGGCGGGCCCGCTCCCCTGGCCAACCTCGGCCCCGAGCACGCCACCCCCACCGACCGCGCCATGATGGCCCACGCCATCACGCTCGCCCGCGCCGCCGCCACGCGCGGCGAGGTTCCTGTCGGCGCGGTCGTCTACGAAACCGCCACCGGCCGCCCCCTCTCACACGCCGCCAACACCCGCGAACACGACAAAGACCCCGCCGGCCACGCCGAGTTCACCGCCATCCGCCATGCCGCGGGCCTTCTGGGTGACTGGCGCCTCAACGGCTGCACCCTCGTCGTGACCCTCGAACCCTGCGCCATGTGCGCCGGCCTCATCGTCAACGCGCGCCTGGGCCGCCTGGTCTTCGGCGCGCTCGACCCCAAAGCCGGCGCCTGCGGCTCGCTCATGAACCTCACCCAGGACCCGCGCCTCAACCACCGCACCCGCCCCATCCAGGGCCTCATGGCCGACGAGTGCGCCGCCCTGCTCAAAGACTTCTTCAAAGCACGCCGCACCGCCCGCTGAAGCACCCCCGCCTACGTTCCCTCCTGCATGCCCGAACTGCCCGAAGTTGAACACCTGCGCCGTTCACTCGGGCCGCACATCCTGGGCGCCCGCGTCACCAGCGCGGCCCTTCACCGCCCGGACATCTGCACGCACGCCGCGCCGGGCACACCCGCTTCTCGCGCCCTGCTCGCCGGCGAGTGCATCAGCGCCACCCGTCGCCTGGGCAAGCAACTGGCCATCATGACGCCCTCCGGTCGCACGCTGTGCATTCATCTTGGCATGTCGGGCCAACTCCTCGTCAACCCGCGCACGCCCGCCGGCGGCCTCACCCACGTCCACGCATCATGGGAACTGGCCCACCCCTCGGGCACGGTCGTCCGGCTCCTCTTCCGCGACCCGCGCCGCTTCGGCGGCCTCTGGACCTTCCCCCGGGCCGACCTTCTCGATGCCCACTGGGCCCACATCGGCCCCGACGCCCTCGCCATCACCGGCGAACACCTGCACCGGCACGAGGGCGCACGCGCACGCCCGATCAAGTCCGCCCTGCTCGATCAGGCCCTTCTGGCCGGCGTGGGCAACATCTACGCCGATGAGGCCCTCTTCCGCGCGGGCCTGGCCCCCCAGCGTTCGGGCCGCACCCTCACCCCGGACAACTGGCACGCCCTGGCCGCGACCCTGCGAACCCTGCTCGCAGAGGCCGTTGAGGCCGGCGGCACGACGCTGCGCGACTATCGAGACGCCGATGGCCGCACCGGCAACGCCGGGGCCGCGCACGCGGTCTACGGGCGGGCCGGGCACCCCTGCCTGCGCTGCGGCACCACCCTGGAAACAGCCATGATCTCCCAGCGAACCACCGTGTGGTGTCAACAATGCCAACGATGAGCCCACGACGCCCGCCCCCCGCGCGGCGGCCCGCGGGGAACCCGGTTATCCACAGCGGGTTGTGGACATCTGGATTTCCCGTACCGTCCCCGTTCGAGGGGCCCGGTGGGGTCTTCTCTTCTCAAGAGAGATATAGAAATTCGTAGGAGTATCTATAAGCCCTGTCGGCATGTGGACAACCGGCGAGAACGCGCGTAAACCCATATGAAACAACCACTTAAGGCAGGTTTCCCGCAGAACAACCTGTCGGTTGCCTGTCAAATGTGGATGATTGAGGCTCTTGACGGCTGCCTCCGGCAGGGGGAGTTTGCCCGCGGCAGAATTGCTCAGCCTTTTCAAGCCCCCTCCCCGTCACCGGGTGTCAGGTCGTCCACACATTCTCCACACGCCCTGACGGAAGCGTTTCACGCGCCGCGCGGCGCATGAAAAAGGCCCGCCGCGGCGATCCGGGCGGGCCTGTGCACACATGAATCTGTTCCAGTGCTCACAGAACGTGAACACACGCGGCGGCCCGGGTTTCCCCGGATGGCGGCTCACTCAGGGTCGGAGGGAACATAGGGCAGCATCGTCGGCGCGGCCTCCTGGGGCTGCTGACCGAAGAGCATGAAGAAGGGGAAGCCCCCGCCCGTAGAACCAGCGTTGTAGATGTACCCGGCGTCGAGAGCCTTGCCGATGCGCACCTTCGCCTCGGAGAGGTGGGCCAGCGAGTAGGGGTCGATGGTCTTCGACTTGGTCCCATCCTCGCCGATGATGCCCACGATCTTGTCGCGCAGGGCCCGCAGCCGGAAGATCGCCAGGTTGCTGATGGCCTTGTACGACTCGCCCGTGCCCGCGCCGGGCAGGGTGAGATCGATCATGCGCTCGAGGTGTTCGCGCTGCAGGTTGCGGCGCATGCTCGTGATGTAGGGCTTGCGGGCGGTGTAGTTCCCGGCCGGGGCCTTCTCCAGCTCGCTCCACGCCGCGTTGCTTATGCTGTCGAGCAGTTCGGGCAGCGTCAGCATGTCCTGGTCGCTGGGCACCGTGTACTCGTTGTCGAGCACGCGGCGCAGCGTGGTGGGGTTGATCAGCCGCGTCATGACCATCGACTGAATCCCCGCGATGCGGTCGTGAACCGGCCACGTGTTCTCCTGGCGCGCCTCGCCGAACCCGCCCGCGTCGAGCCACTTGTCCACCGTCATGCGCTCGAGAATCTCGGGCGTGAGCCCGAAGGAATCCTCGTGGAAGGAGTTGTCGATCACCCAGTTCAGCGCGCTGCGCTGCATCTCGACGGGCACCACCTGGATCGGCGGGCGGCCGTTGGGGTCGCCCTTGAAGTCGCGGTTCACAAACGAACCGCCGATCCACGGCGTGAGCATCGTCAGCGAACGCGTCTGCATGCTCAGCGTGATGTTGTACCCCCGCCGAACCTTCGACCACGACTCGCCGTCTTTCACGAACTTGTCCACCAGCCGCGTGCGGTGATAGCGGGCCAGTTCCATCTGCGAGTTGGCGTAATCGACCGGGTTCTTGCTGAAGTCGTAGCGCTGGATGCTCGGGTCGGGGCCGCCCACGTCCTCGTCGGTGCCGTAGTCGTGCCCCTCTTCCGCGCTGCGCTTGGCCACTTCCTTCGGGTCGCCGAAGGTGTAGCCGTACTCGATGGCCCACATGTCATACTTGCCCATGTCGATCATCGCCACGTCGCCCTTGCGCACGCCGTCGGGCCCGGGGAAGTTCACCGGCGTGTAGTCCATCACCGAGGCGGTGAAAGCCTTCTGGCCCTTGATCTCGTCGCTGTTGATCTGGTCAAGGGTGTACTGCGCGCTGGCCTTGAAGTTGTGACGCAGGCCGATGGTGTGCCCCACCTCGTGCTGCACAAGGTCGGCCAGCAGCGGCCCCACGAACCAGTCGGGGATGCCGTCGATCAGGTCAACGGCGTCCTTCTTCGGGCGGGCGGGCTTGTCGCCCTTCTCGTCCTTCTTCTCGCCGCCGTCGCCCTCGGGTTCGGGCTCGGGGTCGAGTTCGTCGCGCATCAGTTCAAAGGCCATGCGCGCATAGGCCATGTCCAACGACTTGCCGCGCGCCGCCAGGCACAGCCCGTTCACCTGGCTGATGCGCCCCGTGAGCCCGTCGAACTCGTGCGTGCCCATCATGCGGCTGGGGTCGGCCGCGCTGTTGCGCACCGAGGGGTCTGTCATGGCGATCGGGTGCCCGCCGTAGGCCAGCACGCCGCGCCGCATGCGCTGGGCCAGGATGTAATCACGCTGCGCGGGCTCGGCCATCCGCAGGCGCGGGTCCCACTGCGGCCGGCTGTCGAGCCACGCCATCGTCTCGGCGCTCAGGCCCTCCATCGCCAGTTCCGGCATGATCTGGTTGTACTGCACCCAGAAGTGCCTGATCCAGCCGTCCGTCAGGATCACGTCGGCGTCGAGGATCTGCCCCGTGTACGGGTTCACGCGGCTGGGCCCGATCGCCGTTCCCTGGTCGTTGGCCAGCCAGCGGATGAAGTTGTACCGCACGTCCTCAGGATCGAGATCCATATACGCGCCCGTCTCGGCGTCCTGCTGGCGCACCTCGATCGCGTCGATGATTCCCACGCGCTCGAAAGCCTTGTTCCACACCAGGATACCGTCGCGCACGAAGCGCCGGTACCGCGCCGGCACCGCCGCGTCGATGTAGAAGACGATCGGCTCTTTCGGCGGGCTCATCTTCCGCCCAGCGTCTTTCTTCTCAACGTGCCAACGGTTGATATACCGCACCCACTTCTCGCCGTCGCTGAACTTGCCAAGGTCGCGGTGCACCGTCGTGAAATACCCCACGCGCGGATCGGCCACGCGCGGCTTGTACGACGGGTTGCTCTTGAGCAGACTGATCGAATAGTGGAAACTGCGCAGACGCCCGCCCGCCACCGGCATCTCATAGGCGATCTCGATGTTCTCCGGGAAGGCCTTGGCCTTGCGGATCGTCGCCAGCCGCGGGTTGCCCCCCGCCGCCTGCCCGCCATAGAACGTCGTCGCACGCCCCACCAGCAGGTCCTTCATGTCGATCACCGGCTGGTTGCTCGGGCCCATGCACACGATCGGCAGATCAAGGATCACCCGGTCGGTGAAGAGGTTCTTCAGGCTCAGCCGCGACTCCTGGTCGCCCGTCGAGCGCGTGCCGAGGTTCGGCTCCATCAGCACCATCCGGTTGTCGATGCGCTTCCAGTACACCAGCAGGTCGCCGCTCTGCAGGCCGGCATACTCCTGCCCCGTCGCCACCGTCAGCGCGATGAAGTGCTTCTGGTTGTCATACCCGCGGGGGAGTTCCGCCAGCATGCTCCCGTCTTTGTCCTTCTTCCACAGGTTGTAGAAACTCGCCCCGTCCGCCGTCGACACCACCTTCTCATACCCGCGGCTCACCTCGGCCCACGGACGGAACTCGTCCCGACGCTCCGTCGTCGTCGAACTCGCGTCCTGCGCCATCACCGGCAGCGCCGTACCACACACCATCATCAACGCGCCCACGCTCAGCAGGCACGCCCCCGACCGTCCGATGTTCCTCGCCATGATGCTGACACTCCTTGTGCGGATCTTCTGCGAACACGCCTCACGCGCCCACCCAACACCGCGAACGCGCGGCCCCGAAGGGCGCTCCAACCCCCGCCGACACACCCCACCCACACCGCGAGTTTAGTCCCCGCGCACCCCGCCGCGCGCCAGACCCGCCCCCCCGGGCTCCCCCAAGCCGGGCCGGCACACCAACATCACCAAGCCGCCGCGAACACCGCCTTGATGCTCGCCGGCGATCTTTCCGTCGGGCGCGCGGGGTGGGGGATTCCCTGCCCGCCGCGGGCCGTACCGTCTGCCCGCACGCAACCCCCCACCACACCCATCGGTACACACGTCGCGGACACTCCAACAACAGGCTCTCGCTTGAAACTCACCACCCCCACGCTCCCCACGGTCATGCTCTGCGTCTTTGGCCTCTGGCAGATCGTCGCCGGCCTTGGCACGCTCATCCCCGGGTTTGTCCACGACCGCGTGCCCAACCAGTTCATCCCGGTCATGACGTGGTTCTTCAAGGCCTTTGGTGCGCAAGACCCCGGCGCGGCCACCATCAAAGCCGCCGCGCACATCAGCCAGTGGATCATCGGCCTCACCGAACTGGTGATCGGCGCGGCCGCGCTGCTCGCGGCCTTTGACCGCGCCCGCCGCCTGGCCCTGGCCAACTTCTCCCTGGGCCTGGCCGCGGGCCTCTTCGGCGCGTTCCTGCTCACCATGTTCATCATGCACGACAAATCCCTTCCCGCGTGGAACCAATACCCCGCGATCTCCGCGTGGATCGGCGCGACGTGGCTTGTCGTCGTGTCGTGGGAAAAAGGCTGGACGCACAAGAACTGAAGGGGTATCCGGTAGCACCGGACCGCCGGGACGGTGTTCTTCTTTCCCGGGGGCACGGGCCTCCTGGCCCGTGTGCCTCTGCTTTCAGTCCTGACGGCAGGGGCACAGGAGCACCACCCCCTGCCTCACGTCCCCGCCATTCCCGCGAGTTCCCCACCCTCCGCGGCCTTCTCAATGCGGGCCTTGTCCGCACGCAAGATGGCCAGGGTTCGCTCATCGCCGGGCAGGTTTTCTTCCCACCACGCCAAGGCTCGGACGATGTCCGCCGTTGCCTGCGCGAAGAGCGCGGCGGCCGAGACTGCCGTGAAAACATCACCGACCTCTCGTTCGGCGATGGCCCGTAACATCCGAATTTTGGCCCGGTAGGAGTACCACATGGCAAGGCTTCGTTCATCGCGCGGGGACTGCTTCTCACCCCAGTCGATACTGCGGGCGATGTCCTGCTCGGCCCCATTGAGGTCGCCGCGGCCCACACGGATGCTCGCTCGCGAGACGTAGAGGGTGGCGAGGCTTCGTTCATCGCGCGGGGACAGCTTCTCACCAAAGTCGAAACTTCGGGCGATGTCCTGCTCGGCCCCATTGAGGTCGCCGCGGGCTTGGCGGATGCTCGCCCGCGTGGCGTAGCGGAAGACCAATTCGCGTTGATTGGGCAGGGCCTGGGTTTCTTCCCAGTCGATGGCCCGTTGGATGTCTTCCTCAGCCGTGGACATGTCGCCGCTCGCCAGAAGAATCTGCGCCCGAAAGGTGTACCAAATGGCGAGGCTTCGTTCGTCGCGAGGAGATTGTTTCTCACCCCAACGGATGCTCCACACGATATCCCGCTCGGCCCCGGCGAGGTTGCCCAGATCCCGGAGGACTCTAGCCCGCCAGGCGTAAGAGATAGCGAGGCTACGTTCATTGCGAGGGGTCACCTTCTCGCCCCAGTTGATGCTTTGCGAAATGTACCTCTCAGCCCCATGAAGGTCATATGCGGCTTCGCAGATCTTCGCCTTCGTGTCATAATGGACAGCGAGTTCGCGAGGGTTTGGCAGGGTCTGGGCCTCTTCCCAGGCGATAGCATGCTGGATGTCCCTCTGGGCCCCTTCGAGGTCGCCGCACAGTCTTCGAATACTCGCCCGAGACCCGTAGCGGATAGCCAGTTCGCGCCGATTTGGGTGTGGCTGGGCCTCTTCCCAGTCGATCGCTTGTTGGATGTCGGCCATAGCCCCGGAAAGGTTACCCAAATCCCGACGGATCCCCGCCCGTGAGGCGTATAGAACTGCGAGGCTGCGTTCTTCACGCGGAATTTGAGACTTCATGCGGTCAATGCTCAAGTCAAAGTCCTTCTCGGCCGGCGCAAGATCACCCTGCTCCTGGCGGATTTTTGCCCGCGTAGCGTAGAAGACGGCTAGACTGCGCTCATCTCGGGGGGACCGCTTCTCACCGCATTGGATGCTCCACATGACATCCTCGTATGCTCCCGTGAGATCCCCGCGGAAACGACGGATGTTTGCCCGCGAGTCGTACCAACTGGCGAGGTGGTGCTCGTACTGCGGGGATTGCCCCTCTCCCCAGTTGATGGCGCGGTCAATGTCTTCTTCGGCTCCGGCGAGGTCGCCCCGATGTTGTTGAACACTCGCTCGATTGGCGTAGAGGAAAGCAAGGACACCGTCAGGGCGGATGGGCTGGTTCTCAACCCAGTCGATGGCGGTGTCAATGTGCCGGGCTGCCTCGGCGAGTTGGCCGTTAAGTGCGAGATGGATAGTCACTTCCGCATGCAGGCGAGCGGCGGCGGCCTCTTCCTCCGGGGCTTGGGGGAGCGGCGCAGCTGCCCCCTCCCCATCGCTACGCGCCAGCGGCAACACGCGAGCGAGCACCGCCTGTGCATGGGGCAAAGCCGCAGTGCGTTTTAGATCCTTGTTGTACAAAGCATCATCGTCGAAGAGGTCTATCAGGGCGGCCAAGAGGCGCTGGAGCACAGCCGCGCTGGCATCGCAGCCCCGCGACGCCTGGTCACCCTGCACACACACCTGTGTCAGCCGGTGGATGTTCACCGAGGTGCTATCAAAGTCGAGCACGCCCGCCGCGACCAGTTCATCCAGGGCAGCGTCAAACCTCGGGCTCTCCAGCCCGGCGGCGCCCCGCAGCAGGTCAACGGCGATATTGTCCGGGGCGCACCACGCGGCGGCGTCGAGCAGCGCCATCTCGGGCTTCTGGGCATAAGGCGCGATGAAGAGGGCGAAGGCCTCCTCCACCTTGCTGTCGTAATCGTCGGGCTGCTCCTCGGGGCGCGGCGTGCTGAGCTGCCCGGTGCCACCACGCGCCAGCGCCCCGGCCAGTTCGTCGCGCACCGCGGCGGGGCCGGTAGTTGAGGGCCTGGCCAGCACCGCGCCAAGGTAAACGAGCGCCAGCGCGTTCCAGTCCACAAGTCCGCCCAAGTCAGTCAGCGGCTTGGCAAAATCGTCGGCGTTCCACCGGTCTGTCTTCGCCCGCAGCACCAGCAGGCCGTCGGCGGGGTTGAGGGCTTTGAGTTCCATCGCCCGTGCGCCATCGCGCACCATGCCCCTGGCGCGCGAAGTGAAAACGACCCGGCTGGGGGCGTTGAGCCGAAAGCGCCTGACGGTGGCGTAGTCGTCGGCGTTGTCGAGCACCACCAGATGCCGCGTGGGCGTGCCATCTTCCTTGGGGCGTGCAAGCCACGCACGCACCCTTGCCGCGAGGGCCTCCACCCGGGGCGTGTGCTCATCACCCTGAATCGCCTTGGAATCGATGCCCCAGAGGTCCAGCAGCGATGCGAGCGAACGCTCGTCGGGCGTTGTTCCGCAGGGGGCCGCGCGCGAGGAGGCCCGAACCCACCAGACATGGTCGAAGTCCGCCCGGTGCAAGAAGACATAGCGCGTGACGAGCGCGGACTTGCCCATGCCGGGCGCGGCGATCACGGGTATAGGAACACCCGGCGGGTCGTTGATGACGCGACGATGCAACTCCGCGAGGTCGTCCACGCGCCCCTTGAACGCTGCCTCGTTGTTCCAAACTGTGTGGAGATTGTCCGAGAAGTCCGCCGCGAAACGCAGCCGTCCCCTCTTGTATTCGTCCTCAAGGTACCCCGCGCTGTCCGCGCCGCGCTTCGCATCGGCGGCGATCGCGTTAATCTTCTCGTGCAGCAGCCTGAGCGTCTCCTCGATCCGCCCCAGCGCCGCGCCCACTTCGGGCAGGTCGGCGCCCAGGCGTTCAGCGATCGCTTTGATCGCGGCGACTTCCTTCGCGTCGCGGGCGGCACAGTTCAGCCCAGGATCTTTCGCGCGACGTTCGCACGCCAGCCGCAACGCTTCGAACGCTTCGGTGATCGCCGCGGCGTGGTCCGCAAAGGCTCTCTTGAGAGAGTCAAGCGCGTCTGCTTGAGCCTTGACATCCCCTTTGATCTCCTTCACATCCGCGTGGATCTCGCCCAGAAACCGCAGGACGATGGCGAACCACGCGGGGTCAGACTCCGCGCCAAGTACCTTCAACACCCGCACGAGTTCGGTGGTGAAGTGCTCTTCGCAGAACGCAACACCCTTCTCGACACTGTCCCTGGGGCGCAGGCCGCAGGTTGCAGCGCCCGCCCGCCGCAGAAGTTCGGTCCACTGCGCGGTCGTGAGCACATCGCGCCCGCGGATGGTTTTGATGTCGCCCGAGAGGATACCAGTGGCCGCAGTTTCATCAATGCCTGGCGTGGCCCGACCCTCCGCCCCGGGCAACGCTTCGATGCACAGAGAAAGCGGGTTCTTCTCGATCGACTCGGCGATCCCGGTGAGGTACTCGGGCGGCTTGACACCCTTAGGATAACTCGCGGCGGCCTTCCGCAGGCACCCCCCGATGGCGAGGTTGATCGCCCTCTGCAGATCGTGGTTCTGATTCGAGCGACGTGGCCTCTCCGCTGCCGACTGCCGGCGCTTGGTCTCATCGCCGTAGACCCCGGCGAGGACACTCATGGAAAAACTCGCGACCGCCTCGCCGGCCATCGCAATTCCGCCAGAACCGAAGATGGGCAGCAGCAACGGTCCGAACACCCCGCCCGCGACCACCGCCCCCAAGCCCAGCGTCGCCACAGCGGCCAGTTGTAAGGCGGAGGCGCGCGAGATGTCGAGAGAAGGGGGCCCCATGGCGGGGAGTGTACACAACGCGATATCGACCGCACGTGGCTCGGAAGCAGCCTGCTTCGGCACCGCGCCGCCGGGGGATTACACACAGGCAAGCCCACTACGACGAGCAGCGTGGGCAAGGGGTCTGCCCCATTCGCCCCAGCCCAAGGCCGCTTTCATCTGCGCGGCTACCACCCCCGCCTCTCAACGAGCGAACACAGTCCCGGCCCGTTGTGGTATAGTGCCGTGCGTGACAAAGCCTAATCAATGCGAGCGGTGCGGATACTCGATGGAAGGGCTGTCAGATTGGCACACATGCCCGGAGTGCGGAGGTGCCCCGCGTCTCGGTTGGGCACGCCCTGCATTGGCGTGTGCCCGCGCTGTGTATCTGGCCGGCATATGTATTTGGATAGTCTGCGCGGCCACCACGGCGGGAGCAATCCTGGTCTCGCTTACACCTTCCCCATCGCCAGCTTCGTGCATGATCGCTATCGCGGGGCTTCTTCAGTTGTTTCTCTTCGCGCTGTGGCGCGAGGCCGCGCACGGGCGCATGCCCATCAAGCGGCTGAACCCGGTGTGCATCTACGCATGCCCACCAATTGCCATGCTGGTACCACTTATACCGTTCATGTAATTGCACAACCACCACTCCCACACGTCTCCCACAACAAGGCCCCGAACAAACTCCAGCGAGCCCGGGCTTTCCTAGCACCCGTGCGCGGCAATCGGTCCAGTTCTGGGCCAATGCCGCTTGAACACCCGCGCCCGATGCCGGTATGCTCCGGCAGAGAAGGTCCCCGCCGCACCGCCGCGGCCGGGGGCGAGAGAGTTTCTGCTTCTGCCGGTTCTCGGTGTGTTCGTACGCAGCGCCCGCCCCCCGTGGGGCGGAGCCATGCCCGCGGTGCACGCGCCGGCTCACACTCTTTGCAAGGAGACAAGACATGCAGATCCGTACTTTGGCCGCGCTCGCCGGTCTCGCCCTGTGCGCCGCCGGCGCCAACGCCCAGTTCATCACGGGCATCACCAAACCGGTCTTCAGCACCAACCAGCCCAACGCCTACTTCGTAGACGCCGCGGCCGGTTCCTCCACCTTCCTCTTCGACATCCAGACCGACCTTGGCATCCCGGCCACCGCCCCCGGCTTCGGCGGCCTGGCCGGCGACGACGCCAACCGCCGCTTCTTCGCCTCGGTCCGCAACGGCCCCAAAGACGACATCTACGAGTTCAGTTACGACAACCTCTTCTCGCCCGTCAAACTCGTCGAGACCAAAGGCTCCGCAGGGCAGCAGGTCGCCGTTGACGGCCTGGCCTACGACACGCTCCGCGGCGTCATGTACGCCACCCGCACCCTCGCCAGCGCCAACGAGGCCGAAGGCCTCTTTACCGTTGACCTCACGACAGGCACGCTGACAACAGTTCTTGATTACGCCACGCAGCCCGGCGGCGCCAGCGCCTACTCCATCGCCGCGATCGACTACGACGCGAGCCTTGACCTTCTCTTTCTCGTCGATGAAACCGCGACGGGCGGACGCTGGATCTACAGCCTCAGCCCAACCAACATCGGCGCCGGGTTCACGCCCGTGGCGCAACTGCCCGCCAACATTGTTGATGTCGACGGCCTGGGCGCCGGCAACGGAATGCTCCTCCTGGTGACCGACAACGCCAGCGCCAACGACGGCCTGCACTGGGTCTACGACTATCACGCCGGCACCTTCACGGGCATCGCATCTCCCTACCCCGCCCCCGCCGGCACGCCCATTGCGCCCAACCCTTCTTCAGGCGGCGCATTCACGCCCAACATCCCCGCGCCAGGCGTCGCTGCGGCCTTCGCGCTCGCCGGCCTCGCGGGCCTGCGCCGACGCCGCTGATATCAAACGAAGGGCGCCGCGCGGCCACCCTTGCCGCATGCGGCCCTGCTCGCACCACGCGTTGCCCCGTCTGCAGCAACACCAACACACCCGGCCGCCCCCCTCGGTCGGCCTTTTTTCATGCGCGGGCGGCGCACATCGTGGCATCGGCATCCTCAGAACCTGCGACACGCCGCGCGAGCAGAAACCCACGCCGCGACGGGTGTTGCCGCCAGCGCAGAACACCCCGGGCACGACACGCGGGCACGACACCAAGGCAAAACACCGGGGCGGGCCGCGCCGCCGCGCCCACCACCCTTGTGCCGCGCGGCGCGTCTGATCATGCGGCGCTCTCGGCGGCGCAACAGGGCTTGCACGCGCAGCGCATATGATTCCGGACAGAGAGGTATCTTCTCGCGCCGCAGTCGGGTTGTGCCCAGAAGGCGGCGTGAGGATGCTTGAGAGAGAGAGAGAACAACATGGATATCACAACGCTGCTCCGTCGCGTACTGCTCACGTCGCGCCCTTCGGCCATGCGCACCCACGGCGCGGCCGCGATGTCTGAACTCGAGTCCCGCCAGTTGCTCGACGCCGTCGTCTGGACCGGCGCGGCGGGCGACAACCTCTGGCACACGCCCGGCAACTGGTTCAATGTTGACCAGAGCGTCGCGGTTGTTCCTACCGCCAGCGATGATGTGACCATCGACGTGCCCGGCACGCCGACGATCCTCTTCACCGCCGCCAGCGGCAGCCGTGCAGTGAACTCACTCTCGTCACAGGAGGCACTGACGATCTCGGGCGGCACGCTCACCGTGGGCACGCAGGCGACCTTCGAGGCGGGCGTGACGTTCTCGGGCGGAACACTCGCCGTGGGCACGTTGGCGACCTTCGAGGCAGCCGTCACGATCTCGAGCGGCACGCTCACCGGCAACGGCGACTTCATCTTCCATGATGTGCTGAATTGGAACAGCGGCACCATGAGCGGGGCGGGGGTGACAACGCTCTCAGAGACGGCGGCGATGACAATGGGAACGAGCACCGTCTCGCTGGCCCGTGCGATGGTGAACAACGGCTCGGCGACAGTCAGCCGCGTCATATCGATGAGCAACGCCTCGTTCACCAATAACGGCACGCTCACCCTGCAGACCAACGCGTCCACCATCGGCAACGCGTTCTCACAGTCCTCGGGCACCAACCTGGTCACCAACTCGGGGACGATCATCAAGAACCAGAACGTGCTGACCACGATCGGCGTTCCCTTGATCAACAACGGCGCCGTCAACGTGCAGCAAGGCACCCTCTCCTTCTCCTCGGCCCCCACCAACAACGCCACGATGACCATCAGCCAGGGCGCCACGCTGCGCTTCGCCGCGACCGGCACGCACGGCGCGGCCTCCACCATCACCGGCTCGGGCACGCTCAACTTCGACGGCGGCACCCACGTCTTCCCCGCGGGAACCTTCAACGTTACCGGCGACGTACTCTTCAACGGCGGCAACGTCACCATCAACAACACGTGGACGCCCGTGGGCACGCTCACGATCAACTCGGGCTCACTCATACAAAACGCCGACCTCGCTGTGGCCAACGTTGTTCTCGGAAGCACGCTTACGGGCAGCGGCAACTTCCTCATCACCGGCTCGCTTGTCTGGAACAGCGGCACCATGAGCGGCGCTGGTGTGACGACGCTCTCAGAGACGGCGGCGATGACAGTCGGAACGAGCACCGTGTCGCTGGCCCGTGCGATGGTGAACAACGGCTCGGCGACAGTCAGCCGCGTCATATCGATGAGCAACGCCTCGTTCACCAACAACGGCACGCTCACCCTGCAGACCAACGCGTCCACCATCGGCAACGCGTTCTCACAGTCCTCGGGCACCAACCTGGTCACCAACTCGGGGACGATCATCAAGAACCAGAACGTGCTGACCACCATCGGCGTTCCCTTGATCAACAACGGCGCCGTCAACGTGCAGCAAGGCACCCTCTCCTTCTCCTCGGCCCCCACCAACAACGCCACGATGACCATCAGCCAGGGCGCCACGCTGCGCTTCGCCGCGACCGGCACGCACGGCGCGGCCTCCACCATCACCGGCTCGGGCACGCTCAACTTCGACGGCGGCACCCACGTCTTCCCCGCGGGAACCTTCAACGTTACCGGCGACGTACTCTTCAACGGCGGCAACGTCACCATCAACAACACGTGGACGCCCGTGGGCACGCTCACGATCAACTCGGGCTCACTCATACAAAACGCCGACCTCGCTGTGGCCAACGTTGTTCTCGGAAGCACGCTTACGGGCAGCGGCAACTTCCTCATCACCGGCTCGCTTGTCTGGAACAGCGGCACCATGAGCGGCGCTGGTGTGACGACGCTCTCAGAGACGGCGGCGATGACAGTCGGAACGAGCACCGTGTCGCTGGCCCGTGCGATGGTGAACAACGGCTCGGCGACAGTCAGCCGCGTCATATCGATGAGCAACGCCTCGTTCACCAACAACGGCACGCTCACCCTGCAGACCAACGCGTCCACCATCGGCAACGCGTTCTCACAGTCCTCGGGCACCAACCTGGTCACCAACTCGGGGACGATCATCAAGAACCAGAACGTGCTGACCACCATCGGCGTTCCCTTGATCAACAACGGCGCCGTCAACGTGCAGCAAGGCACCCTCTCCTTCTCCTCGGCCCCCACCAACAACGCCACGATGACCATCAGCCAGGGCGCCACGCTGCGCTTCGCCGCGACCGGCACGCACGGCGCGGCCTCCACCATCACCGGCTCGGGCACGCTCAACTTCGACGGCGGCACCCACGTCTTCCCCGCGGGAACCTTCAACGTTACCGGCGACGTACTCTTCAACGGCGGCAACGTCACCATCAACAACACGTGGACGCCCGTGGGCACGCTCACGATCAACTCGGGCTCACTCATACAAAACGCCGACCTCGCTGTGGCCAACGTTGTTCTCGGAAGCACGCTTACGGGCAGCGGCAACTTCCTCATCACCGGCTCGCTTGTCTGGAACAGCGGCACCATGAGCGGCGCTGGTGTGACGACGCTCTCAGAGACGGCGGCGATGACAGTCGGAACGAGCACCGTGTCGCTGGCCCGTGCGATGGTGAACAACGGCTCGGCGACAGTCAGCCGCGTCATATCGATGAGCAACGCCTCGTTCACCAACAACGGCACGCTCACCCTGCAGACCAACGCGTCCACCATCGGCAACGCGTTCTCACAGTCCTCGGGCACCAACCTGGTCACCAACTCGGGGACGATCATCAAGAACCAGAACGTGCTGACCACCATCGGCGTTCCCTTGATCAACAACGGCGCCGTCAACGCGAGCGAGGGCACGCTCACCATCAACAACACCACCAACTACGCCGCGGCCGTCAACACCCTCACCGGCGGCGCGTGGGAAGTGCTCGACGGCGCGACGCTGAGCATCGCCAGCGCCACCATCCGCACGCTGGGCCCCGGCACCCGCGTCCTCCTCTCCGGCCCCGCCTCGTCCTTCCCCTCCATCAGCACCCTCACCATCAACAACGGCACGCTCGAAGTCGCCGCGGGACGCAACCTCGACGTCGCCCCCGTCGGCGGCACCTTCCAGAACAACGGCACCTTCGCCAAGCACGCCGGCGGCACAAGCACCGTCAGCGCGGCCATCACCTTCAACAACAACGGGCTCGTCAACGTCACCGGCGGCACCCTCGCCTTCGGCGGCGCCGCGGCGCAAGTGCCGCAGGTCTCGGGCACCACGCTCGTCGGCGGCTCGTGGCGCGTGGACGACAACGCCGGGCTTGGCGCAACTTTGCAGATGCCCGCGGGCGTCACGCTCTCGGTCATCGGCAACGGCGCCACCGTCACCTTCGCCGGCGCGGCACCCTCCTTCCCCGCCTTGCAGAACATGGGCACCAACAACGGCACGCTCATCTTCGCCGACAACGCTTCCTTCCTGCTCTCGCCCCCGGCAGACACACTCGCCAACACGGGCACCATACGCAAAGCCGGCGCGGGCACGCTCACCCTCCCCTCATCCCTCACCATCAACAACGGCGTGGGCATGGTGGAGGCTGCCTCGGGCGGCCTGGTGATCGACGGCAATGTCGTGGGCGGCACGGTGCGCACCACGGGCGCGGGCACGCTGCACCTCACACAAGACACCACGCTCAACGCCGCGCTGCTGGTGAACAACGGCGTTGTGAACCTGGGCGTTCACACCCTCACGCTGGCCGGCGCCTACACACAGGGCCCCGCGGGGCTGCTCGAAAGCGGCGTGGTGACCGAGTCGCAGATGGGCAACATCGTCGCCACAGGCGCGATCAGCCTGGGCGGCACCCTGCGCGTGAGTTCGGTGGGCGGGTTTGACCCCGCCTTCGGCAACATCCTCTTCGGCCTCGACGTGGTGCGCGGCGATTCACGCACGGGCGACTTCGCCGAGGCAGACCTGCCCAGCACCGCGGTGGGCGCCTACGCCATCCGATACTTCTCCAACCGCGCCGAACTCATCTTCAACATCGCCGACTTCAACGGCGACGGCGGCGTGGACGGCGCGGATATCGACGCCTTCTTCCTCTTCTGGGAAGACGGCTCGATCTTCGCCGACATCAACCTCGACGGCGGCATCGACGGCGCGGATGTCGAAGCCTTCTTCGCCATCTGGGAGGGCGGCGGCGGCTGATCGGCACGCCTCACCCGCGAAAGCAGCCCCGCCCCCGGCCTCTTCCCGGCATTGCGCCCGGGCCCCGCCGCCGCGCGCGCTCCGCACGAGCACCGTCGCTCATGACGGCGCCGGCAGGCCCACGCCCCGCTTATCAGGACATCACGGCGGGCATGCCCGACTATCATGGCTGCAACCCGACACAAGCCCTAACCCGAATGCCCACCCCCCCAACCAACCCGGCAGCACACCCGATCGCGCGGCTCACGCTCAGACAATACAAGAGCATCGAACGCTGCGACATCGAACTTGGGCCTTTCACCATCCTCGCCGGACGCAACGGTGCCGGAAAAAGCAACATCATCGACGCACTCGCCTTTGTCAGCGATGCCCTGCGGAACACACTTGAGTATGCCCTGCGCAAGCGCGGCGGCATCACGCAGGTCAGGCGTAAGTCACCAAGCAAGCCCACCGTCCCCGCGATCGGCATCCAGTTGCGACTCCCAGACGGCAACACCGCCAAATACGCATTCAGAATCACGACCGTCAAGGGCCCCCAGTTCCGTGTTGATCAGGAAGAGTGCCGAATCACCGACGCCTCCGGCAGAGTGCTCCACGAGTTCCTTGTGAGAGACCGTGATGTGCAGCGCTGGACGCCCCCCTCCGCACGCCCCGCGCTCGCCGAAGACCGCCTCTATCTCGTGGCAGTCTCGGGCCTTCCCGAGTTCCGGCCTGTCTACGACACCCTCACACGGATGGTCTTCCACAACTTCAACCCCGAAGTGATGAAGCGCCCCCAGCAGCCCGAGCCCGGGCCCCTTCTTTCTCACGACGGTGGGAACCTGGCCAGCGTCATCAAACACCTCGCCGGCACCGCGCCGGAGAAACTGGAGAGGGTGCTCGAGTACATCCGCGAGATCGGGGTGCCCCTCAAGAACATCGAGCACAAACAATCCGGCTCACTCGAGACACTCGAAGTCATACAGGAGCGCGGCGAAGAAGGCCGCCCGGCCTCGTTCGACGCCATCGCGCTCTCGGACGGCACGATCCGCGCCCTGGGTATTCTTGTTTCGCTCGTCTCTCTCAACGCCGAGGGCACGCGAGGCCCGTCACTCATCGGGATCGAAGAACCCGAAACAGCGCTCCATCCCGCGGCGGCCGGGGCGCTGATGGATGCGCTCGCCGAAGGCAGCGAGTCTACCCAACTGCTCATCACCTGTCACAGCCCCGACCTTCTGGATAGTTCCGCCGTATCTCCTGACATGATCCGGCCTGTCGTGCTTGAAGAAGGCCGCACCCGCGTCGGCGTTTTGTCGCAGGCAAAATCTGACCTGCTGACAAAGCACCTCAGCACGGCCGGTGAACTGCTCCGGCTCGACCAACTCCAGCCGGATGAAGCCGAGCTTCGCGCGCGGGAAGAGGCCGCCGGAACGCTCTTCGAGGCGTTCAGATGATCATCGCGCCCATCGTCGAGGGCCACGGCGATGTCGCGGCCCTTCCCATTCTTCTCAGGCTCATCAACCCCGCCCTTCGGGTGGCGCAGCCGGTGCGATTCCCCAAAAACCGCCTCTTGAGCAAGGATCACCTCAGCCGCGCCGTGGCGATCGCCCGAACGAACATCCCGAGCCCGGATGCGGGCGTGATTGTGCTGATGTTTGATGCCGACACCGATTGCCCGGCCACCCACGGCCCACCCCTTCTTCAGGTCATGCGATCTTCGGCGGGCGGCGCCGAGTGCTTCGTCGCCATCGTCGTCCGAGAGTTCGAGTCGTGGATTGTCGGCGGTCACCCAGAAATCGATCTTCAGGATTGTGAAGCAGCGGGGAACCCCAAAGATCGGGTTCGTCATCACAACAACAACCGCTACAGCGAAACAATCGATCAGCCCCGATACACCGCCATGATCGATATCCGGCGTCTCCGGGCCAGATCCCCGTCTTTCGAGCGGCTTGTTCGGCGCATCGAAGCCCTCCCGGCGCAGTGATCCCGCCGCGGGCGCCACTGTGCCCCCGGTTGCACCCAGGATCAACCCGGTGCGCCGACGAGAGCCACGCCCGAGTTCGACCGGGTGCAAGATCATTCTCTCACCGTCAAGAACACAGGGCCCCGCCGCCGCGCGCTCAAAACCCCGACTTGCTCACCGACAGCACCTTCCCATCATTCACCGTCACCGAGATGATGTTGCCCTTGCTCTTCCAGACGTACACGGCCTGCGTCGACCGCGACGAGCCCGCCATGCCCGCCGCCGAGATGCTCACGCCCGTCACCTCTTCTTGCGTTCCCTTGCCACCCATGATCTTCTCAACCTCGTGCAGCGACATCCCCGGCTGAATCGCCGCGTACGACTCCGCGTTCACCGTGTCTTCGCACCCCGCGATCGACATGCAGAGCATGCCCGCCGCGGCCAGCGCGGCCAGTGTCGGCGTCCTTCTCGGGCTGTTTTGGTGCGTCTTCATGCTGGTGGCTCCAGAATACCGACGTATATGAAGCGCGGCCGGTATCCCCCTGTGGGCACCGCGCGCCGGGGCTTTCCCCGCACCACTCTACGCACGCTCCCGCGCCCACCCCCCCGCCGCCATGACGACCACGCCGCCACCCGCCCCAATCCACCCCGCCTCACTCCCCCCGGTCCTCGTGCTCGGCGGCGGGCCAGACGCCGAGCGCGAGGTCAGCCTGCGAAGTTCCAAAGCCGTGGCAGAGGCCCTGGCCCAGCGCGGGCACGCCGTGCACAACAGCGTCATCAATCGGCTCACGGGCCCCGAGTTGGCCACGCTCCCCGGCGGCGTTGTCTTTCCCGTGTTGCACGGCGGCTGGGGCGAGGGCGGACCCCTGCAAGACCTTCTCGAAGCCGACGGCCGGCCTTTTGTGGGCTGCGGCGCGGGCGCCGCACGCCTGGCGATGGACAAGTTCGCCACCAAACTCATCGCCGCCGCGCTGGGCGTGCCCACGGCACCGGCCGCGCTGGTCAACCCCGCAGACCGCGGCCTGCCGCTGAGCGCGCCGGCGGTCTTCAAGCCTGTGCACGAGGGTTCAAGCGTGGGGCTGCACGTCTGCCGCGACGACGCCGCGCTGGCCGCGGCGCACGAGGCCGTGCTGGCCGACATCGCCGCCAACCCCGGACGTGTGTACATGATCGAACGCGCCCTCCTGGGCGGACGCGAGTTGACGGTGGGCGTGCTCGACGGCCACGCCCTGCCCATCGTCGAAATCATCCCCGCCGGGGGGGTATACGACTACACCGCCAAGTACGCCAGCCCCGAAACGCGCTACACCGTGGCCCCACGCCTGCCAGATGGCCTCGGCGAAGCCATCACCACCCACGCCCTGGCCCTGGCCCGGGCCATCGGCGTTCGGCACCTGTGCCGCATCGACTTCATCCTGGGGGCCGACGGCGTGCCCTGGCTGCTCGAAGTCAACACCATGCCCGGCTTCACCGGGCAGAGCCTCTTACCCAAGGCCGCCGCGCACGCGGGCATCGGCTTCGGCGAGTTGTGCGAACGCCTGGCGGCGATGGCCGTGCGAGACGGCCCCGGGCCCGCACGCGCCGCGTCGCCAACAATGTGCAGCGGCAGCGCGTGTTGACCTCGGGGGCCCCCAGCGCCCCGGGCACGAGGGGGCGCACACACCGGGGGCGGGCCGACACGGATGTCGTCGCGGCCCCTTCACACTTTGAGAGCACGGACGCATGGCCCGAAGCAAAGACGAACCAAAGACCTGGGACCGTGTGATCACCTACGCCAGCGCGGCCGCGCTCGTGCTGCTCCTGGCCGGCATCGTGCTCGGGCTGAGCCTGGGGCGCCGAGCGCTGGAACAGCGCGCGGGCAACATCATCGACCCGGGCACGCTCGAAGTTCACTTCTCTTGGCCGCAAGGCGCGGGCGGCGGCACATGGCTGCCCGCCTCGTGCCGCGAAGACATCGAACGCCTGGCCTATTCGGCCGCGCACAGCGCCCCAGACCCGCTCAGCGCCGATCAACTGCGCGCCGTGGGGCAGTCGCTCTCGCAGACGGGGTGGTTCGCCGGCGTGCCCACGGTGGTGCGCACGGGCGCGGGCCACATCGAGGTGCGCGGCGCGTGGCGCATCCCCGCGGCCAACGTGGTGCACCGCGGCTCGAAGTATCTGATTTCCTGGGACGGCAAACCCATGCCCCCGGGCGTTGAATCGGTCTATTCCATCCTTGACGCCGCCAACGGCCCCCCGCGCAACAGCGCGGGCGAGCGCGATTACTCGCGCCCCTGGTCGGGCGAAGATGTCGCCGGCGCGCTCGAGTTGCTCGCCCGCATCGTCGATCAGCCCTGGGCGGCGCAGGTCCGCGCCATCGACATCCGCGAGTTCGCCGCGCAGGGGCTGGTGATCGTCACCGACAGCGGCTCACGCATCGTGTGGGGCGGCCGCCCCAGCAGGCCGCGCGTGGGCGAAGTGACCACCGCCCAGAAGTTTGAACACCTGCGCCAACTGGTGCAGGACACCCGCCGCATCGACGCGGGCTACCCGCTCATCTATGTCAACAGCGAACGCATGCAGTTTGACATCTCGGCCAGCCGCGGCCGGTTCGAAGCCGCCGCGCCCCGCGCCTCCCAGGCCGCCGCGGACGAGAACTGAGAGCCGCGGATCACTGCTCAACGTGCCCGACGCGCCCCGCCTTGGCGCGAAGGTCCTGCAGTTCGCGCTTCAGCCGCGTCACTTCACGCTCGATCGCCTGCCGCACCGGGTCGGGCAGGTTCGCGTCGCGCAGCAGGTTCTCGTGGTTGCGCAGCATCTGCTCGTTCATCATGATGGCCATGCCGATCTCGCGGTCGGTCTGCTCCACCGCCTCTTGAGAGAGCATGGAAATGCCGAACTCGCCCACCGCGCCCGCCACCACCGACCGGGCCGTGCCCCCCGCCACCGCGGCCGGGTAGACCTCTCCGCCCTGCGGCGTCGGCGTGGCACGCACCGGCATGCTCTGCACCGAACCCCCATTGCGGCGCGCGTTCTGCAACGCCTGCGCCGAGCGGTCCATCATCGCTTCGAGGGCGACCCCGAGTTGAACCCATTGCTCGATCGCCAGCCCCGCGTCCAGAACCGGGCCCTTGGGCGCCCCGGCCCCTTGACGCTGCCGACGAAGATCCCACGCCGCCAGCAGCGTGGGCGTGTCGATGCGCGGCGGCGGCGCGGGCTGGTTGAGCATCTGCAACTGCACGCCCCCGCGCGGATTGCCGCGAACGTTGTTCCGCCGCTCAAGATCCCGGAAGTCGCCCAGGGCCACACGAACCACCAGCGGCTCGCCCCGGCGGCGCACGCCGATGGTGATCACGTCGCCCGGGTCGTGCGAGATAATCGCCGCGCGTACCTGCTGCTGCGTCCGCGTCGGGCTGCCGCTCATCGATTCGATGATGTCGCCCGGCTCCAGCACGCGCGCGGCATCAAACCCCTCGATGGGCCCGCCGATCTCCACCCCGTCCTGGTTGCGGTCGATCAGCGAGAACGACACCCCCAGAGCGCCGCGCGGCTGCACCGCGAAACGCGCGATCGCCGCGCTCGTCAGCCGCTCGCGCTGCTCGGGCGAGAGGTCCTCCCGCGCCAGCACGCGCTCGATCATCGGCAGCGTCACCCCGTACTCCGCCTCGAGTTCCAGCGACGCCCGCTGACGCTGGATCAGCGATTCAGAATCAAGCCGCGGCACGAGCGCCAGCAGCCGCTGCTCCGGCGTGTCGTCGGGAGAATCAACAATCTGCGCGCCGGCAAGAGCGCACCAAGACACCACGCCCGCGGCGGCGGTCCAGCACGTCATCTTTCGGGTGAATCGGCGCATCGCACATCTCCCGAACAGATCATAGGCCCTGTCCACCGGCGCGCGGCACGCCCGCACAGGGCCACTCAGGCCCGATATCTATTCGACATTCTGGGCCTGTTCCTTGATTCTGTCGATCGCGCCTTTGATCTCGACCGCGGCGCGGGCGATCACCGCATCGGGTGACTTGCTCGCGATGGTGTTCGCCTCGCGCAGCATCTCCTGCGCCAGAAAGTCGAGTGTTCGGCCCAGCGGGCGCGACGATGCCTTCGCCGTGAGCATCTCGCGGAACTGCTCGAGGTGCCCCGAGAGCCGCTTGAGTTCTTCGGCGATGTCGGTGCGCTCGGCGTAGATCGCGATTTCTTTCACCAGGTCGCCCGGTTCGATGGCGATCTGCGCTTCGCGCAGCAGGTTCTCAATGCGCGACTTGAGCCGGGACTGATACTCGGCCACCACCGACGGCGCGCGCTCTTCGATCTCCGCCAGGCGCGCCACGATGTGCGCCCGGTGGCCCTCAAGGTCGGCCGCCAGCGCGCCCCCCTCGCGCTCGCGCATCGCGATGAGCGAGGCGAGCGCCTTGTCGAGCAGTTGGAAGAACGCCGCGCGCACCCGCTGCACACGTTCCTCTTCGTTGGCCGGCGGCTGAAGCACCCCGGGCAGGCCCAGCAGGGCCGAGGCCTCGATGCGCCACTGGCCGCTGGCGATCTGCGGCAAGGCGCCCAGTTGTTCAAGATACGAGTTGAGCGCGCCCAGGTTGATCGTGTGCGCCGCCGAGGCCGTTTCGTCCGAGCACCTCGCGGTGATCGTCACCGTGCCGCGCGTCAGCCGTTCACGAAGGCGCGATTCAAGTTCCGCCTCGAGCCCCTGGAACTCTTCGGCCAGGCGGATATTGGCCTTGAAATACTTGTTGTTGAGCGAGCGCACTTCGACGAAGTAATGTACACCGTCGATCTGCGCCGACGCATCGCCGTAGCCGGTCATGCTTCGGATCACAGGCTTCTCCGTGGCCGGGTCGGTCCTCTCAGGTTTACGCGCGCCCCGGCGACTGGGCCGGGGGGTCTGTCGCGGGGGGAGCAATCTCGGCGGGTGTTGCCCCGTCGCCCTCGGGCGCCGCCGGCGGCTGGGGCACAACCTCTGCCGGCGTCGCCGCGCCGCCCGCCGGATCGGCCGGCAGCACGATCGGTGAATCGCCGCCCGCGGGAATCTGCACCGGCACGCCCTGCCCCGTCAGCGCGGGCTCGGCCGGCGCCGCCTGCGGACGCGCGGACCAGTTCAGCACCACCGCCGTGAGCAGGTAGAGCACAAAAACCGAGATCGTGAAGATCGTCAGCGCATCGCCCGTCTTGGTGCCAAAGGCCGTCTGCCCAGCCGAGGCACCGCCGCCGAACGCGCTGGCCAGCCCGCCCCCCTGCGGCTTCTGAATGAGCACCGTGAGCACCATCAGAATGCAGAAGACCATGAAGAGAACGACAAGAATGCCGATCAGCCACGTGGGCCAGACAAAGGCGAGGGTCAGCGTCGGTTCAAGAGACATGGAAAGACTTTCTGATGGATCGGTGCATGCCGCCAGGGTGCCGGGCCCGGCTGAGATTGGTTGGAAGGATAGGTTTGATCCGCACGCTCAGGCGAACCAAAAAGTTCGTGTTTTGGTAGTTGCCCAACAACCCCCGCGCCCGGCTCGCCCGCCCCGCGGCATCAGGCCGGGGGCGCCTCCGCCGGGTCGGCCCGCATGAAGAGCGCCTCGCCCTTGGTGATCACGCCCCCCTGACGCAACGAGCCCGGGCCATCGCCAAAGCGCACAAGGTCGGCCAGGGGTGTTCCTTCGGGGGGCACGCAGTGCCACGCCCGCCACAGGGCCGGGGCCTTGGTGATGAGCGCGGGGCTCATGAGGATCGAGGCGATGCGAACCGCCTCGGCGCACTGCACCAGAATCGCCGCCAGCGTTCCCTTCGCCGCCGGGTCGGCCTCGATCGTCTTGGCCAGTTTGAACGGTGCCGTCACGTTGATGAACTGATCCACCTTCCTGATGAGGTCCACGCCCTGCTGAAGCGCGCCCGCCACGTCGCAGCCCCGCGCGGCCTCCAGGGCCCCCCGCCCCGCGCCCTCGCACAGCGCCGGCCAGTCAAAGTCCGGGTGCGCCGGCGTCAGCGGCGCCGCGCACGGGATCACCCCGCCGAAGTACTTCTCGATCATGTTCCCCACGCGGCTGGCGCAGTTGCCCAGCCCGTTGGCCAGGTCGGCGTTGTACACCTCCACAAACTTGCCGTGCCCAAAGTCCGCGTCGGTGCTCCCGTGCGGGCCCTGCGTGAAGAGATACCAGCGCAGCGCATCGAGCGAATAACGCGCCGCGTACTGCTCCATCACCTCGATGGTGACGAAGTTGCCCAGGCTCTTGCTCATCTTCCGGCCCTCACGCACCCAGTACGCGTGCGCGTAGATCACCCCCGGCAGCGGCTTCTCCAGCGCCATCAGCATGCACGGCCAGATCACCGCGTGGAACCACAGGATGTCCTTGGCCATCATCTGCACGTCCGCCGGCCACAGCGGCGAACGCTCGGGGGTGTCGATCGCCGTCAGATAGTTGAACAGCGCGTCGATCCACACGTACACACGGTGCCCGGGGTCGTCGGGCATGCGGATGCCCCACTGCGTCGCGGCGTCGCTGCCCACGGCGCGGCTGATGGGGATGTCCTGCAGTTGCTCGCGCAGCCGCCCAAGCACCTCGTTGCGCCTGGCCTCGGGCCGGATGAACCCGGGGTTGGCCGCGATGTGCTCGCTCAGCCGCTGCTGATAGGCCGACAACCTGAAGAAATAGTTCTTCTCGCGCCGCTTTACCAGCGGTCGCCCCGTCACCGGGCTCTGATACCCGTGCTCGTGGGCCACCGTCTCGGTGAGATACTCCTCCTGGCTTTCGTCCCACCACCCCTCATAGTCGCCCAGGTAGACATCGCCCCGGCGCAGCAACTCGCGGATGAACGCCTCCACGCGCGACGTGTGCCGCTCCTGCGTGGTGCGGATGAAGTCGTCATAGGCAAACCCGCAGAAGTCAAAGGCGCGCCGGAACTCCGCCGCGTTGCGGTCGGCCCATTGCAGGGGGGTCATGTTGTGCGCCGCGGCCGAGGTCACCACCTTGTCGGCGTGCTCGTCGGTGCCCGTCAGCAGAAACACCCCGCGCCCCGAGAGCGCATCGCCCGCGGGGGTGCCCCTGGCCAGCCGCTCAAACCGGGCCAGGCAGTCGGCCATGCCCGTGGTGTAGCAATGCCCGATGTGCGGGCGGTCGTTGACATAGTAAATAGGCGTGGTGATGTAGCGGGGTTTGGACATGAGCGCGAAGGATAGGGTGTAGCCCCACGCCCCATGATGCCACGCGCCGCCCCGTGGTGCCCCACAATCCCCCGCGCCGCAGCCGCCTTCGCCCCTCGCTGTTCTCGGGCGTAGGGCATACTCTCTCCCCCGCCGGCGAGCGTGCGCCCATGCACCCCACGGGCGAGGCCGGCGCGAAGGAAACAACAGATCATGTCACACACACCCAACACCCGTCTCTCCCCGTTCGTGGTGGCAACGCTCACCCCGGCCCTTCTCTCGGGCAGCGCCCTGGCGCAAGGCGGCGGTGGCGGCGGCGGTGCCGGCGACAAACTCGTCTGGGCGATCATCGCCGTGGTCGCCCTCGTGGGCTTCTTCGTCATCATCTTCCTGCTGCAGTTCCTGAGCCTCTACGTGCAGGCCCTCACCAGCAACGCCAAGGTCGGCCTGCTCGACATGGTGGGCATGAAACTGCGCAAGGTCGATATCCGCACGGTGGTCATCAACCGCATCCGCGCCGTCAAGGCCGGCCTTGAAATCTCCACCAACGCCCTCGAAACCCACTACCTCGCCGGCGGACGCGTGAGCAACGTCGTCTCGGCCATGATCGCCGCCCGCGGCGCACGCATCGAACTCCCGTGGCCCACCGCCACCGCCATCGACCTGGCCGGGCGCGACATCCTCGAGGCCGTGCACACCAGCGTCAACCCCAAGGTCATCGACTGCCCCGCCCCCAACAGCCCCCGCCCCACCATCGACGCCGTCGCCAAGAACGGCATCCAGTTGCGGGCCAAGGCCCGCGTGACGGTGCGCACCAACATCGCACGCCTCGTCGGCGGCGCCACCGAAGAGACCATCATCGCCCGCGTCGGCCAGGGCATCGTCTCCACCATCGGCTCCGCCGGCGACCACAAGCACGTGCTCGAAAACCCCGACGAGATCAGCCGCAAGGTCATGCAGACCGGCCTCGACGCCGGCACCGCCTACGAAATCCTCTCCATCGACATCGCCGACATCGACGTGGGCGAGAACATCGGCGCCAAACTCGACCTCGACAAGGCCAACGCCCAGAAGCAGATGGCGCAGGCCGAGGCCGAAAAACGCCGCGCCCTGGCCGTGGCCGAAGAGCAGGAGTTCCGCGCCCTCGAACAGAAGAACCGCGCCACCGTGGTTCTGGCCGAGGCCGAGATTCCCAAGGCCATGGCCGAGGCCTTCCGCTCGGGCAACTTCGGCGTGATGGACTATTACCGCATGCGCAACGTGCAGGCCGACACCAGCATGCGCAGCGCCATCGCCGGCGGCGACAACCCCGGCGACAAGCCCCGCTAAACCCGGTCAAGCCCCGCTGAAATAGAGTCAAGCCCCGCGGTTTCCGGCCGGGCCCCTTCCGCGCCCGCTCAGCGCCGCGCCGCGCCCGCCGCGCGGTCGAGCAGGTGTGTCAGCCGCTGCTGCCGGTAGATCTCGCTCGTCCAGATCGTGCGGGTATCGGCAACCGTCCGCGAGACCAACACGTCAGGGCGCGCCGGCGGCGCACCGCCGACCTCCATGGGAAGGCGCATGTCGAGGCGACCGTCATGCCCGCCCGCCCCCCACGTCTCCCACGCGCCCCGCGTCGGCGCCCCGCCGGGAATCACACCCCGGTCGCGCTGCGGGTCACGCGGCGCGCCGATGATCCACACCGTGCCGGGAGGAACCTCCGGCGTCATCCCCCCGCGCGTGGGCACATACGACGACTGCGGGAATACCGCCGTGAGCCCGCCCGCGGCACGCGCGTACATCTCGCGGGGCCTGCCGAAGAGGTCAACCCCCGCCGACACCCGGTACACCCGGTCAAAGTCCATCGGGGTGCGCAGGTCCGCCGCGGGCTGCGAGAAACTGCGCGAGAGAGGGCCCACGTCGTCATACCCCTGCCGCACCGGCCCGATGATCGTCACCGGCGAGGGCGGCTGCGCCAAGGCCGCGCACGCCAGCGCACACACGCACACCCGCGTCAGCGGGCGCACAGCGGCGTGGGTGGTGTGGTCGCGTGGGGGCATGGCGGCATCAGTATGAATCGGTCGTTCGATCGATGCTGCGCAAAATGATGCGGAAAGACATCGTCAGCCCCGCCCTGGGGTCTGTCGGCGAGAGCGCCGCCAGCCGTTCCCCCTGCGCCCGCCAGCGGTAGATCGCGTCGAGCAGCGGGCCATCCACCGCCGCGTCGCCCGTGTTCTGCCCGTTCACAAACTCGGCGAAGAGCACATTGCCCCCCCGCCCGAAGACCACACGCACCACCGGGTTGCGCGGCAGCGCCATCGCACGCGTCACGATGCTCCACTGCGGACGCACCGTCGTGATCCGCAGCCCCGCCGCCGCCAGCACCCGCCCCGGTGTCATGCGCACATCTATCGCCTCACGAATCGCCACCGCGTCCGCTTCCGCGTCCGCAGCAAACCCGGGCGCGCCTTGCCGCACCTCCGGCGTCGGGGGCCCCTCCCGCGCCGGGCGCGGCGGCCCCATCCGCTCAATCTCCTCCGCCGGGCTCAGTTCCGCACGTGCCAACGAAGCCTCGCTCGCCTCTTGCTCGGTCGGCGACTCACGCACCGACGGCGGCTCGGTGATCGGCAGCGCCTCGCGCGGCCCATGCTCCGCCTCAACACCCGATTCGCCCACCGTCTCAGGTTCTGGCCCCTTGTCAGGCCCCTTTTCAGGCTTAGGTTCAGGTTTAGGTTCTGGCTTTGCCTGCGGCGCGGCACCCGGCTGCAGTGCCGCGGGCGCCTCATCCGCCGGGTTGACACGTTCCTGCGCGGCTTCAACACGGCGCTCTGGCCCGGGCGCGGCAACATCGGCATCCAGCGGCTTCACCACCGGCTCGGTCGCCGGCCGCGTCTCGGGCGCGGGGCCGGCCGGCGGGGCCGAATCTCGCGCACCCTCGGGTGCGGCAGCCTGGGGTTGTGTAGTCGCCCCGGCGGCAGGCCGCGCGATCGTCTCAACGGGAGGGGCAGTGGCGCGATCAGTGGTGCGCTCATTGGCGCGATCAGCAGACGGCGGCGCGGGAACATCGGGCAGCGTGGGCCGCGGTTCGCGCGGAGCCTCGCTCTCGGGCCTCTCCGGCGCCGCGGGCGAAGGCCGCGTGCGTTCCGCGGCGCGCGGCGGAGACGTGCGCGGCGGCGCGGGCTCCGGCTCTGTCGTGGGCACCTCGCCCGCGGGCGGCGCCGGCGTGGGGGCATCCGTTCGCTCGCCGGGCACCGGCGCGAGCGGAGACTGCTCCACATTCCCCAGCGGCGCGGCGTGCTCGGTTTCGTCGGCAAAGCCCAACCAGTTGGGCGTCTGCGCCGAAGATGCATCAATGCCGGGGCGGATCATCTCCGGCTCGGGTTCCGGCTCCGGCTCTGCAACCGGCTCGGGTGCTGGCGGCGGCGCGACGGGGTCGAGCGGCGGCAGCACCAGGTGCGTGCTCACCGAACGATCCGCGACAGAGGCGACCGGGTCGGCATACACCAGCAGCCCCAGTGTGCCCGCGTGCACGGCAAGACTGAGCGTGAACGCGCCCAGAACAAGACCTGTTGCATCGGCCGAGCGTGCCATGACACACAATGGTAGTGAAACAAGCCGCGCGCGGTTCGCCCACACCACCCCCACTTTCCCCCCCCCACTTACCCCCCACGCACGCCCACGCGGGGCCACATGCACCGGCTTCGTCAGGCTTGAGTTTGGGTGGCGGCGTTCTGCGGCCGCGCCCCGGGCCGTCGCCAACCGGGGTACACGGGCAGGCCCGCTTTCTTGGCATACGCAAAGAAGCACACGCCCGCCACGATCATCAGCACGCTGAGCCACTGCCCGCGCGTGAGCCCGCCCGGGCGCAGCACGGCAAGGTGCGCATCGGGCAGCCGGTAAAACTCGGTCACGATGCGCGACACGCCATAGAAAACCAGAAAGAGCCCGCCGATGGTCCCCGCGCGGCGCGGCTTCATCCACGCCACCAGCAGCACCACCCCGAGCGCCAACCCCTCCGCCGCCGCCTGGTACAACTGCGACGCATGGCGCGCCGACAGCAGCGGCGACAGTTCCGCCGCGAGCCGCGCCGCCTCTTCGCGCGGGGCGTTGTGCAGCGTCGCGATCATCCGATCCATCGCCCCGTACACACCATCCCCCGGCAGGTGATACCGCGCGATCATCGCTTCAAGGGCCGTGGCCTGCTCGCCCGACAACTCGGGCTCGTGCCCGCTGCCGATCTCCTGCGGGAACTTCACGCTCCACCACGGCGACGGTTCGCCCGGGCGTGCCACAATCCGCCCAAGCAGTTCGCCGTTGATGAAGTTCGCGATCCGCCCCAGCATCAACCCCACGGGCGCGGCGAACGCCGTGAGATCAAACACGTGAAAGAGCGGCACGCGCTGCGGCCGCCCCCCCTTCTCATCGCGCGGCCCACGCGCGATGTACCAGCACGCCACCACCACCCCGATCATCCCCCCGTGGCTCGACATGCCCCCCTGGTTGATCATCAGCGCCCCCCAGAACGGGAACGACGACGAAAACTGCACCAGTTGCCCGGGTGCATAAAAAAACACATACCCCAGCCGCCCGCCCAGCACCACCCCAAGGCACAGCGCGATCATCGCGTCCGTCAGCCGCGCCTCGCTCAGCGGCGTCACCCCGCGACGGCTTAAAAACCGCAGCAGCAGCCACGCGAGCACAAAGCCCGCGGCGTACGAAAGCCCGTACCAGCGCACGCCCACCCCGGGCGAGAACTGGAACAGGAAGGGATCGATGGTGTGCACATACGCGGCGAGTGTCTTCACGCGCACTCAGCGTAGCGACGCCGCGCTACCGGCGCGCGACCACGGCGCGTCCGCTGGTGCATGCGGATCGCGCGTGGAAGCACATACAACGACGTGTGCGACTGGCGGCGAAAACTCAGGCCGCGCGCCGGCGTTCCCACCCCTTGGGCCGAACATTCGCCGGGGCGTTGGCCGGTTCGCGCCAGTCCTCGGCCCGCCTCAGGTTGAGTTCGCTGGGCATGGTCTTGCGATACCCCAGCAGTCGGACGATCTCGAGCACGTCCGTCCACGTGGGGAAGGTCTTCTCGTTGGCTTTCTTGAACTCGTCGATGGCCATGAGGAACATGAACTGCTCCGTGGTCATCTCGCCTTCTTCGGCCCGCCGTGTGAAGTCGCTGAGCCTGCGGCCACGCCCGCGCCGGCGCTCCAGGCCGGCATCATCCGCCCGGTCGGCCGGCTCGGCGGTCATCGGGTCTTCGTGCGTCGTCGGCACGCCCGCGGGCACCAGCCGCGGCCCCGCAGTGGAAGTGGGGCTCGTGGGCGCGGCGTCGCGCCGGCCACGGGGCCACACGCGCCGGTCGATCACCGTGCCGCGCTGCCACTCGGGTGTCTGACCGGCGCTGTCATTCGAAGGCTGGGTGTGTTCGCCGCCACGGGCGCGTTCGATGGGGTGGTCTGAGGGTGTGGGCACGGGCGGAACTCCTGGCGGATCCGCGTCGCGCGAGCAATCACCCCGACAGGGGAGTGGGCGATGGCGGATCAGAACTCTTCGTCTTCGTCCTCATCGGACGAATCCGTGTCGTCACCATCGTCGTCGAACTCGTCCTCGTCGTCTTCGAGGAAGTCGTCGTCCTCTTCTTCGAACTCATCCTCTTCTTCGACATCATCCTCATCGTCGGCAAAGGCGTCATCGTCGTCGTCGAAGTCGTCGTCGTCGTCGTCGCCCATCAGCACCGTCGGCACCGCGGGAACCCGCGCCCAGTCGCGGCTCGGTTCGCACTGCCCGCCGTTCGCCTCAAGGCATCGGTGCGTCAGGTTTCCTGTTGCTGCCAACATGTCGATCAGTTGCTTGGCCATAGTCCACCTACCCCTGGTCAGATCGACCCCATCGTCGATCATGCTCATCCACCCAGACTCGCCCGCCGAGACCCAACCCGCGGGCGGCAATGATTGCCCCCACACGCCCCGCCGGCCACCTGCGCGGCGACGATCATTTTCTTCCCCCCCGCCGGCCCTTCCATCGGTGCAAAGCGGCGGTACAGTAAAGCCGCGCGTGGGCAAGTCAATCCCGCCCCGCGCGTTTCGTACGCCCGAGAGGGCGGCGAGGATTCAGGTTTTTTTACTTCTTCCCCCGCTCCACCCTCCGGCACGCGGTTTGCCACAAATACGCACCCACGAGGTTCTATGACCGAAAGCGCCGCCTTCCGCCCCCTCCACCTCCTCGCGGCCATCGCCTTTCCGGGCGCGGGGCACGCGCTGGCGGGGGACATCCGGCGCGCGGCATTGATCTGCGGGGGGGTGCTGGGCCTCTTCTTCGGCGGCATCTTCATCGGGGGCATCGACGTCATCGACCGCCGCGAAGACCCCGTGTGGTTCTATGGTCAGGCCCTGGTCGGCCCGGTGGCATTCGCGGTAGACACCCTGCACCAGAAGCGATTCAAAGTCATCGACCCCCAAACGGGTGCGTCCCGCTCCGCCTACCCCACCGAAGGCCGCGACCCGGCCACCGGCCGCGCCGTGCAGGGCGGCACGCCCCCCAACCAGAAATCCATCGGCAAAGTCAACGAACTGGGCACCCTCTACGCCACCCTGGCGGGCATGCTCAACCTCATCGTCATCATCGACGCGGGCTTTCCTTCTCGCCGCAAAGCCGCCGCACCCTCCTGACCTCCCCCGCCTCTCAAGCAATCGAGACCACCGACGTGCCTACCCCGCTGCCCGAACTCTGTGCGCCACTGCTGGCGGCCGTCCCCGCGGCCGTCAACCTGCCCTGGCGACCCTTCATCGACCCCATCGATGTTCACCGGGCTTGGTACCTGCTCATTGTGCCCCTGGCCCTGGGCATCTCCATCGTCTACAAAGCCGTCCGCGTGGGTGACATGCGCCAATACCCGCGGCAGGTCGCCGTGATGACGGTGCAGATCATCGGCGCCATGGCCCTCCTGGGCCTGGCCTCATACCTGCTCATCGAACACATCGTGCCGGCGATCTTCCCCGCACGCTGACCGCCGGCGGTCTGCGCGAGCCCCACAGAGGCACCCCGCGTGATCAAATACATCGGCTCCAAGCGGGTGCTCGTCGGGCGAATCGCCGGGTGCATCGCCGCGGCCCCCGGCGTGCGAACCGTTCTCGACCTCTTCTCGGGAACGTCCCGCGTGGGCCACGAACTCAAGCGGCGCGGCCTGCGCGTGATCGCCAACGACCACAACGCCTACGCGCACACCCTCGCCTCGTGCTACGTGCAGGCAGACCTTGAAGACGTGCAGCGCGAGGCCCTGGCCCACATCGAAGAACTCAACGCGCTGCCCCCGGCCGACGGGTATGTCACGCGGGTCTTCTGCCGCGAGGCTCGCTACTTCCACGAAAAAAACGGCGCCCGCATAGACGCCATCCGCGACGAAATCGCGCGCCGCACGCACCTCGGCGACGACACCCGCGCCGTGCTGCTCACCGCGCTCATCGAGGCCGCCGACCGCGTCGATTCCACCACCGGCGTGCAGATGGCCTACCTCAAACAACTCGCCCAGCGCGCCACCAACAACCTCTGCCTGCGCTTGCCCGACGTGCTGCCCCGCGCCGCCGCCGGCAAGGGGCAGGCCCTCATGCTCGACGCGCTCGACGCGGCGGCACTCGTCGAGGCCGACGCGGCGTACATCGACCCGCCCTACAACCAGCACTCCTACCTGGGCAACTACCACGTCTGGGAAACCATCGTGCGGTGGGACGCGCCCGAGACCTACGGCATCGCCCGCAAACGGGCCGATTGCCGCCAGCGCCGAAGCCCCTTCAACACACGCGCCGGCTGCCGGCGGGCGATGGCCGACCTCCTCCGACGCGTGCGCGCCCCCGTGCTGCTCGTCTCGCACAGCGACGAGGGCTTTGTCACCCGCGACGAGATGCGCGCCATGCTGCTCGACGTGGCCGACGGGCGCACCCTGCGCACCATCGCCATCGACTACCCCCGCTATGTCGGCGCCCGCATCGGCATCTTCAACCCGCAGGGCCGGCGCGTGGGGCGGGTGTCGCACCTGCGCAACACCGAGTTCATCTCCGTGCTCGCCCCGGCAGACACGCTCGCCCACATCGACCAACACGCCAACTTCAACATCGACACTCCCCCACCACCCCCACCACCCCCACCGCCATCACCCCCGCCCGCGCCGCCCCTGGCCTGCGCACGCTGAGCCCCTTTCTCTGCACCCCCCGCACACCATGGCAGACTTTGTACGCATCACCGATGTCGCCCCGCGCGACGGCCTCCAGAACGAGCCCGCCGCCATCCCCACCGCCGACAAGGCGCGCCTTGTCCAACTCCTCGCCGCGTGCGGCCTCGACGAGATCGAAGTCAGCAGTTTCGTCAGCCCCCGATGGGTGCCGCAACTGGGCGACGCGGCAGAACTCTTCGCCGCCATCCCCGCGCCCCCGGTGGGCACCATCTATTCGGCCCTTGTCCCCAACGAAAAGGGCCTCGACGCCGCGCTCGAAGTCAACCGCGCCTCACGCCAGACGCGTGGCGAGCAGATGATCTCCAAAGTCTCGGTCTTCACCGCCGCCTCCGAGACCTTCTCGCAGCGCAACACCAACGCCACCATCGCACAAACACTCGAACGCTTCGCGCCCGTGATCGGGCGCGCCCACGCGGCGGGCCTGCGCGTGCGGGCCTATGTCTCCTGCGTCATCGCCTGCCCCTTCGAGGGGCCGATCTCCCCCGCCGCCGTCTCGCGCGTTGTCGAGGGGCTCCTCGCGCTGGGGGCCGACGAGATCGACCTGGGCGACACCATCGGCGCCGCCGACAGGCAAAGCCTGCGCACCCTCCTGGCCGACGCCGCGCGCCTGGTCAACATCGCAGACCCCCAGGCGTTCACGCTGCACCTGCACGACACACAGGGCAACGCCGGCGCGTGCGCCCTGGCGGCCATGGAGGCGGGCGTGCGCTCCTTCGACGCCTCGTCGGGCGGGCTGGGCGGCTGCCCCTACGCGAGCACGCCGGGCAGGCGCGCCCCCGGCAACATCTCCACGCAGACGCTGGTGCGCAGCATCATCGACGCCGGTCTCACGCCGCGCGTCGACGCGAAGGCGCTGCAACGCGCCGGCGAGTATGCGCAGGGGCTTGTGGGCGGGTGAGGTGTTCAGCCCTTTGGGGCCGAGGTTTACGGCGGGCACGGTGGCGGCACAGGATCCGCGCCTACCCGGGGCCAATAGTCGAGCGGCGGCCGGTTTTTCAATGCCGGCGAGTTCTCGTTCCACACATGACGAGCCGTGACCGATTCCAGCCTCGGAGCGGCGTAAACGAACCTGAGGTCATACGCGCTATAGATCTTGGCAAAGAATGACGAAAGCGACAGCGGCGACGTGGTCGGTGGAAAGTCAGGAAGCAATGTTCCGCGGGAAGGCTCGTCCGGCTTCACAAGCGACAGACACACGGCCTCGTACCTCGTCATATCGTCACGAAGGTCACGCCTGCCCCCGAGGCGAGCAAGAACGTCGTGATAGCGAGAAATAGGCTCGGCCACTCTGCCGTCCTGCAACACACACGCGTCGTTGGGCTCTACAGAGGCGCCCGCCTTGGTTGCACGCAGCACTTGAAAAAATCCGTACACAAGCGCCGGGTATGTGATGTGTAGATTCGTGCAGTCCCCGATGGCTTCTTCCATGCGATTGGTGAGGTTGCGGAATGCGCCGAGTGTGCCCTTGATCGACACGGCAACAACGGGACCCACGTGGGGCTTGGTCACAACCACATCGACGGCCTTGGTCTTAAGCCCGCCCAAGATCGTGCGCTCGCCGGAACCACCGCTGCTCGGGTCGTGTTCCAGGTGCTTGTGCCCAGCAACATCCGTCACACGAAACGGTGGACGTGGTGTGATTTCGTCTGGATGAAACCCACCCTCGACGACCAGCCGCGAAGCCACATAGTAATGAAGCGGGCGAATGTGGCGTTGGCCCTGATGGCCAGAAATATTCAGAACAAACGACTCAAGCGCCTGTCCAAGAGCCAGCCACTCGCAGCGGTCGGGTTTTCCTGTTTCCTCCCGCTTCGCGCTAGACATAGTGTCTCCAGCGTTTCATCGTCACCACCGCCTCGTCCAATGTAGTCCTATCCGCGTCACTATGACTCGCCGTCTCGGCCAAAACGACGCGGGCGGCTTCGCGAGGCTCGATTTTGAGCATCCCGCCGCCCAGCGGATGGCCTTCGAGCTCGCACGATAGCGAGGTTGTCGGCTCCGCCCAGAGCCGCATAAGGCGGGGCATGGTCATGCCCTTGGCCAGGTGCACCGCATGAACAGAGTTCGTGCAGACACAGCCCGCTTTGTTGCTCACAAGAGTTGGTCCGCCGCCGCTCATGTAAGAAAGAAACCCGTCGGGCACCGTGACATCAGGCACCGAGTACCACGGCTTTCGGTTCCGGCACTTGTACGTTTCGCGTGCCTCCCGACCCGGCTTAGAGTCCAGATAGCGGCGCACCGGCGCCGGCAACTCGGCGTCTTGGGTTAACCGCAGGAGCAGCACAGGATCGTCCGCGGCCATCCACGAACTCACACGATCAGCATCGACACACCCCCCTGAAAGGCTCTTGCCGTTGCGAACGGCGGGGTGAAGCAAACGATGATCAATCCCCAGACGCTCCGCCTGAGACGGACGGAGATGGAAAAACTCGTTCGCCCCGGTGACATACCCGATGCCGACCCGGGCCACGTCTCCAAGTCGCACCGCGCTGGCGGATCTGGCCGCCCTTGAGTACAACTCTCGGGCGGCCGCTTTCAGCAGGAACGGACGCAAGCGGCAGTTCCATTGTTTCCACTCCTCAACCGTCACCGCGGCCCCATCTCGCGGCAGGGTTGGAGAGAATGTGAAGCGGTCAATGGCGGTGAACCGGTACTCATCACACGAGCCGCCGTATCCTTCCGCGTACAGCAGCCAGCAATCCTCTGAGAGTTCGGGGAACAGTTTTTCCTTCACGGCAACAACATGCACGCGGTCGAAACTCTTCGCCATGTACTCAAGAACTGGCGCGGCGTAGGGCGCGTGGCCGATTTCCGCGGGAACGACGAATGCCATGCGCCCTCCCCGCTTGAGAAGGGTTGCTGTCGCAACGATGAACGGCGCCCAAGACGAGGAAAGCGAAGAGAACTTCGCCCCATGCCGCTGGCACAACCGCATGGCGGCGTCTCGTACAGGGCCCGTAAACCTTTGATACCGAATGAACGGCGGGTTCCCGGCAGCACAATCAAACCGCTCGTGTGTCTGACTTGCCCACGCGAAGAAATCTCCCTGATGAATCAGACATCCCGGAGCACGGGCATGCACCGCGCGGCAAGCCAGCGGATCTTGCTCGACGCCCACGCTGTTCACATGAGCAGCCAGGAAACGACCGTCGCCGCACGCAGGGTCGAGCATCCGGTCGTCTGGTCCCCGCGTTGCCCATGACACGAGAGAACGCACGACAGCATCAGGTGTGTAGAAGGCGCCGGTTGCCTTTTGAATGCTCAAATCTCGGCCATTGGCACGTTCACATTCAAGCAGGAATGCCGTGTCTGGGGACTTCATGCGGCTCATTCTCTCACATGAGTGATGATCTGACTCTATATATACCACCCCTATCTGGTTCCTGTATGGTACTCGCCGGCTGCGGTGGCGGCGGCAGACAACGGATTTCTATGTCGCGGCATGAGCGCGTAAAACCTCGGCCCCAACGCGCACGCGTCAAGGCGCTGCCCCCTCCGATCGGGCCTGCCCTCTCAGTTCCCCATGAAGTGCGTGTCGGCGAAGCGGAAGGGCTCACGCGTGAGCAACCCGCCGCGACCCACGATGCTGCGGGCGTCTTCAACAAAGCCCGCGTCGGCGGTCTGTGTTGACGAACGCACCCGCTCGCCGATGCGACGCGCCGCGGGCGGCGTGGCCCCCTGCAACTGCACCGCCAGCAGCACGATGTTCTCGCCCGTGGTCGCCAGGGCCGAGTGTGACTCCCGCGCCGCAAACTCGGGCTTGCCCCGCTCTGCCAGCGGCAGGCTGCGCGACTGAACCGCGCGGGCGCAGTACGCGATGATGTTGCCGCCCATCTCGGCCGACAGGCGGACCGCCTCGGCAGACAGTTGACCCGTGCGGGCGCCGGCGAGCACATCTCGAACGCCCACCGCCGCACGCATCAGCACCTGCACACCCTCTTCGGGCGCGGCGGCCGACAGGCTCTTGGCCCGCGCCGACACCGCGCCGCACAACGCGCCCAGCGCCGCCGACCGATACTCGGCTCGCTTGCCCGCCTCCAGCATCGCCAGCGTCAGCGCGTCGGCCACCAGCGCGTCTTCTTCCGCCGTCAGGCGGCCCGCCGAGCGACGCAGCGCGTCCGCTGCCTGATCCTCACGGATCGTCGGCGCGGGCAGCGCGGCCAGTGTTTCGAAGGTCCGGCGGATCGCGTACGCCGCCTGGTACCGCACCGAGGCGCGAGACGAGGCCATCGCCCGCATCACAACGTCCACGCTCTGTGCCGTCGCGATTTCGCCCGTGATCACCAGCGCGTTGATGGCCACAATCTCGTTCTCGTGGCTCGTCAGGGGCTCAACCACCGGCAGCAGCGCCCGGGCATACTCCAGCCGGAAGGGCACCGTGGCCGCGCTGTCGAGCAGCGGCGAGAGCAGGGCCGCGCGGTCGCGCCGGATGAGCAGGGGGTCATCCCCGCCAAGGTTTGTGCTGTTGCGGCGCACATAGTCGGCGATGGCCTGAGTCTGATCGGGCGTGACAGCCGGGGCTCGCCGGATGGTCTCGCCAAGATCGCCGGGCTGGGCCGGCGCCACCGGGGCCAGACAGGCGCATGAGAGGGCGATGACACGCCACGACAGGAGAGGTATGCGAGCGGTGAAGGTGCGCATGCGGACGCCGCGATCCTTTCATAGGTCCTGGGGATCCATCGAGTCGCTAGGGTATACCGGCGGAAGCCTCCGCCGTGTGCCCTTCTCCGTGCGGATCCAATCTTCCTACTTATACGGGGCCTAGGCCCGCAGGATTCGTCCAAAGCCCGAACATCCCCCCGGCCGCTGCGCGGCACGCGCACGCGCGATCCGTGATGAGTTGTCACCCGCCGGGGCATCTTCAGTCAGCCCCGACGCGCGCCCGCGCCCGCCCCCCTTTCGGTTCTCGGGCGATGCCTCAACGGCACATCCGGCACACGCCGCGCCGTCCGCGCCGCCACAGGGGCCCCGACCAGGGCTTGGCCATTGGGTTCATCGCACGTTGGCACGGGCACGATGCACCCTCTGTGAGAACCACCATCGAAACCCTCGAAACCCGCCTGGCCCTGGGGGCCGACCTCACGATCAACGTGCTCAACACGCTCCCGGCGTTTGTTGTGCCCGGCGACCGCATGAACCTCGCGGCGGTGGTTCAGAACGTGGGCGACGAGGTCGCCAAGGGGCCCGCGATCATCCGCTTCTGGGCTCCGAGTTTTCCCGGCGAAGAGCCCCTGGGCGCCGTGGCGACGGTCGTGCGCAATGTCAACCTCCGCCCCGGGCAGTCGATCACCATCAAGGCCCGCGCCGTGGTCAGCGACATCCCCGAACCGGGCATCTACAACGTTGCCGCGACCGTCGAGGCCGCGCCCGAGGCCGACGAGTTCATCGACAACAACCTCTCGGTGAGCGAGGGCACCTTCCGGCTGCGGCTGGCCATCGGCACCACCGAGGGCCGCAAGAACGTGACCATCACCAGCACGGACGAGGACGGCAGCCTGGTCACCTTCGCGCTGCGCGGGCCCGGCTTTGCCGAGTTCATCACCGATCCCTTCGGCGGCCCGGCATCCCTCGTGCTCTACGGCACCACGGACAAGAGCGCCCTCTCGATCAACGTCCGCGGCGGCGCCGACCGCATGACAGACATCTCGCTCAACATCGTCGGCGATGGATCGCTGCGGGCCATCGACGGACGCATGGTGAACTTCGCCGGCGGACGCATCGAGCTCGGCGGCACCCTGGGCGCACTCAACGCCCTCACGCTTGCCGATACCGACGTCACCATCGCCGGCGCGGGCCTGCCCACCAGGATCGCCGTGCGCGGCGACATCATCAACCTTCGCTACAACAGCCAGTCCCCCATCCACACGCTTCAGGCCTACGCCGTGCTCTGGGTTGAAGACCACTCCCGACCCGACCTGCAACACGACGAACTCTCACGCATCGAAGCGCCGTGGCTCGGCCGCCTCAACGTGCGCGAAGACTTCGGCGCCATCGTGGGCCTGTGGGATTCAACCGCCCGCGCCACGCTTGGCAACGTGCGCATCGGCGGCGTCTTCAGCGGCGACTTCATCGTCCACGGCAATGTCACACAGTTCAACGCGGGATGGATCACCGGCGGCCTGCTCCTGGCATCCGGCACCGTGCGAACCTTCACCACCACCATGGCCATCGAGGCCGCGGTGTGGGCCGGCCACATCCAACGCGTGAATGTCGCCGTTGTCACCAACCTCGAAGTGGCCGCGGGCGCCTCGCTCACCGACCAGTCATTCCGCTACGTCATGGAGGGCGAAGGCTCCGCCGTGCAGTGGGGCGCGGGCACCGTGGGCGCCGTGAGCGTGCGCGGCAACGTGCAGCGCATCCGCGTCGCCGCCGGCGTTGATCCCATCAACGGCACGCTCCTCGACCAGGACGACCTCTGGGCCGGCCCCGGCAGCATCGGCGCGATCGACCTGCGCGGCACCGTCAACGACGCCTACTTCGCCGCGGCGTACCTCCCCGAGCGAGCACGCTTCAGCGGCGTGCAGGTCTTCACCGTTGACGACGACCGATTCCTTTACCTCGCCACGGCATGACGCATCGCCGCACGCCGCGCCCGCAGCGCGCCCACGCGGCTCATCACAAACCCCGCCACCAGCAGCGGAACCCCGATGGCACCGCGCAGCGCGACCGAGAGCATCTGCGAGGCCTGATCCTCTTCCGCAACCTGCGGGTCGGCGATCGGGTCGGTCAGCAGGTGGTTGTACACGTCTCCAAACAGATAGAGCGCGTTGATGATGCCCCACATCATCAACCCGCCACCGGCGGCCATGAGCAAGAGCCCCAGTGTGCGCATGCGCGATCCTCCCTGCGTGCCGGGCGACGCCGGGGCCCCTCCCGCGGGAACGCGGCACGGGCGAGTTTATTCCCGCCGCGCCGGCGGCGCGGCACGGTGCGCCTAGCGTTGTGCATGACGGGACGATTCTGGCATGCGGTGATGGTGGTCGCCGGGTGCGCCCTGCTGCTGGGCGGGTGCGCCCGCGGGGCGCGCACGTCCGATGTCGCGGTCTCGGCCGACGCCTACACCGACGCCTTCGACGCGGCGAAAGAAGTGCTGCGCGAGCAGGGCTTCGCCCTGGAGCGCATCGACGCGGCCAAGGGTGTAATCACCACCCAGCCCAGGCACTCGGCCGGGCTGGCCACGCCCTGGAAGACCGACGAGTCGAGCCTCGGGCAGGAGGTCGAAGGGCTTGTGAACGAGCAGCGACGACGCGCCGTGGTGCTCTTTGAACCAGACCAACAAGCAGCGCAGGGCCAGGCGGGCATGATCTGCCGCGTGCGCGTCACGGTCTACAGGGCGCAGTCTCCGGGGTGGCGGGTGAGCAGCCGCACACCGACGCTGCCGAGCGTGACGACCGACCCGGCGCTGAGCGCGCGCGGCCTTGGGTACGGCTACGAAACCCCGCGCGAGCGGGACGAAGCGCTGGAACGACGCTTGGCCGGCACAATCGCCCGGCGCATCGCCGCCGCCGGCCGCCAGCCCGCGCCGGGCACGCCCGCGCCAGGGCCCGCCGCTACAGAATGACGTGCGCGGGCTCGGGCGTTTCTTCGGTGATGCGCTGCCGCTCCATCGTGCCGTCGGGGGTGTTCATCGTGAGCAGGTGCGGCTCTTCGTTGACGCGGGACATGAGGTGCACCGGCCGGCCCCAGATGGTGCGCAGGCTGCGCAGAACTTCCGTGGCCCGCGCGGCCTCGATCTCGAGCCCCGTGAACTTGTGCGCGAGCATGAGTTCGCCGCGGTTGAGATAGTTGGCGTCGGCCACGTAGATAAACGGCTGGCCGGCGTTGGTGAGGTGGTGAAGCAGCGTCTGCTTCACGCGCCTGTAGTCGCGGCTGACGATGCGCATCTCGCCCGTCTGCGGGTCGCGCTGCGTGCGGTACATCTTGAACCGCTCGACAAACTCTTCCGTGAGAAACTCATCGATGAACGACACGTCGTTGTAGATGCGGCGCACGTCGAAGATCTTGGCCCGCCCCGCGCCGCTCCTGTCGTCGAAGGCGTCTTTCGCGCCGATGCCCTCGAGTTCTTCCCAACGCGGTCCGTGCTGGCCGCGGTCCCACCGCCGCTCGATGTCCTTGAAGAGCTCCACGCCGATTTTGTACGGGTTGAACCCGCCCGGGGGCATGTGCACCACGCCAGAGTGCTGGTCGGCGTAGTGCACGATCTCGCGCGCTTCGAGAAAGTGGCGCGTCATGAGTTTGCTGTGCCAGTAGGTCGCCCACCCCTCGTTCATGATCTTGGTCATGGCCTGCGGGGCGTAGTAATACGACTCGTCGCGGATGATGCCCAGGATGTCCTGCTGCCACGCCTGCATCGGCGCGTGCCGCAGCAGGAAGAGCAGCACGTCGCGCGTGGGGGTGCGCGGGAACTTGCCCGCGTCGGCGCGCGCCCGGTCCTCAAACTCGCGCTTCTGCTGGTCGAGCACGCGCTGCGGGTTGATGAAGGGGTCCATGTACTCCTTTGCGGGGAGTTTGTCGTGCTCGTAGCCCCCTCCCTCGCCGCGCCCCGCGCCCTCGCCCGCGTCTTCATCGAGCGCGCTGGCGCGCCGGGCCGCGCCGCCGCCGGCCGCGTCACGCGCCACGAAGAGGCTGTGCGGATCGATCAGGTTCTCGATGGTGAGGCACGTGTCGATGAACCGCTCGACCGCCTCCTGACCGTGGCGGTCGATGTGCCGGCGCACGCGCGTGGCGTGGTTGGCCATCTCGTCCATCATCTTGCGGTTTGTCTTCGAGAACCAGAGGTTGTGCTTGAAGAAATCGGCGTGCCCGTAGACGTGCGCCATCACCAGTTTCTGATCGGTGACGGCGTTGGACTCCTGCAGATAGGCGTAACAGGGGTCGTTGTTGATGACCATCTCGTAGATGCGCCCAAGGCCGTAGGCGTCCCGCTTGCTGAGTTTCTCGTACTCCATGCCCCACCGCCAGTGCGGGTAGCGCACAGGGAAGCCGCCGTACGAGGCGATCTGGTTCATCATGTCGAAGGGCAGCACCTCGAAGACGACTTCAAAGAAGTCCAGGCCGTACTCGATGGCCTTGGCCTTGATGGCCTGCATGTGGGCCAGCAGTTCCGGGGGCAGGTCTGTGTGTGGTGTGCCCGGCATGAATCATTGATCGGCTCGATGGCCGCCCTCCGTTCATCCATACGCACCCCGCCGGGGGCGGGTGCGTCGGAGAGAGTGCCTCTTGAGCGCGAGCCGCGGCTTTCCCCCGGCAAGGGTGGCCGCGCTGGCATCGTCTCTGTGCGCCGCCGGCACCCTCGCTTCGCCCACGCGACGACTTACTGGGCCGGCGCGAGCGTGAGCGAGAGACGCGTCTTGGTGGCGCCGAAGATCTCGGTCGCCACGCCGGTGAGCGTGAGGTTCTTGCGGCGCTTGATCTTGCCGAAGAAGATCGCGCTGCCGTCTTCACCGGTGCTGAGCCCGGCGAAATCTCCCGAGGTGAGCACACCCAGCGAGAGTTCGCTCACCATCGATCCCGCCGCCCCGCCCTCCAACTCATACACCGCGCCATGGGCGTACCCGTCTTCGGCAATCGAAAGTTCAACGGCGAACGACACCTTGCCCGCGCGCGCCGTGCCGCGCCACTCGCCCGCGTACGAGCCCGGCACCTGAGGGCGCAGGGTTGCTTTCAGCGGGATCGGCTTGCCCGTGTCTGGTTCACCCGCGAGCGAGGCCGCGAGCGTTGTCTTCCCCGCTTTGATATCACCGACGACCATGTACCCGCTCTTGAGGTCATCGGTAAAGCGGCCGGCGAAGACACCGTTGGCAAACACCCGCCCTTCGATGGTTGACGATTCACCCGAGGTGGTATCAAAGACACCGGCGGAGAGGTTGCCCTCAGGATCAATCTCGACACGCGAAAGCCCTCTGCCAAACTTCGCGTTCCACGCGCCGCCCCACGTGCCGGCAAAGCGGGCGACCGGCGGCAGCGCGCCGGGATTCCACGGCCGCAGCGTGAAACCGACTTTGATGACTTTGCCTTCGGGGGTTGTGTACTGCGCTTTCCCCGGCAGGGTGCCGCGCCTGACGCCGAGAGTGCCCGTGATCGGCGTGAGCGCGCCGTCAGACTCAAACTCCGCGGCGAACACCCCCGACGAGCCCACGATGCCCTGGATGTTGCCGAAGATGCCGCGCGAACGCACAACGGCAATACCGAGAAAGGTGCCGTCGGCATCGAGCGTGAACTGCACCCAGCCGGACTCGCCTGAACCCTTCCAATCACCCGCCCACTGGCCGGCGACCTGATCAATATCGATCTGCGCCGCGGCGCGCGGCGACATCGCCGCGAGCGCACAGGCCAGCGCGAGGGACAGCCAGCGGATCATTCTGGCGAACATGCTGTCATCTCCTATGCTCAGGAGAAGCGGTGCGCGGCTTACTGCTGAACCTTGACCGACTTGAGCGTGACCCGGCAGCGCTGCTTGAGAAAGGCCAGGCCCCCGCCGCGCAGCCAGCGGTCAAACTCGTACGCCGTGGCGGCGTCTTCTGCCTTGATGGTGAGTACCCCGGTTGAAGATAGTTTCTGCACCGAAGCCCTGGCGATGAACTGGGGCGGGGCGATCTGCTTCCACATGTCGTCGAGGGCCCCCACCGCTTTCTGCTGCTTGGCGAAGGACTTGTAGACCTCGTCGATATCCTCGTGCATCGAGAGGTCGGGAGCGACCTTGGCCTTGAACCGCCTGAGTCGCTCGAGTTCCATCGTCACTGGCGTTCGCTTCATCGGGTGTACCCCTTTGGTGCGTAAAGGAGAGAAGAGGGCTGCTGGCCGCCTGCGCGGCCGGGAATCCAAATCCTACAGGAAAACGCCGCGCACGCAAAGCCAATTTGCACATTTCGCGGCTACATTCTTGTCCCATGCCCCTCTCCCCCACCGCCAAAGCCCCCGTTACGGATCGTTCTGAAGCAACGGGTGTGCAAGTTCAGAATCTTTCCAAGGAGTATCCCTCCTTTTTGAGCAGCGGGAAAACGGTGGCGGTCAACAACGTCACCCTGAGCGTGCCCCCGGGGGACCTCTATTTTCTGCTGGGCCCCTCTGGGTGCGGCAAGACGACACTGCTGCGGATGATCGCGGGCTTCATCGAGCCGACTTCGGGACAGGTGTTGTTCACGAAGAAGGATCAGGTGCGGGATGTGACCTACATGGCCGCCGAGCGACGCAACGCCGGGATGGTCTTTCAGTCGTACGCCCTCTGGCCGCACATGACAGTGGCAGAAAACGTCGGGTTTGGCCTCGATGTTCGGAAAGTGAAAGGTATTGACCGCAAGCGCCGGATCGCCGAAGCGCTCGAGGCGGTACATATGGGGGCATATGGCGAACGTAAGCCGAACCAACTTTCGGGGGGGCAGCAGCAAAGAATCGCGCTCGCCCGCGCCCTGGTCATCCAGCCCGATGTGCTTCTCCTCGACGAACCTCTTTCAAACCTCGACGCGAGACTGCGTCATGAACTGCGGTCTGAGATCCGTCGAATCTGTAAGTCAACCGGAATCACGGCGCTCTACGTGACGCACGATCAGAAAGAAGCCTTGAGCATCGCCGATGGAATCGCGGTGTTGAAGGACGGGCAGATCATCGAAACAGGCGCTCCCCAACACCTCTACCGCCACCCTGAGAGCCGCTTTGTCGCGTCATTTTTGGGTGAGAGCAATTTTCTGCGCGGGACGTTCCTCGCGGAACGCTCGGGACTGGCGAGCGTGCGAACTGGGGTGGGTGAACTCGCCGCGAAATTCCCGAGCGGCGTTACCTACCAGCAGGGTCAGCCGGTCGAAGTGTGCTTTCGTCCAGAGTCGGTTGATCTTGCGGCCGGCACGGTTGAGAACACCATCGCTGTAGAAGTTGTGGAGTCGATCTTTCTGGGCGAGGTCTGTGAAGAGACGCTTCGATGCGCTGACGGATCGTTGGTCAAGCGAACCACCCTTGGTCATAAGGGGCGGGCGACAGCGGGGGATCGCCTTTCAGTCTACATCAATCCCCAGGACATGACACTCCTCGTCCGCGACTGAATTGTTCCTCACGGAACACCATTTCACATCCAGCACGCGGGTGTCGGTTGCCGCTCAGCAGGGGCCGAGATACTGTCGCGCATGAGCGACATTCAATCCCCAAAGACGCAGGCAAAAAAACTAGGCCGCGGGCTCGATGCCCTCCTTTCCCCCGCCGCAGTCCCTGTGATCGCGCCGGCGACGCGGGTTGCTGCCCACCCCGAGCCACCAGTCCATCCAGCCGGGAGTGGGGGATCGATGCCGGTGGGAGAGGATCACGGGCAGGTCGTCATTCGTGTGTCGATCGATGCATTGCGCCCGAGCCCCTTCCAGCCCCGTCGGTCTATCGATCCGATCACCCTGGCCAGCCTTGCGGCTTCGATCAGGCAGAGCGGGCTGATGCAGCCGGTTGTTGCCCGTGCTCGCCCTGAAGGGGGGTACGAACTGATTGCCGGCGAGCGGCGTTGGCGGGCGGCACGCGAAGCGGGGCTCGACCACGTTCCGGTGATTGTGCGCGACGCTTCCGACGCACAGGCCGCGGAACTTGCCCTGGTTGAGAACATTCATCGCGACGACCTGAACCCGATTGACAAGGCGTGGGCGCTCAAGACGTTATCGGACCAGTTTGGCCTAACACAAACCGATCTTGCGTCAAAGGTTTCGCTTGAACGATCCACGGTCGCAAACCTTATTCGTTTGACCGAACTTGAGCCTGAAATATGTCAGATGATCCAGCGTGGTGAACTGACAGGCGCGCACGGAAAAGCACTCCTGGCAATTCCGGCGGGCGAGGCGCGGCTCAACCTGGCCAGAGAAGCGGCGGCGAACGAGTGGACCACAAAGCGGGTTGAGTATCTCGCCAAGGCGCATTCTGTTGCTCCCGAGCGGGTCGGCAGCAAACGGGAAACGCCGCAGGAAATCACCGCGAGACAGGCTGTTTTGCGCGATCTCGAGCGCCAACTCGCGCAGCAACTGGGCACGAAAGTGATCATCACCACCGATCATTCGGGCAAGAAAGGCAAACTCAGTCTTGAGTTTTACAGCATTGATCACTTCGACGGACTTCTGCACCGTCTGGGTATTTCTGCTCACCACGAATGATCGATTTTTTGATATTCTGTAACCAGATCCAATCGCTACACTGAAATAGGTGTATCATTCCCTGCTGCGGCTTATCGGTCGGCCGCCGCCTCGCCCTGAGAGTGCCGCGGGTTATGTGCCCGTGGAAGAGGGCGGCTACAGACCAGTGAAGAAAGAGGTCATATGGCAAAGCAAAGCCGCGGGGGAACACTGTCATCGCTGAGCATCCAGGATCTACAGCGTGAGATCAACAAGCGCATGCAGAAGGCCGCCAACCTGCACCGCACCCGGAACAAACTGATGCAGCAGGTCGCGAGGCTTGATGCGCAGATTGCCGAGATCGAAGCACTGCGCGGCGGCGCGGTGCTGCACGCGGCGAACCCCGGCCCGCGCCCAGGTCGTCCGGCGGGTCGCCCGGCAGGTCGTCCGGCAGGTCGCCCCGCGACCGCCGCGGCGGCGTCGGCCGGCCCCCGCAAGCGAGGCCGCAAGGCCAAGAACGAAGGCGGCACGCTCGTTGAGTTCCTTCAGCGCATGCTGAAAGGCAAGACGATGCGCGTCAAGGAAATGCCCGACGCGGTGAAGAAGGAAGGTTACCAAACCGACGCCGCGAACTTCCGCACCATGATCAACCAGGCCCTCATCAAGCACACCAAGATCTTCAAGAAGGTCGGTCGCGGCGAATATACCGCGGTCTGAACCCGACTCGCCCTGCCATCAAAAAGGCCCACGCAACGCGTGGGCCTTTTGCAATTCGAGATGTGCGGCCGGGTCAGTGGGGCATGGGGAGGTGCGTCAGGCGGCTGGGGCGGTCGGTGTAGGCCCCGCGCGCCAGGTCGTTCCATGCCGCGCGGCTGTTGGTGTTCCACGTAAAAAAGGTGCGGCTGTCAATGTCTACCTGCCGCTGGTGCAGAGAGAGAAGTTCCGGAGTCATGTTGTTCTTGATGGCCTGGTGGCGGGCTCCGCCGCCGGCGCACCCGACAAGCATGAACAGACCCGCCGCGGCGGCGACACAAAGAACCTTGCGGGCGACAGTGGCGGGCATCTGAGCGTTCATTCATGGGCTCCAAAGAGACAGTCAAACCCTACGAGGGGGCAGGGTTGTAACCCGCTGGCGGGCAGTCGTCAACCCCCGGGCCCGCGGAATTCGCACCTGTGTGGAAAGTGTACGGGGATGGCCTCGGCAGGGTTGCAGCCTGAGTGTTTCTCTGCCGAAGTGACAGCGGCGGGACGGGCGCAGCGGAGCGGGTGCCCGACGGTGCCCAACTGGGTGCGCCGGCGAGAGGCGATACCGCCCTGCGGATTGGTATGGCCTTTGCACCGCTGACTGGCATGAGAATGGACCGATTCACCACCAACGCCCAGCAAACACTCGCCGATGCCCAGTCCGACGCGGCCGCACGGGGAAACCCCGAGGTCACGGGGCTGCATCTTTTGGCCGCGCTCCTGCAAGACAGGAACGGGCCCGGGTGGTCGATCCTGTCGCGAGCGGGGGTGGAAGCCGCGCGGGTGGGGCAGGTGGCGGGCGCCGAACTGAGCCGCCAGCCGACCACCTCGTCGGGCGCGGGCACGCCGGGGCGCGCGCTGATGGACATACTCACGCGGGCCGACGCCGAGGCGAAGAAACTGGGCGATGCGTACGTCTCGAGCGAGCACCTGCTGCTGGCGCTCGCGGAGGTGGGGGGGCCGGCCCGGGATGTTCTGAACACGGTGGGGCTGAGCCGCGCGAAGGTGGAGGAGGCCGTGAAGGCCATCCGCGCGGCGAGCGGCGTCGAGCGGATCAACGACCAGAACGCCGAGAGCACGTTCGAGTCGCTCAAGAAGTACGCCATCGACCTCACCGAGAAGGCCCAGCAGGGGAAACTCGATCCGGTGATCGGGCGCGACGAAGAAATCCGCCGGTGCATGCAGGTGCTCAGCCGGCGCACGAAGAACAACCCGGTGCTCATCGGCGAGCCGGGCGTGGGCAAAACGGCGATCGCCGAAGGGCTGGCGCTGCGCATCGTGAACAGAGACTGCCCCGAGGGCATGCGCGAGAAGCGCATCATGGCGCTGGATGTGGGCGCGATGCTGGCCGGGGCCAAGTACCGCGGCGAGTTTGAGGAGCGACTCAAGGCGGTGCTGCGCGAGGTGCAGGCCAGCCAGGGGCAGATCATTCTCTTTATCGACGAACTGCACACCATCATCGGCGCGGGCGCCGCGGAGGGCGCGGTGAGCGCGGGCAACCTGCTCAAGCCCGCCCTGGCGCGCGGCGAACTGCGCTGCATCGGCGCGACCACCCTGGATGAATACCGCAAGCACGTCGAGAAAGACCCCGCCTTCGAGCGGCGCTTCCAGCCCATCGTGGTGGGGCAGCCGAGCGTGGAAGAAACCGTTGCCATTCTGCGCGGCCTCAAGCCCCGATACGAAGCGCACCACGGCGTGCGCATCCTGGACGGCGCGATCCTCGCGGCGGCGCAGCTCAGCCACCGCTACATCGCCGACCGCTTCCTGCCGGACAAGGCGATCGACCTTCTCGACGAGGCGGCCGCGCGGCTGCGCATCGAGAACGACAGCATGCCCAGCGAACTCGACGAGTTGCGCCGGCGCATCGTGCAGTTGGAGATGGAGCGGGAGGCGCTCAAGATCGAGGCGGGCGAGAAGGCCGGCGAGGCGAGCGGGCGCGAGTTGTCTCGCGTGGAACTCGAACTGGCCGAACTTCAGGAGCGCAACCGCGCCCTCACGCAGCGGTGGGAGCAGGAAAAGAGCGAACTCGATTCCGTGAAGAAGGTGAAGCAGGAGATGGACGCCAAGCGCGTGGAGATCGAGCAGGCCGTGCGCCGCGGCGACCTCACCGCCGCGAGCCGCGTGCAGTACGGCGAGATCCCCGAGCTCGAACGCCGCCTGCGCGAGGCCGAGGCGAAGTTGGCCGAGCAGAAGTCGCGCGGCGATGCGCTCGTCAAGGAAGAGGTCGACGCGGAGGCAATCGCCGAGGTTGTCGCCCGCTGGACGGGCATCCCCGTGAGCCGGCTGGTGGAGGGTGAACGCGAGAAACTCACGCGCATCGAGAAGATGCTGGGCGAGCGCGTGGTGGGACAGGAGCACGCGCTGCTGGCCGTGGCGGACGCTGTGCGCCGCAGCCGCGCAGGGCTGTCGGACGCCAACCGCCCCATCGGTTCGTTCCTTTTCCTGGGGCCTACGGGCGTGGGTAAAACCGAAACATGCAAGGCGCTCGCCTCGTTCCTGTTTGATACCGAAGAGGCGATGGTGCGCATCGACATGAGCGAGTACGGCGAGAAGCACGCGGTGGCACGCCTCATCGGCGCGCCCCCCGGCTATGTGGGGTACGACGAGGGGGGGCAGTTGACCGAGGTGGTGCGGCGCCGGCCCTATTGCGTGGTGCTGCTCGACGAGATCGAGAAGGCCCACCCCGACGTCTTCAACATCCTGCTGCAGGTGTTCGACGACGGCCGCCTGACCGACGGCCAGGGGCGCACCGTTGACTTCCGCAACGCCATCATCGTCATGACGAGCAACTACGGCTCGGCCCAGATCCAGGAACTGGCCGCCAGCGGCGCGGAAGACTGGGAGATCGAGGCCGCGATCCGCGAGATGCTCAAGCGCGGGCCCGCGGCGATGGCCGCGGAGGAAGTGGGCAAGGCCGCGGGCCTGCCGCCCAAGGTCACCGAGATCATGGCCAAGGCCGCGCACACGGTGTCGGGGGGGCTCATGCGCCCCGAACTGCTCAACCGCATCGACGAGGTGGTTGTCTTCCATCAGTTGCGGCGCGAGCACCTGCACACTATTGTGGAGATTCAACTCGCCCGCCTGCGGGCGCGGCTCAAGGACCGTGACATGCGGCTGGAACTCACCGACGCGGCCAAGAACGCGCTGGCCTCGGAAGGGTGGGACCCGCTCTTCGGCGCCCGCCCGCTCAAGCGCGTCATTCAGCAGCGCATCGAGAACGCGCTGGCGACGCGCATCCTTGCGGGGGAACTGGGCGCGGGTGACACCGTGCGCGTGGACTTCGCCAACGAGCGGTTTACGTTTGCAAGGGAGTGATGATGGGCGCGTGCGCGGCGGCGCGTGCGGCCGAATTGTCGCCCGCGTCACGATCTTCCCACGGCCCGCGTTCGTAGTGTTCCCTGCGTGTTGCCATGTTCGAGAACCACGAGACAACCCCGGGCCAGACCAAGCGGTGGGCAATGCCTGCCGTGATGATCGCCTACGAGTTTCTGCCGATCGACCTGGTCGCGTCGCTCTGGAGCGCGGGGATGCTCGCGCTGCGCCGCCCGCGCATGCCCGTGCGCTGGCTGGGGCGCGGCCTGTGGGTGATGACCCTGCCCGCGCCGCGAAACCCGACGCGCCGGCGCGACGCGGCGTGACGGGGCGTGACGGGGCGTGACGGGGCATCGTGACGAAACAAGATGAGGCATGACATGGCGCGGCTGCGGCCGCGTCGTGTAGTGAGTTTCCCGCGGCCTCTCGGGCCCGTGCCTGCCATTGTCCGCGCCAACCATGCACTATGACGCTCGAACACCGCATCCCTTCGCGCGGCGTGGCACCATCGCGCCACACGCGCGCCGTGCGCGGCGCGGCATTTGGGCTCGCGCACGCCCTGGTCTGGTCGTTTCTCTGGAGTTCTGCCGCGCACGCGGATCAGCGGGCGATGGGCGAGCCCGAGCCTTCGCGAGATGCCGCGATGGCCCCGCCGCCCGCGGCGGAACTCGAAACGTCGGTCCCGTGGTCGCACTCGCACAACGATTACCGCCAGCGTCGGCCGCTGCGAGATGCGCTCTCGCACGGGTTCATCAGCGTCGAGGCGGATGTCTTTCTTGTCGATGGCGACCTGCTCGTGGCGCACGATCGCGCCGAGTGTGTGCCGGGCCGCACCCTGCGCGTCCTGTATCTTGAACCCCTGGCCCGCCGCGCCCGCGAACGGGGCGGGGTGATCTATCGACAGGGCGCGTCCGAAGATCGTGGGCGCTTCTGGCTGCTCATTGATATCAAGTCCGGCGGCGAGCCCGCCTACCGCCAGATCGAGGAGCAACTCGCGGCATACCCGGATGTGTTTACCTCGTGGCACGAGGGTGTCGAAGAGCGCCGCGCGGTGACGGTGGTGATTTCAGGGAATGTGCCGCGCGCGGCCATCGCCGCCATGCCGCGCCGGCGCGTCGCGATCGACGGCCGCCTGCATGATCTTGAGCCTTCTGGCGGGCGGCCGCTGCCTGTCGGGCTGGTGCCGTGGGTGAGCGCGCCGTGGCTGGGGCAGTTCACGTGGCTCGGGCACGGCCAGATGCCCCATCACGAGCGAGCACGCCTGGACGAGATCGTCCGCAAGGCCCATGAACGCGGGCACCTGCTGCGGTTCTGGGGCGTGCCGAATGTCGAGGCTGTATGGCGCACGCTGCGCGAGGCGGGCGTTGATCTGATCAACATCGACCACCTGGCCAACGGGGCCCGCGTGCTGAGAGAACTTGAGCGCGAGAGCCGGGAGGAGTGATCGGGGATCAAGGGCGATCGTTGGGGGCGTGTTGATTACTCCGCCACGCTTTTTGCATGTGGCAAAGGCCCGCGTTCGCCCCGGCCTCTTGTGCCAAACCGCGCCAGCGTGCGCCCGTCATTCGGCGAGCCGCTTGAGTGTCATGCCGAACTGTCTGTTCGCCCGGGCTAGCGAGGCGGCGACGCGAGTAGCGGGCTCAAGGCTGGGGGGGGGCGGGAGTTCCTCGTGGCCGGCGAACGCACAACGAATGCTTGGAGACCATGCGCGGTGACGATGGCGGGATGTGTGCCGCGCGAAGTTCTCGGGTTGGGTGAAAGTGCCCAATGCGGGCGTGCATGTCGTTTTCAGCGTGTGCGGCGGCATCTGTCGTGCAACCGATCGGCCGCGCGGGGAGAATGGACATGTGTCGGATGTGTGATGGCGGTTGGGTGGGTGGTTTGCGGGCGTTCACAGCGTCGCGGTTCCGCGGCGAGCATCAGGGTTCCAAGTACGTGTTCGAGCAACGAGAGTGAGACAGGAAGGGCCGGTCGGGCTCCGGAGGGGGGTCTGATCACCTTCCGCGGCGCCTTCCGTGCGCCCGGCCAAGGCCGGCCGGGCCGCACGGGGGGCGGCCGAAAAAACGGATCTGGCCGTGCAACGGCGGGCATTCGGGTGCGATAAGGATGGGCGATGCCCGTTTCTGAGCGATCAGCGGCGGGCGAGAAAAGAGAGAGGTTCTGCCGTCGTCCGGAGAGGTGAGCGGCGGAGAGGAGAAACCGGGGGCCTGCGCCCCCGTGGCCTGCGGAGGGGAGAACCGCAGCCAAGCCCGCTGGAGCGCGGGGGCCGCGCACGAACGCGCCCCGCGAGAGAGAGGTCCAGAGCGAGCGAGAGAGAGGGGGCCCCGTGTGTAAGAGCGCGGGGCTTCTTGCTGCGCAAAGATGTCGGCGCGGGGCCGCGCGCGTGCCGGTTCGGCTACGCTCCGGGCGCATGTCCACAGTCTTTCTTGATGGTCGATTTGTCGAGGTCGATGCGGCGAGCGTCTCGGCCTTTGATGCCTCGGTGCAGCACGGGGTTGGTCTCTTTGAAACCATGCTGGCCGTGCGTCGCGACGGCGGCGCGCACGTGATCCATCTTCACGAGCACATCGAGCGTCTGGCGGTGTCGTCGGCGTCGCTGGGCCTGACGGCCTCGCTGCGCCAGGGCGCGCTGGGCGAAGCGGTGGAACGCACCGCGGCGCGTGCCGCGCAGGACCAGCCGGGCGTTGGCCGCTGGCGAGTTCGGCTGACGATCACCGGGGGCAACCTGAACATGCTGGCCGGGGCCAGGGGGGCGGCGCAACCTGGGGACGGACAATCACCCACGCTGCTGATTCATGCGCAGCCGGCGACGGCGTATCCGCAGGAGATGTTCGAGCGCGGCGTGATGGCGGGCATCGCGGACTGGAAGGCCAACCCGCTCGACATGTTCCAGGGGCACAAAACGCTGTGGTATTGGCCGCGCCTGCGCGAGTTGCAGCACGCGGGTGCGAAGAAAGCGGCGGAGGCGCTGGTCTTTCAGGTGACGAACCACCTCGCGGGCGGGTGCGTGAGCAACGCCTTTGTGGTGAAAGACGGCCGCGTCTCAACGCCGATTGCGCGCGGCGAAGAGAACGACGTGGCCGCGGAGGCGGGTGGCGGGCCCACCGATGATGACGACCTGGGCGACACGCCGGGCAAGGGTGCCGTGCTTCCCAGCCCGGTGCTGCCGGGCGTGGTGCGCCGGTGGGTGATGGATTGGGCGCTGGGCGAGGGTGTGGAACACGCGCGCCGGATGCTGACGATCACGGACGTGCTCGAGGCCGACGAGGTCTTTCTGACCAACAGCAGTTGGGGCGTGCTGCCCATCGTGGCGGTCGAGGCGCGGCGCATCGGCGCCGGCACGGTGGGCCCTGTGTCGGCCAGGCTTGTGAAGGCGTGGCGCGAACTGATCGGCGAGTAGCGTCTGCGCCGCGAACGGCTCAGTCGCGCACGTCGAGGTAGCCGCGGAAGCGGCCGCGGATGATGAGGAATCTCGACCCGCGGTTGAAGTCAACAGCGCGGAGCGCATCGACAAACTCGTCGATGGTGGTGACGTCGGTGCCGTCGACGCGCACGATGATGTCGCCGGGTGAGATCTCGGCGGTGGCGGCGCGCCCCGTGGGATCGACCTCGAGCACCACCACGCCCTGCACGCCGCGGTAGCCCATCTCGGCGGCCTGAGACTTTGTGAGGGTTTGAGCGCGCATGCCCATGATGGGCAGTTCGCCGTTTTTGAGGATCGTGGCCTGGTCTCCCAGGGTGACATTGATCGAGAGCGGGGCGCCCGCGCGCAGCAGGTCGATGGAGGCCTGCGAGCCGGGCGCGGAGATGGAGATGGCCTGGCGGAGGCGGGTTTCGTTGACGGCCGCGCCCTTGTAGCGCAGGATGATGTCGCCCTCGCGCAGGCCGGCGCGGTCGGCGGGGCTGCCCTCGACGACCTCCATCACGAGCACGCCGGCGGCGCTCGTGCCGTTGCGCGGGGCGTCGGCGAGCATCGCGCCCAGCCAGCCGCGCACGACCCGGCCGTTGGCGATGATGTTCTCCATCACGGTTCGCGCGGTGTTGGCGGGGATGGCAAAGCCGATGCCCTGATAGCCGCCGCTGCGCGTGGCGATGGCGGAGTTGATGCCCACCACCTCGCCGCGCAGGTTGAGCAGCGGCCCGCCCGAGTTGCCGGGGTTGATCGCCGCGTCGGTCTGGATGAAGTCTTCGTGGGCCCGCCCGGTTTCGCGCGGGGTGACGGTTCGGCCCTTGGCGCTCACGATGCCCGCCGTGACCGTGTTCGAGAGCCCGAAGGGGCTGCCGATGGCCACCACCCACTCGCCCACGTCGAGTGTTTCGGCGTCGCCGAAGCGTGCGGCGGTGAAGCGGGGCGTCTGGCCGTCTCGCGGCGTGATGCGCAGCACGGCCAGGTCGGTCAGTTCGTCGCGTCCGATCAGTTCGGCGTCGTACTCGTCCCCGTTCGAGAGTTTGATCTTGATGGCCTGCGCGGTGCGCACCACGTGGTTGTTGGTCACGACGTAGCCGTCGCTGCTCACGATCACGCCCGAGCCCATGTTGCCCGGCGTCAGGCGAGGCTGCCCCTGCGGGATGGGCCGCAGCAGAAAGTCGTAGGCGTAGGGCTGCACCCGCGTGAGCGAGGTGATGTGCACCACCGCGGGCTCGAGCGCGCTGGCGACCGACTTGAAGGCGTTCGAGAGACGGTTGGCGAAGGCGATGTCCTCGCTCGTGGCCACCAGCGGGGTGGTGCCGTTGCCGGGCTGGGCTGGCTGGGCCATGGCCGACGGCGCGCCGAAGACCAACGGCGAGGCCATGGCCAGGGCGAGGGAGAGAAGCAGGGCCGGGCAGCGCCGCGCGCCGGGGAAGGGGTTGGTTGTGTGCATGTTGTTATTGCTCCGGATGGGTGCGGTGTGGTTCTTCGCGTTGCGGTGGCGAGTGTCCGGGGTTTTTGCCCGTGTGGGGGCGCGGGTTTCGCGCGAGGCCCGTTCGCGGGGGCGTGTCGTTATTCCACGGGCACGCGTGCGCCGTGCGCCAGCGAGAGCATGCGTTCAAGGGCGAGCAGGGCGGGGCGGCGCACCTCTGGGTGCACCTGCACGCGGTTGACGACCTTGGGTTTGCCCTTGCCCTCCGGGGCGTCGCCCGCGAGGTGATCGAGCACCCAGAGCAGGTGGGGCTGGTCGATGCGGTACATGGTGGTGCAGAGGCAGTGGCAGTCGGAGAGCATGCGCACCGCCACGCCGCGCTGGGCGGCGCGCTGCGCGATGCGGTTGACCAGGTGCACCTCGGTGCCCACGGCCCAGCGGCTGCCCTCGGGGGCGTTGGCGATGGTCTGGATGATGTGTTCGGTCGAGCCGGAAAGATCGGCCAGGTCAACGACTTCCTTGCAGCACTCGGGGTGCACGAGGATGGTCGTCTGCGTGCCGTTCTCGCGGTCGGCGGCGCGCACCTGCGTGCAGTGCTCGGGGCGGAAGAGTTTGTGCACCGAGCAGTGGCCGGCCCAGAGCACCACGCTCGCGGCGCGAACCTCTTCGACGCTTGCGCCGCCCAGCGGCTCGCCGCGGCGGGCCAGTTTGGGGTCGTAGACGCACGAGCCGGTGGCGGTATCGATGCCCGCGGCGGCTGCGGTGTTGCGCCCCAGGTGCTGGTCGGGCAGAAAGAGAATCTTGATCTCTTCGCCGGGCTGCACGGGCTCGTCGCCGCCGGCCATGGCCCATGCGAAGACGGTCGCGGCGTTGCTGCTGGTGCAGCACGCGCCGCCGTGGTCGCCCACAAAGGCTTTGATCGCCGCCGTGGAGTTGACGTAGGTGATGGGGATGATGCGCCCGCGCCAGCCGTCGGCGGCCAGCGCGCCGTGCAGCGCGTTCCACGCCTCCACCGTGTCGTCGTAGGCGGCCATGTCGGCCATGGAGCACCCGGCCGAAAGGTCGGGCAAGATCACGCTCACGTCGTCGGGCGTGAGCATGTCCGCCGTTTCGGCCATGAAGTGAACGCCGCAGAAGACCACATACCGCACCGGCGTGCCGCCCGCGCGCTCGCGCACCAGCCCCGCGGCGATCTGCGAGAGTTTCAGCGAATCGCCCGTGTGGTCGGCGTGACGGATCACCTCGTCGGTCTGGTAGTGGTGCCCCAGGATCACCAGTTGCTGGCCCAACTGCGCCCGGCGCGCGCTGATGGCCGCGGCGAGGTCTTCGCTCGTCATCGTGCGGTAGCGCTCGGGGAGAGATGGTTGCCAGAGCATGGTGGGTGCGTGTGGGGGCTCTACAGATCGGGTTGCCTGCCGCGCCGCGGGGGCGACGGGGAAGTTTCTACGGGATCCGCCGCGCCCGGGTTCGTGCCTTGTGTTGGGGCGTTGGTACGCGCACGGGTGTGTGGGGCTCGTGGTGGTTGTGGTGGTGGTGGTGTGGGTTATTTCGATTCGCGCTTGAACTTGTCGAGCGTGTCTTTGAGTTGGCGCACGAGTTCCGCGGGCGCGTTGGGGTCGTTGCGGACCAGGTCGTACGCCTGCTGCTGAAGTTCGACGGCGCGGGCCTTGTCGCCCTTCTCCCAATACGCGCGGGCGTAGGTATCAAGGATGGCCCCGTCCTTCGACTCGGTGATCTCCACGGCGCGCTTGGCCATGTCCATGGCCAGGTCAAGGTCGCGCCGGGTCACGCCGGGGTCGTCCAGGATGGTCCACGCGATGGCGTTGAGGTCGAGGGGGTTGTCTTTGATGGGCCCGGCGAACATCTCTCGCGCGAACTCATAGGCCATATCCGTCTGCTTCATGTTCACGATGGCCGCGATGAAGGCGTTGCCCGCCATCGTCTGGAAGGCGCGAGAATCGGTGGCCATCATCTCGCGGGCGATGTCGAGCATCTCCTTGGCGCGCCCGCCCTGGCGCGCGGCGCGGAAGCGCGCGGCCATCTCGCGGCCCTTGCGCTCAAACTCGGCCTGCTTGGCGGCGCGGTCGGCCTCGGCGCGCGGGTCAAACTGCCCCTTCACCACCTGCTCGAGCGTGTCGTCGAGTTTGAGGGGGTGGCCGATCCAGGCGATGCGTCCTTCGCGGTCCACGATGAACGAACTGGGGATGCCGTTGCGGTTGGCCGCGCGCATCCAGGTGGCCTCCATCGGGCCTTCAGGGCCGCCGTAGGCCACGTGGAAGTCCATCTTGTCGCCCATCTTCTCGACAAACTCGCGGATTTCGGGGGTGGGGTCGTGCGGGTTTCCCGATCGGTCTTTGGTGTCTTCCCAGATGGAGACGGCGATCACCGTCACCTGATCTTTATACTTGCGGGCCAGTTCGGAGAGGTGGGGCATGCTCGTTTTGCACGGGCCGCACCACGTCGCCCAGAACTCGATGACGTACACGCGGCCCTTCTCGAGTTTCTCGATCGGGGTGCCCTTCACCCACGTGGCCACCTTCAACTCGGGGGCGAGGTCGCCCGAGGTGAGGATCTTGGTCTCGGGCTCCGCGGCGGCGGGGGTGGTGGGGGTGGTGGGGGTGGCTTGCGCCGATGCCGCGCCCACCAGGCCGCACAGGCCCACACACGCGGCGAGCAGCGCGGCGGCGGAGGTCTTCCAAAGGGGAGAGGTCTTCATTCGTGGGTCACTCCTGTGTGGGCGTCGGTGCGCCCGGTGTGGTGTATCGGTGGTCTGGGCCCGCCCAAGGCAGGACGCGCGGCAGGATTACGGGCCGCGGCGCGCGGCTAGAGATAGAGAAGCAAGGCAGCCGTAGATCCGTCAAGTCGCTGTATGATAGGTTGGTGATAGGGGTTGCGTCGGACGTGTAACCAAGATGGACAAGGCTTGATGGCGAGCGGCGGCGGTGACTGCGCGGCAGAGTGTGGGGATGTGAGTGGGGGCGTGCGTGCGGGGGCGCAGAGGATCGTGGGGTGGTGAAGTGGTTGTGGGGGGTTGGAGGCTGGGGAAACACCGGGCAAGCCGCGCGGGGGCAAAAAGGCCGCGCAGTGGCAAAAGGGCCGCGGCCGCAACGCGCGGGGGCCACATGGTCAGACGCACAAGGCGGGGTGGGGTTCCGAGTGTGGGGGTGGGGGGGGTGGGGGTGGGGGGGAAAACCGCCCTCAGCGGGATGGTGAGGTATGCCAGAATCATGAGTGCGGGCCGCGCGTAAAGGGATGGACACCAAACGCGACGTTCACTCACCGACGGCCGTCTATTATGAACTCGTATCGGCCAAGTGACACGAAACGAGATCATGCCAAGCGTCAGCCAAACCTCTGCCGACCCGCTGCGCGTGATTGTGTACATCGATGGCTATAACCTCTATCACGGTCTCAAGGCCAAAAATTGGCGACGCCTCTACTGGCTCGATCTCTGGAGACTTGGCGAAGAACTTCTCAAGCCCGGACAAAGGCTCGGGGCGGTGCGGTACTTCACAACTCGGATCAAGGGGCCCGATGACAGCCGCAATCGCCAAAACGACTACCTCGAAGCGATCACGATCGGGCGGGTGGGGCTGAGCATTGACTACGGTCATTTCCTGGAAAAAACCGCGAAGTGCCGAAACTGCGGAGCGACATGGCCCCGACACGAAGAGAAAAAGACAGATGTGAACATCGCGTGCCGACTTGTCGAGGACGCGATGGACGACCTTTTCGACGTAGCGATCATCGTTTCCGGCGACAGCGACCTCGTGCCGCCGATTAAGTTGGTGAAGCGGCGGTGGACCTTGAAGCGCCTGATCGTGGCCTTTCCGCCCCAACGGTTCAGCGAATCGCTGAAGAAAGCCGCGCACGGGCACCTTGCGATCAGTGAACACAAGTTGGCACAAGCACAGATGCCCGACGTGCTGATGAACTCCCAGGGATTCGAGATCCGCAGGCCGGCTCACTGGCAGTAGGGGAGGGCACACCAAAAGAAACGCCCGCCAATGGCGGGCGTCGGGCTGCGGCTCTCGCCGACAGCGGGGTTAAGGAATTGTTGCCCCCTCGGGCTGCTTGTCAAGCGAACGGATCCCTATCTGCCCCTGCGAGGGGTAGCGAATCGAACGCCTTTGCTCGACACGCGGTGTGGCGCACCGGTACATCAGACGCACAAGGCGGGGTGGGGTTCCGAGTGTGGGGGTGGGGGGGGTGTACGGGCCGCGACGATTCCTGATCACAGTGTAAACCCCGGGTACGAGGGTGATCCACTCTGAACATCACTCCGGCGAAGCGCCCCGGCTTCGATGCCCCTCGGATCGATTCTTCGGCGGGCGCACCGTGCGTCACGCGTTGAAATTATTTATGAACTCTGCCAGGACATCGCTACCATTTCGCACAGGTTCAAGGTCGTTTCATCAGCCCGGTTGCACCCCGAGGAGTACACGATGTCTGGCCTATCCCGCCCCGTCACTGCGTCTTTTGTCATGAACGCGTCTGCTCGCACGCGGCGCCTTTCGGCGCGTTCGTTCGGCGCCGCGGCCACGCTGCTGGCCCTGGCCGGCATGGGCTTTGTTTCGTCCGGCATTGCCGCGGGCTCACCCGCCGAAGCGCGGGCCCAAGGCGCGGCTTCACCCCTGCACGCCGCGGATGCGGCGATCACCGAACAAGAGGCCTTCGAGATCGGCATCGAGGCGTACCACTATTTCTACCCGATCATCTCGATGGAGATCACCCGCCGGGTGACAACCAACCTGCCCGTCGGGGCGCGGCCGGGCCTTGGCCCGATGAACGCCTTCCATCATCTGCCCGCTTTTCCAGACGCCAACTTCCGCGAGGTGGTGCGGCCGAACTTCGACACGCTGTATTCCAGCGCCTGGGTCGACATCTCGCAGGAACCGCAGATCATCAGCGCGCCGGACACCGCGGGCCGCTATTACATGCTGCCCATCCTGGACATGTGGTCCAACGTCATCGCCGTGCCCGGCAAACGAACCTCCGGCACCGGCGCGGCGAGTTGGGCCCTGGTGCCTCAGGGTTGGAAGGGCACACTGCCCGAGGGTGTGGGCCGCATCGAAGCCACCACGCCTCACCTCTGGATCATCGGTCGCACGCAGACCAACGGGCCCGCCGACTATCCCGCGGTGCACAAGGTGCAGAAGGGGTACACCGTCACCCCGCTCTCGGGGTGGGGCAAGCCCGCGAAGGCTCCGCTTTTCAAGGCAGATCCCACCGTCGACATGAAGACGCCCCCGCTGGTTCAGGTCAACACCATGCCCGCGGAGAGGTACTTCGCGCTCGCCGCCGATCTTCTGGCCCGGCACGCCCCGCAGGGCACCGACTGGTCCATCCTTGCGCGGATGGAGCGCATCGGTATCGTCCGCGGCCAATCCTTTGACCTCGCCAAGCAACCGGCCCACGTTCAGGCCGCGCTGGCCCGGGCCACCACCGAGGGCCTCGCGCGGATGAAGCGCCGCGTGCCCACGGTCGCCCGCGTCACGAACGGCTGGCAGATGAACACCGAGACGATGGGCGTGTATGGCAACGCGTACGAGAAGCGAGCCATCGTCGCGATGGTCGGCCTCGGCGCCAACCAGCCCGAAGACGCGATCTATCCCCTCTGCATCGCCGACGACGAGGGCAACCCCCTCAAGGGTGAGCACGACTATGTGATTCACTTCTCCAAGGATGAGATCCCCCCGGTCGATGCCTTCTGGTCGATCACCATGTACGACGAGGAGGGATTCCAGGTCGCCAACCCCATCAACCGCTTCGCCATCGGCGACCGCGATGCGCTGAAGTTCGCCCCCGATGGCTCGTTGACCATCTACATCCAGCACACAAACCCCGGCGGCGACAAAGAGGCAAACTGGCTTCCCTCCCCCGCCGGCGGCATCATCGGCATCACCATGCGTCTGTACGCCCCCAAGACACCAGCGCTCGACGGCCGCTGGAACCCCCCGGCCGTTCGCCGCGCCAACTGATCCCCCTCGCGCACGCGCCGCTCGCCAACAACACGCACGCTTCTTATCACAGGCGCTTCCACATGACGACCCCCGCCCGCGTTCGTTCCTGGCGTTGTCTGCTCGCGGGCGGGGCGCTCGCCGCGCCCCTGATCCACGCGGCATCGGCTTCGACGCCGGCCTTCGTGCCCGGCGTGGCCGCGATCCGTGCGCCGGGGGGCGACACCTCGCCGCCCGAGGGCGTCGGTGCGACCGACGCGCTGGTGGATGGTGCGCCGGCGATTGCCCCGCCCGAGCACATGGCCGAAGCGCGGTTCACGCCTTACGCCTGGCTCACCGGCTTCAACGGAGATGTGAACGCGCGCGGGCTGGCCTTCGGCCTTGACCTTTCGTTCGGGGACATTCTCGACACCAGCGATACGGTCGTCGGCCTGATGGGCGCGATCGACCTTGTCATCGGGCGGGCTGTCTTTGAGTTCAGCGGCGCGTATGCGAGCGCCGAGATGTCTGAAACGCGGTCGCGCGCCTTCGGCCGCGGGGGCATCACGGCCGATGCCACCATCGAAACGGGCCTGGCCAACACGTGGCTCGAGTTTCTCGCCGGGTACCGCATGGTGGAGCGCGGTGGTGGCGGTGGGGGTGATGGTGGGGGTGAGCGAAGATTCATCCTCGATACCTTCGCCGGCATCAGGCACACCCAGATAGAACTCGACTTGAGCGTGGTGGTAGACACCACGCTCACGCTGCCCGGCGGCGAGGTTCTCACCGCCCAGAACCGCACCGACCTGACCCGCGACCAGGACTGGTTCGAGCCCTTCATCGGCGCTCGCGCCGCCATGCAACTGCACGAAGGCTGGGCCATCTCGGCGCGCGGCGACATCGGCGGCCTGGGCTTCAACGGCGCTCAGTTCGCCTGGCAACTCATCGGCGCTGTCGGGTATGAATGGGCCTTCGACTGGGGCTCTGCCGGGCTGCTCGCGGGCTATCGCGCCCTGCAGCAAGACTTTGAATCCGGCGGCTTTGAATGGGATGTTCTCACCCACGGCCCCATCATGGGCTTCACCGTGCGCCTGGACTTCTGACACCCGGCCCGCCGCGGACTGGCCCCCGCGCGGCCCGCACGCTTACGGCTCCGGGGCGCACGGCTCGACGCGAACCTCCATCCGTGAGAGCGCGAGATAGAGCTTCTTTGACTCGTTCACGTGCCACCAGTCGTACAAAAAAATCTCCATCGGCCGCCACATCGCCACCCACCCCGCGATGCCCACCCCTTCGCGGATGATCGCCAGCAGCCCCTCTCCGCCCAGCTCGTCCATCAGCCGCGCGACGCCCATCATCATGCCCAGAAAGACCAGCCCCACCAGCGTGCTCCGCCGCCCGCGGCCCAAGAGGTCGCTGAGTTCCTTGCCGGTTTGCCCGGCGCGGCGTTCGAAGTGATGCCGCACCGCCTCGCTCACCATCTGCTGGTGCGCCTGGGCCCCCGCCTGGCTCACAAACACCCGCAGCCGCGCCCCCTCGGGCGAGGGCAGTTCACGCGCCGCATCCACGATGAACGCCTCGACCTCGCGCCCGAGTTCGCGCTCGTGAAAGGGGGAAGGATCCATCGAGTTGAAGAGCCGCGCGGCGTCTTGCAGCCTGATGTCGATGCTGTCGCTCTGCTTCATGCGTGATTATCGCCCACCCCGCCCGAGCCAATGGCAGGGGTACACCCGGGGCTTGAGCGGGGGGAGTGCATGCGTGAGTGGGGGGGCGGAGTCGCGGGCAGAGAGCGGCCGCGCTGGCGGGACGGGCGCAACCCGTGGAAGCGAGTCTCTCTACCTTCCTGCCTTGGCTTGGGCAGAGGGGTTTGTGGATCACCGGTGCGCGACAACCATGCTCTCACACTCTTCGCCACAAGAAATGTCGCTAGAGACCAAAGTCGTGAATAGTCAGGCGAGAACGGAACTCAGATTCGCCCTTCTCGGTGATTCGCCAGAGGCGATGAGATATCTGTTGTTTGTTTATTTTATCGGAATATTCAACCAAACCATGATTGTAGTAATGAATGAGTATTTTCGACATGTCTTTATCAAGCATTTGGCGAGATGAGCCAGCATTACCAACTTGCGCACAGATATTGGCTAGCACATAATTCAAATCGCCCTCGTGGATCCAGTGGCGAAGGTGTGGAGCGATGTGAGTAAACACCGCTGCTAGATTAACGTTAACTTTACTCAGCAAGAGTCTGCCCGCGTGGCGCTGGTGGACCTGTACACATAACGCAACATCGAGATCGGCCAGGCCAAAGAGGCTTTTCTGCTGTTTGCGCTCGTGCTGTTCCAGCCGCTTCTGCAAGTCTTCGCATTTGTCTCGCAGTTGTCGATTCTCTTCATTAAGCGATGTGGGTGACAGATTGCCGCCTCTTACCCAGCCAAAGCATTTATTATCATTGATGCATGGCGGTAGTGACTGGTATGCAGCCTCTTTCAGGGTGGCTGTATCGCACCATGTCTTGTTGGTGTGTGTCTTCAACCGATTGCGAAACTTCTCGACCGGGCCTCTGTCAGAATCGAGATGCCCAGCGACAATACTATTGAAGTCTTTGGGAAACACCAAGATTGGCTTTTTCGTTTTATATGCATACTCGTACTCTCGCTCGGTATAGCTCACGCCTTCGCTTTCGATGCTCCCATATCGCCCTGCTACGATAACAACAAATACATCGCATACATCTATCTGCTTTTTAATGAGATCAAGCGGCCGCATTGTTGAGGCGGGGAAGTACTCCATGCCCGACGGCATATGACCCATCTTGAGGATCACCTCGAATACGCCCCCCCGTTCGCTCTCGAGGTCTAGAAAGGTTGAACTCACAAAGATCTGGAAAAGCCTGTCCATTGCGCACACTCCATTCGTTGCCTGATCCGCCTCATCCCCCCGCCCGCTCGTGGTTCAGCCGCAGCAGCGAGCCCAGCACCCGCTGTTCGGTCTCGGCGCGTTCCTCGGCCAGCGCGTGCCCCTCGGCCAGCGGCTGGCCCGCGCCCGTCTCTTCCCACACCCGGGCCCACGCCGGCTCCCACCCGCCCGAAGGGTCTGTCGCGGCGTACGCGGCCAGCACCGCTTCATCCAGCGCCTTGTGCGCCAGCCGCAGCCACGTGGGCCGCTCGTTGTAGAGGTTGGTGAGGGTGCGCTTCTTGAGTTTGGGGTGCTGCGCTGCCGCGGCGTCGATGGCCGACTGCCTGATCAACCGGCGGGCCTCCTCCCCGCTCACCCGGGCCACATCGGCAAAGTCGTCGCGTGCATCGATCTTCGACGCGACCTCGGCGATCCACTCGGGCGGGTTGAGCCAGCGTTCGCGCTGGTCGTTGAGCGCTTTGGCGGCGGCGGCGATGGCGTCGTGGAGGGGTCGGTGCTTGCTGCCCTCGGCGGGTTCTTGGCCGGGGGGCCAGGGGAGGGGGAAGGTTTCGAAGCAGGTGGTGGGCGTGTAGCGGAAGCCGGATTCGGCCTCGCGGAGTTGGGTGCCCTGGCGGCGGGCCCAGAGTTCGTGGATGCTGCTGTGGAGGACGCCGAAGAAGTAGTCGTCGGAGCGGGCAAAGGCGAAGGTCGCGGAGTCGGGTTGTGTTGGACCTTCGAACCAAGCGAACAGCCGGTGCTTGGAGACTCTGGTGGTTACCACAAAGCGTGGTAGACAAAGTACATGCTCGCGCAAATCGGGCCGCGGCTCAACGTGTATCCACCACCGCTGGGCGTAGATCTCCCGTCGGTTTGTGCTCCGAACCGGTTGTACTTCCTGAGCGATATACTCAAAAACACTCTCGTAGCCACTGGCATCGCTAATCGTAGTGTCTACCCCGAAATCGACGATCATCATTCCTCGACGCCGCTTAGTTACATCGCCGCCGTTAATCCACGGAATTATCACATCTGCATTTGATTTTCCGTTTGGATTCGGCGTAGCGAAGAAGTTGCGAGCCACATCAGTCGATATGTCAAATGCACCGCCTTTAGTAGTGCCCATAAACGCGATGTCTTTATTTTCAACCAGATGAGCGCATGAGGCGGCGTCAACTCCGGATGTCAAATCATCGTGAATCGACGGAACAGGCTCCCCATCCAAGAAGCACGGCTCGCTAAGATCAACAGATACACAGATAATCGAAACATGAACCGCCGCTCCGTCCAAAAACCACTCACGATCAGACCATGCGTCAAAGATCTTTGTTCGTTCAGTGATTTTTTTGAGTGAAGTTCGATTATCGCCGCCTCGTATCCCTTGTGTGGCCAACAAGCCGATGCGAAGATCATGGCTTTCTAGCTGCCTTGCCGCAATCAAAAACCAATAACACACAAGATCAATTGTTTTCGGAGAATCAAACGCTCCAAACAACGCCTGAAGATAGGCGTCTGCCAGGCCGTTTTGACGAAAGACTTTCGAACCCAAAAACGGCGGGTTCCCCACGATGAAATCCGCTTCCGGCCATGTGGCCTCGCCGCGGCACTTCGCCCCCTCGCGCCAGACGGGGATGGGCTTGCCCTGTTCATCTTCCCACGCGAGGATGGCATCGCGGTTTTCGATCGTGGCGATGGGTTCGAGGATTGGGTTGCGGGGGGCGTTGAAGCCGTTGTCGCGCATCCACTGCAGGTAGCCGATCCAGATGACGACCTGGGCCAGTTCCGCGGCGTAGGGGTTGATCTCGATGCCGCGCAGTTGCGTCGGCCGCACTTTGGGAAGCAGGCCGCCTACGCCCAGTTCCCTGCGCGCGGCAAACGTGATGACTTCCTTCTCTAGTTGAAGGAGTTGCTGGATGGCGGTGTAGAGAAAGTTTCCCGAGCCGCAGGCGGGGTCGAGCACGCGCACCGAGGCCAGGCGGGCTTGGAACCCGTCGAGCAGGTTGGCGATTTCCTCATCGGCTTTCTTCTTGGTGGCGGGGGTCTTGGCGCTGCGCCGGCGCTCGAGTTGTTCCTCCACGGATGCCTTGGTCTGCTCCCACTCGCGGCGCAGAGGGCGCACGATCACAGGCTCGATCACGAGCATGATGTCGTCGCGGCTGGTGTAGTGGGCGCCGATCTGGGCGCGTTTGGAAGGGTCGAGTGAGCGTTCAAAGAGGGTGCCGAAGATGTGCGGCTCGACGCTGCCCCAGTCCTGCCCCGCGGCGATGTTCAGCAGGCCGATCTCGCCTTCCACGAGTTCCAGGGCGGGCTTGTCGTCAAAGAGCCCGCCGTTGAAGTACTCGATCTCGTCGTTGCCGTAATCGCCGCCGCTGCGCATCGCGGCGAAGAGGGCATCAAGCCGCTTGGGTAGTTCCGCCGGGCGGCGGTGGTAGCGTTCAAGAAGGGTTTTGAAGAGCTTGCCCGGCAGGAGTGCGACATCCTCCGCGAAGAGGCAGAACATGCACTTCATGAGGAAGTGGGCGGTGTCGTGCGGGTCGTTGCCGCGCGATCGCAACCCTTCGGCGATGGTGCCGAGCTGCGCGGCGACCTCTTTGGTGATGTGCTCGGGGGTGATCGTGGGCTTGAAGGAGGCCGGATCGGTGAAGACCCGTCGCAGAAGGTCGAGGGCGGGGGGTTCGCCCATCTCCTCCAGCGCGATCGTGTACACCTCTTTCTTCGTGCCCGTGAAGTTGGTGTGGATCTCGATGCGCGAGATATCCGAGACGATGAGCAGCGGGGGGCTTTCCAGGGCCTCGCGGTACTTGAGCAACTGCTGATAGGCTTCATCGAGCGTGCTGTATTTGTCCCGGCGTTTGTACTCCCAACCGAACTTGCCCTTCCACCACACATCGGCGAAGCCGCGCTCGCCCTTGCTGCCCTTGCTCGCGCTGCCCGAGACCTCTACCCCCTTCTCGAATGCGTATTCGGCGCCGGTGGCGTCATGGTCTGCGGGCGTGGGCTGGCCCAGCATGCGGCACAGGTCGATGAAGTGCTCCTGGCTTGCCGCGCGCTCGGGCAACTGAACACGCTTCCATTTGTCTACGAACTGGGCGGGGGTCATCACGCGCGGGTCTCCTGCGGCGGGCATGATACATCCGCCCATCGCCGCGGGTGGCCCCCCGCCCCATAACCCCGGACCCCTTCCGGTTTTCCACCTCTTCGGGTGGGCCTGCTCCATGCCCGGCGATATCCTCCCCTGCCCTCTTCGTCGGCCGGCGTGTTCCGCGGCCGCGCGTCGGGGTCTCGTGGCGAGGTTGTGTGAACCGAGTGCGCGGCGTGGCCGATGCCAATCTCCGCGTGTCACGGGCCGCGCACGTGCCGCCGCGACCGAAGCAGACCCCCAGAGGAGGAAGAGAGATGCCCATGACAACGCCCGCCATGCTCCGCGCCCGGCTTGCCACGCCCGTTGGTTCGCCCTCTGATTCGCGCGCGGCTGAACTCGCGCCCGCTGGTTCGCGCCCTGATTCGCCCGCGGCTGAACTCGCACCTGCCGGCACGCCCGCTGGTTCGCGCGCTGGTTCGCGCGCGGCTGAATTCGCACCCGCTGGTTCGCCCGTTGGCACGCCCGCTGATTCGCGCGCGGCTGAATTCGCGCCCGCTGGTTCGCCCTCTGGTTCGCGCGCGGCTGAACTCGCGCCCGCCGGCGCGCCCGCCGTGCTTGCCATGCCCGCCATGCCTTCTCACGGGCGGGCCGGTGGTGTGCGTGCGGTGGCGGCGGCCTTTCTGGCCGCGTGCGCGGGTGTGCTGGCCTTTGGCGGTGGGCGGGCAGAGGCCCAGAGCCTGACGACGGTGCCGGTGGTGACCTCCGGGCTGACGCGCCCGCTGTTTGTGGCCTCGCCGCGCGGCGACAACAACCGCCTCTTCATCGTCGAGCAGCGTTTTAACAACATCGGCCGGATCAAGATATTGAACCTGGCGACGAACACGGTGAACGCGACGCCCTATCTTGAAATCTCGCCGGTGTCGACGGGCGGTGAGCAGGGGCTGTTGGGCTTGGCCTTCCACCCCAACTTCATGGAGAACGGGTACTTCTATGTGAACTACACCATCCCCGCGCAGGCGGGGGTGAGCGCGGGCTCGACGATCATCGCGCGGTACCGCGCCACCGGGGGCAACCCCCTGGCGACCACGGCCAGCGCCGCCTCGGCGCACATCGTGCTCACGATCCCGCAGTCAGATTCCAACCACAACGGCGGGTGGATCGACTTCGGGCCAGACGGCTATCTCTACATCGCCACCGGCGACGGCGGCAACGCCAACGACCAGAACGGCCAGTTCACCGAACTGGCGGTGGGGCACACGCCCAACATGGGCAACGCCCAGGACATCACCGACAACCTGCTGGGCAAAGTGCTGCGCATCGACGTGGACGGGCCGGACAACATCCCCGGCAACGCCGACGACGCCGACCCCAACACGGGCAAGCAATACCGCATCCCCGTCGACAACCCCTTCGTGGGCATCACCGGCGATGATGAGATCTGGTCGTTCGGCCTGCGCAATCCCTGGCGCTGCTCCTTCGACCGCGCCAACGGCGATTTGTGGATCGCCGACGTGGGCCAGGGCGTGCGCGAAGAGATCAACCACGAGCCAGCCGGCGTGGGCGGCCGCAACTATGGCTGGCGCTGCATGGAGGGCACCCGCTGCACCGGCCTCTCGGGCTGCACCTGCAACAGCGTGAACCTCACCCTGCCCGTGCACGTCTATGACCACGGCACCACCCGCTGCTCGGTCACCGGCGGCTATGTCTACCGGGGCTGCGCCATCTCTTGGCTGCGCGGCACCTATTTCTACGGCGACTACTGCTCGCGCGAGATCTTCTCCTTCCGGCGCGTGGGCAACACCAACACCGAACTGACCAACCGCACCGCCGAACTCGCCCCCGCGGGCTTCACCCTGGGCGACATCATCTCCTTCGGCGAAGACAACCTGGGCGAGTTGTACATCGTCGACCGCAGCGGCACCTCGGGCCGCATCTACCGCATCGTCGCCGCCAACCCCAACGAAACCGACTGCAACGCCAACGGCCAGCCCGACGCCTGCGACATCGCGCGCGGCACAAGCCAGGACGCCAACAACAACGGCATCCCCGACGAGTGCGAGCCCCCCTGCTTCGCCGACTTCAACCAGGACGGCGGCATCGACGGGCAGGATGTCGAGGCCTTCTACCTGGCCTGGGAACTGGGCGACGACTCGGCCGATGTGAACGAGGACGGCGGGGTTGACGGGCAGGATGTCGAAACCTTCTTCATCGCCTGGGAGAGCGGGGAGTGCTGATCGGGCCGCGGGGCCTCTACCCTCTTGGCCTCTCATGCCCGACCACGCCCTCCACGGCAGCAACCCCGACCTTCCATACCGCATCGCGTGCCTGTGCGACCTGCGCGACAGCCAGGGCCGCGTGCTCATGCTGCGGCGCATCAAGGCCCCCAACCTGGGCCTCTGCTCGCCCATCGGCGGCAAACTCGATGTCGCCGTGGGCGAAAGCCCGGCGCAGTGCGCCCAGCGCGAGATCCTGGAAGAGGCGGGGCTCGGGGTGCCCATCGAGCGGCTGCACCTCATGGGGCTGGTGAGCGAATGCGCCTTTGAGGGCAAGGGCCACTGGCTGATGTTCGTCTACCGCGTGCTGGGCGCGGTGCAGGTTGAGCCGCGCGACATGCGCGAGGGGCGGCTGGACTGGTTCCACCCGCACGAACTCGAAGCCCTGCCGCTGCCGGACACCGACCGTCGGATCATCTGGCCGCTGGTTCGTCAGGCCGAGGCGAAGACGCCCGGGGGCGTGCCGGGGTTCTTCGCGGTGCACATCGACTGCCGCGGCCAGGAACTGCGCTGGTCGGTCGAGCAGCAGACGCCGGGCACGTGATGGCCCCGCCGGGGGATGGGCCGGGCGCGGGGGCTGGCTTGGGGGTTGTGGGGGTTGTGGGGGTTGGTGGGGGTTGGTGGGGGGTAGGTGAGGAAGGCTTGTGGGGGTCGGGCCCTCGGGGCAATTTGGGCGCGAAACCGAACAGAACGCATCCCTTCATCGTTTCTTTGTGTATGCTGATAGAGAGCACGGCTCGCCGCGACCGACAAAACGAGAGAGAGGGTCAGCGGGGCTGACCCGTCGGCGCGGAGCACAGTCAAGGAAGACCAAGGCGCATGACAACGGCAGCACGCCCGTCCGCCGGAGGCCGCCCCATCGCGACCGCACGCACCACGCATGATTCCGCCGCCGCCGCGCCCCAGGGGGCGACGACGAGCGACCCACGCACGCAGGTGAAGCACTTCGTGCTGGACACGAACATCCTGCTGCACAACCCGGACGCGATCTTCGTGTTCAAGGAACACCACGTGGTGATTCCCTTCACGGTGATCGAAGAACTCGACAAGATGAAGCGCAAGGAGGACGACCTCGGGCGCAACGCCCGGGCCGCCATCCGCCACCTCGACCGCCTGCGGGCCATCGGCAGCCTGGGCGAGGGCGTGAACTGGGGTGCGCTGCTGCCGCTGGCGGGCACCGCGCACGCCGTGGGCCCCGGCGGCGCCACGGGCACCATCCGCGTGGACGTGGCCGAGCACCCGCGCCCGGCGTCGATCGCCGACCCCGCGCCGGACAACTTCATCATCGCCTCGGCGTGGAGCCTGAAAGAGCGCGGGCTGCACACCGTCTTTGTGACCAAAGACCTCTCGGCGCGCATCAAGTCTGACTCGCTGGGAATCATCACCGAAGACTTCAACAACCAGCGCGTCGACGCCGACCGGCTCTACCACGGCTTCGAAACCCTCGATGTCGAGGGCGAACTCATCGACGAGTTATACCGCGACCGCCTGCTGCCCCTCTCGCGGCTGGTGGGCTATCTGCACGGGGGCGAGCAGGGCGAGTTTGAGCCCGCGCCGATCAACCCCAACCAGTACGTCGTGCTGCGCAACAAGGACGACGAGAACCACACGGGCCTGGCGCGCCGGCTCTCTGACACCGACCACGCCATCCCGGTCTCGGCGCCGCGCAAACTCGTCTCGGGCCTGGCCCCGCGCAACGTGCAGCAGACGATGGCCCTTGATGCGCTGATGGACGACGACATCAAACTCGTGACGCTCCTGGGCGGCGCGGGCACGGGCAAAACCCTGCTGGCCATCGCCGCGGGCATGGCCAAGGTCTTCGGCGAAGAACGCTACGACAAACTGCTGGTGGCCCGCCCCATCATGCCCATGGGGCGCGACATCGGCTATCTGCCCGGCGACAAAGACGAAAAACTCACCGCGTGGATGCAGCCGATCTTTGACAACCTGCAATACCTGCTCAGCACGCGCGGGGCCCAGAGCCCGCAGGCCGACAGCCACTCGGTCGAGCAGCGCATCGGCAAACTCATGGCCGACGGCAAACTCGTGCTCGAGCCGCTCACCTACATCCGCGGGCGCAGCATCCCCCACCAGTTCATGATCGTGGACGAAGCGCAGAACCTCACGCCCCACGAGATCAAAACCATCGCCAGCCGCGTGGGCGAGGGCACCAAACTCGTCCTCACCGGCGACATCGCCCAGATCGACAACCCCTACCTGGATATGTCGAGCAACGGCCTGTCGTACACCATCGAGAAGATGAAGGGCGTGCGCCTCTTCGCGCACATCACCCTCACCCGCAGCGAACGCAGCGAACTGGCCAGCCTCGCGGCCAGCAGGCTGTAACACGGATCATCGCTCGAACGTGGCCGCTGACCACGCGCGGCACCGCTGCTTGTGGTGTGGCTGAGAGCGCATGCCGCGCCCGGGTTTGCTCGCGGCACCGTCAAAGGCGCGGCGTGCGGAGCGGCCCGAAGGCCCGCGCACGTCACCCCCACTCGCCGCAGGCCCGGCGCAGCCGGACACGGGCCGCGCGCGTCGTGGGCTGCTCGCTCAGTTGTACTTGGCGTCCCAATCCTCATCGTTCATCACGAGAAAGAAGATGCCCTCGATCAGGCCGATCAGCCCGGGCACGAACGTCCAGCAGAAGAGGATGTAGAGCAGGCCCCACCACTGGCCAAGGTAAAAACGGTGGATACCAAACGACCCGAGCAGGATCGCCAGCACGCCCGCCACGACTTTGTTCTTGCCCGATCCGGCGCGCTGCGTGGCGCCGCACGCCGGGCAAGCCCGCGCGCTGGCGTGGATCTCTTTCCCGCAACCCCGGCAGAAAACCATCGTTGACATGCGCTATCCCCCGTCTTTGGTCCATCCCGTTGGCCCGCGGGGTACACGCCCGCGAGCCCGCGCCGAGCGGCATGTTACCCCGCCTGGTCGATGGCTGCGCCTCCCGCCGCCCCCTGCTGCGCCAGCGTCCTCCACGCTCAACACGCGCACCCATCACCTAGACACCCGTTTACGCCGTGCCCGCTGCGCCGATGGCACTTCATTTATTCAGGATGTATCTCCATACTATCGTTTCCTCGACTTCAGCCAGCAGCCATGTCGCGGCCACCATAGCCAACATGGCCAGCAAGGCACGCAAACACGACACGCGCTGCGCTTCGACGAGCATGATCATGGCGAAAATGGCCCAAGAGATGACAATGGATACTTTGAGGTAGATATACACTTGCGAATATCCAGAGTAGTTCGATATAATGTCGAAAGCGAACATAGATGCCTCGATACTGGAAGCCACGATGAGATACAGCCCCATGCTGTAGCACAGAGCCTGCGTTGTTCGGCGCATCGTGCCCTGCGCCTTGCCGGTGAGCCGCAGGGAAGCGTGCGAAGTGGCGATATGAGTCAGGAGCATGACTACCATCCACCACGCATTCCAAAGCAGATGGCGTGCCATAGAAAAGGCGAGAACCACCAACAAATCTCCGAGGTTCAGCGAGTCACGGGACCACGCAATGATCCACAGAGGGCCGCGCAAAAGAGACATAAGCAGCGAAGCTGTGAGGATGCACACGAGCGCGTACCACACCGCCTGCACCCACGAACTCTCCGACGGAGTACGTCGCATCAAGATGCGCGGCGAGGTAATCGAGAATTTAAACGTCTTCCACCATGCACGCCAGAACCCATGCTGCGAACGGTTCAGCCAAGGCATATCCGGGCAGACCACACTGGGCTCTGACTCCCCGGGCTTGAGGCGCACCACCGCGACGGCCGCGCTCATCGGCGCCTTGCACCCTGCGCACGCGAACTCCCCCAGCTCGATCTGCCCACGCGCATCCGTGCCCTCGTGCGCGTGGTCGCAGGCGGGGCAGCAGAAACGCACCCCGCACGGCGGGAACTCGTAGTCGGCCGGGCTGAACCCCTCCCCGCACTCCGGGCAGGTGCGAGCCGCGATGTCCCACAGCGGGTATGAACAGTTGGTGCAGCGCATCAGTCTGGTCTTTCAGGAGTAACACCGGCGTCATCGGCCAACTCGCTCTCCGTCGGCCACGCGATGTGTTCGCCGGGCTTGAGATCGATCACGCTTTCGGGCAGGGGCGGCAGGCCCGCGGCGGCACGCGCGCCGTTCTGCGCGCCCAGCGCACGCTCAAACTGGTCAAGCGACACGCGTGTTCTCGGCCCCGGCGCGCTCACGATCTCAACACCCTCCTCGTCGATCCGCAGCAGCAGCCAGAGCCCCGCCTGCGGCGTCCGACCTTCGATCCCGTGGTACACGGTCACAACGCGCCCCACGCGCACCGCCAGCACGCGGGCGGGCAATGACGCCGTGAACGCATCGATCCGCGCGCGCTGGGCATCGGCCCCGAGCGACATCATCTCACCCGCCGTCACGCCCGGCAGCAAAACGTCGTCATCTTCAAGCACCAGATTCTGCACCATCGCCCCGCCCGCCACGAGCCGCAGGTCGAGCGCGTGGGCCGGCCACGCGCCTTGCTGGGCGTGTTCAACCATCACCGTTGTTCCAAGCGTCAGGAACCGCGCCGTGTTCAACCCCTGCGCCGCCTGCGCCGTCGCGGCCGTGGTCGCCGCAGAGAGGCCCGCCATCGCCACCCCGAGCACGCCAAGGCCCAGCAGCACCGGCAGGATGACCGCGGCCAGCACGGCCCGCCACCACTGCACGCGCTGGGCTTCAATCAGCATCACCGCCGCGAGCGCCAGCCAATAGATCGAGGCGAACGTGCTCAGATAAAGCCCCAGCAGCGGCACGGCCACGATGAAGTTCGCGCCCGTGCTGTAGCACAGCGCGTGCGCGGTGCGGCGCATCGAGCCATGCACGGCGCCCGTCAGCCGCAGCGTGGCGTGCGCCGCGACGATCCACAGCAGCAGCGACGCGAGCATCGACCCCGCCACCAACAGCACGAAGAGGCCCGTGCCCCCGGCGAAGGCCAGCGACATCCCGCCGCGCACACGCCCGCCGGCAAAGGCCGCCGCCGCGATGAGAAAGATCACCACCACCGTGATCACCTGCGGGGCCATGAACATGAGAATGCTCAGCAGCGAATACCACGCCGCCGACACCCAAGAACTCTGCGGCGGGGTTCGTCGCATCATCACGCGCGGCGAGGTGATCGAGAGTTTGAACGTCTCCCACCAGCCGCGCCAGAAGCCAAGCCTCGATCGTTCGATCCAGGGCAACTCCCGCAGGGTCGTCTCAGACTCTCGCACGCCGGGCTTGATGCGCACCACCGCCGCCGCGGCGCTCATGGGCTGGCCGCACCCCGCGCAGGCAAACTCGGGCGGCAGCATCTGCCCGCGCGCGTCGGTGCCGTAATACACCTGGTTGCAGGCGGGGCAGCAGAACTGCACCAGCCCGGGAGTGAACTCGTACTCGCCGGGGTTGAACCCTTTGCCGCACTCGGGGCACTGACGCGCCGTGATGTTCCAAAGCGGGTATGAGCATCCGTTGCAGCGCATCGTTCCAGCCCTCCATCGGTGTGCCCCCCGGCACTCCGTCGGTCCCAGAATATCGCCCCGGGGCCGCCGAAAACGCGGGCTCGCAGAATCCTCTTGCATCCCCGGCGTGCATGAGGTATCCTTTGTAAGACCATACGCGGGATTCCGCCCCGCACACCAGGAGTAGAGAGACATGTTCCACATCGTCAGCGCCCGGGTTCTTGTCGCGGCGTGCGCCCTTTCCGCCCTTCCCGGCTTTGCCTCGGCGGCCATCACGTTTCAAGACGGCACCTTCGCCCCCGGCACCTGGGCCCTGGAACTCTTCCAGCAGGGCACCGGCGGCACGGCAACCGCCACGCAGCAACTCTCGGGGGGCAACCCCGGCGAGGCCTTCCGCGTGCAGACCACGGTTCTGGGCGCGAGCGGAGGCCCCTCGACGATCTGGGCCTTCCACCGCCTGGGCACCACGCAGGCGACGCGCTACGACCCCGCCGTGAGCGGCGCGATCTCACTGCTCGATTACAGCATCGACTTCCGCATGATCACGGGCTTTGGTCAGGGCCACGGGCTTTCGTTCGCGCTCAAGCAGGGGCAGAACGTCTACGTCGCCGCGCCGGGCACCACCGGCACACCCTCCGCGTGGACAACCCGCACCGCCGAGGGGCTCACCGGGTCTGATTTCGTGCGCATCAACGGCGCGCCGGGCTCGCCAGACTTCTCCGCGTCGGGCGCGCCGATCCGCTTCGGGTTTGTCACGAGCAACTCGACCAGCGGCAGCGGCTATTCGATCACGGTAGATTACGACAACTTCTCGGTGAGCGTGGTGCCCACCCCGGGCACGCTGGGCGCGCTGGGGCTGGCGACCGTCGCGCTCATCCGTCGCCGGCGCAGCGCGTAAGGCGCTCAGGCCACGCCGAAGAAGCGGCGCGTGTTCTCGTTGATCTGTTGATGGAACTCGTCCCAGGGCCGGCCGCGCAGGTGCGCGATGTGGCGCGCGGTGACATTGGCCATCCAGGGCTCGCAGGGGCGTGTGCCCCGGTGCGGGTCGGGCGAGAGGAAGGGCGCGTCGGTCTCGATCATGACGCGGTCATCGGGGATGATCTTCGCCGCGCGCTGCACACCCGCCGCGTTGCGGTAGGTCGCCACGCCGGTGAACGAGGCGCACGCGCCGAAGTCGAGCACCTTGCGCATGTCGTGCTCGTCGCCGGTGAAGCAGTGAAAAACGAAGCGCTCGGGCGCCAGCGACGACGCGGCGAGGATGGGGATGAGGTCGTCGAAGGCCTCGCGGCAGTGAACCACCACTGGCTTGATGAGCCCCTCACGCTGCCACGCCTCGATGTGCGCCAGTTGGTCTTCGAGCACGGCGCGCTGCACATCGCCGGCGGGTTCTTTGTAATGGTTGTCCAGGCCCAGTTCGCCCCACGCCACGCACAGCGGGTCGGTGCCCACGTGGCGCATGATCTCCCACTGGTGGGGGCCCTCGCCGGCGTAGAGCGGGTGAACCCCCGCGCTGCACCACACGCGCGGGTGGGCCCTGGCCATCGCCAGCACGTTCGGGGCGTCCTGCGTGGTGGTGCAGATGGTGATGCACCCATCGACGCCCTGCGCCGCGGCACGCGCGAGCACCCCCGGCACACCCCCGGGCGAGCGGTCCGGCTGGAAGTCGGGGAAGGTCAGGTGGCAGTGCGTATCGATCACGCGGTGAGCGTATGAACTCCGCGCCCCGGTGGCACGGGGTGATCCGCGCTCGCGCCGGTGCCGATGATGGTGCGGGCGCGGCGCGGCCGATACCATGCCCCCCCAACCCGAGCATGACGCACGCCGAGCAGACATCATCGTGGCACCCCGGTTCGTGGCGTGCGCGCCCCGTGGCGCAGCCCATCGCCTACCCGGATGCGGGGGCGCTCGCGGCGGCCGAGACGCACCTGAGCCACCTGCCGCCGCTGGTGACGAGTTGGGAGATCGAGCGGCTGCGCACAGAGATCGCGCAGGCGCAGGAGGGCAAGCGGTTTATCCTGCAAGGGGGCGACTGCGCCGAGACGCTGGCCGAGTGCCGCGCCGAACTGATCGCCAACAAACTCAAGATCCTGCTGCAGATGTCGCTGGTGCTGGTGCACGGGCTGAAGAAGCCGGTGACGCGGGTGGGCCGGTTCGCGGGGCAATACGCCAAGCCGCGGTCGAGCGCGACAGAGACACGGGCGGCTGCCGGCGGCGGCACGCCGGTGACGCTGCCGAGTTATTACGGCGACCTGATCAACCGCGCGCCCTTCACGCCCGAGGCGCGCACGCCCGACCCGTGGCTGATGGTGAAGGGGTACGAGCACGCGGCGGTGACGCTGAACTTCATCCGCTCGCTGGTTGACGGCGGCTTCGCCGACCTTCACCACCCGGAGTACTGGGACCTGAGTTTCTTCACGCACGCGAGCCTCTCGCCCGATCTTCGTGCGCAGTACCAGCGCATGACGACGAACCTGGCCGACGGGCTTCGGTTCATGGAAGCGCTGGGCGAGCGCACCGTGGACGACCTGACGCGGGTGGAGTTTTTCACGAGCCACGAGGGGCTCAACCTGCACTACGAGAGCGCGCAGACGCGGCGCGTGCCGCGCCGCGAAGGGTGGTACAACCTCACCACGCACATGCCGTGGATCGGCGAGCGCACGCGCGACGCGGGCGGGGCGCACGTCGAGTTCTTCCGCGGGGTGCGCAACCCCATTGGCGTGAAGATCGGCCCGCGCGCCTCGCCCGATGAACTGCGTCGGCTGTGCGACATCCTCAACCCCGGCGACGAACCGGGGCGGCTGGTCTTCATCACGCGCATGGGCGCGCCGAACGTGGAGGGCGCGCTGCCCGCGCTGCTGCGCGCGGCCGGGGGCCGGCGCGTGCTCTGGATGTGCGACCCCATGCACGGCAACGGCATGACCACGGCGCGCGGCGTCAAGACCCGTTCGTTCGACGCCATCCTGCGCGAACTGCGCGCCGTCTGCATGGTCTGCGCCGGCGAGGGCGTGCCCCTGGGCGGCGTTCACTTTGAACTCACCGGCGACGACGTGACCGAGTGCGTGGGCGGCGCGGCGGGCATCACCGAGGACGACCTGCCCGCGCGGTATTCGAGCCTCTGCGACCCGCGACTGAACTACCAGCAGGCCCTCGAAATGGCCTTTCTGCTCGCGCACGAACTGAGCCCCGCCTGACCGCGGCGCGTGCTTAAAAGCCGCGGCGCGCGGGGTTGGCCATGGCGTTGTCGCGCCCGGGGATGAGCACGTCGGCGATCTCCAGCGCTTCCTGAAAACTCTCTTTGGCACGATCGAGGTCGATGGCCCCGGCCAGCACCTGCCCCCGCTCCACATGCTCGATGGTGGGCACCGCGTCGCCGCAGACGAGGATGGTGGCCCGCGGCGCGCTGAGCAGCAGCCCGCACGAACCGGGCGTGACGCCCGGCAGCGGGAAGAGGTCAACGTGCTCGGCGAGCCTGTCGGGCGCGGGCTTGCAGCGCTGCATCACCGAGATGTCGTGCTCAAGGGCGCGCATCAGGGCGCGCTCTTCGTCGTCGCGGTCTTCGTCGCTGGGCGAGAGTTGCCTGAGTTTGATGGCCTGCTGCGCCAGGTGCACGCCCACCTGCTCGCGTTCGTCGCCGCTGATCCACCAGTCGGCGTGCTCGAAGGCGGCCAGTCCGCGCCGCGCCTCGGGCAGGAATGACGTGAGAAAGACATCGGTGATGTCGCCCGGCGAGAGGCCGCTGCGCTCGCCGAGGCGGGCCGCCACCGCCTGCGGGGGCAGCCCGGGGTCGACGATGATGCACCGCTTGCCCGTGCGGATGAGCGTGGTGGTGGTGTGGCCGGTGCGCACGGGGGCGTGCTCGTTCCACAGCGGGTGCGCGCCCAGTGCGCCGATCGACAGAATGCGAAAATCCATAGCGTGCCCGATGGTAGGGTGCGGCAGGCGGGCCGTTAGGAGCAGTGGACCTGCTGGAGTGTCATGGGCTTGTCCACCGTCTGCACCAGGTACCGCAGCGCATCGCAGACGTGGTCGTGGCCGTCCTTGACCGGCACGAGTTTGTCGGTCTTGTCGGGCGGGTAGTGCAGACATTCCATCGCCCGGATGAGCCCTTCGCAGCGGCGGTGGATGCGCAGGCGGGGCGGCGCGCCGTCGGCCGGGCGCAGGCGCGCTCGAATCAGGCTCACCCCGGCGCCGATGGTGAGGGGTGAGGTTTTCACCGCCAGCCCGGCCCGGCGCATGAGCCCGGCCGAAGATTCGCCGGTGTGATGGTTGATCTGCCGGCCGGCGGGGTCGATGCCGATCCACTGCGGCACGGGCCAGGGGGGCAGGCCGCGCGCCGTGTTCTTCTCGGCGTTGCCCGCCAGGAGGCGCGCGGTGTGGTCGTTCATCAGGCGGCCGGCCTCGATGTGTTCGTCAAGAATGGTCAGCCGCCCCAGGTCGTCGAGCACCGCCCAGAGAATGGCGGTGGGGTCGCGGATGCCAAAGTCCATGCCGCCCAGGAACGCGGCGAGGCGCACGGGCTCTTCGGCGGGCGAAAAGAGCAGGCCGTCGGCGGTGGTCCATTCGCCGACGTGGTGCGCGCTGTCAAACTCGGGGTAGACCGCGTCGGTGCGGCGCGGGCGGCGGCAGAGCATCTCGGCCACCCACGTGGCGGTGCACACGCGGCGCTTGTGGGCCAGCGCGTCCATCACCGTGATGTGCCCCCCCGGCGGCGGGGTGCGTTTGGCGCGCCCGCGGCAGTCGTCCCACAGGGCGCAGTCGCCGGGCCGCTTGGGGGCGCTCTCGGCGGGGGGTGCGTCCGGGGTTTCGGGCGCGCGGCAGCCGTGCGCCGGGCCGCAGCGCTCCAGCACGTCGAGCAGCCCCCAGCGGAAGAGGCGGCGGTTGCCGGCGCGGCATTCTTCGACGAGTTGGTGCATCAGCCCGTGAGGGTTCTGCATCGTGCTGAAGCACTCGATGCGCCCGCGAACCGCCGCGCGCCCGCACGGCGCGCTGCGCGGGGTGAGTTGCGCGGCCTCCCACACGTCGCGCTTGAAGAGGTCCGCCTCGTCGCACCGCAGGATCTGCGGGCGCGCGCCGCGCACCGAGGTGTGCGACTGCGCCAGGATCTCGGCCTCCGAGCCGTTGGGCAGGGTGATCCTGCGGTCGGTGATGCGCGCGTTGGCGGCGTGGGCCAGGGGCGAGTTGCGGCCCGGGTCGAGCAGCCGCTTGAGGTGCGCGTGCATGCGGCGGGCCTGCTCGAGCGAGCCCGCGAGGATGCGCACCTCGATGCCCGGCTTGAAGAGCAGGTCGAGCGCGGTGGCCAGCGCGCCCAGAAAGGTCTTGCCCCCGCCGCGGTTGGCCCACACCACGCAATCGAGCGGCGCCGGGGGCTGGGGCGCAAAGTCGCAGAGAAACGCGTGCGCGATGTAGTCAAAGGGCGATGCGTGCGACGTGATCATGGGCGAACGCGGGATGTGCAGGCCCAGGGCGTCGCGCAGCAGCGAGGCCAGGGCCTCGGGCGTGGTGGGGGGTGAGGCCGGGTCGATCTCGGCCGGGCGTGTTGGCGGCGTGAAAGACGGCGCTGTGGGGCGTGGCATGGGCGACCTCGCGGTGTGCCTTGTGGGTTGTGGATCGGGTTTCACGGCCAGACGTACACCGTGGGGCGGTCGGGCGACACCGCGCGCGCGGCGTGCGCGGCGAGGGTGGGCCAGTGGATCGGCCTCGCCAGAAGGCCCCGGGTGGCGCGGCTCTCGGCGGCCCACGCCGCCAGCGCCCCTTTCAGCGCCGGCGGCGGCGCGCTCGGCACGCGCGCAGGGCGGCCGATGCGGCGCATCGCCGTCAGCAGGCGCGCATCGCGGCGTGACGGCGGCGAGGGCACCGCGCGCATGCCCGCGGCAAGAAAGAAGTTGGCGAATCGGCCCATCGCGGCGGGGGCTTCGGTGCGCGGGGTCAGCGGGCGGGCCAGATAGGTGCGCACGAGTTCTCTGGCCAGGCCCAGCCCGCGGAAGCGCGGGTCGATGATGACGCGAGAGATGCAGCGCACCGTTCGGTTGAGCGCGCGGGCGGCGCGACGCTTGTTTGAGGTTGTGAAGGGTGCGCCCCAGGCGGGGGCGCGCCACGGGCCGTTGAGCGTGGGACGGCTGACAACCAGCACCCCCGCGAGCATGCCCGTGGGGCGGTCGATGGCGCGCAGCACCAGATCGATGGTGGCCGGCGCGCCGGCGCGGTAGTGAAAGCGAGCGAGCGCGTCGAGGTCGGCGCGCGTGCCGGGCTCGATGATGAAGTCTTCGGCCGGGCCCGCCAGCGCGCTGCACGCCAGCACGCGCCAGGGGTCGCGCGGCGCCTGAGCGGGTGGATGTGATGTGGTGATGGGGGTGATGGGGGTGGTGGGGGTGGTGGGGTGGTTCATGGCTGGGTCTGCGGCGAGAGGGTGAAGCGGGGGGGAAGGCGCAGTTCGCAGCGCACGGTGGCCCAGGGGGCGAGGTGAGGGCCAAGATCACCCTCGCGCGTCGAGGCGAGAACAACAGCGCGCCCGTGGCGCGCGGCCCAGCGCGAGAGCGAGAGGGCCAGCGTGCGCGCGGTGAGCGAATCAAGGAGCGAGCCGAACTCGTCGGCCAGCAGGATCGCGCCCGGCAGCGTGCGCACCATGGCCCGCGCCAGCGCCAGCCGCCAGCGCTCGCCCCCCGAGATGTCGCGCACCGGACGCGTGAGCAGGGGCGCGTCCGAGAGCCCGCACGCGCCCAGGGTGCGAAGGGCGGGCTCCAGGGGCATGCGCAGCGCGCGGCAGAGGGGCGTGCGAGAGGTGGTGGGCAGGTCTGTGATGCGCGCGACCTGGCGCGACCCCGCGCGGGCGCAGCGGCGCACCGCGCGCAGAAGGGTGGTCTTGCCCGCGCCGCTGGGGCCGATGATCACGGTGAGCCGGCCCGCCGGGGTCAGGCTCACGGCGCGGGCGACTTCGTCGATCGCGGCGCGGCATGCGCTCTGGCCGGTGTCGCGCCACTGCGGACAGATGCCCAGGGCCGAGAGGGCCGCGCGCACGCTGTGTGAACGGGCGCGGCGGGTCATGCGGCGGCTCCCTGCTCGCGGGCGGGCGCGTTGGCCATGGCCCGAATCGCGACGAGCACGCGCCGCACGGCGTAGCGAGAGAGGCCCAGTTCGGTGGCGACCTGCCGCACGGGGCGGCCCTGGATGATCGCCATTAGACCCACGCGCCGCATGCGCTCGGGGAGTCGGCGTCGCTCCTGGAGCACAAATCGAAACTCGGGGCTGATCACGCGCCGCAGGAGCATGGTGAGGCTTCGGCGGGTGCTCGATACCGGGCGCTGCACCAGACGCGCGATGGTGCGCACGCTCTGGTTCTGCACGCACAGGGCGTGCAGGAGCGCGGCATCGTGCGGCAGCAGGAGGTTCCCCGCGTCGGCGAGGGACTGTGCCGCGAGGTCGAGTCGGCCGCCGGCGGTGCGAAGGCGGTCTGGCGCGGGGGGCAGGGGTGCTGCGGGCGACAGAGGCGGGGGCATCATCAGGGGTGTGGCCTTGGTGCGAAGGGCGGGGCGGATGGGGTAACGCCGTGGTGTGTGGGTGGTGTTCATGGGCATGTGCCGGGAGAGAGGTGAATGGCGGAATGCACAACAGACTGAACTGGGCTCGGCTGCGACGGGCGGCCGCGCGTTGGGGTGGTCAACGGCGGCGATGTGTTCACCAACGAGCGAACACACCAACATTTTACCGAACAAAGACGCTTGTGCAAGGATTTTGTTCGGATGCTGGGTAAAATATGGGCCAGAAGCGGCGCGCCCGGGCGCAAGTGCTGGTCAGTGCCGGGCTTGGGTGGTGGTGGGCGATCAACCAGGGCGGACCAGAAGGAGGGACTGATGCACCCACTGGGAGAGAATGAAGCGGAGAGGCCAGATGTCGTGCGTCCCGAGGGGTCGCGGCGCGGGCAGAGGCTTGCCGCGGTTCTTCGGCGGGCGCGCGAAGAGGCGGGCATGTCGCTCTGCCGTCTGGCAGAGGAAGCGCGCTGCGCGAAGAGTTACCTCTCGTCGATCGAGAATGGGCACCGTCCGCCGCCGAGCGATGCGCTTTTGGCGAGGTTGGAGGGCGCTTTGGGTGTTGCGTCGGGCGCGTTGGTCGAGTGTGCGCAGTGGGAGCGCAGTTTCGCGGCCGGGGGATCGCGCATCAGGGAAGAGGTGGAACGCCTGTGCGAAGCGGGCGCACGCGGCGAGCGCCTGGCGACGCTGCTTCGCGGCGGCACCGGCGGATTGGACGGGGTGTACCAGAGCGGCGAGTTGCGGCGGCTGGTTGAGTCGCTCAGCGGGGTGCCGCGCGCCGGGGATGTCGTGCCGGCGACGCTGGGCCGTCGCGTGCCGCTGATCAACCGCGTCGCGGCCGGACATCCGAGCGAGTTCACCGATCTCTCTTACCCGGCGGGCGTGGCGGATGAGTACGTGCCCGGGGGGGATGTGGCAGACCCGGATGCCTTTGCCGCGCGGGTGGTGGGCGATTCGATGGCGCCTGTATATATGGAAGGGGATGTGGTGGTCTTCAGCCCTTCGCGGCCGGTGGTGAGCGGGTGCGACTGCTATGCGCGGCTGGAGCCGGACCACGAAAGCACGTTCAAGCGGGTGTTTTTGGAGGTAGATGCGAGTGGGAACGAGGTGGTTCGGCTGCTGCCGCTGAACAAGGCATACCCCGAGCGGGTGGTGCCGCGCGAGGGGGTGGCGGGGTTATTTGCCGCGGTGAGCGTGCAGCGGAAGATCGCTCCACCGAGTGTCGGGTGAATGGAGAGAGGGGGCGACGCGCGCGAACATGGAGAAGATGGGGAAGATGTGCGCGAGATATCAGACGTTGGATGGCGAAACCGGGCCCGGAGTTGGCGTCTGTGGACGGGCTATCGGACGGTGAAACGGTTTCTTCGGGCACGACGTCCCCCTACTCGTAGGGAGAACTCTTCAAGTCTCGGGCGTGCACACTAAAACAGGTGGAAAAGACTGATAATTCCCTTGCATCGAAACGGGAAATTCGATACAACTTTGCAGAGAGGAAAGAGATAACGGACGAAGGGACGCTGGGTTGCGACTGCGCGGGCGAACGCGCGGCGGGCATCACCAACGACGACTTTGGCCCGCGAGACGCTTTTCCCTCTGACATCGCGGTGTGGTTTGTTTTCGTACGGCAAGGGGAGCCGGCATGTCCGACGGGCTTTTGAGCACCTGTCGGTCACGGATGTGCCCGGGGCGTTGGTGGGACCAGACAGGTGCAACGAGTGCACGGCGGCGAAGAGATGATTGCGGGGTGTGTGTGGTCTGCCCCGACACCATCACTGGCCGACGAAAGAAAGCGAGAGTTCAGACCATGGGCGTGAGCGCACGATTCACTGTTGCTGGAATGACAGTCGCCGCGATGATCGCGGCGGCCAGCGGGCAAGAGACATTTCCGTTCACCGATCTCAACGGCGACGGTCCCGGCAAGGGCGACAACTGGGGCGAGACCGAGTTCATCGCGCCCCGCTACGCGGTGACCGAGGTCGGCACGTTGGGGGGTCTTGAGTCGTACTGCACCGCGATCAGCAACAACGGCTGGATCGTGGGCGGCGCGAAAAACTCTTCGGGCCACACCAAGGCCTACAGGTTCCGCGATGGCGTGATGGAGAACCTGGGTTCGCTGCCCGGCCTGCTCTACGCGAGCGCCAACGGGGTGAACGAGTTCGGCGACGTGGTGGGTGTCTCCGCCGCGGCGGTGAACCTCTTCGGCTCGACGGCCCAGCCCTGGCTGGTCCGCAGCGGCCAGTGGTTCGATCTTGATCCCTTCAACAACAACGTGTACGCCACGGCGATGGACATCAACGAGTCCGGCGTGGTCATCGGCACCAACTCATTCCAGGGCGCGGGCTCGGTGGAAGCCTTCAACTGGAGTTCGGGCCTGCCGCAGCGTCTCAACGCGCTCCCCGGCGACACGTGCCGCATTCACTACGGCACGGCCGTGAACAACCAGGGCGTGTCGGTGGGCTATACCGCGGCGCCGGGCGTCTGCGGCGACGAGCGTGCGTTCGTCTATTCCGGCGGCGTGATGACCGAGTTGCCCCTGCTGGGCGGGGCCAACGGGCGCGCGAACAACATCAACGAACTGGGCGAGATCGTGGGCTTTTCTGAAATGGCCACGGGCCAGAACCGCGCCGCGGTGTGGCGCAACGGCCAGGTTTCGAGCCTGGGCACGCTGGGCGGCAGCAGTTTCGCCACCGACAACAACAACGACAACGTGATCGTGGGCTACTTCATCGACAACCGCAATCAGCAGCGTGCGTGCGTGTGGCTCAACGGCAACATGCTCGACCTGAACAGCCTGATCGACCCCAGCACGGGCTGGCGGCTGCTCATCGCCACCGGCGTGAACGACGACGGCTACATCGTGGGCCAGGGCCGCAACGCCCAGGGCCGTCTGCGCGGGTTCCTTCTCTCGCCCCCCTGCCGCACCGACTTCAACCGCGACGGCGGCATCGACGGCGAGGACGTCTCTATCTTCTTCGACTACTTCGGCGGGGGCGCCCCCGAGGCGGACATGAACTACGACGGCGGCGTTGACGGCACCGACGTGCAGCGGTTCTTTGAACTCTGGGAACAGGGCTCCTGCTGATCGCCCGTGCGGGCGCTTCGCCGGCATCGCCGGCGAACCAGCACAACCATGAACACCGGGCCCGGCGCACGCGTTGCGCCGGGCCTTTTTCGTGGGCCGCCCCTGCCGGCGGCCGGCCATGAGTCCCCCACGGACCCGGCTCAGCACGGTGCCGCCGCGCATCACCCGTAGGGCCCGAAGCGCATGGCTTCTGACTCGTTGGGCACGGGAGGGTTGGGCGTGTTGGCGGGGAGGGTGTGGCCCAAGACGCGTGCCACGAGTTCGCCGCGCGAGCGGGCGGCGAGTTTGGCGTGCAGGCGTTTCACGTAATCGTGCACGGTGTGCACGCTGCGTCTCTGGGTGTCTGAAATCTCGGGCACCGAGTGCCCGGCGAGGAGCAACTCGAGGACTTCCAACTCTCGCGTGCTGAGCCAGTTCTCGGTGCTGAAGGGCTCGGCGGCGCCGAAGGTCCGCAGAGCGAGCCGGGCCGCGAGCGCGCCGACGGCGTTCCAGCACCTGTGGAGTTCGACCAGCGAGTGCTCGGCCGAGCGCAGGCTGATGTATGAGAGCAGGCAGCGCTGGGAGCCTGGCGAGAGGGTGTTTCGCGCGCCGAGCACGCAGCGTCCGCCGAAGAGGGCCCACGCCGCGCGGTGGGGCGGGCACTCTTGATCGACCAGGGCCGGCGCGTTCGAGGCAATCCCCTTCGGACGGTCGTGTGCGCCGGCCCCCAGCCAATGTTGCCCCGCGAGGGCGGAAAGATGCATGCGCAGGTCGTGCGCGGAGTTGATGGCCTGAACGGAGTTGATGACGGTGGTGCCCAGGGGGGCGGGGAACGAGGCGTGGATGGGCCAGGCGCCGACGGCGTGCACGCTGGTGATGACGCCGCGCCGGTTGACATCGCAGAGAAGGAGCGCGACGCCCGCGGCGAAGGGGGAGAGGACCATCGCGGCGGCGGCTCTGTCAAGCCACTCTTGCGAGGGGGCGAGGCAGAGACGGCAGAGGCGCTCGGTGGCGGCGACGACCTGCTCAAGGATGTCGCAGCGGCTCTGGTCACGGTCGAAAGGGGTTGAGTTGTATGGCAAGGGAAGGGTGCTCACAGATGCCTCCGAACAATGAAGCACCGAAAGTTGGGTGCGCGCGCGCGGGCGCATAGATTTCTCACACATGCGACATGTGGGGGCTCGGCGGGTGAGCCCAACGCACGGCCGCGCCCCCCTTTGCGGGGGAAGCGGTCGAAGATGGGAATGAAGAGGGCCTACCCTTTTCGTTGGGGTCGTGTCAGGATTTTCGGACCTTCCGTGCGAAAGGCGCGGCGTGAGTCCCGGGTTCCTTCAGAGGAAGCAACAGCGCGATGACGCAGCCATCGAATCAGCGGATTGTGATCCTGGGCGCCGGGCCGACCGGCCTGGGGGCGGGGTATCGGCTCAAGGAGATCGGGCAGACGAACTTCACGCTGTACGAGGCGCTCCCCTATGTGGGCGGCCTGTCGCACTCGTTCAGGGATGATGTGGGCTTTACGTGGGACATCGGCGGCCACGTGATGTTCAGCCACTATTCCTATTACGACCGCGTCTTCGACGAGTTGATGGGCGATGAGTTCACGCTGAACAACCGCGAGAGTTGGGTGCGTATCGCCGGGCGGTGGGTGCCCTATCCCTTTCAGAACAACATCCGCTATCTGCCCCGCGAGATGGCGCACGACTGCATCCAGGGGCTGATCAGGGCGCAGACCGGGCGCGGCGCGATCAAGAGCCACCACGAGGCGAAGAACTTCGGCGAGTTCATCGACGCGGTCTTCGGCGAGGGCATCGCGCGGCACTTCATGCGTCCGTACAATTTCAAGGTGTGGGCCTGCCCGCCGGAGGTGATGAACAAGGAGTGGATCGGCGAGCGCGTGGCGGTGATCGACTATGAGCGGGCGCTGAAGAACCTGGTGCTGGGCACCGACGACTTCGGCTGGGGGCCCAACAACCGCTTCAAGTTCCCGCGCAAAGGGGGCACGGGCGAGTTTTACCGCCGCTTCGGGCCCGTGCTGGGCCTGACCGAAGAGGGCGCCGAAACCCCCGAGAGCCACATCCGCCTGCGCAAGCGCTGCGTTGAGGTGAACGTTGACACGCGCACCGTGCGCTTCGAGGACGGCACGACCGACACCTACGACGCGCTGGTGAGCACGATGCCGCTGGACATTCTGTGCACGAAGATTCTCACGGGCGACGTGCCGGGCTGGGTGCGCGACGAGGCGTCGCGCCTGCGCCACAGCGGCGGGCACATGGTGGGCGTCGGCATCCGTCGGCCGTGCCCATCGACCAAGAGTTGGATGTACTTCCCCGAGGAGAACTGCCCCTTCTACCGGGTGACGTACCTCTCGAACTATTCCCCTTTCATGACGCCCGACGACAACACCAGCGGCGAATCTCGCTTCTATTCGCTGCTGTGCGAGACGAGTTGCAGCCCCTTCAAGCCGGTCAACGGCGGGACCATCGTCGAAGAGACCATCCGCGGGCTCATCAACGCGGGGCTCATCACCGAGGAAGAAACCGAGGACATCGTCTCGACGTGGCATTACTACGCCGATTACTCCTACCCCACGCCCAGCGTGGAACGCGACGAGATTCTCAGCCGCGTCATTCCCTGGCTTGAAGAGCGCGGCGTCTACAGCCGCGGACGCTTCGGCATGTGGAAGTACGAGGTGGCCAACACCGACCACACCCTGATGCAGGGCGTGGAGGTTGTCAACCGGCTGGTGCTGGGCGAGCCCGAGACCACCATCGGCGTGGTGTACAAGATCACCGAGGACGGCCGGCAGGCGGCGGTGCACGAGCGCAGCGTGAAGGCCGGCAGCGGCGAGAAACGGCTGGTGGAGGTGAAGCCCTCGGGCGGCGCCGCGCCCGTGGGGGACACCAACGCCGCGCCGATCGGGGAAGAAGAATCCGGCGTGGGCGGGGACTGAAAGCCCCCCGTGGCCGGCTCAGACGTGCGCGATCCACTGGCGGATGATGCCGGTGAGCGCGGCGCGGCGCGCGGCGAGGTCGGCCTCGTCGGCGAAGGTGACCATCGCCCGGTCTTTGGCGAGCCATTGCAGGAGGTCGCCGGGGTCGTCGATCTTCACGCCGCCCCCGGCGCGGGCCTTGGCGCCCAGGTGCAGCACCAGCCCGATGCCGGCCTTGGCGCGCAGGTATGTCGTGGCGAAGTATTCGTGCGTGCGGAAACTCGGCGCGTTCCACTTCACACCCTCGGCGATGTCGCCGTCGGCGGCGAGGATGATCTCGCGCAGCCGCTGCACGGCCGCCTTGTGCGGGTGTTTGAGCGCGTGCATGAACGCGTCGACGGCCTGGGTGGTGTCGGCGGGGGTGGTGTGCGGGGCCGGCTTGCGTGCGGGCGGCGGGGTCATGGTTCGGCTCGTGGGCGGCGGGGGGTGAGTATACCGCGGGCCGAACTGTGCGGCGGGGCCGCCGCGAGCCTGCGATAATCGAGCGTGAGCACCGAACCCACCACCACGCTGGAACTCAACGACGAACAGCGCGCGGCGGCGCATCACACGGGCGGGCCCCTGGCGGTGCTTGCCGGGCCGGGCACGGGCAAGACCCGGGTGATCATCGCGCGGATCGCGCACCTGATCCGCGAGCGTGGGGTGGCGCCCGAGGGGATCGTGGCCCTGACGTTCACGACGAAGTCGGCCGAGGAGATGCGTGGAAGGCTGGCGGCGCTGGTGGGCGGGGCGGTGGCGTCGCGCGTGCAGGCGCACACGTTCAACGGGTATGGCTACCGGCTGCTTCGCCGGCACGCCGACCGGCTGGGGTTGCCGGCGCGACTCGAGATGATCGACGCGGTCGAGGCGCACCGCATGATGTCGGGGATCATCCTGGAGCGTGGGCTTTTCGGCACGCGCCGGCCCGAGGGCGTGCCGGCGCTTACGGGGTTTGTGCTTTCGTGGATCGAGAAGTTCGCGAACATGGGGCGCACCCCGCGCGACGTGATGGAGACGGCCCGGGCGTGGCGCGAGCGGCTGAGCGAGGCCGGAGAAGAAGACGAAGAGGCGCGGGCGCAGCGCGTGCTGTGCGACGACCTGACCGACGCGGCCAGCGCCTATGAGGCGTATAACGCGGCGCGCCGGGCGCGCGGGCTGCTGGGCTATTCCGACCAGGTGGTGCTGCCGCTGGAACTGCTGCGCGACGACGCGGCGGCGCGGACGCTGGTGCGCGCGGGCGTGAAGGCGGTGATCGTGGACGAGTTCCAGGATTGCAGCCAGGCGCAGATCGATCTTCTGTCGCTGATCACGGACGCGTCTCGGCGCGGCGGGGCCGACCTGTGCGCCGTGGGGGACGACGATCAGGCGATCTACGGCTTCCGCGGGGCCGACAACCGCGCCTTCGGGCGATTCAAGGCCGCGTGGCCGGGCCATGACATCGTGCGGCTCACGCTCAACTACCGCAGCCACCCGGAGATTGTCGACCTCTCGAACCGGGTGATCTCGCGCGCGTTCGCGCGGTTCGCGCCGGACAAGGCCCTCTCGGCGCAGAGCCGCGCCACGGGGCGAGCGGTGGGGCTGATCACGCTGGAGAACGACAAGCAGGACGGCGAAACCATCGCGGCGCACATCCTGCACGCGCGTCAAACGCGCACGCCGTGCCCGGAGTGGTCGAGTTTCGCGGTGATCGCGCGCACGCACGGGCACCTGGATGAAATCTCTGCGGCGCTCTCGCTGTGCGGCATCCCGTGCTCGCGCAAGCGCGCCACGCCGATCTTCGCCGACGACGGCGTCGCCGACGTGCGCGCGTGGATCGCCTGGCTGCACGAGCCCGACGCCGCGTGGCCCGCCATGCGGCTGCTGCGCCGCCCGCCCTTCTCGCTGCCGCCCGAGGTGGTGGCCCGCTGCGACAACGAATACCGCGCGGCCCGTTCGCACGCCGAGCACGGCCTGCCCGACAGCCCCGACCCGGGCCCCTACCCGGCGTGGCTGAGGGCCTTCGCCGGGTCGCTGCCCCCGGAGCACGCCGACATGGTGCGGCGATGCTGCGACCGCTACGACGCGCTGCGCGAGGCGGTGCAGGCCAAGCGGGCCGACGATGCGCTTCACGCGATCATACTTGCGACAGACGCGGCGCACGCCGACCTGCTGCCCTCTCGCGAGCGTGCGACGCGCATCCGCGCGGTGCTGGGCCTGCTGCAACTGGCGCGGGCGCGTCAGGCGCGTCTGCCGCAGCCGGGCGGGCTCGAAGAACTGCGCGCGTATCTCGACGAACTCGAAGACCTCAACCCCACGGGGCAGGTGCCCACGCTTGAAGACGCCGACGGGGAGGATCTTGACGACCGGCCGGGCAACGGCACCTCGCCCGGCGAGCAGGGTGTGCAGTTGATGACGGCGCACGCCTCGAAGGGGCTGGAGTTTGACACGGTCTTTGTGCCGCGCGTCACCCCGCCGCACGGCTACCCGAAGATGTCGCGCGACGACGAACCGCCGCCGCCGGTCGAGAGCATTGATCCCGACGCGCAGCCCGAGGCGGAGCGTGCCCTGGACGAAGAGCGCCGGCTGTTTTATGTGGCGTGCACGCGCGCCCGCAACGAACTGGTGCTGCTGGCCAAGCGCGGCAAAAACCCCAGCGGCACGAAGGCGGCGCACTTCTTCGAAGAACTGGCCCCGCACGGCGGCCAGCCCCTGGTGGGCGTGCTGATGCCCGGCGAGCAGGTGCGGCGCATGGCGGGGGAGAAGGGTGTGGGCCCGGCGCACTGGCGCGCCGGCGGTGGGGCGGGCGCCGAGCAGGAGACCGGCGGGCCCGAAGAGGCGCGCCGTCGCGACACCGCCGCGGCGCGCATGCGCCGGCAGGCGCGCGTGGCCATCGCCGCCGCGCTGGAACGCGCCGACAGCCCCGACCTTTCGCCCCAGGACGTGGCGCGAGCGCAGGAAGATGTTGAGCGTGCGCTGCACCAGTTTCTCGCGGCGGGGCAGTTGCTTCGGCGGGGCGATCTGCCCGAGTGGGTGGGCGGCGGCGAGCGCGAGAACCTGCGTGCCCAGTGGCTGGCCACGACGCGCGCCGACCAGCCCGCGGGCGACGGGCCGGTGATGCGCCCGCCCGCGCCGCCGCTGCGGCTGAGTTACTCGGCCGTTGAGACATACCGGCGCTGCCCGCGGTGCTACTACGTCTCCCGGGTGATGGGCCTCTCGCAGCGCACGGGCGAAGAGGTAGACCTGGGCAACGTGGCGCACATGTCGCTCGAGCGTTTCTATCAGCGATGGAGCGCGGCGGACGCCGAGGGTGAGCCCCGCCCGGGCCTGAGCGAACTTCTCTCCATCGCGCGCGGCGCCTACCGCACGCTCCTCTCGCAGACGGGCAACCAGGCGCGCCCCGAGGTGCTCGACCAGTTGCTGGCGCAGTTGAAGGGCGCCTATGAACGCCTGCACGACGAGCGGACGCAGGTGCTCGAGGTTGAGCACGACGTGCGCTTTGAGTATGTGGTGGACGGCGTGGCGCACCACTTCCACTCGCGGCTCGACCGCATCGACCTGCTGCCCGACGGCACCCACCGCGTGGTTGACTACAAAACCGGCGACGCCCGCAAGAAACTGCGCGAGATCGCCGAGGACGACCTGCAGATGGGCGTGTACCTGCTCGCCCTGGGGCACGTGCTGGGCCAAGAGCGCCCGCAAGGCCGGGCGGAGTATTGGCTGCTCTCCACCGGCGAGCGCGGCACCATCGAGTTCTCCGGCATCAACCTGGACAAAGTGCGCCGGGAGATCGACGCGGCCGTGCGCGGCATTCTCGCCGGCGAGTTTCCGCGGGGGGCCCCGCGCGATTGCCGCGGCGATTGCCTTTTTCTTGAACGGGCCTGAGGTCAGCGGCGCGGGTTGCGCGGCGTGCCGGGGCGCAGCGGCCTGTGGCCCTGCGGGGGTGTGCCCCCGCCCTTCTCGGGCGGCTTGCTACCGGGCGGCTCGTCGTGTGATTGAACCTCGGGGCCCTCGGCGGCGGGGCCCTGCGCGGGCCCGTCGGCTGGGTTGGTGGTATCGGCGGCGTCCTGGTGCGGGCGATCGCTGTCGGCGGGCCCCTGGGGCGCGCCGCCCTCGCGCTGGGGCGCGACATGCCGCGCGAAGATGAGCCGCCCGGCCGAGGTCTGAAGGCTGGAGATCACGGTAAGGTCGGCGACTTTGCCGATGAGCGGTTCGCCGTTTTCGGCCACCACCATTGCGCCGTCGGGCAGATAGCCCACGGCCTGGCCGGGCTGTTCGCCGGCGCGCAGCAGTTTCACGCTGATGCTCTCGCCGGCGACCACGGAACTCTTGAGCGCGTTGGCCAGGTCGTTGATGCTCAAGACGCCGATGTTTTCGATGCGCGCCACCTGGGCCAGGGCCACGTCGGTGGTGAGAATCAGCGCGGGCATGGTGCGGGCCATCTCCACCAGCATCTGGTCGGCCGACTTGCCGGGCACGGGCGTTTCGTCCACGGAGACATCGATTCGGGGCGTGCGCTGCAGGCGGGCGATGTAGTCGAGCCCGCGCCGGCCCTTGGCGCGCTTGAGGCTGTCCTGGCTGTCGGCCAGGGTCTGCAGTTCGGCCACCACAAAGCGGGGGATGATGAGCGGGGCCTGCAGGAAGCCCGTGCCCGCGATGTCGATGATGCGGCCGTCGATGAGCACGCTGCTGTCGATGAGCAGCGGGCGCACGCCGCGGATCTGCTTGGCGAACTCGACATAGGGGATCACCAGCCGGAAGTCGTCCTGCGTCTGCAAGACCGTGGTGACCCCGATGTAGCAGAAGGTGATGCCCATGAGCACCTTGACAAAGTTCACGATGGGCTTGAGCGCGTCGACGGCCTTGGCGTCTTGCACCCAACTCTCGAGGAGCAGGTCGATGATGAACCCCAGCGCGGCGGTGGCCAGCACGCCGGCGATGATGCCGAACATCACGCCCGTGATGGTGGCGATTTTCTTCTGCGGGGTGGCGATGTCGACGGCGATGGCCGCGCCGTAGAGAAAGACCGCCACCGCAAGAAAGAGCCCCACCGGCACCCACCAACTGGTGTCGGGGGTGAAGATCTTGCTGTCGCTCTGCTGCTGCTGGAGCGCCGCCAGCAGCGAGAAGGTGATCATGAGAATAAAGAAGGCGGCGCGCACCACCCGCAGCACGATCGCTCGGCGTCTGGCGGCGGCTTCGGCGGGGTGGGCGTGTTCGGCGGGCGGGGTCATGTGCGCCAAGTGTACGTAGAACCGGCGGGGCGCACACCCCTTGCCCGCGCCCCGGCGATTGGGGGGGCGCGAACCGGGCGGAACAGGAGCACACACCGCCGTAGCGGCCCCGCCGGGCGTGCGCCGCGGCCAACCATTGGCGATTGGTTGGTGCCGGGGGCGCGCCCCGCACGCCCTGATTGATGGTTCGAAAACGCCCGCGAGAACCCGCCATGACCACCTGCCCGCTCTGTCTTGTCTGCGACCGCTGCGAACGGGGCGAGCACCCTCTGCTGGTTGGCGCGCTGCGGCACGCCTTTGTGGTGTTGGGCGACAATCAGGGGTGTCCGGGGTGGTGCGTGCTGGTGCTGCGCCGCCATGTCGAGCACCTGGACGAACTTTCGCTCGATGCGCAGCGCGAACTCTTCGGCGAGGCCGCACTGGTAGCGCGGGCGGTGCGGCGCGTCTTCGCGGGGGCCGGGGCTGGGGGTGGGCCGGTGCGTATCAACTATGAGTGCCTGGGCAATCAGGTGGGGCACGTTCACTGGCACATCATCCCGCGCCACGCCGACGACCCCACGCCCCGCGAGGCGGTGTGGGGGTGGCCGGCGGCGCGGCTGCGCGGGGAGATGAGCGAGGGCGAACGCCGCGCGCTGGCGCAGCGCCTGGCCCTTGAACTGCGCACCTTGACGCCGCCCCCCGCCTGAACGCGCCGGCGCGGCGTCGCTGCGTGGGGGATGGCCGGGCGGTCGTGGGCAAGGCGGGCGTGTGGGCTGGCGGTCCCTACGCTTGTTCATGCCATTACGCTACAAGAAACGACTACTGATGCACCTCAAGCACGACGACTACACCCCGTCGCGCATCGGCGACCTCATGCGGGACCTGAACATCCCGGCCGAAGAGAGCGAGATGTTCCAGTCCGCGGTGCAACTCTTCGCCAAGGAGGGGGCCCTGGTTGTCTCGGCGGGCGGGCAGGTCATGCTGCCCTCGATCGAAGACACCAACGGCGAACTCGTCGGGACCTTCCGCAAGAACCCGCGCGGCTTCGGCTTTGTCACGCCGGAACTGGCGCTGCGCGAGGGCAGCGTGTTCATCCCGCCGGGCGAGACCGGCGATGCGTTGACCGGCGACACCGTGCGCATCCGCCTGGCGCGTGAGCGCCGTTCGGGCGGCGACGACCGCTACATCGGCACCGTGGTCGAGGTGATCGACCGCAAGCGGAGCACCTACGCGGGCACGCTCGAGCAGCGCGGCCAGAACTGGGTGGTGGTTCCCGACGGCCGGCAACTCACCGGGCATGTTGTGATCCGAGACGCGCAGGCCAAGAACGCGCACGCGGGCGACAAGGTTGTGTTTGAACTGGTTGTCTGGCCCGACGGCGACATGCTGGGCGAGGGCGTGATCGTGCGCGTGCTGGGCGACGCCGGGCGGCCGGATGTCGAGACGCAGGCCGTGATCGCCGCTTACGACCTGCCCAGCGATGATTTTCCCGAGGCGTGCCTCGATCAGGCGCGCGAGGCCGCGGCCTCGTTCGAGTCGCAGATCGCCGACTTCCACGCGCGCGGGCCGGGGGCTCTGGACAACCGGCTCGACCTCACGACAGACTTCATTCTGACCATCGACCCGCCCGACGCCAAGGACTACGACGACGCCATCTCCATCCGCCGCACCGACGACGGGCTGTGGGAGGTCGGCATCCACATCGCCGACGTGGCGCACTACATCCCGCCGGGCAGCGCGCTGGATGTCGAGGCGGCAGACCGGGCGAACTCGTGCTATCTGCCTCGCCACGTGATTCCCATGCTTCCCGAGATCCTCAGCAACGGCATCTGCTCGCTGCAGGAGGGCGTGCCGCGCTTCTGCAAGAGCGCGTTCATCACCTATGACGAGCAGGGCGAGGTGCGCGGGGAGGGCGTGGCGCAGACGCTGATCCAGAGCAGCAAGCGGCTGACTTATCTCGAAGCGCAGGCGCTGATCGACGGCGACTTCAACGAGGCGCGTCGGCACGCCAAGACCCCGCCGCGCTACACCGATCAACTCATCGACACGCTGCGCGAGATGGACCGCTGCGCGAAGGCCATCCGCGGGCGGCGCTTCCGCCAGGGCATGATCACCCTGGACCTGCCCGAGGTGGTGCTGCAATACGACGACAACGGGCACGTGGTGGGCGCCGAGAAGGAAGACGACGCCTTCACGCACAAACTCATCGAGATGTTCATGGTGGAGGCCAACGAGGTGGTGGCGCGTCTGGCCGAGGGGCTGGGCGTGCCGCTGATGCGCCGCATCCACCCCGAGCCCATCCCCGGCGACGTGGACGAGATGCGCAAGGTGGCCATGGTCGCGGGCTTCCGCATCCCGCGGAGCCCCAGCCGACAGGAACTGCAGGGCCTGCTGGAGGCCACGCGCGGCAAGCCCACGGCGCGCGCGGTGCACATGGCCGTGCTGCGCACCCTCACCAAGGCCGAGTACAGCCCCGCGCTGGTGGGGCACTACGCGCTGGCCAGTTCGGCCTATGCGCACTTCACCAGCCCCATCCGCCGCTACGCCGACCTCACCGTGCACCGCTTCATCGCCGAGTATCTGCGCCGCACCGAGAACGGGCGCAAGCGCCCTCGGGGCGAGGTGGAGAAGCGCACCCTGGGCGGCGACATCCGCGCGGTGCGATCGCTGCCGGGCGAAGAGCAACTCATCGAGATCGGCCGGCACGCCACGATGCGCGAGGTGAACGCCGAGACGGCCGAGAAGGAACTGCGCAACTTCCTCGTGCTGCAACTGCTGGAAAAGCGCATCGGCGAGAGTTACCCCGGCGTGGTCACGGGCGTCACGCCGCGCGGCATCTTCGTGCAGATCGACCAGTACCTGGCGGAGGGGTTCATCAAGAGCGACGACCTTCCGGGCGATGTCACGCGGGGCATGGGTGCGCCGGTGTGGAAGATCGACCAGCGTTCGGGCGCGCTGACCGACATCCGCAGCGGGCGCAGTTTCAACTTCGGCGACCTGCTCACGGTGCGCATCGGCGCGGTGGATCTCTCCAAGCGTCAACTCGAACTCTTCGTCGAAGACGGCGCATCGCGCGCCGTGGGCAAAGCCAAGAAGCCCGTGCTGGGCAAGTTGGACGGCGGCGGCATGGAAAAAGCCCGCGGCGCGGGGTTCGGCGACTTCAAGACCGGCTCGCAGAAGCGCAGTTCACGCAGCAAGTCGCGCGACAAGAACAAGAAGCAGCACCGGCGCGACCACGGCTGACGCGGGCGATCAGCGCAGGACCTGGTCCATCTCGCGGCGCTGACGCGCCGAGAGGCCGTCTTCGGGGATCTCGGCCAGCAGCGCGTCGATCAGGTCGTCGCTCGTCACCTGGTCGGCCTCCGCGTTGAAGTTCAGCAGCAGGCGGTGGCGGAGCACCGGCTTGGCCACCGCGCGGATGTGCTCGGGCGTCACGTGCGGCGAGCCGGCCAGCAGGGCCGCGGCCTTGGCGGCCAGCACCAGGTTTTCGCTGGCGCGCGGCCCCGCGCCCCAGGCCAGGTAGTCCTGCACCTTCTGCGGGCGTTTGAGGCCCTGGTCCATCTCTTCTTTGATGCGCGTGGCCCGCACCAGCCGCAGCGCGTAGTTGATCACGTTGTCGGCCACGGGCATCTGCCGCACCAGGTGCTGCACGCGCTTGATGTCGGCCTCGCCCAGAACAGGCGAGATTTCTTCACCGCCGCGCGCCGCCTGCCGACGCACGATCTCCAGTTCTTCCTCGGCCGTGGGGTAGCCGATCTGGATCATGAACATGAATCGGTCTAACTGCGCCTCGGGCAGCGGGTAGGTGCCCTCCTGCTCGATGGGGTTCTGCGTCGCCAGCACGAAGAACGGGTCGGGCAGTTCGTAGCGCTTGCCGCCCACCGTCACCTGTCGCTCCTGCATCGCTTCGAGTAGCGCGGCCTGGGTCTTGGGGGGCGTGCGGTTGATCTCGTCGGCCAGGATCACGTTCGAGAAGATCGGGCCCTTCACGAAGCGCAGGTCGCGCGTGCCGGAGGTCTTGTCTTCCTGAATGACCTCGGTGCCCGTGATGTCGCTGGGCATCAGGTCGGGCGTGAACTGGATGCGCGAGAAACCCAGGCTCAGCGTGCGTGCCGTGGTCGAGATGAGCAGCGTCTTGGCCAGGCCGGGAACGCCCACCACCACCACGTGCCCGCGGCAGAAGATGGCCATGAGCATTTCATCCACCACCGCCTCCTGCCCCACGATCACCTTGCGGATCTCTTCTTTGAGGCGGGCGAAGGCTGACTGCACTTCTTGAACAGCCTGCGGCAACGGCGTCTGATCGTGGTCTGACATATGGATCAAGCGTATGGCCCACCCCCTGCCCATCCCGCGGCGACGCCAAAAAGCAGAACCCCCGACCACTCGGGCCGGGGGGTTCTGACGGATCAGATCGGTGTGCTCGCCGTCGTGTGTTGCCCGTGCAGCGGCGCGCGTGGCGTGCGCCGGCGTGGCGCGGGCCGTGGTTGACGCTGCTCAGTCGCGGCGGCGGCGGGCCGCGACCAGGCCGCCCATGCCCAGGAGGGCGAGCGCGCCGGGGGTGGGCACCGCGCCCGCGATGCGGAAGACGAGGAACTCGTCGTGGTTGAAACCACCGATCGTGGGATCGGGGGCGTTGTTGGCGTTGTGCCAGATCCAGCGGGCGTTGGGACTGATGCCCGGGCGTGCGCCCCAGGGGCTCACGCCGTTGATCCCGCCGTTGCCCGGCGTGACCCACAGGTTGTTGATGGTGGCGTAGGCGATGGCGAGGTCAACCTGCGCCTGTGTGGGCTGCACGTTGGTCGGCCACGGGCCCGGCCCCAGGCCCAGTTGCGTGAGATAAGCGCCGGCCGGGAAGACTTCCCAGATGGCGTCGCCGGTGACGGTCGTCAGGTTGGTGGTGGTGTTGGTGAACTCGCCGATGAAGCCCTGCGCCACGGCGCGGTCTGAGGCGGTGGCGACGTAGAGGTAATCCGTGGCGGCGCGCCCCGTGGCGGTGATGGTGTAGGTCACCGTCCAGTTGTTGCCGCCGCCCGCGTAGAAGTTGGTGGCGGTGGGCGTGCCGAAGTAGACGTCGAAACGGTTGTCCACCGTCATATTGATGAGCCAGTCATCGCCCGCGGCGGGCAGTGCCGCGGCGAGTGAGGCGGCGGCGGCGATCAACAGGTGCGCTTTCATGTCTTTGTCTCTCTACTAGAGCCGCGTCGGCGGTGTGCCGGGCGCTTTCCCCCGAACCGCTCGCGCCCACGCGGCGCAAGCCGAACCCCAGCGCCGAAACAGGTGCCGCCCGGGGGGCGCGAGAGCGCCCACCGAAAGACCGTCTGCGTTGTCCAGAGTTTGCAATGCCCGGGGCGTCTAGGCTCGTTCCCTTGCGGATGAAAGGGTGTGAAGCGGTCTCTCTCAAACTCCGTCCGGCGCACGGGCGCGAGGCCGCGCCCGTGCTGATCTATTGTGGACGGGCGTGGATTTTTTGTCAATATGAAAGTGGGGCGCGCGCAGGGAATTCCCCGTGCCGTACCGCTGTTTCTGGCCGATAACGCCGTGAGCCTGGCGCGGCGAGGCCAAACCACAAGGCCAAAGCAAACACCCCCCGGCGCGGGGCCGGGGGGTGTGTGAGTGCAGATCAGTGTGTTCAGCGCCCGCCCGTAGAGACAACTGTCAACGGGCGCAGATCACGCGTGAGGGTTCAGGCGCGACGGCGACGGGCCGCGACCAGGCCGCCCATGCCCAGGAGGGCGAGCGCGCCGGGGGTGGGCACGTAGCGGATGTCGAGTTCGTAGGTGCCGGCGTTGGTGCCGGGGGTGAAGGTGCCGCTGAGGGTGGCGGGGAAGACGGTGTTGAAGCCGCCGGTGACGAGGGTGTAGTTGCCCGCGGCGAGGGGGTTGCTGTCGGAGAAGTCCAGGCCGCTGAAGAGGCCCAGGCCGCCGAAGTCGTCGTTGAACGCGACCAGGTTGCCGTTGCCGTCGTAGAGGGCGATTTCGGTGTCCGTCATGCTGGTGCCGGTGAGGCCGGCGGTCATGCGGATGTTGAGGCTTTGGCCGGGGTTGGTCACGGCGGGGATGGAGAAGGTGAAGAAGTCAAGGCCGCCGGCAACGTGGCTGCCGCTGTGGGTGCCGGGCTGGTTGAAGCCGATGGCGCCCAAGTTGAAGTTACCGTTGATGATCTGGGCCGCGCTGCGGAACTCGTACGTGATGCTGTCCCACGTGCTCTCGGGCAGGCCGGCGGGGCCGTCCTGGAAGGACTCGAACCATTCGAAGTTCACCTGACCACCGTTGGTGAGGGTGAAGGGGGTGACGTTGACGGTGCGGTCAACGGCGATGGTGCCGGTGTACGAGGTGACGGTGGTGGCCTGGAAGTCAAGGTTGGGGAAGGTGTTGCCGGTGCCGGCGCTGAAGCGCACGCGGGCCTCGCTGGCGAAGGTGGCCGAGTTCACCTTGGTGAGTGAGCCGAAGGCGCGGATCGAGGCGACGGTGCCGCCCGGGGAGATGAACGCGCTGTCGCGGTCGTTCGTCGCCGCGCCCACGGCGTCGATCGAGTTCTTGTTGGTGAAGGTGGCGCTGCCCAGGAGCGAACCGGGGATGATTTCGCTGGCAACGGCGGTGCCGGCAACGCTGACGAGGGCCAAAAGTGCGATCTTCTTCATATCTTGTCTCTCTTTCACAGGCTGCGGCGAGCGCCGAACAGCACGTGCCCACCTCATGCCCGACGCACACGCTGCGTCAGCCCCCACACGCACAGGCGCGGACACGGGGAGCCATGAATGGCAAGGCGCCACCCATGAGAAAACCACCCGAGATGTCCAGAGTTTGCAGCACCCGAAGTGCTTACGCCGAACCCTTTGCGGAAAAAAGGGTTGCGACGGTCTCTCTCAAACTCCTGCCCTTGTGTGAGGCATGAGGCCATACCTCTCAAGGCACATTGTGACCGACTCTTCAGACTTTGTCAACAGCAAAAGGCGATCTTGCTGGGATCAATCACCCAATCAGTCTTTTCAACGTCTAATAACAACGGGGTTCCGTCGAGTCTTTGCGCAATGGCACCAATGAAACTACCTGGGATGCGGCTGTGTGTTTCGCGCCCTCGATGCCCGTCAGTCTGTTCGGTATTTGTACGGCAGCATAACGTACCAGATCTCGTGAAATGGCTGAAAGGTGCACAAAATCGCCACAAGACGGTTGCACTTGCCCGGCACTTTCGCTAGATTCGGGTACAGGCTGCGTATGGGAGCGTAGAGAGACTTTCCCACGCCGCAGAACGTCTGACTCTGGCCTGCCGGCCTCGGTGGTGTGCCAGAGATGTACTCCGTGGCCCGTGTCGGGCCCGGAACGGCTGTCGCTTTGTCCGAGGCGAGAAAGACCCCAAAGGAGAGACAAGACATGAAGAAGACGCTTTTGATCGTTGCGGTGGCCGGCTTGGCTTCGGCGGCCGCGGCTGATTCGTACTCACACAACTTCAATGTTTCGTGGCCAGCGAGCCCCGGGACCGGCGGCACGGGTGTGCATAACTTCGTGCTGCCCAACGTCGTCAGCATTGACCGCATCGAGTTTGAACTGGCCCACACCTGGGGAAACGATCTTCGGATCCTCATCACCGGGCCTGACGGCGCGGATTACAGGCCCATGGACCGCTCGGCCTCCACTTCGGGCACGGGCAACTTTGATCTGGGCCTCGTTGCCGGCAGCGGCGCGTTGGCCAATATCGCACTGTACACATTCATCCAGGCTGGCCCCACGCAGTGGATCGCGCCGGCCTCCCCGACCGGCACGTACAACGCCCACACGTGGTCGGGCGGAAGTTACTCCGCAGGCGGCTGGACGGTTGAAGTCATCGACGCCATCGGCGGTGACGGCGGAGCAGTTGGCAACTTCACGATCCACTACACGGTTCCCACCCCCGGCGCTCTCGCCCTCCTGGGCATGGGTGGCTTGGTCGCGGCCCGTCGCCGCCGCGCCTGAACGTTCACGCGTGATCAGCGCCCGCTGACGGCTGTCACTTTGGGCGGGCTCTGAACACACTGATCTGCACGACGACACCCCCCGGCCCTGCGCCGGGGGGTGTTTCTTTGGGTGCGAGCCGGCGTGGCGCGCACGAAAAACCCCGCCGGGGGCGGCGGGGTTGAAGCGGGGTTCACGGTTGAAGACGCGAGGGGGTCAGGTGGAGGAGGTCGCGGCTTCTTTGGCGCCCGAGTCGCCGTTGCCGGGCTTCTCTGACTCGGGGCGCGGCGTGGGGACCGAGTCGAAGAAGAGGTGCTCTTCGGGCTTGCCGTCGGGCCCGTTGCGCCGCGTGACCTTGATGATGCACGGGGCCTCGAACCCGCCGGAGAGGAGCATCTCGGACATCGGGTCTTCGACGTAGGTGCCGATCGAGCGGCGCAGCGGGCGGGCGCCGTACTCGGGGTTGTACCCCTTGTCGATGAGGAACTCCTTGGCGAGCGGGTCGAGTTCGAGGGTGTAGCCCTGCGCGGCGAGCCGCTTGGAGACCTTGGCCACCTCGTATTCGACGATGCGGGTGAGGTCGTCGCGGTTGAGCGGGCGGAAGACGATGACGTCGTCGAGGCGGTTGATGAACTCGGGGCGGAAGAACCGCTCGATCTCCTTCATCAGCACGACCTTGATGTTGTCATAGTCGGCCGCCTCGGTGCGCTTGGCGAAACCGAAGCCCCCGCCGCCCTTGATGAGGTCGGCGCCCAGGTTGCTCGTCATGATGAGCACGGTGTTGCGGAAGTCGACGTTGCGTCCGAAGGAGTCGGTGAGCCGGCCCTCTTCCATGATCTGCAGGAGCATGTTGAAGACGTCGGGGTGGGCCTTCTCGACCTCGTCGAGGAGGATCACCGAGTAGGGGCGGCGGCGGATGCGCTCGGTCAACTGCCCGCCCTCTTCGTAGCCCACGTAGCCGGGGGGAGCGCCGATGAGGCGGCTGACGTTGTGCTTCTCCATGTACTCGCTCATGTCGAGGTGGATCAGCGCTTCCTCGTCGCCGAACATGAACTCGGCGAGCGCCTTGCTCAGCAGCGTTTTGCCCACGCCGCTGGGCCCCACGAAGATGAACGAGCCCATCGGGCGCTTGGGGTCTTTGAGGCCCGCGCGGGCCCTTCGGATGGCCTTGGAGATGGCCTTGATCGCCTCTTCCTGGCTGATGACCTTCTTGTGCAGTTCTTCTTCGAGTTTCAGCAGGCGCGCGGCCTCGTCCTTCTCCAGACGCTTGAGGGGCACGCCGGTCATCTTGCTGACGACCTCGGCCACCACCTCTTCGTCCACCACGCCGTCGGCCTCCTGGGCGCGGGTGCGCCAGGTGCGCTGGATCTCTTCCTTCTTCTTGCGGATCTGCTCGGCCTTGTCGCGAAGTTCCGCGGCGCGTTCATAGTCCGCGGCCTTCACGGCCTCGTCCTTCTCCACGCTCAGGCGCTCGATCTCGCCCTCGATCTCGGCGAGGTTGGGCGGCTTGGTCATGCTCTTGAGGCGGACGCGCGCGCCCGCCTCGTCGATCACGTCGATCGACTTGTCCGGCTGCACGCGCCCGGTGATGTAGCGGCCCGAGAGTTCCACCGCGGCCTTGATCGCCGCGTCGGTGATCTGCACCCGGTGGTGCTGCTCGTAGCGGTCGCGCAGGCCCTTGATGATCTCCACGGTCTGCTCGTCGTTGGGCGGATCGACGGTGATGGCCTGGAAGCGCCTGGCCAGCGCGGCGTCTTTCTCGATGTACTTGCGGTACTCGTCGAAGGTGGTGGCGCCGATGCACTGGATCTCGCCGCGCGCCAGCGCGGGCTTGAGCACGTTGCTGGCGTCGATGGCGCCCTCGGCGCCGCCGGCGCCCACGAGGGTGTGCAGTTCGTCGATGAAGAGCACCACGTTCTTGGCGCGGCGCACCTCGTTCATCACGGCCTTGATGCGTTCCTCGAACTGGCCGCGGTACTTGGTGCCGGCCACCATCATCGCCAGGTCGAGCACCACCAGCCGCTTCTCGGCCAGAATCTCGGGCACGTCGCCGCTGATGATGCGCTGGGCCAGGCCCTCGACGATGGCCGTTTTGCCCACGCCCGCCTCGCCCAGCAGCACGGGGTTGTTCTTCGTGCGGCGGCAGAGCACCTGCGTGAGGCGTTCGATTTCGTTGGCGCGCCCGATCACGGGGTCTAACTGCGCTTCGCGGGCCAGTTCGGTGAGGTCGCGCCCGAAGGAATCGAGCGCGGGCGTCTTGCTCTTGGTCTTGCCGCCGGTGGGCGAAGCGCCCGCGCCGGGCGCGCCCGCCGCGGAGGCAGAGGTCTCGCCGCTCTCGGCGTTCTCGTTGCCGGCGCCCAGCAGGCCCAGCACCTCTTCGCGCACCTCGTCGAGTTTCAGCCCAAGGTTCATCAGCACCTGCGCCGCCACGCCGTCGTGCTCGCGCAGGAGGCCCAGCAGAAGGTGCTCGGTGCCCACGTAGTTGTGGTTCAGGTTGCGCGCTTCCTCGATGGCGTATTCGATCACCTTCTTGGCGCGCGGCGTCTGGGGCAGTTTGCCCATCGTCACCATCTCGGGCCCGGCCTTGACGAGTTTCTCGACCTCCATCCGCACGCGGCGGAGGTCGACATCAAGGTTCTTGAGCACGTTGGCGCCAACCCCCGAGCCCTCTTTCACCAGCCCCAGCAGGATGTGCTCGGTGCCGATGTATTCGTGGTTCAGGCGCTGCGCCTCCTGGTTCGCCAGGGCCATCACCTTGCGGGCACGATCTGTGAAGCGTTCAAACATCGCTGACACTCCCTGCTGCTGCCGAACTTCGGACTGCCGAACCTCTCCGCCGTTTCCGTCGCTGTCTCACGCGCGGCCGTCCGCACGTCCCCAATGTATTCGTTCCCGGACCCGTCTGGGGTCGCGCCGGAACAAACAAAAGGACAAACCCGTCGGTTCCCGCCGCTGCCGCGCCCAGGGGCGATGCGGCGGGGGGGCCTGTGCATATCGGCTGCGAGCGGCGTGCCGATTGCTCTTCGTGCCCCCTTCGAGGCCGCCAAGGCGCTTTTCGGTCCAAATTCCCCTTTGCGATCCCCTATTTCGCGGGTTTGACCGCCAGGGGGCGGGGCTTGCCCGCGCCCCGGGTGGGCACGCGCGGTGGCCCGGCCCCCTTCTGGCCTGCCTGGTTGGCAGGCCGCGCGATGGTGGATGCGCGGCCATAGAGTGCGGGCATGACAACCACGAATATTGCCCTAGTGAGAAGCCTCTATGACGCCTTTTCTCGCGGCGATGTGGCCGCCGTGCTCGGCGCTCTGAGCCCGGATGTGGTGTGGAACGAGGCCGAGGGCAACCCCTGGGCCGACGGTAATCCGTACATCGGGCCCGAGGCCGTGCTGCGCGGCGTCTTTGCCCGGTGCGCCTCTGAGTGGGATGGCTTCGCTGTTCAGGTTGAAGAACTGCTTGATGCCGGCGAGACGGTGGTGATGCTGGGCCGCTATCTGGGCACCGCCAAAGCCACGGGGCACGCGCAGCGAACGCAGGCGGCGCACGTGTGGCGGCTCGCCGGCGGGAAGGTGGTGCGCTTCCAGCAATATGCGGACACCCGCCAACTTGCGACGGCACTGGGGGTGATCAAGCCCGTTTCCACGGCCGCGCAGACCACGTAGAGGCACGGACGGGCCGCAACACCCTAACAGACAATCGTATTTTGTGTGGGTGAAGAGTGAAATGACGGCGGGGCGTAAAAAACGCAATATCATGTGTTTCAGGGCTTTAGAAACAATGTTTTCGGAATCCCGCTCGAACTCTTGACTGCATATTCGGTCTTCGGTATCCTGACAGCAAGTCAGGAGCGCGTTCGCCGCCGTCCCTGATGGTGCTCTGACGGGTGGGGGTTCCACCCGCGGCACACACCGCGGCGAGTAGGCCCGGGCATGCTTCCGTTCCGGCGGCGGCACTCGGGCAAGGACCAGGAGCCGACCCCATGTCACAAGTTCGTACTGCGCCCACTCCCTCGCCCGCCTCTGCCACCCGTCCAGAAACCAAGCCAGAGGCGAAGGCTGAATCGCGTGAGGTCAAGCCGATTCCGGCCGCGGCGCCCCCCGCGGGCGGGCCCGGCGCGGCGAGCCGTCCATCACCGGCGGCCCCCCAAAGAACGGATGCAGCGGCAACGAAGGCCGCCGCGGCGAAGGCCGCAGAAGAGGTTGAAGACGCCAAGGCCCGCCGCAAGGCCCTTGAACTGACCGTGGGTCAGATCGAGAAGACCTTCGGCAAGGGCTCGATCATGAAGATGAACGAGGCGGACTACCTGGCCGTGCCGGGCATCTCGACGGGCGCGCTGTCGCTCGACCTGGCGCTGGGGGGTCGTGGCATTCCCCGCGGGCGCATCATCGAGATCTTCGGGCCTGAATCATCGGGCAAGACGACGCTGGCGCTGTCGGTGGCGGCCAACGCGCAGAAGGAAGGCGGCGTGGCCGCGATCATCGACGCCGAGCACGCCCTCGACCCCTCGTGGGCGCGCAAGATCGGCGTGAACATCGACGACCTTCTGGTGAGCCAGCCGGACACGGGCGAGCAGGCGCTGGAGATCTGCGAACTGCTGGTGCGTTCCAACGCGGTGGACGTGATCATCGTTGACTCGGTGGCGGCGCTCGTGCCTCGCTCGGAGATCGAGGGGGAGATGGGCGATGCGACGGTGGGCGTGCAGGCGCGGCTGATGAGCCAGGCGATGCGCAAGCTCACGGGCATCATCGCGCGGAGCAACTGCGTGGTGGTCTTCATCAACCAGATCCGCGAGAAGATCGGCGTGATGTTCGGCAGCCCCGAGACGACCACCGGCGGCCGCGCGCTGAAGTTTTACGCGACGGTGCGCATCGACGTTCGCCGCACGGGCGCGATCAAGGAGGGGGAGGTGACCGTGGGCAGCCGCACCCGCGCCCGCGTGGTGAAGAACAAGGTTGCGCCGCCCTTCCGCGACGCCGAGTTCGACATCATGTACACCGAGGGCATCTCCGCCGCGGGCGACCTGCTCGACCTGGCTGTTGACTCCAAGATCGTGCAGAAGTCGGGCGCGTGGTTCTCGTACGGCGAGGTCCGCGTGGGGCAGGGGCGTGAGGCCTCGAAGCAGTTCCTCAAGGACAACCCGGACCTGTTCAAGGAGATCCGCCAGAAGGTTCTCGACGCGCGCCGGAACCTGGCCACGCCGGCGAACACCGGCGGCAACGACCAGGAAGACTGATCCGCCGCCGGGGTGCGGCGGTCCCGCGGGCACGAAACACAAGAGGCACGCCCCGGATGATGCGGGGCGTGCCTCGTTTTCGTTGACGAATGCGGGCGTGACGGTGTGTCAGACGCCGAGCATCTCCATGGCGTTCTTCTTGATGTCCTCGGCGGTGAGGCCGCACATCTTGAGGACTTCGTCGGGGGTTCGCGCGCTCTTGGGGATGCGTTTGACGTGCATCTGCCGCAGGCGGAAGCCGTCGCCGGATTCCATGAGCGCGTCGGCCGCGGCGCTGCCGATGCCGCCGCCGAAGTTGTCTTCGACGGTGAGCACGACGCCGTTGTTCTGCTGCACAAGATCGAGGAAGGCGTCGGTATCGAAGGGGAGGGAGTAGAGATCGACGAGCGTGGCCGAGATGCCGGCCTTGTCGAGGAGTTCGATGGTTTTGTTGGCCTCGTGGACCATGTAGCCGGCGGCGGCGATGACGATATCGCGTCCCTCGTTGAGCACTTCGAACCCGCCGAGGTTGAAGACGGCGTCGTCGGAGTAGAGGAACTCGGTGTCGGGGCGGAGGGTTCGCATGTAGCAGAAGCCCTCGTAGTCGGCCATCACGTTGGTGAGGGCGTAGGCGGCGAAGGCGTCGGCGGGCTGGAGCACGTAGCAGCCGGGGTTGCCGCGGCGGTCGCGCATGGTGGTGAAGGAACGGAACCAGGCCACGTCGGGCATCGCCATCTGGCTGGGGCCGTCGGCGGCGAGGGTGATGCCGGCGTGCGAGCCGATGACCTTGATGTTGGAGCCGGTGTAGATGGCCATCTCGATCTGGTCGTAGGCGCGGGTGATGAACTTGGCGAAGGAGGAGCAGAATGGGACTTTGCCGGCCGCGGCCAGGCCCGCCGCGACCGAGATCATGTTCTGCTCGGCGATTTTGCACTCCATGAAGCGTGGGGCCAGGGCGGAGTCTTTGCGGAAGAACTCGGAGAAGGTGGAGTTGCTCACGTCGGCGTCGAGGGAGACGACGCGGTCGTTGGCGCGTCCCAGCGCCCGCAGCGCGAAGCCGAAGGCGCGCCGGGTGGCCATGGAGCCCGACTGCAGCAGGCTCTCCATGTCGTTGCCCTTCATGTAGGCCGAGAGGGAGGGGATCTCGCCCGGCTCGGACTCGCGCGGGGAGGCGTCGGCCGGGGGCTGGATCATGAACTGATCGCTGGAGACCAGCGCGGTGGTGACCTCCATGCGGCGCTGTTCGAGTTCGGCCATGGCGCGCTTGAGTTGCTCGCCGGTGGGCGGGCGGCCGTGCCAGCCCGAGCCCTGCAGCGAGGCGGCGCCCCAGCCCTTGACCGTCTGGGCGATCAGCGCCATGGGCTTGCCGCTGCTCTTGGCGGCGCCGGCGACGAACTCGTCGAACGCGGCCTTGATCGCCGAGGGGCTGTGCCCGTCGATGATCTTGGCGGCGAAGCCGGTGGCCTCGAGTTTGGCGGCGAGGGTCTCGGCCGATTGCTGCGCGCTCACGCGGTCGGCCTGGCCGTATTCGTTGCAGTTGAAGATGGGCAGCACGGTGCGGATCTTGCGGTCGATGATGTAGTCGAGCGCTTCGGTGATCTGGCCTTCGCGGGCCTCGCCGTCGCCGATGATGCAGTAGATGAGTTTGTCGTACCCGTCGAGGCGTGCCGCCTCGGCGAGCCCCGCCGCCACGCTCAGGCCCTGGCCCAGCGAGCCGGTCGCGGCGTCAAAGAATGGGAAGCCCTCGGCGGGGTTGGGGTGCCCATCGAGTTCGCTCGCCGCGGCGCGCAACTGCTTGAGGTCTTCGTGCGTGAGGCGGCGCAAGGCGCGCGGGTCTGTGCCGTACATCATGCCCAGTTCTGCGCCGGCGGCGTAGACCGCGGGCACCGCGTGGCCTTCTGAAAGCACGAGCCTGTCGCTGGTGGGGTAGGCCGGATAGTCGGGCGACCAGCGCATGGTGTGGAACATGAGCACCGTGACCAGGTGGCTGATGCTCATGGCGGTGGTGGGGTGCCCGCTCCCCGCCGCGGCGCACATCTCCAAGGATGACCGACAGATTTTGATCGCCTGAGCGTGAACGGCGGCTTCGAATGACATGCGGGCTCCCAATATGGCACCCTCCGGCCCGCTCCCAGGGGACGGAGAGTGTCGAGTGTTCTGGTCACAACCAACAACCCGGAAGACGCGCCCCGGGGCGGGAGTATCGCATGGCTGAGGCGTGGGGACAACTGCCAAGGCCGAGAACTTTGAGCCCCGGTCGCAAGCCGGGGCGGTTTGTGATGCCCGCGTCGCCGTGGTCGTGTTTTGTATGGCATAGACGGGCGGTGGTTCGGCGAGGTCCGGGTGGGCTCTTGAGATTGCGGCGGCTGGGGGCCGGGCCCGGGCGCGTCGGGCGAAGATCCACGAGGCGCGGCGGGGCTGGGCGTTCCCCATTCTCGCCATACTCCGCCTATAAATGGATACGCCACGGGTATCATCTACTACAGATTGCGCTTGCCTGGGGCTCCACCCTTGTCTGAGGGGGGTAAACTCTGGGCCATCAAGGAAGCACCATGAAAGTCATCTGTGATCGCTCGGCACTTCTGGACGCGGTCAATCTGCTCAGCGGGGCGGTTCAAACGCGCACGCCCAAGATCCAACTCTCCTGCATCAAACTCTCCGCCAAAAAATCGGGGGGCACCAGCGAACTCACGCTGGAAGCCACCGACGCCGAGATCGCGCTGCGGCTGACCCTGACGCAGGTGGACGTGCACGAGCCGGGCGAACTGCTCATCCCCGCCGATCGGCTGCGGGGCATTGTCTCGGCCGAAGATTCTGAGCCCACGCTCACCTTCGAGAGCGAAGGGGAGGCCTGCCACATCAAGGGCAGCGATGCACATTTCAAGGTCTTTGGTTTCTCCGCGGCAGACTTCCCGCCGATCCCCGACTTTGCCGAGGCGGCCGCGGGCACGGGCAGTTCGAAGCCGCGCGCCACGCTCACACACCCCGCGGGCTCGCTGCTGGAACTGGTGACGCGCACGCTCTTCGCGACGGCGCGCGAGACATCTCGCTACGCGATCAACGGCGTGCTCTTCAAGCGTGACGGCAAGCGGCTGGAGATGGTGGCCACCGACGGCCGGCGGCTGGCGCTGGCCCGCGCGGCCCTGACCGGCGGGGAGAAAGATGCCAAGGCCGTGCAGTGCATCGTTCCCTCCAAGGCCCTGGGCATGCTGCAGAAACTGATCAAAGAGAACGACGAGCCGGTGCAGGTCATCATCACCGACAATCAGATTCTGTTCTCGTTCGGCACGGCGGCCAACCCGGGGCGTGCGGTGCTGGTGAGCAACCTCGTCGAGGGCACCTTCCCCCCGTACGAAGAGGCCATTCCCAAGGACAACGACAAGCGGGTGACCTTCGACCGCGACGTGGTGATCTCGGCGGTGCGGCGTGCCGCGCTGCTCACCAACGAAGAATCGCGCGGGGTGCGTCTGGCCTTCCGCGGGAAGGACAAGCAACTGCACCTTTCGAGCCGCGCGCCGGAAACGGGGGAGGCCGAGATCACCGTCGATTTGAAGGAGTACGACGGCGAGGATCTCGAGATCGGCTTCAACCCCGCCTTCATCACGGATGCGCTGAAGGTGATGGATCAGTCCAGCGTGATGATGGAACTCAAGGGCGGCAGCAAGCCGGGCCTGATCAAGAGCGGCAACGACTTTCTGTATGTCGTGATGCCGGTGACGCTGACCTGACACCCGCCCCTCGGGGTGGTCAGCCGCCGGCCAGTCGCGTGCGGGTCAGCGTGGCGCGGGCGACGCGGCGCTGATCCTGGTCGAGTTCTCGGCCCACGGCCCGCTGCAGGTGCGCGGGCTGCACGAGCAGCAGCAACTGGTTGATCGCGCGGATGTCGGGAGTTGCGCCCGCGCGGTCTCGCAGCAACCCCGCCTGCACGCCGAGGCGCGCCAGGCTGAGGGCCTGCATTGATTCTTCGGTCGAGAGGAGGCGCGCGTGCGTGAGCAGGCCCCAGGCGCGCATCACCTGGTCTTCGACGCCCACGCGCCGGCGTGCGAGCAGTTCGCGGCGCGACTGGCGTTCATACTCGACGATGCGGGGCACGATGACGCGTTCAAGATCGTGCAGGATCGCGGTCTCGGGCTTGCCCAGCGTGGTCTGGTTGCTCAACTGGTATAAATCGCCCACGGCCTCAGAGCCCTCACCGAAAAAGCCGCGCACCGCCAGGCACATGTCCGCCGCGGCGCGTTTGACCTTTTCGATGTCGCCGGTGAGGCGCAGCCCGGGCAGGTGCAGCATGACGCTCATGCGCATGCCGGTGCCGACGTTGGTGGGGCAGGCGGTGAGGTAGCCGAACCTGGGCGAGTAGGCGTAATCAAGGCCGGACTCGATGCGGTCGTCGGCCTGGTCGATCTCGGTCCAGGCCTCGGTGAGTGCCAGCCCGCTGCGGATGACCTGGATGCGCAGGTGGTCTTCTTCGTTGACCATGATGCTCAGGCGTTCGTCGGGCAGGCCCACGGCCACGCCGCGCGGGTCTTCGGGCCCGCCGCACGAGGCGCGTCCCTTGCTCAACTGCTTTGAGATGAGGTGCCGCTCGACGAGCAGGGCCCGCTCGAGGTGCGGCGCGCGGTGCAGTTCATACCAGGCGACGCGCGTTGCAAGCCCCGCGTGCAGCACGCGTTCGCGGCAGAGTTCGAGGGTTCGCTGTCGGTGTTTGCGGCCGGCCTTGATGACGAAAGGGTGGCCGGCGATGTTGCGGGCCAGGCGCACGCGCGACGAGAGGACCACGTCGGCAGATTCTCCCTCGCCGCGCAGCCATTCGGTGGTGGCGTCGAAGGGTGGGGGTGTCAAGCCTTCGGTGGTCACGCGGGTGTTGCTCTCGGGGTGTGAATGGGCGGAGAAGGCCGTGCCGGTGAAAGTTGGGTCAGGAAACGCTGGGCGGCTGCGAGGGGGGTTGCTGGGCCGACAAGTGGCGGATTTCATCGCGCACTTTCGCGGCGATTTCGTATTGTTCGTTTCGCACGGCCTGGTCGAGTTGGCGCTGCAACGCCTGCAGGCGCTCGGCGCGTTCGTGCAGCGAGAGGCCGCCGGGCGAGGTGGGCTGGGCCGGTGCGCCCGCGGCCAGACGCCTGGGCGATTTGCCTGTGTGGGCGATGCCCCCTTCGTGGGCGCGCTCTAACAGCGGCCCCAACTGCGATTCGAAGGCGTGGTAGCACTGCTGGCACCCCAGCATGCCTCCTTGCTTGAACTCGCTGTATGTCAGGCCGCAGCCGGGGCAGGCGGTCGGTCGCGCGGCCCCGCCGATCTTGCTCACGGCGGTGATGCTGATCTCGCCGGGCTGGCCCGAGGGCTTCAAGAGGTCGGGAAGGGCGCCGGCGGCGATGCCGAAGAGTGCCGCGCACACCTCGCACAGGTGCCGCTCGATGGCGGTGCCGTTGCGCACGGTGACCTCGTGCACCGTCGCCTCGTTGTCGCAGCGCTCGCACTTCATCGACGGGTGATGGTATGGGGCCGTGCGGGCGAAGGCCGCGCGGTTTATGCTTGATGCCGCCGGTTGGCCGGGGCTCTGTGGCCGGGCCCCAGCGGGGGCCGCCGGCCGCCGATCTTCACGCAAGTGTTCGCGCCCGCGATGCGCCGCCTGGTCACCCGATGCCCGCCCAGCAACCAACACGCGATGTGCTGATCCCCGCGGCGGTTGACCGTGCGGGGCGGCTGGTGCGCTGCCACGACGAACTGGCCGGGCCGCTGGTCTGCCCCGGGTGCCGGGGCGCGGTGGTGGCGCGGCGGGGCCCCTCGCGCCGGTGGCACTTTGCGCACGCCGCGGGCGCGGCCTGCACGCCCGAGTCTGCCGAGCACGCCGCGGCCAAACTGCTGCTGGCCGAAGTGCTGGGGCGCGAGGAAAGCCTGCGGGGGGTGCGCGTGCCCGTGGTGTGCGACGGGTGCGGGCGGGGCGCGCCGGCGCCGCTTTCGTTGATATTCGACAGAACAAGTGTTGAGGAGCGCCTCGGTGCGTACGTGGTGGATGTCGCGCTGTGGCGAGGCGACCGGCTGGCGGGAGCGGTGGAGGTTCGGCGGACGCACGCCGTTGACCCGGCCAAGGCCAGCGGGCTGGATGTGCCCTGGGTAGAACTTGGCGCGGCGGAGATCATCGCAGACCCGCTGGTGTGGAAGCCCCTGGCCGGCGACCTGCACCGCGTGCGGAGTGAGGCCGGTGCGCACGTGTGCTCGGTGTGTGAGGGGCGGTTGATTGCAATGGGGGAGATGGTGAGGGGGGTGAGCGTGCCGGAGCAGGCGCGGGAGGGGGGCGTGGTGGTGCCGGTGGGGTGTGAGGCATGCGGCGGGCTGTGTGCCGCGCGGCTGGATGGGGGTGGGTGGCGGGTTTCGGCGTGCGCAGCGTGCGGCGCGGCGGGGCGGATGCCGGGCGAAGGGAGCGTGCTGGGGCGAGCGGCGGCACGCGTGGCCGCGACAGGGGGGAGCAGGGGGGCACTGGCGGCGTACGCGGTGATGGTGGAGCGGATGGGGTGGTAGGGGGTTGACGAATCCTGAGGGGTGGCCCGGTGTACCATGGAAACATGGCTCTGGAAGGGCCTGCAACGACCTGTGCCAAGAAGTGACCGCGATGCTGGACTACATCGAGATTGAAAACTTCCGATCGTGCGAGAGTGTCGGGTTCCGACTAGAGCCTATCCGTAAACCTGTTTCAGTAAGATGATGGTGCATCCGAGATGCAGAAAGCCCTGGAACAACACGGAGGTCTTTTCGTAGCGGATGCACAAGCGCCGGAAGTTCTGGAGCCACGAGATTGTCCGCTCCACCGTGAAGCGGCGTTGGTAACGACGCAGCGGCCGACCGTCCTGGGTGACGTTCTCCGGACGCCGACTCTTGCGGTGTGGCGCGATCAGTTCGATCCCTTCCCCGGCCAGTTCTTCATCCAGGGCATCGCTGTCGTACGCCTTGTCGCCGATGATGCGTGCGGGTGATTCGACGGTGAGCATGAACTCGAAGAGCCCCTGCACCAGCGTGCTCTCGTGCGGGGAGGCGCTGGCGGTGCTGACGGCCACCGGCAGACCTCTTGCATCGACAAGAACCATGATTTTCACGCCTTTCCCGGCCTTTGTGACGCCGATGCCGTCGCCCCCGCCGCGGGCTTTGCTGAAGGTTGCGTCGATGAAGCACTCGTAGAGACGGAAGCCGTCGCGCTCTTCGATGAACCTGCCCGCGTCGCGCATGATGGCTTCAAAGACACCCGCGCGGGTCCAGAGCATGAAGTACTTGTGCACCGAACTCTTGCTGCCGAACTCGTGTGGGAGATCCTTCCACTTGGCGCCGTTGTCGAGCACCCAGAAGATGCCGCGCAGAGCCTGCCTCTTGTCCATCGCCGGCCGCCCGCCCTTGGGAGAGACAGGTGCATCGGGCACCCGCGCGGCCAGCCATTCAAGTTCCTCATCGGTCAATCGCATCGCCATACCATGCTATACGCAGCACGACGTAACACGGCTGCGCGGTTTACGGATAGGCTCTAAATATGGCCATATTTGTATCTTATTGAATTTAGCACTACCGCAGGTCTCCACGTCTGTATTGAGACACTACTGGGGACACCCACATACTCCCATGATTAGTAGCTTCGTGGTTCTGTATACATAATTTCAAGAAACTCCGAGAACGAATCTGCAACCGGGTAAAGCGCCGAGTAGGGATCATCGGGAATCTCATCTTCGGTATCTCGCAAGAGTACCTCTCCCACGTTTGGTCCATCACCGCGGAGAACATACACCGAGCCCGTTGCATCACAGCCGATAGAGATGCAACCCGGCGGCAATCGTTCTTGAATTCCATACGTAGCGTTCCAGATATCCCAACATCTTATTACATATTTATAACCAAACAGCGCGTGCACATTCGCTTCATCTCCGCCAAACCATCCGGGAGATGGTACTACGATGCGTTCATCATCCTCGGACATGGCACCATTACAGCTAAGCAGGAATGCGGCGTAATCTGCGGGCAGTGGTACCCCCAAGAGGCCTGCGAGTTCGTGAATATCCGCCCCGGAGAGAGGCGGACCAAGCGGTTTGAATTTAATCGTCGCCAAGTAAGATCCTCATAATAGCATGCCCGCCCATGTGTTTAGCTTCATCGTTTAGTTCAAATGGCACAAGCTCCATCGTCGTGAGGTCTTGGGAATGATGCCATGTATACCCAGGCGGCGTCGGCTTCTTGTAAGCAGCCTCGGCAAGTTTAATATCGACATTGCGGTTGCCGGTCATCTTGATGGTCACCCTGGCTTTGACCCACTGGTCAAATTTCGGGAAGCCCAGCCGGTCGTACTCGACCTCGTATCCGCTCTTCGTCGTGATTTTTTTACCAGCATTCTTCATGTACGGCTTCATGCGTTTCATGATCGTGCCAATCTTCGTCAAGGCCTTGTCCCCAAACGCCCCTGTGGCCTTATCCATGACGAGGTCGATCACAATGCCTGCCGCGATGGACTCCAGTGTCGCTCCCGCGGCGAGTTGCCGCGCTAGATCAAGTGCCTTATTGCCGGTTTCATACGCCCGTTGCCACCTGGCTGCTTGTGCTGCCGCGTCTCCGAGCGGGCTGAGCATCGAGAGCCCAAGAGGGTCGTGAGAAGTCCAAGGGGCAGACCCGATGTACTCAATGACATTCGGGCCATCTCGTAGATGTGTATACAAATCGTACGTCTGCAAGCTGGGGCTCATGCCCCTGCCGTGATACGAGAGGCTTGCCTGCACGGGCAACCCAGTCGCGTTCGGATCCGGCTGGTTCCACCTGCCAAAGTCGCAGTGCAGTGTGCGGTTGCGGACGTGGCCGCTCAGCCGCGCACCGGGCCACAGGCGCGGCAGATCAAAGCCTGTCAGCGGGTCGGCGATGCCGCCATCTCATCTGTCAAAGAACAGTCCCTTGTGACCGACCCGCAGTTCCGGCGGGCCTGTCGCTGGGGTGGCCGGGTCGTCGCGGCCGATGACACGACCGTAGGCATCGTAGACGATCTGCGTGATGACCCGGGCGGTGCCGCTGGTTCCGCCCAGGTCGCACAGGGCGATCACGTCGCCACCGGCATCCTGCAGCGGCCAACTCGCGCGGCGGCCTTGATCGTACTGCACCAAGAGTTCGTCTACGCCCCAGTCACCCGGACCCCAGATGTATTCGCGGGCGAGGTAGGTCACCGTGGCGGGCATGCTCTCGCCGAGCAGGGCCTGGTGTTCGAGCGTGGCGGGCGTGGCCGCGCCGTCGAGGGGGTGGTCGGCGTTGAAGGCGACCTGGTTGGCCGCGGACTGCAACTGGCCGCCGCCCTCGCCGCTGAGGGCCATGCTCATGGGGAGCAGCGGATCGATGTTGACCTCCTGGATGCGGCGGAGGCCGCACGGCCACGGGGCGCGATTACAGCATCCCGGCCTCGCGCAGGCGCTGGCGGAGCCACGCGGCGTTGCGCACGATGGGCCGCTCGTAGATGTCAGGGAACTCTTCGTGCTCCACCTGGTCGCGCGGGTTGTCTGTCAGCGTCAGGTAGATGCCGCCGCCGGGCATGCGCTCGGCGGTCTGAGGGGAGCCGAAGTAGGTGGTGGTCAAAGCGAGATAGTCGTCGATGAAGTTCTTGCTCAGCCGCTCCGCCATGCGCGGCCCGAGGTAGGTGCCCCAGACCACCCGCCGCACCGTCGTGGCCTGCGCCTCGCCGAGCGTGCCCCAATCGACAAAGTCAACCCACATACGCCACGTCATAGGAAAGAGCGGATATGGGCTGTACATGTGGCCGTAGTTATTATACCCACCTGCATAGTCATAGTCCACCAAGGCATGAACACAATTACCATCAGCATCCATCGCCTCTACGGACGCGCGGGCAATGCCTGCTAAGTCGTATCTGTCTACGCCCAGCAAGGTAGGATCATCGGCTAGAAATACGCGAGCGGATGGAGGATACTCAGTGTCCATGTGCAGCGTACACCTGTTGTTGCACTCGGCTACGAATGCATTCATAGCAAAGTCTACACCTTCTATGTCTTGATTCGTACCCAACTGGGATACTATTGCTTCCCACTCTGCCAAGGATACTCCACGCATACGAGTGCGCGGGCTCGATGACGGACTTCGACCCATGACAGAGTCTTTAATATGTGCTGATGCCCAATCCGCAGTTATTTTTAGTTCACTTGCCGCTCTGAGAGTTTTACAATGCAACTTACTTGTATTTATGATGCCAGGCATAAACCAACCAATAATCTCCATGACACGATCGTCCTCTTCGAGCGGGCGACACTTTCCTGATTTTCCACGCACGCTTCGCATTAGCACTCCTATTAACGTCGTGTACCCGGCCTGCTTCGGCGGCCCGCGTGCACGGAGGCGCCGCGACCGCGATCATGGTATATTATTTTGATTTTGGACTCGGACACGCCTAACGTACCTGCCATCTCTTTTGTTCGCAAGTCAATTTTTTCTTTCGTCATCGTACTCGAATCCGCAATCTCCACAATAATCCACTTCTTCTCCTTCGGATTATACACCTGCACATCGGGCCGAAGGTTGGTCACCCGCCTGCCGTCGGCGTCCACCAGGGTCTGATTGAACCGGACGCTGTGCGCCCCGTACTTCTTGGCGTCGTAGTCCGCGTACGCCTTCGCCATCTTGTCGTGCCACGCTCCGCCGTGCTTTCGATCAGACCACCCCATCCACTCCGGGTAGCCGGTCTTGCCAGGTGACTACGCGCATCAGTCATGGCAGACGCCTTTCGCGACACACGCAGCCCGATACCTCAGGGTCGCTTTCTGCCGCACTCTGGACAAGCAGTAGACTCCGGGATGCCGCTACGCGAGAAGCCGCAGTAGATGCACTCGACAGATGCGCTGCGACGCACTCGCTGTTGGCCACGGACATACTTCCGCATCTTGAGACCTTGCAATATAGCACACACAAGAAATCCAATAGAGATCATGGCAAACACAGCGGAATGCCTTTCGGCACTAATCTCCTTTGCGGCCCCTCCGAACATAGTCGATCGCGTGGAAAGATGTGGCTGGCCCGATTGTTGGATTAAGTTGCTAAACGCCGCAAATGCGACAGAAGTCGCTAATAGCGCGCTTAATTTTATTGCATGCTTCAGACTGTCTTTCATCGTTTCCACCAGTCGTGCGCAGAGTCGGCAAGATACGAGACTACTCCCCCATAGAATCCTGCACCAATTGATACCCCGAGGGTATACGCGCTTGCTACTCCACGAATCATATCGAGTGACGTAGAGCAAATCGCAACGCCCACATCAAATACAACACGGCCAACGGAATTGCCAGATGCAGCAGTAAAGGCACCGGCACCCATCCCTGACCCGGCCGCCCCTACGCCCCACGCTCCAATCGCATTCGCCGCGCTACCACCCACCATTGCGCCGAGCAGACCACCTACAAAAGTAGATCCTGCTAGACCAACGCTTTCAGAGACGTTTCTCCACAATGCCTGATTATTCGCGCCCCACCCGTCTCCCATCGCCCACGAAGCATACATGGCTCCTGCAATCTGTCCAATCGCTTGGCCTGCGAGAGAAATACTACCTGTTGATGAGCGCGCACTGATGTGGCTTCGGCTGCTCGACAGATAGCCCCATGATGCTGACATCATGAGTTGAGTTGAAATCCACATTGACAACCCTGTCGGGTCATCGGCGCTCCAAGCCATGCCGCCGAGGTACTCGTACACGTTTGGCCCGTCACCAAAGTGGACGCCAAGACGGAAACTCTGCACCGTTGCGGTAAGCCCTGTGCCATGGAATCCGAACGCCCCCTGCACCACCAGCCCCGTCGCGTTCGGGTCCGGCTGGTTCCAGCGGCCGAAGTCGCAGTGCAGCGTGCGGTTGCGGACGTGGCCGCTGAGCCGCGCGCCGGGCCAGAGGCGCGGCAGATCAAAGCCCGTCAGCGGGTCGGCGATGCCGCCATCTCATCTGTCAAAGAACAATCCCTTGTGACCGACCCGCAGTTCCGGCGGGCCTGTCGCGGGGGTGGCCGGGTCGTCCCGGCCGATCACCGAACCGTACGCATCATAGACGATCTGCGTGATGACGCGTGCGGTGCCGCTGGTTCCACCCAGGTCGCACAGGGCGATCACATCGCCCCCGGCGTCCTGAAGCGGCCAACTCGCGCGGCGGCCTTGATCGTACTGCACCAACAGTTCGTCTACGCCCCAGTCACCCGGACCCCAGATGTATTCGCGGGCGAGGTAGGTCACAGTCGCGGGCATGTTCTCGCCTTCGAGGGTGAGGTTTTCGAGCGTGGCGGGCGTGGCCGCGCCGTCGAGGGGGGCTTCGGCGTTGAAGGCGACCTGGTTGGCCGCGGACTGCAACTGGCTGCCGCCCTCGCCGCTGAGGGCCATGCTCATTGGGAGCAGCGGGTCGATGTTGACCTCCTGGATGCGTCGGAGGCCGTCGTAGTAGAGACGCTCGGAGCGAAGGTCCTGCGACCATTCGCCCGGCTCGGGCCAGGGCGACTGCACGCGGATCAGCCGTCCGAAGGCGTCGTAGGTGTAGTGCTTGACGAGTTCATCGACGGCAATGGTGAACGGGAAGGGCTGAGAAGGGGGGTCGCCGAAGTTCTCGATCAACGGCTCGAGATGCGCGCGATTGATCTGCACCACGCGTCCCTACGCGTCATACCGGCGTTATTCTTGTCAGCATCATGTACGGCTTCATCTGTTCCATGATCATGCAAAGTTTCAATAGCGCGGGATACGGCTAGAGTTATATTTTAAGTTTTTCTTCTGCCACGAGAGCAATAAACTCTATGTACGACTCCGCAATAACATGTCCACTCTCCGCGATCTCTTCCGAACTGGCATCTCGCCATTCGTACTCGTGATTGAGCAGAATCACTTGCGACAAGCCATTAGGACCGGGAGCAGAGCAGCAATCCAAGCAAATCACATCACCATACGACGTTGTGCCGACAACGGGAAAGCCCCGAGGGGATACGTCCATTCCAGGCTCAAGTTCCCGACACTCTGTAATTATGTCGGAAGGACTAAGTACTCGCACGCCGTGCATCACCGATGAATCGAGCACCGCCCACTTAAACAGCGTAAGTGCTGTATCATTAAATTTAATCCCATGGAGCATCGAGAGTTCTTGGGGAGTGGCTGCACGGATCGACACTCCTGCGTCGGATCCTCTTTTGCGACAAACACGCACAAGTTCCTCGAGCGCAATAAGATAATTTGACTTATGTTCGTCTGTCACTGCTGGAATAAGTTTATTTGAACGACGCGGAATCATCGCGGGGATTGAAGCCGTATTTCCAATCTTGTCACTGGTGTCGTCGTCGCGTATGTAGACTCGATACTTCTTAACATCTGGAAATTTCTTCCACGGAATAGAAGCATCTACCCAGCGAGAAATAAACAGGCTTACATCTTCTGTAAACCACAGGCGATCCCCCAGTTCGGAACGACGCACCCACTGGTGGCCCTCGATCCACTTGATCCGGACATGGCAGAGCTCGCACTGATTGTCTAGACCATGCTCGATGCTACCTCGGACCTCGACCATGTTCGGTTCAATATCATAAAGCGTTATATATTTTGTGTCTAGCACATATCCCTGAGAACTACGTACATAACAATTTCCAATCGATGCGGTCGTATTGTATGGGGCCAGTAATTCATAGAAAGATTTACTTATTATCAAAGGACCAGTGGCATCGCAGCGGCCAATCGTCGAGCGAAACGTTCTGGTCAAGGCCATATCTACCGACTTGGGATACCAATGTTGGCTCGGCCAGCCACAGTTCGGACATAGCTGGTTTTGAATTTTGCGTAACCACTTGTTGTCATTGGAATTTTTATCAATATCTATCGATGAACTAATCTTCAGCACATAGTCTTGGTTCTGCGCGGGCCTCCATTTTTTATTTTTCATAGTTATATTTTAAGTTTAGCTTTCTTTGGCATCCAACCCGGCTTAAACTTTTTCAAAGATTTCTTCATTTTTTTGAGGTAGCCTGGCGCCGACTTGTCCACATGTGTAGCATTATCGATCAATGCGTCTGCAAATTTCTGCGCAATCGAAGGGTTTGTCTTGCACTTCGCCTTCATATATGCTTGCCAGCGAACGGAGTCCATGCCTCGTGTCGGCACCGGAATCCCAGCCTGATGCATGAGTGCTCGCAGATTTCCGTGCCGTGATTTGCCTCCGGCACCCCTGTGCTGTTTGAAGGCCAAGTCAAAGAGATTATCCGCTCCGTCGTCACCGCCAGCGAACCTTGGTATTAGGTGGTCACTCTCTAAGCCGGCAATCGCATATCCCGAGTTCCCAGTCATGGAGACATTACCGCGGACGCTACCTGGGAAACGGAGCGTGCCCCCACCAGCCGCCGTCATACTAGCGCCGAACAGGTCGTCGTTGACCCCCCAGTCCGTCGCCAGTTCGGCCATCAACCACTGTTCGTCCGCGAGATCGGCAAACTGATAATAGAATGCATCTGTAATCGTTTTTCCGTAGCCCAACGCGTCCTGTGAATAATCCGATTGAAGTCCTGCCTGCCAAGTACTCGCGCCTAGAACTTCTCCAAACGAGAAAAATAACCCCATCGGGTCCGCTCGCCCGAGCGGCTCGGCCCCCAAATATGCGTAGACATTGGGACCATCCACGAAGTGCCCGTGCAGGTCGAACTCCTGCACATACGCCTCAAACCCATCACCGTGATACGAGAGGCTGGCCTGCACCGGCAACCCCGTCGCGTTGGGGTCCGGCTGGTTCCATCTGCCAAAGTCGCAGTGCAGCGTGCGGTTGCGGACGTAGCCGCTGAGCCGCGCACCGGGCCACAGGCGCGGCAGATCAAAGCCTGTCAGCGGGTCTGCGATGCCGCCATCTAATCTGTCAAAGAACAATCCCTTGTGACCGACCCGCAGTTCCGGCGGGCCTGTCGCGGGGGTGGCCGGGTCGTCCCGACCAATCACCCGACCGTAGGCATCGTAGACGATCTGCGTGATGACGCGGGCACTGCCACTGGTTCCACCCAGGTCGCACAGGGCGATCACGTCGCCGCCGGCGTCCTGAAGCGGCCAACTCGCGCGGCGGCCTTGATCGTACTGCACCAAGAGTTCGTCTACGCCCCAATCCCCCGGGCCCCAGACGTATTCGCGGGCGAGGTAGGTCACCGTGGCGGGCATGCTCTCGCCGAGCAGGGCCTGGTGTTCGAGCGTGGCGGGCGTGGCCGCGCCGTCGAGGGGTGTTTGTCGTGGCATGGCAAGGACATGTCGCGGAACTCGGCATTCGTGATTCGGCATTCGGCATTCGGCATTCGGCATTGGGGATACGGCGGGGCGCGGGAGTTGGTGAGTTGTGGTGATGCGTGGGCGGGGGGAGAAGAAGTGAGCGCCTGCGTGGCATGGCAAGGCCATACCACGGCACCCGGGCAAAGAGAGTGGTTGGGTACACGTACTGATGCGGACGTGATGTTGTGCGTGCCCAATGCACGGCGTCGATATGAAGACGGGGTTTCGCCAGCGCATCGAAGTCGGAGGAACCGACTTCGATGGCACGGCGTGCTGAGGATTCTCGGCACGTGGCATCGAAGTCCCTGCGTGGAGGGACTTCGATGGGCAGTTCGGGAGGGAGCATCGAAGTCGGAGGAACCGACTTCGATGGCACGGCGTGCTGAGGATTCTCGGCACGTGGCAACGAAGTCCCTGTGTGGAGAGACTTCGTTGGGCAGTTCGGGAGGGAGCATCGAAGTCGGAGGAACCGACTTCGATGGCACGGCGTGCTGAGGATTCTCGGCACGTGGCAACGAAGTCCCTGTGTGGAGAGACTTCGATGGGCAGTTCGGGAGGGAGCATCGAAGTCGGAGGTACCGGCGTTGCGGTCGCACGGCGAGACGGAAGGCTGGATCGGTGTCGTCGGCCGCCCTCGCCCCCGTTACTCCCATCGCTTCATCACAGCATCACCCCCACACCCCCATACCCCCACAGCCCCACACCCCCATCACCGCCCTTGCCTCAACGCCGCCAACCGCCCCATTCACCCTGCCCTGACTGCCCGCCAGCCGATGCGCAGTTTGCGCATGAGTGAGAGGGAGACGCGCTCGCGCAGCACGCGGGCCGGGTCGGCCTCGATGCGTGCGAGCAGGCCGCTGTAGATTTCGGTCATTGCTACCAGCGCGGGTCGGCCCGCGGGGTCTACTCGTTCTTCGAGCGCGGCCGAGGATTGGAAGCGGGCGCGGGCCCGCGCGGCGTAGTCGGCGAGCAAGCCGGTGAGGGCCGGCGTGGGCGCGATGCGTGCCCCGGGCGCGCCGGTGATCGAGAGGAAAGTTGCGGGCGAGACACCCGCGGCGTGAAGGTCGTCGAGGGCCAGGTAGAGGCGGCCCTGGCGGGAATCTTCGCAGATGTCGCGCAGGATGTTGGTGAGTTGGAAGGCGATGCCGCGCTCGACGGCGAGGCGTTGGGTGGTCTCACCGCCGGAGAAGCCCCAGATGTAGAGGCAGGCAACGCCGACGGTGCCGGCGACGCGGTAGCAGTATTCGCGCACCTGTTCGAAGGAGTGGGGGGGCTGGTGGGCGATGTCCTGGCGTTGGCCCTCGATGGCGTCGTCGAAGAGGTAGGTGGGCACGCGGCACGCGAGCGCCATGTCGCGGAAGGCCGGCCAGATTTGGGCGGGCTCTGGGGCGGTGTGGGGTGCGTGGGTGGCCTCGCGCCAGCGGTCGAGCAGTTCGTGCTTGGCCGGTGCGCTGCGGCCGGGGTCGTCCACGATGTCGTCGAGGGCGCGCATGTAGGCGTAGAGGGCGTACATGCGCCCGCGGCGGGGCTCGCTGAGCAAGCGCATGCCGTAGTAGAAGTTGCGGGCCTGTTCGCGGGTGATGCGCTCGCAGAAGGCGCGCGAGGCCTCCTCGGGCGCGGCACCGGGCGTGCGCGTCGTTGGGCCGGCGGTGTTGTTGGGGGCGGTTGTCACGGTGAGCGCGGTGTGGGGCTCGGCGCGTGCGTGCGCTCGCGGGCGCCCCGCGTGCAGGTGTTGTGTTGGTGTTGGCGGGCGAGCATTGCTGAGCGTACGCAGGGGCGGGGCGGCTTTCAGTCTCCCTCGTGTTCGGAGAGGGGGCGATGGGCCGAGGCGTGCAGCACGGGCATCTGCGCGAAGTAGGGGCGGATGGCCTCTTCGCTGCTGTCGCGGAAGCCGGGGAAGGGGCCGTCGAAGAGCACGGCCCCTTCGTGCAGCATGATCACGCGCGGCTCGAGCCGCCGCAGCAGTTCGGTGTCGTGGGTGACGATGAGTGTGGTGCGTGCGAGGCCGGCGCGGCTGGGGCGGTCGTGGGTGGAGCGGATGAGTTCGTGGATCTGTGCCGCGTAGTGGGGGTCGAGCCCGGCGGTGGGTTCGTCGTAGATGATGAGGGCCGGGTCCATGACCAGGGCGCGGGCGATGGCGACACGTTTGGCCATGCCTCCCGAGAGGTCGTCGCGGCGGCGGGTGAGCACTTCGTCGGGGTCGAGGCCGACGGCGGAGAGGGCCTCGCGTGCCAGGGGGAGGATTTCATCGTCGGGCATGCGTCGGACTTCGCGTAGCGAGAGGGCGAGGTTGTCGAAGACGGTGCCGGTGAGGAGGGCGTTGCGTTGAAAGACCACCGCGCTGTGCACGCGGAAGCGTTCGAGTTGTTCATCGGAGAAGGCGCCGATCTCGCGCAGGGGCGAGCCGGGGGTTTCGTGGTCTGCCGCGAAGATGTGCCCGCGGTCTGGGCGCAGGTGGCCGGTGATGTGCTTGAGCAGGACGGTTTTGCCGCACCCCGAGGGGCCCACGACGGCCACGAGTTCGTGGCGGCGCACGGTGAGGGTGATGTTGCGGAGGACGGCGCGGCTGCCGAACGACTTCCACAACCCGCGCACGGCGATCTCGATGGGGGGCGTGGCGGGGGTTGGTGTCGGCTGGTCGGGCATGGTGAGCGATGGCGCGGGCGGGCCCCTGTGCCGGGGAGCGTAGGGTGGGGCCCGTGGCGTGTGCGCTCTGGCTGTTCTGCTATGCTTTCTTCGCGCGGGGTTTGAAGCCCCGCCGCGGCGAACAGGGTGAAGGCACACGAAGGAGATCGGCCGATGATCGGAGCGACTGTGGCGCGTGGCGGGGCGTGTGTGTTGGCGGCGGTGGTGCTGGGTTTGTCGGCGGCGACGGCCGGCGGGCAGACGCAGACCGGCGAGCGGGCGCAGGCCAAGGTCACGGGGTCTACGTTCCGGGCGTTGTCGCCGCGCAGCATCGGCCCCGCGCTGATGTCCGGCCGCATCGGCGATTTCGCCGTGAACCCGCAGAACCCGTCGGAGTTTTATGTGGCGGTGGCCTCGGGGAACCTGTGGAAGACAACCAACCGCGGGGTGACATTCACGCCGGTGTTTGATTCGTACGGGTCGTACTCCATCGGGTGTGTGACGATCGACCCGACGAACCCGTCGGTGGTGTGGGTGGGCACGGGTGAGAACAACAGCCAGCGGAGCGTGGGCTGGGGGGACGGGGTGTATGTGACGCGCGACGGCGGGAAGTCGTTTGTGCACACTGGGTTGAAAGAGTCGGCGCACATCGGCATGATCGCGGTGGACCCGCGCCGGCCGGACACGGTCTTTGCCGCGGCGATGGGCCCGCTGTGGAGCAAGGGGGGCGACCGCGGCCTGTACCGCACGACGGACGGGGGCAGGTCGTGGGAGCGGGTGCTGTATGTCAGCGAGCACACCGGGGTGAACGAGGTTCACATGGACCCGCGCGACCCGGACGTGATGTACGCCGCGGCGTATCAGCGGCGGCGCCACGTGTGGACGCTGGTCAACGGGGGGCCCGAATCGGCGATCTACAAGACGACGGACGGTGGTCGCTCGTGGCGCAAGGTCACCAGCGGCCTGCCGGCCGAGGATAAAGGCCGCATCGGCCTGGCGGTGTCGCCGGCCAACCCTGATGTGATCTACGCGATTGTCGAGGCGGCCGAGGGCAAGGGGGGCATCTTCCGCTCGACCGACCGCGGCGAGACGTGGGAGCGTCGCAACGGCTACATGACGACGAGCCCGCAGTATTACAACGAACTCGTGGCCGACCCCAACCACGTCGACCGCTTCTATGCGCTCGACACCTTCCTGCACATCAGCGAGGATGGGGGCGCCACCATGCGTCGCGTGCCGCACACCGATGTTCACGTGGACATGCACGCGATGTGGATCAACCCGAAGAACTCGGACCACGTGCTGCTGGGCTCGGACGGGGGCATGTACGAAACCTGGGACCGGGTCAACTGGCGGTTCTTCGGCAACCTGCCCGTGACGCAGTTCTACCGCGTCGCGGCGGACAACAGCGAGCCCTTCTACTGGGTCTACGGCGGCACGCAGGACAACAACACGCAGGGCGGGCCCAGCCGCACGACCGACCGCGCCGGCATCGTGAACGAAGACTGGTACATCGTCGTCGGCGGCGACGGCTTCGAGCCGGCCATCGATCCGAAGGACCCGAACATCGTGTACGGTCAGTGGCAGAACGGCGGGCTGGTGCGGTTTGACCGGCGCAGCGGCGAGCAGGTGGACATCCGCCCGCGCGAGAAGGCGGGCGACAAGCCCTTTGTCTTCAACTGGGATACCCCCCTCGTCATCAGCCCGCACAAGAACACGCGCCTGTATTACGCCGCGAACTTTCTCTTCCGCAGCGAAGACCGGGGCGATTCGTGGACGGTCGTGAGCCCGGACCTGACGCGCGGCCTTGACCGCAACCAGATGCCGGTGATGGACCGCATCCAGAAGCCCGACGTGCCCAGCAAGCACGCGTCGACATCGATCTACGGCAACTCGGTATCGCTGTGCGAGAGCCCGCTCGTCGAGGGCCTGGTGTACGTGGGCACCGACGACGGCCTGGTTCACGTGACCGAGGACGGCGGCGTGACGTGGCGGCGGATCGAGAACTTCCCGGTTGTTCCCGAACTGACCTATGTCAGTTGCCTCACGGCCTCGGTGCACAACGCCGACGTGGTGTACGCCGCCTTCAACAACCACAAGCGCGGCGACTTCACGCCGTATCTACTGCGCAGCGAGGACCGGGGCCGCACCTGGAAGAGCATCGCCGCGGACCTGCCGGCGCGCGACGCGGTGCACAGCATCGTCGAAGACCACGTGCGATCGGATCTTCTGTTTGTGGGCACCGAGTTCGGCGCGTACTACACGCTCACGGGCGGGGAGGCGTGGATCAGATTCGCCGGGCTGCCCACCATCTCGGTGCGGGACCTTGAAGTGCAGCGGGCGCACAACGACCTGGTGATCGGCACCTTCGGGCGGGGCATCTATATTGTGGATGACTATTCCCCGCTGCGCCACGCGGGCGACCTGCTGGACCAGCCGGCGGCGATCTTCCCGGTGCGTCCGGCGCTGTCGTATGTCGAGCGGAGCCGGCTGGGGGGCACGCTGGGGCGCGGGTGGTCGGGCGCTTCGTATTACAACGCGAAGAACCCGCCCTTTGGCGCGCTGATCACCTATACGCTGAAGGAGAAAGTGACCTCGCGCCGCGAGCGGCGCAAGGAGGCCGAGAAGAAGGACGACTGGAAATACCCGACCATCGAAGAGTTCCGCGCCGAGGATCAGGAGCAGGAGCCGGCGGTGATTCTCACCATCCGCGATGCGCAGGCGGGCGTGGTGCGGCGGCTGAGCGTGCCGCGCGAGGCGGGCGTACACCGCGTGGCGTGGGATCTGCGGTATCCGCGCACGACGCCGGCGACGCTGGCGCGGGGTGAACTCGCGCCGTGGGAGACCGAGGTTGGCGGGGTGCTCGCGCCCCCGGGCACCTACAGCGCGCAACTGAGCACCATCATCGACGGCGCGTGGCAGGATATCGGCGAGGCGGTGGCCTTTGAGGTGCGAGACCTGGCGCAGGGCACGTTCTCGGTGGCCGGGGCCCAGCGGCAGGAGAAGTACGAGTTTGACCGCAAGGCCGCGGCGCTGATGCGCGCGGTGGAGGGGGCTTCTCGCCTGATTGGCGATGCCGACCAGCGGCTCGCGCTGCTGCGCCGCGCCGCGGCCGACACGCCCGGCGCGTCGCCCGAGGTCTTTGCATCGATCGAGTCGCTGCGCCGCCGCCTGGGCGACATGCGCACCGCCCTGCAGGGCGACGGCACGCTGTCGCGCCGTTATGTGGCGCAGGGGCAGAACATCCGCGGGCGCGTGGCGTTTGTGGTGTATGACTCGGCCGGCAGCACGCAGCCCATCACGGGCACGCAGCGCGAACAGTTCGACCTGGCCTCCGCCGAGTTTGAATCGCTGCTCGCGTTGCTCGCGGCCTTTGACGCCGACCTGGCCGCCTTTGAGAAGACCATGGAAGCCGCCGGTGCGCCGTGGACGCCCGGCCGCCTGCCCGAGTGGAAGAAGTAACCCGCGGACGACCTCGCGCGGCGGTCACGACTTGGCCGGCGCGGCCTGATAGAGCCCGGCGATGGCGCCCGCGGGGTCTTTGATCACGCAGAAGCGCCCGCCGCCTGCGGCGCGCGGCTCGCGGACGATCTGCCCGCCCTTGGCCACGACTTCGCGCATCGCGTGGTCAAGGTCGGCCACGGTGATGTAGACCATCCAGCACGCGGGCTGGCCTTCGTTGCAGCCGCGCGCGTGGCAGATGCCCGCCACGGGCATGGTTCCTTCGGGCGCGCCGCCGGGGATCATGCAATAGTCTTCGTACCCGCCCATGTCGATGCCGTGGGCGCGCCACCCGGCGACGGCCGCGTAGAAATCGCGCACGCGGTCGGCGTCGGGCACGGTGAGGTCTGTCCATGAAATCGCGCCGGGGTGTGTGGCCGGGGCTGTGCTCTCGGACATGTGTGGGGCTCCGGTGGGTATCGGGGGATGAGAACGCGCGAGCGGAGGGGCGTTGGTCAGCCGCAGCCCCCGTCGCTCCAGCGTTCGAAGAAGTACTCAACATCGCTGCCGTCCACGCCGCCATCGTCGTTGACATCCGCGGCTGTGCCGCCGTTCTCCCATGCTTCGAAGAAGGCCTCGACATCGGCCCCGTCGACGCCGCCGTCTTCGTTGAAGTCGGCGATGCAGCGCGGCGGCGTGAGCACGAACGACACGAGCCGGTTGGTGGTGATGGGGTCGCCGTCGTCGGTCACGCCCAGCAGCGCATAGCCGCCGCCCGCCAGCCGCGGGCCCAGGGACAGGCCTTCGAGGTTGGCCAGGTCGCCGGACCAGAGCGGGTGTTTGGGCGCGGGCGCCGCGGGGTTGGCGAGAAAGCCCGCGTTGAGCGAAACATCGGGCAGCGGTCGCGGATCGACGTGGAAGATGCGCGTGCGGAAGAACCCCTGGGCCGAGAAGGCGAAGGAGCGTTCGAGCACGAGCAGCGTGCCCCCCGGCAGCGCGACAAGGTCTGCCACGCCGCTGCGCGCGCCCGAGACCAGCGCGCCGTGCATTGGCTGGGTTTGATAGGCGTGCTGTGCGCCGGCTTCATACCCGGTTGGGGAAGGGTCGTAGCGCAGCAGGCGCACGAACGTGCCCGTTGAGGCGGTGGAGAGGGGGCCGTCGGCGGTGAGCGCTTCTTCGTTGGCAGTCCAGAGCGTTCCCTGCTCGTCGCGCGTCAGGCTTTCAAAGCCGAAGTTGGCTCGGCGCGTTGAGAAGGGGGCGGGCGTCGGCAGCGAGCGTGTGCGAGCGCCGGTGACAAGATCAAACTCGAGTACGCTGGGCACGCCCTCTTCGGCGAGGAAGATGCGCCCGGGAAGATCGGAGAGGGCGATGCCCTCAAAGTCGCGGGTTTCGGCCAGCGAGAGCGCGCCGACGTATGCCGCGCTGATGATGGCCCCGTTCGCGGCGAGGTCAACATCAAGAAAAATCACCTTGCTGGAGTTGTCCATCACCATCGCGTAGCGGTCGCCGTCGATGTGGGTGATGCCGCTGAGGCCCGTGACGGTGAACGCCTGCCCGTGCTGATCGGTCGCCTGCTGGGGCAGGGCCACCGAGCCGCGAAACTCGATGGTGGGGCTTTGGGCGCACGCCGCGCTCGCGAGCAGCGCGGCGACAATCATGGCGGACATGGGTGTTGCGGTGTTGAAGCGGGCAGCCTGGGCGTGGCCGTCGCGGGGGTGCATGAAACTGTCGCGGGGCTGCGCGGGCATCGAACAAAAATAGGCAGGCCCGGGGAGAGAGCCCCGGGCCCGCGGGTTCTCAGACGTGTGCCGGCTGGCTTCAGCAGCCGCCGTTCTGCCACACCTCGAAGAAGTACTCGGCGTCGGCACCGTCCACGCCGCCGTCCTGGTTCACATCGGCCGCGGCGAGCCCCTCTTCCCAGTCGGCGAAGAAGGCGGCGACATCGGCCCCGTCGATGCCCCCGTCCTGGTTGTAGTCGGCGGGGCAGGGCGGGATATCACCCGTGCTCAGCAAGAGTGTCATGACGAGGTGGCGGTTGCCAAAGCCGACCGAGTCGAGCGTGAGGAGCGAGTGTGCGCCGCACTGGGGCGCGTAGATGTACGTGGGCGAGGCCTGGCCGGCGCTGTTGCAGCCGAGTTCGATTCGTCCGCCGTCGCCCCCGCCGGAGAGTTGTCGATCGGGGGTTTCAAGCGTGAGGATGAAATCATCGCCGGCGGTGAGCGGAACATCACCGAGCATCGCGCGGTGTGTGGTGCCGGCCGCGCCGCTGGGGATCATCACGGTTGTTTCGGCCAGCGGGGTCGAACCCGGGCCGAACGCGCTCGCGGGCCCGCTGTAGACACAGACGCGGACGGGGCAATCGCCGCCGGCGTTGGCAAGCACGCTGAAGTCGGCGCAGGTGAGCGAGCCGGAGATATCCGCGGTGAAAGCGCGGGCGAGCACGGTGTGCGCCGAGACCTGGGTGTTGCCGCACCAGACCGAGTTGGTGGGTGTGGCGGAGGCCGAGTGGGTGCGTTCTGCGTCGCCGCAGACCTCGCCGCCGGAGTGCCCCGCGCTGAGCACGAATGCGCCCGAAGAATCCTGATAGAACGATCGCATCTCGCCGGGCGCCACTTCGACGCTGAAGAGGGCGGAGAAATCGGCCGTGTCGGCGTTGTGCCAGAAGTTCAGGCTGGGAAGTGTCTCGGGCGCGGGCCCGCCGGTGTGCGCAAACGCCCCGAAGGCGTGGGCTTGTCCCGAGTGCGTGAGACCCACGGCCATATATGAGCCCCCGACGGCGAGCAGCTCTCCCGGCACCTGGGCGCCCTGACCGGCGGAGAGGGTGCCCGTCTCGAAGATCAGCGAGAGACTTCCCAGGTCAAAGATCATCAGCGTGCCGAGATCGATCTCGGCGCTGACGCGCAGATTGGGCGGTGGAAAGCCGATGGGCCCGAGAAACTCCACGTCGGTGAAGACGACGGGGGTCAGAGGCGAGTAGGGTGCGTTGCCGATGCAGTTGAGGTTCTGGCCCGTGTACGTGCAGTGGTATGTCCAGGCGCCCGAGCAGCAGGGCCGGCGCTCGACCCGGATGGTGCCCGTGGTTGTTGTCAATGTCTTGCGGTATTCAAAGCCATCGGTGCCTGTGTACGTGGTGAGCGTGTGCCCCTTGAAGGGCCCCGGCGGCCACGAGCACGGGGCCTGGTAGAGGTTCCACAGGCCGGATCGTGGGTCAGAAAGAAGGTTGGTGCGGCCGCAGTGCTGCGCGCTGGCCGTGCTTGCCAGCCAAGTCAGGCCCAACAGGGCCAGGGGCGCGGCGGCGTGCCGTCTCGAACGAAGAGTCGTCTTCATCGTGCTGTTCATCTTGGTTCTCTTTCCGGGCTTTCGCCCCTCGCCCGCGAGTATCAGTCGGGGCTTCTTCCGCACCTGACTTGGGCGCGCGGCGGCCGATCTGTCAGCGCGGCGCACGAAAGTCTGCACGGGTCAAGCCCGGGGTTTTCCGTGTCGGCACCTGTTCGGATAGCGGCCGATTTCCGCGCGTCAACGGGTGTCGGGCAGCCGCGCGGCGTCTACGCTGGGCTTCGCCCGCCCGTCGCGGCCTCAGTGCGGGGTTTCTCCCGTGTGCGACGGGCGGCGGCGCGGGCGGTTGGATCTGTGTTTCCGGTTCTTCAAGAGCAGAGCGAAGGGCGCCGCGTCGGGCGGGGCGTTCTGCACATCCGCAGGGAGGTCATTCGTGAGCGATCAGACAGCGACGTCGCAGGCCCCCGAGGCGGAGCGGTTTGTGCCCGCGCCGATCGATTTTCACTCCCCGCAACTCACGGTGCGTGCCGCGCTCACGGGCATGGTTCTGGGCGCGACCCTTTCCATCTGTAATGTGTACCTGGGGCTCAAGATCGGCTGGGGCATCAACGTCTCGATCACGGGCATTCTGGTGGCGTTCGCCGCGTGGAACGCCGTTTCGGCGATCTCCAACCGGCGCATCTCCCCGATGGGCAAACTCGAGAACAACATCAACCAGTCGGCCTGCTCGGCGGCGGGCTCGGTCTCCAGTGCGGGGCTCGTCTCGGCCATCCCCGCCCTCATGCTCCTCGAGGAGGACTTCGAGATCTCGTGGCTCATGCTCGCGACCTGGATCTTCGTCGTCTGCATGGTCGGCATCACCGTCGCCACCGGGCTGCGCCGCGAGATGATCATCAACGACAAACTCCCCTTCCCCACCGGCATCGCCTGCGCCGAGACCATCAAGGAGATCTACAACAAAGGCAGCGAGGCCATGGTGCGGGTCTCCATGCTCGCCGGCGCCGCCGCCGTCGCGGCCGCCGTCAAGGTCCTTGAGATTAACCAGTTCATCTTCAAACGCACCGACCTGGGCGTCAAACTCCACGGCTCCCCCGCCGCGGCCTACGGCTTCTCCATCGAGCCCACCCTGCTGATGTACGGCGTGGGCGGCCTCATCGGCCTGCGCGCCACCGCCTCGCTCATCGCCGGCGCCATCATCGCCTTCGCCATCATCGGCCCGGAACTCGTCGACCGCGGCCTGGCCACGCCCGGTTTCAGCAGCCTCGTGAACTGGCTCCTGTGGCCCGGCGTCACGCTCATGGTCGTCTCCTCGCTCGTCTCCTTCTCCTTCTCGATGCCGCGCATCATCCGCGGCATGATGAAGAAGAACACCGGCACCGCAGACGGCGCGCCGCCCACCGACGAGGGGGATGTTTCCCACCAGTGGTTCATCGCCGGTCTGGGCATCGCCCTTGTCTGCGCTGTCATTCTGCAGGTGGTCTTCTTCGGCATCGTCTGGTGGGCGGCCGTCGCGGCCGTGCTGCTCAGTTTCGTGCTCGCCATCGTCGCGGCCCGCGTCAGCGGCGAGACCAACGTCACCCCCGTGGGCCCCATGGGCAAGGTCACGCAACTCATGTTCGCGGTGATGATGCCCAAGAACGCCGCGGCCAACCTCATGAGCGCCTCGGTCACCGCCGGCGCTTCGAGCCAGGCCGCCGACCTCATGCACGACTTCCGCTGCGGCTACATCCTGGGCGCTGTCGCCCGCAAGCAGGTGGTGGCGCAGATCCTGGGCGCCTTCGCCGGCGCGCTCGTCGGCTCCGCCGCCTTCCTCTTGCTCATCGACGACCCCAAAGCCCAACTCCTCACCGAAGAGTGGCCCGCGCCCGCCGTCGCCACATGGAAGGCCGTGGCCGAGGTCTTCCGCGACGGCATCGAAAATCTGCCCGATGGCGCGCTGCGGGCCATGCTCATCGCGGCGGTCGCCGGTGTTGTTCTGCCAACGCTCGAACGCGTGCTGCCGGCAAAGGTCAAGACCTACATCCCCTCCGCCGCTTCGATGGGGCTGGGCTTTGTCATCACCCCGGCCGTCTCGATGGCCATGTTCATCGGCGCTGTCATCGCCTTTGGCCTCGAGAAGGTCTTCAAGACGTGGACGAGCCGCTTCCTCATCACCATCTGCGCCGGCATCGTGGCGGGCGAGAGCCTCACCGGGGCCGGGCACGCCGTGTTGAAGGTCGTTCAGGGCATGAGCGGCTCGCCGTAACACACACCGCCGCCCGCCCGGGCGGCTGTAACAGCACGAACAAGCAGAAAAGGCCCGTGCGCTCGGTTGCGCACGGGCTTTGTTCATGGTGAGTGTGGGTTTTGCCGGGCTTGCGTGGCGGCGTGCCGCGCCGGGGTCGGCGGAATCAGCAGTCGCCCGATTCCCAGGCGTTGAAGAAGAACTCAACGTCGGCGCCGTCAACGCCGCCGTCCTGATTGACATCCGCGGCGGGCTCGCTGTCTTCCCACGCGAGGAAGAAGGCTTCAACATCGGCGCCGTCGATACCGCCGTCCTGGTTGAAGTCGCCCACGCATCCGCCGCCGCGGCCGTCGCGCACCGCGGGGACAAAGTCGGCCGGCACGCCGTTGCCGATCAGGTTGCTCCAGAGCAACTCACCCTCGGCCAGGTCCACGTTCGCGGTGCCCGCCCATTCCAGGGTTTCGCCGATCGACGTGGGCACCCAACCGATGAAGTTGAACTCGGTGCCGAAGTCCAGCAGGGTCGGGCCGTTGTGGAAGCCGCCCGAGAAGGAGAAACCCTCGTCGTCAAAGGGCACGGGCGCGGGCAGTTCGCCCACGAACGAGGCGAGGGGCGAGGTGGACTCCTGCGCATCGCCGAAGGTGATCCAGTTGAAGTTCTGACCGGGGAACCACGTGCCGTCGTTGTTGTCCAGCGTCAGCGTGAACTCATAGCGGTAGACGCCGCCGCCGAGGTCTGAGACAGAGTACGTGAGCGTGAGCGGGGTGGCGCACGCGGCGGAAGCGGCCAAGGCGAGCGCGGCCAATGACATCTTTGTACGCATGGGAACAGTCTCCTCTGGGTGTTCGGACGGGAACAGACTTCCACCAGACTACCAAAACACCGGGGGGGTGTTCAAGCCTTGTGGTTCTCTTTTTGTCAATTTTGTACGCGGGCCGGTCGATCGTGCACGCCGCCATCAACACCCTCGTGTCCGCTTTCGTGAGTATCGCGGAGTCTTTGCCCCATCCACCCGCGGGTGTGCGTTCGGCAACTGATCGCGCGTCGCTGCGGCCCATTCCCCCCGGGTTCTCCGGGTTTCGGCCCGAGAGACAACGTCCCATACCCTTGTTTCATGCTCACGCACACCCGGTTCGCGTTGCGCGCGCCCTCCCCAGCGGGCGGCAACTCTGGCGGTGATGAAGGGTTCTGGGACAAGGCCAGCCACGCCAGCATCGAGAAGCGCGAGAAGACCGCGCGAGGCAGCGCTCCGCCCAAGCCGCCCGCCAAGGGCCGGCTCAAGAAGTTCCTTCTTTTGGGCGGCGGGGCCGGGTTTGTCCTGGTGGTGGCCCTGGTCGCCGCGGCCCCCAGCATCGCGGGCGCTCTTGCCCCCGGGCTGGTTGCTTCGCGCAGCGGCTCTTATATCTCCGGGCGTGCCACGCTGCAGAGCGCGAGTTTCGCGTGGGGCGGCCCCCAGCACCTGCGGGGGCTCAAGATCATCGACACCGCCGACCGCGAAGTCGCCAGCATCCGCGCGGTGAAGGTTGATGCGGGGCTCGTCGGCCTCATCCGCGGCAGCCTTGATCTGGGCGTCATCACCCTCACCGGCCTGCGCGCCGATGTCGTCCGCGAGCCCGACGGCACCACCAACCTGCAGCGCCTTGCCCCCCCGGCCCCCGCGTCTGCCCCGCCCAAGAGCAGCGCGCCCGCGCCGGGCCTGCCCACCAACCTGCGCGCCTCGCTCGTGGTCGAGGGCGCGTCGGCCAGTTTCACCGATCGCAGCGCCGCCGCCCCCGGCGCGGCCCCGCTCACCGTCGAGATCGATGAGGTCGATGTCAACGCCGCCATCGCGGTGGGGCGGCCGATCACCCTGCAAGCCTCGGCACGCGCCCGTGACGCGGCCCAGCCCCTGCGCGCCGGCGGGCGGGTGGGCTCGATCACCATCAACGCCACCATCGACGACCTCTTCGCCAAAGACGGCGGCTTCACGCCCGACCTCATCGACGCCGACATCAAGGCCGAGATCAAGACCTTTCCCCTCGCGCTCGTTGATGCCTTCCTGGGCACGCTGCTGCGGGGCGGCTCGCTCCGCGAGGGCCTGGGCGACACCGCAGACCTCAACATCACCGCCACCGGCGGCCTTGCCAAGGGCGCGGCGGTGATCTCTGCCCAGACCGCCAACGCCTCGCTTCGCGCCCCGCTGAGCATCGCCAACAACGTCATCACCGCCGCGTCGCCCCTTGAGTTCACCCTCAAAGGCAGCGCGGGCCCCGCGCTCTCGCCCGCTGTGCGCACGATGATGGCCGGCGGCGATTCCGGCGCCACCATCACCCAACTGCCCGATATCGCCGCCAGGGTTGAGCAACTGAGCATGCCCCTGCCACGCGCCGGCGCACCTCTTGACCTGCGAAAAGGCAGCGCGGTGATCGCCCTGTCGCTGGGCGAAACCGCGGGCGGCGTGACGCTTCAGCAAGGCGCGGCCCCAAGCCCCTTCCGGGTGGCGCCCGTCACGGTGCGTCTGGATGCGCCAGACCTTGCCGCGCCCGCGCGCCTCACGGCCCAGACCACGGCCACGCTCTCTGGTCAGGCCGCGGGTAACCTGGATGTAGACCTCACGATCGGCGGCCTGCTCACGCCCGCCGGCGCGCCCAGCGCGCGCCCGGGGAGCGTTCGCGGGCGCATCGCGCTCTCCGGGGTAGCGACCGCCATCGCGCAGCCCTTCCTTCAGGGCACGGGCATCAATCTGCAGCAGCAGGTGGGCCCGAGCCTTGATGCCTCCATCACCCTCGCCGGGGAACTCGCCGACGCGGCGCGCATCCCGCCCACCGACCTCGACGTGCGCGTGGAGAGCGAACACCTGAAGATTGATGGCGAACTGCGCATCACCGAGCAGGGCATCACCACCCGTCCGCGCGGGCTGTCGGTTGAGTCAGCCCGGTTCCCCTCCATCGTCGGTCGGCTGGTCAAGCCCGAGGTGGGCTACGCCGTGTGGCCCAGCAAGCCCGTGGTGAAGGGGCTTTCACTTGTGGTGCGCAACCTCGACGCCGCGTGGGAGGGCGAAACCTTCGGCATCGACCTCACCCGCGTGAGCGCCGACGCCGACATCTCGCTCGAGGGCATGGCCATCCGCCCGATCATCGGCCCCAACGAATACGCCCCCGCCCTTGATATCACACAGTTGACCGTGCGTGCGGTGATGGCCAAGGGCGGCGGTATCGATGCCGACATCGACTCGACCATGTGGCACGAGGCCAAGCCCTTCACCATCAAGGGCCGCGTGGGCGCGACAGACCTTCTCGCGCGACACGACGGGGGCGGGGTTGGCCTCTCGATGGCCACCATGAAGCCCTCGGGCCGGCTTGAACTCACCAACGTGCCGGTGGGCATTGTGAAGATGGCTCCCCCCACCCCCCCCGCCCCACCCACAACCCCCACAACCCCAACAACCCCCGCCGCGGAAGGTGCGCCCGTGCCGCTCGACCTGCCCGCGCTGCTCGCCGGGGTCATCGGTCCGCGTGTGAGCGCGGTGCTCAGCGCCCAGACCCAGGCCGCCAACGCGTACGACATCGACCTGCGCCTCACCGCCGACAGGCTTGTGGCCACCACGACACTGCGCGGCACACCCACCGCCCTCGACATCCGCGCTTTCGAGGCGAACGCCACGATCACGCCCGAGAGTGTGACCAGCCTGGTCAACGCCTTCGCGCCGACCGTGGAAGGGCTGCCTCGCCTCGCCTCGCCGGGCAGGCTCACCGCCAAGATCGACCCCGTCTCGATCCCGCTCGCGGCCGACGGCAAGCCGGACTTGTCGCGGGCCGGGCCAGCGTCGCTGGCCATCAACGCGCCCGCGCGCATCCTGATCACGGGGCTCACGATGAAAAACGCCGACGGCTCGGCGCGCGACCTGGGCGAGGTGGGCATTGAAAACTTCCAGATCACCGCGCGTGCGCCGCTCTCGGCGCTGGCGGGCCCGACACTGCCCGCGCAGCGCGCCGCCACGCTGAGCGCCAAGGGCAGCCTGCTCGCCGCGGGCGGCCTTCTGGCCCTGCTCGATTCCACCATCAGCGCCGATCTTTCGGACAAAGCCCTCGCCGGCCCGCTCACCGCCAGCATCAACATGACGCAGGTGAACGTCGATGCGCTCGAACGGCTCGCCGGCCAGCCCGGCAAACTCAGCGGCGCCGTGGGCACGCCCGCCGGCGCGCGCATTGATACCACGCTCACGCCCCCGCCCGGGCACACGCCCGGCGCGCCTATCGACGTGCAGCAATCCACCATCGGCGTTCGTGCCACGCTCGATGCGCCGCGCCTGAAGACCGACGGCCCGCTGGCCGCCACCCTCACGCCCGACTCGATCCGCCTCGATCAGCCCTCGCGCATGACCTTCACCGTTGACCCCGCGTGGGCCAACACCTTCCTCGCGCCCGCCCCGTCGGCGGGCACGCCCCCAACGCCCTCCGCTTCTGTTCGTGACATCGCGCCCATCGCCATCGCCATCGAACGATTCACCTGGCCGCGCGAGGGCGCGTCGGTTCACCCCAGCGCCGCCGCCACCATCACCCTTCCCTCGCTCACCCTCGCCGCGCCGGACGGCACGCCCATGCGCCTCAACGGCGCGTCTTTCAGCCTCAACTCGGCCCAGCCAACCCCGGCCGCCACCACACTCAACTTCCGCATCGATGTCGCCGAAGCCGCCGTGGCCCAGCAGCCCCCGGTGCGCGGCATGAACGTTCGCGGCGAGATCGGCGGCCTCATCACGCCCGCGGGCACCTTCAACCCCGCCGGCGCCCACCTCACCGCGCGCGGCGACCTGCCGCAGATCCCCACCGTGCTGCTCGATGTCTTCGCCAAGAGCGACGGCATGATCCCCGATGCCCTGGGCGATGTCGCCCGCGCCGAGTTTGACATCGAGCGATACCCGCTCGGCGATGCGCCCCCGGCCCCCGGCGCCCCCGAGCCGCGCATCCAGGCCTCGGCCACGTCGCCGCGCGCCACCGCCAGCCTGCGCGGCAACGTCCGCGAGGGGGTCTTTGTGGGTCAGGAGCCGCTTCGTGCTTCGCTGCTCGAAGTCACGCAGGCACTCTCCCGGCGCCTCATCAAGGGCCTGCCCATGATCGGCACCCTGGAGAAGACGCCGCAAGACCAGGCCGCGACGCTCGTCGCGTCGGGCCTCACGGTGCCCCTGAGCAACGACATGAGCAAACTCAACGGCGACTTTGTCATCGATCCCGGCGAAGCGCGCTTCGACACGGGCTCGGTCTTCTCCGAGGTGCTCAAGTTCGTCAAGCAGAAGGAAACCGGCCTCGTCGGCCAGCGGCTCGAACCCCTCACCGTGCGCGTTCGCTCAGGCGTTGCGACGTATGAACGCTGGAGCGTGCCCATGGGGCAGTTCAACATCGCCAGCGAGGGTACCGTCAACCTTGTCGAGCGCACCATCGACGTGGTCACGTATGTGCCCTTCGGCGCCCTCTCCGACCGCGCGCTGGGCCAACTCAACCTCGGCGCAGGCTCGGCCATCAGCCGCATACTCCCCGGCGCCATCGAGGCCCTCACCGAGGTTCCCTTCCGCACCAAAGGCCCGCTCGACAAACCCTCGACCGGCGTCGATGCCGAGATGTTCGCCCGCAACCTCACACGCTCCATCAGCCCCGAGCGCGTCATCAGAGACAACCTCGGCGACCTCATCAAGCGCAACCTCCCCCCTCCCAAGTAAGGCCGGTATCATCGCCCGGCCATGCCCGACGACCACAACAGATGCCCGCGCTGCCGGTACGCCATCCCTCTGGCCGATATCAACATCGAGCAGGGCGCGGCACTCTGTCGCCATTGCGGCGCAGTTACACCTCTCGCCGAACTCGCCGGCGCAGCTAGTGCTGACGCGAGCAGCGGGAGCGCGCCCGCCACACCTACCGCCCCAGTCTTCATCATGGGTGAGCACCACTCCGACCCGCCCGCCGTCGATCCGCCCCCCTCCGGGTGTGCGCTGGAAACAGGCCCCATGGGCGATATCGTGCTCGCGGCCACCACACACTCCCTCCCCATGGCTCTCTTCATGGGCTTCTTCTCGCTCATCTGGAACGGCGTCACCTGGACCTTCGTCATCCTCGTCGTGAGCACGCTCCTCGTTCACTCCGGCCTCGCACCCGCCTCGCTCCAGAGCAACCCGCCGAACATCCCGCTCCCGTTGGCCCTCATCATGGCCTTCTTCATCACGCCCTTCGTGCTCATCGGCCTCTTCGTCTTGAGTCTCTTCTTCATGGCACTTGGCGGGCGCGTGCAGGTCACCATCGACAGAGACGCCGGCACAGTCTTTACCGGTGTTGGCTCCATCGGCAGGCGGCAACGCTTCAACGCCCTCGCCGTCACGTCCGTACGCCTCTACCACTCTTCCGGCCGTAATGGTCAAAACAGCCACGCCGTCGAGATCAACGGCGCTCGGCGCATCCGCTTCGGCTCCATGCTCTCGGCCCAGCGCGCCCAGTGGCTCTGCGCCGCCACACGCACCATCCTTGCGCCGCTTCCCCCCGCCAGCGCGCGATAACATCTGCAAAACCGATGCCTATTGCAGAGATTGCTTGCAAGCGACAACCGATCAAGGAGTCGCGCGGCAGTTACACGTGATTGTGATGATCCCGGTCTCTGGGTCTTTGACCATTTGGGTATCACACACCGTCGTGCAGGTCGTTTCCGAGCAACTGTACGTAGTGACGCCGCCGTCAATCACTACTTTCATATCGTAGCCCGAGGATGCTGCATTCTCGGCGAGGACGAGTGATTCGAGCGTGCCGTCGGCGCGAAGTGTCACCGAGCGGCACATCAGCAGTGTCCCGTCCGGGAAGTTGCCAAGCCTTGAGTTGACCGTGAAGGACTTCACGTAGCCGTCTGTATCAAGCGAGAACGAACGAACCGAAAGATGGGTCGTCAGAGACAAAAGATGGTCTTCGTTGGTAGTGGGATCAAAGCGAACCGCAGGCGGAGCCGTGACAGAGATTGCTCCTGTTGCAGCATCGCGAGAGAATCCCGGCGGAAGATCGTCTCCGGCCGGCTGTGGCTTCATCGCCACGGCGGCAAGCACGCATGCGGCCACCACTCCTGTGACGCAGATTACTGTTATGTTCCGGTTTGCTCGCTTCATCTTCAGTTCTCCTTGAAAGGTTATCAGGAGACTAGCCACAGGCTTGCATTGCGTCAAGTGTACGAACGCCGCCCATACTGCGCCATTCCCCCAACCCACGCCCGCAGGTAACCCCCACGCAAACCCATTCAGGGGATCAACTCAGATTCTCCCCGCGCCGCCCCCGCCCGCCGTCATGCGCCCCCCGCAGCGCGGCCGATACCTCCCGTCGGAGGCCGCGCCATGTCCATACACCACACCCAACGCACCGACACCCACCACGACACCGCCACCCCCCGGTGGTTCGTCCCCAGTCATCACGAATACACCGACCCACCCCTCACCGATGCGCCCCCGGGCTGCCACGCCGCGTCGGGCCCGGGCGGCGAGTTCACCCTCACCGCCTCAACGCGCTCACTGCCCCGCGCCATCCTCACCGGCCCTGTTGCGCTCCTCTGGAACGGGATGCTCGCGCTGCCGCTCCTCATGGTCATCTGCACCATGCTCACGCACCTGCACCTCGCCCCCGAGCCCGTGGCCAGCCTCGCCCTGCCCATCCCGCCCGCGATCACCGCTGTGATGCTCCTCTTCCTTCTGCCCTTCGCGGGCGTCGGGCTCCTCCTAGCCACTATCTTCTTCATGGCCGCCGCGGGCAGTGTGCGCCTCCATGTGCGTGCCGATGTCGCCACCATCTCTACCGGCGTTGGCCCCCTGAGCCTGCGCCGTGAGTTCTTCACCCCCGCGCTCCGTTCTATCCGCATCCGGCAGGCCCCCCACGCCGGGCCGGGCTGGTTCTCACCTTCCATCGAAGTCGCCACCGCCGAGCGCACACTGCGTTTCGGCTCCGGCCTGCGTGCCGACCGGCTCGAGTGGCTCTGCGCCGCCTCGCGGTCCTTCCTGCTCCCCAATTGCCCCTCGCACAAAGCCATCCGCCGCGCCGCCTGACGACACCCACCCCCCACACCCCCCGCGCGAACACGCCGCCCCCTGCCCCCCTACAACCAGTCCATGAGCACCACCATCCGGGTCGTCATCGTCCTTCTCCTCATCGCCGCCTGGTGGGGTGTGCGGGCCTATCGCTCCGGCGGCATCACGACCGGCGAGACGCAAATGCCCGCCGTCTTCCAGACCACCGACCTCGCCCTGGGCCTGGGCCGCGCACGCGAAGAGTCACGCCTGGCCGTCGTCAAGGCCGGGGCAGACTGGTGTGGCCCCTGCAAGCACATGGACGCCACCACCTGGCAAGACGGCCAACTCGCCCAGTGGCTCGAACGCAACGCCGTGCCCGTCTATATGGACATCGACGCCGCCGCCTCCGAGGCCTCCAGCCTCCGCATCCGTTCCATCCCCGTCACCATGGTTTTCTACAACGGCGAAGAAGTCGCCCGCCACGTCGGCTACTTGGACGGGCCCGAAATGCTCTCTTGGCTGCGCGGCAACGACCCCCGCCCACCCGCCAACCCCTGATCCCCGCTCGCCGCGACAACCCGGGGCTCCCCCCCGGCCTCTCCTCCACCCCCAAAGCCCCGCGTGGCGATTCCTATAGTTGAGGCCGCGCCCCCCGGCCCCGCTTGTGAGCGGCGGCCAGCGCGGCCCGCAAGGAGTCTGCATTGCCCTTCACGATCAAGCCCGACGACGCCTTCACAGTGGACGCGGACAACACGCGCTACCTGGCCAACCACGTTGACACGGGCGACCGCTGGGTCCTCAACTTCGGCCCCCAGCACCCCGCCACGCACACCACCCTGCGCCTCGTCCTCGAACTCGACGGCGAACGCATCGCCCGCGTCACGCCGCACATCGGCTACCTCCACAGCGGCTTCGAGAAACTCGCCGAGGCCCTCGACTATAACCAATACGTCACCATCTGCTCGCGGATGGACTACTTGAGCCCCATCTTCAACGACATCGCCTGGCACGGCGCGGTCGAAAAACTCTTCGGCATCGACATCACGCCGCGCTGCAAGGTTCTGCGCACCATCATGTCCGAGGTCGCCCGCATCCAGAACCACCTCCTGTGCGTGGGCGCGGCCGGGCTAGACCTCAACGCCTTCACCGGCTTCATCTACGCCTTCAACGTGCGTGAGAAGATCTACGACCTGTGCGACTACATCAGCGGCCAGCGCTTCCACCCGGACTGGACCCGCGTGGGCGGCCTGATGCAGGACCTGCCCGACGAAGAAACCTTCAAGCGCATGGTCAAGGCCCTCATCCGCGACGAGGTGCCCCAGGCCGTGACCGATCTTGAAACCCTCCTCAACCGCAACCGCATCTTCATGGACCGCACCCAGAACATCGGCGTTCTGTCGCACGACGACGCCATCGCCTGGTCGTGCACCGGCCCCATGGCCCGCGCCAGCGGCGTGAAGCGCGACCTGCGCAAGGACGAGCCCTACCTCTGCTACGCCGACAACTGGGACGGCCAGGGCGCCAAGGCCGTCGAGTTCAAGGTGCCCATCACCACGCAGGGCGACGCCTATTGCCGATACCTCGTCCGCGTCGAAGAGATCAAGCAGTCGATCAAGATCATCGAGCAACTCATCGACCGCATCCCCGCCGGCCCCGTTGACGCCTTCGCCGATTCCAAGGTTGTCAAGCCGCCCAAGAAGGATGTCTACGGCTCGATCGAGGGCCTCATCCAGCACTTCGAACTCATCATGACCAACCGCGGCTGGAAGCCCGCCGTGGCCGAGTGCTACAGCGCGCAGGAAAGCCCCAACGGCGAACTGGGCTACTTCATCGTCAGCGACGGCTCTCCCCGCCCCTGGCGCGTGAAGGTGCGCCCGCCCTGCTTCATCAACTACCAGTTGATGGCCAAACTCACCGAAGGGCACATGCTCGCCGATGTCCCCGCCGTCATCGGCTCGATCAACGTCGTCGCCGCGGAACTGGACAGGTAAACCGAATCGCTCGTTTTCGTGGTGCCGCGCGTATGGCGCTTCGCCATGCCGCGCCAGAGGCCCCGCCGCGTCGCGGCGGTTGTTCATGGTGCGGCGCGTATCGTGGGGTGCCGCTGTCGCGGCGACCCCACGCTATTGACCCCCGCCGCTTCGCGGCGAAGAGGTCGATGCACAGTCAGCAGAAGTCCGCGCCGGCCGCTACGTCTGCGTGTACGCATGGCCAAAGGTGTTAACAGCGCGGCACGACCCTCGAATGCCTCGCTCATGTGCCTCTTGCCACGGCGAAGCCGTGGTGGTTAACTGCCTTAGGGTCGCCGCGCAGCGGCACCCCCGGTACGCATTCTCAGAAACTCTCGGCGCCACGAAGCGGCGCGGCCAATCTCGCCACCTTCCCACTCACGCGCCCTCATCACCCGGCCTCCCCTCCCCAAACCCCCCATCTTCACCCATAAACAGGGGGTTTTCGGCCTTCTGCGCCCATTCCGGCCGATTTTCGTGGCACCCAGCCCCTTCATGTGGCATATTCCCTCCAGGCGCACCCTCCGCGCCCACGGGCTCTCCCCATGCAGATGTACTTCCGCACATCCCTCGCTACCCTCGCCTCCCTGGCCCTCTTCGCCCCGTGCGCTGTCGCGCAGATTGACCCCAGCGGCATCGACTTTGTCACCATCGGGGCGGTCAACAACCCGGCCTATTCAGGGCCAGACAACAACTTCGCCGTCACCGGGCGCGGCAGCGTTTCCTACGAATACCGCATCGGCCGCACCGAGGTGACTACCTCCCAATGGTTGGAGTTCTACAACAACTTCTACGGCAGAGTGCCCCACCTCACCGCCCCTGTTCGCTGGGGTGCCTTCGACCGCGGCCAGGGCCAGTCACCCCGCTTCGCGCTCAGCAACTTTCCGGACGCAGACCTTTTCCCCGTCAGCGGCCCCTCGTGGCGCACCGCCGCGATGTTCTGCAACTGGCTGCATAACGACAAAAGCACCGACCTCAGCGCGGTCATGAACGGTGCCTATGACGTGAGCACCTTCGGCTACGCACCGGGAACCAACGTCTTCACCGACCAGCACACACGCCATCCGGATGCAAAATACTGGATCCCTTCCCTCGACGAATGGATCAAGGCGGGCTTCTACGACCCCAACCACGGCGGCCAAGATGTAGGCGGGTGGTGGTGGAACACCCCCGCAGCCACCAATGTGCCGCTGATCCACGGCCCGCCGGGGCAAGGGCAGGCCAACACGGGGTTCGACCTGCCTGAACAGGGCCATTATCGCATCCCGCTTGGTGCGTACCCGGATGTGCAGTCCCCCTGGGGCCTCTTGGACATGGCGGGGGCAACGAAAGAGTTCACCGAGTCTGTGCGGACGGTCGGCGGTGTTAAGTACCGCAGAATCGCGGGCACGCACTGGACTAGCTCGGTGACCGGTGTGGATGCGATCTACATGATCGGCGCTGAGTTCCCGAGTTCGCCGAGCCTTTTTTATGGATTACGTGTCGCGGCAGCAGTTCCCGGGCCGGGATCTGTTGTGGCGATAGCTGTATCGCTGGCGGGGTCTGCGCTCCGCAGGCGGCGGTGTTGCGCGGCGTCTTGTCATAATAAGCCCGTGGGCAAGGCCGCGAGCCGCGGAAAGGGTCTCGTAGCCCTCGCCTCCCTGGCCCTCTTCGCCCCGTGCGCTGTCGCGCAGATCGACCCCAGCGGCATCGAGTTTGTCACCATCACGCACCCCGGCAACGCGCCGTACCAGTCCATCTTCCCCAGCGACTTTGTCAACGGGCGCGGCGGGGTGGACTACGAATACCGCCTGGGCAAGTTTGAGGTCACCACCGCGCAGTGGGTCGAGTTCTTCAACGCTGCCTACGACCGCTCGGATGGGTTCTTTCCGCACCTGCGGCCACCGGGTCACTGGGGCGCCACGGCCACAACACCAAACACGCCGGGCGGCCTGCGCTGGGCAGTGCCCGCGGGCAACGAGATGATGCCTGTCGGCAACATTTCGTGGCGCATGGCCGCGATGTACTGCAACTGGCTGCACAACGACAAGAGCACCGACCGCAGCGCGTTCATGAACGGCGCGTACGACGTGAGCACCTTCGGCTTCAGCGGCGGGATCTTCACCGATCAACTCACGCGCCACGCCGACGCGCGCTACTGGATCCCGACGTGGGATGAATGGCTGAAGGCCGCCCACTACGACCCGAACAAAGTGAACGCCGATGGCACCACCGGCGGCTGGTGGCAATACAGCAATGGGAGCGACACGCCGTACGTGTACGGCCCGCCGCCGTCGATGGGGGGAGTCGGCGAAGCGAACGCGGGGTTCACGACCCCCAGCCCGTTTGCGATCCCGCTGGGCTCATACGCAACCACCTCCCCCTGGGGCCTGTACGACATGGCGGGGGGCACGACGGAGTGGACGGAGAGTATCGTAACCGCAGACACAGGACAGCGCAATCGCATCTTCGATGGCTCGTACTGGTCCTCATCCTCCTTCCAAGCGGGATTGGTGGACAGCGTCCGTGGCAAAGGCTCAGAGTATCCACATGTTCCAACGTATGAGTTCGGGTTACGAATCGCTTCGGTTGTCCCTTCGCCAGGCACATGGGCCGCTGGCTTGGGTGTGTTATTCATCCTCGGCCCGCGAAGAAGGCGAGGATGGCGATGTCAAGGTTCTGGCTCTTGTCATGGATAGCGGTTGTCTGTCTCGCACAGTCGGCGCACGCGCAGTGCACGGGTTGCGCTTCGGGCTCGGGGGATATTCGGGTTGTGCACATCCCGAGCTTGTTCGGAGAGCCGGGTACCGGAACACCGCAAGACCTGTTCTGCACCGCTGCAGGCACTGACTTCACGATCAACCTCGCTGCCTACTCGTGGAGCACCGACGACTGGGTGATCCATATCTACGACTGCGCCTCGCCGACGAGCAATAGCATCGGGAAGATCACGATCACGGGGGACCCGAGCGGTCTCAGTTCATTGGCCGTGATGATCGCTGGTTCCGGATGGAGTTGGTCAGACAACCGTGACGACTTGATCACTTCAAGCGGCTGCGTGAACTTCTCTGGCCTGACAATCGACGACCTCGACGTTCGTGCCAAGACACGCGTGTCCGTCGCCATCGCTGGCGATCTCACACAGGTCCACACATCACCCGCAGGCATTCACGCCAACCAGATCGTCCGCATCCAGGCTGAAGGCCGCGCCGGCCCGAACGACACATGGATCGGCGGCAACATCGCGGGCGACATCACCGCCGATGGCGCGGGCACACTCTATTGGAACAGCCCCGATGCCATAGGCCAGGTCCGCGCGTGGAACTCCATCTCGGGCACAGTTGCCGCGACAGCCAAGAACATCGCCGCCGTCCGCGTGATCGGCGACCCCGAGAGCACACCCGCGATCGGGGGCATTTCGGGCGACATTCTCGCCCTGGGTTCTACTGCCCGCATAAGCGGCATCTACTCCACCGGCCCCATCGGCAACGGTGAGACCGACCCGCAGGACTACCTCAAGATCACCGCGGGCAATGGCATCGGCGAGATCCTGACCGACGACGAGGATGTTTGGTCGCCGCTCGTCGCGGTGAATGTCGAAGCGAACATCACCGCCCACGCAACAATGCTTGACGACCCTGTATATTACGTTTATAACTCAGTGAACACCGACGGCACACTTCAACTCCTTGATGTTGGCGGCGACCTGCGCGGCGAGATCCGTGCCGCGAACCTTGTCGTGACCTCGTCTCAGGGTGTCCGATGCGGCATCTTCGTCCGCGGCATCTGTTACGCACCGATCACCATCGATTACGTCGTTGACCACGGGAATATCATAGCACAAACTTTTACCGGACCGATCCGCATCGGGCGGACCTTTCAGGGTGCCTTGGTCGCCACCGGCGGGGCTCAGACACCCGACCCCGCGCCGCCTGGCTTTCTTGATGGGCACATTCCCTCAATCACCATCGGTGATGTAACGGACGATAACCTCCCAACAGGCGTCCTGTCAGGCTACCACCCTAATGCCCGCGGACTTGTGGGTATCTACGGATACCGCGCAACTATTCCGGATGGCGAGGGGTGGTTCGCGGCCAGTCCAGTAGATGGGACCACTGCGCTCGATGCCTGTGTTCGAGCGCAATACAGTATCGGCGAGGCTGACATCGCGTCATTGACCATACAGACCCAGTCAACTCCCGGCAGCACACCACCATGCACGAAGCACCCACCGGCTGTTGAGGCACCCGTGATCGGCTCGTTATACATCAAAGATCTTGCCACGGGTACGGTCTGGTCTGGGCAGCATGAAGAGTTTGATCCTGATTCAGGCTACGCCGCGATCGATGACTTGCGTATCGGTTTCATGCGCCGGTACAGTGCCGTCCGCGTCACGGGTTGGTCTTCGTTCGTCGTCGAACATAACATGTTCGGTGACATCCATGTGCCCGAAGTTCCGGAAGGCTCACTGATCGAGATCGGCGGCATCCTTGGCAACGACGAGAACTCAATCTACGAGGGCGATCTCGCACATGAACTATGCAGCCTTCAAGTCAACGCTGCGGATAACTGCGATAACTGTGTAAACGAACTCAGCAGTAACTATTACGCACTTTATCCATGCCGTGGCAAGTACCGCAACTCAACGAATCCGTACTACCTCAACTGTGTCGAGCCCGATTGGTTAGGGTACCGAGACAATCGTGGCCAGATCTGGGTCCACGAGAGTGAGGCAGTTCGCGGACAGATCATCATCAACTCGTCCAACGCAGGGCTGCCCCAGGCTGCGCTCTGGACAGGTGCCGTGCAGGTCGGCGAGACGACCGCTGGCTACCCGCTGCTCGAAGTTTCGCCCACGCCGAGTTCCGGTGAGTGGGAATCGCCGCACTACGAGGGGCTGTCGGCTGCTCTCGGCGGCGGCGCGGTGGGCCTCGCCCCGTTCGCCCTGCACGACGAAGATTGCCTGCCGGTCAACGATGATGCCGCACCGACCATCACGATTCGCGAGTTTGATCGCACCAACCCGCTCGCAACGCCGCGCTCGGTCAAACTGCGGTTTTACGGGCCTGTTCGCGTCAACCACGCGACCGAATCACCCGTGAAACTCACCCTGCTGCGTTTCGCCAATGGCCACTGGCATGAGTCTTCCATCTCTCCCTCCCGTTTCACCGTCAACGTCAAAAGAACCACCGATCCGGGGTTCAGCCGCGAAGTCGAAATTCACGGCAACGGCACGTGGAAGTTCCCTGCCGGCTGGTACAAAGTTGAGCCCGTGAACACCGGCGCTGCCGCGCTCCGATCCGATCTCGTGGATTCCCAGCCTCTCGTCAGGGACTTCGAGTACTACTTCGAACTCATGCCAGAGACCGCCTCGACGGGATACGACCTTGGAGGCTGCGGTTGTCCCGCGGACTTCAACCAGGATGGCGGCGTGGATGGCAGCGATGTCGAAGCGTTCCTCATCGCCTGGGAGATCGGAGAATCCGATGGCGACGTGAACTGTGACGGAGGCGTTGACGGCTCTGATGTTGAAACCTTCTTCTACTACTGGGAAGACGGCGGCTGCGACTGATCGGCCCTGAACGATCTGCTCAGCGCGGCAAGCAAAAACCACGCCCCCGGTCCCACGCGAAGAGTGGGGCCGGGGGCTATTTGTTTGTGGGCTGGGCACTGCCCCACCGGCCATCTCCTCACCCCCCAGTCCACTTACTTCCCCAGCCTCCCCACGCTCCTAATCCCTCTCCAATCAGCCACTTACGCTCTACTCCTCTCAAAACCCAAACAATTCTCTTGACACACCCTACTCTAACCCGTACATTGTCTGCGTGGATCCGGCCGCGATCATCGCCGACCTCGCCTCTGCTCACTTCTCCCTGAGCCAGGTCGCCGCGCGCCACGGCCTCACCCTCGATGCCCTCGCCGCCTTCATCTCCTCTGACCAGACCCAACAAAAACTCGACCAACTCCAGAGCGCGGCCGCCATCAGCACCCGCTTCGCCGCGCAACTCCACCTCCCCCTCGCCGTCGCCGCCCTGGGCACACTCCTCGCGCGTCACCGCGCTGTAGCCTGCTCGTCCGCGCCCCAGACCACTTCCGCGCTCCGCCGCGAAGCCCGCTCACCCAGCGACGAAGCCCGCTCGCCCAGCCATGATGCCCGGTCGTCCCGCGCCGAGGTCTGCGCTCTCCGCCACCAAGTGGAACTCCGCCGCGCGGCCGCCACCCTCCTCCGCTACGCCAACTTCAACCACCGCGCGCTCTCTCGTTCACGCACAAACGAGCCGCGACATGCAAGCGCCCCGCCCGATCACCAGCGCGGCAGCAACCCGCACGCGAGCATCAACACTTCTCCTTGGCACGCAAGCGTCGAATCGCAGACCCCGCGCGTAAGCGCCGCGCACGCGCCCCCGAGTGCAAACACAACACCTAGCCTCACACACGCATTCGGGCCGCGTGACTCCGTTCCACACTTCGGTTCTTTCGCCGACCTCTTCGCAGCAGCCCTCGCCGCCGTTAACTCCGCCGACGACTCAACCGACGATTCCGCCGATGACTCCGCCGATGACTCCGCTGACGTAACCGATAACGCGGCCCACCCGGCTCCAGGCCACACACCACCACCCGCCGTTACCCCTCACGCTTTAACTCCCGCCGATTCTTCTTCTCTCTCTTCGCTCGCTTCCGCTACCCCAACCTCATCCACTTCAACCACTTCACATACTCCTCCCGCTTCACAATCGCCTCCTCGCGCATCGATCCCGCAATCGCTGCACGCCGCGCGAGTCTCAAACGTGAGGCTCTCACCCCGCCGCCCCAGCGCGGCCCATCGCCTCGCCTCATCCGCCGGCGCATCTAATCACCCGCCCTGACCAGTGTGTCACCGCCGCGCGAGTCTCCGCGCGCCAATCTCAACTCGTTCGCAAACACCTCTGTCAAACCGCGCCCACACGCGGCATAGCGACTCGCGATTGTCACGGCACCCGATCCTGGCTCCACCCAGAGGCCGAGTTTGAACGACTATCGCAGCGAGGCGAGGGCGTCGGGCAGGTTGTCGGCGAGTTCGTGGGCGAGCATGCCGGCGCGGGCGGGGTCGCCGTTTGCCCAGCGCAGTGCCGCGCGGGCGTGGGCTTCGACGGCCAGGCACGACGCGCTGAAGAGATCGAGGGGCGAGCCGGGCAGGGGCGCGTGCTGGGCGATGATCGAGGCAACCACGCCGGTGAGCACATCGCCGGTGCCGCCGGTGGCCAGTGCGCCGTGTTCGACACCGCAGACCCAGAGGCGCTGACCGTCGCTGACGACGGTGCCCGCGCCCTTGAGCACGACGATGCAGCCCAGGCGCTGGGCGAGTTCTTGCGCAGCGCGTGGGCGCTGGTGCGGGTCGGCGGGGTCGGCGGCGATGCGCAGCGTTGTGGCGAGGCGTCGGAACTCGCCCGGGTGAGGCGTGAGCACGGCGCGGGCGCGAAAATCGCGGAAGAGATCGGGCACCCCGGCCAGCGCGGTGAGGGCGTCGGCATCGACGACGACGGGGACATCTTCCTGCTGGACGGCGCGCAGGGCGAGGGCGCGGGCCTGGGGATCTAGGCCCAGTCCGGGGCCAACGGCCAGCACGGTGCATTCGCTGACGACGCGGTCAAAGACGGGCACGGCCTCGTGGCGCAGTTCGCCGGCGGGGCCTACGGGCAGGGGTACGCCGGTGGCCGAGGGCAGGCTGGCCATGGCCGCGCTGAGGATGGGCTCGGGCAGGGCCAGCCGCACGAGCCCCGCGCCGGCGCGCAGCGCACCGCGCGCGGCGAGGACGGGCGCGCCGATCATGCGTGAGGTTGGGCCCGCCTGCCCGCCGACGACGGCCACGATGCCGAAGGTGCCCTTGTGGCCGCGCGGATCGCGCGGGGGCAACGGGGGCAGAGGGGTGATGGCGTGGGGGTCTGTCATGGTGAGGAGAGGGTGATGGGCGGGGTGTTCTCAGGGTTGATCGGTGGGCGCCGGGGCGGTTGCCGGCGCGTGGGCGACTTCGATGACGCGCACGCGCAGCCGGCCCAGGTTGAGGGCGACCGAGATCATGGACTGCGTGACATCGCCGTCGGCGAGGTCTGAAAGGCCAAGGGCGATGTGCGTGGCGTCGCTGGAGGGCGAGCCGGGGATGGCCGCGTCGAGGTCTACCCAGCGTGGCGCACCGTCGATCTCGATGAGGGCCTGCGTCCACATGTGGTAGCCGAAGATCGCCCGCTGGCCGATCATCTCGTCAACATAGACCAGGCCGCTGGCGACACGCGCGGGGATGTTGTTGGCCCGCAGGAGCGCGGCCAGGAGCACGCTGTGCTCGGTGCAGTCGCCCTCGCGCGAGCGCGCCACCTCGGTGGCCGTGGCCATGCCCACGCCCAGACTTTTCTGGCGGATGAATCGGTGCACGAACGCGCGGCAGGCCTCGGCGCGTTCGCCGGGGCCCGCGTCCTGCGGCAGGCGGGCGAGGGCGCGGCGCGCGAGGCGGATGATCTCGTCGTCCTGCGTGTTGCACATCGCGGTGGAGGCGAGGAAGGCGGGGTTGGCGGCGTCTTCGGGGGGCGCGGGGCTGAGGGTGTCGAGATCGATGGTGACGAGCGCTTCCTGCGCAGAGCGCACGGCCACCCGCTGCGAGCCCGTCTGGGGCGGGGTGGCGAGGGTGCCTTCATCCACGGAAATGGCGAAGAGAGCGCGCCGGGCGGCGCGCGGGTTGTCGATGGGTTTGTCGGGCGAGATGAAGGTGCTCACGAAGATCTCGGGGATCTCGCCCGCGAAGGGTTCGAGGGCTTTCTCGCGGGTGGTGGCGTGAGAGACCACCGCCATGCCGCCCATGGTGGTTTCGCTGCGCAGGAGCGCCCCCGCGGCGTCGACATACTCGGTGCTTGTCACGCCCGGCGCGACCGAGGTTTCGACGCTGGTGCGGATGGCGTCGATCTCGCGCCCGTCCACAGAGATGCGCGCTTCGCCCTGCACGCGGCGCGTCGAACTCACGACGGTCAGGCCGGTCATGGGGTCGATCGTGCGCACCGAGATTTCCTTGGCGCCGCTGCGGAACCGCTGCTGCGCATAGCGCGAGGCCGCGGCGGGGGTGAGCCACGCCCCCTCGGGGCGGGGCAGGGTGGCGCGTGAGCGCACGCCCGCCTGCACGCTCTCAACTTCGACAGGGCCCTCGGGCGTGAAGGTGTATTCCTGGGTGACATCCGTCGCGCCCATGCGCTGCACGGTGCGCATCGAGAGGGGTTTGCCGTCGGCGGTTTCGACAAACCGGCCGGACATGACGATGGAGAGGTTGATGGGCCCGCGCCGGACGTTGATCTGGGCCTGGCTCTCGCTGGTGATGGTGCCGGTGTCGTCGGCGCGTTCGATGGAAGACATCCACCCCGCGCGGGCGCCGAACATCTCGATGGTGTACCAGCGTTCGTGGCCGGTGGCCGCGGCGTGGTGGGCTTGTGGCTGCGCGGGCGTTGGGGGTGTTGGGGGTTGGTGTGCGTGCGCGGGCGGGGTGCAGACGACCAGCGCGAGGGCAAGGAGGGCGAGCAGGAACGTGCGCCGTGCGCCCGTGGATGGCCGTGCGGGGGAAGGTGCGCCCATGGTGGTCATAAACAGAGGATACGGGCGGAATCGGGGCGTGGCGTGCGGCGCGGGTGAGGGGGGTGGGGGGGTCGGCGCGTCGGGGGCGGGCCTTCATACAGTGGTTTCACATGGCGAGCGACCGTGCAAAGGGCGAGGGAGAAGAGGGCACATCGGCGGCGGGTGAAGAGGGGGTGGCGCCCACGCGCGATCAATCCGGCACCACGATCGGCCTGCCGGCCGAGATGCGGCCGCACGGGATGGGCGTGGGTCTGCACGGCGACGAGCACATCGGGCGTTTTGAGATTCTGGGGGTGCTGGGCCAGGGCGGTTTCGGCACGGTCTATCTCGCGCTGCAGCGCGAGCCGGTGCGGCGGCAGGTGGCGGTGAAGGTTGTGAAGCCGGGCATGGACTCAGGGCACGTGCTGGCGCGGTTCGAGGCCGAGCGGCAGGCGCTGGCGCTGATGGATCACCCGGGCGTGGCGCGGGTTTTCGAGGCGGGCCTGACGTCGCTGGGGCGGCCCTACTTCGCGATGGAGTATGTGAGGGGCGAGCCGATCACGGACTTCTGCGCTTCCTACGGGCTGAGTGTGATCGAGCGTGTTCGGCTGATGGTGCGGGTGTGCGAGGCGGTGCAGCACGCGCACCAGAAGGGTGTGATCCACCGCGACCTCAAGCCCAGCAACATCCTGGTTGAAGAGGTTGACGGCCGGCCGCAGCCCAAGATCATCGACTTCGGCGTGGCCAAGGCGTTGCGCGGGCCGCTCACCCAGACGCCGGCGCGGACCATCGAGGGGCAGGTCATCGGCACGCCCGAGTACATGTCCCCCGAGCAGGCGCGCGGTGAAGCCTTCGACGTGGACACGCGTGCGGACGTCTATTCGCTCGGGGCGATTCTCTACGAACTGCTGACAGGGCAGACGCCGGTAGACTCTGACACGCTGCGGCGCGGGGGCGTGGGCGACATCGCGGCGAGCATCGAAAAGTCACGCATCGTGCGTCCCAGCGTGAGGCTGGCCGAGCGCACCCGCTCGGGCGAAGGTGCCGGCACCCGCACCGGGGGCTTGGGGCGCGTGGGGCGAGACCTGGACTGGATCGTGATGAAGTGCCTGGAGCGCGAGCGGCAGCGTCGCTATCACACGGTGAGCGAACTGGGCGCCGAACTGGAGCGGTATCTGCACGACGAGCCCGTGCTGGCCGGCCCGCCCAGCCTGGGGTATCGCGCGTCGAAGTTTGTGCGTCGGCACCGGGTGGCCGTGACGGCCGCGGGCGTGGTGGCCGCGGCGCTGGTCGCCGGGCTGGTGGGCACGGGGCTAGGTCTGCGCTGGGCGCTGCGCGAGCGGGACAGCGCGGTGCAGAGCCGGGCCCTGGCCGAGCAGGCCGGGGCGCAGGCCGAGTCGGTGACGGCCTACTTGGCCGACCTGCTCGAGACCGCCACGCCGGAGACGGGCGGGCGCGAGGTGACGGTGGTCGACCTGCTGGACAAGGCCGCGGCGGAGGTGCCGGCGCGATTCGCGGCGATGCCCCTGATCCGCGCTCGCCTGCGGATGACCATCGGCAACGCGTACCGATCGCTGGGCCGGCCCAACGAGGCCGAAGCGCACCTGGTCGAGTGCTATGAGGTGCGGCGGGAACACCTGGGCGAGAAAGACCCGGGCACGATCCGTGCGCTGGCGAACCTGGCGGGGCTGCGGTTCGAGCAGGGGCGGTTCGACGAGGCCGCGCAGTTGGCCATGCGCGCCTCTCGCCTCTTCGACGAAACACAGGGGCAGGACGACCGCATCGCGCTGGGCGTGATGAACAACATGGCGCAGATCCTGGGCCGATTGGGCCGCCATCAGGAGGCGCTGGCCATGCAGCAGCGCGCGCTCGAAGGGCAGCGGCGCGTGCTCGGGCCCACCCACCCCAACACACTGGGCTCGCAGTTAAACCTCGCGGCGAAGATCGCCGACGCGGGCGATCCCGAGCGGGGCATCGCCATGCTGCGCGAGAATATCGAGGCGTGGCGAGACGCGCACGGCCCCGATCACCCGGGCGCACTCACCGCGCGCCACGTGCTGGGCGCGGTCTATCTCGGCGAGCAGAGGCACGACGAGGCCGCGGCCATCTTCCGCCCGCTCCTGGCCGACCGCGAGCGTGTGCTGGGCCCCGATCACCCCGACGTGGTGGGCACCACCGCCAACCTCGCCCTCGCGGTGCGCGGGCAGGGCGACAACGCCCAGGCGCTCTCCCTTTTCACGCACGCCTGGAAGACGGCGCGGCGCACCATGTCGCCCGATCATCCGACGCTCTGGATGATCACCGTGTGGCTGCTCGAAGCGCACGAGGCGACCGGGTGGCAAGAGGGCGAAGACTCGCTCGTGCCCGCGCTGCTCGACATGGTGCGGTCGGCGCACGTGCGCCCCACGATCACCCCCAGCGACCTCAACGGCGCGGCCTGGTTCCTGCTCAATGTTCTTCCGGCCTCGCTGCGCGACCCCGCTAGCGCGCTGGCCGCCGCCGCGCGGGCCTGCGAGGCCGAACGCGCCGCCGACGGGCGCGACCTCTGGCAATATCTCGACACGCTCGCGCTGGCGCAGAGCGCCACGGGCAGCCCCGCCGACGCGGCGCGCACGCAGCGTGAGGCGATCTCGCTCATCCCCGCGCACGGCGAGAAATACCGCGACGAAATGCAGGAACGCCTGCGCACCTATGAAGCGGCCTCGGGCGGCTGAACCCCGTGTGTTTCATGCCGCGCCCACGCGGCGCAGCCCTTCGCGCAGGTCAACCCGCGCGCTCCACCCCGGCACGCGGGGGAGTGTGTCGATGGGCGTCATGATCTGCCCCGGCGGATAGGCGCGCGCTCCCCACCGCACCGGCACGGGCGTGGCGAGTATGCCTTCGAGAACGGCCGCGGTGTGGCGCGGCGTGTGACGGAACTCGCTCGACGCGGCCCACACGCTCAGGCCACGCTGCGCACCCGCCAGCGCGGCGCTGGCCGCGAGAAAGGCCTCGGCCGCGTCGTCTATAAAAGACCAGTCGAGCACCTGCTCGCCGGGCGTGGCCAGAAGGGGCGTGCCGGTGCGCGCGGCGTTGAGCAGCGCGGGGATGAGTTTGGGGCGCGGGTCTTTGGGGCCGTAGACATCAAAGAGCACCAGCGAGGCGCACGCCACCGTGCGCGCGTACGAGCGCATGAGTTCGACAAAGGCGGCTTTGCTCGCGGCGTAGAGGTTGGGCGGGTCATCGTGCGGGGAATATTGCCAATACGAGGCCGCGCCCACGAACACGGGCCGGTCCGGCATCTTCCCCGCGGCGCTGAGCAGCGCGGCCCCGAGGGTGATATTGGCCTGGATGATCTCGTCGTCGGTTTCGCCGGGGCGCATCCCCGCGGCGGCCAGGTGATAGATGGCCGTTGGTTCGCAGGCGGCCACGGCGGCGGTGGCCGCATCGAAGAGGTTCTCGTCGATGGAGTAGACCGACTCGCAGTGAGGAATGGGCAGGGGCGTGCGTGCCAGGGCGTGCACGCGCACGCCGCGCGAGGCCAGCAGGGCGCACAGGCGCGAGCCGATATACCCCCGTGCCCCGGTGACGAGGGCCCGGGCGGGGACAGGGGAGATGGAAGAGGGGCTATTCACGGCGGATTGAAGCGCGCCCGCCGGGGCGGGGCCCGCGGCACCTACCCTCGCGTCGCATGCGAGTTCTGCTGACCAACGACGATGGAATCCGCGCCCCGGGGATCGTGGCGATGTACGAGGCACTGACCGACGCCGCGGGCGTGCTGGGGGGGCCCATCGCGGACCACTCCCCCGGGGCCACGGCGCGCAGCCCGCGGTGCGTGACCTACCCGGTGGCGCCCCTGACGGTGCAGAGCGCCACGAGCCACGGTGTCACCTTTCACACCCCGCTGATGGTGCGCGAAGAGCAGGTGACGCCGGCCATGCTGGGCGTGGGGGTAGACGGCCGCCCGGCCGACTGTGTGAAACTGGCCATCGCGGCGATCTGGCCCGACCGTTTCGGCGCGGGTTCGAGGCCGGACCTTGTGATCTCGGGCATGAACGCGGGGGCCAACTGCGGCATCAACGTGATCTATTCGGGCACGGTGGCCGCGGCGCTCGAGGCGGCCTTCCTCGGCGTGCCTTCGATCGCGGTGAGCATGATGCTGGGCAAGGGCAAGCCCCGCTTTGACGTTGGGGCGGCGTGGGCCCGCCGCACCATCGAGCGGCTGCTCGCGTCGGGCCTGCCCAGCCCGCACGAGTGCCTGAGCATCAATATTCCGGTGATCGAAGACGTCACGCTCTCGCCGCAGTCGCCGCTGCCGCCGGTGCATATCTGCCCGATGAACACGCACGGGCTGGTGGATAAGTATGAACGCCGCCACAGCCCCGGGGGCGGTGTCTATTACTGGGCCGCGGGCTACGGGCTTGATTTTCACGCCACCGACGACGGCAGCGACGTGGCGCATCTGATGGCGGGGCACATCACCGTCACGCCGCTGAAATATGACCTCACGCGGGCCGACACGCTCGAAAAGTGGCGTTCGCGGGCCGGCGGCGGGGCTTGAACGTGCCCGGGCGCGCGGGCGGGGGCCCAAACCGGCTCTCTCGCGTACCCTAGCGGCATGAACAACAGACGATCGATCGGCGTGGTGATGCTCGCGGCGGCCGCCGCGGGTTTCTCTCTGGCGGCCCCCGCGGCCTTGGCGCAGACAACGCGCGGCGCACACGGCGAGCGCGGGGCTGAGCGGCGCGTGGCCGATGTCGGCCCGGGCATCGAGCGGTTCGTGAAAATCCGCACGCCCGGCGCGCCGTCGGTGGCGCCCGACGGCACGATGTACCTGCGTGACTTCCCCGACGGGGTGAACCAGTTGTACCGCGTGCGCGGCGACACGGTGAAGCCGGACTTTGCCGGCGAGCGGCTGACGAACTATGCCGACGGTCTTTCGGGCTTCTCGATGTCCGACGACGGGTCGAAGATCCTGCTGGTGTACGCCGCGGGCGGCAACGAGAACAACCAGGTGTCGCTGCTGAACACGGCCACGGGTGAGATCACCGAGGTGCTCCGCAACCCGCGCGTGCAGCACTCGGTGAACACGTGGCTGCGTGATTTCTCGGGCTTTGTCTTCAGCGCCAACGACGAGAGCGCCAACGACTTTTATCTCTACCGGCTCGATTTCACGGCGGACGGCAAGGGCAAGCGCACGCGGCTGCTGGGCCGGCCGGGGTCGTGGAGCGCTTCCGACGTCACGGCCGACGGCGCCCGCGTGCTGGTGGAGCAGTACCGATCGATCTCTGACACATCCATCTACGAACTCGACACCGCCACGGGCGAAACCACCGAACTCACCGTCCGCCCCGCTTCGGGCGAAACCGTCTACGCGACGCACGTGGGCTACACCCCCGGCGAGCGCGGCGTGCTGTATATCTCCGACATCGAAGACGGCCTGAACAAACTCTACCTGCGCGACCTCACCACCGGCGGGGTGTCCAAGCCGCTGTCAGAACTCGAAGGCGTCGAAGTCAGCACGGCGCGCATGAACACTCAGCGCACCCTGCTGGCGGTCATCACCAACGAAGACGGCTACGGCGTGCTCCACCTCTTCCGCCTGCCGACCTTCGAGCGCGTGCCCCTGCCCGAGATCGAGCAGGGTGTTGTTTCCCTCGCCGACATGCGCGGCGACCGCCTTACCTGGGTGCTCAGCAACGCGCGCACCCCGGGCATCGCCTACACCTGGACCGCCCCCGCGCCGGGGGCCGCCGCCGGCCCGGCGCGTCAACTGACCTTCCCCGACACGCAGGGCATCGACCTGGCCGCTTTCCCGCTGCCCAAACTCGTGCGGTATCAAGGCTTCGACGGCCTGAGCGTGCCCGCCTTTGTCTACCTCCCCGCGGGGTACAAGCCCGGCACACCCATCCCCTTCGTGGTGAACTACCACGGCGGGCCCGAGAGCCAGTTCCGCCCCGTCTTCAACAGCCTCGTGCAGTACCTGCTCAGCGAGGGCTTCGGCGTGATGCAGCCCAACGTGCGCGGCAGCACCGGCTATGGGCGCGCGTTCCACATGCTCGATGACTACAAGAACCGCTGGAACAGCGTGCGCGACGGCGTCGACGCCGCCGCCTGGCTTGTGAAGAACGGCTACGCCCGACCGGGCCAGATGGCCACCTACGGCGGTTCATACGGCGGCTTCATGGCCGTGGCCTGCCTGGTCGAAGACCAGATGCGCGTCGAGAGCGGCGCGCAGGATCAGCGCCTCTTCGGCGCGGGTGTGAAGGTCGTGGGCATCGTGAACATGCAGACCTTCCTTGAGCAGACCAGCGGCTACCGCCGTAAACTGCGCGAGGTGGAATACGGCCCGCTCACAGACCCCGAGTTCCTCGCCTCGGTGTCGCCCATCAACCACATCGACAAGATCAACGTGCCCATGATGATCGCGCACGGGCTCAACGACCCCCGCGTGCCCGTGGGCGAGGCGATGCAACTGGCCGTGGGCCTCATGAACAAGGGCATCGATCCGCTTCAGGTCTACTTCCCCGACGAGGGGCACGGCTTCGCCAAACTCGGCAACCGCCTGCTCTTCAGCACACGCATGAGCGGGTTCCTCAAAGAACACATCGGCCGCTGAACATCGTCAACGAGTGATCGTTTCACCCGCGGGGCGTGCGCTGCACGCCCCGTTTTCGTGCGCGGCCCCGCGCGCATCACCGTGCGCATCACCGCGGGGTGTTGCCGGCGCTGTGATGGTCGGCCCAGCGCGTTTTGAGGTCGTGGGGCACGTGCAGCAGGTCGAGCACTTTGCCCACGACAAAGTCGATGATCTCCTGCACGCTCGTGGGGTTGAGGTAAAACCCGGGGTTGGGCGAGCAGAGCACGGCGCCCGCCAGCGAGAGTTGCCGCATGTTCTCGATGTCGATCAGGCTCAGCGGCATCTCGCGGTGGCAGATGATCAGCGGCCGACGCTCTTTCAGCGTCACCATCGCGGCGCGGCAGAGCAGGTTGCTGCCCGAGCCCGTCGCCATCTGCCCCAGCGAGGTCGATGAACACGGGATCACCGCCATGCCGTCGTGCAGAAAACTCCCCGAGGCGATCACCGCGCCCACGTCCTGGTTCGGGTGGATCACCAGCCGCCCCAGCCCCGGGCGAGGCTGGCCGCCATCCCCGATCAAGGTGGGCGCGAGTTCGGGCAAGGTCAGGTGCTTGATGCCCGCTTCGTCAAAGAGCAGGCGGCGGCCATACTCGCTCACGACAAGGTGAACCTCGTGACCCATGCCCAGCAGAAGTTCGAGCAGACGCAGGGCATAGGCCGCGCCCGATGCCCCGGAGATTCCTACAACGAATGTCTTTGCCGTGGTGGCCATGGGAAGTCAAGGGCGTGAGACGGGTGGCGGCGTGCCGGAGGTGAACGGGGGCGGCGGGTGTGCGGGGGGGGTGTATGTGAGGGATTGGTGGGGGCTGGCGAGCCGTGGTTGGGGGGGCACACCGGCTATAGGTTCGTCGCGTTTCAGCATAGGGATGCTCGCCTGTTCGTGATGCAGGGGGTCGTGCCCTACGGCGATGGCAGAACCCATCGCCTGATCGCTACACTTGCCCACTCATGAAGCCCACTCTTCTCGTGATCGCCGCCGCTACGTGTCTGCTGGCCCCCGTTGCCGGGCTGGTGGGCTGCACGAAGCAGTACACCAACTACCCCGAGGTGCCCACCGCGCGCGGCCTGTCGGAAGACCCCAACAGCCCCGCCGCGGAACTGGCCATCATCTCCTCGGTGCAGTTCGTGGTTCGGCGCTATTTCCCCGGCTCGCAGCAGGAAGAGAGCACAACCACGCAGAGCGTGGGGCGTGCGTCGGTGCAGGATTCATTCGTGTTGAACCTGCCGCGCGGCATGCGCAAGAGTTTTTACGAGCGCATCGCGCGTCAGATCGGCCCCAACGTGATGCCGATGACCGAAGAAGCCCAGCAGACCGCCCTGCCCGTCTTCTATGTGACACGGGTGTGGATGCGCTTCAACCAGGGCCAGGTGGACATCATGCGGCCGATGCTCGAACTGCCCCCGGGCCCGGACGGCAAGCCCATCTATCAGACGATCACCTGCCGGCTCGAGGGCCGCTTCATGAACTGGCGTGTGGTGCACGCACGCGCGTGGACGCCCGGGCTCGACCCGCTGCCCCAGCCGTACTTCGTGCCGGATATCGAGCGCACCGATCAGTTCCGCCACACCATGCGCCTTGATGCCACGCCCGAGGGTGAAGCGCCGATGAACGAGCCCGCCCACCAGTGGTACCGCCCGGGCTCGATGGACGATCAACCGGCCCAGCCTTCTCAGGCCGACGGCCCTGTCGTGGAACTTGAGTAACTCCGGCGATCTCTTCGGCACGCCCCGGCACAGGCTCGCGCACCCTTCCCCGCGTGTGCGCGCCATCGCCCTGCGCGATCTGGCCGCCTCGGGCGATCACGCCGCCATCATCGCGGCCCTGCAACAGGGCGACCTGGGCACAGACGAATCGACGCTTGTGCTCGCGGCGCGGCTCGTGTCTGGTGTCGCTTCGCCAGAGGCCATGGCGGCCCTGGCCCGTGTGCGCGACGATCCGTCCACGCCGCCCCGGGCCTTTCACGCCGCGCTGCTGGCGCATGACACCATCGAGCGGGCGCTGCGGGGCGTGTGAGCGCGGGCGCGCCGGGCTCAGTCCGGCAGCAGGCCGTGATCTCGCAGGGCCCGCGCGATCTGGGGCGAGGTCTCGGTGAATGGATCAACCAGCACACACCGCCACCCCAACGCCTGAGCCGCGGCGATGTTCTCGGCCAGGTCATCGAAGAAGAGAATGTCGGCGCCGCCGAACCCCACGCGCTCTTCGAACGCGCGGTAGATGCCCGCGTCGGGCTTGGCCATCCCCAGCAGGTGGCTGGCGTGTCTGTGGTTGAGCAGGCCCGCGGTGGGGTAGTCGGCCGGTTGGCCGCCCGGGCCGGGCATGTGGCGCGCCCAGTGGGTGTGGTTGGTGTTCGAGAGCAGCGCGGTCTCGACCGCGTCGCGGCGTACGAGTTGCTCGATGACCTCGCCCACGCCCGCGTATTCATCGAGCAGCCAGGCGTGGTGCAGGCGCACGAGTTCGTCGCGCGTGTAGAGCCCGTCGCAGGCGCGCCCGAGCGCGGCGAAGAACTCTTCCGGCGGCATCTCGCCCCGCTGAAACGCCTGCGATGCGGCGCGCCGGCGCGCGGCGCGGTCCGGGTGATCGATGCCCGGCCGAACATCAAGCCCCGCCGCGGCGCACGCCTGCGCCCACGAGCGGCAATGGCGCAGAATCACCCCGCCCCAGTCGAAGCACACGAGCCTCACCTTGGCGTCGATCACGGCGCACCGCCGAGTTCAGAGGCCGCGCTGTCGCCATCGCCCTCCTCGCCCGCGTCGGGCGTGGGCGAAGGCTGTTTCATCACCTCGTCGGCGACGACGGTGGCAAAGCTGCCCTTGGGCAGTTCAAAGGCCAGACGGATGTACGCGCCGTGCTCGTCAACCCCGCCCTCCACTTCGGGATCGATCAGCGGCACGCGCAGCGGGCGACGCTCGCCCGAGAGCGCGAGCCGGCGGCCCTGGTGACGCGACAGGTCTTCCACGCTCACGCCGAACCGCTCCAGCGCGGCCACCTCTGCCGCGTCCACAGCGCCCGCGGCCCGGCGCATGTCTTTGCCCCAGAGAGGCCCGGTCGGCGAGATGTCGAACGTGCGCAGGCGTTCGACCGTCTCGGGCGCGTGCGCGGTCTGGGCATCGACATGAAAACTCGCCCGCCGGCCCAGCATGCCCGCGATATCTCCCTCAACCAGCGTGGCCAGCGTGCCCGCGCGCAGACGCTCTTCGAGCACCGCGTTGAAAACCGCGGACTGAAACGCGGAGAGGTAGAACGAGAGCAGCGCGGGGTCGATCGCGCGCACCGCGTCGCGCTTCGTGTCGCCCGCGGCCAGGCGAGAGAGCGCCCTCCGCTCGGCCAGCGCGCCGTGCGGCATGGCGGCCCGGGCTTCTTCATAGCGGCCTTGCGCATAGAGGGCCCGCGCCTGTGCGTTCACGCCGGGGTGCTTCCCGCTGGGCCCGAGCAACAGGTCGCACGCCGCGCCGTAGTCGGCCAGCACCAGCGCGCGCCCGATCAGGTGGTTGTTCTCGATCATGCCGAACCGCTGGCCGCCGATGCGGTTGGGCACGCCGTGGGCCCGCAGCAGGTTGAGCGCCCTGGCGGCGTGCACCACGTCGCTGGGTCGCACGGCGCGCACGCGGATGGAAAAGCGGTTGCCGCGCAGGTGCCCGCGCCGCAGTTTGTTGGTGTGCAGATCGGTCCAGAGCACGGCGACCTGGTCGTGCACGAGCATGGGGAAGTCGTCGGGGGTGCGGCCCGGCGTGTGCACCGAGACCACCTGGCGGGTGATGGCGTGCTTGTCTTTCAGCCCGGCATAGCCCACCGCGCCGCGTTCGACGCCGAAGTGCCGCGCGATGATGGCGATCATCTCCATCGTCGAGAGGGACTTTTTCTGCACCAGCATGTAGATGTGCTCGCCCTCGCCGGCGGGCTGATACTGCGGGCACTCGTCCACCAGGAAGTCTTCGGGCCGCTGTTTGATCACCCCGCCGGTGCCGGGCACCCCGGCCGTGACGTAGAGGCCCGGGTGCGCGTGGCTGCCGGTGTCGTGGGGCGGGCGGGAACCCTCCTCCCCGCCGGGGCACGGGCACGCCGCGTCTGGGTTCATCACAGTTCGTCCGGTTCGTCGTGCGTCGCCGCTTCGAGCACGTGCTCGGCGACATAGATCGGTACGCCCCCGGCGATGCCCAGCGCGATCGCGTCGCTGGGGCGAGAGTCGATGTGCAGCAGTTCGCCGTCCGCCCGCCTGATGTCGAGCGTGGCAAAGAAGGTGCGCTCGGCCAGGTCGGTCACCGTGATTGATTCCAGCGTGCCCCCCAGCGACTCGATGACGCTGGCCAGCAGGTCGTGCGTCTGAGGCCGTTTGATGGTGATGCCCTTGAGCCGCCGCTCGATCGCCTGGGCCTCGGGCAGGCCGATCACGATGGGGAAGGTGCGTGCCGGGGGAGACTGGGTGGGGTCTTGCGATTCGTCCACTTTCTCGCGCAGTTCGATGAACTGCACGTCGGTGAACTCGCGGATCAGGATGCGGGAAAGTTCCATCCGAACGGGCATGCGTGCGCCTCCGGGGGCATGGTAGTCGCGGCTTGCGCACCCCTTACGAGAGAATCGCGCCCCCTCCCCTCGTGCCGGCCGCGGGCGGTGGCCTCAGAGCGCCGGGCCCGGCCCTCGACCGGGAGTATCCTGTGGGGGTGGTTGGCCCGGCACACCGCGCGCGGGGTTGCGTCGCGACGTCGCCGCGGGCCAGCCCACGACTTGCAAGGAACACCCCCATGCGCTGCACATCAGTCTGCACCATCACCGCGGCCATCATTCTCGCGGCGGGCATCGCCTCGCCTCTGCCGGTTGCCTCGGGGCAGGGCCAGCCCGCCGGCGCGCGTGCCACGCCCGACCTTGACCCAGCGATGGAAGCGCTGCGCGGCTATGTGGGCTACGCGTGGGAGATCAACACCAGTTGGGAAAGCGGCCAGTCCCTCAGGGCCCGCAACGAGTATCGGGTGGGGCTCAACGGCAAGTTCGTCACCGCCGACACCTTCGTGAAAGACGACAAGGGCGGCGAGTATCAGCGCTACCACAGCGTCTTCGCCAAACACCCCGACCGCCCCGGCATGCTCCAGATCCACGGGTTTACCTACGACGGGTCCACCGACCTCTCCGAGGTCGAGATCATCCCCGCCGAGGATGGCGGGCAGCCCACCCTCCGCGTGCGGGGCTCGCGCAAAGGCCTCGACGGCGCACCCATGAACCTCGTGCAGGAAGTTCGGCTTGTTTCGGAGACCGAGTTCACCTGGAAGGTCATCGTGCTTTCCGACGAGGGCGAGCGCGTGCTGATGAACGGCTCATACAAGCGGGCGCACGCCCTCAAGTAACAGGGCCCGGGCCGCTCACTCGTCGCTCTTGCCCTGCGTGCGCCACTGCATCACGCGCATCAGGTTGGAGTAGTCGTCTGTCCACAGCGGGAAGTCGCGCTCCTCGGCCAGCCGCTCCCACGTGGGCAGGGTGGAGTAGGGCGCAAAGTCTTCGGCGGTCTTGGCCATCACCAGCCACAGCGATTCGCGCTTGGCCTCGGCCTTCATCGACGCGGTCATCAGCGTGTCGTTGCGCAGGTATCCCCGCAGACCCAGTTCGGTGGCGATGCGCTGCAGCGGCGGGATGAGGTTGAAGTAGCGGTTGGAGATGTGAAAAGCGATGAGCCCGCGGGGCGCGAGTTTCTCGGCATACCCCCGCACGGCCTCGAGCGTGAGCAGGTGCACCGGGATGGAGTCTGACGAGAACGCGTCGAGCACGATCAGGTCGAAGGGCCCCTCGGGCGTGGCGGCCAGGCGCAGGCGGCCGTCGCCCAGTTCATAGCCGATCTGCACGGCGGGGTCGCGGGCCGCGTCGGTGATAAAGGTGAAGAGCCGCGGATCGGCCGCGATCTCGATCACCGCCGGGTCGATCTCGTAATAGGTCATGCGCACGCCGGGCACCGCGTACGCCGCGAGCGAGCCCGTGCCCAGGCCCACCAGCGCGATCCTTCCCATGCGGTTCTGTTCGGTGAGCATCTTGAAGACATCGCCGATGGGCCCGGTGGGGTGGTAATACGTCGTGGGGATGAGCGGGCGCCAGGCGGGCTCGTCGCCGGGGTTGATCTCGCGCCGCGACTTGAAGAGCAGGTCGAAGCGTTCTTCAGGGGTGAGCCTCGCCGAGGGCACGCCGCCCAGCGGGATGTTCGTCGCTTGCACGCCGTGCAGCGTGGTGCCGTGGCTCAGTTGCACCCACGCCCCTCCGCTGTGGCGGATCACGCGGTGCACACCGAAGAAGGTGCGTCGTTCCGCCGCGATATCACCACCGATGCCGATGAAGGTCGAGGCCACGAGCAGCCCCGTGGCCGCCAAGCCAAAGCGCAGCGAGCCCGCCCCCAGCAGCAGCGCCATGCACAGCACCGCCGGCAGCCCCGCCCGCAGCGCGGTGATGAGCCAGGCGTTCTCAACGCGCCGGCCGATCACCGCCGCGTCGATGTTGAGCACCAGCACCACCAGCACCATCGCCGCGACGACGGCGATTCCCAGCCGCGCCCACGGGCGGGAAAGGCCCATCTCCCGGGCGGTCTGCGGGCGCAGAAGACAGACGAGCCCGAGCACCAGCGGATACTCCACGATGTCGGTAAAGGCCACCGGGGCCACCAGCGCGTTGAATGCCCCGCCCACCACGCCCCCCACCGAGAGCATGAGGTAAAACTCGGTGAGGTGCTCGGCCCGCGGGCGGTCTTCGGCCAGGCGCTTGTGGCACACCATCGCGCACACGAAGAACGTGGCCAGGTGAAGCAGCGTGAGCAGGACGAACGGCTGGGTCGAAGCCGCCAGCATCGTGAAGAGCACCAGCACCACCAGCGGCGGGGCGATGCGTCCCCACCCGGCCGCGCTCAGGCGCACCTTCGCCGAGAAGGCGATGATGAACGTGAGCAGATAGATCGTCAGCGGGATGATCCACAGCAGCGGTATGGCCGCGAGATCGGTCGAGATGTGCTGCGTCACGCCCAGCATCAGGCTCGAGGGCACCGCGGCCAGGGCGAGCCACGTGAACCTGCGCTTCCATGTCACCGGGGCTTCTCGGGGTTCGTCGCCCGAGGCACGCTCCGGCGCCGCGGGAGACGCCGGCGCGACGGGGGCGGTGGCGCTCTGCCGTGAGGCCAGGGCGCACAGCAGCGCCATCACGCAGAAGGCCGCGAAGCCAACGGTGAAAAAGAGCGACTGCGCCCGGCGCGAGAGCGAAGGCTCGAGAAGGAACGGATAGGCCATCAGGCCCAGGATGCTCCCCGCGTTGCTCGCCGCGTACAGGAAGTAGGGGTCACGCGCTGAGGTGTGCGACGTGGTGCTGAACCAGCGTTGCAGCAAAGGGCCCGAGGTGGCGAGCACAAAGAATGCAGGGCCCACCGTCAGCGACAGCGTGATGAGCAACCAGCGGACCTCAGACCCCGCCCCGGGCGTGCCCACCTCGACGGGGATCGGCAGTGTCGCCGCCGCCAGTGCCATCACGACCAGGTGCACCACAGGCTGGTGCCGGCGCGGCACGCGCGTTGTCAGCACGTGCGCGTAGAAATACCCCAGCAGCAGCGTTCCCTGGAAGAACACCATGCAGGTGTTCCACACCGAGGGGCTGCCGCCCAGCAGCGGCAGAAGGATCTTCCCCGCCAGCGGCTGCAGCAGGAAGAGGAGCGAGGCCGACGTGAAAATCGCGATTGCAAAGAGCCACAGCACGCGTGGGTTTCGCTCCCGTGCGCGGCGGGGGTGAACTCACGCATGAGGCCGCCGGCAGGCGGAGCGTAGGGCGTTGACGCGCCGCCCGTGCACCCGCGTGCGCCCCTTTGCGGCGCGTGCGTTCCCTCAGGCGGCTTTCTTCTGCCGGCGTTCGCCGGGCTTTGCGGGCCCGATGGTGCCCGCTTTGCCCGCCGATTCCTGCGTTGCTTTGCGGGGCTTTGTGGCCCGCGGGGCGGATTGTCGCGGCGCGGCCGCGCGGCGCGCCGTGGGGCGCAGCGTCTTCCCCGGCGAGGCGGGCGTGAGGCCCGCCTGTGCCGTTGCGGTCTGCGCCGCGGCGGGCGCGGGCAGCACATAGACCTCGGCGCGGCGGGCTCGCTCCAGTTCATGCACGACACGGCGCAGCAGCAGCAGGTCCTGGTCGCGCCCGAGAAGCAGCGTGGCGAAGCGCAGGTCTTCCGCCAAGTCGTCAAGGAAGTAGTGCAGCCGCTCTACGGGCAACGAGGCGCCGACAAGGCAGATCCCCGCGGCGATGCGGCCCACGGCCAACGGCGTCGCCGCGGCGTGCATCAGTTCGGCGTTGAGAAACGCCGCGTGGTCGATGCACGGCAGCAGGTCAACCCTGCGCATCATGCGGTCGGCGCGCAGGATGTGATCGATCCCTTCTCCGTCGTGAAGCGAGCCAAGCATCGCGGCCGCCGCGCGCAGCATCGTCTGCGGCTCATGCCCGCCGCAGCGCACCACAGATCGCGCGCCGTGCGCCCGCTCATGCTCGCCGACGCCCGTTTCATCGGTCGCCAGCCACGCGCCGCACACCCGAGACGCCGCCCGTGCCGGCCCGGCGCTGAGCGCACCGGCATCCACCATGCCCAGCAGCGCCCGCATCAGTGGGCGCACCGGGTCGCCCGGCGTGCGCATCGCGCTGATCCCGCGCACCGGCGCCGCGGCCCAGGCTGCGCCCACGGGCGAGCGGCCCCGCGCGACATCCGCCGGCGTGAGTCTCGCGGGTGAACGCGACAGTGCCGCGGCAAGTTCGATCAACAGTCGAACCGCGCCGCCGTCTGCAACGCCGCACTCGCCAAGCGACACCCGGGTGCAGTCGAGCCGCGTCGGGAAGACCGCCGGGTATGAAAGGGGCGGTTCGCCCGCCCAGTCATACCACGCGCTCTCCTTGCCCGCGTGCTCACGGGTGTGCACCGTCACCCCGCCGTCTTCGTCGCGCCGCACCAGCGCGTCAAGGTCTGCCTTGTTCAGGGCGCGATTCACCGCGACATCGCGCGACACCGCAAACCACGAAACGTCGCCGGGCCCGCGGGCCTCGGTGAACGGGGCGCACCAGTCCCCGGGCTCGACCACGCCCACGCGAAGTTCGCGCGTGGGCCAGCCGCGCCGCGACATCCATTCCATCAGCCGCCAGTCGGCCCGTGTGGGGGGCGACAGGGGCAGTACATCCGCGGCCAGAGCGCGGCAGGCGTTCCAGACACACGCCCCGGCGCGAAGCCCCGCACCGGCCCACCGCCACGCGATGGATTCCGCGGGGTCGCCGGGCCACGTGGCCACGTGGCCGCGCACCGAGGGCGCAAGATCAAAGCGGAAGGTCGCGGCGTCTGAGGGTGTGGTTGGCATGGTCCGCCGTTGAATCGGCCCCGCGGCGGGGGTGCTTCAGCCGGGCCCGGCGGGCGGGCTGAATGCAGTCGCGGGAGTGCCGTGTGCGCGGGTTTGCGCACAGACCAGCGCACGCCGCGCGCCGAGACAGGGGGTGTGCGGGGCGGCCGCCGTGGAAACCAATGGCGTTCGGACGACTCACCCAGTCGTTTGAAGGGGCACCCTGAACAGGCGGCATCAGCCCAGAAAGAACTTCTTGACGGCGTGGATCGTCACCGCCCGCCCCATCGCGGCGATGGATTCGGTGAGGGGGATGTGCTTGGGGCACACCTTCACGCAGTTCTGCGCGTTGCCGCACTCGTTCACGCCGCCGGGGCCGGCGAGTTCGTCGAGGCGTTCACCGGCGAGCACCTTGCCCGTCTCGTGCATGTTGAAGAGGCGTGCCTGGCTGATGGCGTGAGCGCCGACAAAGGCCGTGTCCCACGATTCGGGGGAGGCCTCGTGGTTGAACTGCGGGCACGCTTCGAGGCAGCACCCGCACGACATGCACTCGGAGAGTTTGTAGCGCGTGCCCTGGGTGTCGGGGTTCTCGCGCGGGCCGGCGCCCAGGCTGTAGGTGCCGTCGATGGGCACCCAGGCACGCACGCGGCGCAGGTTGTGGAAGAGGCGTTCACGGTCGACCCACAGGTCGCGGATGATCGGGAACTTGGACATGGGCTCGAGCGTGATCACGTCGCCCTCGCGGGGGGCGTGGTCGTCGATGAGGCACGAGCACGACTGCCGCACCTTGCCGTTGATGACCATGGTGCACGCGCCGCAGACTTCTTCAAGGCAGCCCGAGTCCCACACCACGGGGGTGGTGCGCACGCCGGCGGTCGTCACGGGGTTGGCCGCGATGTGCTGCAGGCACGAGATGACGTTGGCCCCCGGGGGCACGGGCACCTTGAACTCTTCCCAGCGGCTGGGCTTGCCCGGGCCGTCGCAGCGAAGAACGCGGAAGAGAACGGTGCGGCCCGCCTGGGCGATCTTGCGGTTCGCAGAGCCGGCGGGTGTTGATGTCGGGGCGAGTGTGTTGAGCATGGCGTGGCGGATGTCAGCGTGGGCGGGGCGGAAGAAAACCCGAAGGGGCGCTCCAACGACGGATTATGTCGCGGCGGCGGTCTCGCGGGGCGCGGCGGTTGGTTTGCTCTCGGTCTTGCCGTAGGTGCGCGCCGTGGGCAGGATGAGCGACGCGTCGATGGGCACAAACTCGATGCTGCTGGTGCCCGTCTGCTCGTTGTGGCGGGCCAGCGTGGTCTTCATGAAGTTGGCGTCGTCGCGCTCGGGGAAGTCGGTGCGGTAGTGCGCGCCGCGGCTTTCTTTGCGCAGCGAGGCCCCGCGCGCGATGGCGTCGGCGATGGCGAGCATGTCGCCCACCGCGCGGGCATAGCCGAAGGACTGGTTCGTCCACGCCGCGCTGTCCGACAGGCAGACACGCGAGTAGCGCTCGCGCAGTTCCCGCAGTTTGTCCATGCACTGCCCGAGCCGTTGGTCGCTGCGCACCACGGTGCACGCGGCGGTCATCTCGTCGCCCAGTTCCTTGCCGATGGCGTAGGGGTTCGTGGCCGGGTCGGCCGCGCCCGCGCCGCCCGCCGTGGCCAGCAGCGACTTCATCTTTTCCTGCTCTTGACGCAGCACGGCGTCGTACGCGCCCTGCGGAAGATCGGCGGCCGGGGCCTTGGAGGGGGCCTCCTGCTGCACATAGTTCACCACCGAAACGCCGCAGAAGAGGCCGTCAAAGATGCACGACAGCAGGGCATTGGCCCCCAGGCGGTTGGCGCCGTGATAGCCGAAGTTCACCTCGCCGAACGCGTACAGGCCCGGGATGTTGGTCATGGAGTTGTTGGGCGCGCCCAGTTGCAGGCCGTGGCCCACCTTCGCGTCGAGGGGCGCGGGCGAGCCGCTCTTGTGCTTGGTGCGGGGCTGCTGGGGCTGGTAACTGCCCGCGGTGTAGGTTGTCCACAGGCCGCCCATGCTGTAGTGAACAGCGGGGAAGATCTTCATCGGCGTGAAGCGCGGGTCTTCGCCCACGAACTTCTCGTAGATCTCCAGGATGCCGCCGAGTTTGCGCGTGAGGTAGTCGGGGTCTTTGTGCGTCAGGTCAAGATACACCTGGTTCTTGCCGTCCACACCCATCCCCATGTTCACGCACACGTCGAAGATCTCGCGCGTCGCGATGTCGCGCGGCACAATGTTGCCGTAGGCCGGGTACTTCTCTTCGAGGAAGTACCAACGCTCCGGGTCGGGGATCGCGCCGGGCCCGCGCGTGTCGCCCTTGGTGCGAGGCACCCACACACGCCCCCCCTCGCCGCGCGCCGATTCGCTCATCAGACGCAGTTTGTCCGCCCCCGGGATGGCGGTGGGGTGCACCTGGATCATCTCCGGGTTGCCGTACCACGCGCCCGCGCGATAGCAGCGGGCCGCCGCCGCGCCCGTGCAGATCACGCTGTTGGTGCTCTTGCCGAAAACCAGCCCGCACCCGCCGGTGGCCATCACCACGGCGTCGGCGCGGAACGTGCGGATCTGCATCGTGCGCATGTCCTGGGCCGCGATGCCCACGCACCGGCCGTCGTCGGCCAGCACGGGCCACAGAAACTCCCAGAACTCGTACTTGGTCACCTTGCCCTCAGACTCGTAGCGGCGCGTCTGCTCGTCGAGCGCGTAGAGCAGTTGCTGCCCCGTGGTGGCGCCGGCGAAGTGCGTTCGCTTGAAGAGCGAGCCGCCGAAGAGCCGCAGGTCGCGCTGCCCCTCGCTCGTGCGGTTGAAGGGCACGCCCATGCGGTCGAGCAGGTCGATGATGCGCGGGGCCCAGTTGGCCATCTCGAGCACCGGGTGCTGGTCGGCCAGGAAGTCGCCGCCGTAGATCGTTTCGTCGAAGTGCTCGTACTCGCTGTACCCCTGCTGGCGCGAGACCTCGTTGCACGCGTTGATGCCGCCCTGGGCGCACACGCTGTGGCTGCGCTTCACCGGCACCATGGAGAAGAGATCAACCGGCAGGCCCGCCTCGGCGATCCGCACCGACGCGGCCAGACCCGCCAGACCTCCACCAACAACGATAACGCGATGCTTGGACATGGCTTGTGCTTTGTCTCGCCCGATGCTGACGCGGGCGGTGTGTCTGCTCTCGTTCACTCTTGATTCGAACACTTGCCCGCCGCGGATGGTCCCTCACGCCCGGGGTCTTTCCCGGAAAATACGCAGGGGGCCCCCGCCTGGGGCTTACTCGACGCCCGCCGAACGTGCCTCGCCAGGCATCGATTTGAGTTTGCCCTCCTGCTCCAGTTTCAGGCGGATGTCCACCGGCATGACCTTGTTCTCAACCCGCATCGCCTGCTCGGGCGAGAGCGCGGCGAACCCGATCACCGACGACCAGCCCATCAGCATGAGCCCAAGGCCCAGCCCGGCGCACACATACCCCCAGCGCTTCTGGGCGCGGGCCGAGACGGTCAGGCCCCAGGTGATCGCCGCCGTCCACAGCCCGTTGGCGAAGTGGTAGACCAGCGCCGTGACCCCGATGAAGTAGAAGAGCGACACCGCGAACCCGGCGAGGGTCATCTCGTTCATCGAGCCGCGCAGCGAGGCCGCGAGCGTGGAGGCCGCGTAGGAATATTCCCAGCGCGTGCCCCCCGGCACCAGGAACGTCCATCCCCAGCGCAGCGTGGCGACGTGATAGAAGATGAAGAGCAGGCCGATGTACCCGCTCACACGCTGCAGGGTGTAGCGCCAGTTGTCCTGGTAGGCGTAGCGGCTGGTGTTCGAGCGCCCCGTGCGGGCGTAGTAAACCCCCAGCAGCGAGTGGAAGGCGATGGGCAGCCACAGCACGAAGATCTCGGTGAAGATCAGGAAGGGCAGCGAGTGGATGAAGTAGACTTCCTTCTGGAAGGTCGCCACCGTGCGCTCCAGGGCGTTGGCGCCCTTCTCGGCGTTGATCGCGCCCCACACGATCGACGAGTTCGTCGTCAGGTGCACGATCATGAACAGGCCGATTGGCACCACACCCGAGAGCGAGTGCAGACGCCTGAGCAGAAAGTGGTGACGCTCGAAGAAACTCCGGTGTGCTTGGGTCGTTCGCTCTTGGTTCATGTGGTGTGCCGTCTCCGCGTTGCCCCGCGGCCTGTGGGCCGCCTCTGCGCCCCCGACGCCTGCGCGATCCATCGAACGGTTGTGCCGCGCGGCCCGCGTCGCGGCACCTCGTGTCACGGGGTGACCAGCCCGCCCCCCGCGCCGCCTGAGGGCGATCCCGGGGCGCCCGGCGCGCCGCCCATGGGCTTGATGCGCCCTTCCTGCACGGCCTTGGCGACCGCTTCGGACGTTTCCACAAACGCCATCCGCAGTTGCGGCAGCATCTTGGTCATCGTGGCCTGCTCCTGCTCGGTCAGGTTGCCCTTGGTCTTGGTTTCGAGCAGACCGATCATGTCGATGTACAACTTCGCGTACTCGAGCGACACGATCGCCTGGCCCGTCTGAGGGTCGGGCAGATAGCCCATGTACGACATCGCCTGTGTCGCCAGCATGCTCAGGATGTCTTCAAAGGCCAGTTCGCGCTGCTCGCCCGGCCCGGCCGCGCCCTTGCCCCCCTTGGGGGCCGCGCCCGCGGCGAGTTTTTCCTTCTCGGCCTGCGCCTGGTTCTTCCAATCGGTATCGATGATGAGTTTGGGTTCGCTGTCGGACACGTGGTCTTCCCCGCGGCTGTCGGGCGGCCCGGAAATGGCCCGCGCCCAGCCGCTTTCGCCATTGTAGCGTGCCACGCCCACTCACCCCAATCGAACCCGTACCCGCGCAGCATCGATCCCGCCTCGGTCGCCAAGGCAGCGCCGCGCATCCCTTCGCGCGGCAAGCCGTCGTGAATCTCGGCGCTGGTGGCGGGGCGGTGGGGGTGATGGTGGGGGCGGTGTGGGGGTGGGGGCGTGGGGGTCAACCCGCCGCGCGCCGGTCGAGCACTTCGGCCAGTTCGTCCATCATGTCAATGACCACGCTGAACGTGGCATTGGCCCCGGCCAGGACATCCGACCGCTGATCCTGGGTGAGGTCTGCCTCGGCCAGCGCCTCGCGGAAGGCCAACCACCGGGGGCGCTGCTGGTCGCCGTGGGGGTCCTGGGCGCTCAGGCCCGTCGAGTGTGTGAGCCCATACGCCTTTTCCAGCGCCTTGGCGATGAACTTCGCCCCGTTGGTTGAGCCTTCGAGCACGTAGAGAACACCCGCCAGGAACCATGGCCGGTTCAGCGCCGCGGCACGCAGTTCAGCCAGGTACACCTGAACCGAGGGCACAGGCAGGGCCCCGGCCGTGTCTACCCCCAGCGCGATGGCATCGGCGTGGTAGAGGTGTTGACGGAAGTGGTGGTCGGCGATCAGCCGCGCCGCCGCGGGATCGCTCTGCCGCCACGCCGCGAGGATGGGCTCGTAGCCCCGGTGCAACAACCACATCTGCGTGATCTGGGCCCCGAAGGCGTGGCGCGACAGGCGGCCTTGTAGCAGTGAAGACTGGAACGGATGACGCTCGGCCTGGGTGTGAAGGTCCGCGGTGGCGGTGCGCAGAAGGTCGGGCAAAGAGCCGGAAGATGGGGCCGTGGTCATGAGTCCTCCAGATAGGGGTCGAGATTGTTGAGACTATGTCTCAGCGAGTCAAGGCGAGAGGTGTTGGGGTGCCATAGGGGGTTCTGGTAGAAAGAGATACCCGATTCAGGACAGGCCGGATGCGGCCATCAGCCAGAAGCATCGTCAACAGGCGTGATTGAAACAGGCCTGAACGCCACGGTGACGCAGAGTACAAGAAAGGAAGCCCGATAACCATGATGCGAGAGCGGTTCACGACCTCTGTGCGTGGGTGGCGGTTCATCGAGGGGCGAGGTCGGGTCTGAGGGTGTTCCATAGAGAGAAACAGGCATAGGTTGGTTCGGCCGCCGAGGGGAATGAAAACACCCCGCCGTGGAGGGCGGGGTGATTGAAATCAGAACGCGGGATGGTCGCTCCGCGGCCGTTTAGCGGCGGCGGCGAGAGATCATCAGGCCGCCCATACCCAGCAGGGCGATCGCGCCCGGCGTGGGGATGGCCGAGAAGGAAACATCGTCGATGGCCAGGCCGTGGTCATTGCCCGCATCGTTGAGTTCAACCCAGCGAACCCAGAGCGTGCCGCCATGGTTCCACGAAAGGTCGCTGATGGTGCCGCCGCGCCCGGAGACCAGGCCCGCGGCGTTGCCGTTCACGGCCGCGGCGGTAGCCGTGGCGACGGGGGAGGTCCAGTTGAAGGTGCCGCCCGGCGCGGTCCACGAGGCGACGGCACCGAATGTTGCGCCGAAGCCGTATTCGAGCACCATGGGCTGAGCTGTGGTATTGCCGCCGTTGCGCCACTGTTCACCGTTGAAGGAGATGGTGAACTCGGTGAGCATGCCGCCGGTGTTGTTGACGACGCTCATGGCGATCCAGCCCGCGACAGCCCCGGCGGCAGGAGAGCCGAAGTACGCACCGCCCGAACCCAGGCCGCCCAGCGCGCGGTCTGTGGAGTCGGTGGAACCGTAACTGTAGAAACTCCCCGTCGTGGAAGCGCCGTTGTTGGCTGCGTACTGCGTGATGGCGAGGCCATCTTTCTGGAAGAGGTGCCAGCCGGCGATGGTGCTGTTGTTGCTCCAGGCGTTGGTGGTGCCGGTGTTGGCCAGGCTGTCAAAGTTCTGGCTGTACGCATCGCCGGGCGTATTGTACAGGATGCCGCCGAGGGCGGAGGTGGTGATGCCCGCGAGGGCCGAAAGCAGGAGTGTCTTCTTCATGTCTGTCTCCGAGAGGATCGTGCTGCTGACACCGAACGAACGAGAGGATGACGACGCGGCATCCTCGAAAGAACGCGGGGGGGTGGAACGTGTCGAGTGGGGATCGGGAGACGTTGGTGGGGTCAGGCGCGGCGGCGGCGGGCCGCGGCCACGAGGCCGACGCTCATGACGGCGAGCGCGCCGGGCGCGGGGATGACGTTGGTGAGTTTCACCTGCCAGGCCAGCGCGCTGTTGTTCGGGCGGGTGAGGGCGTCGTAGGTCATGGCCACGCTGCCGCTGAGCGTGAACGCGGGGGCCGGGCCGCCGGTGTGCGAGAGTCGGATGTAATCAACATCGCCGTTGCCGCTCGAAAACAGCGAGGCGGGCGCGATGGGCTGGGCATTGAGTTGCATGCCCGAGAGCAGGATGGTTGAGTCGGCTCCCGAGCGGGTGCGGATGAAGATATCGGTGAACGCGCCCTGCACACCGCCCCACGAGAGAGACTGGCCATCGACGACGAACGTGACGGTGTCGATGCCGTCCCACGAGACAGACCAGTCGTACGAAGCGGCCGAGGCGAACGTGAACTGGCCCTGCGCCTGCGGCATGCCCACGCCGCCCTGCTGCCAGAGGGCGCGCTCCCACGTGCCCGAGGTGGCGCCGTTGCCGATGCGGCCTTCGGCCACGCTGCGTTCCAGCGAGCCGTTGTTCGTGAGCGTGTTGAACCCCGCGTCTCCACCCGCGAACGTCGCGGAAGTCCACCCGGCGAGCGCGCCGGGCGTGAGTGCGAGACACAAGCCAAGAGAGAGTTTCAGCGAAGTCGTGTTCAACATACAAAGCGTCCCTTCATGAATGCCGCCCGCGCGGCGGACCGGTTGTCGTGCGTGACGGTGAACGGTGAGATCACCCGAAATGCTCGGCGAGCGCCTCTCGGCTGCTGGCCGAACGTGGCTTTGAGAAGTGACCGTTCAGCGCTGAGCGCGCCGGCGCTGCGTGGCGACCAGTGCGCCAAGGCCCGCGAGCATGGCCGTGCCGGGCGTGGGGACGCCGGGCACCTGGTCGGAGCCGCCGTCGGCAAAGCCGCGGAAGCGAACGACGAACTGGGCGTTGCCGTTGATCGGGGTCACGAAGTCAGAGGCGGACATCGAGCCGACGCCCGTGCCGGAGATGTTGAAGGTGGCGGTGATGGTGCCGCCGACGGCGACGCCGTTGCCGGGGTTGCCGTTGCCCAGGAAGTTGCCTGAGAGGGCCGCGCCGCCGCGGAAGTCGCCGAATGACCCGGCGCCTTCGACGCCCGTGTTCTGGAAGTTCGTGTTGCTGATCTGGGGCGAGCCGGCGAGCGAGACGCTGACGTGCGACCAGTCGTCGTTGTTGAGCATGACGAAGCCGGTGAGGAAGCCGTCGCCGCCGGGCGAGGTGTTGGTGAGGCTCACGGCGAGCGTGCCGGTGCTGACGCTCAGCGCGGTGAAGGTCAGCGTGCCGGTGTAGTTGCCCTGGCCGTTGGGGAAGTTGGGCGAGCCGATCGGGTTGCCGGCGATGTTGATGGTGTCGGCGTGCGCGGCAGAGGCGGCGATGAGTGAACCGGCGAGGACAACGAGGAGCGAGCGGGAAGACATGGTGAAACTCCGATGAGCCGTGCGAAGAGGACGAGACGCGCCGAGATTGGCCAGGCCTGACGCGTCGCTGTGATCGCTCGCCGAGGCGGACAATCACGCAGAAACCTGTGAAACCCCGCGCCGGCGTTTTCACACCGGCGGGGGGCTCCTCTCGCTCGTCGGCCGTGTCAGCGAGGGAGGTGCTCTGCGGCAGAGGGCGGGGCGACTTTCGTTCGCCGCGCCTTGCACCGAGCGGAGAGGAGCGTGGGGATGAACGGGCGTTGCGCGGCGGCCGCGCGAAGCCCGGATGGGTCGATCGCGGCTGACTCAGGCGCGCCGGCGGCGGGCCGCGACGAGGCCGCCCATGCCCAGCAGCGCGAGCGCGCCGGGGGCAGGGACGACCATGTCCTGCTGGGTGAGGCTGGTGAGGGCGAAGAGGCCGGTGCGCGGGGCCGCGCTCGCCTGCGCCACGAGGTAGGCGTTGGCCTTGATGGCCACGTTGTTGCTCGCGGTGTGGTTGGTGTCGAGGAAGAAGTTGCCCGCGTCGTCGGTGAGGCTGTTGTCGGTGTCGAAGATCGTCTCCCAGATGGCGGCCTGCGCGGCGGCGGCCCGCAGGTTGGCCGAGCCGGTCACGTCGTTGGCCCACACGGTGAGGATGCGGGCGATCTGCGCGGCCAGGGCGGCGCCCATGGGGGAGTAGGGGCCGCCGGGCAGCGGCGCGCCGGCCAGGGGGGTGTCGTTGTAGTTGTAACTGCTGTTCACCGAGACGTTCTGCGTGAGTTCGATGCAGAAGGCCGAGAAGGTGGGGCCCGCGGGGTTGGGGATGTCGCCGCTGTTGCGCGTCCAGTTGAAGACGCCGGCGGTGGTGCCGGTGTAGTCCGAGCCCGAGAGGCTATAACGAATATTGGTGCTGGGCGAAATGCTGTTGAGGGTGGCGTTGATCATGCCCGCGTTGGCGGTGGCGGCGGCGGCGATGACGGAAAGGACGGCGATACGAACGGTCTGCATGGGAAAAACTCCGCTCCAGGAGAACACATGCCGCGGCACAGCGCCGACGGCGAGAAGGACACGAGAAGGGGCGAGAGGGCCAATGGCCCTCGCTCGCCCGGGGATTCCCGGCGTGCTGTTGTCACAACGCGCCGAGCAAGAGGAGAAGGAGACGTCGTGCTTTTCGCAATCCTCTCACCGGTGCTTTCACCCCGGCGGAGGCTCCTCTCGCTCGTGATCCATCGAGCGGGAGGTTCAGGTCAGTCAGCGCTGCACCGTGCAGCGCGGGTGTTGTGGCGTTCAGCCTCGCCGGCGGCGGCAGGCAATAAGGCCGCCGAGACCGAGGAGCGCGGCGGTGCCGGGGGTTGGAACGACCAGGGCGTCGTGGAGGAGTGTGCTGTTCGTGCCTCGCTGCGTGGCCACGCTGTGGCGGTCGCCCCAGGCGGGAAGATCGGCGTACGAACCGCCGAGTTCGCGCTCGATAAGCGAGACGTTGAGGTAGGCCTGCCAGGAGGAGACGATGCCGTTGGAGTGGATGTACTGCATCCGCCCGAAGCGAGCGTCGATGTTCGCCACGCCCGATCCGGTGTAGATCTGGGCCACGGTCGGCAGACGCAGCGCGCCGCTGGCAAAGTTCGGCACGTCGGCGGCGGTGTTGCCGATGATGATGGATCCGGTGCCGCCGTGGCCGCTGCTGTGGCTGGTGGAACCATTGCCTGAGGCGGGGGCGACGGTGCTGGGCGACCAACTGTTCTCGGCAACACCGAACTTCGATACCATGCGCAGCGACGAGGTGACGTTGTCGTTGTTGCCCACCGAGGTGGTGTACGAAGCCCAGCCGTTGTCGGTGGCGCTGGGGGCCGAGACGAAGACACCGCCGACACCGACGATCTCATCGCCGACGAGCCAGGAGAACGCACCGTCGCTGCTCTCGAATGCCGAGCCGCTGGTCACCATCAACTGCTGGGCAAAAACGTCATAACTAAAGAGGCCGGCGCCGCGGGCGTAGACACCGTTCTGCATCGAGTGCCCGCCCGAGACCCACCCGTCGGCGAGCGGGTTGCCTGTCTGGGCCACAGCGGCGCACGCGAGGGTGCCGGCGGCGAGCGTGATCATGTAGAGTGAGCGTGTGTGGGTCATCGGTCAGAACTCCTGGTACGAGAAAACGCGAGAGCCGCGGGGGAGCACACACCGTCACGGCGAGAGATCCGGCACGAGGCCGGAACGAGAGAAGAGGAATCTCAGCCCACGCGCTGCCGCGCGAGAGGTGAGAGAGACGAGGAGAAGAAACACGATCCCGAAAAGCCCGCCGTTTGTTTTCCGCCAAGCGGCGAGCGAGAGGAGGAGATCAGCCAGATCAGATTCCCGGCGTGCGGTTGTCACAGCGCGCCGAGCAAGAGGAGAAGGAGACGTCGTGCGTATTCGCAAACCCTCGCGGGCGCTGCCGCGCCAGCGAGAGGGGGTTGGTGGTGGTTCAGGCGCGTCGGCGGCGGGCCGCGGCGAGGCCGCCCATGCCCAGGATGGCGAGCGCGCCGGGGGCGGGGATGGTGGCGCACAGCGCGTTGCTCAGCAGGATGAACTCCTGCGTGGTGAATCCGGAGGGAACGAAGTCGCCAAAGTCGGTGAAGAAGATGCTGACCTGGCCCATGCCGAAGGCCTCGTACGCCACCACGGGCAGCGTGCCGTAGGCCGGCGTGTTGAACTGCACCACGGGCACATCAAGGCGCGGGTCGAGCGTGGCGATGTCATACGCCTGGTAGACGCCGATAGGCTCCATGCTGATCCACGGCGAAACCACGTTCACCGTGAGCGGGTGGTTGGGGATGACGACGTGAATCTGGTTGTTGCCGCTCACGTCCCCGCTGGGCACATAGAAACTGTTCAGGAGCGTGCCCGAATAGTCCATGCCGGTGCCTGTGAAGGTGCCGTTGAACCACATGTTGGAGGCGGTAAACTCGGTGACGACGCAACCGCCCGCGGCAACGAACGCCGCGACATTGGCGGCCTCAACCGGGCTCAGCGTGGCGTAGCCGCGGTTGATGTAGAGCGAGTCGATGCCCACGATGGGCACGGTCAGGTCGGGCTGCATCACAACGGTGTTGCCGCCGCTGACGAGCGCGTTGGCGACATCGTTCGCGAAGTAGTTGCCCTTGATGCCCACGACCGCGGCGTGCGCTGCCCCGGCAAAGGCGATGATGGTGCAGGCGGTGACGAGTGTTGAGGCGGATGTCTTCATATCAAACTCTCCAAAGCGAGTGGATGCCCGCGGCCGGGCGGGAAGAAAGGAACGACCGAACGTTCTCAGCTCCCGCGTACACAAAGAGCCTCGCCTTGATGAGGTCCGTGTTGAACGGGCGCTCGATCAGGCTTCGTCAAACTCCCTGCGGGCTCGCATGAGCGCACAAGGATGGGAACAAGCACCCTTTGAAAGCCCGCCGAGCCGTGTGTTTCCCGGCGAGCAAGAGGAGAAGCAGGGTGTTCGAGATTCCCGGCGTGCGGTTGTCACAGCGCGCCGAGCAAGAGGAGAAGGAGACGTCGTGCTTGTCGCAAACCCCGCACCGGAGTTTTCACCCCGGCGGGAGGCTCCTCTCGCTCGTCACCTGGTGGAGCGAAAGGAGGGCTCACATCGCGTGAGCGAGAGGAAGAACCGTCAGTCGCGTCGCGCCGAACCGGCGCGGGCGAGGAGTGCGTGTCTGCGGGCCGGGGCCGGGGTCGGGGTCGATGAACGACGCGCCTGGGCCTTGGCGGCGCGATCTTCGAGCACGCGGTCGACCTGGGCACGCATGTGGGCGTTCGAGTTCGCCGCGACCCACAGCAGTTCTTCGGCGTTGAACTCGCTGAGGGCTTCGATGTGTGACTGTCGCATGGTGAAGGGCTCCGTGCGTGGTTGAGAACCGGGGCTTACAGGGCTGTGGCTTCGCGTGAGAGGGGTTCGGGCAGGCTTTGAAGCGAGAAAACAGAGGCGTTGTCACGCGAAACGAGGTCTTTGAGTGTGCGGCGCACCTGGGGGCAGTCGCGGAGATAGAGCAGGCCGTCGTGGCCGAAGAGCACCCCGACATCAGTTTCAGAGTCGTAGAGCAGCACGATGCGCTTGAAACTGGCGAGCGAGCGTGCGACGTGAAGAATCGGGGCGAAGGTGCGTGCCTGCTCGTGGTCGGCGATGGCGAGGATGTTCGTCGCCCCGGCCTCGATGAGCCGGCGGATGGCGACGGCGGTGGTGTCGGAGTTGCTCACGGCCACAAGCCGCGCGTCATCCCCCAGCACGTCCCGCAGGATGCGTTCATCCATGGGTCGGCGTAGAGAGTCAAGGATCAGGCCGGTCCAGGCCCGAGTTGGAAGAGGTGAGGAACACATCACGATGAACAGCATTGCAAGGGGCGTGCCAAACCCGATCGGCGCGATCGCGCTCGCCCGCGGCGGCCTTGCACACGTGCGTCGGCCTTGTACCTGCATCATCGCGGGGCGCGCGGGGCGCACCACGCGCCCCGGCGTGGGGCGCAGACCAGCGTGTGTGATACTCGTCGTGCGCACGCCGGTGCGATCGCGAGCGCCGGCCAATGGGCCGCAGCGATGCGCACGCAGCGATTCATACTGATTCAAGCAAGGTGTTGGACGCGGCGCGCCTCATGGGTGCGCCTCATGCGCCTCACACGCGCGCCTCAATGTGTGGCGCGCGGCTTGAGCGCGCTGCGCGCATGAAGAACGCCGACACGCCGCGAAAGAGCGCGGCATGGCGGCGTGCGTTGGTGTGTCGGTCGGCGCGCCTTGTCAGGCTTCGCCGTTGGTGGACGGGGTGGCGTCGATGCCGAAGCGGTCGATCATTCTGTAGAGTTGGGCGCGGCCGATGCCCAGACGGCGCGCCGCCGCGGCACGATTGCCGTTAGCCTCGGCCAGCGCGAAGCGAACGGCCTCGGCCGCAGAGCGTTTGAGGAGCGGCTGGGTTGAGATGACGGGCTCGAGGTGCGGAAGGCCGAGGTCGCGCGGCTCGATGGTGTCGCCGCGACAGGTCACGGCGGCCCGCTCGAGGCACGCGGCGAGTTGACGCACATTGCCGGGCCAGGCGTGGAGCATCAGCGTGTCGACCGCGGCCGGCGAGAGGGCGCGGCTCACACCCAGCAGCGTGTTGAGCCGACGCAGGATCGCGGCGGCGATGAGGGGAATGTCGGAGGCGTGGTCGCGCAGCGACGGCAGCGTGATGCGCACGACATCGAGGCGGTAATACAAGTCGGCGCGGAAGCGGCCGTCGAGCACCATAGCGGGCAGGTCGCGGTGCGTCGCGGCGACGACGCGGACATCCACCGGGATGGGGCGCGTGCCGCCCACGGGCAGCACGGTGCGCTCCTGCAGCAGGCGCAGCAGTTTGGCCTGCTCGGGGGCGGGCAGTTCGCCGATCTCATCGAGGAAGAGGGTGCCGCCATCGGCCGCGCGCACCAGGCCGGTGGTGCTGGCGATCGCGCCCGAGAACGAGCCCCGCTCGTGACCGAAGAGGATCGATTCGAAGAGTGTTTCGGTGAGCACGGTGCAGTCCACCGTGACAAAGGGGGCCGCGCTGCGGGGGCTCAGTTCATGAATGGCCCGCGCGGCCAGTTCCTTGCCCGTGCCGCTCTCGCCGTGCAGCAGCACGGTGGAAGGAAAGCCCGCGGCCAGCAGCAGGAGTTCCCGGGCCCGGTCCATCGCCTGAGAACGGCCGACGAGTTGAAGCAGCGAGGGAGAAGCGATAGCCGGCCCTGCATGGCACGCTTGGGAAGGGGTGCACGATGCGGGCGCAGAAATACCCTGAACTTTGGGCGAACAACTTTCCAAGGGTGTCTCTCTCTACCTCTTCCAAGGCGCAGGCACACATCTCGCCTGCTTCCGGTGTATGCATGCTATCAAGGAAGACCGAAACATCAATCCTGCGCGGCACAAAATGAAAAACTTTATGGGTTACAGTACCTAATTGCGTGTCAAAGTGTGTGAACTTGGGTAAAACAGAGGATCTGAATGACGACAGACAGTGGTTATTGTGACCTTTGGCAGCGATGACGAGATCGGTCGTTCGCAGTGAGCAGAGAGTTCTGTGAGTGTCTTCAGGCCCGAACTTCAGCAGCAAGCGGCACGATGATGAATACAGATACAATGCTCTTCAAACGGCGATGCGGATGCGCGGTCTCTCACTCACGCCAGATCATTCAGCCTGTGTGAGCGCCTGATGACAGATCGATGAAGAGCATGCTGCGCGGCGGAGTTTCGCGGGTGCGCTCAGGCCCCGCCCGCGGTCTTCATGTGCCGGGTGTCAGGGTCACTACCCAATGTGGCCTGGGCTTCCATGGTGTGCGCAAGCGGTGGTTCGTGGCGAGGTGTGACACAGACTCGGTATGCCAACGGCCGCGCCCTCTGTGTGGTTCGGGGTTCGCCCGCCGGTCTTACCTCCCCGGTGGGAGCCGGGCGTGGTCATCGCCCATGGTTGCGTGACGTGGGTGCGGCGGGCGTGCGGATGCGGAACCGTGCGACGGCGGAGACGGGCCAGGCACGCACGCCCAGGTCGCGCAGCCAGGCCACCGTGGCGTGGTTGCAGTGGTTGACCAGCGAGTAGCGATCATCATCCATCACCAGTTGCAGCCCGGCCCTGGGGTTCCAGATCATCGTGTCGAGCCGCGACTCGAAACGAAGGTCCAGCCGTTCCAGCAGTTCGTGCGCGCGGCCGCGCTCGACGCGCAGTTCGTACACCGCCTCAAAGCCGTTGAGGTCTCGCAGGTGTGCCGCGCTGACGGGCATCGGGTGGTCTGCGCGTCCGAGCGCCCCCTGGCTGGGCAGCAGCAGCGCACCGGCCGCGCGCAGCACACCCGTGCGGTTCTGGGCGAACCACGCCCACTCTCCATAGGCATACTCCCGCAGCACGCCCTCTGCCTCATCACCCGCGGGGAGCATCAACGATGAATGCCGGTGATAGTCGACGAGATACACCGACACAGGGTCGCCCAGCGTTGCGGGGTCTGGCGGCGTCACGATGGTGGTGCAGGCGGTCTGAGAGAGCAGGAGCGCCAAGAGCAGGCCGAGCAGCCGCGCCGACGCCAGCGCGGCCGAGCGACAGGCGAAGTTTGGCGCAGCCGCGGTCATCGGTTCATTCTACACAGCGGCTCATTTGCCTCGCGGAGAGGATACACATCAGAAGCCCGGGGGCTACTTCGCGTCGCGTTCACACCGCGTCCCTTGCCGATATGAGTAGGAATCTGACTGTGTCGGCATACCGATTGACTAGAGCTCGTTTAGAGAAGATCTTCTCTCGATGACTCCATGAACAAGCGGCCACCCGAGCCGCTGGCAGGTTGGCACTCCTCCAGAAGCTGGCCAACCCAACACCCGACATCGGAGAGCCCAGTGGCGTCGAAGGGTGTGCCACACGTCTGGCAGGCCGCCCACAGCCTAGCCGCCCACACCCTCCACCACAGAAAAGCAAAGGCGGCTCCGGTGTAGCGATGAGTCGTGACGGGTTCAGTTCTGACCGGGGGAAGGGTCAGCCAATCTCCAGATCCTTCACGAAGTTCGTGGTCGGTTGTACCCGCTCAAGCGGAAGACCAAACTGTTGGGCGGTCAACTTTCGGACTTCCTCAAGTACCCGTTGTTCCGCGACAAGTCTCTCGCCCAAGCCATCGAGGGGGATCTCCATCGGAGCAATGTAACGGGCGACGTCTGCCACGGTTTCAATGCCTGGAGGGAAGTCTTGCGCGAAGTACGTGTAGACGCTCCGAAACGCCCACACGCCCACCGCAAAAGAAACAATCGAGAGGGGAACAGCAACGACGCCGCCCCGCAATCCCCACAGCGCCGCACTGGCTATGAGCCAGATCATCACGGCGAGTGCGCCAACCCGCAAGAAAAGCCTATCCGCGCGAGCGGTTGCGATGAGTTGGGGCACCCGCCGGTTCTTCTTGCGAAGCAATGTCCAGAGCCGCCGCGAACCTCGCGGAAAAAACTCTTCCAACCGGGCCTTGGGCCGAACACGTTGACGCTCAAAACCGCCGAGGGTGACCATGAGCGTGCGAAGCTCAAAGAACGCGCGTGCTGTGGTACACACACCCTCGCTCCTTGGCAGATGACTGATCACGAGTGCGGCGAGATCAGCAACGGTGGCGACATGCTCGCACTCCGCGTCGGTCAACTTCACGTTGAAATGTTCCTCGACATCCAACACGAGTTCAACGGCGTCAAGTCCCATGGGGAATATTGTACCGCGGGAGGGAGAAGCAGAGGGAACCTACGAGATTCCCTATGCCTCCGCGGCGAGTTGCCCCCCGCGCACGAAAAAGGCCGGATGGTGGGTGCCATCCGGCCTTTGCGAGGCGTCAAGTTATGACAAGGATGCGAGCGGCTTGGGGTGTCCGGGGCCTTTCGCCCCCTTCAGGGCCCTTGCTTTACTTATCCTCTTCGGTGATGCCCATGCGTGAGCGGTCAGGGCTCGCGGGCCGCGCGGGCGGCACGAAGGGGCGCACGCGGAGTTCTTCGAGCAGGTGCTGCACCGCGGCATCAAGTTGGGGGTCGCGCCCGTTCACCATCTTGGCCGGGTCGTCGATCACCTCGATATCAGGGTCAACGCCGTGGCCTTCAACGCCCCACGTGCCGTCGGTCTCGTAGAAGCCGAAGGTGGGAACGGTGATCGCGCCGCCGTCGATCAGGCCCGGGTTGCCCGAGATGCCCACCAGGCCGCCCCAGGTGCGCATGCCGATGAGTTTGCCCAGGTTGTTGTGGCGGAAGAGCCAGGGGAACATGTCGCCGCCCGAGCCGGCCAGGCCGTTGATGAGCATGGCCTTGGGGCCAAAGTGCGCATCGGGCGGCCAGGGCCACGCGTGCCCGTGGCGGCGCGCCCAGAAGTTGGTGGCGGGGCGGTTGAGCAGTTCGATGAAGCGCGTGGGGATCTGGCCGCCGCCGTTCCAGCGGTCGTCGACGATCAGGGCGGGCTTGCCGCGTTGGCCGACGAACTGGCGGAAGAGGTCGCTCTGGCCGTCAACGCCGGTGTTGGGCACATAGATATAGCCGATCTTGCCGTCGGAGGCTTTGTCGACGTAGGCGCGGTTGGCCTCGATCCAGGCGCGGTAGCGCAGGTTGACCTCGCTGCCCGTGGGCGTGACGAGCACCTCGCGCGCCTCGCGGTCGATGGCGGGGTTGGGGCCCACGGTGATGGCGGTGACGCGCCCGGAAGCGCCGATGAGCGCGGCCCAGGGGTCTTTGTTGGTGTCAACAGGCACACCGTTGACGGCGAGGAAGTAGTCACCCTCTTTGATGTTCATGCCCAGTTGCGAGAGGGGGCCGCGCGCGTCGGCGTCCCAGTCGGCCCCGCCATAGATGCGGGCGATGCGGTAGGCGCCGTCGACGAGTTCAAAGTCGCACCCCAGCAGGCCGACGGGCAGGCTGGGCGGGCCGGATTCAACATCGCCGGGGTTGCTCAGGTAGGCGTGCCCGACGTTGAGTTCGCTGATCATCTCGGCCTGCACATAGGCCACGTCCTCGCGGGTGATGCACTCTTCGAGCATGCGGCCGTAGTGGTCGCGCACCTTGTTCCAGTCCACGCCGTGGAGGGTGTCTTCGTAGAAATAGTCGCGCTGCAGGCGCCAGGTGTCGTTGAAGATCTGCCGCCACTCGCTGCGCGGATCGACGTGGGTGAGCATGCCCGAGGTGGGCACGGTGCTGCTCTTGCCGCCGCCGGCGGCCGCGTCCATCACCGAGAATGAGCCGCCCCGGCGCACCAGAATCTTCTTGCCGTCGGCCGAGAGATCGAACGACCCCGCGCCGGCGGTCACGACTTTCTCTTCGCGTGCCTCGTCGGCGGGGTCGAAGATGCGGATCGAAGGCCCTTCGCTGCCGCCGCGCGCCCCGAAGCGGGCGTAGATGAGTTTGCCGTCGTGCGTGACGTTGAGGTTGCCGAAGGAGCCCGAGGGAACAGGCAACTGGATCGCGCGGCGTTCGAAGCCGTCGATCTCGATGGTGAAGTCTTTGGCGGCGTCGGCGGGCTTGTCGGCGCTTGCCTTGTCGCCCGCGCCGTTCTCGGCGCCGGCCCTGGCGGTGCGGTTGGCGTTGAAGGTGCCGCCCCCCTGGGGTGAGGTCCACGAGCCGCTGAACTGCTCGCCCGAGACGGTGCCCTCGATGGTGACCGCGATGGGGCCCACCGAGAGGTTGATGGTCAGCGCGCCGGTGGCTTTGTTGAATGAGCCGCCGGTGATCTGCCCTTCGCCCATGGGGCTGGAGATGGTGCCGCTGATGGAGCCGCCCGCGCCCAGGGAGATCTTGATCGTGAGGGGGATGCCCCCCGGGGGCTGGCCGGTGTCGCTGGTGGCCGTGCCGGACCAGGTGCCGCTCAGGCCGTCGTCGGCCTTGGCGTCGTCCTTCTTGTCGCCGTTCTTGGCGTCATCGCCCGCGGGTTCGTCTTTCTTCTCGTCTTTTTTCTTGTCTTCCTTCTTCTTGTCGTCTTTCTTGAAGTCTTCTTCGTCGTTGCGCAGGGCGAAGGGGTTTTTCACGTCCGAGCGCAGGGGCACCATGTACAGGGCCTGTGTGCCCGTGTAGATGAAGGTGCTGTCGATGTCAGAGTACATCGGCGCGTTGATGATGCGGTTGGATGTGAAGTAGAGGAACTCACCCTTGCGGTCGAAGGCGGGCGAGCCGCTGCTGAACATGGGGCTGGTCAGGGCGTGCTTCTCGCCGCTGGCCACGTTGTAGAGATAGACAACGCCGTTGCTCGAGAGGGGGTTGTCCTCCGACATGGCGTAGGTGATCCACGCCGAGTTGTGCGACCACGAGACGCCCACGGGGTTGCCCCACGGGTTGGCGTCGATGGTCCTGGTGTCGCCGCTCTCGATATTGGTGAGATAGATGCGACCGCCGTTGTCGGTATAGGTGACGTGCTTGGCGTCGGGCGACCACACGATACCCATGCGGAAACCCGGGCCCAGGTCGGTCAGCCGGCGCGGCGGGGACCGCAGCCAGGCGTGTTCATCCACCACTTCCTCGCCCTCGTCCTTCTCCGGGGCCTTGGCGGCGTCGGGCTTGGCGGGCGTGCGCACGTCGGCGGGGCGAATCCACAGGTCGTACTCGCCGTCCTGGTCGGAGAAATACGCGATCCAACGGCCGTCTGAAGACCACGCGGGCCCGCGCTCAAAGACGCCGTCGGTGCGTGAAAGGTTGCGCGTCACGCCCTCTTTGGCGGGCGCAGACCAGATGTCGCCGCGCGCTTCGATCGCCACCCGCTTGCCCGCCGGTGAGATCGAGGCGGAGGAGATGTTCCGCGCGGCGTCGACGATGCGCGTGCGAACGGTGGGGCGGTCGCCGGGGATGGTCACCTTCACCACGCGGTCCTGGCGGGTGCCGAGGTTGAAGAGGCGCAGTTCGCTGCCGAGTTGAAAGACGATCTCTCCCTGCCCGTTGTCGCCCGGGCCGATGCTGGGCCACTTCACGTCGTCGTTGGCGTAGGTGGTGATCTGCTCGCGCCGGCCGTCGGCCAGGGTGTACTTCCAGATGTTCAGGCGGTGCTCGGGGCCCTGGTCGGAAATGTAATAGAACGCGGCGCCGTCGCCGCCGGGCACCCACATGGGCAGGGTGTCGGTGCCCTCCCAGTCGGTGGCCATGCGGCTCTCTTTGGTGTTGATGTTGAAGAGCCACACGTCGGTGGCCATGCCGCCGCGGTAACGCTTCCAGGTGCGCGAATCGGTGGAGTGCGTGGTGTAGGCCAGCCACTGGCCGTCGGGGCTCAGCGCGCCGAAGCCCGCGTACGGGACCGGCAGTTGCGTGGGCAGCCCACCCTTGGCATCAACCGAGAAGATCTGCGTCTGGCGCGAGAGCCCGGCCAGGCCGTTGGTCAGGAAGAGCAGTTCGTTGCCCGTGCCGTAGGCGGGCGGGGCCCAGTCGCACAGAATCTCGCCCCCGGGGTGGTGTGTCACGCGATGGGGCACGCCGCCCGAGACGGGCACGGTGTACAGGTCGCGGTTGCCGTCATAGTTGCCCACAAAGGCGATGCGCTTGCCGTCCGGGCTGAAGCGCGGGAATGACTCCTGCCCCGGAGGGTTGGCGATGGGCTCGGCGCGCCCGCCGCTCCTGGGCACGATCCACAGCCCGTTGGCGTAGGAGAAGACGATGTGCGTCTGGCTCACGTCAGGCCAGCGGAGCATCGCGGCCGTGGGTTCGACATCGGCGTGGGCCGGCGCGGCGAGCGCGCCGAGGGCCGTTCCCGCGCAGAGCGTGAGAAGCAGCGCGGGACGGGTGCGGCGGAGAAACGGCGTAGGCATGCGTCTGTGGTTCCTGTCGGGTGTCTGGGTGGAAAGGTCTTGAACGGTGCGTTGTGATCGGCCTCGGGGGCCTTGGGCCGGGGTGAAAAGGGGCGCACCCCGGCAAGGATGCGCTGGGATGCCGCCCGGCAGGGGATCCGTCAGCGGGCAAGGGGCACTTCACCCCCGGCGGCGGCCCGCTGGCGGGAAGGTCATTCGGAAAACGCGGCATCGAATGCCACGCGGGAAGGGTCGAAGTCCATCCGTTTGACAAAGGCCGCGGCCTCGCGGGCGCCGTGCACGCGGTCCATGCCGCAGTCTTCCCACTCGACGCTCAAGGGGCCGTGGTATTGAGCGCGGTTGAGCGCCCGGATGATTTCTTCAAAGTTCACCTCGCCGCGCCCGGGCGAGCGGAAGTCCCACCCGCGGCGCGGGTCGCCGAAGGCCAGGTGCGAGGCGAGAATGGAACTCGCCCCGTCGAGTGTTCGGCGGGCGTCCTTGATGTGAACGTGGTAGATGCGCCCCGCGTAGGCGTCGATGAACTTCACCGGGTCGATGCCCTGCCACACAAGGTGCGAGGGGTCGAAGTTGAAGCCGAACGTGGGGCGGTTGCCCACGGCCTCCAGCGCCAGCCGCGTGGTGTGGATGTCGTAGGCGATCTCGGTGGGGTGAACCTCAAGCCCGAAGAGCACCCCCGCGGCGTCGAAAGCGTCGAAGATGGGGTTCCAGCGCGCGGCAAAGTCGCGGAAGCCCGCCTCGATCGCGCTCATCGGCGTCGGCGGGAAAAAGTAGAGCATGTGCCACACCGCCGAGCCCGTGAACCCGTTCACGACTTTCACGCCCAGGCGGGCCGCGGCCGCCGCGGTGTCTTTCATCTCCTGCGCGGCCCTTTGGCGCACCCCCTCGGCCTCGCCCGTTCCCCACAGCCGCGACGGCAGAATGCTCTTGTGACGCTCGTCGATGGGGTCGCAGACGCACTGGCCCACCAGATGATTGCTGATGGCGTAGCAGGTCAGGCCGTGGGCGTGCAGAATGTCCCAGCGCGACTTGATGTACGCGTCGGACGACAGGGCCTTGTCTACCTCAAAGTGGTCGCCCCAGCAGGCGAGTTCGAGGCCGTTGTACCCCATCGACGCGGCCATCGGGGCGAGTTGTTCCAGGGGCATGTCGGCCCACTGGCCGGTGAAGAGGGTGACTGGGCGTGGCATGGCGTGAGCGTATCGCCCGCCGGGCGGGTGCGCGGCCATGGCTCACGCCCGGCGCGCAGCCGGCACGGTGGTCTTGCCGGGCCACCTTGCGCCCGGGAGGGCCGTGAGGTGTGGTGAGGGTGGAGGGGGGCGTGGGGGCGTGGGGGCGTGGGGGCGTGGGGGCGTGGGTGGTGGCCCGGGCATGCCCCGGTCACCCGCGGATTGAGAGCAGCGACGACTGCAGCGCGATGGCGGCCTCGGTGAAGAGGTCGGACCAGGGCTTGGGCGACACCGCGGCCAGTTCGATCATCAGGGCGTGAATCTCGGGCACCGGGGTGCGTGTGAGCAGGGTGTGGTGGTGCGCCAGCGCGGCGGCCAGACCGAAGTAGTAGGCGGCCAGGCCCGCTTCATAGGTTTCGAGCACGCCGGGCGACCCTTTGACGATCTCTTTGCCGCGCGTTTTGAGGATGATGATGTCGGCCAGGGGCGCATCGTGCTGCGTGAGCGAGGCGACGGGGTCGGCGAGTTGGTCAAAGGGGGGTCTGCGGATGATGCCGGCGATCCAGCGGTCGGCCACGGGGCTGTCGAGCCGTTCGATGAGGTGGTCGGCGGCGTGCAGGGGCCCGTGGAGGCCCAGGCGCAGCAGGTCGCCCGTCTGCGACGCGGTGAGGTCGTCGTAGGGCGAGGCCGAGAAACGCGTGAAGTTGGTGGGTTCTTCTTGAGGTGGGGTTGCGGCGGCCGTCACTGTCTCTCTCCCTTCGTGTGGTCGGTCGGCGCGCTGGTGTCGCGTCTGGGCGCGGTCTTTGGTTGCACCCGGGCGATGTTGAGCAGAATCTCGATCTCGGTGTCGAGTTCCTCCACGGCCGAGCCGTTGCGCTCGAGCAGCAGGCGCAGCGCGCCCTGGAACTTGCGCGTGGCGGTGCGCGCCATCACCACGGCACGCGTCGGCTCGACGCCGTGCGTGCGCGCGATCTGCTCGTAGGTGTGGCCGCGGATGTAATGATCGACGAAGATCTTCCAATGCGTCTGAAGGCTGCGTGTCGCGCACATAGCCTCGGCGTCGACCAGCGCCTCGCGCACGATGCCCTGCACAAAGGCGCGGTCCATCGTGTCGGCGGCGGCCGAGTCGTCGTACCCGTCGTCGGGAATGTCGGGCACTTCGCGCTGCAGCCGCATGCGCTCGCGGTGAAGTTCTTTCACATAAAAGCACAGGCCGTTCATCAGCCAGCGGTGCAGGCGCTTGCCGCTGGCACGCCAGTCTTCGAAGAAGCCGTCTTTCGAGAGGCGGCTGGCGAAGAAGCCCTGGATGACATCCTCCGGCTCCCCCACCCAGCGGTCGCGGAAGGCCAGGAAGTAGACCTTCAGCGGCCACGCATAGACATCCATCACGTGCCGGTTGACGTTCAGCCGCCCTTGGCGGCCGTCCTGGAGTTCTCGATCGATCCAGGTGCACTGAGTCACCGGGAAGACATTCGCCTTTGGCTCGTCAGGCATGGGTACACATCGTACATCTTCCGGGCGGCGGGCCCAGCGGTATGCTCGATACCGCACCGACCTGCGAACGACGCCCATCACGTTTTCTACAACAGCAGAGGTCACAGTGTGTTGAGAGAGACAGTGCCCCGCCACCCCTGCGCGCTCACGGCGGGCCGGGGGATGAAATCCAGTGTATTGGGGACGATTGCCTATCCCGCGGCCTCGCCCGCGAGGGCCATGGGTTCGACGGGAATGGGATTATCGGGCTATATGGGCGATCAAGGCCGTCAGTGCCGGATCAGGTTGCGCCACAGCAGCCCCGCATACACGAGCAGGCCCGCCACCCCGCCCCACAGCAGCGCGAGCCCGGGAGCCCCGAAGTTCACCGTGGTCTGCTGCCCCCCGCTGATCGTCACCATCGCCACCACCGCCGGCAGGAAGGTGAACATATAGACGGTCAGCGGCAGGCGGGTGCTCATCGCCAGCGCGGCCAGGGCCCCGGTGATGGTGATCACCAGCGTCGACGCCGCGACCGCAAAGCGGTCGTGGATCTTGCTCAGCACCTGGTTCTCGAGCCGGCGGGTGCGGCGGGTGAGGTCGTCCAGGGCGTAGAGCGTCTTGGCGTCTGGCGGAGGGTTGGTCTGCTGGCGGCCCAGGGCGATCAGGTCGGCGTTGCTCAGGGCGAGCGTCTCTTGCAGCGCACTGCCCGATGGGCGGAGCCCGCCGAAGGCATACGTGGGGCGCTGGGTCGAGGCGCGGCCACCGGGCTCAGAGACAGTAACAGCGCGCAACTCGAGGCGCATGTCGAACGCGCGATTGAAACGGTCGGTGCCCAGGCTGCTTACCAGGCGGGCCCCCTCACGGGCCGAGGCCGAAAGGGCCGCGCCGCCGGAGGGGTCTTCCGAGGTCACACGAACCTGCCCGGAGGGCAAGGGGACGATGGTGAACGAGATGGTGTGCGGGGCCTCGGGGTTGGTCGGCTCGGGCGTCAGACCGGCGGCGTTCAGGGTGACCACGCGGTTCTGTTCGTCGATGAACGCGGCCGCGCCCCCGGTGCGCAGCGCGTCGGCGATTTCGGTCAGGGCCCTGCGCTCGGCGAGGCAGAAGGCGAGGTCTTTGCGTCTGATGTCGAGCCACGACATGCGTTCGGGGTGATTGGGCAGGTCGCGCAGGTCGCGCCAGTTGAGGAACTTGGGGTTGTCGCGGAAGGGGTTGGTGACGGTCCAGGAAAGGTCAACCACGTCGCGTGCCGCCGCCAGCCCGCCCCCCTCGCGCACGCCCAGGGCGTTCTCGAGCCGCAGAAAAACCCGCGACTGGGGACGCTCGCCGGGCAGGGTGCGCCCATCGGCGTCGGGCGTGCCCGAGTCGTCGGCCCAGGGGAAGAGCCAGATCCAGCCGTTGGCGCTGGTGACTTCGGTGACGGGCTCGGCGCGGCGGTCTAGATCGATCGCCGCGAAGCGCTTGAGGTGGATGATGTCTGTCGCGCCCGAGCCCGGTTCTGGTCGCAGGCGCGTGGCCGAATCGGCGATGAGGATCATGCCCCCGGCGTTCACCGAGCGGCCCTGGTTGATCTCTTGCACCACCCACGAGGCCAGGTCGCGCGTGATGAGTGTCTGCATGCGGTAGAGAAACCGCGGGATGAGCAGTTCGTTGAGCAGGCACATGCCCACGGCCAGCACCAGGCCCGAGGCCAGGGCCGGCGCGACCAGCGCGCGGTGCGAGATGCCCCCGGCGTACGCCGCGGTCGCCTCGTGATCGACGGCCAGGCGGTGGTAGACGATCGTCGCGGCAAAGCCCGCGGCGAAGGGCAACGCGTACACCAGCATCGGCGGGATGGCGTAGAAAATGAAGCGCAGCAGATCCCCGGCCGAGAGCAGGCCGTCCGAGATCGGCTTGATGGCCGCGCCGAAGGCGATCACCGTGACCAGCACCGTGGCGGACAGCAAGAGCAGCCGCCAGAAATCGGCGGTGATCGAGCGCCAGAGGGTCCACGGTGCGCGGCGTCGCATGAAAGGTCGTCGAGATGGTAACCGGCGCGCGCCGGGTGTGCCCCCTCGCTCAGGCCCGGTCGAGCAGTTCGGCCAACAACCGCACGCCCCAGCCGTTGGGGCCGTCGATGTATGGCCCGGCGTTGCGCTCGGCCACATGCACGCCGGCGATATCGAGGTGGCACCAGGGGGTGCGGTCGGCGACGAAGTAGGAGAGGAAGGCCGCGCCCTGGATGGGGTGGGCCTTGCGGTTGGGGTTGCTGTTGACGATGTCCGCGACGGGGCTCTTCATCATGTCGCGGTATTCCTGGTGCATGGGCAGGCGCCACACGCGCTCGCCGCTGGCGGCCGAGGCGGCGTCGATGCGGGCGCGCAGTTTGTCGTCTTCGCAGAAGAGGCCCGCGTAGGTGCTGCCCAGGGCGGTGATGACGCCGCCGGTAAGCGTGGCCAGGTCGATGATGGCCGAGGGGTTCTCTTTGTCGCAGGCCCAGCAGAGCGCGTCGGCCAGCACCAGCCGGCCCTCGGCGTCGGTGTTGGTGACTTCAACAGTGACGCCGTTGCGGAAGGTGAGCACGTCGTCGGGGCGGTAGGCCTCGTCGCTGATGCTATTTTCCGCGGCGGCCAGCAGGGCGACGACGCGCACGCGCGGCTTGATGACGGTGGCGATGGCGTGCATCGCGCCAAGAACCGCGCACCCGCCGTCTTTGTCGCGCTTCATGCCCACCATGCCGTTATTGACTTTCAGCGAGAGGCCGCCCGTGTCATAGCAGATCGTCTTGCCCACAAGCACCGTGGGGCGCGAGGTGGCCCGCGCCGAGGCGCGCGGCGGCGTGTATTCCAGCCGGATCATGCACGGCTCGTTCTCGCTGGCCTTGCCGACGTTGATCAGGCCGGTGAACTTCTCGCGTTCGAGGTCTTTGCCGCTCATCACCCGGCACGAGAGGCCCGTCTGGCGGGCCATGCGCTGGGCCTGCTGGGCCATCCACATGGGCGTGGCGACGTTGGGGGGTGTCTGGCTGAGGGTGCGGGCGAAGTTGGCCGAGGTGGCCAGCCCCAGGCCGCGCGACAGACCCTGCGCGAAGGTGGCATCGCCCGCGACCAGTTGCAGGCGGGTGCGTTTGGGCGCGGGGGTGGCCTTGCCGCGGAACTCGTCGCAGACCCATGCGAGCAGGCCGATGCTCTCGCCGACGGCGTTGCCGGCGGCGGCGGGGTCGAGTTTGGCGGCGTTCAGGGCGCCTTCGAGTTCAAAGGCCGCGCTGGTGAGTTTGGCGGCGGCGAGTTTGCGGCCCACGGCGGCGCCGGCGCTGCGCAGGGTGTTGGCGGTCACATCCGCGGCCTTGCCCAGGCCCACCAGCAGCACTCGCTCGATCGGCTGGGTGCGGGCCTTGGCGCGCCCCTTGGCGGGGGCGGCGGTGATGAAGGCCTCGGTGATGGAGCCTGCATCGCCGGTGCAATCAGGACGGGCGAGTGCCGCGCTCACGGCCTCGCTGAGACCCAGCCCGGCCACGCGGGCCTTGGTCTGGGCGTCGAGGGGGGCGGGCTGGCCTTTCTCGCCGAAGAAACCGAAGACGACACAAGGGCTCGCACCCTTCCCGATAGAGACGTTGGTGAACATGTGGGGCGAGTGTAGGGGAGGGGGGAAGAAATTATCGGCTGGCTGAGTGACGGAGTATTAGGGAGAATGGGGGAGTTGGAGTAAGCACAAGCGGTCCACAATTCCAAACAAAAAACAAACATTTGGCGCGTACGTCCAACGCCGTCCTAAAGTTCGTGAAAAATCAGAAACTTTGCCGATTTTCTTCTTGACTAGTTGGACTTAAGCGGGCACAATGGGAAATCGGTCGAATACAGGGATTGATCTTGACTTGTTCTTGCTGTAGTCGGCCACATCGAGAGGGGTAGAGGCAGATGCATAGAATGTTGAGCTTGGCGGTGGCATTGGCATTTGTACCACTGCTCGGAGCAGGAGAGCCTGTAGCCATTTGCAGTGTGTCCGCCTACGAACCCCCCAAAGGTGGGCTTGGCCCCGGTTGCAATTGGCAATACGACAACGCAAGTGTTGAACATCGATACGAACTGCTCTCCCATGAATCGGAACAAATGTTCACGCAATGGGAGTTGGTGCCTTACTGTGCCTGCGCATGGTACCCTCACTATGTGCCATGTCCTTCGTGTCCTCCAGATATTGATACAATCACAGTGACCGACACTGGCCAATGGTCGATCACAGTGGGACAGTCCGGTACTCATGAATTCGGCCTTGCTCTACGTGCGCATATTTTTGCGGCAATTGGATATAACTACCAACTGACGCAATCCGAACAGCAATCGCTGAGTGCTACCCATACCGAGACCACCCAGATCACACGTAACCGGACTCGGATTATGTGTTTTGATCGGTATCTTCGCCAAACATGGACGAAGCATGTCCGTAAGGAAAGATCTTTAGCGGACTGGACGTTCTATTGGGTAGAGTGGTGTGGCAACGCTCCAACTAATAACACCACGACGACATTGTGTACCGCGTTAATCGCCGATGGGACGCTAACTTGGAATACGTTTCCGATGTACCAGTACGCTCCGGGCCAGCCCCCGTGTGGTGGCGTGCCAATTCAGAATCCTGACCCTTGGGATAGTAAACGCGAGACACCTTGTTGTCCCGACGTTTGTACCCCACCACCAGCGCCCGCCACTCCGTGTTGCGGATGCGCCTCTGCAAATTAGATCTAAACAGTGCGTGTTTGCATCTTTTCTTGTTTAGTCTAAATTTGCGGTAAATCTTTTACGTATGCGAGTTTAGTAGGAGAGATTCTCGATGCCGCAATTCCACTCATCATTACGATTCTTTGGAAGTGGAGTTCTAGTCCTTAGTGGGCTTGGTCTACTTTGCTGGCCTGGCATCTCAAGTGGATATTCCAAACTTGAGCAAGGATTCGGTTCGATTGAAAGCCTGGTGCCAGCACATGATGAGCCAGAAGTGGCTCGCCGGGCTCGTGCAGAGCGGCTCGTCTCTGCCATGAACGAGGGTAACTACGAGGCCGCAGCGCAGGTGGCGCGCGAGCAGCTCGATGCGGCCATCTCCACAGAAGAGGCGATCAGGGCCCGCCGTACGCTCAGATCAGTGCGGATGTTCGAGGGGAACTATGAAGAGGCCTTGCGTGAAGCGAGGGCCGCACAGACAAGCCTTGATGCTGAGCCGGCCTTGCGGACAGCACACCCCGGGCTCTCCGCTTCGCTGCTTGTTGACCGTGCCCAGATCTATGAGAGCATGGGTAAACTGCGTCACGCGGCCGCGCTCTACGACGAGGCGGTGGCCGCGGGAGGGCTCTCGCAGCGAGATGCACGAATCGCCGCGCTGAACACGGCGGTGTTGCACGTGCGGCTGGGCGAGCATGCCGAGGGAGTAGCGCGTGTCGATCAGTACCTCGCGAGCGATGCGGCGCGGGGGCTGGCGCGCAACCGTGAAATATCGCTGCGGTGCCAGCAGGTGATGTGGCTCGCTGCGGGCGGCGACCTGGCCGGGGCCAAGATGCGGGCGGACGATGTGCTGGCTCGATACGAGGGCGTGGATCATCCATCGCTGGCGTCGGTCGCCGTGATGCGCGTGCGGTATACGCCGATTGGGCACGGGTGCGCCGAGCGGCGCGAACGCATCGCGGCGGCGCTCGGCCTGGTGTCTCGGCTTGAGCATCTTGATATGGAAGAGTTTGATGTGTCTCATGGGCACCTCGACAGCCTTCGCGAACAGATTGTTGTGCTTATCCGCGATACCCAGGCGGCCTGCCCGGAGTGATATACACGATCGCGGCAAACAAGGAATAAAAAACACCGGCCTTGCGGGCCGGTGTTTTCATGAGGTGCCGGTGTTGTCAGCGGGCGATTGTGATTCTCGGCGGGGCCTGGCCCGCGCGGTCGATCAGCAGGCGCCGGCTTCCCAGTTGATGAAGAAGGTTTCAACATCCTGGCCGTCCACGCCGCCGTCCTGGTTGACATCGGCCTGGCCGATGCCCAGTTCCCAGGCGAGGTAGAAGGCTTCGACATCCGCGCCGTCCACGCCGCCGTCGCCGTTGAAGTCGATCCAGCAGGCGTGAAGGAGGCTCGGGCCGGGGGCGGATTCATCGATGGAGGCGGGGGTGCCGGGGCGGAAGAGGCCCAGCGAGAGGGCCGCGTCGGAAGGGGGCACGGTGGTGGTGAAGCGGAAGTTGTACATGGTGCCCCAGCGCAGCGCGTTGGCGTTGGGGTTGGCCGCGAAGGTTTCGGTGCGCCAGGTGATGTCGTAGGTGTTCTGCTCGAAGGTCCACGGGGCGATGCTGTAGGGCTCGCCGGAGTGGTGGTTGACGCTGTGGAAGCCGACATCCCACACGGAAGCGCCCACGGGCATGGGAACGGTGAACGAGCCGCCCGAGCGGTGGGAGTTGATGTTCTGGATGGCGTACTCGTAGGTGTAGGAATCGTCGTTGTTGGCGGTGACCTTCACGCCCAGCACGAAGCGGGTCACGATGGGGTCGGTGAAGGGGGCGACGTTGGCCTCGGTGGAGTCAAAGTTGACCAGGGTGACGGTGGAATCAACCTCGCGCCACGCGTGGATGGCGGGGGCCTCGCGCCGTGTCGCGGCGGTGAAGGCCGGCGCGGAAGGGGTGTTGAACGAGACGCGCCGGTAGGCGTTGTTGTTCAGGCCGTTGTTCCACTGGGCATCGTCCTGCGTCACGTACTGACCCTCGGCGAAGTAGATCGCGCCGGGGTTGAGGGCCGGGTTCACGTCGCTGGCGGCGATCTGCACGCGGCGGGCGATCTCGCCCGAGTAGCCCGGGGCTGTGAAGGGGTAGGGGAAGTAGCCCGTCGCGGCGTTCACCTGCGAGCGGGGGCCCAGGTTGCTCTGCGAGCCGTTGAGGCTGGCCGAGTAGGGGTCTGAGCAGTTCACGCCCAGTTGCGAGCCGCCCATCGGGGGAGGAACGCAACTGCCGCAGAAGTTGCCGTTGACCGAGACAAAGCCGTGCTTGAGCCACGACATGCCGATCTGCTCGAAGCGGCCGTCTTTCAGGCGGTAGACGTTCTGCCCGATCACCGGGTGCAGGTTGGTGCTCGAGATCCACGAGATCGGAGCATCGCCGATGTTGCACGACGTGGTGCCGATGGCGTAGGAGTTGATGCCGCCGACGCTGGCGTAATACGCGATGCCGATGAGGTCGGCCAGGATCACGTCCGGCCCGTCGGTGGGCGGCGGCGGGGGTTCTTCGAGTTGCAGGCTCACGCTGAACGCGCCCACGCTGCTCACGCCGAAGCCGCCGATGCGGATGAGGTAAGCCTGACCGGCCACCACCGGCGTGCGCACCGTCGACTGCAGGCCGCAGGCGTCGTCGTTGCAGATGATCGCGTTGGCCCCGAGGCCCGGGCACCCGCTGTGCACCGAGAGCACGGTGTCGAACGTGGCGCCGCCGCAGGTCGAGGCCACGAGCAAGCCGTCTTCGGCGGGCACAAAGCGCAGCCACATGTCGGGCGAGGCGCTGCTCACGCAACTGGCCCGCCCATCATTCGTCGCCGTGGAGGTGTTGCCGGTAAATGTGCCGGTGCCCACCGTGGGGGCGTCGGCGCAGTTGTCGGCGGCCTGGGCGAGCGCGGCGGACGACCCGGCGGCCAGCGCGGTCATGAACGCGGCGGCGATACAACGTTTGAGCATGAGGGCTCCTCTCTTGACTGACGTGATGGCGATTGAGGCGACGCAGAGATGCCGCGCCGCCCGTGGGGGTTGAACAAAGACAGAATACCGGATCGCGGTGTGGATTGCAAGCGTACCTGACCGAAACTTGCCGGGTTCGGGGTGAATTTCTCGCCGGCCAAGGCACGCCCCGGGCCCGCCGGCCCGGATCGTGGTGTGCACGCGGGGTATGCTGAGGCTTTTCGGACGTGAATCGGCGGGAGAAGTTTGCAGAAAGTTCGCAGCCATGATCAACCCGGCGCGCCATGAACAGGTAGACGCAGACGTGCGGACAAGCGTGAGGCAACTGGAGCGCGACGCGGTGAACGGTCTTGTCGAGGCCGCATCATGGCGCGAGGCCCAGGAGGCGCTCGTGCGGGCCGCGTCGCGCGGCACACACGACGCGGCCGCGCGCGACATCGCGCAGCGCGAAGAAGCAGCACGCCGCGAGAGAGACACGCTGGTGCGCCAGTGCGAGGCAGACCTCAAGCGCACGCTGACCAGGTTCGAGAGCCAGTGGAGCGTGGCCCACGCCTCGCTCGCGGCGGCGCGCGACGAAGAGGTCCGCGCCTTTGTCTCGGCCACCGACGCGATGGAGGCCACCGCGCGCGACCGCCTCGAAGAAAAGCGATGGCTGGCCGACACCGTGCTCGAATCCGCCACGCGCAAGGCCAGGCAAGACAGCGAAGCCCTGCGTCAGGAACTCACCGCGGCCAGCCGGGACCTGGGCGCGATCGAGGCCTCCGCCGCGGCGCTCTTGAAAAAGCACGGGCACGCGGCGCCGCCCTTTGATGCCGCGCCGCAAGACGCCGCGGGCGAGCACACCCTCGCGGCCTTCAACCGCGAGGGGCGTGCGTGCGCCGAACTGCTCGTGCTGCTCGGGCAGCGCCTGCGTCCGGTCGTCACCAGCGCGGGTGTGGTGGCGGGCGTGATCGCGCTGGCGGGGCTCGTCGGCGGGGCGCTGGGCTGGGTGCTGCGCGACACGGTCGCGGGGTGGCTCTCTGGCGCGTTCGCCGGCGCGGGCGGTCAAGGCGCGCGAGAGATCGCGCTGGGCGCGGGGGCGGGGCTGGCGGCGGGCGGGGCGGTCATGCTGCTGGTGCGGGTGGTGATGCGGCGGCGCGTGCCGCGCGTGGCCAACGAACTCGGCGAGCGCATCGCGCGTGTGAAAGCGCTGGGGCGGGCGCTGCTGCGCGAGGATGAACTGAGGTGGGAGCGCGTGGTGAGCGAGGGGCAGGCGCGCCGCACGCGCGAGTATGACGCGGCGCGCGAGGAGTACGCGGTCGTGAAAGCGGCGGTGGAGGCCCGCCGGCGCGACGAAGAGCCCGTTCTGCGGGCCCGGCACGCCGACAAACTGCGAGAGAGCGAAGAGGCGCACGCACGCCGGATGGAAGATGCACGCGCCCAGGCCGCGGCGCGCACCGGCGAAGCGCAGGCCGCCTGCGAGCGTGCGTGCGCGACGGCCCGCGACGAAGGGGCCTGGCGTCAGGCCCAGGCCGCGCAGGAAGAGGCCCGCGCGATCGACGCGTTGCGGGAGGGCTTTGAAGCGCGCGTGCGGGCGTCGCTCGGCGCGGCAGACCGTCTGAACGACATCTCCGGTCTTGACGCGATGCCCTGGGGCGGCCATGCGTGGCGCGGGTGGGAGGGCGCGGCACGCGTGCCCGCGGCCGTGGCCGTGGGCGCGGCGCATGTCTCGATGAACCTCATGCCCGGGGGCGTGCCGGAATGGTGGCCCGGCGAAGCGCCCCAGGCACGCGTCGCGGTCGCGCTCGACCTCTCGTCGCGCGGCTCGCTGCTGCTGCGCCACACCGCCGGCGAGCGCGCGGCCGCCGTGGGCGTGCTCAACAACACCATGATGCGGCTGATGACCTCGCTGCCGCCGGCCAAGGTGCGTTTCACCATCTTCGACCCCGTGGGGCTCGGGCAGTCGTTCGCGGCCTTCCTGCACCTGGCCGACCACGACGGCCAACTCATCAACGACAGGGTGTGGACCGATCCGCGTCACATCGAGCAGCGCCTGGCCGAACTCACCGAGCACATGGAACTGGTGATCCAGAAATACCTGCGCAACGAGTTTGAGCGCATCCAGGACTACAACCAGCGCGCGGGAGAAGTGGCCGAGCCGTTCCGGTTTCTCGTCATCGCAGACTTCCCGGTCAACATCAGCGAGCAGGCCGCGCGCCGCCTGGCGAGCATCGTCACGAGCGGCGCGCGCTGCGGGGTCTACACGCTCATCGCCCAGCAGGAGGGGCCCCCCCTGCCCCCGGGCATCACGGCCGACGATCTGTCGCGGGCCTCGGTGTGCCTGCGTCTCTCGGCGCAGGGCGTGAGGCGCGAGCACGACGAGACGATGTCGCCCTGGCCCGTCACGACCGAGGCCCCGCCCGCCGAGGAAGAAGCAACCGCGCTGCTGAAGGTGGTGGGCGAGCGTGCGAAAGAGGCGGGACGCGTGCGGGTGCCCTTCGAGATGGTCTCGCCGCGTTCCGAAGAAGTGTGGGGCTGGTCGTGCGCCGAGTCGCTGCGCATCCCGCTGGGGCGAGCCGGGGCGAACAAGTTGCAGCACATGACGCTGGGCGAAGGAACGGCCCAGCACGCGCTCATCGCGGGGCGCACGGGCTCGGGCAAGTCGACGCTGCTGCACGTGATCATCACCAACGCCGCGCAGTGGTACAGCCCGGCAGAAGTCGAGTTATACCTGGTCGACTTCAAGAAGGGCGTCGAGTTCAGAGACTACGCGGCCCACGCGCTGCCGCACGCGCGCGTCGTGGCGGTCGAGAGCGAGCGGGAGTTCGGGCTGTCGGTGCTGCGCCGGCTCGACGCGGTGCTCACCGAGCGGGGGCGCCTCTTCAGAGACCTCGGCGTGCAGGACCTCGCGGGCTATCGCCGGCGTGCGGGCGCGATGCCGCGCGTGCTGCTGGTCGTCGACGAGTTCCAGGAGTTCTTCATCGAAGACGACAAAGTGGCGCAGGAAGCCTCGCTGCTGCTCGACAGGCTGGTGCGCCAGGGTCGCGCCTTCGGCATGCACGTGGTGCTGGGTTCGCAGACGCTCGGCGGGGCCTACTCGCTCGCGCGCAGCACGCTGGGCCAGATGGCCGTGCGCATCGCCCTGCAATGCAGCGAGGCAGACAGTTACCTCATCATGTCAGAGGACAACGCCGCGCCCAGGCTTCTGGCCAGACCCGGCGAGGCTATCTATAACGACGCGAGCGGCGCTGTGGAAGGCAACAACCCGTTCCAGGTTGTCTGGCTCTCTGAAGAAACCCGCGCCCGGGCCCTGGCGCACGTCCGACACGCGTGGGAGCACGCCCCCCCGTCGCTGCGGGAGAGCGCCCGCAGCGCGGCCGAGGGCATGATCGTTTTCGAAGGGCACGCCCCGGCACGCGTCGAAACGCACGAAGCCCTCTTCGCCCCCGGCTCTGCGCCGTCGCCCGTGGTGTGTCTGTGGCTGGGCGACCCCGTCTCGATCAAAGACACCACCCACCTGCCGCTCAGCCGCCAGGCCGCCGCGAACCTGTTGGTGGTTGGCCGCCAGGAAGAAACCGCCGCCGCGCTCATGGCCACCGCCATGATCTCGGTGCACACGCAGACAGGCGGGCGGGGCCGGGTGGTGCTCTTCGACGGCATGAACGCCGAACTGACCGAAGCGGGCGATATCACGTGGCTCGCGGCGCGCCTCGCCGGCGAGCCCGCCGCGGGGGAGGCGCCGTTGCCGGCGGTGGTCGGCACCCGCGCCGTCGAAGGCGCGTTGCGGGCGCTGTGCGACCTGATCGACGCCCGCGGGGCGGGCGGGGCCTTTGAGCCGGTGCTCGCTGTCTTCGCGGGGCTGCACCGATTCCGCGACGTGCGCAAGCGAGACGACTTCTCCTTCGGCGACGATGCCCAGGGCGCCACCCAGCCGGACAAGTTGTTCGCACGCCTCCTGCGCGAAGGGCCGGCGGTCGGCGTGCACGTGCTGGCGTGGTGCGACACCTGGGCCAACGTGGAGCGAACGCTCGAACGCCAGTCGATGCGCGAGTTCGACGGCCGCGTGCTGATGCAGATGAGCGCCAACGACTCCACGGCCCTCATCGACACCCCCGCGGCCTCCGGGCTCGGGCGATACCGCGCCGTGCTCTACCGCGACGAGATGGGAACCACCGAAAAGTTCCGCCCGTTCATGATGCCCGGTCGCGACTGGGTCGAGGGGCTGCTGGCCCGCGCCGAAAACCCTCGGTAACCGCCCGCGCCGACACCCGCCGTGAAAACCCGGGGTGATGCCCGGCGCGTGGGGGCAGCGCCCGCGCCCCCCCCCCCCCGCGCCCGCGGCATCTTGGTGTACCCTGTGTGCACGTGGCGCGTGTTGTGTACTCCAGCCTGATGCCGGTGCCCGCGGGCACGCTCTACGCGTGGCACGCCCGGGCGGGGGCCTTCGAGCGCCTCATGCCGCCGTGGGAAAGGCTTGAAATCGTCGAAAAGCAGGGTGGAATCGAGGACGGCGCACGCCTCACCTTCGCCATCCGCAAAGGGCCGCTGCGCCTGGTGTGGGAGGCCGCGCACCGCGGCCACGTCGCGGGCGAGGTCTTCATCGACGAGATGCGCCGCGGGCCATTCGCCTCATGGGTTCACACGCACCGGTTCGTGCCCGAGGGGGCGGCGGCCTCGAGGCTCGACGACGAGGTGATGTACGAACTTCCGGGCGCGTGGCTGGGAAACCGGGTGGGCGGGCCGCACGCCCGGCGTGCCATCGACCGCATGTTCGCCTTCCGCCATGAGCGCACGAGGCGCGACCTGCTCATGCACGCGCAGATGGGTGCCGCGCCCATGCAGGTGGCCATGACGGGCTCGACGGGGGCCATCGGCGGCGCGCTGCGACACTTCCTCACCACCGGCGGGCACACCGTCCGCCCCATGGTGCGGCGGAGGGCGATCGAAGAAGCCGGTGAGATCTTCTGGCAGCCCGGGCCGGGGGCGCGCGGCGGACAGATCGACGAAGCCTCCATGGAAGGCATCGACGCCGTGGTGCACCTCGCCGGCGAGCCCATCGCGCGCGGCCGGTGGACCCAGTCGAAAAAGGACGAGATCCGCGAGAGCCGCGTCAGCGGCACCCGGCTCATCGCACGCACCCTGGCGGGCCTTCAACGCCGGCCCCGCGTGCTCGTGGTCGCGTCTGGAATCCACTATTACGGCGACCGCGGCGACCAGGAACTCAGCGAGGCCGAGGGCGTGGGCAGCGGCTTTCTGGCCGAGGTCGCCCGCGATTGGGAAGCCGCCGTCGAGCCCGCGGTGCAGGCCGGCATCCGAGTGGTGCTCCTCCGCATCGGCCTGGTCCTCTCGGCGGGCTCCGGGTTGGTGCGCGGGCTCGCGCCGCTGGCCGGGCTCGGGCTGATGCCGGTGGTGGGCAACGGCCGCCAGTGGTGGTCGTGGATCTGCGAAGACGACCTGCTGAGTGTCGCGCTCAGGTCGCTGACAGACGCCGGCCTCCACGGCGCGGTCAACGCCGTGTCGCCCGCGCCGGTGCGCATGGAAGAGTTCGCCTGGGCCCTGGCGCGGGTGCAGGGCCGCCAGCCGCTGGCACGAATCCCCGCGTGGGCCGTGCGATGGATGGTCGGCGAAAAGGCCGAGGTCGCCACAACCAGCACGCGCGCCGTGCCCGAGGCCCTGCGGCGGCGCGGCCATCGATTCATGTTCCCCATGATCGAAGATGCGCTCATGTGGCAACTCCACGGACGCGTACGACCCGATTGACCTCTGGCAACCAAGGAACCTGCATGGCGAGTTTGACGCGGGAAGAGTTTGTGGCCACGGTCGGCAGTCAGCGCGGCGTCTGCGTGCCCCTCTCCCTGCGCGTGCTCTCAGACCAGTTAACGCCCGTGCTGGCCTACCGACGCCTCGTCGCCGGCGATCCCCGCAGCGCGCCCTCCTTCCTCCTCGAATCGGTCGAAGGGGGAGAGCGGCAAGGGCGTTACTCCATCCTCGGCGCTCAGCCGGTGGAAGAAGTCGTGGCGCACGGGCCCCAGCCCGTGCGCGTGCGCCGGCTGCGCGAGGGCGGGCCCGCCCTGCGGAGCGCGCAGGCCGCCGACCCCTTGCGCATGCTCCGCGAGCGTGCCGCGGGCGTCAGGCTCCTGCGTCCGCCCGTGCGTTCGGGCAAAGACGATCTGCCCGCGTGCTTTCTCGGCGGCTGGGTGGGCTACGCCGGGTACGACAGTGTGCGCTACGCCGAGGGCGGCAAACTGCCCTTCGACGGCGCGCCGCGCGACGACCGCGGCCTGGCCGATGTTCACTTCGCCTTCTACGACGGCGTGGTCGCCTTCGATCATGTTGACAAAGTGGTGCACCTCGTGCAGTTGGCATGGGTGGGCCAGGGCGACGACCCCGGCGAGGCCTACGACGAAGCCATCGGCGCGCTCCGTGTGCGGCTGGCGATGATCGAGCGTCACAGCAAACCGCTGGCCTCGGGCCTGCTCGGGCCCGCCGGCGCGCCGTGCGAGAACGCCAGCAACCTCACCCGCGAACAGCACGCGCAGATGGTGGCGCGCGCGAAGGAATACATCCGCGCGGGCGACATCTTCCAGGTGGTGCTCGGGCAGCGTTTCGAGCGCACCAGCCGCGCCGACCCGTTCGATGTCTACCGCGCGCTGCGCGCCGTGAACCCGAGCCCCTACATGGTCTACATGCAGTGCGAAGGGTGCATCCTGGTGGCCAGCAGCCCCGAGATTCTCTGCCGCGTGCGGCGAGAGGGCGACGGGCTGGTGGTCACAAACCGCCCGCTGGCGGGCACGCGCCGGCGCGGGCGCACCCCGCAGGAAGACGCCGCGCTCGGGCAGGAGTTGCTCGCCGACGAGAAGGAACGCGCCGAGCACATCATGCTGGTCGATCTCGGCCGCAATGATGTCGGCGTGGTGGCCCAGCCGGGCACGATCCGCCTGGCGGCCGTGATGGAAATCGAGCGTTACAGCCACGTGATGCACATCAGTTCCACGGTGACCGGCCGCCTGCGCGACGGGCTGGACTGCTGGGACGCGCTGCGCGCCGCCCTGCCGGTGGGAACGATCTCCGGCGCGCCCAAGATCCGCGCGATGCAGATCATCGACGAACTCGAGCCCGTGCGTCGCGGGCCCTACGGCGGGGGCATGGGGTATGTGGGGCTCGACGGCCAGATGGATATCGCCCTGGCCCTGCGCACCATGGTCGTGCCGACCGCGATGCGCCGCGACGACGGGGCTTGGACCTATCACCTGCAGGCCGCGGGGGGCATCGTCGCCGACTCGGTGACCGAAGACGAGTATCAGGAAACCGTGAACAAGGCGGCGGCCCTCTCGCGGGCCATCGACGTGGCCGAGGGCGCCTTCGGCGCGTGAGGCATGCGGGGTACGCGGGGCACGCTCACGCGGGCGGGGTGCCGGGGCGGCGGCGGCCGCGCCGCGGGCGGCGCACCAGCAGGCGTTCGAGCACGTGGCGCACGTTGCGGCCTTCGCGGTCTTCGCCCTGTCCGGGCACCTTGAGGGCTTCGAGCACGCCGTAGCCCAGCCCGATGTCGATGAGAATCCACGCGATGAGTTCGGCGGAGAAGAGCCGCGTGAGTTTTCGGTCTTTCTGCGCCAAGGTCAGTTCGCGTGAAAGAAACTTGTGCAGGTTCAGGAAGTGCTGCGTGACGGCCTTGTGCACGTCTTCTTCGTGCACCTCGGTGATGGCCTGCAGCAGCACGCGGTAGGCCTCGCGGCTGCTGCGTTCCTCGGTCATCGGGTTGTCGCCCAGGATGCGCCGCAGGCGCTCCGCGGGGTCGGCCGCGCCCTCCAGCCGTTCGTTCCAGTGCTCGAGCGTCTGCCGCGCCGTGCGCTCGATGAGCGCCACGAACAGGTGCTTCTTGTTCTCGAAGTGGCGGTAGATGATGGGCTCGGTCACGCCGGCGAGTTCGGCCAGTTGTGATGTTGTCGCCCGCGCATACCCCACGCGCGCAAAGAGTTTCAAAGCGCAGTCGAGGAGTTGTTCTCGCCGTTTGGCGGCGGGCAGGCGCTTCATCGCGTCGGGGCTCGCAGGGTCCGCCGGAAGGGTTCCGGCACGAAGAAAGAACGGGCCGACGAGTTTAGCGGCGGTTCGCCCCTCTTTCTTCCCCCGCCGGCGGCGGGGGCACAGGGTCATATCCCCCCCTGTTCAGCGGGTGACACCGGCTCAGCCGCGAGAGGGTCATGGCGGTGGCGCGCCACGGCGAAAAGTCGCGGTACGCCCGCACCGCGTAGTGCGAGCACGAGGGATAAAACCGGCAGTGCCCGCCCACCAGGGGCGACAGAAGCACCTGATACACGCGGATCAGCCCCACGCACAGCGCGCCCAGCGCCCGGGCGATGGGCCCCCGGCGCACGCTCACGACGCCCCCCCGGCTTGCGCCGTGCACGGCGGAGTCGGGCCGCGCCGTTGCCACGCCGCGTGCAGTTCTGCCGCCGCCCGCGCCATCGACTGCTTGTACGCGCTCAGCGGCAGCGGCCCGTGCGGGCGCGCGGCAACCAGCATGTCATACCCGCCGTCCGGCCCCATCGGCAGTTCGTGCTGCAGCAGCCGGAACGCCTCGCGGATCATCCGCTTGAGCCGCGTGCGCACGCAGGCGTTGCCGTGCCGCCGACCGATCGAGAGCCCGAGCCGATAGTGCGGCAGGCCGTTGGGCACTGTCGCCACCGAGAGCACCCCGGCCCCACGACGCACCCGCGCGTTCTGCACCGCCTGAAACTCGCGCGCGTGGGCCAGCCGCATCGCACGCGGCAGCGTCAACCGGGGGGCGCCGGCGGGCGGGGTGTGGCCTGGCGCGGGGTGATTGAGCATCGGGGGCGTTACTCGCGAGAACAACAACGGTGCACCGAGTCCGCGGGCTTGGCCGACTTTCCCGCCGGGCCGCACTCCGGGCACCGCCCAAAGAGAACCAGTTCGTGGGCCTCAACGCTGAAGCCCGCCGGGGCCAGCGCCGCCAGACCCGTGGGGCACCCTTCCACCTCAAACACACGCTCGCACCCGCGGCAGTAAAAGTGGTGGTGGTGGTCTTTGCCCGTGAGTTCAAACCGCGGAGCCTCGCCGGGGATCTCAACGCTCTGAACCAGCCCCTCGCCCGTCAACATCTTCAGCGTGCGGTACACCGTGGCCATGCCGATGCCGCCGACGTGCGACTGCGCGTGATCAAGTATCTCGCGCGGCGACAGCGGCGTGCCCTTCTCGGCGAGCACGTCATAAATAGCCTGGCGCTGTTTGGTGTTGCGTCGGTGTTGCACAGGGTCTTTCGCGGGCCGGCGTGCTGAGTTCCTGTTGATTCTATGGTGCGGCGGGGCTCGGGCCCGCGCCCTGCCGGCAGAGCCCCCGCGCGGGGTTTTGCCTCTCCCGGGCCTAACGTACGCGTCTATGCCACCCGAACAGCCCGAGAATCACGGCGAGAACGCTCCCCTCGTGGGTGTCATCATGGGCTCCCGCTCAGACTGGGAAACCATGCGCCATGCCTGCGACACGCTGACCGAGTTGGGCGTGCCCCACGAAGCCCGCGTGGTCTCGGCCCACCGCACCCCAGACCTGCTCTTTGACTACGCCGCCTCGGCCCGAACGCGCGGGCTCAAGGTCATCATCGCCGGCGCGGGCGGCGCGGCCCACCTGCCCGGCATGGTCGCCGCCAAAACCTCCCTGCCCATTCTCGGGGTGCCCGTCGAAAGCCGCGCACTCAAAGGGATTGATTCACTCTTGTCGATCGTGCAGATGCCCGCCGGTGTGCCGGTGGGGACGCTGGCGATCGGGCCCGCGGGGGCGACCAACGCCGCGCTCTTCGCCGCGGCGATCCTGGCCGGAGCAGACGACGCGCTGCGCGCCCGCCTCGACGCGTGGCGCACCCGCCGAACCCAGAGCGTGCTCAGCGACCCCGACCCGCGCACCCCGCCCCCCGGCGCAGAAGGAACGCACGGATGATCATCGGTGTGCTCGGCGGCGGACAACTGGGGCGCATGCTTGCCATGGCCGCGCTGCCCCTGGGCGTGCGCACGCGCTTCCTCGATACATCGCCCGAGGCGCCCGCCGCCGCCGTGGGCGAGTTGGTGGTCGGCGACGCGGCCGACCCTGCGGTGATGGCCCGGTTTGTGCGGGGCCTTTCGCTGGTCACCTACGAGTTTGAGAACTTCAGCGCCGACATCGTGGAAGCGGCGCAGGCCCACGTGCCCGTCTACCCGCCCGCGACCGCGCTGCGCACAGGGCAAGACCGCCTGCGCGAGAAGACGCTCTTTGCTGATCTGGGCATCAATGTCCCCGCCTTCGCCCCCGCCGACAGCGAGGAGGAACTCACCCGCGCCCTGGCGCGCATCGGCACCCCCTGCGTCGTCAAGACGCGGCGCATGGGGTATGACGGCAAAGGCCAGGCCGTGGTGCGCACGCCCGAAGACGCGCGCGCCCTGTGGGCACGCCTGGGCGGCGTGCCCCTGCTGGTCGAGGCTTTCGTGCCATTCACCAGCGAGGTCTCGATCATCGGCGTGCGCTCGTTGCAGGGCGAGGTGCGCACCTATCCGCTGGTGAACAACGTGCACGTGGGCGGCATTCTGCGCCAGTCGCTCTGCCCGGCGCCGGGTGTGCCCGCCGGCGTGGAAGAAACAGCCCGCGCGCACATGTCGGCCGTGCTCGAGCGGCTCGAATACGTGGGCGTGCTGGCCATCGAGTTCTTCGAGGTGAGCGGGCGGCTGCTGGCCAACGAGATGGCCCCGCGCGTGCACAACAGCGGGCACTGGACCATCGAGGGTGCGCACACCAGCCAGTTCGAGAACCACGTGCGCGCCGTCTGCGGCATGCCGCTGGGCGACACCGGCGCGCGCGGGGCGAGCATGATGCTCAACATCATCGGCGAGCCGGTGGATGCCGCGCGAAGGCTGCAAATGGGCGCGCGCGTGCACGTGCACGACTACGGCAAAGAGCCGCGCGCGGGGCGCAAGGTGGGCCACCTCACCATCGTGGCCGACACCCCCGGCGAGATCGAGCCGGTCTATGCGCCCGTGCGTGGGTGAGGGGGGTGATGGGGGTGATGGGGGTGATTCAGCCGCAGCCGCCGTTCTCCCATGCGTCAAAGAAGGTGGCGACGTCGGCCCCATCGACGCCGCCGTCCCGGTTCACATCCGCCGATGGATCGCCTTCCCCCCATGCATCGAAGAATGCTTCAACGTCGGCGCCGTCGATGCCGCCGTCCTGGTTGAAATCGGCGGGGCTGCAGCAGTCGGGGACGACGAGTTCCGCGGCGGCGCTGAGCGTGCTGCCGCACGGGTTCGTCACAAGGCACTCGTACACGCCGCTGTCGAGCGGCTGGGCAGAAGCGATGACGAGCGTGGACAGGCTGGCGGTCGGGTTGAGGTTTGTGTCGATCGGCGCACCATCGAGCCGCCACTCGAAGGTGCAGCCTTCGTCAGACGCCAGGGCGACCGAAAACTCGATCTCATCTCCGGGGCAAGCGTCGGTGCTGCTCGGATGGCCGTGGATCACAGGAACCGGCGGTAAGTCGAGCGTCCAGGTTTGAGAACTCAGATACCAGTGGTACGACGTGCCCGATTGTGCGAAGGCGATCGCGGTGCCGCCGAAGCGCACGAGCCGGTCACGCACGGGGTCGTACACCAGCGAGGCATACGACTTGCCGATCATGTGCTCGCCGATCGTCGGCAGCAGCCGACGCCATGTGCGGCCGTCAAACTCCCACACGTCGTCGAGCCCTTGCGAGTTTGTGGTGCTTGATCCAACTCCACCCGAGAGCACCAGCGTTCCTCTGCTGTTGACATATACCATCGACGCGGAGGCCCGCGGGGCAGGGCCGCCGTCGGGCGGTGTAACGTTGATCCACTGAGAACCATCGAACTCCCAGGTGGAATCGTCGTACACGCCCGGCGAGGTCAGCCCACCGAAGAGAACCACAACGCCGCGCCGTTCGTCATACGCCATCGACGCGCCGGTGCGGGGAGAGGGCGTAGTGGTTGAGAAAACCTGGGTCCACTCCTCGGTGAGGGGGTCAAGCGTCCAGGTCGAGTTGAGCAAAGTCGTGTTTTCATTGCGCCCGCCGAAGAAAACAACGCGGCCGATGCCGGCGTGATACGCCGCGGCGTGCTGCGCGCGGCGCCCAGCCGGCGACTGGTTCACCGTTGACCATGCCGGCGCTGGCCCAAGGTCCAACCGCCAGACCTGATCCGAGACGTGGGAGTTGAGCACACCGCCGCGTTCCCCGCCGTAGACAAACATGCTGGGCGGGTTGGTGGTGGGCACATACACCATCGGTGCTTTCCAGAACGAGGTGGGCGAGTCGGGCAAGCGTGACCACGCGACCCCGTCCCACGCGAAGGGTGCCCGAGCGATCTGTCGTGCGGGCGATGCGCCGGGCCGGGTGACAATGCCGCCGCCGGCAATGATGACGCGACCGGTTGTGTGATCAAAGGCCGCGCCCGCGAACTCTCGGGGCGTGAGTGTGCTGGTGTTCCAGCGGTCGGTCCATTTGTTCGCGCTGCTGCTGTAGCCAAGCACCTGCCGCTGGGGGTTCACAGAGCCCAAAATCCCGCCAAAGAGCAGCACCTGATTCGCCACCGGGTCCCACGAGACGGCGTGGCGAGTGCGCGCCGCGCCCTGTCCCGCGGCGGTGATCCCGGCTCGCTGACGCCACGCTGGCCCGCCCGATGCCGCCGGGTTGAGTTCAAACGTGCCGTTGAAGTTGGTGCTCCCAAACTCACCCCCGCACATGATGAAGACGTTTCTTCCGCCGCTGGTGTCAAAGGCCAGCCCCGCGCGGCCGCGAGACTGCGGCGGCGAAGAGGCATCGATCTGTTCCCACTCGGGGGGATTGGCCAGCGGGTTCCATTGATACGCCGCCATGTGGGTTTCGCCCGGCGCGACGAGCACGGCCTTGCCCCGCGCCGAGTCATAGGCCATGGCGTGGTCGAGGCGCGGCCCGGGATTGATCGTGGTAGGAATCGAGACCCACTGCGTAGAGCCAGACCCGCGTTCCAGCACGTCGGTCGCGCCGGTCCCGGAGGCCGTCCCGCCATACGCCACGATGGTGTTTCGTTGTTCGTCATACACAGCCTTGAGGCTCTCGCGGGGCTGCGGCAGCGAATCAGGCGAGCGAGTCCAGGTGCCGACGATGCCGTCCGACTGATACTCCCACACTTCGGCGGATGTGAGATATTCCGGGAAGTTGGCGATCGGCGCGTACGCACCGCCAAGCAGCACTACGCGGCCGCGCGCCCTGTCATACACCATGGCGTGGTTCGCCTTGGGGCCCGGCCCCTCGGTCGCGGTTCGGCGCCACGTGCCGACGCCGTCCGGGGTCGGTGTGTACTCCCACGTGTCGCGCTCGCCGGTGAAGCCGCCATACAGCACGATGACATTGCGGTGCGTGTCGAGCGCCACGGCGTGCCCCCAGCGGCCCGCGGGCTGGTCGTTGTCGACCCACTGCCAGCCGAGCCCGCACCCGTCCGAGGGCGGCCCATACAGGCGAACGCTGTCCAGGTCGTTCAATTCGAGGCCGTAGACCTGCTCGCACTTGATGAACAACTGGCTCGCGCTGTTCAGAGCCCCCTCGAACTGGGCAGGCGTCGCGATGGGCCCTGCGCACGATCCCACACGCCACGCGCTGTGAACCATCGGCACCATGCGGTTGCGCCACGCGCCCAGAGGGGGAAAGGGCGTGGCGGCCACGAGGGTCATGCCGTTGCCGATGATGGTTACCTCGTCCTGCACCGTGCCGAAGGGTGTGCCGCTAATCACCTGTGTTCGGCGTTCGAATGTCAGCCAACCCCCGGCGGCGTCGGGCAGCATCATCACCAGCCCCGGCGGCGCCTTGAAATAAGCGCCATCGCCGACCGCCGGCTCGATGGCCCGCATGAACGGGCCCGTCATGCCGCCGGTTGTTTCATGGCTGATGTTGGTGACGTGGCGCACGAAGGAACCGATCGGGCAGAAGCCGTTGTACTCCTGAACGGTCCAGCCATCCAGCCCTTCGCTGAAGTTTGATTCGTGCAGCAGCGTTTGCGCGCCGGAGTGCTGAACGCACGCGAGCACCCCAGAAACGACCAGCGCCGTAAAAGACAGTGTGTTACGATGTAATGTCATGAGGCGTCTCCCGTGTTGCTCGCGGCGCGGGCAACGCGGAAAGATATGCCCACGAGAGCGACCATCGGTGCTGTCTTGGCACACACGCAGGCCCGAACCGCCTGCAATGTAATGGACATCTGGATGTTCAATATGTGCACAAGCCGCGAAAAGCGCGAGTAGCTCGCTGCCCGAAGGCATCTGCTCGTCTTGACACACACCGAACCAAGGACCGCTCGATCTATGTCAAGCGTGCCGCGCGTTCACATAATCTAGCCGTGCATCATCAAAGATGGTGCGCGAAGATCAGGCTTTCGCCCGCTCCCCCGCCTTGGGCTCGGTCCCCGCACGAAGCCGGGCGATGTTGGCGCGATGCTTCCAGATCACCAGCGCGGCCAGCGCGGCGCACACCGCAACGAACGGCGCGCCGGCGCGCAGCGCTTCGCCCATGCCCGCGCCGCGACGCAGCGAATCGGCCGCAAACTGCCCCGCCGTAAGCAGCGGCAGCGCGCCCGCGGCCACGATCGACGCCAGGCTGATATACCCCTTGATCTTCAGCGTGCAGAACCACACCACACAGGCCGCCACCGCCGGCACGGCCAGCGCGGGGAAGACACCCATGATCGCCCCGATGCTGGTGGCCACGCCCTTGCCCCCCTTGAAGCCAAGCCACGGGTTGAAGATGTTGCCCAGCACCGCCGCGGCCATCACGCCCACCCACGCCAGCGACACGCCGGCGGGCAGCGGGCCGAACACACCCAGGCCGCCCAACCACCACCCCGCCAGGGCCACGGGCACCAGGCTCTTGGAAAAATCGATGGCAAAGCAGAGAAAGAAGAAGCGGCGGCCAAAGACCCGCCCGACGTTGGTCGCCCCGATGTTCTTCGAGCCCACCGTGCGGATGTCGATGCCCTTGGCCTTGCCGATGAGCAGCCCCGTGGGGATCGACCCCGCCAGGAACGCCCCGAGAATGAAAAGGGCCACGAGCATGAGGGGGCCATGGTAGTAGGGTCTGGCCTCTGTCGAACCCTGCACCCTTGCCCCGGAATCCGTCATCGCCAGCACTGCGAAAACGGCAAGGAAGCGCCCCGCGACAGACATATGCCGGTGAAGGGCCACGATCGTGCGCGGTGCATCCCTGTACCGTGCCGAGCATCGTGCGAACAGACGGGTTGAAGGCGATTCGAGGTCCGCAGGTCACACGCGCCGCGTCGGGGTAACAATGTGGCGGGTGACACGCAGAGGAGATCGGCCATGAAGTGCACGAAGCGATGGATCCTTCCGGCGGCGGCGATGACGGCCGCGTGCGGCGGTGCCTGGGCGCAAGACTGCGGCGTGGGCGTGTGGCGCCTGGTGAGCGCTTCAAGCATGGGGGAGCGACATTCGTTCCAGATGGTGTACGACGAGGCACGCGGGCGGGCCCTGCTCTACGGCGGGGCGATCGGGGTCTTCCCCAACTACATCGAACTCGAGGACACCCGCGTGCTCATCGGCGATGAGTGGGTGCTGCTGGATGTGTCTTCGCCCGCGCCGAAGCGATGGGAGCACGCGCTGAGTTACGACCCCGCACGCGGGGTTGTGGTGCTCAACGGGGGCGCGAGTTTCGTCGGCGTTCCCGGCAACCCCAACAATCATCACATCGGGGGCACGTACGAGTTTGACGGCACGAACTGGGCACTCAAGACATTCGGCGGGCCGGCGGCCCGGCACGGCCAGGGCATGGCCTATCACGCCGCCGACGGCCGCACACTTCTGTTCGGCGGAAAGCACGATGTGCTGGGCACATGGGAATGGAACGGCACGCAGTGGGTCAACGCCAACCCCGCCGGCACCGCCCCGCCGCCCCGCGGCTTCGCGGGCATCGCCTACGACGAATCACGCGCCGTCACGGTCGTCTTCGGGGGCGGCGACAACACCTTCGCACGCATGGGCGATACGTGGGAGTGGGATGGCGCAGCATGGACCCAGAAGCAGGTGGCCGGCCCGACTCCCCGGATGGGACAAGGAATGGCGTACGACGCTTTCCGTCGCCGCGTCGTGCTCTTCGCGGGGTCGGCGAACCCCGGAGGTCGCCAGAACGACGTGTGGGAATGGAACGGAACGACATGGACTCAGCGCGTTGTTCCCGGCACGCGTCCCGCTCCACGGTATATCTTCGGCTTCGCGTACGACAGACACCGCAACAGGTTCCTGGCGGCCGGTGGTCAGCAGCTCAACGGGCAGTTCGCAGACACCTGGGAGTTGCAGGGCGACCCGTATGTGGCGCGGCCGCCGGCCGATCTCACGGTCGAGCCGGGCCAGACCGCGATGCTGACCGTCGGCGTGGTTGGTTCAGGCGACGTGGAACTTCGCTGGCGCGTGGACGGGTCTTCGCTCGAAAACGGCGGGCGCATCTCCGGCGCGAATACGCAGGAACTGGTGATCACCGATGCCCGCGTCTCAGACTCTGGGCGCTACGACGTGCTGGTGACGACCCCCTGCGGCTCGTTCCATACGTTCCACGCAACGCTGCGCGTGCGCTGCCCCGCGGACTTCAACGAAGACGGCGGTGTGGACGGCGCGGATGTCGAGGCCTTCTACGAGACGTGGGAGAACGGCCTGCCCGCCGCGGATTTCAACCAGGACGGAGGCATCGACGGCGCGGATGTTGACGCCTTCTTCCAGCGTTGGGGAAACGGCTGCTGACACACGACTCTCACGCGACGGCGTTGGCCGCGCACCATGCCTCGAGCCCGCGGCACAGGTCGGCCCACACCTCGTCGGGCGCCTGCGCGGCGTTGATCACCAGGTGGCGGTGCGGCTGGGCCTTGGCCTGCGCCAGATAACTCTCGCGCACGCGCGCGTGAAAATCGGCCGGGCGCTGCTCGATGCGGTCGGCGAAGAGGCTCGCCGTCGCGGGCGGCGCGGCCTTGCGCTTGCCCACTCGCTCAAGCCCCTGCGTGCGCTTGGCCGCCGTCACCGAGTCAACATCGAAGATCACCACCAGGTTCGGCACCACGCCCCGCAGCGCGGCGGCCGCCACGTGGTCGATGTCTTCCGCCGGAACGCCGCCGCCGGCGCCCTGATAGGCGTAGGTCGATGAAACAAAGCGGTCGGCGATCACAACCTCGCCTCGCCGCAGCGCGGGGCTGATGCGCTCGTCGATGAGTTGCGCGCGGCTGGCCATGTACAGCAGCATCTCGCAGTGCAGCGTCATCTCGCTGTTGCGGTCGAGCAGGATGTCGCGGATGCGCTCGCCCACGCTGGTGCCGCCCGGCTCGCGCACGTTCACCACCGGCAGCCCCTGCGCCGAGAGCAGGTCGAGCAGCCGTGCGAGTTGCGTGGACTTCCCCGAGCCGTCGGCCCCTTCAAGGGCGATGAAGCGGCCGCGGAGCGCGCTGATCCAGTGGGCGGTGTGGGTCACGGGGAGCCAGTGTAGCGTTCACTGGGGCGACGCGAGTTGTTCCAGCCGCACCACGCGGTACGAGCCGGGGCCGTCGCCGTGCGCCTCGGCGATGGCGGGCAGCAGGCCCGAGGGATCGGGGTCGAGAAACTGCAGGGGCTTGATGACCGTGGCGCGACGGCCGGTGATCATCGAGCGCGGGTTGAGGCGGTCGAGGTCGTCGAGCGTCGCCGCGTTGCCCCGGCCCCACTGCGCGTCGGGGCCGGAGCGCTGAATGCTGCGCGTGAGCAGAAAGACGAGGTCTGGCGAGAAGGCCAGCGCACGGCGCAGCCCTTCGGCCGGGTCTGAGCGGCCCGAGGGGTTGATGCCCGCCAGCCAGGCGGCGGCGCGCATCTTCGCGGCGTCGGTCGCGGGCAGCAGGCCCGATGCGCCGTCGAGCGTTTCGGTCTGCACCTGCTCGGCGCCGGGCGGCGCGCGGTATACCACAATCTGAAAGCGCTGCGAGGCATCAAGCCGCGCGATCGAGCGCAGCAGTTCCTGCTTGACCATGTGCAGGCTGGTGGTCATGGCGCCCGACGCATCAAGCACGTAGACAATGCTGGCCGCGCGCTCGGAGCGCACCCCGGCGAACGAGGCGGTGAGCGCCTGCGGCGGCGCGGGCGCGGCAAGTTTCGGCTGTGCGGGCAGCGATGGCGGCGGAGGGGGCGCGGCGGGAGTTGGCGGTGGTGGCGGCGCAGGGCTTTCGTGCGCCGGGGCAATCACGATCGCCTCTGCCGGCTCGGGCGTGGGCGGTTCTTCGGCGGGCTGTGGTTCGGGCTCGGGCTCGGGCTCGGGCTGTGGCTGTACCATCGGCGGCGCGGCGGGCGGCATGCTCAGGCTCAGCAGCGTCGAGGCTTCGACATCGGCCAGCGGCCCGCGCGGCAGCAGACGCGAGATTTCGACCCGCGTCAGGGCGTACATCGCCGCCGCGTGAAAGCCCAGCGAGCACACAAGGCCCACCGTCAGCCAGCGGCGGCCGAAGGCAGCGCGCGGCGACTGGGTTGCGGCGGGCTTTTGGGGGCTGGCCGTGGGCACGTATCACCATCGTACGTTTCGCCGCCGGGGCACGAGATCACGCGGGGCGATCAGTCCGCATCCACGGGCATGGGCCGGCGCGGGCCGCCCGATGCGGGGAAGAGCGCGCGGTCGAACGAAAGAAAGCCCCCGCCCAGGAAGAAGAGCGCCTTGGCCGCGCACAGCAGCGCGAGTTGCCACAGCAGAATCGTGAAGAGATAGTTGCCCGCGGCATCAAAGCCGAAAGGCGCGTGGCGCGGCAGGAAGCCGGCCCACGTGACCCCGCTCTGGATGGCCGGGCCGATCTGCGTGAGCCACATGGCGCCGGCCATCGCACCGGCAAGAAAGGCCGCGCTGATGCGTGTGAGCAGCCCCACGAGCACGAAGAGCCCGCCGACGAGTTCAGAGACGACCACGAACCACGCGGTGTACACAGGCCAGCGGTCTTGCACGAGCGACGCCGGCCAGATGGGCATGGGTGTCACGCCGTCGCTGGCGCGTGGCACCGGGTTGGCCGCGCTGGTAAGCAGCAACGACAGCCCATACACGCGCGGCACGGTGAGTTCCTGCGGGAAGTCGGCCGCGGTGTATTTCTTAGGCGATGCGGAGGTAGCCGCCTGGGGCGCGGCCTCGGTCTGCAGGCGCATCAGCGGGCGCGCGGCGCGGGCGTTGTCGGCAGGTGGTTCTTTGGCTTCGGGGGCGGTGGGAGGCGCAGTGGGGGGCACCGTGGCGGGGGGCTGGGGCGGCGCGGCGGTGGGGGGGGTGGGGGTGGTGGGGGTGGTGGGCGCGGGCTGTGCCGAGGCAGCGCCGTTCTTGGGCGCGGCGACCTTGGGGGGCGAGAGGCTGACGCCCATGTTGGCCAGCGCGGCGGCGCGCTCGCCCTGAACAGGCATGGTTTCTAGAACCTTGCCAAAGCCCGCCCACAGAAACGTGACGCCCAGCGCGAGGCGAAGGAAGAGAGGAGCCATCGACGAGCCGCAACCAGCCATGAGCGATTCCCTTCATAAGGCCCCGTGCGGGGCGTGCGTGCCGGTGACTTGTTGGGGATTGTGGCCCAACGCGTTCATGGTACGTGCTCTGGACCCGTGCAGAAGGTGCCGGGTGTGGGGCGTGTTTGGGGTTTGCGTGCGGTCGCGGCTTGGTGTGGGGTGGGCGCGGGCCGGGCTGGGATAGGTTGGGTTGGTCTGGGAAGGGTTGGGTTGAGGCGGGCGCGTGGTGGGTGCGTGCGGGCAGGCGTGGGCAAGAGCGGGAGGTGTGCGGGCAGAGCACGGGCGCGAGTGTTGGGCCGGGGTTTGGTGGGGCGAAGGTGTGGCCCAGGGAAGGGGCGTGGGGCGGGCTCGCGTTGAGACGGGTGGTGGTGTGTGCCCGGGGGTTAGCGCGTCGCGTTCATGCGCCCGAGCACCGACACCGTGACCGCCGCCAGCACCAGGGCGAAGGCGACGAAGTCTGTCCAGCGGAGTTTTTCGTTGGGCAGCACAACGACGGTGAAGACGCTGAAGACGATGAGGGTGATGGCTTCCTGGATGATCTTCAGTTGCGGCACGCCGAAGGGGCCGCCGTAGTCAACATGGCCCAGCCGGTTGGCCGGCACCTGGAAGCAGTATTCGAAGAAGGCGATGCCCCACGACACGAGGATGGCCAGCCAGATGGGCCAGGCCTTGACCTTCACGTGGTAATACCACGCGAAGTTCATGAAGATGTTGGAGATGACGAGAAGGACAAGAGCCGGTATGGCGCGCGAGAGCATACGTGGGGGTGAGGGTAGGGGGGTGTGAAAGCGCGGCATTCGGCATTGGTCATTCGGCATTCGGCGGAGCGAGAGAGTTGGGGGTTCGTGGTGATGCGGGGCGTTGGGGGTGGTTGAGAGTGCATGCGTGGCATGGCAAAGCCATACCACGGCACCCTGGCAAAGCGACATGGATGAGGGCCGCTCGTTGATGTGGTCACGAGTATGTATCCCGCTGATCCGGTGCCCGTCGCCGAGTGTTAGCGGTGAGTGTTCCCCCGCCGTCAGCGCGGGTTGGGTGTGGCATTGAGGAGCCACGCGACGTGTTCGCTGCCGTCGGCGCGGTGGGTGATGAACTCGAGGAGCCCATCGGGCGTGAGGCGAATGGCATACTCGCCGGGGCCATCGCCGGCGTTCGGCGGCTGGCCCTCGTCATCGGCGATGGTGCGCCGCAGGTGCTGGGCGATGTCCATGGCGCGCGTGGCGTCGAGCGGTTCGGGCGTTTCCTGCAGCGCGTCGTAGAGACGCCGTGAGAAATCGGAGAGGCCGATGATGTCGCGGCGAACCTCTTCGCGCGTCGTGATGCGCACGGTGGGCGTGATGAGAAGAACGATGATGTACGCCGCGAAGGCGAGGCCGAGGCTCCACGCGGCGGCGGCGGCCCTGTGGGTGTTTGGGCGCAGCGTGACATAGAAGGCGAGAAAGGCCGCGCAGGCGAGGAGTGAGATGCACGCGGCGGCGGTGGCGCGTTCGACCGCGCCTCGCGGCGAGAAGGCGGAACCGCCCACGGGCGAGGCGCCGGGCCGCCAGGTGATGGGCGCATCCTGCTGCATCTGTCGCGGCGAGAGGGTGCCGCTGAGTTTGGTGGCCACGAGCGGCGGTTGAGTGCTGGTATCGAGCGGGAGGAGGGCTCGCAGCCCCGCGTGCGCCACGCGGATGGAGCCGGCGGGCGTGCGCGGGTGAGAATGGCGCATCTCGAGGAGTTGGTCGGCGGTAGGAATGACGGGTGTGTCGCTGCGCTCGACGCGCAGCCCGGGCGCGGCGGCCTGCCCGGGGCCGAAGATATAGAGATCAACGCCCAGCGGCCCGTTGCCCACGCCGGTGAGCCGGAGCGGGTAGACCGGGTGCGCGGTGCGGAAGCGCACAGCGAGCGGGTGCGGCGTGAGGGCATCGGTGCTTGTGCCGGCGCTGGTTGAAGCCCGGGCCTGGAGATCGGCGTGCACCTTGGCCGCGACAAAGAGCCAGCCGTCGCGCGTGTAGGCGTCCATGACATCATCAACGCCGGGCGGCGTGCGGAAGCCGTTGGCGTTGAGCCAATCGCGCACGGCGGCGGCATTGGTGGCGCCTGAAGCGTCGCCCGCCCCGAGCACGGCCACGTCGTAAGCGCCGACGAGCGAACGTTCGTAGATGAGCACGCCGTCGCCGGCGAGGCTGGCACGCGCCGTGCCTAACGCGGGGAGCATGAAGAGAACAAAGAGCGTGAGGATGCTGAAGACCAGGAGCAGGCGGGGCCACACCTTGGCGCGCGAGAGCGCGGCGGCGAGTATCGCGAGCGAGAAGAGAAACACGATCATCCACGGGATGCCGCTGGACCGCTCGATGCGCGGGCGGAAGATGTTACGGAGCGTGGGAAAAAGGCCGGGCGTTGCTTCGAGCACGCGCGGGGTGAAGCCTTCGCGTGCGCCGTCGCCGGGGATGGGGATGAGCCAGGCGTAGGAGGCCTCGTCGCTGTCGGGCGTGTCGGCGTGGTGTTCGAAGCGGGTTTCGACGACGAGGGTCTGTTCGCCGTTGTGCCAGATGATGAGGGCCTGCTGGTCTGGGATGCGCACGACCGCTTGCGAGCGGGAGAGGAGTTTGCCGTCCGCGTGGGCGGTGCGCGGCGGGAGCGAGAGGTGAGCGGCGCAGGCGAGCAGAAGGATGATGAACCACCGCATGCGGGCTGCTCCTGGCGGAGAGGTCGCTGTGTGCGGGGCACGATATGCCGCGCGGTGAGCGGGGTTGATGTGCCCGGGCTTTCTGAGGGGTATACGCGGAGGGCGGGGGGAGGTTGCGGGATGTGCAATCACGGCCGCGGCGGCGTGTCACTGGCTCGCGGCGTGTGATGGCGGATTTCTTGCCGGGTGGCGCGCGTCACCCGGGCAATGAGCGTTCGGTTGCGCGCATGAAAAAGGCGCTGGGGGCAACCCAGCGCCTTTGTGTTGACATGCATCGTGCAGAAGCGGATTAACGCTTGCTGAACTGGAAGCGGCGGCGGGCGCCGGCCTGGCCGTACTTCTTACGTTCGACCTCGCGGGCGTCGCGGGTGAGGAAGCCGGCGTCGCGCAGGGCGGCTTCGGTGGTGGGGTCGTAGTCGCGCAGGGCGCGGGCGATGGCCAGGCGCAGGGCCTGCGACTGGCCCATGAGGCCGCCGCCCTGGAGTTTGGCGACGACGCGCATCTTGTCGAAGACGCCGACGAGTTTGAGCGCCGAGACGGCGTCGACCCTGTCGCGTTCTTCGCTGAAGTACTGGTCGATGGTCTTGGTGACCTTCTTGACCTGGGTTTCGATGGTGACGCCGACATCGGAGCCGCTGGCGGGCTTGAGGCGGACGCGGGCGACGGCGGTCTTGCGGCGGCCGGTGCCCCACCACCAGCCGCGCTTGTCGGCGGGCTTGGCGGCGCGGAGGGGTCGGACATTCTCGGAAGGTGCGGGGGGCGTGAGGTCGCCCAGGCCCAGGGTGAGATCGGAAGAGAGTGTGCTGTCAGTCATGATCGTCTTCTCGTGTTCTTTGCGGGGTGTGCCGCGCTCGGGTGGTCGGTGACGACGCGTGCCCTTGCCGGCGCGATGAACGTGTCAACGGCGGTTGCCTCAGGGCAGCGGCACCTGCAGGGTCTGGGGCTTGTGCGAGGCGTAGGGGTTGTCCGCGCCGTCGACGACATGGAGTTTCTTGAGCATGACGCGGCTGAGGCGGTTCTTGGGCATCATGCGGCGGACAGCGTCGCGGATGAGCAGTTCGGGGCGGCGCTCGCGCACCTGGCCGTAGGTCTGCGTCTTGAGGCCGCCGGGGTGGCTGGTATAGCGCATCTTGAGGCGCTGATCGGCCTTCTTGCCGGTGAGGCCAACCTGCGCGGCGTTGGTCACCACCACGTAATCGCCGCAGTCAACGTGCGGTGTGTACGTGGGGCGGTGCTTGCCCATGAGCACGTTGGCGACTTCGACCGCCAGGCGGCCCAGCGGGATGCCCGCGGCGTCTACCACGTGCCAGGAACGCTTCACATCGCTCTGCTTGGCGATGTACGTTTGCCGACGGGGACTTGCAATCCCACCCATCAGACACCTCCAGCGCGGTCGAGAGCCGGTTTGCGTCACCGGGTGGCACACGTGTCCACACCCAGAGACGGCCGCTTCGCCGCTTCGAATCGCCGCCTACCGGGCGGGGCGGGCCTGAGTGTTCATTTCCCTCGAACGCTCGGGCAGAGTTTTTGAGTCGTTGGCCCGAGGGTCGCTCGCGCGGCCCGGGCGGGAAGGTCAGAGTATAGGCAGCCACGATCGCGATCTTTGAAGAGGGTGCGGTGGCGGGATGGCGATACCATACAAAATACTATTATGGGGCGATATTGGCCTCGTGGAGGGGCTAGGTGAGGGGAAGGGGGGTGTCGGAGCGAGGGAGAGGGACGAGGGGGGTGCAAAAACATGGCGACGCGGGGGGCGCGAAGGGCCGATCATTGGGGCACGCATGAACGATCCGAATCAAGAGTTTCGTACCGGCCGGGTTTCGACCGAGGAGATCGAGGAGACGGGTCGGCGCAGGCCCGATCCCGGGACGCCCACGGCCGCGCTGGTGGCGGTGTTGGCGTTCCTGATGTTGATCGCGCTGATTGTGTACAGCAATCAGACGAACGCGCAGGCGGCGGCGTCGTCGGCGCCCCCCGCGCCGCGCGGGCTCGACCAGGTGTCGATCATGAGCAAGATCATGGTGAGGCTGGCGAACATCGATCGCGGGGGGATGAACGAAGCGAACCTGAAGAGTTTTTCGGAGCAGGTTGATGCGGCGGCCGGCGGGCCGTGGCGGGCCGGGCCGGCGCGCGAGCCTGTGGCGGGCGAGGGTGTGACGCAAGCGCCGGTGAGCGACGCGGTGAACCGGATCAACGCGGCGATCGTGGCGGCTGAACTGCTGGGGAAAGAGGCCGCGGAGGAACGGTTGAGCGCGATGGAGGCGGAAGGGGCGTTCCCTGAAGAGGCTCGCGCGATGCTGCCGCTGGTTCGGCGGTCGCTCGACCGGGGGCAGAGCCTGAACGAGGAGGAGCGTGCGCTGCTCGACGAGCGGCACGGGTGGTTTGCCGAGTTGGCGCAGGTGGTGGGGCTTGAGGATTCAGACCCGGCGCGCGAAGCGGTGGTGAAGCGTGGCGCGATGGGGATGGTGGTGTGGGCGGTTGTCTTCATGCTGCTGCTGGCGGGGGCGTTTGTGGGGGCCATCGCGGCGGCGATCTATATGGTGGTGCGGTATTCGCGCGGGGGCATCAGGCCGGCCTTCGCGGCGCCGCTGCCCGGGGGCAGCGTGTACATGGAGATGGCGGCGGTGTTTGTGCTGGGGTTCATCGTGATCAAACTGGTGCTGCCGACGCTGATCTCGTCGGCGAACCCGGCGTGGGCGACGCGGATCATGCTCTCGGCGCAGTGGGTGCTGCTGCTGGCGGTGCTGTGGCCGCTGGCGCGCGGGGTGTCGTGGGCCCGGACGCGGCGCGACCTGGGGTGGACCAGCGGGCGCGGGCTGCTGCGCGAGATCGGGGTGGGGTGCGTGTCGTACCTGGCGGGGTTGCCGCTGCTGGTGGGGGCGATGATCGCGACGATGCTGATCGTGCTGGTGCGCGCGATGGTGGCCCAGAGCCGTGGCGAAGCGCCGACGCAGCCGCACAACCCTGTGATCGACGTTGTGACGCGGGCGAGCACGCTGGAACTGATCTTTCTGTTTGTGCTGGCCACGTGCTGGGCGCCCCTGGTGGAGGAAACGATCTTCCGCGGCGCGCTCTACCGGCACCTGCGGGCGTGGCTGGGGCTCTTCGCCGCGGCGATTCTCACGGCGCTGCTCTTCGGGCTCATGCACGGCTATTCGTTGTTCATGCTGCTGCCGGTGATCACGCTGGGCTTCTGCTTTGCGCTGGTGCGCGAGTGGCGGGGCTCGCTGGTGGCGCCGATGACGGCGCACTTCATCCATAACGCGGTGGTGCTGGCGATGACGCTGTGGGGGCTCTCGCTGGTGCGGGCGTAGGCCCGTGCGCCCGCTACGCTCTCTTCCGCGTGATCGCCGTACCGACACCAGCAACGCTTGAACAGGCCGCGACGCTGCTGCGCGCCGGCGGGCTGGTGGTGCTGCCCACCGAAACCCTGTACGGCGTGGCCGCCAGCGCGGCGGACACCGCGGCGACGGCCCTGCTGCGCGACCTGGCGGCTGTGGCCCCCGCCGGCCCGCCCCAGCCCGCGCAGCCCGGGCCGATGACGTGGCACACACATGATGCGGCGCGTGCCGCGGCGGCGCTGGGGGTGACCCATCCGCGGCACCTGCGGGTGTTTGAGCGGCTGCTGCCCGGGCCGGTGCGCATCGTGGTGCCCATGTCGCGGGGCGAAGCACGCGAGCGTGCGCTGGCGATCGGGGCGGCACCGGGTGTGATGGATGGGCCCGGGGGGGTGGCGGTGCGCGTGCCGGCCGAGGCCGCGGCGCAGGAAGTGCTGAGGATGTGCGGCGTGCCGGTGGTGATCGAGCGGTTGAGCGTGCTGGGCCTGGGGGATGGGCGGTGGCTGCCGGAAGATGCCGCGCCCAGGCTTGAGGCGATGGGCATCGCGCTGGCGCTCGACTCTGGGAGGGCTCGGTACGGAAAACCATCGACGACGGTTCGGCTTGAACCCGGCGGCGGGTATATGGTTGAGACGGCAGGGGCGTACGAAGAAAGGTTCATACGCAAAAAAATGGAACGGACACTGCTGTTCGTCTGTACCGGGAACACCTGCCGCAGCCCGATGGCTCAGGCGATCGCCCGCTCCCTGCTCGCCCGAGCGGGAGACACGGGCACGCGCGTGCTGTCGGCGGGGGTGGGGGCCATTCCCGGGGCGTCCATGACGCCCGAGGCCAGGGAAGCGCTCCGAGATATGGGGGTAGACCCCGGGCAGCACCAGAGCACACCGCTGGACGCCGGCCTGCTCAACGAGGCCGAGTGCGTCTTTGCGCTGACGCGGTCGCACATGCGGGCCATCGAGGCGATGGGGGGCGCTTCGAAGACCCGGCTGCTCGACCCGGAGGGGGGCGACGTGCCCGACCCCATCGGCGGCCCGCTGGAAGAGTACAAGGAAACCGCGCGCAGGCTTCATACCATCATCGCGCGGCGGCTGGTAGAACTTGGTGTGCTCGCGCCGACGACCGAGCGCGGCGGGCACAACGCCTGACGGCGGCCCGAGCGGGCGGGTTTGAATCTGGGCGCACGCGGGAGCAACAGGTATGCGGATCGTCCTCAGCGCTGATCATCGTGGAACCGCGTGCATCCGACAACTGCACGAGAAGTTGCGGCGCGAGGGGAAAGAGGCCGACATCGTGGGCGACTGCAACGGCAACCCGTGCGACTACCCGGAGCGGGCGTACGAGGTGGGCAAGTTGGTGGCCTCGGGCCAGGCCGCGCTGGGCATTCTGGTGTGCGGCACGGGCATCGGCATGTCGATCGCGGCGAACAAGGTGGCGGGTGTTCGCGCGGCGGTGTGCCACGATGAACTGACCGCGCAACTGGCGCGCAGCCACAACGACGCGAATGTGCTGTGCCTCTCGGGCGACCTGCTGGGCCAGCGCATGATCGAGAAGATCGTGGATGAATGGCTCTCGGCGACCTTCGAGGGGGGGCGTCACGGCCGGCGCATCCGCAAGATCGAGGCCATCGAGCAGGGCAAAGACCCGGCGAGCGTGGCGGAGTGAGCGGGCGGGGGCGGTGAGGAACAGCACGCGGGGTGCAACACCGCGGAGACTTGGGCGATATAACCTGTGTCCGGCCGGTCGATCTTGACCGGCCCGATGTTCAGATGCGCCCTTGAGTCGCTCCGGCACCAGATAGGATCGCCGCCATGCCCGAAACACAAAGCCCAGCCGCGCGCACGCACCTGGTTGATTGGCGGCGTCTGGCGATCTTCAACCCGTTTGTGCTTTTGATCCTGGTGGCGATTCTGTCGCTGGTTGCGGCGATCTTCGTGTTCGGGACGCACGGCAGGTACACGCACGCGTCGTGGGCGGATGTCTTCCGCACGATCGGCATCGGCACGCTGAGCGCGGCGGTGACAATTCTTGTTGATCGCAACATGGTGTACCAGAACTTCGAAAAGAAGATCAAGGAATCGCTGGTGGAAGCGTGCGGTGTGGCGGAATCGCTGAGCAACCTGGGAGTGACTTCTGCGCATCCGGCATTCAGTTTCAATAAACTCTTCCGTGAGGCCCGTCAAGGGGACTGCATCTGCTGGCTCGACACCTATTGCCCGCGTCAGAACGAGTTTGTCGATGATCTCATCGAGGCGATCAACCGCGGGGTGAGCGTGAAGATGCTGGTGATCGACCCCGCCTGCGACAACGCGCGACACCGCAACACCGAACTGGCGGCCACCGTGGTAGAAACCGGCGCCGGGTGGGAAGCGGGACTAGACGCGTTCGTCGCCAAGATGAAGGCGCTGTGCGACAAGCACCCGGACAAACTCGAGATGCGCACCTACAACGACCTTCCCTGCGCTCCTATGTACCTGGTCGTGACCGACTCCAAAGCCCGTGTGGGGTTCTTCTCTCTCTTTCTCGTGCGGGCCTCGGCGCACTCTCCTCACATGGAACTTCATGAGGGGCCCTGGCTGACGGACATGCACCAGTATTTCGAGGACAAGTGGAGTCGTCATGCCCCGGCCAAGAAGGGGGCGGCCGCATGACACCCCCCACGATCGCTCACTGGGCCGATTGAGGTTCTTCGGCTGACGGCGGAGTCTCGGTGTCGGCGGGCGCTCTGCCCCCGATGCCCGATGACAAGCCGCGGCAGAGCAGGCGGTACGCATCGACATGCTCGGCCAGGGCGCTGGCTCTGTCGCGCAGGTCTGCGGCGTCGGGCGATTCTGTGTCGTTGAGCCAGGCCTTGAGGAAGGCTTCGATGCGGTCGCGGTCGCGGATGGCTGCGGGGTCGATCTCTTCGATCACGCCAAGGGCGACCAGGTCGCGCTCGCTGTCGATGGTGGCATCGTTCATGGCATCGCGGCGTGCCGAGGCGAGCCGCAGCCGGTTGAGCATGCGTTTGATGCTTCGGGGAGTTTTGCCGGCCCGCGCCAGGAGCGAGGCGTATTCGGTGATGGCGTCTTCGAACTCTTGCGAATCCTGAACGGGCGACGGGACGCGGGCCGCGCCCACGCTGAGGGCCGCGAAGAAGCAGAGCACCCCGGCCGAGAAGACACTGACCACGGCGAAGCCGGGGGTGATTCCCAGTCGCGGCAGAGGGGCGTGCACCACGGCGGCGGCCGCGAAAAGGTCCGGCGGCAGGTCGGGTTCGGGGGCCCATGTGCGGGGGTTTCCGCGCACGGGGGCGAGCGGTGATGAAGGCGCATCGTCGGCGGCGATGGGCGTCTCGGTGGCCTGCGGCGGCGGTGCGGGGGGCTCGGCGGGAGGGGTGAGCCATTCAGACTCGGCCAGGAGGACGGCGAAGAGAACAGCCGAAGCGACGAGCACGACGGGCCGCCAGGCGTAGAGGGCTTTGCTCAGTGAGCCGCGTTGTGTGTGCGGCAGCCCGTCGCCGGCGACGGGCGCGGTGCCGCGCCGGTCCATGAGGTTGCGTGCCTGCTCGGGCGAGAGCGCGGGCACGGGCTCGCTGATCTGGATGAGTTTTTCGAGGAAGTTGGTGGCGAAGCGGTCCTGGGTGTGGCCGGCGGTCTCGGCGGGTGACGGGTGTCTGGCGTTGTTGATCGCTTCGGCCTGTTCCATTCGTGAGATGGTGCCGATGAGCCTGTCGTACCGCATGTGGATGCAGGCCTTGACGTAGGCGGTGTCGAAGGCGGCGATGAGCACCACCGGGGCCGCGGTGACGAGGTAGTTCATGGTGCCCAGCATGTCGATGACGCTCTCTTCCGAGCAGCGGTCGAGGTCATCGATGAAAATGACGAGACGTCGCTGAGGGCCCAGCGCGTCGGTCACCTCTCGGAGTCGCAGCGCCATCTCGGCGCGGAAGCAGGCCGCGCCCGAGCCCTCGTGCTGGCCTTTGGTCGAGAGTTTGCGGGCGATCTCGATGGGAGAGACGCCGAAGGTGGAAAGACCCTTGAGCGTGGAGCGCACGATGGGGACGAGGGCGACCAGGCCCAGCATGCCGTTGGTGAGGTAGAGGTGGAATGGGGTGACATCCCTGGCGGTGGGGAGGGGCGCGGGTGCGCCGTCCGGGGTGATTGCTTTTTCAGAGATGAGAGTGCGTGCGTAGAGGTGGGCGCTGTTGAGCCAGTAGGCCGCGCGAAGCGGGTGGAAGTAGATCATGTACGCGCAGAGGGTGCAGACGGCGATGATTCCCAGCGTGTAACCCGGGCGTTTGCGCACCGCGGACGAGAAGCGAGCCCACCACAGCCTGGCGCGGAAGCGCAGCCGGAGGTAGAGGGCCTGCATGGGATCGCTGGGGGCGGGGTCGACACCGGAGCGGATGCGGTCGAGCAGACCGCCGAGGAGGTCGCGCTCGGTGCGGTGGTGCCAGGCGTTGAACTCGACGGTGCTGAAGCCGGCTTCGTCGAGGCGTGCGCGGACGAGGCGCATCATCGAACTCTTGCCGCTGCCCCACGGGCCCTCCACGGCGATGGTGATCGGGGCTTTGGTGCCGGGGTTGCGCAGGAAACGAGAGAGGGCCTCGGCGCGCAGGCCAAGGTTGAGCGCGTCGGGGTCGCCGGGGCCGATGGGGTCGTCGCTGGTGCCCACACCCTCGATCCACAGCCGCTTTTCGCGCGGCGCCTGCGCGTGCTCGCGGCTGCTGTCGGCCGCGCGGCGCAGCACGACCGCCCCGGCGATGCACAGCGCGGTGAAGGCGTAGAACCAGGGCGCGGGGTACTTGGCGTAGGGTTCGAGCGGCAGCGGCTGCCATGATGCGCCGCCGTCGGTCGATCGCTTCGCGATCGCGGATGGATCAGGGCGGTAGGCGGGGAGCGACCGCACGCCGTCTTCGGCGGCGTTGGCACCGTGGAGTTCGGCGCTGTTCACTCTGAAGACCAGCAGCGAAGCGGGCGTGGGGGTTTCGTCGTGGGGCAGGCGCGCGGCGGTGCGCCACGTGCGCCCGCCGTCGCCGGTGCGCAGCAGCGTTGTCGCGACGAGGTGAATCTCTGATCCCCGTTCGTCGAAAACGCCCGAAAGTCCCGCGAGGCATTCTCCCTCACGATCCGACATGAATCGCACACGCACGGGTGTCTGCCTGAAGACGGGCGCGCCGGTGGCGGCGCTGACGATGAGCCCGCCGCGCAGCCGTTGAAGTGTTCGGCCGGCCGTGGCAGAGAAGTTCAGCGGCGCGGTGTGCAGGTTGTCCATCTCTTGGCGCTCTCTGGCGATCTCGGGCGGGTCTTGCCGCCAGCGCCACGTGCTGCCGCCGTCGCGCGTTGAGAGCGACACGCCTTCGCCGCTGTGACCGATGGTGACTTCCTGCTCGCTGTGGTTCACCGTGACGGCGAAGAACGAGGCCACGGACAGTTCCTCGGGGCCGGGCAGGGGTATGCCGGGCGGGATGTGCGTCGGGGTGCTTTGCGCGGCCGAGTTCGGCGCGGCCGAGTTCGGCGGTTGCTGTCTGAAGTCGGGCGGGCTCGACGGCGCGCTGTTCAACTGGGCGTCGTCGGAGCGTGTGTTCGTCCACGAGGTTTGTCGAACCGCGCCGCCGGCGGGCAGGCGCGATGCGCCCTTGGTGGGTGGGGCCTCGCCGGATGCCGGGAAGCGATCCTGAGCGTTGTCGAATGTGTCGGGCTGCGCGATGGTCGAGAGGGGAACAACACTCCAAGTCTGCGCGTTGTCGGTAGACCGGATGACGAGGCCGTTGGTTCCCACGACCCACAACTCGTTCTCGGCGGGGCCTTCGGCGAAGGCCAGGGGCACGCCGCGCACACCGGGGAGCCGCAGGAAGGCGTTGCGTTCGTGGGGCTCAAGCCACCAGTCGAGTGAAGCGGCGCTTGCAGGGGCGACGCGGTAGGCGTCTGGGTGTGGGGGTTGAAGGAGCGCACCGACGAGGGTGATGGCCCACACGGCGACGAGCAGCCACGAGAGGGAGCGTGCGCGTGAAGCGGGGCGATCGTCGGGCGTATCGCTGGGCGGGCCGCCGCCGTCGCCTTTGACACGGCGCGTGGCGGGTGCCTTGGCGCGTTTGGTGGGCCGAGAGAAAGAGGGTTGATCGTGTTGCGGTGCCGACGCCATGGCGCGCCTCCCCGTGGTTGTCCGGCGCTGGTCTGCATCACGCGGGGCAAAGGCCCCGTGGCGGCCAGCGCCGGGCGAACGAGACCCGGCTTGCGAAGCCGGATACACCAAGATAGCCAGACGGGCGTGTTTGCGGTGCGCCGCCGGGGAAGAAAGCCGCGCGGGTGCCGAGGCGGCTGTCGGCGGGGGGCAGGGGAGCGGGAGGGGTGGGGGAGGGGAATTCTGAGGAAGAAAATCCTCCGCTGCGAAGGCGGACGGCGCATGACATGGGCCGGGCGGCGGGTGGACGGGTGTGGAGGGCACACCCGGGCCGCTGTCTGGAAAAGGTCAACACTCAATCGGAGCACGTCATGTTCGGCAACAGCACACTCGGTGGTCGTTCACTTCGTCGGATCGTCAACCCCGCGGCCCTGGTCGCGGCGGCGGCGGTCTTTGCCATGGGACTGAGCGGCGCGGCATCGGCGCAGTGCCAGTCTCACTTCCTGACATCGCCGGACATGTCCGCGGGCGATTCCTTCGGCGCGTCGATGGCCTTCAACCCCACGTTCAATATTCTGCTTGTCGGGTCTCCCAACGAAGACCCCGCGGGCATGGCCGACGCGGGCGCGATTTATGCGTATACACGCTCGGGCGCGGGCTGGCAGTTCATGCAGCGGCTCAGCGGCGTGAACCCGCCGATCGCGGGCGACTCGTTCGGCGCTTCGGTGGCGATGCGCGGCAACTGGCTGCTCGCCGGCGCCCCCAACCACGACCGCCCGGGCGCGCTCAACGCCGGCTGCGTGTGGCTCTATCAGTACAACTCGGTGCAGCAGCAGTTCTTCAACCACGGCCAGATCGTGGCCCCCGGGCCCAACACCGCGGCCAACAACCGTTACGGCTCGGCCGTTGACACCGACGGCGTTCGACTGGCGGTGAGCGCACCGTACGAAGCCGGTGGCGGCGCGGTGTATGTGTACCGCCAGGGGCCGGGCGGCTGGGAGTTTGAACAGCGTCTTCAGCCGGCGGGCATGCCCTCCGGGGCGCTCTTCGGCGGCTCGATCTCGATCGAGGGCGACCGGCTGGTGGTGGGCGCCGAGGGCGACCACAGCAACGCGGGCTTCAGCACCGGGGCTGTGTACGTCTTCACCCGCAACGCGCAGTCTGTGTGGAACAGTTCGGCGAAGATCACCGGCCTTGACACGGCGACATCAGACCAGTTCGGCCGCTCGGTGATGCTCCGCAACAACCGCATCATCGTGGGCGCACCCTTCGCCGATCAGGCGGCCCCGGGCAACGCCAACTCGGGCGCGGTGTATGCCTTCATTCCCTTCTTCAACAGTTGGGCGCAGGAGCAGAAGTTCAACCCGCCCGTGCTCGCCGATTCCTTCGGCTTCGGCTCTTCCATCGCGCTCTCGGCCGACGGGTCGCAGATCATGGCACGCAGCACCGTGGCGGGTTCGGCACGGGTTGACACCTGGAGCCGCGTGAACAACACCTGGGTTTCGGGTGTGCGGCTCTCGCCCATCAGCACGGCGAGCAGCAACTTCGGCTCGGCGATGGTCTTCGGCAACGAGTTCATCGTGGGCGACCGCGACAACGACCCCTCGAACAACAACAACGCCGGCGCGGTCTATACCTTTGACTATCTGACGCCCCAGGGCGAGACGTGCCACAACGCCATCGAACTGCTCACCAGCCACGGCGGGTGCACCACCGGCCGCACCGCGGACGGCACGGCGACCTGCGGCAACAGCAACAGCAGCCCCGACGTGTGGTTCACCTACACCGCGACGTGCACCGGCCCGCACGCCTTCTCGACGGCCGGCTCTTCGTTCGACACGGTTCTGTCGATGTACGCCGCGTGCGGCGGGGCGCAACTGGGGTGCAACGACGACGCCGGCGGCCTGCTGACGTCGCGCTTGACCCGCGACATGGTCTCGGGCGAGACGATCAAACTCCGCGTCTCCGGGTTCAACGGCGCCTCGGGCCGCTACATCCTGAGCGCCACGCCGCTCACGCCCTCGAACGATTCGTGCGACGCCGCGATCGAAGTGGGCGAGGGGGCCTTCCCCTTCGGCAACTGCACCGCCACCACCGATGGGCCTTCGCTCCTGGGGTGCGGCAGTTCCTCGGAACGCCCGATGCACGGCAACGTGTGGTATCTCTACACCCCTTCGTGCAACGGCGTGGCCACCATCGACACCTGCGGGGCGAACTTTGACACCCGCGTCACCGTGTTCATGGGCGACTTCTGCCCCTCTTCCACGGCCTCGCTCATCGCCTGCGATGATGACTCATGCGTGGGGACCTCATCGAGCGTTCAGATCGAGGTTCAGGCCGGCATGACCTACCTTGTCTCGGTCTCGTCCTTCTTCGACGCTCAGCGCGGCAGCGGCACCCTCACCATCTCGCTCGACAACGCCTGCCCCGCCGATTACAACGGCGACGGCGGCGTGGACGGCAGCGACGTGGGCGCCTTCTTCGAAGATTGGGAGGCCGGTCTCGCTCAGGCCGACGTGAACTGCGACGGCGGCATCGACGGCAGCGACGTAGACGCCTTCTTCGCAGCCTGGGAGAACGGCGGCTGCTGAGCACGCCGAGCACACGAACCCACAGGGCACAGCCGGGCCACGGTCGCCCTCGGGCCGGGTCGCTGGGAACAACAACCACCAACCCGGCTCAGTTCCCCCTCTCAAAGCCCGCGGCGCACGCCGCGGGCTTTGGCGCGCGCGGCGTGTGACGGGGTGGAGTTCATGCCGGGGCGGGCCGGCCGGGTTTACTGCGTGTCGAACCCGAGCGTGTCGATGAGGGCCTGGGCCTCGGCGTCGCGGCCTGTCTGCATCATGAGCGCGGCGAGTTCCATCGTGGCGCGTTGCAGGGCGCCCGGGTTGGCTTCGGGCTCGCGCGAGAGCGCGGCGTGGGCGTTGAGAAGCACGCTCTCGGCCTCGTCGAGCCGCCCCTGCTGGCGCAGCGCGGTGCCGAGGTTGATGAGCGTGACGGCGGTGTCCGGGTGGCGCTGGCCCAGCGTGCGCCGCTGGATGTCGAGCGCCTGGGCGAGCAGGCGTTCGCCCTCGCCGAAGCGGCCCTGCATGCAGAGCGCGCCGCCGAGGTTGCTCAGGGCGCGCGCGACCTCGCTGTGCTCGGGGCCGAAGAGGCGGCGCCGCATCTCGAGCGAACTGCGGAAGAGTGCCTCGGCTTCGCGGCGTTCGCCCGCCGCGTTGAGCACGTGCCCGAGCCAGTATTCACCCTCGGCCGTGACGGGGTGCTCGCGCCCGGGCCGGAACGCCGCGAGCGCGCCCTTGAGCAGTGACTGGGCCTCGTGCGAGTTGGTTTCGCGGTCTGCCATCCACAGGGCGGTGGCGAGGCGCACCGCCGCGAGCGCGGTCTCCTGGTGGGCCGCGCCGTGAAGGCGCGTGCGGATGGCGTGGGCGCGGGCGAGGGGCGCGGCGGCTTCGTCGAAGCGTGCGGCGGCGATGAGCGCATCGCCTTTGGAGAAGTAGGCCCCGGCGGCCAGAAGGCTGTCGTCGCCCGCGGCGGCGCGCGCGGCGGAGAGGGCGCGCTCGACCATGTCGAGGCCCCGGGCGTGGTCGCCGCTGCGGGCGGTGAGGCGGGCGCGGGCTTCGAGGGCCGCGATGGTGCGCGGGTCGCGCTCGCCGGCGTGCCGGAGGAGGAGTTCGTGGGCGTGCTGGAAGTGGCGCAGGGCGTGCGCGGGGCGGAAGAGTTGTTCATAGGCCATGCCCAGCGTCATGCGCACCTCGGCCTGTGCCTCGGGCTGGTCGGCGAGCGAGCCCTGGGCCAGTTCCTCTTCGCTGCGTTCGAGCATGTACTCGGTCACGTCGCGTCCCTGGGCGACGAGGGGGTTGACGGTGGCGAGCATGGTTTCGAGGAAGTCTTTGCTGGCCTGGAGTTTGCGGCCCTCTTGCCGCTGGGCGAGGGCGAAGACCGAAACACCCAGGCCCCCCGCCACAAGGAGCGAGATGGTCAGCGCGGCGGCCGTGGCGGCGCGGTGGCGCGCGATCCACTTGCGGGCGGTGTAGAGGGGGCTGTCGCCGCGCGCGAGAACGGCGCGGCCGTCGATGAACCGGCGGAGGTCGTCGGCGAGGTCGGCCGCGGACTGGTACCGGCGGTCTTTGTCTTTGTCCAGGGCCTTCGCGAGGATCATGGCCAGGTCGCGGGGCAGGGCGGGGTTGAGCGATCGGGCGTCGGGCGGGGAGGTGTGCAGCACGTGCTCGATGATCTCGGCGATGGGGCACTCGACGCTGTAGGGCATGCGGCCGGTGAGTTGTTCGTAGAGCACGACGCCCAGCGCGTAGACATCAGAGCGCACGTCGACCTGGTGGGTGTCGCCGCTGAGTTGCTCGGGAGCGCAGTAGGCGAGGGTGCCGGCGAACTCGCCGGGGCGGGTCATGCGGGTGGCGCCCGCGGGCGGGTCGATCTTGGCGACGCCGAAGTCGAGAACGAGGGGCACGCCGTGGGCGTTGATGATGATGTTGCCGGGTTTGATGTCGCGGTGGATGATGCCGCGCTGATGGGCGTAGTGGACACCATCGCAGACGCCGGCGATGGTGGAGGCGACGAGGTTGATGTCGTGAGCGGAGGTCGGGGGGCTGGCTCGCCAGCGGTGGAGCGGGGTGCCCTCGACATATTCCATGACGAGGGCGAAGCGGCCGCCGCGCACCGGGATGCAGTCATGGATGGAAACGATATTGGGGTGTCGCAGGGAGGCGGCGATCTCGGCCTCTCGCTCGAACCTTCGGCGCTGGCGCGTGGTGGCGAAGGTGCCTTGCAGGAGCATTTTGACGGCCACGGTTCGGCGGGTGTGAGACTGCTGGGCGCGGTAGACGATGCCCTGCGCGCCGCGGTGGAGTTCGGCGTGGATGATGTAGCCGGGGATGAGGTCTTCGGGGACGGCGTTTTCTTCGAAGAGCAGTTCGGGCCGGCGGAGGGCCTCGGAGTGTTTCTGAAGGAAGCGGTTGTTGTCGCGGATCTCTTCGACGGCGTCGCGGCAGGAATCGCACGAGCCCACGTGCGCCAGGAGAACGGCGTCGTCGCTGCTGCCGTCGGCCACGGCTTCGAGCATGGCCGGCGGGGGGCAGGCCTGACCGCCGCCGTGACCGGGCTGACCGGCGTGATCCCCGTCGGGGTCTGACGGGTTCGTGCTGCTCGGGCTTTGCATACGCATCAGGCTCGTTCCCGGGATCGGCACCGCACGGCCCGCACAGGCTGATCAATCTTCGTCGTACGCGCGGGTCATGTCATCGACAACGGTGCGGAGTTGCCTGGTGACCCGGTTTTTGGCGACGTATACCTCGTCCACGCTCATGCCGCATTCGCGGGCGACCGCCTCGGGGGGCACGCCCCGCACGGCGACCAGTTCGAAGGCTTGCAGGGTTTTTTCGTTGGTCTTTGTGTTCTTCCTCAGGTGTTCGAGGGCCGCGGCCAGGATCGCCTGACGCCGTTCGCTCTCCCATATTGCGCTGAGGGTGCCGGGATCTTGCAGGGTGGGGTGAGAAGTTTCTTCGTGGGCGGGGAGTTGATCGATGACCGACTCGCCCCCGACGGCCCGCCGGCGGCCCATGCTTCGCTGGAGGTCGATGGTGCGGTGGCGCGCGATCGAGATGAGCCAACTGGAGAGGCGGCCCTTGCCGCGCTCATAGCGGCCGGCGCGATAATCGCGGATGAACTCGAGGAGGGCCTGCTGGGCGATGTCGGCGGCGTCTTCGTGGTTGAGGCCCAGGTGTCTGGCGAAGCCGATGAGCACGGGCCGATAACGGGCGTCGAACTGAGTCCAGATGGCGGCGTTGCCCGCGTCTTTGAGCGATTCGAGCAGTTCTGTCGTGGTGGTCATGCCCGCCGGGTCGCTCATGACAAGTGAGCATACTCATGCCGCGCGGGCGGGGTTGGCGGTCTGGGGTGTTTTCCGCGGCCCCAGGCGGGCGACGAGAAGGGCGAACTCGACAACGGCCCAGGCGGCGGCGAGGGGGAGGGCCCACCAGGCGTTGGGGTCGATGCGGTCGAGGGCGCGCAGGATGAGTTGCTCGGCGTTGCCCTTCCAGAGCGCTTTGGCGATGCCGAGCAAGGGGTGGGGGCGCAGCAGGGCGCGCCCGGCGGGCGAGGCGAGAACGGCGCGCGCGGCGGGGCCCTTGCGCGCCAGTTTGAGGACCAGTTTTTCGCCCGTTTCGCCCGCGGCCTTGATGACATCGAACCCTTCGCGGCCGGTGGTGCGCAGCGCGAAGGCGCCGGTGGGGTTGTTGGCGGTGAAGCGTGCGAGGCGGGCGAGGTCTTCGGGGGTGTCGGCGAGGGCGACGAGGCGCACCGCGGCGCCCGGGCCCGCGGCGCGGGAGATGGTGGCGACATCGCCGCAGGCGCGGGCGACGTCGTCCGAGCGTCCGGCGCGCACGCTGGTGCGCAGCCACTGCGCGAGCCGGTCGCTCATGGCGCCGGTTCGGCGGGCGACTTTGAAGATGGATGGGGCCCAGTCGATCTCGGGGGCGAGGGTGGTGAAGACCCCGGCGACGGAGAGAAGCAGGATGATTTCGTCGCTCTCGCCGTCGAGGAGTTGCTTGCCCCCTTCGATGACGATGTCGCGGAGGTCGCCGACAAGGAAGAAATCTGACGCGACAGCGCCGAGGATGGATTCGAGTGTGTCGCCGCGCCCGGTGAGCGCGCCCTTGCCGGCGTCCTTGAGGCGGCGGGTGAAACTGTCGCGCTCGCGCTGGGTGTGCGCCAGCGCGAGCCGCAGCGAGTCGTGGGCGTGCGCGGCGTCGGGATCGTTCAGGCCCGCGTTGGCCACCATCTCGGCCTCGCCGTAGCGGCCCTGCACGCGCAGGGCGTTGACCTCGGCGGCGTAGTCAAAGCCCGGGAGCGCGCCGACCTGCAGGCGTGCCAGACGCGCGGGGGCGTCCATCGCGAGCACGAACGTGATGAAGAGGGCCACGCTCAACCGAAGCGCGATCCAGCGGCACGACCAGAGGCGGAGGATCATCCCGGTCGCCCTCCGCCGGCGCGGCGCGGCTCTGGTCTTTGGGGGCCCGGGGGTGTGGGCGGCTGGGGTTGTGTCTGCGGCGGTTCTGGGGGCATCACCACCACCACGGGCACGGCGCGCCCTGCCACGGCGCGCACCACCTTGGCGACCTGTTCCTGCGTAACTTCTCGAACGCGCGCGGCGTCTTCGGGGCGCAGGCGAAGCGAGCGCGCGGCTTCGGCGGCGTCGCGGCGCGCCTGGCTCAGGTAATACTCGCCCGCGCGGCTGCGCAGGCGCAGCCAGCCGGTGTCGACTTTCGGCGGGGTTTGCTCGGTGAAGACTTCGGTTGAGATCCGGCGTGCCGGCGGAACGCGGACGATGTATGTTCCCTGGCCGGGGCTGAAGGCGATGGAAGAGACATCCATCGCGGAGAGGTCTACCCCGTACGAGAGGCGCACGGGAACTTCGATCGCGGCGGTGGCGTGCCCGCGCCAGGAGTCGTCGCCGCGCTCGACGCGCACGGCGGTGTCGATGACCACGGTGACGAGGTTGAGCGATGCGACGGCGGAAGCGACCTGCGCGACCGCGTTCTCGGGGATGTGGCCCGGCGCATCGCCCGCCCATTGCGAGAGGGCCAGGCCCACGGCCTGAGACTGGGTGTGCCGGAGCCAGAGCGCGCCGGCGAGGAAGAGTGCCGCGCCGACGGCGAGTGCGGGGAGGATGGGGGCGCGGTGTTCACTCACGGGCGTGTGTATCGGATCGCGGGGAGGAAAGAGCGCACAGAGCGGCGGGAGGTTTGAGCGGCGAGGCGGGGGTGCGTGCCGCGCATCGGGCAGGTGTTGTTCGGCGGCGGGTGCCGGGGAGTTCGCGCTACGGCGGGAAGAGGGCGAAACAAAGCACCCCCCGTGCCGAGCGGCGCGGGGGGTGTGGTCGTGAGTGAGGGGAGTGATGTGAGCGAGGCTCAGGAGCGGCGGCCGAGCACCCAGCCGAGGATGGCGGCGATGAGGGTGACGCCGGCGGCGGCGCCGACGAGGGCCCAGAAGTTGTCGGCGAAGAAGGCGAGCGAGCCGCTGCCCAGGGTGCTGGTCATGGCCATGATGATGGCGAAGGCGGCGATGCCGGCGGCGGCGATCATGCCGATGGCCAGGCCGCCAACGAGGCCCGAGCCCGCGCCGTCGTAGGGTTCGGCGGCGAGGAGCATGGGAACGGCGGCGGCGCCCGCGGCTTCGGACATGTCGGCGGCGGGGCTTTCGAAGAGGTCGCCGCCGTCGGCGGAGGGTGAGTCAACCGCGGTCTGCTGGGCGACGGTCTCGGAGCCGTAGACATCATCGAGGAGGTTGGCGCCCAGCGAGGTGTCGTCGCCCTCGCGGGTGAGGTCGAGCAATCCGCCCGAGCCCGACGCGCTCTTGGCATCGTCGCCCGGGTCCATCAGCGGGACGGGTGAAGCGGTGACGCGCGTGACGGCGGAGGGGTCGCTCTCGTCGGTGCCTTCGGCCTCGAAGATGCTGATGCCGGTCGACTCGCGGTCGTCGCGGACGGACATGCCCGTGCCGCTGGCGGAGAGCGGGATCATGTCGTCGTTGGCGTCGGCGAGCGGGATGATGTCGATCTCGTCGCCGCCGGCGATGAGGTCGATCTGCTCGCACTTGTACATATAGCGGTCGCCGTCGCGGAACTCCTGGATCTGTCCGCTGGAGGCCATCTGGCGCACCTGGCTGGCGGTCTTGCTGAGTTTCGCGGCCGCTTCTTCCAACGTGTAGAACATCTTGTCCATGGCGAGAAAACCCTTTTCCAGATCGAGGCACGCGAACAACTCTCGGCGCAGAACCCCCCGCCGACCCCACCGGCCGACGGTCGCGCCCGACTCGGTTGCCCCCCGCAAGCCCCCACGGTATCCACGACGAACCCCAGAAGTTATCCAGCGTGGGGGCGCAATACAAGCCCTTCGAGGGCGGGAAGTGGGGCGGGGCCTTGGTTCAGTGGGGGATACGGGCGGATGGGATAGGCGGTTCGGGAGAATGATAGGTTTTTGTGAGGAATACCAGGGGAAGCATGTGGAAGTGGAGGTGAGCCAGGAAAATCGGATGTGGTGGGTGCAAGAAAAGGGCGCGGCGGGGCAAACCAGAAGACAGGCGGCGACGCTGAAGTGATACTCGCGCGTCGGAAAGGGCCTGTTTCGGGGCGTTGTACACGCCTTGATGAGCGCCCCATCACGGGGCAGAAGGGCCGAAGATCATGGGTATTCGCAAGCACAACACGGTGATGGGGCGTTCTCTGGCGGTGGTGGCGGGGCTGGCCGGTTCAACGGTGGGCATGGCGCAGACACCCCCGTGCCCGACCGATTGCCCGACGCAGAGCCGAGTGACGATCTGTTATGAGGCGGGGCGGCTGGACAACTACGCGGCGCCCTTTGATTCGACATCGAGGCGGGCTTCGTTCAACGCGCATGTGACCGCGACGTACCCGGGCATCATCAAGCAGTTTGATGACCCGACAGAGAACCGGGTGCTGGCGCACACCTTCGACAACCTGCCGTGCGGCATTATCTCGGCCACGCTGGAAGTGACGATGAAGGCCGGCAACTCGCTGCCGGGCAACGACGCGATTTATCTGGCGCACACGGGCGGCGGCACGTACGCGTGGGCCAGCCCCATCGCGTCGCTTCCTGGGGCCGGGGGCACGTGGAACCCTGGCCAGCAGGCGACGTTCTCGCTGAACCTGGCGAGCCTGCCCGGCGGCACCAACCTGCTGCCGCTGCTCAACAGCGTGCGCGCGCTGGATTTCATCATGCAGGACGACACGACGGTGGACAACATGCGGCTGCGCATCACGGTGTGCCCGTGCGATGGGCCCAGCCGCGTCTATACCGTGGGCGTGTGGGACAACATGACCCCGCCCACCGAGCCCACGAGCCGGCGCGCGAGGCTGACGGCGCTGCGCACGCTGCCGCCCTTCCTGTGGAAGGACAACGACGACTGCACGATCGACCGCGGCTGGGGGCACACGTTCCAGTCGCTGCCCCCGGGCATCGTCCGCGCCGACTTTGCCGTTCTCATGCAGCCGTGCGGCAACGGCAACAACGACGGCATCGCCTTTGACCTGATCAACGACGGCGGCCCGGAGACCTTCACGCGGGGCTTCAACATCAACGCCCTTCCCGGCGCGGGGGGGGTGTGGACGGGCAACCCGCTCACGAGTTTCTTCTTCAACTTCAACAGCACGCTGCCCACCTCGGTGTGCGGCACGAACATGATGGGCGCCTTCGGCGACCGCACGTTCGACGTGTACGTGCAGGACGACACGGCGGTGGACGTGGCCCGTCTTCGCGTGATGCCCTGCCCGCCGATGCGGCTGATCTTCGGCGTGCCGGTGAAGTTCACCGGCATCGCCAGCCCGGTCTTCAACGCGGCCGAGCGGGTGTGGATCTTCGCCGACGAGCCGGGCGTGCCGCACAACCCGGAGGAGCGTTCGGGCGTGGTCTTTGACTCTCACGCGGCCGACGGCATGTTCTGGGATATCACCTACCGCGACGACTACCGCGCCCTGGGCAACACCTACGACATGATCATCAACATGCAGGCCGACCCCGACCGCGACAGCGATGGGGACGGCGTGCCCGACGGCGTGAGCGAGGTTCCCGCGTCGGGGATGCGCATGGAGCACGTGATCGCGCCGCACACGGGGGCTGACGGCCTGGCCTTCTCGCTGCTCGACATCGGTGCCCGCTGCGGCGAATCCACGGTCACGCTGCACAACTCGCAGTCGGGCGAGCGGCTGACACTGCCGGTGGCCCCGGGCCAGCAGGTGGTCGCGGGCGGGCTTGAGGTCATGGGTTGGTCGTGGGGCCTGTCGCAACAGTCGGCCTACAGCAACTGCAACGGGTGCGCATCGGGCAAGTCGGTGCAGATGTCCGGCCCCGTGCCGATGTTCGTGGGCGGGGTGGTCTTCTTCGCCGACACCATCGAGTTCACAGAATGTGTGACGCGCGGCGGGGAGGAGTGTGACGACGGCAGCGACGTGTGCCCGCCCGTCTACGCGTCGACATCCTGGAGTTGGGGCAAAACGCAGCAGGGCGGGTATACCTCCGGCGGCATGGGTGCCAGGCTCATCGCCTACCTCTCTCGCCGTGGGTATGACTACTACCGCGGCCCGAGCGACCATGCAAAGATCTCGCAGGTCGGCGACGACACGGTTCTCAGCGTGAACCCGTCGAGCGTGACCGTGTCGAGAAAGAACAGCGCATGCTGCCTCGGCAGCAGTGGTGAAGACGGCATCGACCTGCGGATGCCCGCGGCCGACGAGTTTTCCGCGGGCCTCACGGTGATCTGCGCGGGCCTGCCCGAGAACTGCCCGCCCACGCAGGCGCTGCACGTAGACCTGCACTTCACGGCCACGCTTGATGGGCAGAGCGGGCGCAATGGCGGCAGCAGCAGGGTGAGCCGCGTTGATTCGTTCTTTGATATCGCGTACGACGTGTCGCTCGATGGCGGCAACACGCTGGCGCGCATCATGGTGGCCGACGAACACGGCGAGGTGGTGGGCGTCTTTGATGCTCCGGCGGCGGGGAGCCTGACGGCCGAGAGCCTGGGCCTGCCCAGCGGGTGCGGCAAGCAGGCTGTCGAGATCAACGGCTGGCGCACGGCGTGCCTGTGGTGGGATTGGCGCAAGGACATCCTCATCAACCGTCCGGGCCGGCCCCCGATCGTCGGCCGTCAGATCCGCATCCTCGCGGCGGAGCCCAGCGTGACCTTCGATCATCTTGAGCGGTGCGTGATCACCGCCGCGGGCATCGATGAGTTCGACGTTCACTCGCTGCGGGTGATCCCGGTGGGGGGCGACGGCACGACCTGCTACGCCGACTTCAACCAGGACGGCGGCATCGACGGGGCCGACGTGGATGCCTTCTTCCAGGCGTGGGAGAACGGCGACGCCGCGGCGGACGTGAACGAGGACGGCGGCATCGACGGGGCCGACGTTGAACTCTTCTTCGAACAGTGGGAAAACGGCGGCTGCTGAACTTCCCTGGGACCCGGCCCTGGTTTCCGGGTGTGAAGACGCGTGCGGCCCGACAAGGCCGCACGCGTTGTTTTTGGGGTGTGGCGTTCACCAGCGCCCGGTGTTCACCCCGGCGAGAATGTCAGTTGCTCGCTGAGCGCGGCTGGAACATCCGGGCTCGCGGCGCATACCACTCGGTGCGGGCCCGCCACGGGCGAAGGAGCGAAGACGATGAACCAGCGTGCAAGAAGTAGTGGAGGGGTGTGTTCGCGGGGTGGCGCTCGCGCCGGCGCGTGGACGGCCGCGGTTGCCGCGGTGCTCGTGCTCGCGGCGGGTGGCTTTCTTGCGGGCGCGCTCGGCGGCTGCGCCGCATCGCACAAAAGCGAAGAACCCGCCGGGGCCTCGATCGTGGGAACGTGGGTGGCCAGAGACGTGCAGGGGCTGACGTTCACACCGGATGAACGCCGGCCCGACATGACCGTTGGGGCCGACGGACGCGTGCACGGCTTTGCGGGGGTGAACCGTTACGCCACGACGCTCGACATGGGGGCGCTGAGCGATGGGGAGTTCCGCGTGTCGCCGATCGCGGCGACGAAGATGGCCGGCCCGCCCGGGGCGATGCGCGTCGAGATGAAGTTCCTGGAAGCGCTCTCGGCGGCGCGGCGTGCCGGTGTGAAAGGGCAGACGCTCACGCTCTGGGATGAACGCGGGCAACGGCTGACATTCACGCGCCAGGATGAACGGGGCGGTGAATGACGGGGCAATCAGGCGCTGACGCTCGAGCGTGCGCCCAGCGAGAGGGAAGTGTCGTAGAGGGCCACGACGGGCCCGCGCCACCGCCACGACGCGGCGGCCTCAATCATGGCTGATTCGTGCTCGTCGCTGGAGAGGATCACCGCGTCGATGCGCAGCGAACCAAGGCGCGAGGGGTGCACCACGGGCAGACCCATGAGGATGTCTGGCGCACCGTCCTGGCCCGCGCGCTCGTCGATGATCGCGGCGAAGGGCCCGCATCGGTCGAGCCAGCGGGAGAGGCGGCGGGTGTGCGTGCCGGCGCCGAAGAGGGCGATGCGCTGGGCACCGGCGGCGCGCAGCGACTGCGCGGCATGGGCGAGCCTGATCGAAGCCTCGACGGGCACGGGGTCTGACTCAAGCGGCAGCGCATCGTGCGCGATGGTAACAGGGAGGTCGGCCAGCCAGGCATCGCGCAGCGCCCGCGCGGTGGCGGTGTCTGCGCCGGGAACGGCCTGCAGCGCGTCGAGCATGCGCCGCCAGTGCACGTGAAGGGGGGCGTGGTTGTCGGCGCTGTTTGCGCCATATCTGGCGGGGGCCCGCGAGGCGTTGAACAGCGCGGCTTCGTAGGCCGGCAAGAGCACACCGGGGCAGAGGGTGGTGCGCGCGGCGTGCAACGCGGCGGCGTTGAGGCGGGCGAGCCCCTCGCGGTCTTCGGCGAAGGGCGCCAGGCCCGCCGCGAGGGCGTTCATGTCGCCGGTGTTCGCCACGACGCCGCAGCCCTCGCGGCGCACCAGGTCGGGCGCGCCGCCGCAGCCGGTGGTGATGGCGACCGGCCGCCCGCCGGCCAGAGACTCGGCGACCACCAGCGGCCAGCCTTCGTTGCGGCTGACAAGCACCGTGAAGTCGTGCGCGCTGTACATCTCGTGGAGCAGGTAGGGGGGCAGCGCGCCGGTGAACATCACGCGCCCGTTGTGCCCGCGGTCGGCGAAGGCCCGGGCGAGTTGCGCGCGGGCCGGGCCGTCGCCGGCGATGGTGAGGAAGAAGCGCACGGCGCGCGCGGCCAGGGCGTCGGCGAGGCGCACCAGGTCGAGGACGCGCTTGTGGGCGTTTTCGAGGCGGCCGGCGTAGAAGAGCCGCAGTGTCCGCGCGACGGGCGGACCTTTGGGGGGCTCGGCGCGCACGCCCACGCACACGGGCAGGGGTTCGGTGCTGGCCTCGGGCGCGGGGCAGAGGCCCAGCGAGCGCACGTGCGCGCGCAGCGGCGCCGACACGGCGGTCCACGCGTCGGCCAGCGGGGCGCAGCGGCGCAGCACGTCGTCGCCGTCGTGCCCGCTGCTGTGGTGCCACAAGAGCGTGCGCACGCCCCGGTGGTGGAGCATGGCGGCGGCGATGAACCCCTCGGGGCTGTCGCACGGAACGACCACGTTGAAACCGGCCAGCGCGTCGCGCAGCGCGAGGATGCGCTCGTGCGGCGGGGCGTGGTCGTCGTTGATGGGTGTGATGGCGGCGGGTGTGTCGGCGAAGGCGTCCGCGTCGGCCGCGCGGGCCGAGAGAAGCACGGGCACGGCTCGGAAGCGCGACGAGGGGAGCGCGGCCAGGCGAGCGCCGAACGTGGCGACACCGCTCAACGCGCGGCACGGGTGGACGGTGGCGACCGAGAGCGCGGGGTTCATGCCGCCCTCGCGTGCCGGGTGGCGAGCGCGCCAAGGGCGCCGGCGGTGGCGGATGCCAGGGCGCGGGCCGCGGCGTCGTAGGTGAACCCCTGCGCGGCGGCGTGCCGGGCCAGGGCGATGGTTTCGTCTCGCCAGGGCGGATCATCGATGGCGCGGGTGAGCAGGCGTTCGAGTTCGTCGCGGGTTCTGAAGACGTGGCGGCGCGCATCGCCGGTGAGTGCATCGAAGTCGTCGTGCGGGGCGAGTGGGGCGGGGGTGCTCGTGATGGCGTGGAACTTCTCGCGCGACACCCAGAGCAGAGAACCCTGCGGCGGTGCGCCCACGTGCGAAGCGAGCGCGGCGAAGCGTGCCGCGGCCTCGTGCGTGTCGGTGCGGAAGCCCACGCGGGCGTGGTCCTGGGCGTCCGGGGGCGTGTGGGCCAGGGCGCGCAGCGCGCTGGCGCGTGGGCCCGCCAGCGCGTCGGCGTGCCAGCGGGCGAGCACAAGACCGCCGGAGAGGCCGCACTCAACAACTCGCTGGTGCACAAGGGACATGAGCGAGAGGTGCAGGTGGGCCGCGGCGCCGGCGTAGGCGTCGCGCAGGGCCTGGCCGTGGGGCAACTCGCCGGCGGCGAATCGGGCCATGCCGGGGTGCTGTTCCCAGCCGCGCCCGTAGAGGCGCAGTCGCCAGGCACGCCGCTCGCAGACCGAAGCGGCCCAGGCGATGGCCTCGTGCCTGAAGAAGCGGTCGGCCATGGGGCGTGCGTACGAATGCAGGACCATCGAGAGCACGTGGGCGGGTGGCTCGCAGCCCATGGCGCTGCGCAGCGCGTCCTGGGTTGCTTTGAGCAGCCGCTGCGCCGGGGGCAGGGCGTGGGCCTGAGAGGCGATATCGCGCACGCGGGGGTAGAGCATGCCCAGGGCTCTGGCGAGCGGCGGAGCGCCGCCGGTCTCGCGTGCGAGGCGCGCGTGCATGGCCTCGGGGGTTTCGGCGTGGTGCGAGACCAGGGCGAGTTCGCACTCGCGCTGGGGTGACGAGGGCGAGAACTTGCGTGCGCACGCCGGCACGGGCAGGCTCACGGCGCGCGACGCGTCGCAGCCGAAGCGAGAGAAGAGTTCGGGGAAGAGATAGCCCGCGATGATGTCGTGCGGGCCCAGGCCAGCGCCGGTCGAAGGGTTGAAGAGGTGGGGCATGGCGTCTTGCACCCAGCAGGCCACGGGCAGCGTGCGGGGCAAGAGAGAGCCGAAGACCTGCCGGGTGTAGTTGAAGGTGATGACCAGGTCCGGGTTGGTGCGGTGCACGGCGCGCGCCACGGCGAGCGTGCTCACGCGGGCGCCCGCGTCGGGCTCGATGAAGACCTCGGCGTGGGCGCCGAGGTCTGAAAGGGCCGCGGCCAGGTCGGAGGCGCTGTGACGCAGGAAGGTGGTGTAACGCGTCGTGATGATGAGCACGCGTGCGGGGGTGGTGGGCGTGCCCCCGGTGGCCAGGCCGGCCAGTCGTGCGTGGCGCGCGGTCGTGTCGGCGGCGGCTTGGGCCGTTGCGATCTGGGCCGCGAGGGCTTCGAGGCCCGCGCTCTGTTCGTCGGCGAGGTGTTCGAGCAAGGCGTTCAGGCGCGCGGGGAGGCCGTCGCGGTCTGAGGTGGCCAGGATGGTGCGCGGCAGTGCCCAGTCGAGGCGTTCTCTGAGATGACGCTCGAACGAGGCCATCGCGCCGGGGCCGACGTGCACGCTGAGGCGATGGGGCGAGAAGTCCGATGGCGGCTGGGTCGCGGGCGACAGAAGGCCGCCCAGCGACGCCAGAACGAAGGCGGCGCGTGCGGTGTCTTCTTCGATGTAGTAGACCGGCGGGGCGTACCCCGTGCTGTCGCGGCGCGTGGCGCGGCAGGCTTCGATCAGCAGCGGGGCGGATTCGGCGCCCGCCAGCACACACGGGTGGGGGAACGGTTCGCCGTGAGGGATTTTCGCGCGGGCGTAGGCCGCCGCGCTTTCGGCGCTGTCGCCCAGGCCCAGGGTGCGTGCGGTGGCGTGGGGCTCACCGGCCGCGGGCGAGAACGCGATGAGCGCGGGCTCGTGGGCGACGCGGAAGCAGCGTGTGTTGATGAGGCGCTGGGTGAGCGCGCGTTCGAGGTCGCCGAAGTCGGGGAGGGTGTTGCCGGCGCTGCGCAGCACGTCGGCCGCGCTGCGCAGGCGCAGGAGCATCTCGCCGAGGGGGATGGTGTCGTCGGGCAGGCCCTGCGTGGCGGCGAGGTCGTCGGCGATCTCGGGAGACGCGAGCATGCTCGCGGGGAGTTGGGCGAAGGTTTCGAGGGCGAGGGTTCGCAGGCCGCGCCGCGCGAGCATGACGCCCACGAGCCACCTCAGCGGGTGGTCGTCGGGGTTCGCGGCCAGGTAGGCGGGTGCCTGCGCGAGAAAAGGGGCTGGGGAATCGTGCGAGGCGAGGTTGAGCAGGGCGTCGCGCGCTTCTTGGGCGGGAGTGTGGGCGGGCGCGGCGGCGGTTGAGGGTGTTGTCATGCCGCGCGACTTATCGACCGTCGCGAGCGGTCGATGGAAATATGAGGGGTCGCATCTCGTGAAGGGGGGTCGAAACCAATGGAACGGGGGATCAGGGGTCGATAAGTGCGCCCATGAGCCATGCAGGCGAACAACCGGGCGGACGCAAGGGGCAGGCCCACCCGCACGAGGGGGCGTTGCCGTCGCGCATCGCGGCGAAGATCATTGCGTGGGAGAAACTGCCGCAGGTGCGTGCGTCGCTGCGGCGGCGCGGGCGGCGGCTGGTGCAGTGCCACGGCTGCTTTGATATTGTGCACCCCGGGCACATCCGTCACCTGCGTCAAGCGCGGGCGCTGGGAGACTCGCTGCTGGTGAGCATCACGGCCGACGAGTTCATCGCCAAGGGGGTGGGCAGGCCGCTGATCCCGCAGACGCTGCGCGCCGAGAACCTGGCGGCGCTCGACTGCGTGGATTATGTGTGCATCGATCCGCACGCGAGCGCGCTGGACATCTTGGGGCGCGTGCAGCCGGACGTGTACGTGAAGGGCAGGGAGTACGAGACGAACAACGACCCGCGCTTTCTGGCCGAGCGGCGCGCGGTGGAGGCCAGCGGGGGCCGGGTGGTCTTCTCGTCGGGCGATATCGTGTACAGTTCGACGGCGCTGATCGCGGCGCTGGAGCACGCCGACGACCCGTACCGCCGGCGGCTGGCCGAACTGCTGTCGCGCGACGAACTCTCGGGCCCACGGCTGATGGGCCTGCTGCACGCGGCGCGCGGCAAGCGCGTGGTGGTGGTGGGCGAGTGCATTCTTGATACCTACGTGCTGTGCGAGCGGGCCGAGATCGCCGGGGAAGCCCCGATGATGACGCTGCGGCCCGGCGAGCACCGCCACTTCGACGGCGGGGCGGCGGTGGTGGCGCGTCACGCGCGGGCGCTGGGGGCGCGCCCCGTGCTGGTGACGGCGCTGGGCAACGACGAGCGGTCGCTGGCGATGCGCGAGCGGCTCGAGGCCGACGGCATCGACGTGGTGGCGCTGCGCGTCGATGCGCCCCTGCCCGAGAAGCAGCGGTTGCTGGTGGGCACGCAGAAGGTGATGAAACTGGACATGGTGCGGCCGCTGCTGCTCGACGCGGCGGCGCAGGACCGGCTGGTGAGCCTGGCGGCGGAGGCGGCGGGCGACTGGGCCGACGCGGCGATCGTGACGGACTTTGGCCTGGGGCTCTTCAGCCAGAGGGCGCTGGGGAACACGTGCCGCGCGCTGCGCCCTCGGTGCGGGGTGCTCTCGGGCGATGTCAGCGGCCGGCGTGCGAGCCTGCGTTCGCTGCGGGGCTGCGACCTGGCGTGCCCTTCAGAGGCCGAACTTCGCGACGCGATGCAACTGCACGCCGAGGGGCTGGGCCTGGCGGCGTACCGATTCATGGAAGAGACATCGACGCGGCGCACGCTGGTGACGCTGGGGGCCGAGGGGCTGGTGTCGTTCGAGCCCGCGCCGGGCGAAGAAGGGCGCACGCCCGACGACGGCGCGTGGCATACGCGGCTGGTGAGCGAGCACATCCCCGCGCTCTCGCCCGTGGCGGTCGATCCGCTGGGCTGCGGCGACACGCTGCTCACCGCGGGCACGCTCGCGCTGGCGTGCGGCGGTTCGCTCAGCGCGGCGGCCTTCCTGGGCGCGGTGTGCGCATCGGTGCAGGTGCAGCGGCTGGGCAACGGCCCGGTGAGCGCCGCGGACGCGCGCCAGAGCCTGGCACGCCTGCACGCGGCGCACCTGGTGAACCACGAGGGCCACGTTGCAGAGGGTGTGTCGCCGGCCGTGCCGGCGGGCCTTCTTCGGCGGGCGGGGTAAAGCGGCGCGGCCCTGAAGGCGGCGGCGCGGAAAGCACAGAACATGATCACCTACGTCATTCCCACACGCAACAGGCCGCACGTGCTGCGGGCCACACTCACCGCCATCGATGCGCTCGGCTCGCACCACCGCTGCGGCGGCGCGGAGGTGATCGTGGTGGACAACGCCTCCGATGGCGGCGCGCCGACCCTGCCGCGATACCTCGCGTGCGGCACGCCCGTGCGGGTCATCCCGCTCGACTTCAACGCCGGCGCGGCGGCGCGCAACGTGGGCGCTCGCGCGGCCGACCCCGCCAGCGACTGGCTGGTGATGCTCGACGACGACTCGTGGCCGGCCGATACCGACTTTCTGGGCGCCCTGGCGGGCGCGGGGGGCGACGTGGCGGCGGTCTCGGCGGACATCTTCCTGCCGCCGGGCGCCGACGGGCTGCCCCGGCGCGAGTCGGGCGGGTTGCCGGAGGTCTTTGTGGGGTGCGGCGTGGCGGTGCGGCGCGCGGCCTTTCTCGAAGCCGGTGGATACGACGCTTCGTTCCAGTATTACGCCGAGGAGTATGACCTGGCGGCGCGCTTCATGCTCATGGGCCTGCGCACGGTCTTTGATCCCGCCTTCATCGTGACGCACCGCAAGCACACGAGCGGGCGCGACATGAACACCATCCTCGCGCGGCTGGTGCGCAACAACGGCTGGGTCGCGCGGCGCTACGCGCCCCTCGGGTGCTACCGCGACGAGCGGGCCCGCGTGCTGCGGCGATACAGGGACATCGCGCGTGCGGAGGGGGCCACGGAGGGCTATTCACGCGGCGTGCGCGAACTGCGAGCGGGCGTGCGCCGCCAGAGGCGCACACCCCTGCCCGACGCGCTGTGGGACCGTTTCACCGGGCTGGCGCAGGCGCGAGAGGCCCTGGCCGCCGCGTGGCGCGGGCGGCGCGGGGTGCGCGCCGCGTTGGTCTCGCCGGGCAAGAACGCGTGGGCCGTGGAGCGCGCGATGCGCGAACTGGGGGCCACGATCGTCGCCGATGAACGCGCGGCCGAATCGCTGGTGGTGGGCACGCTCTCGCCGGGCCCGATGCTCGACTGCCTGACCCGCCGCGCGGGCGAGGCGCGCCTGGTGGCGCCGTGGCTAGGCGCGTGGCCGGGTCTGGGCGTCATGCGGCGCGCGGCGTGAGGGGCGCGTTCAGGGCCTGTAGTCGCCGTCGTCCCACATCAGCACGTTGGTGATCTCTTCACCCTTGAGCGTGGCGGCGTGCCCGTCGAAGAACATGGCGTTGGCGCCGCGGCTGTGGCGAGTGGGGGCGGTGCGCTGCCAGGTGGTGTGATCGGCCGCGCCGCGCCCGTCGACGTTGCTCGAACGCCACATGTCGTAATAGATGGAGATGTTGATCTCGGGGTTTGAAGTGCTGTACCAACTGCCGAAGCGTGCGCCGTTGGGGTCTTCGATGAAGCAGGTAAGGTAGATGATCTCGGAGGTTGGGCGGGTGTAGCGGTGCAGCGGCGTGGGGGGCTTGCCCTGCGTGGTCGCCACGGCCTGGCGCATCGCCACGTTCCAGCGGAAGGTCAGGCCGTTGGAGACATAGTGGATGTTGTGGCCGTCCCGGGGGCGTGAGGGATCGCGGTAATAGACGGCCCCCGAGTACCGATCGGCCAGGGAGAGGTCGGCGAAGCGCGAGTCGGCGCGTTCGTCGAGCATGGGGCGCAGGTTGAAGGCCCAGGAGATGTTGTACTGCGAGCCGGGGTGAGAGGGGGCGCGCACGCCCCCTTGCAGTTCGCTGGTGCCGGATTCGCGCGGGATCCATTCTTTGTACGAGTTGGCGTACATCGATAGGGCCGCGCCGATCTGTCGCTGGTTTGAGAGGCAGACCACGCAGCGGCCCGCCTCGCGCGACTTGGCGAGCGCGGGCAGCGTCAGGCCCACCAGCAACGCGATCACCGCGATGACAACCAGCAGTTCGATGAGCGTGAAGGCCCGCCGGCGCGCCGGGGTGTGCGCGGCGGCACCAAAGACGCCCTGGCCGGTTGTGGGGCTCGAACCGGTTCGATCCATGTCTTCACCGTACCCGTTTCGCACCCTGGCCGCAACAGCATTTTCACCCAGTGGCGTGGAATTCTGCCCTCGCGGGCGGCGGGCGCAGCAAAAACCCCATGCCGGGGCATGGGGCGCAGGGAATGCTTGCGTGCGAGCGGGCCGCGGCGGGGGCCCGGTGAAGGGTGCCCGAACGTTGCACCCGGGCCGCTCGGCGGCGGTCTTTACTTGTCGGCGATGTTCAGCGAGCGGCCGGCGGCGCGCTTGCGGTTCATCATCGCGCGCCCGTGCTTGGTCTTCATGCGTGCACGGAACCCGATGGAACGCTTGCGTTTGATGCGGCTGATGCGGTGCGGATAATGCATGGCGAACTCCCCGAAAACAAGGCCGCGGTGCACGGCCGGCAGACTTCTGACGTGTGAGGCCACCCCCGAACAAGCCGGGAGAGAGGCCCCGTCCACGGTGCTGCGCGCCCAGTCCCACCGGGTACGCCGCACCACCACCCGAACCGCGGCACGCCGCGTGGGGCCAAGATGATAGGCCGCGCGCCGAGTTGTGGGGAAGGTCTCGGCCTGAACCGACGGTTCAATATGAAGGGGCCGCATCGGGACGAAGGTGCAGACGTGTGTATAATAGGATTTTGTACGGAAAAATGACCCATGAAATACCACTCTCGGGGGAATGGCGGCCTGGCCGGGTAGACCCGCGGCCTGTCGCGTGAGTATGGTGGTAGGTGTCGAGAGAGGGGTGTGGTTGCCGATAGAGGGGGATGCTGATCGGGCCGGGCCGGGTTTTACCGCCTGGCTGTGTTGGGGGGTCGCCTCGAGAGCGATGATTGAATGCTGGAACCGCAGGAACAAGAGGCATTGGAGCGAGCGCTCGGGTACAGGTTCAATGATCCTGACCTGCTGGAGTTGGCGTTGACGCACGCGAGTACGTCCGAGAATCGCGCCGAGAGCAACGAGCGGATGGAGTTCCTGGGAGATTCGGTGCTGGGGCTGGTGACGGTGGACCTGACATTCCGTCGGTTTCCAGACCTGCTCGAAGGGGACATGACGAAGATCAAGTCGCACGCGGTGAGCCGCGACACGTGCGCGCGTCTGGCCAAGCGGCTGGGGCTGGAAGACTATCTGATCCTGGGCAAGGGGATGCAGAACAGCGGGCCGTTGCCGCCGTCGCTGGCGGCCGCCGCGCTGGAGGCGATCATCGGGGCGATGTATCTCGACGGGGGCTTCGACGCGGCGGCGGCGTTTGTGAGGCCGCTGATCTCCGACGTGATCGACGAGGCGGCCCGCAGCGGGCACCAGCACAACTTCAAGTCGGTGCTGCAGCAGTATGCGCAGCAGCACATCGGCCACACGCCGACGTACCGCATTCTCGACGAGCAGGGCCCGGACCACGCGAAGTGTTTCAAGATCTGCGTGGAGATCGGCGGGCGGCGGTTCGAGTCGGCGTGGGGGCAGACGAAAAAGAAGGCCGAGCAGGACGCGGCGCTGCAGGCGCTGCGCGACCTTGGGGTGGTGCGTGAGGGGCCCGGGGGGCTGATCATCATTCCTGACAGCGTTGAGCCCGAGGCCTGAGGGCGGGATCGGCGCGTTACCCGACGGGTTCGAGCAGCGGGGGCGCATCGCCGACGTGGGTGGCGCCCCAGAGGGCATGAGCGCGCGGCATGAGGGGCGCGGCCAGGCGTTCGTAGGCCGCGCGGGGCAGGTCCACCGTGTGCCAGCGTTCGCTGCGGGTGCGCATGTGGCGGGCGTACTCGCGCACGCGCACACAGCGCGCGGCGTACCAGCGTCCGCCGTGCTCGAAGACATCTTCGAAGAGAGCATCGGGGGGTTGGCCGTCGCACCAGTAGAGAAAGACGAAGGCCGCTTCGAACTCGGGGCCAAAGAGTATTTCCCAGCGCGAGAGCGAGCGGACATCCTCGGCGGTCACCCAGGATTCCATGCGCCCCGCGCCGGCCAGCCTTCGACCTTTGACCTCGACAAGAAGGTTGGCCCCCTGGCCGTAGATGACAAAGTCGAAGGATTTGAGCGCGCCACAGGGGTCGCCCGGCGGCGTGCCCGCCTCGTGGCCGGGGCTGCATGAGGGCGCGCTGTGCGAGAACGCGCTGGGGAGAAGGGCGCGGCGGGCTTCGTCGACCGCGACATATGGGACGCGCCGTCCACGCAGCAATCCTTCGAAGGCGTGCTCGTAATGGTGGCGGCGCTGGGCCATGATGGCCGAGTTTAGCGCCCGCCGGGGGTGAGAGGTGCGGGTTGGGTGCGAGTGGGTGGTGGGGGGTTGGGGGTGGGGGGTTGGGGGTGGGGGGATGAGCGGGAGTGCCTTTCCTACGATGAATCATGAGCAGCGCGCCTTGGGTCTTGAGTGAGCGGGCGTCCTGGGCGCGCGGCCTTGGCCTGGCCGCGGGCGTGGCGCTGTGCCTGAGCGCCGCGGGGTTGCTGGGCGCGGCACCGTCGGCGGCGGGCGGGGCCTGGGCGGGCCAGACTCCGCCGGCGGCTTCGGCACCGGCTTCCCTCCCGGCGCCGCTGGTGCTCGGCGAGCGGTTGCTGCGCATCCAGGGCGCGGCGACGGTCAGCGACACGGTGGTGATCGTGGGCGATGCGCCCTCGTACCTGGCGGCGATCGGCGCGTGGACGCCGGCTCGACGTTTCCCCGTGCTCATCGACGACGGCAGCGATGCGGCGCGAGAAGACATCGCGAGGTTTGTGCGCGGGTTTGCTCCGCGGCGCGTGGTGCGATGGTCTGAGACGCCCGCCGCGGAAGAGGTTGAAGGTGCACCGAGTGCGCCGGTGTTTGATCCCGCCTCGTTCGCGCGGCTCGATGCCGGGGCGGCGCTGCGCACCGTGGCGGGCGCGTGGGAACTGGCGGCCGGCGACACGGGCGAACCGCTGACCGATGATGCGCTGCGGGCGCACTGGAAGAAGCGTGGGCACCGGCCCCCGGGCGTGGTGGCGGTGGCCACGGGCGACCGCGCGTGGACGGCGGGCGTGGCGCTGGCGGCGGGGTGGGGGCAGCCGCTGGTCTTTGTGACGCCGGCGGGGGGCATGGTGGACCACAGTTGGTCGCCCCAGCAGGCCGACGCGCTGGCGCAGGCGGTGGAGCGTGCGTGCGAAACAAGCGGGTGGACGTGGCGGGGGCTGGGTGATGAGATCGAGGCGGTGACGCTGGCAATGAACGTGCCCTCGCGCATCGACAAGGGGGGCAACGAGTTTCTCGCCTTGACCGACCGGGTGGGCCGTCTGGGGAGCGGGCTGGAGGCAAGGGAGCGATGGGCCTGGTGCGGGCAGGTCTTCGGGAATGCGGCGCGCGGGGCGTACATGGCCATGTGCTCGCTCTTTCTCAAACCGCAGGGCGCATGGATCTTTGACGGGTACCCCGACGTGGCCCCGTGGAACGGCTACGGGGGCGAGAAGGCGGCGCAGGTTGCGAAGCAGGTGGGGATGGAGACGGTGGAGACGGTCTCGCCGCCGCGCGGCAGCGCGCACGAGTGGCGGCTTCGCGCGGCGCGCCCGGTCAACGCGGGGCTGCTCATGGTGAACACCAAGGGCAACGCGGACTTCTTTGATCTCGAGCCCGGGCAGTGCGTGCCCGGCGACGTGCCGATGCTCAACGTGCCCGGCGCGCTGCACATGGTTCATTCGTGGTCGCTGCTCTTCCCGGGCAAGCGCGAACTGCTGGGGGGGCGGTGGCTCGAGCGGGGCGTGTACGCCTACTGCGGTTCGGTGCACGAGCCGTATCTGAACGCCTTCACCCCCACGCCCGCGGCGGTCGGGCGGGTGCTCTCGGGCGCGCCGGTGGGGGCCGCGTGGCGGCTCGATCAGGGGCCGATGTGGAAGATCACGATCATCGGCGATCCGCTGCACGTGGCGATCGGCCGGCCCGCGCGAGATTCGCACGAGCCGCCGCTTGCCGGCGGCGCATCAACCCCCGTGGAGGCGGGCCTGCGAGAACTGCTGACGGCGGGGGAGTTTGAGCGGGCGCTGGGGGCGATGGTGCTGCAAGGCCGCGACGCCGACGTGGCGCGCCTGGCGGCGGCGCTGCTCGACGACCCGGCGCGCGCCGCGTCGCTGGGCTCGCGCGGCGCGCTGGTGGCGGCGCCGGCGGTCTTCCGCGCGGGCCGGGGCGAACTCATCGTGCCGCTGATGGCGCGGATGAACCCTCCCGAGCAGGCCGCGGCGCGCGACGTGCTGTGGCTGTGGGCCTATCCGCACCTGCGCGAGCCCACGGACGTGGCCCTGCTCGACATGCTGCGGCAGAACGTGCGCCCCGAGCAGATCGAGCGCGACGCCCGAACGCTGGCGGCGGCGTGGTCGGCGCGGTTCGGCCCCGGGGCGGTGGCGGGGCTGTTTGAGCAGTTGCGGGAGGCATTCCCGGGGGCGGAGCAACGCGGCGCGCTGGAGAAGGCCCGCGCCAGGCCCGAGCCGTGGGGCCGGTGAAGGAACGTGAAAGCGCATGATTGCGCACGCGAGGGCGTGTCAGAGCACGAACTTGCATGCGAGCGAGTGGGGGATGGGTGAACCGGGTGCGCACGGCGCGCCGACGAAGGACCGCATGAGCCTGACCGACAAGCACAGCACGATCATCGAACCCATGCCCGCCGGCAGGCGCAGGCCGCTGATCAGCGTCTGCACGCCCGCCTACGACGAAGAAGCCAACGTGCGGGCGTGCTACGAAGCGGTCAGGGCGTTCTTCGAGGGCGAGCCGGGGTACGACTGGGAGTGGATCGTCACCGACAACCACAGCACCGACCGCACGTTCGAGCAAGTGCGCGAGATCGCCCGGGCCGACCCGCGCGTGCGGGGCCTGCGGTTCTCGCGCAACTTCGGCTATCAGCGGTCGATCCTGGCAGGGTATCTGCACGCGCGCGGCGACGCGGCGGTGCAACTGGACTGCGACCTTGAAGACCCGCCCGCGGTGATCGCGAAGTTCCTTCGGCTGTGGGAGGGGGGCCACCACGTCGCCTACGGCGTGCGGCGCTCGCGCCCGGAGCCGTGGGCGGTGCGCACGGCGCGCCGCGTGTTTTACTGGGGGCTCGACAAGATCAGCGAAGATCACCTCCCGCGCGACGTGGGCGACTTCCGGCTGATCGACCGGCGCGTGATCGAGGAACTGCGCCGCGTGCGCGACCCGCACCTGTACATCCGCGGGCGGATCGCGTCGATGGGGTTTCGGCAGGCGGGGGTGCCCTACGACCGGGACCCGCGGCGCGCCGGGAAGACCAAGTTCAACTTCTGGCGGCTGTGCTCGCTGGCGCTGGACGCGACGCTGAGCCACTCGGTGGTGCCGCTGCGCATCGCGACGTTCATGGGCCTGGCGCTGTGCGGGGGCACGGTGCTGCTCATCGCGGCGTACGCGGTGGCGCGCTTCTTCGGCGGGGTGGACTGGCCCGCGGGCTTCACCACGCTCGTGGTGCTCATTCTCTTCGCCACGGGTGTCAACGGGCTCTTCCTGGGGATCATCGGCGAGTACCTCGCGCGGATCTACCAGCACCTGAAGGGCACGACCGGGGTGATCGTGCAGGAACGCACCGACGCGCGCCCGGAGGGGGCGGGCCCGGGCTCATTCGTGGCGCAGGGCGACGATGGGGTCGAGCCGCGCGGCCTTGATGGCCGGGAACATGCCGAAGATCACGCCCGTTCCCGCTGAGAATGCCACGGAGAGGATGATCGACCACATCGGCGCCTCGGCCTTGGCCACCGGCGATGTTTCGCCGCCGGCGCGCATCGCGAGCACGACCGTCAGGCCCAGGGCCAGCCCGACAAGGCAGCCGGCCAGGCAGAGCGTGACGGCCTCGACGAGGAACTGCAGCAGGATGACCTCGGGGCGTGCGCCCACGGCCTTGCGCAGGCCGATCTCGCGCGTGCGCTCGCTGACCGAGACGAGCATGATGTTCATGATGCCGATGCCGCCCACGAGCAGGGAGATGGAGACGACCCCGGCGATGAAGACGGTGATGCCGGTGGCGACTTTCTTGAACTGGCTGATGGCCTGCTCGATGGCCTGCACGCCGAAGGTGTCGGGGTCTTCGGGCTTGAGCCCGCGGAGGCGCCGCATGGTGGCGCGGATCTCGGCGCGCGCGTCTTCGAAGAGTTCGGGCGAGCGCGTCTTGGCCACGGCGTACATGCGGGGCTCTGGGCGCATGGCCTCGCCCGTGCGGAAGGGGATGAAGATCTCGGTCTGCGCCTCGTTGCCGCCGAACATCGGGCTCACCTGCTTGGTCTCGACCACGCCGATGACCAGGAAGCGGCGGCCCTCGATGAGGAGCGTGTCGCCGGAGGGGTCGGCGTCGAGGCCCAGTTCCTGGATGGCCTTGTCGTTGACTAGGCACACTTGGCGGCGTTCGTCCTCGTCCACCTGCATCAGGGCGCGCCCCTGCAGCACCGAGCGTTCTTCGATGATGTGCCAGGAGGGGCGCACCCCCTGGATGTTCACGAAGGGCTGCACGCGGTCGCCCGCCTGCACCGTGGCGTTGATCTGCATCACGGGCGTGATGGCCTCGAGCGAGGGGCAGTTGGCGGCCAGCGCGTCGACCTGGTGCACGTAGAGCCGGATCTGGCGGAAGGAGAAGCGGTCGCGCTGGTCCGGGGGCATGCGCGGGAAGACCCACACCTTGCTGGCGCCGAAGGTGGAGAACTGGTCGAGCACGAAGGTCTTGAAGCCGTGCCCGGCCGCGGCGAGCACGATGACGGCGACCACGCCGATGATGATGCCCAGCGTTGTGAGCATCGCGCGGACCTTGTTGGCCCAGATCTGGCGCAGGGCCAGGCCGAAGGTCTGGAGGAAGAGCCGGAGGATCATGGGGCGGCGCTCCCGGCGGCGGCGGGTGTGGCGGCGGCCGCCTGGCGGTGGGCGGCTTCGAGCGCGCGGCGAAGAAAGTCCTGGTGGATGGGGTCTTCGCTGGTGGGGTGGTCGGAGACGATGCGGCCGTCGCGCAGCCGCACGATGCGGCGGGCGTTGCCGGCGATGTCCTCTTCGTGCGTGACGATGATGATGGTCTGCCCCTCGTCGTGCAGCGCTTTGAAGAGCGCGATGATCTCGTCGCTGGTGGCGCTGTCGAGGTTGCCCGTGGGTTCGTCGGCCAGGATGATGCTGGGCTGGTTGACCAGCGCCCGGGCGATGGCGACGCGCTGACGCTGGCCGCCCGAGAGTTGGTTGGGCTTGTGGTGCATGCGGTCGCCCAGGCCGACTTTTTCGAGGGCGTGGCGTGCGCGGCGTTTGGCGCCCCAGAAGAACCGGCGCGAATAGGCCAGCGGCATCGCCACGTTGGCCAGCGCGGTGGCGCGCGGGAGCAGTTCGAATGATTGAAAGACGAAGCCGATCTCTTCGTTGCGCACCCGGGCCAGTTGCGAGCCGCTCATGCGGTGCGTGAGCCGGCCGTTGAGTTCGTATGAGCCGGCGGTGGGCTGGTCGAGGCAGCCCAGGATGTTCATGAGCGTGCTTTTGCCCGAGCCCGAGGCGCCCATGATGGCGACGTACTCGTTGCGGCCGATCTCAAGGTTCACGCCGCGCAGCGCGTGGACCTTCTCGGTGCCGATGCGGTAGACCTTGTGGATGTCGCGGATCCGGATGGTCATGAAGGAGAAACCGGAGCGGGGGCTGGCGAAGAGGGGGCGATGGGCCGGCGGGCGTATGGTGGGGGGTGTATGGTGGGGGGTGATTACGGGGCGGTGCTGGCGGCGGCCTGGCCCTTGGCCTGCCCCGCGGGGGGTTTGGTCTGTTCGTCTTCGACGAGTTGGCCGTCGCGGAGGGATTCGAGCACTTTGAAGGGGCCCACGATCACGCGGGTGTCCGCTTCAACACCGGCGATGATCATGGTGTCGGTGAGGTCGCTGGGCCCGACGCGCACGGGAACAGGGCGGGCCTTGCGGTCGGCGTCAACGGTGAAGACCACGCGGGCGAACTTCTTGCTTCGGTCGACAAGGGGGTTGTCGTCGGTGGCGGCGCGGGGCAGGTCGTCGATGAGGCGGTCGAGCACGGCCTGGCTGGGCACCTTGATGATGTCGCGGAAGGTCTCGACCTGGATATCGGCGTTGGCGGTCAGACCCGAGCGCAGCAGGAGCCCCTCGGGTTTGTCGATGATGATGTCGGTCTCGAAATAGGCCGAGCCGTCGCGGTCGACGAGGCGCTTGAGGCCGATGGCATCGACGGTGCCGGTCATGGGTTGATCGGGGTAGGCGTTGACATACACGCGGGCCCGCTGCCCGAGCCGCACGGGGGCGATGTTGGCCTCGTCCACGCGCGCCTTGAGGAGCATGACCGAGAGGTCGGCGATCTCCATGATGACGCTGCCGGGGTTGTTGAGGGTGCCCACGACGACCGTCTCGCCCACCTCGGCGTTGAGTTTGGTGATCACGCCGTCGAAGGGGGCGCGGATGATGGTGTTCTCAAGGTCTTTCTCGGCGCGGAGGATGTTGGCCCGCGCGATGTCGATGGCGTGCTCGGCCACGCGCAGCGAGCTTTCGGCCCGCCGGAACTCGACCTCGGCCTGATCGAGGTCAGCCCGGGAGATGTCCTTTGAGGAAAAGAGTTCGCGGCGGCGGCCCAGTTCGGTCTGGGCGTTGGTGTACGCCGCGCGGGCCCCCTCGAGGCGGGCTTCTTCGCTGCGGAGCATGGCCTTGGCGCTGTCGAGCAGGGCGGCGAGGTCGCGTCCGTCGAGGCGCACGACCACGTCGCCCGAGGCGACATCCTGCCCTTCACGGAAGGGCAGGGCGATGATGCGTGCCGAGACCTGCGCGGAAATTTCAACCTTGGTCTTGGGCTCGACCTGGCCGGGGGTGGAGACGGTGCGCACCAGGTCGCCGCGGCGCACGATCATCGTGCGCACGGTGGTGGGCTTGGTGCCGGGCTGAAACTTCTGGCGCAGTTCCTCGGCGATGCCGCTTGAATAGAGGTAGTACCCGCCGCCCGCCAGCGACAGCAGGAGAAAGAGGGCGATGCCCACGAGCCATTTCCACACGCGAAGACCCTCCGTCGGTTCGGGCCGCCATCAGGAACACGATTCCGCCGGGGCGTGCTCTGCAGGGGCCGCGGGGGCGCACAGGCGGTACACGGCCGTGGGCCCGCGGGTTGTTCGCCGAACAGCGCCGGGGATTTCAGACATTGTTGCGGGCGGGGCGTCACACGCCGACGCTGATGCCCACCGGCTGGGGGCGCACGCCGTGGGTCGGGGCCACCGCCAGCCCCAGGGGAACACGCTTGCCGCCGGGGGGTGGCAACCCCTCCTGGTCTATGTGCCGCTGGATCATCATGATCCCTTCGATCAACTGCTCCGGGCGGGGGGGGCACCCGGGCACGTAGACATCAACGGGGATGAACTGGTCGCACCCCTGCACCACGGCGTAGGTATCAAAGACGCCGCCCGTGCTGGCGCAGGCGCCCATCGAGATGACCCACTTGGGCTCGGGCATCTGCTCGTAGATGCGCTGCAGCACCGGCAGGGTTTTGATCGACACGCGCCCCGCGACAATCAGCAGGTCGGCCTGGCGCGGGCTGAATCGCATCACCTCGGCCCCGAAACGGGCCAGGTCGAAGCGGCTGCACGCCGTGGCCATGAGTTCGATGCCGCAGCAGGCCGTGGCGAAGGGCATGGGCCACAGGCTGTTGCGGCGCGCCCAGTTGATCACGTGCCGCAACTGCGTTGTCAGGAACCCATCGACCGGAAGTGCTGCTTCAAGACCCATGAACGTGTATCTCCCGTCGCGCCGTGTTCGTGCCGCGCTGTGTAGGTCGCGGCGTCGCTTCTACTGGTTCGTTCCGCTGTCGGTCGGGGGATTCGCGCCCCCCGGGCCGACCCGTCGGAAGTGATAGGGTACGCGCCCGCCCGGGTGGGATTGGCCGCTCGCCCCGCGCGGGGCGGCGGAATGGGGTCAATCAAACTTGGACGTGTTCGGTGGCCTGCGTCCCTGGCGGTTATGAATGGACGAGCCCTTATTCGGCTTTGTTTCGGGCTCCCACAGGCGGTCCCAGGCGCGGTCGATCGCGGTGTTGGATCGGGCGGAGGGTTCAACCTTGCCCGACCCCCCCAGGCCGTCGGCCCGGACCACGCGCTCGTAGCACCCGGCGGCGGTGAGGCAGCAGAGGGTGATCAGGATGAGTGCCGCGCCGGAACGCCGTTGCGGGCGGCAAGAACCGGCGGTCTTCTGGGTTGCCCGGGGGAGCATGGTGCACAAGCGTACGCAACCGGAGGGCGCGGCCCGACAGGCGTGGATGAGGGTTCACGCGGGGTGCGTGCCGTCAGGGCTCGCCCAGCGCGGCACGCGAGAGTTCGCGAAGGGCGTTCTGATAGGGTGCCGTGTGTGCGTGCCGGGTGTTGTGCCCGCCCTGAAGGGTGACCAGGGTGGCGCGCGGGTTGAGGCGGGCCAGGCGTTCGCCGTGCGCGAAGGGCACGATCTCGTCGTCGTGGGTGTGCAGGATGAGAACGGGGCAGTCGAAGGCGCCGATCAGGCGGTCGGTGCGCAGCGGGCTGCGGCAGATCACATCCGGCAGCAGCATCCGCCGCGAGAAGGCCAGCACGCTGGTGAAGGGCGATTCAAGAACGAGGGCGGCGGGGGTTGTCGGCGGCGTGGGCAGCGACGCGGCGGCCTGCACCGCGAACGCGCTCCCGAGCGAACGGCCGTGCAGGATGATGGGCAGTGGGCCCAGGTCTGCCAGCGCGGCGTTGATGTGCGCCAGGATGTCGCCCACGATGGGGGCCTGGCTCGGGCTGCCGGTGCTGCGCCCGTAGCCGCGGTATTCGGGCAGCAGCACGGCGCAGCCGCGCGAGGTCCACAGGTGCGCGTCTTCGAGGCAGTGGTCGATGAGTTCGGCGTTGCCGTGAAGGAAGACCACGAGCGCACGCGGCGGCTGGGCGGGGCGCACGAGCCACGCCTCGACGCGCGCGCCGCCGGGCCGGTCGAGCCACTGTTGTTCCACGCCCGCGGGGATGAGCGCCTGGGGGAGCGCGCCCCCGGCGATGTGGCGCGGGTAGATCAGCCGTCCTTGCAGCACAAAGCACGCGAGGCACCACGCGGCGTAGAGCAGCAGAAGACTGCGCGACAGGCGCCGGGCCGCGCGCACGACGGGTGAACGGGTGAGCGCCGGCGGGCTTTGCGGTGCGCCTTGCTGGTTCATGCGGCGGTTATGCCTGCGGCGGGGTGTCGTCGTTGATGCTCCGGCGGGCCATGCTGGCGGCGGAGAACATGGCGATGCCGCCGGCGGCGTCGGCCTCGAAGCGGCCGATGGCCAGGTCGTGCGCGGCGTGGTAGGCGCGCCCGAGTTTGGCCCAGTCAAAGTCCCACGAGCGTTTGTCGACCTCGTTGCGCAGGGCGATGCGGTCGCGCCGTTCCATGCGGCAGAAGTCGAGCAGGTATCGGGCCAGGTCGGAGGCGGCGTCGTGGTATGAGCGCCCCCGCCGGCGCAGCACCATCATGCCGTGCTGCTCGGGGGTGGGGTAGTTCTCCTGCACGTAGCGGCCAAAGCCCGCCAGGTCGCTGGTGACGCTGGGCACGCCCATGGCGGCGCACTCGAGCGGGGTATAGCCCCAGGGCTCGTAGGCGCTGGGGAAGAGCCCCAGGTGGCACCCGCGCACGAACTGGTCGTACTCGATGCCCCACAGGCGGTTGGTGGGCGTGATGAAGTCGGGGCAGTAAACAACCTTGACGGGGTCGTGCTCGTGGTTGATGAGGTTGAGTTGCCGCACCTGAGAAAGAACGGGGTCGTTGGCGTCGTCTTCGAGGATGTGGGTGACGACCATGGGCAGGCAGTGCTGCTTGAGGGCGTGCTGGGCGCGCCGGTAGCGCAGCATCCAGTATTCATCCACGAGGTCTTCGAGGTAGAGTTTGCCGCCCGAGGCGGCACGCGCGAAGAGGCGCTGGCGCACACCGTCGGTGATTTTCTCGCAGACCTCGGCGAGTTCGTTGAGCACGCCGCGCTTCTCCATCGCCAGCGCGTTGATGCTGCGCGTGGGGCGGCGCGAGATGATGAAGAGCACGACGTTTTTGCCGAGGTTGCTGGCCTTGAGTTCGGCGTTGAGGCGGGCCATGGCTTCGAGGCAGAGGTCGAAGCCCTTGTTGCGCGGCTCGAAGCGGCCCGAGGTGAAGAAGTAGAGCGTGCGGTCGAGGTCGAAGGAGTACGAGGGGAAGAAGTGCCCCATCGTGAACTTGTGGATCTGCTCTTTGTACTCGCCGTGCAGCCGCTGCTGCTCGTGCCCGGCGTTGTAGAGGCCGATGGTGAGTCCGTTGGGCAGCACCACGTCGACCGGCCGGCCCAGCAGGTGGGTGCACTCTTCGGCGGTGATCGAAGAGACGGTGGTGAAGACATGGGCCCCGTGCGCGCAGGCCCGCTCGATCTGGTGCTGGGGAACGATGTTGAAGCGCTGCGCTTCGGTCTCCTGGTCGAGCCAGGGGAGTTGCTCGTAAAAATCATCGCGGCTGCTGGCGATATAGCGGCCCAGCAGCGTGGCGTGGGTGGTGAAGACGGTGGCCACGGGCAGGGCCATGCGGCGCAGGTCGGCGATGGCCAGCCCGCCCATCCACTCGTGGAAGTGCCCCACGAAGGGCGCGCCGCCGCTGGCGGCACGCGGGTAGGCCGAGCGGGCCTCGGCCAGCGCCCCGAAGAGTCGGCGCGTGGCGTCGGCGAAACTCACCACGCCGTCGATGAGCCAGTCCTGCTCGGGCGTGCCGATGCCGTGCTCGCGCCACAGGCGGTATTTGCAGTCGGCCAGGTGCTCGGGCCCCTGCCAGTGCTCGATGAGCATCACCTTGGGCCTGCCGGGAACAAGCCAGCGCCCGTAGTGAACCACCAGCCCCTGCTCGCGCAGGGCGTTGATGGCTTTGGCGATCCATCCGCCGGGGCGGATCTCTTCAAACTCTACCGCCGCGCTGCGCGGCTCATACGGCCCGACGAGGATGTAGCGGTCGCCCCAGCGCTGCACCATGAGCGGGGCCTTGCTGCGGAGCACCTGATAGATGCCGCCGACCTGGTTGCACACTTCCCACGCCACCTCGAGCAGCACCGGCCCGGCCGGGGGCGGGGGCGCGGCGAGATCATCAGAGGCGAGCGGGGCCGCGCCGGGTTGATAGTCGCGGCTCGCGGGATCGTTCTGGAGTGAGCGCTGGGTCATGGTCGGGGCCTGAGATCATGCGAGCGTAGCCGCGCAGACACACCGGCGCACGAGGGGCCCGCGGCGCAGCACCGGTGGAAAGTCCGGCGCGGCCCGGGGCGCAGCGCGGGCGCGAAGGGCTGTGATGCGCGTGCCGGTGTTGGGCGCGTGCTGTTGTTGGGGGTGTGCCGGTGGTGGGGGTATGCCGGTGGTGGGGTCAGTCGCCGAAACTGGTGCCCACAGCGCGGGCGGCGCTCACGAGGGGGTGATCGACAGGCACCAGGCGCTGACGCCCCGCGGGTTCCTGAAGGTCAACATCGGTGAGGCGGCCGTTCTGCACGGCGACCATTCGTCCGACTTTGCCCTCGCGCAGCAGCATCATGGCGTGATGGCCCAGCAAGGTGGAGAGCACGCGGTCTGCGGGGCAGGGAACGCCGCCGCGCTGCACGTGGCCGAGCACCACGTACCGGCTTTCGATGCCGGTGCGTTTTTCGAGGGCCTCGGCCACGAACTTGCCCACACCGCCCAGGCGGATGGGGTCTGGGCTGGTGGGGTCAACCTTGGCGACGAACTGCTGGCCGTCGCGCGGGCGGGCGCCTTCAGAGACGCAGAGGATGGTGGAGCGTTTGTTCTGGCGTTCGCGGTTGTGGATGGTTTCGCAGATGGCGTCGATGTCGAAGGGGATCTCGGGGATGAGAATGACATCGCTGCCGCTGGCCACGCCGGCGTGAAGGGCGATCCACCCGGCGTTGCGGCCCATGACCTCGACAACCATGGCGCGGTGGTGGCTGTCGGCGGTGGTGCGCACTTTGTCGAGGGCGTCGGTGGCGGTGTCGACGGCGGTCTGAAAGCCGAAGGTGATCTCGGTCCCCTGGATGTCGTTGTCGATGGTCTTGGGCACGCCGACCACGGAGATGCCGTGGCTGGCGAAGTTGGCGGCGCTGGTCATGGTGCCGTCGCCGCCGATGACGACCATCGCCTCGATCTTCCGGTTGCGCAGGTGGCGCAGGCAGTCTTCGGTGAAGTCGCGGAAGATGGGTGTGCCGTCGGGGTTTTTGCCCACGGCGAACTGCGAGGGGTTGGCCTTGTTGTTCGAGCCCAGGATGGTGCCGCCACGCCGCAGGATGCCCGAGAGTTCCTGGGGTTGGAGTTGCCGGAAGCGGTTCTCGATGAGCCCGAGGTATCCGTCTTCGATCCCCTGCACGTCGATGTTGCAGTGGAAGGCGTCTTTGGCGACAGCGCGGATGACGGCGTTGAGGCCCGGGCAATCACCGCCGCCGGTGATGATGGCCATTCGACGGATCGCGGGGCAGGTCTGGGCGAGGCTCATGCACAGAGCATATCGGTCTTCCCCGGCGTGCGGGCGCACGAAAGCGCCCGCACATCACAGAGTTGCATGCAGGCCCCCCGAGGCGGGGGGAAGTCACGGCTCGAAGCCGGGCAACTCAGTCGGTGGTGGCCATGGGCGGCGCAGGCCGTTCGGCGGTCGGCTGCTTGGCTGTCGGTTGCGATGGAGGCGGAGCGGCGGCAGAGGTTGGCGTGAGGCCCGCGCCCACGGCAAAGCCGTAGACCGTTTGATAGAACTTGTACATGCTCTTCAACTCGGCGTCACCCGAGTTGTCCAGGTCGGAGATTTTGAGGGGGGCGTCGTCCTTGAAATAGACTGTGTTGTTGGGTCCATCCCCGTACACCCGCACGCAGTACCCCTGGGGCACAACCATGCAGGCCGGGGAACTAGGCTTCGGTTTCAGAAGTTTGACGGTTGTGTTTCCTTCGAAGGCGAAGAAGAAGTCCTTGTTCGTGCTGTCGCGGCACCAGACCGCGGTTTCCGTAGCCGGGGAATACGTGCGGATGCGCTTCGTGACCGTGATGGGCCGAACCCCCTTGGCATACGCGTATACATCGCCGTCGAGTTGGGCTTTGACGTCTTCGTTGAGTATGGTGAGCGTGCCCGAGCCTGTGTTCTGGGGGTATGCACCGACGAGCACTTTATATCTCTGCCTTTTGTCCTCGTCTGCTGCTTTGGGGCCCTCGGCCAGGAGGAGCAAGGTTTCGTTCCTGTTGATGGTCAGCCATTGCTGGTTGTAGTACACCCGCCCAAGCAGGGTCATCCCGGGATACTGGGGTTCATGACTCGCGGTGTCGGGCTCTCCGCCGATGTGCGGCGGCGGGGCCTTGTGCACGCGGTGTGCGCACCCGGCGAGCGCAACGAACAGGCACGAGAGCAGGGGCAGGGTGAAGGTGCGTCGCAGTGTCTTCATGTCGCGGGCTCCTGAACGTGAGAGCGAGAGAGAGAACGAGAGAGGGGGGTGCTAGAGAGGGTGCTTGATGGGGTCGTGTGTCACGGGGCGCTCGTCGCCGGGGGCGCTGCCGTGTTCAGCCCCGCGCCTTTGGCATAGCCGAGCACGTGCTGATAAAACTGGTACATGCGGTGTTCTTCCGATCCGGCGGGCGCGGCCTTGAGGTCTTCGATCTTCAGCGGGGCTTTGTCGAAGAACTCGGCGGCGCCGCCGGGCCCTTCCCGAACCCGCGTGCAATACCCCTGCGCGAGGGTCTGCGATGCGCCGGGGGTGCGCGTTGAGGATTGAAGCGTCACGCGGGTTTCGCCCTCGATCGCGAAGACGTAGTCTGTCTTGTGCGTCTTGTCGCTGCACCACACCGCCAGTTCGGTGGCGGGCGAATAGGTGCGGATGCGCCGCGTGATGGTGATGGGCCGCACGCCGCGCAGGTAGGTGTAGGTCTCCCCCTCGAGCGAGGCGCCTTCGTCCTTCTTCACGAGGGCGACTTTGCCCTCGCCCGTCTCCTGCGGGTAGGCCCCGGCGAGCACGTCGTACGCGCGTGCGGGTTCGCCAGGCGTGGCGGGCGCGGCCTCGGCCCGCAGCAGCAGGCTCTGATTCCTGGTGAACTGCCGCGGAACCTCGTCGGTGACCGTGTGCAAGACGCGCAGGCCCGTGAGCGTGGGCGCCGGCGATGCCGTTGCGGGGGCGTTGGCCGTCGCCGGTTGGTCGCTGCTCGCGGCCTGGGCGCTGAGAAGTGAGAGCGGCAGCGAGATCGCGGCGAGCCGCAAGCAGAAGTGGGGGCGTTTCATGCGGCGGCTCCTGCACGGGTCGGCGCTTCAGGCAGGTCCGTAGCACCCAGCGCCCGCACGAGCACCGAGGCGGCAACCCCGGCGACCAGCCCGAGCAGGTACAGCCAGGGGAGCGCGTAATAGTCAAAGAGATACACACCAAGGAAGGAGAGGAGCAGCGCCGCCGGCACCGCGGCCGCCACGAACACCACGCGGCGGGGCCAGGTGTGAAGAAACAGGTGCGCCAGCACAAAGCCAATCAGCGAGACAGCCGAGATGATGATGTGCCGATCGAGGCTGGTGGTGAGAGACATCGACCGCCGGCCCAGCAGCAACGCCACGGCCGAGGCCTGCGCCTCGAAGCCGGCGATGCGGCCCAGGGTGCCGTCCGCTGTTTCTTCGTCATAGAACTCTTCGCGCGGGGCCAGGTCTGTCCTGGGGTTTCCAACAACGACCACCGCTCCGCGCACGCGCGACGCGAGCGCCTCGGGTTCGCACGTGAGCGCGTGCGAGAGCGAGATGGTTGCCGCGCTGATGGTCGTGCGCTCGGGGATCTGCACGACGATGGTTCGGCTGGAGTCGTCTTCGCCGATCATGAAGTCTGGCGCGCCATCATCGCTGTTCACCGGGCCGTCCATCGAGAAGGCAACCGGCACGGTGATCGAGCGTGGGAGTGGGGCGTCGTTGGTGCTCCCCGGGCGGCGGTGGAAGCGTGTTTCGATCCCGCCGGGCGCGCGTTCGAACGACAGATCAAAGCCCGCGTGCCAGGCCTGCGCCGCGGTGAGCAGCGCGATGCTCGGCAGCGCCGGGCGACCCTGGGGCGCGATGGCCACATCCGTCGCGAAGGTTCCCGGGGCGCCCAGCAGCGCGGAGGCGCCTCCGGTGAGAAACCACGGGGTGAGTGTCGGCGGCAGCGGGGGGTATTCCTGCGGGTCGGCCCAGTCGGACGCGGCCGAGACCGGCCGTGTGCCGCGCAGTTCCGTGAATCGCTGCGCCGCCGCGGCGAGGATCGGGTCGAACCGCTCGTTGGCCCCGAAGAATCCATAATCGAGCATCGTCACCGCGGCGCCCGCGTCGGCGAGCCGATCGAGCAGCAGGGCGAGGAAGGGGCGCGCGGCGTTGGGCGTCTCTGGCGTGATCCCGTGGATGCCCACCGTGGGCCCGAACTCGGCGAGGTCAAGGTCGGGGTCGGCCTCGACCAGCACCACCCCGCGCGTTCCCGGCGCCGGTGTCCCCGCGTACAGCCGGCCGTTGATGGCGTTCATCGCCGTGCCCGAGGATTGCCGCGGATGGATGACCAGCCGTTCGATGGCGATGTTGAGCGAGTCCTTGGCGGTGATGTGTTCGAGGGCATAGTGCAGGCCCCCCAGCGCGAGCAGCGCGGCGATCGCCAGGCCGCAGAGCCACCCTTGCGTGCGCACAAGTCGGCGCGTGTGACGGATCAGGCGGTAGGCAGGCTCGCGCCGGATGGAGATGGGCCGGCCGTCGAGCACGCGGCGAAGGTCGTCGGCGAAGGCATCGACGGTGGCGTAGCGGCGATCGGGGTCTTTGTTGAGGGTGCGCGAGATGACGGCGTCAAGATCATCGCCAAGCCAGGGCGCGGCCTCGCGCAGGGGCGTGATGGCCCGCTCTCGGATGACACGCACGGCCTCGCGCGTTCCCAGTTCAACGGGCACGGTGATGGGCAGTGTGCCCGTGAGCAACTCGTACAGAATCACGCCCAGGGCGTAGAGGTCTGCGCGGGTGTCGGGGATGGCGCTGCCGCTCTGCTCGGGGCTCATGTACTCCAGCGTGCCCGCCAGCAGACGGCCGCTGTGCGTCTGGGTTTCGTCGGTGACCATGGCCACGCCGAAGTCGATGATCTTGGGCTGGGCGACTTCCGGCGGCGCATCGGCCGAGAGGATGATGTTGCTGGGCTTGAGGTCGCGGTGAATCACGCCGCGCTCGTGGGCATAGCGCACCGCGTCGCAGATTTTCAGCAGCAGCGCGATGCGCTGCACGATCGAGAGGTTGTGCTGCGCCGCGTACTTCGTGAGCGATACCGCGCCGGGCACGTGCTCCATCACGAAGTAGGGGATCACCCTGTCGGGGTTTGTCACGGGCTCCTGCCCCGCGTCAAAGACACGGGCGATGCCGGGGTGATCGAAACGTGCCAGCGCGCGCGACTCGGCGATGAACCTGTCGAGGGCCAGCGGGGATGGAACCCCGCGGATGATCTTCAGCGCGACCGTTCGGCCGAGTTGGTCGTCGTGCGCCAGGAAGACCTGCCCCATGCCCCCCGCGCCCAGTTCGCCCCTGATGCGGTAGCGGCCCAGGCGGCTGGGGTGCTGGGGGTTGGCGATCTCTTTGATGTACGACGGCACCGTCCACTCCGTGCCGCCCGGATCGGGGAGGGGTTCGGTGCGCGCGAGGAGATCAGGTTCTGGGGGGCTGCTGCCCTGCCCGGCGGCTGGCACTTGGGGTTTGGTTGGTGAGTCGTCCATCGTGAAGAGGCTGCAACCACCTATATATAGACACAGTGGCCCGGATCTGACGCGCGTGGCAAGAATAGTCCAATAACCACCACCAGAACAGGGGGTTATAGAAACCGCGTTGGCGAAAGCCGGCGGCGGCGGGCGCTGGCCCGTGGCGGGTCGCCGTCGCGGGCAGGTGGTTGTGGTGAAGGGGCGCACCTGGCCGCGCGTGGTGGCACGGCGCGCGACGGGGCATGACGGGCGAGCGGGGGAGGCGTGTTGTTCAGCGCGCGGCGTCGAGATCGGTGTCGGCGCCCAGTCGCTCCCACGCGTCGAGTGTGGACCCGAGCGATGCGAGTTTCTTGCGGACTTTGTCGATGGCGTAGCGCCCGAGCACCAGCCGCGATGGCGGGTCTTGGGCGTTGACGGCTTCGAGCACGGCGCGCGCGGCCTTGGCGGGGTCGCCCTTCTGCCGCCCGTCGATCTGGGTGAGCATCTGGGCGAACTTGCCCGTGGTGCCCCGGTAGTCTTCAAGGCGTTCTTCCACGCGCCGCACCGAGTGACCGATGAAGGGCGTGCGGAAGGGGCCCGGCTCGACCAGGATCACGCGGATGCCCAGCGGCCGCACCTCGGAGGCAAGCGCCTCGCTCGCGCCCTCGAGCGCGAACTTCGATGCGCCGTAGTAACCAAAGCCCATGTCGTTGCAGATGCCCGCGATCGCGGAGATGTTCACGATGCGCCCGTCGCGCTGAGCCCGCATGTGGGGCAGCACGGCGCGGATGAGCGTCATGGGCCCGAAGAAGTTGACCTCGAAGACGTCGCGGGCGCTGCGCTCGGGTGTTTCTTCGACAGAGCCTGCAAGGCCCTGCCCCGCGTTGTTCACCAGCACGTCAATGCGGCCGAAGGTCTCGATGGCTTTGGCGACGGCGGCGGAGATCTGGTCGGGCACCGTGACATCAAGGTGCAGCGGCAGCACGTGAGCCTGCCCGAACTCGGCCGCGAGGCCCGAGAGCCACCCGAGCGATTCGGGGTCGCGGGCGCACGCGGCCACGCGGTCTCCCGCGCGAAGGGCGCACAGGGTCATCGCGCTGCCGAGCCCGCCCGAAGCGCCGGTGATCAACCACGTGCGCGGCGTGTTCATGCCCATGGGTTCTCACGAACCGGCGGGCCGGATTCGCGCCGGCGCGCCCGCCGGGGCGGCGGGTGCGCGGTTCAGACGCGGAAGATGGAACCGAGTTTCTTGCCCAGCAGCACAGAGGCCGCGAAGATGGTGGTGGTGAGCAGCGCCATGCCCCACACGCCCATGGCGCTGGCGATATAGGGGCCGTCGCCCAGGCGGTCCATGAAGGCCCAGATCTGCTTGGTGACGGGGAAGTCGCCGGCCTGCTGCGCGAGGATGAGCGAGTCGGAGACTTCGAGCATCGAGAAACTGAAGACCAGCAGCCCGCCGGCGATGAGGTTGGCCGCGATGAGCGGGACGATGATCCGGCGGATCGCCGTGAGCCGGCTGGCGCCGAGGTTGATCGCGGCTTCTTCCAGTTCGCCGCTGGTCTGTTCGAGGCCCGCGACGGTGGAACGCACGATGTAGGGCAGGCGGCGCACCGCGTAGGCCACGATGAGGAAGGGCACCGGGTTGGGATCGACCGCGAAGATGCTGGCGAAGCCGCCCAGAGGGCCATCGGCCCCGAAGGGCCAGCGCAGGCTCATCGCGACAAAGCCGAAGGCCATGACAAGCCCGGGCACGGCCAGGGGGAGCATGCAGAGCGCGTCGAGCAGGGCGCGCCCGCGCACCTGCGTGCGCACGAGCAGGTAGGCGATGACCACGCCCAGCACCATGTCGAGGGCCATGGCGGCGAAGGCGAGTTTCAGGCTGTTGACGATGGCGTTGAAGGCGTCCGCCGCGCCCAGCGCTTCGTTGTAGTGTGCGCCGGTGAACTCGGTGGGCAGAACGGTGCGGTACCACTGCCCGGGCACGGTCACGCTGGTGAGCACCACGCCCAGGTGAGGCAGGATGGCGACAAAGCAGACCGCGGCGAAGGCGGCGGTCGCGGCCCAGCCCCGCCAGCCGGGCAGGCGCGACTCGCTCCCGGCGCGCGAGGCTTTGCTGTACATGGCGTAGCCGCGCCCGCCGAAGACGAACTTGCCCAGCACGTACAGGAAGATGGCCGCGAAGAGCATGATGGCCGTGAGCACGTAGGGCTTGGCCGAGTTTTCGACCTCTTTGAGGCCGTTGAAGATCTGCACCGGCGTGACCTCGTTGTAGCCGAACATGAGCGGCGTGCCCAGTTCGGTGAACGACCAGATGAAGACGATGGTGGCGCCCGCGAAGAGACCGGGGCGGATGAGGGGCAGGGTGATGCGGAAGAAGCGGCGGATGGGCCCGGCGCCCAGGTTGCGCGCGGCCTCGCCCAGGGCGGGATCAAGGTTTGCCAGCGTGGCCGTGGCGTTGAGGAAGATGATGGGGTAGAGGGCCAGCGCTTCGACCAGGATGACGCCCATCAGGCGGGCCTCGCCCAGCACGTCGAACTCGGTGCCGAAGAGGGCGTTGATGGAGCCCGCGCGTCCGAGCAGGGCCCGCACCCCCAGCGCGCCCACGAAGGGGGGCAGGATCATGGGCACCAGGACCACCGCCGAGAAGAACTTCTTGCCGGGGAAGTCGAAGCGTGCAGAGATGAGCGCCAGCGGCAGGGCGAGGGCGATGGCCAGCGCGGTTGTTCCGCAGGCGATCTTGAATGAGTTGAAGAGGCCGGTGAGCACGCGGGGGTCTGAAAGCGCGATGGCCAGGTTGTCGAAGGTGAAGCCTTCTTTGGTCGCCGCGTCGGCGTAGAAGCCGCCCCGCACCGTGAGGAAGATGGGGTAGAGAAGAAAAACGACGAGCAGGAACATGACTCCGCCAAAGAGGGCGTAGTGCCACGCGCGGCGCATGAGGCGCGGGAAGATGGGCGGTCTGTTCATGCGGGGGAGAGTGTAACGCCCCGGGGGCGGGTGCGCCGGCGGGCAGAGCGCCCGGGGGACGGGTGTTATGCCGGGCTCTTGAGCGCCCGCGGGCCCAGCGTGACAACGGTGGGGGTGCCCAGGGGACGCCGCGCGAGGTACGCGTTCACGGCGTCGAGGGTCACGGCGTCGATGGCGCGGGTGATCTCTGCGAGAGAGCGCGGCCGCCCGAGGCGGCGGTAGTCAACGGCCAGCGCGCCCGAGCGCGCGCCCGTTGATTCACCGCTGAAGACCACGCCGCTCTTCATGCCCGCCACGGCGCGCTGGAACTCTTCGGGCGTGATGCGCCCCTCGGGCGTGTTCACGCGGCAGAGTTGCTCCCAGAGCACGTCGAGCGACTCCTGCGCCTTCTCGGGCGTGGTGCCCACCGAGGCGGTGATGGTGCCGAAGTCTTTGTCTGGGCGATACCCGGCGCTCACGGCGTAGCACAGGCCCCGTTTCTCGCGCACCTCGGTGAAGAGGCGGCCGGACATGCCGCCGGAAAGAACGGAGACCACGATCTTTTCGAGGATGCTGTCGGGGTGCGGCTCGGGTGGGGCATCGTGCGCGATGAGGATCTGCACCTGATTGGTGGGGTCGTCGACATGTGCGCTGCCGCGCCGGGGCGCGCCGGCGGGGGATGGGTCGGCGTTCTCGCCCGACCACCCGTCGAGGAGTTGATCGAGCGTGTCAACGAGCGTGTCGGCGCTGGGCAAGGCCCCCGCCAGCGCGAGCACGGAACCCACCGGGCGGGCGCAGCGGCGCCAGCCTTCGATCAGTCTGTCGCGCGTCAGGGCACCCAGACCATCGGGCGTACCGAGGCCCGAACGGTTGAAGGGAACAGGGAAGTGCAGTTCCCTGGCGAGGATCGCGGCGCGTTCTGCGGGGTCGTCCTGCAAACTTTCTATGGCCTGCAGGCACAGGTCCCGGGCGGGCTCGATGGCCTCGGGGTCGAAGGTTGGCCGCAGCGCCATGTCGGCGATGAGCGGGAGCGTGCTCAGGAGTTTCTCGCCCAGCGAGAGGGAGGCGATCCGCATGGTGAAGAGGCCCACGTCGGCGCTGCGCGATGCGCCCAGACGGTCGAAGGCGTCGGCCTGCGCGCGCGAGTCGAGCGGGCCGGCGCCGCGCAGCACGAGTTCGGCCCACATCGCGCTTTCACCGAGAAACACAGGCTCATCGAACGCGCTGCCGGCGGGCAGCAGCCACGTGAGCGAGGCCGAGCGCACGCCCGACATGGGCTCGATGATGATGGGCATGCCGCAGCGCAGCGTGCGCACGGTGATGTGGTCTGCGGTGGTGCGGTGAGTGTCGGCGGGCATGGTGATCTCCGGTCGTACGCGGTGGCGCGAAGGGCGCGCCGATGGCGTGCGCATCATACCGCGACGGCGCGCGCCGGCGCGCAGCGCCGTCGCGCCGTCGGCACACCGACTTGAAAAAATTTCAGATTGTTCAAGACTTCGCGCCGGACATTCCGATATGCTCATTGGTCGTGAGTGAAGCGGGCGGGCCCGTTTGGTCTCGACGCTGAACTCCATTACAGGAGTATGTAGAATGGCCAAGAAGAAGGCAAAGAAGAAGACCGCGAAGAAGGCTGCAAAAAAGAAGACGAAGAAGAAGGCTGCCCGCAAGGCCACCCGTCGCGCTTCGTCCAGCAGCGGGACGTGATCCGGCGTGCCTTCGGCACCGCTTGAGGGCCGGGCAAACGCTCCCGACCCTCGCCGATCGAAGGCGGCCTGACGGGTTGTTCCCGCCAGGCGAGAGGATCAAAAACAAAACTCACAGCGTCTACCGCGGGGCCGGCTTGCCGGCCTCGCGGTCGTTTTGACGCGCCCTTCCCTCGCCCCGCGCCCCTCGGGTGCCTTTCATTCTGCCCACGAATGCCGCGCGACGACCTCGATCATCTGGCCCTGGCCTTTCTCCGGCGCGAAAAACTCGGCGTCGTTGCCGCCGACGACCGCCTCTGGAGGGTTCGCGCGGTTGTCTGCCCCCGCACCGGGGCCATCATCGCCGACCTCTCCGACACCCTCGCGGGGCGCGACGACATCGTGCTGCACCTGCCCGACGAGGGGGATGATGCCATGCACCTGCTGGTCGGCGCGGCACCACCCGGGCCGGCGCACGCCGGCGCCGTGGCGCGGTGGGGTGTCTACCACAGCGAAGACGACCGCGCCACGCTCCTGGCGCTCACCCCCTCCATGGCACGCTGGCGGGGACGCGTCATCGAGGGTCAGCACATCACCGTGGCGCACCCCGACCCCGCGGCCGAGCGCGCGTGCTGCGCGATGTGCAACCAGGCCCACGACCGTCTCGTGCGACTTTGCGAGCGAGACGGCGTGATCGGCGAGGGCGTGCGGTGCGTGGGCGCAGACCCGTGGGGGATCGATCTCGTTGCGCGGGTTCGAATCCACAGAATAGAGTTTGACGCACCGGCCACCGTCGGTCAGGCCATGATCGAGGCGACGCAGCGGCTGCTCGACAGTGTCTGACCCTCACGCGCGCCGCACGCACGCCCGGAGAACGCACGAAAGCCCCGAGCATGACCACCCACGATACATTCACCACGCCGCCCGGGCCGCTGCGCGAAGCGCACGCCCACATCGCGGCGCACGGCAGGGCCATGGGCATGCTCGACCTGAGCGATTGCCCGTCGCGCGGGGCGCTGCTCGAACGTGTGTCGATGGCCGCGCCGCACACCAGGCCGCCCGCGTGGGTGCTCGGGGTCGGTCTTCGCCCGCAGGGGTGGGACGATCCCCGCTGGCCCACGCGCGATGAACTTGATGGGGCCGCCGGCGCGACACCCTGCTGCCTGCTCTCGTTCGATTATCACGCCGTGGCGGCGAACTCTGCCGCGCTGCGTGCCTCGGGCTTTGATGATGATTCGCCCGACCCCGCCGGGGGCGTGATCTGCCGCGACAGCGCGGGGCGGCCCAACGGGCACCTGCTCGAGCGCGCGGCGAAGATCGCGTGGGAAGCCGCGCCCGAGCCCACGCCGGCGCAGTGGAAAGATCATGTGCGGCGGGCGCTGGCCGACCTTGCCTCTCACGGTTTCACGCAGGTGCACGACCTGCTCTCGCAAGACTGGCTGGGGCCGATGGTGGCAGAACTCGACGACGCGGGCGAACTTCCCGTCGAGGTGTGGCTGTACCCGCCGATGGACAGGCTCGAAGCGGTGCACGCGGGCTCTGGGGCCTGGCGCCGCGACCGGGTGCGCCTCGCGGGGGGCAAGTGTTTCGCCGACGGCACACTCAACAGCAAGACGGCATGGACGCTGCACCCATTCGCCAACCCGATGCCCGATCACCCGCGCGGGGTGCCCCTGCTCTCGGCGGGCGACCTCGCGCAGGCCATCGCCCGCACACGCGCCCTGGGCCTTGGCCTCGCCGTGCACGCCATCGGCGATGCCGCCGTGCGAGCCGTGCTTGATTCATGGGAAGTGGCGCGCGGCCCCGCCTGGGGCGGCGCGGGCGTGCCACCCCTGCGCATCGAGCACTGCGAACTCATCGACGCCGCCGATGTCGCGCGCTTCGCCGCCCTGGGCGTGGTGTGCAGCGTGCAGCCCTGCCACCTGCTGGCCGACATCGAGGTGCTCGGTCGAGAGTTCCCTCAGCGGCTCCACCGCGTGCTGCCCTTGAGGGAACTGGCCGCCGCGGGGTGCCTGCCCGGCGAACTCATGTGGTTCGGCTCTGATGTGCCCATCGTGCGCCCCCACCCGGCCGATTCCGTGCTCGCGGCCGTTCGCCGCCGGCGGGCCGCGATGAGCGATGATCAGGCCATTTCTCCCTCCCAGGCCCTGTCAGAGGGGGAATCGTGGAGGGCTTTCCGCCCCGCGCGGGGGCGCGCGGGCTAACCTCGTGCATGAGCACCGAACCTGCATGGGAAGCGTATGAACGGCACGAAGACGGACACCGCGGCATCACCTGCGTTGACACACGCTGGGCCGCGGAAGAGTGCGAGGATGAACGCGACGCCCGCCCCATGGCAGTGCGGGTTGTCTTTTCCTTCGAGGGCGGCGACGAGGGCCTGCCCGAAGAAGAGATGCTCGATGCTTTCCTCGAGATCGAAGACGCGCTCGCCGCCGAGATGGAAGAAAACCGTGACGCGGCCTTCGCCGGGGTGAAGACCATCGCCGGCCACCGCACCGTGCTCTTCTACGCCGACGACGCGGGCGATCTCTCGTCGAGCCTGATGAAACTCGTGCAGCCCCCGCGGGGCGCCACGATGGAAGTCTCGGTGCAGGAAGACCCCGACTGGTCGCAGTACGAGCAGATTCTGCCCTCGCTCGAAGAGTCACGCCGGTATTTCGACAGCATGGTGCTCGCCGAGGTTGAAGAGCACATCCAGGACATGAGCCAGCCCCGTCTCATCGAGCACGTGGCCTACTTCCCCGATGAATCCGGCGCCGAGGCCTTCGCCGCGTGGGCCAAAGGTGAGGGGTACGAGGTCGATCCCGTCCGCAAGGCCGAGGATGAAGAGATCGGCGACGAGGACGAAGAGAACGCTGAAGAAGAGGATGTCTTCGCCGTCGAGTTCAAGGGGCGAAGCCCACTCACCCTCGATGACGTCAGCAAGCACACCATCGCGGCCGAGATCGCCGCGGAGCAGCACGGCGGCATGTACGACGGCTGGGCCGTGCAGGTTGACACCACCGAGCCGCCCACCGACGCCTGAGCCCCGCGTTAGGCGGTCGTTTCTCGAAGAACACTGTTGACGAAGCCCGGGGGCAGGCCGATGTCGGCGGCGTACAACCGCCCGCCATGGCTGCGCCCTTGATCGGTGAGCAGGCCGCGCTTCATGCCGGCGAACGAGACGGTCGCGATTGCCCGCACGGCCTCTGCCCCCACGGGTTCGCCCGTGTCGGCGTCAAGCCCTGACGGAAGATCGAGCGAGAGCACAGGCACACCCGTGCGGTTGATCCATGCGATCATGACCTGCGCCGCCCCGCGGGGCGGCTGTCTCACGCCCGTGCCCAGCACGGCGTCGATGATCAGCCCCACGCCATCGATCGATGCGGGCGGCGCTGGGCACACACGCATACCAAGTCGCCGCGCAATGGCCAGGTTGGCGCACGCGTCGCTCGCCGGGTCGGGCTCTTCGGGCAGCACAACCTCGCAGGGCACGCCCGCCGATTCCAGCAGACGCGCCGAGGCGATGCCGTCTCCACCGTTGTTGCCCCGCCCGCACACGCACACCACCCGCCCGCCGGGGCGGCGCAGTTCCAGCGCGAGGTGGGCCGCGTGGCGCGCGGCGTTCTCCATCAGCAGCAGCGTCGGCACGCCCAGCCTCGCGGCCGCCGCTTTGTCGATGGCGCGGGCCTGGGCGCACGTGATGACCGGCAGCGCGTGGGGTGCGCCCCTTGGCAATGTTTCAAAGCCGGCGGGCGTGGCATGGTTCATCAGTGATCGTGCGTGGGGATGTCACACCGCCCCGCTCCCGGTCGCGCCGTCGTCGAGCCTTCGCCACATCCAGATGTGCTTGCCAAGGCCCGGCGGCTCGAAAATGTCGCCGTACGCCGTCAGGCCGAGGCGCTCATAAAACCCCTGCGCGGTCACGCGCGCATTGCACCAGAACACCTCGCCCCCCAGCGACACGGCGTGCGCCATGCCCCGCCGCAGGAGCGCGGCCCCAACGCCGCGCCCCCGAACCTCGGGGGTGGTGGCCATGCCGCGCAGTTGCCAGGCCCTCTCGCCCGACATGGCGGGGTGCGCGGGGTGATAGCGCTCGGGCGCGGGGTGTCTGTAGTATGACGCGATGCCCACGATGCCCCCGCCCTGATCGAACGCGCCCAGGTGCAGCGTGTCGGGCGCATCGTCGCCCGGGTAGATCAGTTCGTGCGAGGGTTGATCGGGGCGGAGCAGCGCGTGCCGCAATGGGCGGGTGGCCGCGGCTGAGACAGGCTCGATTCGCACGGGCAGCATATTCCTGTCGAGAGGGTTGACCGCACAAGCAGGCGCGGCAAGGGCGTTCGCGGGGGGCTTGGAAGTTGTGGGCATGCTCGCCCGCAATGCTCACCAGGCCCCGCGCATCTCCGAGACCATGTCTTTGGCGAGGCGCTGCGCCGCGGAGTGCTGGCCCGATTCAAGGCGTTCGCCCACGCCCACCGCGGGCACGAAGGTGTCGGAGACGGTGTAGCCGCGCCTGCTCACGAGCATCTCGCCGCGGCGCGTGTCACGCCAATCAAAGTCAACCGTGATCTGCACGGCGAGTTCCTGCACCAGGCCGGTGCCCGAGCGCACGCTCAGGCGGCGAAGTTCACTCCCGGTGATGACGCCCGTGAGGGTGCTGTCACCGCCGGAGGAGACAACCTTCATGGGCGTCGATCGCTGGATTTCCTTGATAATGGCCTCGGTCACCTCGGCCTCGATGCCCGGTGTCGTTGAGTAGTTGCGGAAAATCGGCACGCTCACCGTGCGGATGTCTTCGGGGAAGGTGGACTTGGATGAATACCCCTGGCGCGGGTCGGAGGCGCACCCGGCGTGAAGCATCAACGCCGCGACGATGCACAGCGGCGCGGCGACACGGCCCGGGGTTGTGGTGCGTGCACAGTCTTTCACCGGCTCTCTCCCCCGGGCGTGCCCGCGGGGGCGGCCTGGTCTTCTGTCGCGGGCGGCGTCTGCCCCTCAAACCTGGGCGGGGCTTCGATGGGCCAGTTGTTCTCGGCGCAGATGTCGATGGCCTCTTCCGCCGCCACGCTCGTGGGGTACGCGCGGATGAGCCGACGCAGCGTCAGACGCGCCGACACCGGGTCGCCACGCTTGAGATACCAGCGGGCCACCGAGAGGCGCTGCGCCGCGGCGGATTCATCGATGCGGGCCACCAGCGCGTCGCTCATGCCCGCCTGCTCCGCCTGCGCCGGGAACTCGCGCTGGAAACGCTCGATCTGAAACTTCGCCTCGACAAGCCCGGAGGCGTCGTACTTGGGGCCCTTGAACCGCGCGATGTTCGAGTACACCCGGCGCTGCATCGCCTTGCGGCGGTGCTCGCTCTTGGGGAAGAGCGTCAGAAACACGTCGTAGGTCTCCGCGGCCATGCGCAGGTCGCGCTGCGCGTAGTAGTAGTCCGCCAGGGTCAGCAGCGCGGTCTCGGCCAGGCGGCTGCCGGGCAGCCGCTCGTTGATGCGCATGATGATCTCTTCGGCCGTGGGTTTGCCGCTGTCGATGCGCAGGCCGAAAGTCTTCTTGCGCAGGCCCCCCAGGTAGAGTTTGGCGACCTCGAACTCGCGCTCCAGGGCCCGGGTGAAATACTCCGACCCGCTGAAGTCTTTCACGATTCGCTCGTAGTCGTAGAGCGCTTCAAACTCGTCCGACATCGCCAGTTTGGCATCGCCCCGCAGGATCAGCGCCTCGGGCAGGTTCGCGGTGCGGTTGTTCTCGTTGAGCGAGATCCACGCATCCAGCAGCCGGCGGGCTTCCTTGGGTTTGCCCTCGGCCAAAAGCCGGCGCGCCTCGTTGATGGTGCCCCGGTCGGTGCCCGCTTCGGGTTCGGGGGTCGCCTTCCAACCCTCATCGGTCATCTCCAGCACGCGCTGGCCGTGGGCCGCTCCCCCCATCATGAGGAGCGCGGCCAAGACAAGCAGCCGCAAGGGCAGCCGAGAGCAGACCGCTCTGTCGGGGGTCTTCGCGGCCGAGACTATCCATCTATAGAGCGGGCTCAGCGGGTTCATCACGTCCGATCATACAGGGTCTGCGGGGCACAAGTGCGGTTTTGGGGGTGTTCGTGGGGGTGTTCGTGGGGGGGGTATCGCGGGGAGTTGGTGAGGTGGGGGGCTCTTTATGCCCCGAGGGGATGGGTGGCCGATAATTCACCATGCCCGAATCTGAGATCCCGCTTTCCCGCCCCGACATCACCGACCTGGAAGAAACCATGGTCCTCGCGGCCCTCCGGTCGGGCCGGCTCTCCATCGGCCCCATGGTTGAGCAGTTCGAGACCCTGGTGGCGACCCGCGCCGGGTGCCGCTACGGCGTGGCCGTGAACTCGGGCACGAGCGGGCTCTACCTGGCGTTGCGTGCGCTCAACATCGGCCCCGGCGACGAGGTCATCACCACCCCCTTCTCGTTTGTCGCCAGCGCGAACTGCATCCTCATGGCCGGCGCCAAGCCGGTGTTTGTCGATATCGACCCGGTCACGCTCAACATGGATCCTTCGCAGGTTGAAGAGGCCATCACGCCGCGCACCAAGGGCATTGTCGCGGTGGAAACCTTCGGCAACCCCGCGCACATGGATACCTATGCGCAGATCGCGGCGCGGTATGAGATCCCCGTGATCGAGGACTGCTGCGAAGCGCTGGGCACGGTGTACAAGGGCAGGCCCGCGGGCCACTTCGGCCGCGTGGGTGTTTTCGGGTTTTATCCCAACAAGCAGATCACCACCGGCGAGGGCGGCCTCATCGTCACCGACGATCAGCGCCTGGCCGAACTCTGCCGATCGATGCGCAATCAGGGGCGTCCGATTCCATCATCCTCGGCCACGCTGTCGGCCCTTGAGCCCCCCGGCAGCGCGCCCTCGACCGGCTCATGGCTGCGCCATGAGCGGCTCGGGTACAACTTCCGCCTGGCAGAGATCAACGCCGCGCTGGGCGTGGCGCAGATGAAACGCCTCGACGACATTCTCGAGCGCCGCCAGTCGGTCGCCCACGCCTATCTCGACCGGCTGGGCGGCAACCCGCACCTGGTCATGCCCACCATTCTGGACGGCACGTCGATGAGTTGGTTTGTCTTCGTCGTGCGGCTCGCGCCCTCGTACACGGGCGAAGAGCGCGACCGCATCGTGCGCGGCCTTCGCCGCCAGGACATCGGCTCGGTCGATTACTTCCCGTGCATTCACCTCCTGCCCTTCTATCAAGAGCAGTTCGGCTATCGCCCGGGCATGTACCCAATCGCCGAGAGCGTGTCGCAGCGCACGCTCGCCCTCCCCTTCTTCAACACCATCTCCACGCGGGAGATCGATCTTGTCTGCCAGGCCCTCGAGATGCTCATCGGTCAGGAAAACCTCACCAGGGCGTGATTGAAGCGCCGGGTGCGCGAGCCCGGGCATCGCGGGTCACCGCCCGTTGGCCGTGAACGGGGGGCTCCGGGGCCTGCCTACCCGTTCAAAAAGCAAAAACATGCGAGATTCGCCGCAACTCTGTTCAACCAGAGCCGTCAGACATCAGTACATATGATGTCCGAGTGACACGGGCAGAACGCCACGGCGCGCGATCGCGCCCGCACCTCTGCCGCACACGATACGGGCCGGCCTGCCGCGAGCACCGTACGCCCTGCCCCACACCGCACAGCCTGCAAGAAGCGGAGCATGAACATGAAGACCCGTACGAACGGCGCGCCACGAACCACCGCACGCGCGCTGATGGTTGCCCTGGCGGCGCTGGGTTTTGTGGCGCCCGCGGGCACAGCGCAAGACCAGGCACCAGAGGCCGCACCCCCGATCGCCCCCCCGCCCGCGCAGCCGCGCCGTCGCCCGCCGCCGCCGCCCCCACCGCCCCCGACCGATACCGCGCCCGCCAACCCGCCGGGCATGCCGATGGCCAACCCGCCCGGGCCGAGCACAACACCCGCGCCAACGCAGACAACCACCAACGCGCCCGAGCCGGATCGACGCAAAGAGCCGGAGGTCGGCCCGTACATCGTGCGAGACCGCGAGCGAGAATACATCTTCACGGTCGAACTGCGGCTCAACTCAGACAACCCGACGCAGAAAGACCGCATCCGCGACCCGCACACGGGGACCACGGTCGAGATGCCGCGCGTCACGCCCTTTGAGTTTGAAACCATGGGGCTGGTGTGGCCCATCCTGAACTCCACGGCATCGAGCCAACTGAACATGGATGCGGTCGAGGGTGTGCTGCGCCTTGACGATGCCATCGTCACCCGCGAGCACAGGCTGCTCAGGGGGTATCAATCCGGGGTGCTTCTGGGCAGGTGGGATGTCAAGCCCCCGCAGGGCGGGTTCGCCGTGGCGCGGCAGGTGACGCTCAACCTTGCCCAGGGCGTCACGACAGCGCGAACCACCTTTGACGAAGCCAAGGCCCTGCAGGTGCCGTGGCCCAGGGGCGCGTGGCCCCGCGACGCGGCGAGCAGCCTGCAGCCGCAGTTGTACGTCGAGGTGGGCTTCGATGACAAGAACAACATCCGCCCCTATGAAGACAAGCCCGTGGCCGACGCCATCGAGCAGTGGCTTGGCGCGATGAACGTCTCTGACCCGCGGCGCATCAACCCCGCGGCCCTGGCGAAAATCATCGCCGGCAAGGTGTGGGAGAGCACGCAGATTGAAACGCGCGTTGTCTCCGGCATCGATGGCCGCAGCGGCGAGTTGTCAACCCGCACCGGCGAGTTCGGCGGCATCCTGGTGCAGCCACCGGCAACAACCCTCCAGACCGGGCGGGGCACGGCGGCGGACGCGGCCGCGCTGCTCGCGGCGCTCTACCGCAAGGCGGGCATCCCGGCCCGCACCGTGATTGGCTATGACACGGGTGGCTCCCGTTCCCCGGCCAACATAGGGGGCGGGCGCCGCTCCAGCGGCTTGCGCTACTGGGTTGAGTTCGCGCTGTATGACGAGGCCGCGAACACCATCAACTGGGTCCCGGTCGATGTCGTGCGCATGCGCCGCGCCAGCAGCCGTCCCCCCGCCGTTGAGCGCCCCTGGAAATACTTCGGCGACCACGACGAACTTGATGAGGTGATCCCGCTGGCCTTCCACTTCCACCCGCCCACCGATGTGGTATCGTACGGCTCTGCCGGGTTCTGGGGCTGGTTCGTCACGCCCACGCCACCGTCCGCGGCCGAGCAGGTGATCCGTTTTTCGGCCACGACGGCCCCCAGGCGCGGCGGCCAGCCCGCACAGCGTCAACGCTGAAGCAACATCGGGGCCGGGCACGGTCTCTCAAGGCAGGAACGAATAATCCGGCGTTTCTTCCACGGGCCCCTCGGCCACGGGCACGCGCATTTTCGCGTGCATGTCGAGAAAGAGCAGGTTGGTCTCGACGCGTTGCACGCCGAACCAGCGCATGCCCCTGTCGCCCCCGCCGTCGAAGTTATAGATCGGGTGCGCGCCGATCATCCACGTGCGGCTCGGGTGCCGCAGCGCGGCGGGCATGCGTCCGCCCCCACGGGGCACCAGCGTGGCGAACTCTTCGCCGCGGGGGGAATGGTCATTGAGCGTGTAACTGGCGCCGATGAAGTCGTACATCGAGGTGGTTGAACTCAGCCCGGGGATGGGCAGCCCGGTGTTCGTCGCGCCACGGTCTACCGGCGAAGCGCAGGCCGCCACCGGAAACACCGAGCCTTCGGAATCATCCGGGGGGGTGGTGTCCATCAGGTAGGGGTTCAGCGGGCGGCCCGCGGCGCCGATCTCGCTGATGCCGTAGAAGGGCAGCCGCCCCTTCTTCCCGGCGAAGAGCGCGCCGATGACATCCTCACCGCCCTGCGGCAGCGGGCCCGCCTTCTGGGGCAGTGCGCCGCGATGATCTTCGATATAGACAGTCGCCGCCACGCCCATCTGCTGCAAGCGCGAACCGCACACCGTGGTGCGCCCCGCGAGCCTTGCAGCGCCCAGCGCCGGCAGCAGCAGGCCGATGAGCAGGGCGATGACGGCGATGACTACCAGCAACTCGATGAGCGAGAAAGCCCCGCCCGGCGCCGCGCGCCGGCCGGGCGCGGTGTTAGAGCGCAAGGCGCATCCCCCGTTCGATGCGCGGCGGCAGCGTGAGGCCGCCGATCATCAACTCTGAGGCCGAGGTGGCGGTGCGGGCCGAGAGTTCGAGCACGCAATCCGGCTCGCCCGTGGGCGTGCGCGGCACATCAACCCCGCACGCCTCGAACCAGCGCGCCGCCCGGGCAGACTGCATCGCCCGGCTCGTCTCCACGCTGTCAACTCCCGTGGCGTTCTTGATCGGCGCGAACTCCTCGGCGCGGTCTGTTTCGTACACGATCGAGGCGCGGCACAGCGCCAGCGCATCGAACACGAACCGCTCCAGTTTCACCCCGTTGTTGCCCCACGCCGGCGCGGGTTCGCCCGTGCGGGGATCGATGCAGGGCACCTTCTTCTCGGCACGGTGGTAGGGCAACGAAAACTTCGGGTCGCTCGCCAGCCGCTCCACAAACTCCACGCTCATCATGTGGATGGCGATCGAGCCCGCGATGAACCGCAGCGAACCATCAGCCAGCCGCTCCTGCTGGAGCGAGGCGGGAAGGTCTGAGTATTCGATCACCTCCACCTTTCCCCGCGAGGCGCAGAACACCCCCATCTTTTCTTCCGGGTAGGCCTTGGGGATCATCTTGCTCGACATCTCGCCGCTCGAATCCTTCGCGGCGGCGTGGAGCCCGATGAACGCCGGATCGATCACGCGCACCAAAGGGTTGTCTACCTGAAAGTAACTGATGTGCTGCACCCCGCGCCGCCGCATGTCGTCGAGCGCGCCCGACACCTTGAGGGCCTTGATGCTGCCGCCGTGGCCGTCGGGGTTCGTGGCGATCTCGTGCCGAGAGGTCATCAGCACGTCGCCCGTGGCCGCGTCCAGGCTGGGCAGCACCCCCTGCGGGAAGAACATCACGTCGTTGTGGCCGAGCCCGAAGAAGCGGTGCTTCTTGAAGAACTCGACCGTGGCCTCGTGGTTGAGCGGGCTGGTCATGATGTACCAGGGCACCACGGCCCCGTAGCGCCGCTGTGCGCCGGCGATGTTGTCGGCGAAGATCTCGAAGAGGCTCTTGCCCGTCACCGGCCCCGCGGGGAAGCACCCCTTGGGGCCCTCGAAGCCCAGGCGCGACCCCTGCCCGCCGGCCACCACGAAGGCGGCCACTTTGCCGGCACGCAGCAGCGCCTCGCCGGCTTTCTCAACCGCCGCGCGGTCCCACGGCTTGGCGGGGTCTTTCTCGTGGCGCGGGTAGTAAGGGGCCGGGCCAAGATCCGGCGGGAGGGTGAAGACGGGTTTGTTCTTCACGTACTGCTCGACCAGCGAGGGGAGAGCATCAAGGTCAAGCGATTCGATCTGCGACAGCAGGCCGCGCCGCTGCGATTCGTCGAGCACCGGGTAGAAGTTAAGCAGGTGCCCCTGCCCGACTGCGTTCAAACGTGCCTTCGCTTCGTCGTGGGTCAGCATCGCCGATGGTAGCGGGCGAGCGTCGCCCGCCCGCCGCACGCGCCCCGCCCGGGCGAGCGTGGCCCCCCCGGCGAGCGTGGCCCGGCGCGCCGGGCCGCTCCCACCGTACCCTGACTTCCCCCTATGCCCACCGCCCCATCGCTCCGCACGCCCGCCCGTCTGCCGCTGGTTGCCCCGTCGATTCTCTCGGCCGATTTCGGCGCGCTCGCCGACGATTGCCGGCACGCGGTCGAGTGCGGGGCCGACGCCCTGCACCTGGACGTGATGGACGGTCACTTTGTTCCCAACCTCACCATGGGGCCCGCGCTCTGCGCGGGTCTTTCACGCGCGCTGCCGGGCGTGCTGCTCGATGTTCACCTCATGGTCTCTCACCCCGCGATGTTCGTCGAGCCCTTCGCCGCCGCGGGCGCACACCACTTCACCTTCCACATCGAGGCCGTGCCCGGCGTGCAGGGCGTGCGCGATCTTGTCGCCGCCATCCACGCGCGCGGCATGACGGCGGGGCTGGCCATCAACCCGCCCACCCCCTTCGCCGCCATCGAGCCCGTGCTGAGCGTGCCCGACATGATCCTGGTGATGTCTGTCAACCCCGGCTTCTCGGGTCAGAGTTTCATCGAGTCCGCCCTTGAAACCACCCGCGCCGTCGCCGGCAGGCTGCGGTCTGATCAACGGCTCGAGATGGACGGCGGCATCTCTCCCGCCAACGCCGCGCGCGTGCGAGAGGCGGGGTGCGACATGCTGGTCGCGGCGTCGGCCTTCTTCGGCCGCCCCCGCCAGGAACGGGCGGGCGTCATCGCCTCGCTGCGCGGGTGAACGCGCGCGAGTCGCACCCGTACGCTTCCCGCAGCATGACACGTCAACCCACGAACCGTCTGGCGGGCCAGGCCAGCCCGTACCTGTTGCAGCACGCGGGCAACCCCGTAGACTGGTACCCGTGGGGAGAAGAGGCCTTCGAGGCCGCGCGGGCGAGGGATGTCCCGGTCTTTCTCAGCATCGGCTACAGCACGTGCTACTGGTGCCACGTGATGGAGCGTGAATCGTTCGAGAACGAGGCCATCGCCGCGCTGCTCAACGAGCGCATGGTCTGCATCAAAGTCGACCGCGAAGAGCGGCCCGACGTGGACGAGATCTACATGGCGGCGACGGTGATGACCAACGGGCACGGCGGGTGGCCCATGAGCGTCTTCCTCGATCCGCGCACGCGCCGGCCGTTCTACTGCGGCACGTACTTCCCGCCCGAGGTGCGCGAGGGCATGGGGCGTGCGTCTTTCCCGCAGATCATCGAGGGTGTGTCTCGCGCCTGGCGCGAGCAGCGCGCCAACCTCGGCGAGCACGCCGCCACCATCGCCGCCGCCGTGAGCGAGCACCTGTCCGACGCGCCGGCGGCTTCTCTCACCAGCGAGCACGTCTCGCAGGCGGTCGCCCAGTTGCTCCGCATGTACGACCGCGCCCAGGGCGGCTTCGGCCAGGCGCCCAAGTTTCCTCAGCCGGTCTTCATCGAGTTCCTGCTCGACGCGCGTGAGAGCGCCGCCGACGACGCCACCGGCGACGCCATCGATCAGGCCGTGCGCGGCACGCTCGACGCCATGATGATCGGGGGCCTCTTCGATCACCTCGCGGGCGGGTTTCATCGATACTGCGTCGACGCCCACTGGACGGTGCCCCACTTTGAAAAGATGCTCTACGACAACGCCCAACTCGCGGCCCTCTACGCCCGCGCGGCCCTGGTCTATGGCGATGACGGATACGCCCGCACCGCCCGGCGAGTCTTCCACTGGCTGAAGCATGAAATGACAGACCCCGCCACCGGCGCGTTCTGGAGCGCGCAAGACGCCCAGGTGGACGGTCGCGAAGGCCTGAACTACCTCTGGACACGCGACGCCTTCGACCACGCCCTGATGCCCGCGCCCGGCGAAGAAGACCCGGCGGGGGTGCTCGCCCGCGACGCCGACACGGCGCGAACCGTCTACGGCCTTGCCGGCGCGCCGAACTTTCAAGACCCGCACCACCCCTCAGAGCCGCCCTCGTATGTGCTGCGAACGCCCGCCCGCCCCGAGCGGCTCGCACGCTCGCTCGAGATCACGCCCGACGCCCTGCGCGAGCGGCTCGACCGCGCGCACGCCCGGCTGATGCGGGCCAGGTCGGCACGCCGGCAGCCATCGACAGACGACAAGGTCATCATGTCGTGGAACGCCATGATGGTGAGCGCGCTGGCCCGCGCCTCGATGGCGATCGGCGACGCCGACGCCCTCGATGCCGCGGCACGCGCGTGCGGGTTTCTGCTGGGCCTGCCGCGCGGCGAGTCTGGCGCGCTGCCGCGCTGCGTGCGCGCCGGTGTGGTGAGCGGGCGTGCCGTGCTGGAGGATTACGCCGCGCTGGCACAGGCCTGCATCGACCTGCACCGGGCCACCGGCCAGGCCCCGTGGCATGAGCACGCGCACGAGGTCATCGACGCGGCCGCGCGCCTGGGGCTTGCGGCGCAGACCATGCACGACGCCCCCGCCGAGAGCGAAGACCTCTTCGTGCGTGGGCTCTCGACGCACGACGGCGCCACACCGTCTGGCGCGTCGATGATGCTGCACGCGCTGATCGACCTTGCGCAGGTCACCGGCGAACGCGCTCACGCCCAGCGTGCCGCGAGCCTGCTGGCCACGATCAGCGGGCGGCTGGCGCAGTCGCCGGTGGGGGCGGTGAACAGCACGCGCGCGCTCCTGCGCATGCTGCGTCAGGGCGATCTGTGGGAGCAGGCCGGCGCGGACCTTGCACCTCCCCCCGCGCCGCCCAGGCGCGCCGAAGAAGTTGACCCCGTTGAGATCTACGCCGGGGTCGAGCGTGTCGGACTTTCCGCGAGCCGCCCGGCGGTGTTCACCATTCTCGTCAAGATCGCGCAGGGGTGGCACGTCGCCGCGCCGTCACTCGAAGACGCACCGCCCGATGCGCCGCCGCTGCACCCCTTCCGCGTGGGGGTGATCAACGGGCAGGGCGTCGCGGCCTACGCCGATTACCCGCCGCCGACGCCCTTCGCCGCGCCGGGTCAGGCGGCCATACCCACCTACTCGGGGACGTTCGAACTCAAGGTCGTGCTGGAGCAGACGGGGGAGATCAAGGGCCGACCACTGCTGGCGGTGTGGTATCAGGCGTGCAGCGAGCACGAATGCCTGGCGCCCACAACGGTGGAACTGGACATCGCCATCGATCCGGCCTGATGGAAACGCGCCGCGTTCTGACCGGAACAGGGGAAGCAGGCAGAGGCCAGCGGGCGCACCGTGCGCGATGGGGGCGCAATGAGCCGCGCCGGCGCGTTGGTCTGTGCGACATCTGAGATCTGTGCCAGATTCACACCCCCCCAACATCAAGACACCCCGCCGACGCGCCCGATACTGAGGCTGTCACGGATCGTCACACAATGTTCCACGGAGGGAACAATGGCAGCACTGAATATCGATGCGCCCTCGGCGCGCCCGCAGACAGCCCCTTCGACCTATTCCTTCGAGGTCGCCCGTGCCGCGCTGGGCACCACGCCCGCCGTCGCCTGGACGGGTGTGCCGGATGAGGCCGACTTCTGCGAACCCCTTCAGTTTGAACGACGCCGCCTGCCCCGCAAGAAGATGTCAGGGCACGCCATCGCCGTCTTCACCAGCGGCGACTGCGCCGGCACCGTGGTGCGCGTTGAGCTTGTCGACGCCAGCCACACGGGTATCGGGGTGATCTGCCCCATGGCCATCGAGCCCGGCGCCGCCTTCACCCTCATCCCCGAAGACGCCCGCATGCCCCGCTGCTGCGGCATCGCCGTTCGCTGCCGCCAGCACCCCGACGACAGCGACCGCAGCATCATCGGCCTTCGCATGATCCGCTCGCGCGCCGCCGCCTGAGCCAACCACCCCAAACCCCCTCAAGCGGCGCAGGGCTCTCTGTTCCCTGTGCCGCTTCTTTCGTGCGCGGGGGGGGGCTCCGCCCGCGTGGCGCGAGGGGGTGCCGCCCGCGCCGCGAGCACCCGGGCGAGAAATGAAAAACGCCGCGCAACGGCGGCGTTCATCGAGGCGCAGGCTGATGTTGCGAACACTCACTCGTGCCGGCGCGGCGACACCGACGAGATCAGCCTGATGGTCGGCACGTCCAGTTCGCTGCCGAACGATGCGTCCTGAAAGTCGTTGGGCCGCACCGTCATATCCACCGTGGCCCGCACAAGCCTTGTGCCCACGTCATACTCAAGCGTGAAGGCCAGCCCCTCAACCCCGGTGAGCAGCGGGCGCTCTTCCTTCGAGGTCATGTCGCCGCCGTCGAAATCCATCTGCACATACCAGATCTCGCGCGGGCCCAGGCGCGGGTCTTCCTGGTCTCGCGCCTCGATGCGCACCACGCGCCGCGTGCCGGCCGCGGGGTTCTCGTCGGTCACGAACTCGATCGCGTCGGAACGCACCGGGTTCTCGTCGGGGTCGAGCGGGTCGGAGGGGTAGGGTCCGAACTCGGTGCCCGTGCGCAGCATGGTCATGATGCGGTTCATCACCATCCGCGAGACCACGTGCGTCGAGGCGCTCTCGGTGGTCATTTTGTAACTCTTGAACGAGGCGTCGAGCGCGGCCAGCGCCGCCGTGAGCAGCGTTCCGGTGATCGCCAGCGCGATCAAGACCTCGGCCAGGCTAAAGCCGCGCGCCGCGCGCCGTTGATGTTTCACGAGCCGCATGGCTTGCCCTCTCGATATGTTCCGGGGATCGGGTCCATCTGCATCGGCAGCATGATGCCGCTGGGCAGGCTCATCGCCGGATCCCACCGAAGGTTGATGCGCCCGTAGCCGTGGAAGGGCACGGGCACGCTGTTGGGGGGCTGGGGCTGGTCATGCGCCACGTCGGCCATGCCGTCGCCGTTGGTGTCCCACCCCACGATGCGCTGGCCGTTCACCATGGGCAGCGTGTTGGGGTTCAGCGATTCGCTGTCGCCCTCGTCGGGGCCGAAGTATCCCAGCGTGGTGTTGAAGTTGGCGGGGTTGCCCACCGGGTTGCCCAGCGAGTCGATGAGCGGGGCCTGCCCGTGCATCGGCGAGAAGGTGAGCAGCAGGGCGCCGTCGATCGAGGCGTTGCCGCGCACGTCGAGCACGCCCGCGATGATCGCCCCCTTCAACTGGATGTTCTGCGTGGGCGGGCTGTTGAACGAGCCCAGGTCTACCGAGTAGCCGGGCAGCATCATGCTGCTCTTGGCGATCTCGGCCAGGTTGGTGGGCTTGGGGTTCAGGGCGGGGTCGGCGGGCGACGTGGGGTGCTCGCGCATGAACCGCGTGCCGCCGGTGAACTGCAGTTTGTTGCGCGGCTGCACGTAGTGCTGCGGTGCGTCGCTCACGATCGAACCCACGAACAGGCAGTCGTGGAACCGGATGCTGTTGCTCCGCGAGCGCGTGTCGGTGATGCGCTTGCCGTTGATCACCAGCGGGTTGGGCAGAAGGTTGTAGCCGACCGTCGCCGACACCTGGTTCGCCGGGATGTCCGCCTTGTCCAGCGGGGGGTTGGCCATCAGGATCATCTGTTCGGGCGGCACCGCCGTGGAGGGGAGCATCGCGGGGTAACTCGTCTCGCCCGTGTTATCGCCGTAGATGGTCCGGGGCGGGTACGGCATGGGCTTTCCCGTTCCCGAGTTCATCTGCAGTTTCCCGTACTCGCCCCACATCGGGTGCGTGTTGGCCGTGTCGGTCTGCACATAGGTCACACCCACGAACGTGCAGTTGCGGAAGAGCCCGTTGTTGCCCATGGGGATGACGACATCCTTGAAGACCATGTTCTCGTACACCGGCCGGTAGTACCAGTCAGAGAACGCCGGCGCGTTGAAGGGCACTTTCTCGAAATACGCCGTGGCGTAGTTGTCGGGCAGCGAGTCGTTGTTCGTGTCGGGGTCGAGCCGCAGGTACCGCGGCTGGGCCGAGCCGGCCGGCTTGTTCTCAACATACGTCGCGAGGTTGTTCACCGAGACGCCCAGGTTCTGCGCCACCTGCTGCAAGAACGACGGCCCGTCCGCCGCCTGCTGCAGGCCCGTCTGCGTGCTGGTGAAGACACTGGTGGAGACGTTGGGCAACTCCGCGTCGCTCTGGCCGAACGACTGGGCGCTCTCGCCCGAGCCCGGCCGCAGCGGCCCGCGCAAGCGCTCGTTCACCGGCCCTTGCGCGATCTCCCAGGCCTGCTTGCCCACGCGGAAGGCCAGCCGCCCGCTCACCTTTGCGTACTGATCGCGCCGGTCGATGAACCCGTCGCGGTATCCCAGCACCTGGTCGCGGTTCAGGTTCTTCACCGGGTCGTAGTCAAGGAAGACCTCCCCCGCGTCCCACCGGCCGTTGCCGTTGGAATCGACGAAACCGAAGACCCCGTTGCGGTTGCGGTCGGGGTTCGATGAATCGATGAGCAGCGCCAGATCGTCGTCGTCGGTGAACTCCGGCGTCATGCCCTGCGCCGGGGTGCCCGCCGTGAGCAGGCTCGAGAGGGTCACACGCCCGTCCCCGTTGCGGTCGTAGTGCTTGATGAAAATATCAAACTCGTCAACGTAGCCATCGCCGGTCACGTCGTCGAAGGCGTGGTCCGGCTGGCCGTCGCCGTCATAGTCGGTCAGCCCGCTGGGGATGCCCATGCTCTCTTCGGGGTGCCCCACGCGCAGCCGGTTGTCGCCGTCCACGTCGTACTGCGCGATGCCCGCCCACAGCGCCGTGAGTTTGGCGTCGAGCTGCGGCGAGATGCCCCTGAAGTCAGACTTGAGCACCAGCGGGTCGCCGTTGGTGTGCTGCACACCCGTATAGCGCATCCCCATCCCGCCTTCCACCATCACGTTCTTGCCGATCATCACCCGGCTGCTCGACACGATCGCGTGCCGCACCCGCTTGCTGATGCGGAAGTCCTGCGTGATCGTCCGCGTCACGAACCGCCCGGCACGCTGGTACGACAGATCCCACCCCGTCACGATCGCGCGAACATCCGTGCCGTTGGCCATCGGCGCGTACGTGATCGAGTACGCCAGCGGCGGCAGCGTCTGTCCGCTCGCGCGCGGCTCGAGCGCCACCGCGGGCGTGTACACCCACGTCTGCTCCGCGAACAGGTTCAGGTCGGCCTCTGCCATCGCGTTGCCGATCACCGGCTGCGCCACGCCGAGCTCCGGCACTATGTCCTGGTCCCCCGCGTGCAGCATCGCCACGGCGTCGGCCAGCCCGGAAGGTGTTGAGCCGTCCTGAAGGCCCGTCCGAGAGGGCAGCACCTGCACCTCGCCCAGCACGCCCATGTTCCCGTTCCAGAAGGCCGTGCCGAACCCGCCGTCCACCGTGCTCTCAGAAATCAGAAACCGCGCCGCCGCGTCAGCGAGGCGGGCGCGCGCGATCATCAGCCCGGTCTCAGCCGCGTTGTGCGCGCGGCTCACGTGCAGGTGCGTCGCGGCCGTGGTGATGTTCCCCCGGCTCGAAATCGCCATCGCCACCGACAGCGAACCAAAGAGAATCAGGAACATCATCGCCAGCACCGCCGCCACGCCGCGCCGCGAGCGCAGCGGCACGCCGAGCAGTTTTCGCCCCTTCCCCCCGCCGGGCGCCCCGCGGCCGAACCTGTTCCTTGTCGTCCTCATTCGCTGCCTCTCGTTGGCAATCCCTCAACCCTCGATCCCCCCACGCACGCGCGAGCGGTCATTGACCATCAGGGCGGCACGATCCACGTCAGCCGGGTGATCTCCTCCGGCCGCGTGTCCGAGAGGCCCTGATACTCGACGATCACGGTGACGCGGAGCGGGAACTGATCAACGCGAATGGCGGGGATGAGCCCCGACGCCACCTGCTCATACGCCGGGCCGCGCGCCGTGCTGAAGTTGTACGGATCAACCTTCGTCACCAGCACGCGCTGGCGCCAGCCTTCGAGCGCGACGGGGTTCCCCTCGCCATCGAGCACGGGCATGCCCTGGTCGTCGACGCGTTGAAGCAGGTTGCCCTGCGCATCGACGGGCCCGGGGAAGTTGCCCCCCATGCCGAAGGTCACGCCGTCAAGGTCGTCAAGGTCATCAAAGTCATAGACCGTGGTTTCACCCGGCTCGCGTCCCCAGCCGGTGACAACCTGGCCGCCCCCCGGCGCCGTTCCCAGCGAGAGGCCCGTCACCGGGTCGTGCCGCGGGAAGCGCCTCGTCATCTCTCGCACCTCGTTGGCCAGCAGCATGCCCGTCGCCGCGTGGCTCGACCAGTTGTTGCTGTGCGTGAATGAAGTCTGCGCCTCGACAAAGGCCAGCACGCCCACCCCGATGATGAGCAGCGCGAGCATGCTCTCGAGCAGCGTGAAAGCGCGCCGCGGTGCGTGCCGCCGTCTCACAGTTCGCGTCGCCGCGGTATCCATCGGTGCCGTCTCCTTCGCCATGCCACACCCCGCCGGGCCCCCCACGCCGGGCCGGCCCAACCCCCCGCCCCCGGGGAGCGCATCGGTCATTTCACGATCTGGCTCATCTTGAAGATGGGAAGGATGATCGCCATCGCGATGAAGCCGACGACTGTGCCCATCAGGAGGATCATGATGGGCTCGATCATTCCGGTAACCGTCTTGATGTTGTCCTTGAGTTGCTTCGAGTAGAAGGTCGACACCTCGTCGAGCACCTCGCCGAGTTTACCGGACTCTTCGCCCGCCGAGATCATCTGCACCACCGCCGTGGGCAGGATCTTGTCCTGGCGCAGCGGGTCGCCGATCTTCCGGCCCTGCTTCACGCTCGTGTGCACGCGCCGCCACAGGCCCTTGAAGATCTGGTTGCCCGAGATGTCGCCCGTGATCGAAAGCGTGTCGAGCATCGGCACGCCCGCGTTGATGAGTTGCCCCATCGTCTGCATCGAACGGCTGATGTAGAGCGAACGGAACATGCTCCTGACGATGGGCACCGAGAGTTTCATCTTGTCCACCCAGAAGGCGCCCACCTCGGTCTTGATGAAGGCGTACCCGCACCCGAGCAGCGCCAGCAGGCCGCCCAGCAGGATGTACCAGTTCTGCACCATGAACGCCGAGAGCCCCATGAGGAACTTGGTCGCCCACGGCAGCACGTCCTCCTTGCCCTGGAAGACCCCCGCGAACTTGGGCAGCACGAACGTGAGCAGGAAGACCGTCACGCCCACGGCCAGCGTGCCGATGATCACCGGGTAGATCGCCGCGCCCACCACCATCTTGCGCGTCTCCAACTGCTGGGCGATATACCCCGCGATGCGGTCGAGCATGCTGCTGAAGCCGCCGGACATCTCGCTGGCCCGCACCATGTTCAGGTACAGCGGGTTGAAGAGTTTTGGGTGTTTGGCCAGGGCCGAAGAGAACGTCTGCCCGCTCTCGACATCGGTCCGCAACTGGTTGATGATCTTGCGGAACCCCGGGTGCTCTGTCTGGTCGCCGATGCCCTCGAGCGCCGCGCGAAGGCTGATGCCCGCGCGCATCATCACCGCCAACTGCGTGGTGAAGTCGAGCACGTGCTTCTGCGTGGGCTTGCCCGCGTTCATGTCGCGGAACCTGGCCATCAGGCTTGTCTCGCCCGTGCCCGACGCCTGCGCCGCCAGCGAGAGAACGTGCGCCCCCTGGTTGCGCAGGATCGCCGCCGCGGTTGCCACCGTGTCCGCGGCGATCACCCCGTTCTGCACCTGCCCGCCCGACGTTCTGATCTGATAGCGATAGTTCGGCATGCTTCACCCGGTGGTCTTCCCGCCCCGACTCTCACGCACACTCACGCGCACACACGCTCACGCCGCCAGTTGCTTCTCGAGTTTGTCGGGGAACGACGACTGCGCGATCGCGTCGTCGCGGCTGATGTACCCGTTGAAGTACAACTCCGCGATGCTGCTGTCCAGGCTGCACATGCCCAGCATGCGGTTCGTCTCGATCACGTTGGGAATTTCGAACGTGCGGTTCTCGCGGATCAGGTTCCGCACCGCCGGCGTGCACAGCAGCACCTCCACCGCCGGCACCATGCCCGCACGGTCGATGCGGCTGAAGAGCGTCTGGCTCAGCACCGCCTGCAGCGTGTTGCTCAGCATCGATCTGATCTGGTTCTGCTGGCCCGCCGGGTACATGTCGATGATGCGCTCCACCGTCTGGCTCGCGTTCACCGTGTGCAGCGTGCTCAGCACCAGGTGCCCCGTCTCGGCGGCGCTGATCGCCAGCGCCGTCGTCTCAAGATCGCGCATTTCGCCCACCAGGATGATGTCCGGGTCTTGACGCAGCGCGTGCTTCAGGCCCGAGGCGAACGTCGGCATGTCCTGCCCCAGTTCACGCTGCTCGATCAGGCACTCCTTGCTCTCGAACCGGTATTCCACCGGGTCTTCCAGCGTGATGATGTGCTTCTTGTACCGCTGGTTCATCGCCTCGATCATCGCCGCCAGCGTCGTGCTCTTGCCCGAGCCCGTGTCGCCCGTCACCAGCACCAGCCCGCGTGGCAGGTACGTCAGCCGCTGGATGACCTCCGGCAGGCTCAGCGCCGACAGCGGCGGCACCTTGCTCTTGATCATGCGCATCGCCATCGCCACCCGACCGCCCTGCATGTGGGCGTTCACGCGGTAGCGGGCAAGCCCCTCCACCTGGTACGAGAAGTCCGCGTCTTTCTGCCGGTCGAACGTCTGCACCGTCTCGGGCCCGGCCATCTGCTCGAAGAAGGCGCGCGCCGTCTCTTTCGTGATCACCGGGAACTCGATCGGCGAGATCACCTGGTTCACACGCACCACCGGCGGCTGGCCCGCCACCAGGTGAATATCCGACGCGCCGGCCTCGTACGCCGCTTTGAGAATTTGCACCAGGTCCATGCTGTGACGCCCTCCGGCTGATGTCGCGCGACTCCCGCCGGCCGGCCACGCCGCGCGCCCGAGAGTCTCGCCTCCTCCATCGGCCATCGGGCCGGCCACCCTCACCCGCGTTGCCCAATCCCCTCTCTTCCCCAGTCCCGCACAACCGGCACACCCCCTCGAAACCGCACACACCGCCCATCTCAACACCCCCCCGGGCGGGCTCCCCCCGAGGCGCGCGTTGTTTTCGTCCCGAATCTCGCCCGTTGCACCCTTTTTTCTCTTGGCACAGCCCCCCAAATCCGGTATGCTGGAAACACGCCCCACCCGACCCCCTTTCACCCAGCAGCCGAGAGCACGCCGGAGCACGCCATGCACCTTCCCCCACACCGCCATCGCACCGGCATGATCAACGTGTGCGCGATCTCTCTTCTCTTCTGCGCCGGCGCCGCCTTCGCCCAGCAGCACGACGCGAAACCCGCCAGCGCCTTCGCCGGCCACCGCGTCTACCGCGTCGAGGTCAACTCGCAGCAGACACTCCTTCAGGGCATGTCCCTGGCAGACGATGTGTGGAACTGCCGCCCCGGCGTTGGCCCGCTCGATCTCCAGGTCTCACCCGACAAGGTCAACGCGCTGGAAGAATGGGCCGCGCAGCAGGGCCTGCCCTTGCGAGTTCTCATCCCCGACGTTCAGGCCCTGATCGAGCGGGAGCGTGCCGCGCCCCCGTTCCGCCCGCGCGGGGACGAGTGGTTCACGCAGTACCACCCCCTCACCGAGATCCACGCGCGGCTGGATCACCTTGCCGGCCTGCGCCCAGACCTGGCATCCACCTTCGTCGCGGGGCAAACGCTCGAAGGCCGCGCCATGAAGGGCATCCGGCTCACGGGCCCCGATCTTCCCGGCAACCCGCGCGCCGCACGCCCCCAGGTGCTCTTCAACGGCGCGCAGCACGCCCGCGAGTGGATCACCCCGCCGATGAACATGTACATCGCCCAGCAGTTCATCCAGAACTACGGCGAAGACCCCCGCATCACGGCCATTCTTGATTCCATCGAGATCGTCATCATCCCGGTCGTCAACGCCGACGGATACGAGTTCTCGTGGCTGCCCAACAACCGCCTGTGGCGCAAGAACCGCCGCAACAACGGCAACAACACCTTCGGCGTCGATCTCAACCGCAACTGGGGGTATCAGTGGGGGGGCGAGGGCGCGAGCACGAACACGAACAACCAGACCTACCGCGGCACGGGCCCCTTCTCAGAGCCCGAAACTCAGGTGCTGCGCGACTTCATCATCTCGCTGCCACGCCTTGTGTCGCACATCGACTTCCACTCCTACTCCCAACTCATCCTCTCTCCCTGGGGTTACACCAGCACGCTGTGCCCCGATGAACCCCTCTTCGCCGACCTCAACGACATGATGGCCCGGTCCATCTTCGATGTTCACGGCAAGGTCTACGTCGGCGGGCCCGGCTACACCACCATCTACCCCGCCTCGGGCGTCATCCCCGACTGGGTCTACGGCGAGCGCGGCGTCCTCTCCTGGACGTACGAACTCCGCGATACCGGCCAGTTCGGCTTTGTCCTTCCCCCCGAGCAGATCATCCCCAACTGTGAAGAGGCCTTCGCCGCCGTCCTCGACCTCTGCGAGTTCAGCGCGCTGCCCCTTCAGTTCTCGCTGCCGCTGGGCCTCCCGCAGCGGGCGCAGGCCAACGAGCCCGGCGTCATCCGCGTCGCCGTGCGCACCGCCGCCGCGGCAACACTCGATCAGCACTCCGTCACCATCTACGCCCGTGCCGGCACGGATGATTCCTTCGTGCCCGCGCAGGCCGTCGGTGAGTTCGCCGCGACCTTCGCCGCGCCCCTCCCGGCGGGCGATTGCGGCAGCGCCATCGAGTTGCGTTTCTCCGCCGACACCACCGACGGCCGCCGCACCTGGTACCCCTCGGCAGACGGCGCCTTCTCCATCCCCATCGAAACCGTCTTCCAGACCTTCCATGACGACATGGAATCAGACCGCGGCTGGGTCGTGGGCCATCCCACCGACACCGCCACGCGCGGCATCTGGGAGCGTGCCATCCCTCAGGCCACCGCCGCGCAGCCGGGCGGCGATGTCACAGAGGGCGGGCAGTTCTGCTTCGTCACCGACGGGCGCGCCGGCAGCAGTCTGGGGGAGTTTGATGTCGACGACGGCGCGACGACGCTCACAAGCCCCGCCTTCGCCGCGCTGCCGCCCCCAGCCACGCGCGTCAGCGAGACCCGTGTTTCTTACTGGCGCTGGTACAGCAACAACACCGGCTCAAGCCCCAACGCCGACACCTTCCTGGTGCTCATCAGCAACGACGACGGACAAACGTGGACCACCCTGGAACAAACCGGCGAGAACGCGGGCCGCTGGGTCTACAGGTCGTTCCGCGTCGAAGACTTTGTGCAGCCCAGCAACGCGATGAAACTGCGGTTCGTCGCCAGCGATTTCGGTGCCGGCTCCATCGTGGAGGCCGCCATCGACGAGGTGGAACTCAACATCTTCGGCTGCCTGCGCAGCGGCGATGTCAACCGCGACGGCGGTGTGGACGGGGCCGATGTCGAGGTCTTCTTCCTCGCGTGGCAGGCGGGCGAACCACTCGGAGATTTCAACGAAGACGGCGGTGTGGACGGGGCCGACGTCGAAGAGTTCTTCATCGCCTGGGAGCGCGGCGGCTGAGCGACCTGCCACCCGCGTCTCAACAACGCCCGGTGCGCACGCCGCGCCGGGAAGGGTGCGGCCACATGCGGGCGATGCCCGGCCCTGGTGTTTCAAAAAAAACAACGGGGGCGCCGACAAGTGCGCCCCCGTCTTCCGAGCGACGTGCTGCCGTCGTGCCCGGAGGGGTGAATGATGATGTGCCGTGTCGGCGGGGGCCTCAGCCGCAGCCGCCGTCTTCCCATGCACGGAAGAAGGTTTCAACGTCCGCGCCGTCGATGCCCCCGTCCTCGTTCGCGTCCGCGCACTCGGCCGAGTCCTGCCAGTCGAGGAAGAAGGCTTCGACATCCTGGCCGTCCACGCCGCCGTCGTTGTTGTAGTCGGCCACGCACGCGCCGCACAGGCGGCCGAGCCCGGCGCCGATGTGAACGTTGTCAATCTGAATGTCGAAGTTCGTGAACCCGAAGAACCACCCGGGCACAAACGTCGTGAACGCGATCTCGTCCACCGACGCCAGCACACTGGCGAAGGTGCGGTCAGGCGGCAGGCGCGGCTCGAAGGTCTCGGGGTCTTCATCGCCCGTGCCGCCCCACCCCGCCGGCAACGCCGCCGAGTTCGGGTCCGCGATGTGAACGCCGTAGCGGATCCACCCCCCGCGCTCGCTGGTCAGCGTGCCCAGCGGATAGAACACGCTCACCCACGGGTACGGCCCGTCGGGCGTGAAACTGCGCAGTTCCACCACCAGGTCGCGCGGCACCTCGCTGCCCCAGAAGGTGATCGAGTTCACCTTGATGTCGATGCTCAGGGTGAATGGCCCGCGCTGGGTCAGATCGCCGATGAAGTCGCGGTGCGAGTCGTTGCGGATGTCCGCGCCGAAAACATCGATCAGTTCGCCCCACATGTTCGAGCCGGGGTTGCCGTCCCACGGAATGATCTGGTCCCGACCGCTGATCGACCACCCCTCGGTGCCGTTGTCGAAGGTCACGGTCGTATCCTGCCCCGCCGCCACCCCGGCCATCAGGGCCAACGCTGTCAGAGCACTTCCCAAGCACTGCTTCTTCATGTCTTGCCTCCTGAATGTGAACCTCGCCCCTACGCCACCCTGTGGGCAGATCATCATTCGCAAAAGGATATCCAGAGTTTCCCGGAAACTCAAATTTCATCTCTGCGTACAACTCCGCAACGGAGGTTCACGTGCCCGGAAATCTGACTATCTATACAGGCCGCAACAACACGATGAATGGGGTACGTTTGGATTCTCAAGCCCCCGAACCCGGCCTCTCCGCGCAGAGCGAGTCGATCGCCACCATTGGTGGCCGCCTGGTCGAAGTATTATCGGTCCTCGTTGCCCAACTCGGCGATGCCGCCATCGGCCCGGTTGCGCTTGGGAAACGTCTGGGTATCGACAAAGTGCTCGCCAGCCGTCTCCTCAAGGGAATCCGTTCTGGCGATCCTTTTTCTGCGGTGCACCGGCTCCCCGGCCCTGCGCCGCTGCGCAGGGTGGTTGATGCGGCCGAGGGCCAAGGTGTTGCCGCCGAGGCCATCGCCGCCGCGCGCAGTGCCATCGACGCCTTCGACGACCTCATCCGCAGCAACGCCGGCGACCGGAGCACCCTCGAAACCCTCCTGAGCGCCTGGATCCCCGAAGCGCGGCGCGAGTTTGAACTGCGCCGCAAGCAGGCGGCTTTCCGCGCGATGAGCCAACTGCGCGGCGTCGAAGCCGAGACCAACACGGCCACCGTCTTTCTGCGCCCGAACCCCGACATCCCCACGATGATCGATGTTGTCTGGCTCAACGGGCTCTTCGGCCTCAAGCGCCTTCGGCCCGGCGCGCCCGTGAGGTTCGCCACGCGGCGCATCGTCTCGACCCCCACCGGGGAGCGCATGCCCGTGTCGCTGGAGGGTTCACGCGTCGACGACCTTCGCGGCCTGCTGCTGCCCCAGTTCTGTTCATCCCCGCTGCCCGAACTCGAAGTCTCACGCTACGACAACGTGGTGAAATACGCCCTGGCCGACGACGGCCAGGTGGGCGGCACCAAAGACCTTGTCTTCTGCGAGGCCAACCGTGCCGAACTGCCGCGCTATCTGCCCAAGGGCTCGCAGCGGCGCACTTATTTCTTTGCCGAGGTTCAGGTGCCGGCGAAAACGCTGGTCTTCGACGTGCTGGCCGACATCGACCTGTTCCCCGAGGGTGCGCCCACCCTGCGCGTCTATGACACGGCTCTGGAGGGCATCGCCAGCGTGAACGATCCATCGCGCGACGGCGACATCTACGACATGAACGAACAGGTAGACGCCCTGGGCCAGGGGTTGGCCGGTTGCCGCACCGAGCGCGTGCCGCGCTGCATGGCCATGCTCGAAACCGTGGTGCGCACGCTCGGGTGGGAGGGCAACCGCCTGCGGGCCTACCGCTGCGTGATCGACTATCCGATCTACGGCTCGCAGGTGACGATGCTCTTTGCGCCCGAAACCCGCTGAGGCCCGGCGTGATCAGGCCCGCCCGAGCGCATCGATGCGGTACCGCAGCACGGGGGGGCGTTCGATGCCGGTGACCACGCGCCAGAAGGGTTCTTCGTGGCCGTCGTCGTGCCAGGCGTGGAACTGCCCGCGTGGGTCCTCGGCGTAGACGTCAAGAATCGAACCGCCGACGTAGACGCACCGATGGATCAGCAGCAGGTCGTCGCTCACATACTCAGACTCGGCCGCCACACCCGCGATGGTGTCGGCGATCTGCCCGAAGAGTCTGGGGTCGGCCCGCAGCAGCACGTCGGCGTCGTGCCAGATGTAGTAGCGGTATTTGGGCGCGGGCCGCCCGCGGGCGCCGTCGCGGGCCCGAAGCAGCGAGACCACCCCGCGCGGCCCGTGCAGCCGCCGCTCAAGCGTGGGGCCGGGCAGGCACCGTTCCAACTGGTGGCAGAACGAGTCAAGGTCGGTGATGTGTTTGCCGTAGAAGACGCACACCTCGGTGTCGCGCTGCGACCCCAGGAACTGCGCCAGAGAGACGGCGAACTGCGTGCGACGCTGGGGCTGGTCAGACCACGCGGCGAGGTGGTGCTCGTCGAGCAGTTGCGTGACGTCCGCTTGCCAGTCGGTCGTGAGGAGGGGAATTTCGGGTTGACGTGAAAGCGCACTCATGGCATTCGCGGGGTTCGGCCTGAACCCACACTTCCATCGGTGGCGCGCGGCGCGGATGCCGCGCGGGTCAACAGAGATATCTCCCCTATGAGAGCGCCTACGCGGACGCCCTCCGGTCCCCTACAAACCGCAAGTCCGTCATAAACATGCCACACGCTTGCCCACTTTGCCAGAAAATCTTCCGCGAATCTTGCAACAACCTCATTCCCACCGCTCAGCCCACCCTCAGCGGGGGAAGAAAGTCGCCCACGTGCCCCCTTCCAGCGCGCACGCACACCGTACAGTGGTAGAACCCGCCCCCGGGTCGGGGTTCCCGCCCTTGTCCGCGGCCATCTGGCCCCGCGATTTGGAACCCGCCGGCCCCGCGGCGTCTCAGACAGGTGTTCCCACCTACCGCGGGATCATGCCCCCCGCGCCGGAGCCAACCCCCATGTTCATGAGAATGGTCTACGAAGAGAAACTCGCGCAGGCGGCCTATGTCATCGGGTGTCAGCGCACGGGCGAGGCCATCGTCATCGACCCCCTCCGCGATGTTGACCGCTACGAGAAGGTCGCCGCGAAGGAGGGATTGCGGCTGGTCGCCGCCGCCGAGACGCACATCCACGCCGACTTTCTCTCGGGGGCGCGCGAACTGGCCGAGAAAGGCGCGATGGTGTATGTCTCCGGCGAGGGCGGCCCGGACTGGACATACCAGTGGGTCGGCGGGCGAACGGCCAAAGGCACGCCCTACGCCCACCGCGTGCTCAAAGACGGCGACACATTCAAGGTCGGCAATATCCTCTTCACCGTGGTGCACACGCCCGGGCACACGCCCGAGCACATCTGCTTCATGGTCACCGATCTCGGCGGCGGCGCGACCGAGCCCATGGGCATCGCCACCGGCGACTTCGTCTTCGTGGGGGATCTGGGCCGGCCAGACCTGCTCGAAACAGCCGCGGGCATCGCGGGGCAGGCAGACCCATCGGCGCACAGGCTCTACGCCTCGGTTCGGCGTTTCGCCTCGCTGCCCGATTACATGCAGGTGTGGCCCGCTCACGGCGCGGGCAGCGCGTGCGGCAAAGCGCTTGGCGCGGTTCCGCAGAGCACGGTGGGGTATGAAAAGCGATTCAGCCCCGCCATTAACGCCGCGCTGGGCGAGGGGGCCAGCGAGGGCACATTCGTCACGTTCATCCTCGAAGGCCAGCCCGAGCCGCCCCTCTACTTCGCGCGGATGAAGCACGACAACAAGGCGGGCCCGGTCGTGCTGGGCGGGGTGCCCGAGGTGCGTGAACTTGGGGTCGATGCGCTGCTGGAAATCAACGCCCGGCGCGCGGCCCTGATCGACACGCGCCCCTGGGAGGTCTTCCGCAAGGGGCACGTGCCCGGGGCCCTCTATCTGCCGGTGAACAGCAGTTTCACCACCGACGCCGGCTCGATCGTGCGCGATGATGAACCGATCTACCTCATCGTCGAACCCGCGCGCCTCGAAGAGGCCGTGCGCGACCTCATCCGCATCGGGCTCGACCGCATCGAGGGGTGGTTCTCTCCCACAACCGTCATGGCCTATGCCGCGCAAGGGGGCGGGCTCGACACCATCGCCGAGGTGAGCGTGGCCGACGCGACCGAAAAACACTCGCGCGGGGAGGTGACCGTGTTGGACGTTCGGCGGCGGTCCGAGTATGACCAGGGGCACATCCCCGGGGCGTTGCAGATCGCGCACACGCGGCTGGGGGCGCACCTTGACAGCGTGCCGCGCGACAAACCCGTGCTCGTGCACTGCCGCTCGGGCGGGCGATCATCGCGTGCCGCCGCGCTGCTGGCCAAACACGGCTACCGTGCGATGAATCTGGCCGGCGGCATGCTGGCGTGGGAGCAAGCCCCGGGCGCACCCTGCGAACGGGCATGACGGATCAGCGTCGGTGAACCCCTGGGAGCGGCCGCATGACATGGGCTTGGCTCGGCGCCGCCGCGGTGGGGCTGAGCCTGGGCATTTTCGGTTCCGGCGGGGCGATTCTCACGGTGCCCATCCTTGTCTATGGGCTCGGGCACACCGAGAAGAACGCCATCGCCGAATCGCTGGCCATCGTGGGCATGATCTCGCTCGTGAGCGCGCTGCGCCTCTCGCTGGCGAGGCGCGTTGACTGGCGAACCGCCGCGCTGCTCGCCCTGCCCGGCATGGCCGGCGCGTGGGGCGGGGCGCTCACGGCTTCATACCTCAGCGGCGCGGCCCAACTCATCATCCTTTCCATGCTGATGCTGCTGGCGGCGGTGCTCATGGTGCGCGGGTTCGGGCAACCGCCCAACCCAGAGGCCGCGCTGCGCGCCGTGCTGGTTCCTCCGCTCGGGCAGGCCTCGCCGCCCCGCCCCAGGCTGATGTCGCGCCCGCGTGTTCGCGCCGGGGCGGTGGTGGTGGCGCAAGGGGCGTGGCTGGGGTTTGTCACCGGGCTTGTGGGCGTCGGGGGCGGGTTTCTCATTGTGCCCGTGCTGGTGCTTCTGCGGCGCATGTCGATGTCGATGGCCGTGGGCACGAGCATGGCCATCATCGCCTTCAACTCGGGCGCGGGGCTCTTGAAGCACCTGGCCGTGGGCGAACGCCTGGGCCTGCGCATCGACTGGGGTGTGGTGGGGGTGTTTGTGGCCCTGGGGGCCCTGGGCGCGATCACCGGAACCTGGGTCGCCGCGCGCCTGCCGCAGGTCGTCATGCGGTGGGTGTTCGCGATCTTTCTTCTTCTCGCGGCCGGGTTCATCATGCTGCACCAGACGGTGCTTGCCGGGGGCTGAAAAATTCTCGCACGGGTTTGGAACCCCCCGCACGGCGGGCGCCTCTCAGTTCTGAGGCAAAGGAGGATCGAACCATGACCACAACCCCAAGAACATCCCAGACCGGAGTGGTGGAGTTTGAGCCCGCCGCCGTGCACGCCATGATGCGCGAGGGCAAGGCCCGCCTGGTGGACGTGCGCGAGCCCGACGAACACCGGCGAGAGCGCATCCCCGGGGCGGTGCTGGTGCCCAAAGCCAACGTCTCGCCCGCGTCGATCCCCGCCGACAACGGGGTGGTCACCGTGCTCCATTGCCGAAGCGGGCGACGCTCGTTCGAGGCGGCGCAGTCGTTGCTCAGCGCCGGGCGTGACGGCGCGGCGCACATGAAAGGGGGCATCGAGGCCTGGAAGGCCGCCGGCCTTGAGGTCACGCTCGACACGCGCGCCCCAATGCCGGTGATGCAGCAGACACAGATCGTCATCGGTCTTGGCGTGCTCGCCTCGGTGCTCGCGGGCGCGTTCTGGAATACCTGGGCCCTGGCGCTCGCCGGCTTCATGGCCTGCGGGCTTATCTTCGCCGGGCTCACCGGCACCTGCGGCCTGGCCGCGGTGCTCTCCAGGATGCCCTGGAACCGCACGCCCGCACCCCCGAAGCCCGGCTCGTGCTGCGGCGGCGGGGGCTGCGCCCCCTGAGTGAAGCATGACAACACGCACCGCCGCGGCGGGTCGCGCTGTGCGCCCCGGGCGGTGATCGTGCGCACACACCCCGCACACCTCACCGGAGACAAGCACATGATGCACGACGCCGACAACTTCTACCACACCTGGCCGGGAACGATGAACACCATGAAGGCCCGCTCGCCCGAGACGGCCCGCGCCTTCGGGCAGTTCTTTCAGGCCATCATGAAAGATGGTCAACTCTCGGTGCGAGAGAAAGAACTGATCGCCCTGGGCATCGCCTTGACCATGCGCTGCGAGCCGTGCATCTACGCCCATGTCGAGAAGTGCATCAAGGCCGGGGCCAGCTCCGAGCAGATCATCGAGGCCGCGGGCGTGGGCGTGATGATGCAGGGCGGCCCGGCGTATACCTACGTGCCTGTCGTGGTCGCCGCCATCGAGCACTTCGAGAGGGGCGCGAGCAACTGACCCTGCCTCCGCGGCACCTCCCGTACCCTTGATCGCATGAGCGAGCCCGCGGCAGACATCATCGGCATTGATCTGGGCACCACCAACAGCGTCGCCGCCTATTGCGATGAATCCGGCCCGCGCGTGCTCACGCACGAAGGGGCCGGCCCGCTCATCCCCAGCGTGGTGCGCTACGAGGCGGGGCCGCGGGGCGAGGTGCGCGTGCAGGTGGGCGAAGGGGCCAAGGCCGGCGCGACCGACGCCCCGCGACAGACCGTGAGCAGCGTGAAACGCCTCATGGGCCGCTCGCTGTCCGATGTCGGGGCCGATCTTGCCTATCTCTCGTACGGGGTGGTCGCGGGCGAGCGCGGCACGTGCCGCGTGCTCGTGCCGCTCGAAGACGGACGCGAACTCATCCTCAGCCCCGAAGAAGTCTCGGCGCGCGTGCTCGAAACGGTGCGCGCCGTGGCCGCCGGCGCGCTGGGGCGCGAGGTCAAGCGCGCCGTGGTCACCGTGCCGGCCTATTTCGACGATGCGCAGCGGCAGGCCACACGCACCGCGGGCCGATTGGCGGGCATCGAGGTGGTGCGCATCGTGCCCGAGCCCACCGCCGCGGCGCTGGCCTACGGCCTTGGGCTTGAGCGAGCCGCGGGCCGCAACGCCGGAGAATCGGTCGTCGCGGTGTATGACCTCGGCGGGGGCACCTTTGATGTCTCGATCCTTCGCCTCACGCCGTCGCCCGACCCCGGCGAGCCGTATTACTTTGAGGTTCTGGCCACCAGCGGCGACACGCGGCTGGGCGGTGACGACATCGATCACCTGCTGATGGAACTCTTCCGCACCGAGATCGGCGCGAAGGTGGGTGCGGGCGAAGGGCTGGAACTGCCCCCGCAGACGCGCCGGCAACTGGGCGCGCTGGCCGAGGGTGTGAAGATCAGGCTCAGCGAGCACGAAGAAGCGCCGGTGCGGATCGACCTGGGCGGTGGCGCGGTGTATGAGCGCACCATCACACGGGCCGAACTCGAAGCCATGATCGAGCCGCTGGTGCTGCGCACGCTGGCCGCGTGCGACGCCGCGCTGCGCGACGCGGCGGCCAAGCACTCGGGGCTGGCCGTGAGCGCCGTGGTGATGGTGGGGGGCTCGACGCGCATCCCGCTGGTGCGGCGTCGCGTGGGCGAACACTTCGGGCTTGAACCCTACACCGCGCTGAACCCCGATCTTGTCGTGGCGCTGGGGGCGAGCGTGCAGGCGTCGATATTGTCGGGGGCCCGGCGCGGTGCGCTGCTGCTTGATGTCATCCCGCTTTCACTGGGCATCGAAACAGTCGGCGGCGCGGTGGCCAAGATCATTCCCCGCAACGCCATGGTGCCCGCGACGGCGACGGAGATGTTTTCAACGTCCGTGGACGGGCAAACCTCCATCCGCCTCTCGGTGTACCAGGGCGAGCGCGAGATGGCGCAGGACTGCCGCAAACTCGGCGAGTTCACGCTGCGGGGCTTGCCGCCCATGCCCGCCGGCGTGCCGCAGGTGCAGGTGAAGTTCATGGTTGATGCCAACGGCGTGCTCAGCGTGAGCGCGGTCGAGCGGCGCAGCGGCAAACGCGCCTCGCTGCAGGTGGTGCCCAACCACGGCCTCACACACGACGAGGTCGAACGCATCGAGCGGGAAAGCCTCAAGCACGCCCGCGAAGACATGGCCCGCCACCGCGTGGTAGACCTTGTCGCCAACGGCAGGCTTGACCTCAAGTGGATCGAAGACGGCCTGCGACGCGTGGGCGGCCTGCTCGAGCCGGACTACCTGGCCCAGATGCGCAGCGCGGCCGACACGCTGCGCACCCTCACCGACCGGGCGCACGCCGATTGGCGCAGCGTGAACCCCGACACGCTGCACGAGGCCAAGGAAACGCTCGACCGGCTGAGCGTGCGCATGCACGAGATCGCCATCGCGCAGAGCCTCAAAGGCTCGCAGACAGACGCGGGGGCGTGATCAGGCCCCTTGCCCCTCGACCTCCGCGGGGCGTGCCACCATGCCGCCACCATCGGCCTTCGCCGCGATGGCCCGCGAAAGCAAAGAACGCGTACGCCACAGCACAACAACATGCAGGCCGATGGGGAGAAGCAGCAAAGGGAAGGCGACGACCATGAGGGCCGACACCCACCCGCCGCCGAGAGCAACGCCCGCCATGAACAACCCCATCGACAGCACCAGCGACAGGGGAACCACCCATCGAGTGCGCATGCTCAAGGTTGCCAGCGATTCGTGCCCGGCGCGCCGGGCGAGGCGCGCCGTGTGAGCGAAGTGCGCCCCAAACCACGTGACCGCGGCGATGAACCACGCGAGCCCGGACCAGGCGTATCCAATTTCGGAGGTCGAGAACAGCACCCCGCCTGCCAGGAACGCCACTATGATGTACTCGATCGCCGCGGCGACGCGCGCCACGCGGCGGTTGAGGTCGCGCCCCGCGATGGCGCTCGGCACATCCTCGGGCGTCGTGAACTGCCAATACCCGATGAGCGATACGGTGGCCACCAGGAGAGAGACAAGGCTGTAGAGAAGAATGGCCGCATCGACCTCGCCCTCGAACGGCCCCCATCGGCCGCTGTTGCGGAACCGGCGCAACGACGCAGAGCCGAGAAAACTCGGCGCGGCGTATATCACAATCTTGCAGAACAGGGCGATCAGGATAATGGTCAGGCCCGATCGCATCCGCACCAGCAGGGCGCGCGGCATCGCGTCGAGCGGTTCATGCCCACGCATGCGGGCAATGGAGAGGCCGCACTCCGGGCACACCCCATCGGCCGAGATGCCCGCCAACGGGTACCGGCATTCGAGACAGCGGATGGGCGCGCCGGTGAGATACGGCGCGGCCGCGCTCGCGGCGGGATGGTGGCCGGGCTCGCTCATGGCTCACGGTATGGCCTTGCGTGCGGGGGGTGGATGAGGGGTGTGTGAAATGTGATGCCCAGCACACGGGCCCGCACGATGGCCGCCAGGCGATGGCGTGGGCTCTTGCCCCGCTGACGTGGCCCTGATTTCTCGGGGCGTGCGGGTGTTGCGCGATGGACGCGAGCGAGCCCCGGCAGTGGGCAGAATCGAAGTCTCGCGGCGGACAGCCGTGGCTGCGTTCGGCATCGAGGCCGATGACTGGTTCTACGGTGTTGATGCCGGCGGGTGGTGTGGCGCTGGCGCGTTGGCCGCGCGGCGCAGCGAGAAAGCACTCATGGCGATCGAGATATAGATGAAATACACGCTCAATCCCTGGGTGAACACCATGCCAATCGCCCCGACGATGGTGCCGTATCGTGCGGCGCGAAACTCCAGCCTGAGAGGCTGATTGCTGGTAAGACGGGCCATAGATTCCCAGATTCTCAATACCTGAACGTTCGACGCGAGGTATAAAACCGTCATGACAATCTGGTCGCAGCACATAAGGCCGCGCAAATCCCGGGAATAAGAAGATGTGTAGCAAATCCCAATGACGAAGAATGCAAAGAATACCTCCCGCAGGAACAGCGTGGCTACGAGTGTGTTTGAATCATCGATCGGGCCCGAGCCGCCGGGTGTAGCCATGGCGCATCGAAGCGAAGCGGCATACTGCCCCGAGGCAACCGCGAGTGAGCCGATGATGCTCGCTGCCGTGGCCAGAACAGAATATATATCATAAGTCAATACGCCGGCATCGGCAATGAAAATAACGCTTCCGATGTATCTCTCGGCCTGTGCGCCGAGGATCAGGACGATCGGCGGGGCGAACGTCGCCAGGGCCAGGCCCCACAGGATGCGTGTCGCGGCGCGTGACAAGGCGCGGCAGGCCTCTTCGCCAAGAACGGCAACCAGTTCACGGGGCCGCAGGTGCTCGAAGGTTGTGCCGCATTCGGGGCAGCGTTTCCTTGGGCCCAGGCCGTCGAGGCAATAGCCGCACGTTTCGCACGCGCCCCCTGCCGCGCCCGGTGGCTCTGCGACCGGCCGGGATTGCCCTGACGGTTCGGGCGGGGTTGGCTGCGGGGTGTCGGGCGGCGGGGTCATGCCGGTGAGGATAGCCGTCGGCGGGGCGCGTCATGCACCGTGCCGAGAGACGGGGCCCGGGGGTCAGTCGATGCTCGCCCGTCTGCGGAATATTCGCAAAAGCCTGTAGGCAAAGATGGCCAGCAAGGCCAGCCAGAGTGTATAAAAGTTTATATTTATGTACAATAAAAATATCAAGAGAAGGGAGTGGGGCCAGTGGTCAAAATCGACCACCGCGTCGGACTTGCCCACCAGGGCGAGCCTCTTCTGCCAGATCGTCAGGAAGAGATAATGCGATGCGGCGGCCGTCACGCACAGACCGATGAGAATGACATCATCAGGGTACAGGTTGCTGTTCAGTATTGACCCGCGTGACCGAAGCGAGTTCGCGATTGGCAGCAGGTTCTCTCGCAGCAGGATCGTGACGAGGGCGGCGAGAACAAAACGGCCGCCGGGGTCCTGGGCGGGGTCTCGGAACGGGTTGACAACCATCCACGCCTGGCCGGCCGCGATGAGAATCGAACCGATGAGGAAAAGGGGCTTGTGCTGGGCGTCCGGAAAGCCCGCGAGAGAGATCGTGCCGCCGGATGCGTAGATGATGAGTTTAGGTATGACGGACACGATCGGCGGCAACAGACAAAGCGACACGCCGCCGATGATGAGCCCGCTGGCGACGCAAAGCCAATGGGCGCTCTCTCGCGAGACCCGCTGGTAGAGAGCCGACTCCATCGAGTGCAGGCAGGGTGTTCCGCACTCGGGGCAGCGAGTGCTCGCGCTCTGGCCATCGAGCAGATAGCCGCACTCGATGCAGCGCAGCCCGGCGGGCAATGGTGCAGCGCCCGCCACTCCCTCGGGCTGGCTCAGCGGCGGAGGCGGGGTTGGCTGCGGGGTTGTCATGGCCGGGCGTTTCGTCGTGCGAATGAACGCATCGTCGTGTGATGCTGTCGGGGTGTTGGGTGGAAGTGGAGAAGGAGGGGAGGTTGTGGGGGGTGTCGAGGTTCGTGAGCAGGGTATCCGCCGCACCACCACCCGCCGGCCTGCACGATCCACAGTCCATCAAGGGGCGCACCGCCGTATCACCGGCACGTCTTGAGGTACGTTGGATATCAACTCGCTGGATGAACGTGTGCGTGTTCAACCCCATAACCGTTGCCCACCCCGGCACTCACGCCGTGCGCGGGTCGATCCAGCGGTACATCACATCAACGGCGAGGTTGAGCAGCACGAGCATCGTGGCGTAAACAAGCACGACGCCGAGGATGAGGAAGAGGTCTTTGTTCTGCACGGCGTTGACGAAGTGCTGACCCATCCCCGGGATGCTAAAGACGCGCTCGACGACGAACGAGCCCGTCATAGCCATCGCGCTGGCCGGGCCCAGGTAGGTCACGACGGGGAGGAGCGCGTTCTTCAGCGCGTGCTTGAGCAGGACGGTGCGTTCGGGCAGGCCCTTGGCCCGCGCGGTGCGGATGTAATCGGCCCCGAGGGCGTCGATCATGCCCACGCGTGTGAGGCGGGCGATGTACGCCGCGAAGGGCAGAGAGAGCGTGATGGCGGGCAGAACCAGCCCGCCCGGCAGCGACCACCCGCCCACGGGAAACCACGCGAGCCACACCGCGAAGACAAGTTGCAGCACCGAGCCGATGATGAAGGCCGGTTGGCTGATGCCGATGACGGCCAGCGCGAGCGACACGCTGTCGGCGATGGACCCCGGGCGCGCGGCACCGATCACCCCCGCGCCCACACCCAGCACGGTGGCGATGATCATCGCCGCCGCGCCCAGCGTCACGCTGACCGGCAGCGACGACCCGATGATCTCGTTCACGGTGAGGTCGCGGTATTGAAGGGAAGGACCGAAATCAAAGAAGGGACGGGCCGGCGGGGGCAAGCCGCGCGAGGTGGCCTCGGCGGCGCGCGCCGCGGCCGCGCCGCTGAACTCGTCCTGCACATAGCGCACGCCGCTGGCGCGGGCCAGATACGACGTGTAGAAAGACCAGAAACTGTCGAGGTTGTACTGCCGCAACATCGCATCCGCCACTTCGGGTGGCGGGCGGCGTCCCTCGGCCCGTTCCAGCGGGTTGCCCGGCACACCCCACGCCAGCACCAGCGTCACGGTATAAACCGCCCCCAGAATGAGGGGAAGTTGGGCCAGGCGGCGAAGGATCACGGCGAGCATCGCCCCGGATCATTGCCCGCCGAGCCGTCGCGGGTTTGCCGGTGCACCTAATGGCCTCAGGAGCAGCGGCGAGCACGATGCCAGCAAACGGGGTGGTTAGGCCGTGGGTTTCGTGGGGTACTGGCGGTTCGTGGGGTTCGTGGGGTTCGTGGGGTTCGTTGGCGAGAGCCCAAATATTCGGAATCCGTATGGATGCTGGAACTTTTCTCCCCCCGCACCACTATAAATAGAGGCCAAGACCGTGCTCCATCGGTGCATCGCGTGGATGTGGTCTCTGGCTCAGGCCGCCGCGCGGCCCGATACATGACCCGATGCATGACCAGATAGATGGGCCTGATAGATGGGCCGCGCGTGAAGGTTGCTGGCGAATGATGCGGTGGGCGGGCAGCCCCCGCGGGAGTGAATGACGATGACGCAGATTCGCAAAGTGGTGGGCGCGGCGGCACGGCGGCTCTGGCTCATCGAGTTGCTGCGCACCCTGTGCATCACCGCGGCGGCGGTGCTCGGGCTGCTCATCGCGGCGCGCATCGTGCAACAGGTCTTCGCCGTCGAGTTCCCGTGGCGGGTGATCTTGTGGGGCGCGCTGGGCCTCACTCTGCTCGTCGGGTTGGCGTGGAGCATGGTCGTTCGCGCGAAGGATCTCGCCGCGGCACGCGTGCTCGACGAGCGAGCCGGCTTGCGCGAGTCGCTCAGCACGGCCCTGTGCGTGTGGAACTCGCAAGACCCCTGGGCCCGGGCGGTGGTGGAATCGGCCGAAGAACGCGCCCGCGGGCTCGATGTTCGCGGGGCCCTGCCCATCGAGTCTCCCCGCGCGTGGCCCGCGCCCCTGGCCGCGGCCATCGTCTTCGCGCTCGTCTGGCAGTTCCTGCCGGTCTTTGACGTGCTCAAGGTCAAGGCCCAGCGCGTGGCCAACGAAGAGCGCGTGCGCGCGGTGGTCGAAGCAAAGACCGACATCGAAGAGCAGCGCCGCGACTTGGCCGAGGCGCTCGCCAAAGCGCGTCTCGAGCACCTCCTCGACAACCTGAACAACGACAGCGAGAAGGACGCCCGCCGCCCCGAAGACCTCGACCCCGACGCCCTGCGCCGCGAGGAAATGCGCCGCCTGACATCACTCACCGAAAAACTCGAGAACGAGAAAGCCGGCGAGAAGGCCCAGCAGGTCGAGTCGCTCAAAGAAACCATGCGGCAGATCAGGCAGAACAGCGACGGCCCCCTCAACGAGTTCACCCGCGCCATGTCGCGCGGCGACTTTCAGCGCGCCCAGCAGCAGTTGCAGAGCCTTCAGCAGCAGATCGAGAATAACGCCCTCTCGCCCGAGGACAAAGCAAAGGCCCAGCAGCAGTTGAGCAGCATGGCCGACCAACTCAAGAAACTCGCCGACGCCGAGCAGGAAGTCGCCAGACAACTCGAAAAGGCCGGGGTTGATTCCAAGACCGCCAAAGACCTCGCCCGCGCCGCCGCGAGCAACCCCCAGGATCTGCAAAGAGCCCTGGAGCAGGCGCAGAACCTCACGCCCGAGCAGAAGGAACGCCTGCAGAAAATGGCGCAGGCCGCCGCGCAGGCGTGCAAGCAGGCCGGCAGCATGAGCCAGTCCATGTCAAAGATGGCCCAGTGCATGAACGAAGACGGCATGAGCGGCGAGGGCATGTCCGCCATGAGCGACCTTGCCGACCAACTCTCCGACGCCGAGATGATGCAGGAGGACATGCAGAATGTAGAAGCGGCCCTCGCCCGCGCCAGAAAGCAGATGCAGGCCACGGCCCAGTGCCTCGGCGGCCAGTGCGAGGGCGATGGCGACAGCGACACGTTCGCCATGGGTCAGTGGCGCGAGGGCGACGACCGCAACTTGGGCGCCGGCAGCGGCGGGCCCGGCCTGGGCCAGGGGGCGCCAAGCCCGCAGGCCGAAGCCGCCGACTTCATGCTCAAGAAAGAAAAGGCCAACGTGCAGACCCAGGGCGGACCCATCATCGGCACGCGGCTGGTCTTCGGCGAGCAGATCCGCGGCCAGTCCGCCGCGGAGTTTGCCGAGGTGGTCGAAACCGGCATGCGCGAAGCCGCCGAGGCGATGGAAACCATGCAGATCCCGCGTGAGTTCCACGAGCCCATCAAGCACTACTTCGGCACCGTGCAGGCCAAGGTGAAGAAGCAAACCCCCGGCGCGAGCGCCCCGCCGGCCTCCGGCACGAACAAGTAAAAAAAGCCTCGCACCCGCGCGGGCTCAGAGCCCAAGGCCTTCGCCACGGGCGCGGCCGGGCGGTGCCGGGCCCTTCGCCACCCCCGCGGCGCGTCGTCACCCTTCCATATACCAAAAAACTCCGCGATCAACGCCCGAGGGGCGGGGAGAAGAAAAGGTTGTCCGGGTTCATCCCGGGTCTGGCCGCGCCGGGCGTGGCGGGGGTGGGTATGCTTGTCCCCATTCGGTGGGTCGTCTATCCGAATCGCGGGACGTGCCGCGTAGCAGTGTGGGGCGTTTAGGAGTAGGTCCGCATGGCCGGTCGAACCAGCACCAGTGTCGGCGTTGCCGCGACGATGGTCATTCTGGGCATCCTCTGCCTGACCTTCTTTGTGCTTACCGCTGTTTTCTTCGGCAAGTTCAACGATCAGCAGCGGATGGTGCAGCAGTTGCAGGCCGACCAGGCCGAGATCATCCGCGCCGACGAGCGCCGCAGCGACACCGTTCGCCTGCTGGTGCAGAACGCCAAGGCCGCGGGCAACAAGAGCCTGGTCACCTTCATGACAGACTCGATGGGTCAGGTCATGGAGCGCGTCACCGGCAACCGCCGCGACGGCCTGGCCGAACTCAACCGCAAACTCGAAGGCGTCTCGGGGGCCGACACCGGCTCGCTGCTGAGCGTCATCGCCGCGCGTGATTCTCAACTCTCCTCGCTGCAGGACAACCTGCAGCGGGCCGAAACCGCGCGCCTCCAGGCCCAGGCCGACCAGAAGAACGCCGCCGACCGCATCAAACTCATCGCCGACAACCACCAGCGCACCATCGACGCCCTCAGCGCCGAGATTTCTGCCTACCGCGCCGAGATCGAAGAATACCGGCGCGGCGCCGAAGACTACAAGTCCCGCGTCGACCAGACCCTGGGCCGCGAACGCACCGACTTCGCCGAAACCCGCCGCCGCCTCGAAACCCAACTCGCCAAAGTCACCGACGAGAAGATCATCCTCGAAAACCAGCTCGCCGTCCTCCGCGGCCAGAAAAACCTCGAAGCCTTCCGCGGCCGCCCCGAAGAGTCTCTCGCCGACGGCGAGATCATCTCGATCGACGGCGCCAGCCGCACCGTCGGCCTGAGCATCGGCGCCCGCGAGAAGGTCGTCCTGGGCATGACCTTCGCCGTCTACTCAGACAAGAACGCCATCATCCCCGACGCCGAGGGCCGCTACCCCGCCGGCAAGGCCACCATCGAGGTCATCTCCGTCGACGAGACCAGTTCCACCGCTCGCATCACTTCCGAAGTGCGCGGCAACCCCGTCGTCCGCGGCGATGTCATCGCCAACGCCATCTACGACCCCAACAAGGTCTACAAGTTTGTCGTCTTCGGCAACTTCGACTTCAACCGCGACCGCCTCGCCACCGCCCTCGAACGCCAGGATATCGAAACCATGATCGCCAGTTGGGGCGGCCGCGTCGTCCCGGACCTCTCGGGCGAGGTTGACTTCCTCGTGCTCGGCGAGCGCCCCCTGCTGCCGCCACGCCCGGCGCAAGACGCCCCCTTCGAGGTCGTGCAGGAGTTCATCCGCCGCCAGCGCGAGGTCGAGCGTTACGACAACCTCTTCCGCCAGGCCACCAGCACCGGCATCCCCGTGCTCAACGAAAACCGCCTCTACACCCTCACCGGCAAGAACCCCGCCCGCGCCCGCTGAACCCGGGCACGCCGCCGGGCCTGTGCGCTGCGGGGGCTTGGGTTGATCGAAGCGGCGGAGCCCTTCCCCGGCCCCATCTCGCTGCCATCGCCCCATCCCGCAACGTGGCCACAAAGAAACCACTGCACCCCGCCCTCGAGCACCCGATCACCGCCGCCATCCGCGGCGTGATGTCGGTGCCGCTCATCGCCGGTCTGGGCCCGGCCATGGCCGCGGCCAGGGGCCTGGGCGCCCTCTACCCCTCCATCAGCCCGTCGCGCTTCCGGCGCGCTGTGGCCAATCTTGAAGACGCCTTCCCCGAGTGGTCGCCCGCCCAGCGCCATGAATGCGCCGTCGCCAGTTACCAGCACCTCTTCCAGATCGGGGTCGAGGTGCTCTTCGCGCCGCGCCTCATCACGCCCGAGGGCTTCACCAACCACCTCTACTTCACGCACGTCGAATCCGCCGTGCGCACCCTCCTCAAACAGGGGCCGTGCATCCTCATCTCGGGCCACTGCGGCAACTGGGAACTCATCGGCTCGGCCATTTCCATGCTGGGCTTCCCCATGCACGCCGTCTACCGCCCGCTCGACCTCCGGCCCCTCGATGCCTGGCTCTATGAAACCCGCGCCCGCCGCGGCCTCACCCTTGTCAGCAAGTTCGGCGCGGTCCGCAGCCTGCCCCCCGTGCTGCGGCGCGGCGAGCCCGTAGGCCTTGTCGCCGATCAATCCGGCGGCGACCGCGGCCTCTTCACGCCCTTCTTCGGCCGCCTCACCAGCACGTACAAATCCATCGGCCTGCTCGCCATGCAGACCAACGCGCGCATCATCTGCGGCTTTGCCCGAAGGCTGCGCGACGACGAAGACCCGCCCCCCGGCCCGTGGGCCGGCACGGTCGATCGTCGCCCGCGGTCGCGCTCGCCCATGCGATACAGCGTTGAACTGGTCGATCAGTTCGGGCCGGAAGACTGGGTCGCGCAGCCAGACCCGTTGTATTACCTCACGGCGCGCTACCGGCGCGCCATCGAGCAGATGGTGCGACGCGCCCCCGAGCAATACTTCTGGATGCACCGCATCTGGCGAAGCCGCCCCGCCCACGAACGTCTCAACAAGCCCTTCCCCCCGCACCTGCGCGACAAACTCGATTCGCTGCCGTGGATGAGCGCGGGAGATGTCGATGCGATCGTGCAGCGCAGCGAGCAAGACCGCGCGGCCATCGCCGCCGGCAAAGGGCTCTAAACCCTCGGCACCGATCGCGGTTATACTGCTCGGGTGCTCGCCGGGCCCGGCGTGATGGAGGGATGCGCTGCGCGGCCGATCTCACCCCGCGCCCGCCGCACCTTGACTCGTCAACTCCCGCGATCGCCGAATCACGAATGCCGCGCATTCACCCTCGCGCCTGCATCCATCCAGCCACCCAGCCACGCACGGCCCCGCCCAAGGCCCGGAGGGGTTGGTTGCCCCAAGGCCCGAGAAGTGTGTACCCGTTTGACCGCGTTGCCACCCCCGGCTAACGTGTGAAAGAGGCCGCGCCCCCATGATGCTCGCACGAGACATGCCCAAGCCGGAAACCTACGGCGTGCCCAGCGTCTACGCGGCGGGCGATGTGAACCGCGATGGTGTGTGCGATGGGTTCGACCCGCAAGACTGGGACGACTACAACGACTACGGCGCGGGCGCGCTGGCGGTCGATCTTGACATCAACCGCGACGGCGTGGTAGACAGCGCAGACCGCGCCCTAGTGCAAGGGCACGCCGATTGGGCGCTGTGGACCAGCCACGGGCGAGGCAGCGTGAGCAGGCTGCACAACCGGCGCGGCTACGCGGGGTACGAGTACGACCCGGCGACACAGCAGTGGCATGTGCGCCACCGCGTGCTGGTGAGCGAGATGGGCCGGTGGAACCGCAGAGACCCGCTCGGGTACGTGGACGGGATGAGTGTGTATGAGTATGTGAGGTCCATGCCGGTGGTTGGGATGGATCCGATGGGGTTGTCAGGCGAACTGCACGGCATACCGCCTTGGCGGTGGTGGGTATTCCGTACTTGGCAAGATGAATTTATATTTAAATATCTTCTTAATTGGTATCTACTTGGCAATGGAGGTCAGCTAGATCTCGGAGGCACTCCGGCTATGGTGGCGTGGTATTTATCATATGAACACACGTCTAGTGCGAAAATGGCTCTCGATATGCGCATCGAGTTGGCGGCCAAGCATAAAGCCAGAGTGCTCGCTTCGCAGCTGAATTGCTACCTGCCCGAGGGGCCGAACGATCTATGTGATACCTATGCATTCGGATTTCGCCTACCTGTTGAAGGTGGCGAGATAGGGCCGGGTTTGGGAATGTGGGTGGTCGGCGGGCACTTTCTGTACGCAAATGCAGAATGTTATGTAGCAGTCGCTTGCGGCAATTCAATCAAATATGGCTGGGTCCAATATTCATATCAATGCAATGTCCGATATTTAATGAAAGATAAATTCGCCGACCCGTTTGGCACAGGCGGCGCATATGAAGTAGGTACACCATTTTGGTATACCTTGGCCTGGCAAGAGCAGTTGTGGGGCGTTGGTATTCTGGAAGAGTTCAACTGGGACGCCAGCCGCTGTATCAGATCGCAGCAGCAGGCGATTGAACAACTAACCTGTCCTCTTAGCCGCTCCATCTCAGGACGTTTGCAGCCCACTACACTGCGTTTCCGCTGGGTCACACGTATGCTAATATCGCGGTCGCAGGACACCTGAGAAATAATTAACGTATTCATATTAGCATGTATAACACAACAAGTAACCCGTCGTCTAAGAGAAATATTATGAATTTGCGAAATAAGCATCCGATCGTCTTTGGCGACGCCAATACATATCAGCAAATTGTAACCATCGCTGTTTTGGTTTTTTTTTCTCTAATTGTACTTGCGTGCGACCAGACCAAAGGGGTGACAAGGCAACTGCCAAACGGATGCATACTTCATGAAACAGATGTTATTAAATTAGGAGATCACAGAATGTATATTGTGTCGACTCCTGTTCCCGGGCAAGTCCAGGGAAATAGATTGGTGCGGATTGGCGACAATCCGTCACCTCCAAATGTTATTGAAATAGCAATACTCAAAAATCAATACGTGGTTGCAAGGTGCATTGCTATTGGAATTCGAAGCGAGACGTACTATTTAATTGATACTGTTGCGCACGAGTACCAGGTGTATTCTCACCAAATCCAGATCGACATGGCGCTTGCAGAGCTTCAATTAGGCAGTGTCCGTGACGCACACTTTGTCAAGGCGTCTCGATTGCCGCGACGTAGAGCAGACCATTAAACTTGATCTATGGCGTTAAAATGCTATTCCCTTATTTATCGGAGACTATATCTATCATTCGGAGTCGTATTTGCGAACGAAGACACTCGGCGGGTGGCATCGATCGCGTCAGGGTGAGAATCCGTACCCCCGATACCGATCGCTGGTTCCTCCGGTGATCGGTGCGGATCCACCTTCCACGCTGTCACGCACGCTGGCTTCCTTCCACATTTCCAAGATTCCCATCATTGACAGTGAGGTAGATCAGAGTCGCCCAACCGCTCGTGGTGGGTTGCACGAAACGTCAGGCAGCACGACACAAACCGTGCCACTGCACCGCCGTCTTCGGCGCGTGCAGTGCTGAACACCCGAGCCTACGACACGCGCGGCGGATTGGATTGACCCCACCTTCACCCCCTGCTAACCTGCCGTCCTGAGCGCTGCACGATATGAAACTCGCAAGAGCCATCCAGGAGCCGGAGACCTTCGGCCGGGTGACGCGGAGCGGCTGGGAGCGTCTGGGCGGGGCCTTCTACACCGACTTCCGCGTGGCGCACGACCGCAACGGGGGCATCCTCTCCGAAACCGACGAGTTGGTGCGGCGCAAGGTCACCGGCGGGTCATGGAACGGCGGGTGGCACCGAACGTTGCAGATTAAGAATACGTGCCACCGATCGCCGGTTCCTCCGGCGATCGGTGCAGAGACATCATCCACGTCTTCACGCGCGATGGTATGCTTCCATCCATTGCAAGATTCCCATCCTTTGCAGCACGGTAGATCAGAGTCGATCAACCGCTCGTGATGGGTTTGCTTCCAGGCCGAAGGTCTGATCGTCAGTAGCCGGGGGTCAAGCGAATCTTCGAGCGCGACCCCCGGTAGCGGCCCCGACATCACCACGACCCTGTAGGGGTCGTCGTAAAGTGACGTTCCGCAGATCATCTCACTCCCAGATGTGGCCTTCATTCCACTCGATCCCGTACCTGCGGAGCAGGGCTCTCATCTCATCCTTGAAATCGATCTTCTTGTGATGCTCTCTCTGGTTGTCGATGTAAGCCCGCAGTGCACGCACGCCCGATACGCCGATCGAAAACGCGAAGTAGCCGTCTTGCCACCCGAACCCGTCCAGCCCGGCACCTTTCTCTTTAACCCACTTTGACGAATCACGCTTCATGTCAAGCATGAAGTCGGACATCGCAACCGTCTTGTTGAGGCTTACCAGCATGTGAACATGGTCCTCGGTTCCGCCCATCGTCAGCAGCGGCGAGTGACGCCGCCTGCATATGCCGCCGATACACGCATACAGCTCCGGCGCGAATGATGACGGGATCAATCCCAGCCGATTCTTGGTTGAGAAAGTGATGTGGAGCAGGTTCTTGGTCAGCGTGGTGGCCATGACACACGATAGAAGCGCGATGTCGAGTGTTCAAGAACCAGCGCGGCCTGTTCGATACGATCTTCAGAGCCTATGAGCAGCCCTACAGGCTGCACAACAGAAGAAAATGGAGAAGGGGATTGTTCGCTCCCGGGGGTGTCGCTCGCAGGCTCGCTCCACGCCCCGGCTACTCACGGGCAGGCCTTCGGCCTGAGAGGCCAAAGCAAACGGCATGCTGCCCGACACACACCTTCCCACCCCCCCGTCCTCTTCATCGCGTGCAGTGGTGAACACGAGCCCACAACTTGCGCGGCGGATCGAAGGGCGGTGCTTGGGCGACCAATCTCCAGCCACTTCGTGCCATCGAAGTCGGTTCCCCCGACTTCGATGCGAAGATGGGTGCAACCACGCGCGGCTTGTTGGTGGAACGGCTCTCTCTGAGAGCCGCGCGATGCTTGGCTGGTGCGTCAGGCCCTTGGCCATGCCACGCTCGGGCCAGCAGTGGATTGCACACGAACGCCCGAGAAGTGCGCTCGATTGACCGGCAACCCCATCTCGGCTAACCTGCCGTCCGGACCGCTGCATCATGATGCTCGCACGAGACATCCCCAAGCCGGAAACCTACGGCGTGCCGACGGTGTACGCCGCGGGGGATGTCAACCGCGACGGCGTGTGCGATGGGTACGACCCGCAGGACTGGGATGATTACAACGACTACGGCGCGGGTGCGCTGGCCGCCGATCTTGATGTGAACCGCGACGGCGTGGTGGACAGCGCGGACCGCGCCCTGGTGCAGGGGCACGCGGACTGGGCGCTGTGGACCAGCCACGGCCGCGGCAGCGTCAGCAGGCTGCACAACCGGCGCGGCTACGCGGGGTACGAGTACGACCCGGCGACACAGCAGTGGCACGTGCGCCACCGCGTGCTGGTGAGCGAGATGGGAAGGTGGAACCGCAGAGACCCGCTGGGGTACGTGGACGGCATGAGCCTCTACGAGTACGTGGGAAGCAGGGCGGTTGAGGCGGTGGATCCGAGTGGGTTGATGCCGCCGCCCGCTCCTGGTAGGCGAGATAATTCCATCGCATGGTATCTGATAACATATTACTATTCGCAAATGGGGGGGTACCTAAATCTAAATGCGATTGGCGACTGGGTCGTCGATTGGTATTTGTCATATCCTCATGTACGGTTAGTGGTCGAAGAGATTGATGATCGAATCGAATCAATAATTGAAAGGGAGGCATTGCTGTTGGGGAGCAAACTAAGGTGCTGCAGACCGGAGGGCCCGCAGACGCTTGATGCGACAGTCGCATTTACGGTAAGCCTAAATGTGCCAAGTGGGATGGTGCCCCTTGCCAATATTGGCATGTGGACCATTGGCGGGCACTACATCCACGCCAGGTCGGCCTGCATGCTGCGTGTCACTTGCGGAAACAATACAATACGAGGCTGGGTATATTACTCATATTGGTGTGTCGTGAACTATAGCATGAGAGATACGTTCACAAAACCTCTTAAATTTATCTACATCCCGATTGATGACCCTCGGGGGGCAGCGTTTGACTACGGCCTCGATTGGAGCAAGCTATTGAAAGGGAGCGGCATCGTTGATAAACTCGATTGGGATGCTCGCGATTGTATTCGTGGCCATTAACCACTCTTTCCACTAGAGCCTATCCGTAAACCGCGCAACCGTGTTGCGTTCTGCTGCGTATAGCCCTGCATGGCGATGCGATTGACCGATGAGGAACTTGACTGGCTGGCCGCGCGGGTGCCCGATGCACCTGTCTCTCCCAAGGGCGGGCGGCCGGCGATGGACAAGAGGCAGGCTCTGCGCGGCATCTTCTGGGTGCTCGACAACGGCGCCAAGTGGAAGGATCTCCCACACGAGTTCGGCAGCAAGAGTTCGGTGCACAAGTACTTCATGCTCTGGACCCGCGCGGGTGTCTTTGAAGCCATCATGCGCGACGCGGGCAGGTTCATCGAAGAGCGCGACGGCTTCCGTCTCTACGAGTGCTTCATCGACGCAACCTTCAGCAAAGCCCGCGGCGGGGGCGACGGCATCGGCGTCACAAAGGCCGGGAAAGGCGTGAAAATCATGGTTCTTGTCGATGCAAGAGGTCTGCCGGTGGCCGTCAGCACCGCCAGCGCCTCCCCGCACGAGAGCACGCTGGTGCAGGGGCTCTTCGAGTTCATGCTCACCGTCGAATCACCCGCACGCATCATCGGCGACAAGGCGTACGACAGCGATGCCCTGGATGAAGAACTGGCCGGGGAAGGGATCGAACTGATCGCGCCACACCGCAAGAGTCGGCGTCCGGAGAACGTCACCCAGGACGGTCGGCCGCTGCGTCGTTACCAACGCCGCTTCACGGTGGAGCGGACAATCTCGTGGCTCCAGAACTTCCGGCGCTTGTGCATCCGCTACGAAAAGACCTCCGTGTTGTTCCAGGGCTTTCTGCATCTCGGATGCACCATCATCTTACTGAAACAGGTTTACGGATAGGCTCTACAACGACCAGATCGCCCCGCGGTCCGCATAAACAGTTGGTAAGTATACAAATGTTAAATATTAATAAAAATACAACGCTGTCGTACCCACTGTCATGCACAGTATTATTTGCGATTGCTTTGGGTAGCTGTGAGCGCAGCGATGGGTGGCAGCGACAGTTGCCTAATAGTCATATACTGCTCTATATAGAAGGCGACGATGCGCATAACATCTACACTGAATATAGCTTTCGGCGAGGAGGTGGCCGCACACTGCCTCCGAGGGGCGAAGTGAGGCAGAGAATGCGGGTCGCCATTGTCCAAGACCGCTTTGTCGTAGCTACGGGAGATGCCGGCGAAGGGACGGTGCCGGAGCGGTGGTACCTGCTCGATACACTAAAGTACGAATGTTTAGACTTCAGACGGAGTGAAGACCTGGACGCCGCTATGCAAGAGCGGGGACTCGGTTCTCTGCGCGAAATACGCCTGATTGACCCGAAGCGGCTGCAAAGCAAAATCCACATCTATCCTGGATCGCTCCCTACTGCCCCGAAGACACCATAACAGCCCGTTGAATAACCCTTGAATCCGGCGCAACCGGAAGGGTTGGGGCAGGTGGCACCGAGATTACCGTTCCCCGTGGCACCGAGTTCGGCGTACACTCCGGGCGTCGAATCTCAAACGTCCTCATCTGGTAGACTGGTCAGGCAGATTGGGCATGATGAAGCGTGCGGCGGCGCGGGGGGGTGGAGGGCGAATGACCGGCGGGCACCCCGAGGTTGTGGGCGAGGTGGAGGGGGTATGCGTGACGGACGAGGCAGTTCATCAAGGCGGCACCGAGAAGCCCGCAGGGCCGGGCACCTCGGTGGCACACCCCGGGAGCATCTCGGGGCCACCTGCCGATCTCCGGTGGTTGAGGGAGGGGTGAGCATGATGGTGGTTCGGTTGAGAGGTTGCGCCTTAATCGCAGCCGCCGGCCTCCCACGCTATGAAGAATGTTTCGACATCTGAGCCGTCTACGCCGCCGTCGGCGTTGACATCCGCCGCGCTGTCGCATGCTTCCCATGCCATGTAGAAAGCCTCGACATCTGCAAGGTCTACGCCGCCGTCCTGGTTGAAATCCGCCGGGCAGGGTGCGCTGGTCACCACCACCAGAGGCGCGGCGGAGGAGGTCATCTGCCCGCACCCGTTGGTCACCCGTACTGAGTATTCGCCTTGGTCGGTTTCGTTCGCGCCGGTGATGCGCAGGTAGGGTGTTGTTGCGCCAGAGATCACTGACCCGCCGGGCGTGGGGCCGTCAACGAGCGTGGCCCCGTCTTTGCGCCAGCTGTAGGTTTGTGAGGGGTCGTGGTATACCTCGGGGTCTATGCTGAAGTACGCCGCGGAGTCGGCATCAACGGTTGTGGCCGCGGGGTGTGTGAGGAGTCGAGGAGGCCCCGAGTAGAACATGGCCCAGCTCTCGGCCGTGACACCGCTGATGTACGTGAACTGACCTACTGCGTGCAGTATGTTGCCATCGCTGACCAGATCGTAGATGGATACGTACGGATGCGGCGCGCCTACCCGCGGGGGATGGATGAGGATTGATTTAACCCACTGCGACCCGTCGAAATACATGATTGGGGAAGTGAGAGAGAGTGGACTACCCCCCCAATTTAGTCCAGCGTGGAGGGTGCCATTATGCCATGCCAGGGTGCGAAGGCTGACTGTCGCGGGAAACGCGGGCAGTGCCTCCCATGCCCCCGACACCAGCCGAAAGACTGAGGAGGAGGTTGCGATGGTGAGTTGCCCGCCCGCATCCTCGGCGGCGATCACATTGCCGGGCGCTGTGGGCAGCGCGGCCCACGCCCCGCCGCTAAACCGAAAGACGGTGCTCGAGTTTGTCCGGTACACGAACAACTCACCCCCGGCCGACACGATCCGCCCCGGCCCGAGCGAGAAGGCACCACCGACCTGTTCCCATGCTGAGCCCGTCCAGCGGAACACCGTGCTGGTTGTAGACGTTGAGCTTAAGGCGTGGGGGATGCCCTCGTGCATCACCGCCGATCGGACGTTAGAGTTGAGCCCTTCGAGGTGCGGCCCCCAACGGTCGCTGAACCACCCTGCCACGCCTGGCCCTACGGGCTGCCCGCCCGCTGAGGTAAACTGGCCGAAGGCTGTGGGCACACCATCGATTATCAACACTGTTTCAAGCACGCCGTTTAGCCCACCTGCAATACGCCAATCTTCGCCATCAAAGCGAGCGACGGTTGATTGTGATTGCATGCAAGGCTGAGGGCCTCCCTGTGGGTGGTGGGCCACGCGCAAGGAAGATGTCGTGCTTCTCGTCCAGGCGAAAACCCCTGCGGGTGTAGGTTTGATCTTATCGACAATCTGATTATTGTCTGTGAAACGATTCGGTTCTCTCGAAAAAGTTGTGCCGGGTTCTAGAGGGGCGGTAAGGTGCGTGGCGAATGGGCAGTTGCTAATAACCTGATCGTTTGTCCCAATTGCGTGCAGAAACTCACCCCATCGAACAATGTCACGCATCTTTCCCGGCTGCCCCCCCAGCATGACGGCGCGCGTCCACGGGCCTTCACCATCGCGATACATAATCTCCCCACCCGACGCGAGATACCAGCGTTGTCCATGTCGCAGTAGCGAGTAAGCGTTCCTGGAGATTGGACCTAAATCCAAGTCCATGATCCAAGGCTCCCACGCGCCCGTTGCTCGGTTTTCGCGCAACACAGCCACGTAATTGGTGGGGTACTCAGGGATAACTAGAGCCTATCCGTAAACCTGTTTCAGTAAGATGATGGTGCATCCGAGATGCAGAAAGCCCTGGAACAACACGGAGGTCTTTTCGTAGCGGATGCACAAGCGCCGGAAGTTCTGGAGCCACGAGATTGTCCGCTCCACCGTGAAGCGGCGTTGGTAACGACGCAGCGGCCGACCGTCCTGGGTGACGTTCTCCGGACGCCGACTCTTGCGGTGTGGCGCGATCAGTTCGATCCCTTCCCCGGCCAGTTCTTCATCCAGGGCATCGCTGTCGTACGCCTTGTCGCCGATGATGCGTGCGGGTGATTCGACGGTGAGCATGAACTCGAAGAGCCCCTGCACCAGCGTGCTCTCGTGCGGGGAGGCGCTGGCGGTGCTGACGGCCACCGGCAGACCTCTTGCATCGACAAGAACCATGATTTTCACGCCTTTCCCGGCCTTTGTGACGCCGATGCCGTCGCCCCCGCCGCGGGCTTTGCTGAAGGTTGCGTCGATGAAGCACTCGTAGAGACGGAAGCCGTCGCGCTCTTCGATGAACCTGCCCGCGTCGCGCATGATGGCTTCAAAGACACCCGCGCGGGTCCAGAGCATGAAGTACTTGTGCACCGAACTCTTGCTGCCGAACTCGTGTGGGAGATCCTTCCACTTGGCGCCGTTGTCGAGCACCCAGAAGATGCCGCGCAGAGCCTGCCTCTTGTCCATCGCCGGCCGCCCGCCCTTGGGAGAGACAGGTGCATCGGGCACCCGCGCGGCCAGCCAGTCAAGTTCCTCATCGGTCAATCGCATCGCCATGCAGGGCTATACGCAGCAGAACGCAACACGGTTGCGCGGTTTACGGATAGGCTCTACAGATTGAGCCATAGCGAAGACATCTCCATCGATCTCTTGAAATCTGAGTATCGGGATACTGCTAATACCACTATAACCATAAATGCGATATTGCCACTGGGCACCTACAAGCTCCGCAATCATCGCGTCCGCAAGGGGGGTTGGCAGGTATCCCCCGATCAACAGTCGCCCATCCGATGTTGCGTGTACGGCTGCAACAATGGAAGAAGATTGAAAGCCCGTGAGTGCGTTGTCTAATGGAGCCCACGCCGTTCCGTTCCACCCAATTGCGAGCCTCTGTCCCGAACACCGCAAATCATAGCCGACAACAACAATCATATCGTTCCAAATTGTCGCGCTCCTGAAGTGCCCCGTAGCGCCGGACCCGGGACAGCCGACTCCAACCATAGGAATCTGGTCCCATTGCGTGCCTGACCATTTAAACAAAGCGCCTTGTGAGGATACGTTATAACCAGCCGCCACTGCGTGCAACTCGCCCCGGAAGCTCAAAAGCTGGTATACCAATGGCTCGGCAGGATCTACGTTCCACGACACGGGTCCTGACAGCCTATCACCCACTTGCCGCCAGCGGGTTCCGTTGAAGGCCATCACACGCCCGCCTCCTGTGCCTACGAGCAACTCGGGAGGCAACGGGCCTTCTCCGTCGAAATCCCACTCAAAGAATGTACGGTGCTCTGAGCCATCCGAAGGAAGCACGGTGTCTTGCAGCATGACGCCGCACTGGCCCTTGGCCACGGTCACCATTGCGACGGCAAAGAGGGCAGCGATCACACGGCCAAGAACTGAGTTGCGCATGACGGGTCTCCGGAGCGCGGCGACTGGTGCCGCGGGTGTTATACGGTAGCAAGAATATCCGCAATCTCCCTCGGGAGTCGACCGCCTCAATCGCTCAATCGCGATCCTCAGAGACTCCATTTCATCTTCGACGTTATAGGACCTGTGCTACATGAAGCGAAGAGAGCGAGGAGCCTGATAGAATGGATGGAATAGGTAGGTTGGACCCCGCGATCAGGGGGTGTGGACTGCGAATCGATACACGTCCGGGCAACTATCAGATCGGGCCTCTGCCGCTCATGCTGGCTGCCTTGTGTTGCACACTTCCTTGCTTCTGTGTGCTGCGAGCGACAAAAACACACCAGGGCCGGGAGTAACCCGGCCCTTGGAAATGGAGTTGTGGATGTCTTCAATGCCGCTACCGCGTGTATTCGTCGCGGTTCGAGCCGTCAAAACCGGCCCGAGGTCATGCAGCACTTCTTAAAACAACGCGCCCGAGCCGCAGGGGCAGAGGTCGTTGCGGCCGAGTTTCTCGCAGAAGTCTTTGAACCCGGCGGGGGTTTGTACGCCGCGCGAGCCCTTCTTGACCTTCTGCTCGGAGGGGAAGCCCCTCCTTCGTTTACTGATGGGCGTGAAAGCAGTCGCTGTCGTCGCCGCGCGGTTGTGGATGGTTCTCGTGCATGGTGGCCTCCTTGTGGTTGGTGAAGTGCCCGTCACGTCACACAGGGATTGGCCGGGGCGAATATGGTAGACAGGGGTGCGGGGCATGGTGTGGTGGTTGAAGGTGGCGAAGCGGAGGAGGGTGGCGGCGGCGCGGTTGGTGGGGTGATCGGGCGAGAGGAGATTTCAGACCTGGCGGCATTCAGGCCACTACACTGAGCCAAGGAGATAGAGACATGAACAACGCAGGGCAGATCGTGGCGGCGATACTCGCGGCCGGTGTATGCGGCGGGGTGTGTGCCGGGCAGGTTGTGGGCGGGTTTGACACCTCGCGAGGCGGGGCATTTTCGTTCACGGAGAGTGCCTACGCCGCGGGCGCTCGCAGCGCACTCTCGACGCATTTTTCCCCGACGTTTACTTCGGCCTCGGTGCTCACGCCGGAGTTCTTGGGCGGGCTGGATGTGCTGATCATCACGTCGGCGTCGCAGAACAACGCCGCGATCACGCCGCTCTCGGGCGATGAGCAGGCGGCGCTGGGCGCGTTTCTGGCGGGCGGCGGGCGTGCGATCCTGATCCCGGACAACGACACGTTCAGCGGCGCGGCGTCTGCGGCGAACGCGAGCATTTTGAGCGCGGTGGGGATGTCGGCCGCGGGGACACTGAGCGGCACACAGACAGCGAACCTGTCGCCGCTGGACAGCCCGTTGGCGAGCGGGCCGTTCGGTGATGTCACAACATTCACAACGCTTTTTCCGGGGTGGATTTCGAACACCGGCGCGGGGCAGGTTGTGGCGAGGCACGCGGCGAACAACCAGGTCGCGGCCGCGGTGCTTGACAACGGAGCGCTGGGCGCTGGGAGCGGGCGCGTGGTGGTCTTCACCGACACGGCGGCGATGGACTTCACCTTCGCGAACAACGACACCGTGTTTCTCAACGCCTTCGCGTGGGTGGTGGTGCCCACGCCGGGCGGGGCCGGGTTGCTTGCGTACGGCGTCTTGCTCGCGGCGCGCCGCCGGCGGGGGTGATCGGTTTCGCGCCCACGGGCAAGGATGGGGCGGCTCACCGAGGGCCGGTCTGAGGCTGCGACGCGGCCGGGTTGTTAATCTGTGACAGCCTGTTCGATGGCCGGCTGGCCGACAGCGCGGCCGAAGGTTCTCTGCGCGCCCTCGCCCCAGAGGCCCGTGCCGAAGAAGCCGTCCATGTTGGTGAGCAGGAGTGTGGAGGTGGTGGGCGCAAGGCGGCGCTCGGGGGTGAAGCGTTGGCCGGTGTAGAGGGCGCCCACGGAGAGGCGGAAGGCGTCGATCTGGCCGGTGAAGTGGGACATGGCGTTGCTGGTGGGGCCGACATCCGCGCCGAGCATGAGGGGCAGGCGATTGGTCTTTCGCTTGCCGGAGGCCTTGGTAGCGCCGGCGAGTGCGCCGTCTATATAGAGGCGGACTTCCTGGCCGTCAAAGACGCCGGCGATGTGGTGCCACGCGCCGGGTGAGAGGGGGTCGAGCGTGCTGGTGGCGCGGGCGTAGGCGTTGCCGAGGTAGACGAGGAACTCGGGCCGGCCGCGGCTGACAAAGATGCCGTATTCGCTCTCTTCGGTTTTGCAGACGAGGCCGGTGCGGGGCGCGAAGGAATCGGCGCGCATCCAGCATTCGACGGTGAAGGGGCCGTCGGGGAGGTTGAACTCGGAAGAGTCGATGGCGATGGCGTCGCTGCCGCGCAGGCGAAGGGCGGTTTCGGCATCAGGCGCCGGGGGCGTGGGGAGCGCATCGGTGTTGAGGGCGATGGGGGTGCGTTGCTCGGGGAGTGAGTAGCGGTGGCCGGGCATGAGCACGTCGGTGTTGATGACAAGATGAACCGGGCGGAGGTACTCGTCGGCGGCGCCGGGCGACCGGTGCACGCGGAAGGAGATGTCGTGCGTTGCCCCGGGCGCGACGGCGGCGTGCCCGTGGTCGGGGTCGATGCGCCAGCGTGGGTCGAGGGTGTCGAGTGCGTAGGTGGTGTCGATGGTGCGGGAGGTGTGGTTGGTGATGGTGGCGGCGAACGTCTGTGAGACAGCGCCCGCGGCGTCGAACGTGAGGGGCCCCGCGATGGCGGGGGGCGTGCGGGATTGCAGGGCGCACTGGTCGGCAAGATCGGCGGTGATCTCGCGGACATCCATGACCTGACCGACGGGGAGGGCGGCCATGGCGACCTGCCCCTGGCGCACGGTGATGATGTTGAAGTGGTGGAGCCAGCCGGCCTGCGGCACGTGGCCGGCCTGACCGCCGCCGACGGTGGCGAGCGTGACGTATTCGATGCCGTCTTTGGCGTCGTAGCGCATGCGGTGGATGTGCCCCGCGAAGACGGCGGTGACGTTGCCCGCCTTCACGAGACGCTGGTGCACACGGTCCCACTGGTCGCCGTAGTTGGCGCCGCCGGTCCAGCGCGGGTGGTGAAGGAAGAGAAAGACGTGGTGGGCGTCTTCGGCGCGGGTGAGGGTTTCGTCGAGCCAGGTGAACTGCTCTTCGCTCATGCGGTGGTTGTCGGGCTTGCCGAAGGATTTCTCGCCGGTCTTCGGGTTTGTTTCGTCGCTGTAGAGCGCGATGAACCAGCAGTTTTTGTGCTGGAAGGCGTACCACAGGGGGCCGAAGTGCATCTCGTAGTTGGCGTCGTGCTCGTGCTCGGGCTTGGGGCCGGCCCCGCGCCAATAGACATCGTGGTTGCCCGCGACGGGGAACCACGGGCAGCGCAGTTCGTTCATGATCTCTTTGTATTCGCGCATCTGTTCGAGCCATTGCGGCGTTTCGTTGTAGCCGTTGATGAGGTCGCCCACGGTCATGACAAGGTCGGGCTCGAGCAGGTTGGTGTCGCGCACGGCGTCGGCGAGCACGTTCACGCCGTCGGCCGGGCCGCCGGTGCGGTCGCCGAAGACGACAAAGGTGAAGGCGTCTTTCTCCTGCGGCAGGGGGAGAAGAACATCGCTGGGGCGGCTGGTGACGAAGCGCGCGGGCGTCGGGGCATCGGTCGCGTGCCTGGGGTTGTGGTGATGGCGGTGGCGATGGTGAACGAGGTTGTCGGCCGGGGGCTGCGCCGCCGCGGCGCAGGCGGCGGAGAAGATGAGCGTTGCGGCGACGAAGGGGTGGTACATCATGCGGCCCTCGGGTGGGGTGTGGCGGCGGGTGGAGACGGGGCGCGAAGATGGCGCGCCGTTGACCCGGCCAACCTTAGCCGGGAGAGGATGCGGCGTGGGTGCGCGCGGATGAAGTGTGCGCGAAGAAGCGCGGGCGGCGGTTACTTCTTGGGCGCGAAGCACACGAGGCGCTCGCGGTTGGGTACGACGGCACCGCCGGGCCGCTCGAGGCTGATGGCAAAGGCGGTGGCCTTGAGCACGGGGAGTTTGCCCATGATGGGCACCAGGGTGTGCTCGCCGCCGGCGGCAAGGCCGGTGACATCGAAGACGCCGCAATCGACGGGGTAGCCGTCTTGCCGCCCCGAGTCGTACGCCCAGATCTGGTATTGCTCGCGGGCGGGGTCATTGGCGGCAAGGCCGGTGAAGCGCACAAAGCCGCGCTGCAGGCGCTGGTTCCAGAAGACATCGCCGGCGAGGGCTTTCGCGGCGGGATCTGTGCTTGGTTCGAAGGGGAGTTGGAGGGTGTCGGGCTCCTCGAGCAGCGCGGCGAAGCGTTCGGGTGCGCTGGGGGTCTGGGGCGGGCGGCTCTCCCACCACACGAGCAGCGCGAGCAGACACGCGGCGGCGGCGGCGAACCAGCCCAGGGATGGGTGCAGGGCGCGACGCGCCGGGCGGACGTGCGCGGTGGCCGGGGCGGTGTGGCCCATGAGCGCCTGACCACGCGCGAGCAGACGGGCGCGGGCCTCTGCGGGCATGGCGCCGGCGGGCGCGCCGGCGGCGAGGGCCGCGACGGCGGGGCCGATGACGTCTTTGAAGAGGGCGGGGTCGGCGGGTTGGCCGGCGTCGTCGGTGAGGGGCGGGGTGCGTGCGAGGAGGGCGTCGAGTTCGGCGCGATCGGCCTGCGAGAGCGAACCAGCGGCCTGCAGGGCGAGCAGGTCGAGCAGGTGCTGGAACTCGTGGCGGCGGCGGGGATCGTTCATCGCACACCTCCCAACTCTTCCGTGCGTCCTGCGAGAATGTCGCGCAGTCTTGAGAGCCCGCGGCGGATGCGGGTTTTGACCGTGCCTAGGGGCAGGTCGGTGGCGTGCGCGATGCGTTCGTGGCTCAGTCCATGATAGAGCGCGTACCAGAGAACCTGGCGCTCATCGGTGTCGAGTTCATCAAAGGCCCGCGCTGCCCGGTGAAGATCATCGCGGAGCGAGGCGGTATCGAGGCGTTGGGGCGGCGCGTGGGTGAGAGAGGGATCGAAGGGAAGGTGCGTGCCGCGCGCCGCGAGGCGGCGTTGACGGTCGATGAGTCGGCGGTGGGCGATGGTGGCGACGAAGGCGGGCTCAGAGCCGAGGGCGGGGCTGAAGCGGTGCGCGCTGCGCCAGACTTCGATGAAGATCTCCTGCACGGCGTCTTCGACATCTTCGCCCGTGCCGCGCAGGTAGCGCTCTGCGAGCGCCCAGACGGTACCGCCGTATTCATCAAGGCAAGCGGCGATGCCCGAGGGATCACCCTGAGAGATGCGTTCCAGGATGGAAAGGTGCATCGGGGAGTTCCGTGCTGGCGGGCGGGGTGGGAGAAGAAAAAGGAGCGGAATGTTGCAAGGTACGGAAGAGAAAGAGACATGATGCAGTGCACTGCGAGAGATTTCACGCGAGATCAAAATCCGCGGGGCACGCAGGAACGATAGGGTTCGAGAACGGGCCGCCGTGTGTTTCGGGGGTTCGGCTCGACACAACAAGGAAAGAGGAGAACACGAGATGAGCAAGCGCATGATGTGTGCGGGCGCTGTCGGTCTGTCCATGGTGGCGGCGTGCGCGAGCGGCGCCGACCTGGTGTACGGCGTGACGCAGAACCAGACGCTGGTGTCGTTCCAGAGCAACGCCCCGGGGTCGATCCTCAGCGGCGTGCCGATCCAGGGGTTGCAGCCCAACGAGACGATCCACGGGATCGATCTTCGCCCCGCGACCGGCGAGTTGTACGCGCTGGGTTCGTTCTCGCGGATGTACCGCATCAACCCGATGACGGGCATGGCCACGCAGGTGGGGATGCCCTTCGCGACGCCCCTGAACGGCTCTTCATTCGGGTTTGACTTCAACCCCACGGTGGACCGCATCAGGATTGTCTCTGACGCGGACCAGAACCTGCGTGCCAACCCCAACGACGGCACGGCGATTGTTGATTCGCCCCTCTCCTTCGCCCCCGGCGATGTCAACTTCGGCGTCAACCCCAACGGCGTTCACGCGGCCTACACCAACAACCGCGTGGGCGCCATGAGCACCACGCTGTATGTCATCGACACAAACCTGGATGCGCTGCTCATCCAGAACCCCGCGAACAGCGGCCTGCTCACGACCGTCGGCCCCATCGGCGCGGACGTGACCGACCTTGGCGGGTTTGATATCTCCGGCGTGACGGGCATCGCCTACGCGGCGGTGCGCGACACCATGCTCGCACGCACCACCTTCTGGACCATCGATCTTGCCACCGGCACCGGCATGATGATCGGCGAAGTCGGCGGGGGCTCCATCCTCACCGCCATCACCGTGGTGCCCGCGCCGGGCGCTGCGGGCCTGCTCGCGGCGGGTGGGTTGATCGCCCTGCGTCGCCGCCGCTGAACGCGGCAGCCAGGGAACGATGCCGATGGTCTGTCTCTGCCAGTTCGGCCCCAAGGCGGGTGAATCGTTCCGTGAGCGGCGGGGGCCATGTGCTCCCGCCGCTCCGCTGCGCATCTTCGTGACTTGGGTGAATAGCGACGGTGACAGACCGTAGCGACAACGCGTTGTCTCGCCGGGTGTTGACTGATGAGCGCCCAGGGCACGTAGCCTTCGCTGCGATAGTCCAGACACGGGCCCTGGCACTCTGGGCGATGGGGTTGCTGCACCACAGGGGCTCAGGAGAAGGGCGTTGGGCCGCGGAGCGACGCTGTTGGTGGTGGCCCGGTGGTTTGATAGGATAATGATCGGGTTTGGCGGGTCGTTGGGAGTCTGCAACAGGGGTTGCCGCCATTTCACGGGGCTGCTATCATCTGGGCCCAACGCTTTTTGGAGCACGAAGCATGTACGCGATCATTGAAGAGTCCGGCAGCCAGCGCAAAGTCGTCCAGGGTGACGAGATCTACGTCGACCTGATGAACAGCGGCGATGTTCCCGCCGGTCACCCTGTCACCTTCGACCGCGTGCTCGTCATCGGTGAGATCGGCGGCGGCGCCAAGATCGGCCAGCCTTACGTCACCGGCGCCACCGTCAAGGGCGAAGTGATCGAACCCATGGTGAAGGGTGAAAAACTCTATATCCAGAAGTTCCAGGCGAAGAAGGCGTGGCAGAAGAAGACCGGCCACCGACAGCGCTACACCAAGGTGAAGGTCACCGCCATCAACGGCTGATCTCGCCGCGCGAGGGCTTGCCTCGGGGCTTTCCCCGCCCATTCACCGGGCGGCCTCGGCAATCACCGGCACCCATACAGAAAGTTGACCAACGCCCCCCGATGTTTCGGGGGGCGTTGTCTTTGTGGGCGGGGGCGATGATTCCTCGCGGGGGTCAGTCGAGGGGGTCAGATTCGATGGACGCCGTCTGGCCCGCGGCTTTTTTCTCTTGGTATTTCTTGAGCCAGTTCTCGAACGACTTGCCCGCGGCGGTGTCGCGCCCGCTGAACTCAAGGCGCGCGATCTGGTCATAGGGAATGCTGAGGCGGTTGCCGCTCTGGGTTTCGAGCAGCCGCGCGGTGCAGCCGCTCAGGCTCGGCTGGTCGCCGTTGCGGTCGTAGACATACCCCACGATCGCGCGGCCGTCGCGAAGGGTGAGCGTGACATCGCCCCGGTAATCAAAGGCGAGGTTTAGGGCCGAGCGCACTTCGGTTTCGCTGGCGAGGGAGGGGATCCAGCCTTCGAGCGTCTCGCGTGCCGTGGCCTCTGCGCTGGTGTGCGTCATGCTGCGGGGAGGGTAGCGCCGGCGGTCACCAGGCGTGCCTTCATGAGTGTGACGCCGGCGAGCGCGTGGGCGTGAACGGGGGGCGTGCCCATGCCGCCCGATATCGGCGCGAACAGGCACGAGCCGCTGCCGGTGATGTGGAACGTGGTGGCATAGGCCGCCGAGAGGTGCGCTCGCAGTTGGGCCAAGGCCGGGGAGACCGTTTCGGCGGGCGCAGCCAGATCATTGAAGAGATCGGCCAGGTGCAGAGGAGCGGCTTGGCGCGAGAGCGCCTCGGCACACGCGACGACTCGGGCACGATCGGGCGCCGAGGTAAGGCGGGCCGGGTCGGCGTCAAAGGCTTTGTACACGGCCGGGGTTGGGCAGCCGAAGGGAGGCACGGCCAGGAGCATGTCGCCCGTGAGAGGGGCGTTGAGGCGTTTGATTTCTTCGCCAAAGCCCGAGACGACGGCCGCGCGGGGGGGCCCCGGGTGATCATCGACAAAAAATGGCACGTCGGAGCCCAGGGCGGCGCCGATCGTGCGCAGGTCGTGATGCGAGAAAGGAAGCGAGAAAGCGTCGCGGATGGCGATGAGAGCGGCGCCGGCATCGGCGGAACCACCGCCAAGACCGCCACCGACCGGGATGCGCTTGTGCAGAGTCATCCGCACGGGAAGGGGGCGGCGTGCGAGGGCTTCGAGCGAGCGATGGGCGCGAACGGCGAGGTCTCGTTCTGTCGGCCAGTCGATGGGTGTGGGGCGGGGCGCGTCCGGGGCCCAGGATATTTCGTGGATGCTGTCCGACCCGCCGGGCAGGGGCTCGATGGTGAGCGTGTCGTGAAGATCGATGCAGACAAAGAGCGATGCGATGGGGTGAAAGTTGCGCGGGGGCACCGGCCCGCCCACGGAGAGGCAGAGGTTGATTTTCGCGTGCGCGGCGAGTGAGGGCATGGCGGCACAATGCACAAAGAGGGCGCAGCGACACCGCCGACCACCTGATCGTGGGGTATCGGCGAGAAAAAAACGATCGAAGGCACCGATGCAGAAATGGATCGGCGGGAGAAAAAGCCGGGTGACGGGCGACGGATCAGGCGCCCGCGGGGCGGCTGCGCTTGATCATCTGCTCACGCTGCTCTTGTTCCTTCTGGAACTCCTGGCGCTCCTGATCGGTGAAGCCGGCGGTAGGATCTTGGTCGGAGGGAGGGGGCGGGGGGGTGGTGCCGCCGTAGAAGTAGTAGCCCAGGCCGACACCGGTCAGCACGATCGCGCCGATCGCCAGTGAAGCCACCACCATGTTCTTTTTCTTGTCGTTGGCCATGTGCAAACTCCGCAGCGGAGGGTCTTTCTTGTCAAGGAATCGTTGAGATGATAGCAGGGATCGGGGAGAAGGGGAAAACGCTGGGGGCGGCGCATTTCCGGCGTGTCGGGGGTCTGTGCCTTCCGGCGAGGGGGGTGCACGGGTATGATGCGGCGCGGCGGAGGGGGGTTCGTAAAGGAGTTTGTGCGCGTGCTGGAACCGACGAGTGAACGAGGGAAACGGTTGGCGGCGCTCTCGCAGCAGTTGCGGGCGTTGCACAGCGCGCTCGCCGACGAGTCGGCGGACATGCGTCAGGAGCAACTGCGCGACTGCGTGATGCGCGAGGTGTCGCGGCTTGCGCCGCAGGAGCGCGAGCCGTTTCTTTCAGAGTTGATCGCGCACTTCCCGGTGTGGAGCGACGGAGGGAACCACGCGGCGGAGCCCCCCGCGACACGGCCCGCGCCGGCGGCGGTTTCGGCGCCGCTGCCCCGCGACCCCGCGTCTCTGGCGGAAGCGTTGATCGGCGCGTGCACCACGCTGGGCGCGCCCGAGCGTGCGGCGATCGCGACGCGGCTGGCGGCGGCCGGGCTCACGGCCAGCCGTGAAGTGGTGAAAGAGGTGGTGCGCGAGGTCCCCAGCGCCGGGGGCGTGCAGGGCGTACCGGCGCAGGCGCTGAACGAACTCAAGCGGATGGTGGGGGCGTCGGCGGAGGGCGGCGAGCCGCGCGCCGACCGCATCGTGGAGTTGTGCACGCTGCTCTCCGAGTTTGTGCTGAAACTGGAGCCGTGGGCGTGCAGTTACTGGAAGGACATCGCGCCCGACGCCAAGAATCAGATCTACCGGTCGCTGGACAAAGAGGTGCCGCGCTTCTTGTCCGGGGATGAGGCCGTGAACAAGGAGGCGCTGGCGCGCAGCATTCTGCGGCTGCGCAGCCTGGTGTCGCTGCTGCTCAAGGGCGTGATGGACGCGGGCAAACAGTTCGGGAAAGATCACGTGGCGAGGTTCAACCCCGACGCGGTGCAGGGGGCGGCCGAGAAGCCGACGTTCACCCAGCCGCAGGGCGTGCAGAACTGGAAGCAGTACGTGAAACTGATGGACGGCTACGACGCGGCGGGGATCGAGAAGCGTCTGAAGGGGCTGATCGCCAAGGACGTGGACAGCGGGCTCTCGCAGGTGATCCGCTGAGGGTCGGTGCTCGGGAGTGGTCGGTCGAAGCGAAGGAGAAGGCAGGATGTCGAGCGTCGGACAGATCCACTGGCACGAGGGGCTGTTTCTTCAGCCGCACCACCTTCAGTCCTTCGCGCGCGAACTGGCCGAGAACAGCTGGCGCGAAAGGCGGAACGCGTGGGCCTATCCGTACGGGGTGATCGACTGCCGCATCTCGAGCGATTCGCTCGAGAACATGCTGGTGCGGATCGACCGCCTGCAGGCGGTGATGCCCAGCGGGCTCGGGATCGACGTTCCCGGGAACACCGACGTGCCCGCGCTCGACGTGAAGCGCGCGATGCAGATGAGCGGCGGGGGCTTCACGGTGAGCCTCGCCGTGCCTCTGTGGCAGAGCGGCAGGGCGAACACCGTAGACCCGCGCTCGGGCGGCGGGGCCGACGACGCCCGCGTGAAGCGGATGTACAAAGTGTCGGAGGTCAGCCGCGCCGACGAGAACACGGGCGAGAACATCCAGCCCGTGCTGGTGCGGCGGATCAACGCGCGCCTGGTGGTAGACGGCGAAGACACGAGCGACATGGAAGTGCTGCCGCTGGTGCGGATCGCCGCGTCGGCCGAAGACTCGACCGTGCCACGCCCCGACGCACGTTTCGTGCCCCCGTGCATGACCATCAACGGTTCGTCGTGGCTGCGCGGCATGCTGCGCGACCTGGCCAGCGCGGTCGAGGCCTCTCGCAAGGAACTGGTGAACCAACTCACGCGGGGCGGCTTTGTGGCCGAGGCGCTGCGGGGCCCGCAGATGCTCCAGATGATGCGCCTCTCCACGCTCAACCAGTTCGCGGGCCGGCTGCCCACGCTCTTCGCGGGTGGCGCGGCCGGCGGCGCGGGCATCACCCCGCTCGCCGCCTATCTGGAACTGCGCGAACTGCTGGGCGCGCTGGCCGCGCTCACGCCCGAACGCGACCCCTTCGAGGCGCCCAAGTATGACCACGACGAACCCGGGGTGGTGTTTGCCGAACTCGACCGCAAGATCCGGCCCCTGCTGCGCGGCGACGTGCAGAAGCGGTTCCTGCAGACGCCCTTTGTGATGGACGCGGGCGTGCTGGCGGCGCAACTCGCCGACGAGCACTTCAGCCAGCCCAACGGCTATTACCTGGGCATCCGCACCAAGATGGACGCGACGAAACTCGCGCGGGTGGTCGAGAACCAGGACCTCTTCAAACTCATGCCCAAGAGCATGATCAAACTCAACATCTTCGGCGTGCGTCTGGTCGAGGAGCGTCACCCGCCGCTCGAACTGCCCAGCAGCACCGACCTGCACTACTTCCGGCTGGATGTCGGGCAGAGCACGAAGATGTGGGAACGCATCCAGAGCGACAAGACCATGGCCCTGCGGTGGGCCGAGCAGGACCCCATCGAGTACACCGAGGCGGCCCTGTACATGACAGTCCCGTGAGCGGGCGGGTGTGAGGCGGGGTGTGTTGAGTAGACCGATCAACGGCGACCGTGCGAAAAGGAGTGAGTTGGCTTGGAGCAGCGCATGACCCTGGTGGACATCTGCGAGCCCGTCTTCCAGTATGTCTGTCGCCTCAACCGGCTCAGCCGCAAGGGCGGCCGGCAGGATTGGGGTCTGATCCGCGGCGAAATCGTCGCCATTGTGTCCGAGGTCAAGAGCAAGGCCGAGAGCGCGGGCTACGCCTCTGTCTGGGACCGCGCCGACCTCGTGCTGACCTACTTCATCGATTCGATGATTCTCTCCTCGCGCATCGGGCAGCAGGGGGGGTGGAAGCCCCTGAGCCACGAGCGGGGCAAACTGGGCTTCGAGGAAGAGTTCTGGGAACTGCTCGAAGACGCGCTCAAAGACCCCAGCGACCAGGCCACGCAGTTGCTGGGCGTGTTCTACGTGTGCATCGGTCTGGGCTTTACCGGGTATTACACCGGCCAGCCGGACTACATCAAGCGCAAGCAGTTGGAGGTTTCGTCGCGGCTGCGGGGCATGGTGGACGCCGACATGGCCGCGCGCATCTGCCCCGACGCCTACGAGAACGTCGATACCCGCAACCTCACGCAGCCCCCCAACCGAAGCCTGGCGGGCCTGGCCATCCTGGCGGTGGGCCTGCTGATCGTGGTGCTGGTCAGTTACGTCTTCTTCTTCAAGCACGCCAGCCAGGAACTGGATAAGTCTTTGGGCGGTGTGCGTCAGGGGTGGGAGCAAGGCAAGGAAAAACGGGGGGGCTGAGCGGCCCAACGCAACGGCCCGCGCACGGGGCCGATGATGCCATGAGGGGCTTGGCACGTCCGGCCCCCCGACGCAAGGCGGACAACACGGCCCCGGCGGGCAACGCCGGGGCCTCTCGACAGTGACTTCGGTGGGATGAACGCTCCCGCGCACAGGCCGGGAGAAGCAAGGATCAGGTCATGCACAATCCGCTGACGAGTTTTTCGGGTCTGCCCAAGCCGGTCATGGCTGTGTCGCTGCTGGCCAGCGGCGCGGGCGTCGTGACCATCTTCTTCGCGCTGCAGTCAGACAACCCGGCGTGGAAGGTCGCGGCCGGTGGCCTGATCGCCATCGGGCTCATCATGGCCCTGTACAAACTCGTGCTCATGATGCGCGATAAGTCGAAGAGCAGCCCCTTCGCCGCGATGATCTCGCGCGGAGGCACCGGCGGCGGCCGCGCCGGCGGGGTTGACCCCGCGGCCAAGGCCCGCATGGACGACCTGCGCAAGAAGTTTGAAGAGGGCGTCACCGCCTTCCGCTCGGCGGGCAAAGACCTCTACTCGCTGCCGTGGTTCCTGCTCGTGGGCCCCAGCGGCGCCGGCAAGACCGAGGCCCTGCGGCACAGCAACGTGGGATTCCCCCCGGGGCTGCAAGACTGCCTGCAGGGCACCGGCGGCACGCTCAACATGCACTGGTGGTTCACAAACCACGCCGTGGTGCTCGACACCGCGGGCCGCATGTTCATGGAAGAAGCGGCCGAGGGGCAGAGCACCGAGTGGAAGGAGTTTCTCAAACTGCTCAAGCAGGCCAGGGCCAACTGCCCGGTGAACGGGCTGCTGCTGGTGATCTCGGCCGAGAGCCTGTTGAAAGATTCTGCCGAGAAGATCGAGAAAACCGCGGGCGCCATCGCCCGTCAGTTGGACACCATCCAGCGCACGCTCGAGGTCCGCTTCCCCGTCACGGTGCTGGTGACCAAGTGCGACAAGATCGTGGGCTTCCGCGAGTTCTTCGAGACCGTGACCGACCCCACGCTCCAGCACCAGATTCTCGGGTGGAGCAACCCCGCCTCGCTCGACGAGGCCTTCCGCCCCGACAACGTCGAATCGCACCTCAGCGGCGTGCGCGAGCGGCTGATGAAGCGGCGGCTGGGCCTGATCCAGAACCCCGTGCACAGCACCGACGCGCAGGGCCGGCGCATCGACGAGGTTGACCAGCTCTTCGAGTTCCCCGACAACATGATGCGCATCGCGCCGCGGCTGCGCCGGTATCTTGAACTCATCTTCGTCGCCGGCGAGTGGAGCCCCAAGCCCCTCTTCCTGCGGGGCATCTTCTTCACCAGTTCGATGCGCGAAGGCCAGGCCCTGGATGTCTCGCTGGCGCAGGCCCTGGGCGTGGATGTCGAGAGCCTGCCGGGCGACTCGGCCGACGACCGCGAGAAGGCCTACTTCCTGCGCGATGTCTTCCTGGGCAAGGTCTTCAAAGAACGCGGGCTTGTCACCCGGGCCGCGCACGTGGGCAAGCACCTGGCACGCCAGCGGGCGTGGATCGTGGGCGGCTCGCTCGCCGCGGCGGTGGTCGTCGGCGGCATGACGCTGCTGAGCATCTTCGGGTACCGCTCGTCGCTGGGCCCGCCCAGCGAGTTCTGGGCGAGCATGGGCCCGGCCTTCGAGCGTCATGTAGACGAGATCGGCAAAGAAGGTCGCACACCCCCGCTGAGCCTCTTCTCACGCGAGGGGGATCAATGGGTCTACCTGGGCGACGAACGCCCAGAGGCCGCGCTGGGCCTGCCCTCGGGCATGCGCACCAAACTCGCCGTGCTCGAAGCCACGGGCGAGAATACCAAAGAAATCCAGACCCCCCTCGTGGCGTGGCCGGTGGCCAAAATCACCAACACCACGGGCAAAGACTTCTCTGACCGTCAGGTGATGGCGCATCGCGCGCTGGTCGAGAGCGCGGCCCTCGAGCCGCTGCTGCAGGCCGTGCGCGAACGAATCGGCAAAGAACGCGACTGGAGCCCCGCCGCCGTCAGCGCGCTGGCCCAGTTGGTTCGCCTCCACACCGTGGCCGCCACCGCCACGCCCGCGGCCGACACCGACCCCAAGAACACCGCGGACGCCTACGGGCTTGTCGACGTGAAGGTGCTGGCCGATTACGCGCTCGGCACCGACAAGTCGCTGAGCATCGCCGGCGACCTCTCCCGGTTGCAGACGGCGGTGAAACTCGCCTACCCAACCAACCAGATTCTGGTCCAGGGCGCGACCGAGGTTGACGCGGCCTCGCGCCGTTCGCTCTTCTCGGGCGATATCGACTGGTCGTGGAAGGTGGTCGAGGCCGCGTCGACCAACCTGCTCAACGCCATCGCCGCGGGCAACCTCGGCGGACAGTCCGATCTTGGCAAGATCGAGGAAATCTGCAACGCGCTGGACCGCTTCGAGAAGGTGGAGGGTGATCCCGCGTCGTACGCCGGCGCCCTCTCCTGGCTGACGGCGCAGGGCGCCGGGGCCGACGCCGCTGGCGCACGATCCTTCACCCGTCTTGATGGCTACCGCGAGTTCGCGCAGAGTTACCGCGCCCGCGCCGCGGAAGTGGCTCAGGCCGCGGGGGAGATCCGCCGCACGACCATCGCCCTGGGCAAGAGCGACGCCGAAGGCATCGGCCAGGCGCTCACCGCCTCGGGTCAGGCCATGGTGGGGCAGGTGGCGCAGGTGCTCGGGCAGGTGCGCGGGCAACTGCCCGGCGAACTCTCGCCGACCACCCCCGAAGCCCTTCGCGCCATGGCGCAGGCCTACAGCGCCACCCAGGCCGGGAGCCGCGCGGCAGAGGCCGTGAAACGCGTGGAAGACCGCGTGGCACAGACCCGCGAACGGCTGACCGGGTTCTCGCACCTTCTGGCGACCAACCAGGCCCCCGCCGGCACCGAGGGCGCCGGGCTGCGGCTCTACGAAGCCCGCGCGCGGATGCACGAACTCGCGTCACAGTCTCTCGAACGAAGCGAAACCGCCGGCCAGACACCCGAGCGTGCCGTGGTGCAGTTCGTCGCGCGTCGCGCGGCTGTCGCCTCGCAGATCGAGAGCGCCACGTCGGCGGTGCGCCGCCTCACCGTTGACCTTGTCTGGATGCCCGCGGTCGACCCCGCCCGGGCGAGGCTGGACCAATCAGGCAGGATCACGCAAGGCGTGCTGGGCGTGGCACGCGGCCGCGCCGAGGCTTCGGTCTTTGAGGCCGCGCTCTCTGATCCATGCTGGGCCGGTGTCGAAGCCATGGGCCAGGCGGTGCGTCAGGCCGTGGCCGACCGGCTCGACGAGGGCACGCTGAAAGAGACCGACGAGTTGCAGCCCGCCGTGCCGCTCTCGGCCATGGTGGGCCCGGACGGCTCGCGCCGTTCCTACGACCGCCGCTTCCTACCCGAGGTGGCGCGGGATGTCTTCGCCGCGTGGGAGAGCATGGAGCGTGAACTCGGCGCGGGCACGACAGGTTCGACCATCGTGGGGCGCGAAGACCTCGCCGCGCGGCTGCGTGACATCCGCTCCACAGGCAACGCGTACTTGGCAGAATACATGCGGTATTGGGAGGCCCAGGGCACCGAGGCACCGATGCCCACGGCCCGCTCGTGGGAAGAGTTCCGCGACGGCCTGAACAACATCACCGGACGCACGGTGGCCGGGCCGCTGGCCGCGGCGCGCAAGCGTTCGGTCGATGCGCTGCGTCTCGTGCCCGAATCGCTGGGCGGTCGCGACGCCATCAAGGGCGCCACCGACGCCGTCGAACGTGCCTATGCGGGGCTCGACGACGAGTTCGACCGCCGTATGAACGACGACCTGCTCAGGGCGTGGAAACTGCTGGGCAGGGCGCCCAGCGGCGACGGCGCCACCGCGGCTCAGGCCGCCGATACGCTGCGCCGATCGATCCAGATGTCCCGCCTTCGGCTGGATTACTTCCAGGCCTATGTGCCCCAGGGGCAGCCCGGGCACGTGAAATACTGCAACGAACTGCTGCTGGCGGGCCTTGGCACCATCGTGCAGGCCTCGCAGGGCCCGCTGGGCCAGGCGTGGGCCACGCTCACGCAGACCGCGCGGGCTGTGCCCCTGGCGCGCGGGCCGGTCGATATGCCCGACCTCACGCCCGAGCAGGTCAAAGCCGTGATCGACGCCGCGGGGATGATGGGGGCGCAGGCCTCCGCGCCCGGCGCGCCGGCGGCGGGCCCGCGTGAACGCCTGGGCGAACGACGTGTCGACGACCTCATCTCGCAACTGATGGGCGACGGCTACCTGCGCGATGAATCGGCGCAGCGGTGGTTCGCCGGCCTGCGGGGCGCGGCCGACTTCGCCTCGCGCGACCGCATCATCGCCCGGGTTGATTACCACCCGAAGGAAATCAGGCCGGTGCGTTCAAGGCCCGGGGCCGCGCTGGTGTCAGAGAAATACTACTACATCGCCCTGTTCGTGAGCGGCGAGCGCATCGCCAACCGCAACATGACGACGCTGGCCCCGCTCATCGCCCGCGATGCGCCCGCCCAGCCCAAGGGCGACGTGCAACTGCCCGCACGCCAGGGCGGGGCCGAACTGCGCTTCTACGCCGAAGACCCGGGCAACCGCCCCGACCGCTTCGAGAACGCCGACGCGGTGATCCCAATCGCCGGCGGCAGCGCGGGGATCTGGGGGCCCATGCGCGGCGCACTCACCGACCCGGACGCGCGCCAGATGACCCCGGCCGACGGCGACGGGATGGACGGCTCGTGGCTTGTGCCGCTGACCAGCGCCGATGGCCGATACTACATCTGGGTCTCGGTGCGCTTCGTTGAACCCAAACCCCCGGCCCTGCAGACATGGCCCGAGGTCACGTCCTGGCCGGGTCATTGAGCGGCCGAGTCTGTGCATCCCCCGTGGCCGCGTGCCCCGGGGGGGCCGGCGGTGCGCGGCGTGCGGCGCGTCGAACCCTGCGTGTGCGGCGGTTTCGTCTCTGAGGAGTGACGCTTGGCGACACAGACGGGTCCACAGTCCGCCCCTTGGCGTGTTCATGTCGGTGCCTTCGGCAAGCACCCGGGGTGGGATGACCACATCGAAGACCTGGGCATCGAGACCGATCGCCTGGTGCAGGTGAGGCGCGCGCTCTATTCCGAGGGCATCGCCGGGAACATCGACGCGGGCGCCTGGGAAAAACTCGACGAAGACAAACGGCTGCCGGTCTTCGATCACATCTTCTACTGGCGAGAGCGCGACCAACTCGTGATCGGGCGGTTCTGGTCGAGCAGAGACGGCAAGGGACGCACCAAGTACCCCATGGCCGTCTGTGTGCACGCGCCCGGCGCGCCCGATGAATGGCTCTTCGACGTTGTCGTGCCGCGGCTGGGGGCCGTGCGAGACGCCTGCATCGCGGCCCCGAACGCCGAGGGTGTGCGCGCGGTGCTGGAACGCTGGAAGGCTTCATTGCAGGAGGCCGCGACACCCCCGCCCGCCGGTTCATCCAAGAGCGGGCACGAAGCGATGTTCCTTCGGCGGCTTCTGGCCGCCGGTATCCCCGCCGATGCGCCCGCGGACGATCCCACCCTTGGCCTCACGCGCATCTTGTACGAAATCGACCGCGAACTCGCGCCGTTCAAGCCCGCGCCGGGTCGATCACGCTCCACAGGGGTCACGGGCGTGGGCAGCCACCTGCGCGTGCCCAGGGTGCTCGCAGAGCCGGGCGAGGGCGCGAGGGCATGGCTCGCGCTCATGCGCCAGGAACTCACCCCGATCGCGCCGGTCCTGATCATCGATCCCATCGGCCATCCGTTTCTTGATGTCATCGTGGGTGATGTCGAGCCTTCCTTGCTCTTCTGCGTGCGAGCCGGCCCGGGCGCGGTGCCCCCGGCCAACACGGTGCCATACACCATCGCCCCAGAGTTCGCCGCCGGTGCCCGCGACAAAATCGCCGCGTGGACCACAGGCCAGCAGCCGGCGCCGGCCCCCGCGGCCAGCCGCCCGACCGTTGAACTGGCCGCGCCCGCCGTGGCGAACCTCAAGCAGTGGCTGGTGCCCATCATCGGTGTGGTGCTGGTCATCATCGGCGTGCTGGCCATGATCATGCTCAGCCGGGGTGGCGGGGGAGGCGGCGGGGGCAACGGCGTCAAGAACGACACCTCACCCAAGCAAGAAGTACAAACGCATCAGCAGCCGGCGCAGACTCCGGCGGTCACGCCCCCAACGCCGCCGCCAGCCGCGCCCACGCCAGAGGCAACACCGCCGACGCGCACCGCAGAGGCGCCGCCGGCACCACCCGCGGCCCAGCCCCGCCAGCCCGCGGCCAACGGCACGCCCGAACCCGCCGGCGACATCACGAGAGACCCGCGCCTTGACTGGGCCGCGGCGGAAGAGTTCGCGTTGCTCATCGCGCACCTTGACCGGGCAGACGCCGCGCTGGCGCAGGAGGGCGCGCCGCCCCTTGCCCAGATTCGCACCGAGATCGCGCAAGAGCGTGGCAGCGTTGACCTGCTCCTGGCGCAGCCCTGGTCTGGCGGCAACCGCGCCACCATCGTTCCGAACGTGAACCACGCCAAGGCCGCGCTGGCCCAGTTCAGGGCGCAGATCGATCAGGCCATGGCCCAGCAGACTCTTCGGCTCAAGGAACAATCCGCGGGCGTTCTGTCTCGGGCGCAGGTTGAGCACCCGGCCCTGCGCGATGCGATCTCCGGCGCGGCGGGCTCCATCGACACTTCCCTTGGCTGGTCCGCCACGCTGCAGAAGGCCAACGCCGTCGCCACCATCGCCGCAGACGCCGACGCCCGGTGGCGCGCGATCACCGCCCCGGCCGCCGTGCGCGGCATGAACGCCGTCGCCACCGATCTTCGCGTGCAGGAACGATCCATCGCCCTCCTCGCATCGGTCGCGTCGGGTGCGGTCGCCGCCGACCGCGAGAAGGTTGATGCGTCACTGGATCTGTGGCGGCGGTGGTGCCAGAACGCCACAGAGTTGACCCGTCAGGTCGCGGGGCTCGATGAAGCCCTGCGAAACGGCAAGGCCGCGTCGGACGCCGCCTCGCAAGACCGCGCGGCTCAACTCGCCGCGTCGGCCGAGGAACTGGGCCTGGGCGACGCTGTTCGCCCCACCGTAGACCGCTACCGCCGCCTCGCCGCGATCCGCGCCGAACACTCGACAGATGCCCTGGCCCGGGCCGTCAAAGCATCGGGCGAACAACGTGCCGACGACGGCCCTTCGCACACGCTCCTGGCGTGGAGCAGGCTGGCAGAACTTGACTGGCCCGCCAACGCAACCGACCTTGCCGCGGCCGGTGCTTGGCACCGGGACGCGATTGCCCCCGCCGTGGCGTCGATCGTCGCCGAAGATCTTCGCGGCGAGGCTCAGCGTGCGGTGATACAGGCCTCTGTGCGCATGTGGACAGGGTTTCTCGCCCGCCAAAGCCATGTGCCCGGCGCGGTGGCCGCCGCCCGCGCGCAGCGCGAAAGCCTCGGCGTGCCGGCCGGCACCATGGCCGATCTGCCGGCGCACACCGCGTACAACATCGCGCTGACCGATCTGCGCGATGAACTCGCCCCGCTCCTGCAGCAGGCCGACCGTCAGGCCCTCGCCCAAACAAGGGCGCGTGTGCGGGCGTTCGTCGAAGCAACGTCGGGCGCCGCGTTTGAGCAGGCCCGGGCCTTCCGCGCCAAGGCAACCGAACTGGTCGAGCGTGCGCCCGTCGTTGACCTTGCCTCGCTGGGGCCAGGGGCCGTCGGGTGGTCGGCTTCCATCCTCAGCGACAGCGAACTCGCCTTCACCTCCCCGGCAGACCCCGCCGTGACGCTGGCGTTCAGGCGGGTGGCACGCCCGGACGGCAAAGCAGCCTACCTCGCCACCGAAGAACTGTCGGTGGCGGCGCTGCGCGCGATCCTCGCGGCCTCGGGCAAAGCCGAGGAACTGCGTGCCGCGCTCTTCGCCTCGGCCGCCGAGACCAACGACCGGCGCGATGGGCCCCGCACCTGGGTCTGGTCAGACCGGCCGGGCAGCGAGGGCGTTGTTTCATCGGCCAACCCCGCCGACCCCACCTTGGGCTGGCTGCGGCCAAACGCGGAGATCAGGGCGGGTTATTACGCCTCGCCCCCCTCACCCCCGTCGGTGGCGCACCCCGCGACGCACGTGTCGCCCATCGCCGCGCTCACGATCGCGAGGTTGGCGGGCTGCCGACTGCCCACGAAAGAAGAGTGGGGCGCGGGCTTTGAGTCGGGCGGGGCCGCGGGTGCTTCCGGGGCAAACCTTCGAGACCGCACCTGGGCGACGCACGCGGCCCACATCAGCCTGCTCAGGGATGCGTCAGGGACCGCCGCGGCGCCGCTGCCCACCGAGGGGGCGTTCTGGCCGCAGGGGCCTGAGGCGCTCACCTGGGCACAAGAACGTGAAGCCGTTCACCCGACCGACGATGGCGTGCTCTGGTTCATGCCCGTGCAGGCGGGTGAGGGCGAGTTCAAGCACATGGTCGGCAATGTGGCGGAATATGTCTACGACGACGCGGATCGAAGCGATCAGGCGCCGGCAGACCCCGTCCGCATCACCGAGATTTTCGGCAGACAGGGGCAGGGGCTCTTCGTCATCGGCGGGTCGGCCTTGACGGCGCGCCAGATCCAGGCGACTTCGCCCGAACCGGTGCGGTGGTCGCGGTCGCGGGCCAGCGGGTTTTCCGATGTGGGCGTTCGCCTGGCCTTCACGGCCGCAGGGGCCGACCGCCCCGCGGTCACCACCCAGGAATGGGCGGAACTGGTTTCCGGGGCCGAAACGGTGCCACCATAACGGGTATTTCCCGAACATTTGGTAATCGGACTTGACGCGGGGGGGGCTGTTAGGTTATCTTGGCAAACTTCGGCGCGTGTTTGTCCCTCGCGGGAGGGCTCGCGCTGCGCTTGGATTTCGACCGAGACGGGTTTTGTGCCGGTCAACACGCACGACATCTTCCGCCCGCGTGAGCGCGTGAGCGGGTGATCAACAGGGAGCGGTCATGACGCCAGCAACTTGGCCATACATCAGGGCACAGCGGAACATCGGCACCCGAAGGTCCTTTATCACGGCCCGCGGGCGTGGGCTCGCGGCCTGCATCACAGGCACGCTGGCCATGGCGCTCGCCGCGGGCGCCGCCGCGCAGAACACGCAGAACGACCCTCCCCCGCTGGACATCAACGCGATTGATTCGCAGCCCGCGACGCGGGCACCCGCACCCTCTCAGGCCGCGCCCGGCGCGGCGAAGAGCGCGGCGCCGACATCGGTCCCGGGGCAGGCCGGCCCGGGCGACGGCCCTTCATACCGGGTGGGCCGCTTCATGCTCGAGTTCCGCACGCCCCACGAGCAGCACCCATCATGGGATGATCTGCTCGACGCGCAGGTCACGCTCGTCGCGACCCCCGATGGGTATGTGTCGCAATACCAGGTGGGCGAGCGCGGCGAGCCCGTGATGGATTCCGCCGGAACGCTGGTTGTTCGTGAAGGTCGCCGCGTCACGCTGCGGCTGCGCGACGTGACCGAGGGCGCGGCATCGGTCTTCTACAACAGCGCGCTGCGCGATGTCTGCCAGGCCGTGGCCGACAGGCTCAACAGCAAGGGCATCATCGCCGTGTTCGTGCACCCCGCCGAGGACATGATCGACCCCAGCGGCCCCACAGACCTCCGCGCCGACGCCACGACAGACCTGCGGCTCATCGTGTGGACGGGCCGCATCGAGCAGGTGCGCACGCTCGCCTCGGGCCAGCGCCTCGAAAAACGCATCGAACGCGACGAACTCGCCCGCACCAACCCGGCCGACCCGGTTCACGAGCGGGTGCTCGCGCAGTCCCCCGTGCAGCAGGGCGACCTGGTCAACCGGGCGATGATCGATGATTACGTCTTCCGCCTCAACCGCCACCCGGGGCGGCGGGTCGACATCACCGTGGCCCCGGGCACCGAGCCCGAGCAGGTGCTGCTCGAATACATGGTGACCGAGTCGAAACCGTGGACGGCCTACTTCCAGTTGTCAAACACCGGCACCGAGTCGACCAGCGTGTGGCGCGAGCGATTCGGGTTTGTGCACAACCAACTGACCAAGAGCGACGACATCCTGCGGGTTGACTACATCACCGGCAACTTCGACGAGGCCCACGCCGTCACCCTGTCGTACGACTTCCCCATCATCTCCGACAAACTCCGCCTGCGCACCTACGGCTCGTACGCCCAGTACGACGCCTCTGAAGTGGGCTTCGCCGACGAAACCTTCAGCGGCCGCAACTGGACGCTGGGCGGCGAGGTGGTGGGCAACATCTTCCAGCGTAAGCAACTGTTCGTCGATGCCGTCGCCGGCATCCGCTGGCAGAGCATCCGGGTCGAGAACACCATCATCGAGCAGGAGGGCGAGGACGACTTCTTCACCCCCTATGTCGGCCTGAACCTCGAACGCTTCACCGACGATGCCGCGACCTTCGCTTCGCTGCGATACCGATGGAACATCGACGGCCTCGACCCCGACCAGAAGGAACTGCTGGGCCGCCCGCTCGTCGACGAATACTTCTCGGTGATCCAGTTCGAGGCCGAGCACTCCTTCTACCTCGAACCCTTCCTCGACCGCATGGGCTTCCGCGGCACGGGCGGCAAGGGCCTTTCCACCCTCGCCCACGAACTGGCCGTGAACGTGCGGGGCCAGTGGGGGCTCGACAACCGCCTCATCCCCAACGAAGAAGATGTCGCGGGCGGCTTGTTCACCGTGCGCGGCTACCCAGAGTCTTCGGCCGCGGGCGACAACGTCTACTCGGGCACCTTCGAGTACCGCTTCCACCTGGCCAACGCGCTCACCGCCAGCGACCCCGGCCGCGTGGGCAAGCGCAGCATGCCCAGCCTCTTCGGGCCTGACTTCCGCTGGGCGCCCCAGCAGCCCTTCGGGCGAGCCGACTGGGACCTCATCTTCAAGGCCTTCTTCGACTGGGCCTCTGTCAACCAGAACGACAAGGTCGCCGGCGAAAGCCCCGACACCCTGCTGTCAACAGGCATCGGCATCGAACTGCTCATCAAGCGAAACTTCAGCATGCGCCTCGACTGGGGCTTTGCCCTTAAAGACGTGGGCGAACTCGACCCCGACAACGGCAAGCCCGACGTGGAGGCCGGCGACAACCGCCTGCACTTCCTCATGACGCTCTCGTACTGATTCAGACGCGGGAAAGACCCTCAACGCCCGTGCGCCGGCACGGCACTCCGATGATCCAAGATCCAGGACACACACACCGCGGCGGCCAGGCCGGCCATCCGCGTAGACCGAGGTGAACGATGCGCAACCACGTCAACATGATGCGAACCGGCGTTGGCCACTCCCCACGTTCCGTTGGTGCCCTGCTCGCCATGGCCGATCGGTGCAGCGACGGCCTTCTCGCCGGCGTCGGCCGCGTGGGCGGCTGGAGCAGCGCCCTGAGCAGCGTGCTCGTCGCCCTCCTGGCCTCCAGCGCCTGGGCCGGCCCGGACGGCGCGCAGGTGGTGCGCGGCGACGTCAGCATCACCCGCAACGGCCCGGACACCATCATCCGCGCCTCGCGCAACAGCATCATCAACTACCGCAGTTTCGACATCGGCTCCAGCGAGTCTGTGCGGTTCATCCAGCCCGACGCCCGCGCCCGCGTGCTCAACCGCATCACGGGCAACGCCCCCACACGCATCGACGGCTCCCTCACCGCCAACGGCCGCGTCTACATCGTCAACCCCGCCGGCGTGGTGTTCGGCGCGACATCCCGCGTTGATGTCGCCGGCCTCTACGCCGCCGCGGGCAGGATCAGCGACAAAGACTTCCTGCGCGGCACCCACCGCTTCACCGACCTCTCTGGCGAGGTGATCAGCCAGGGCGCCATCACCGCCGACTTCGTCGGCCTGCTCGGCCGGCGCGTGACCAACGGGGGCACCATCACCGCCCCGCGCGGCTCGGTCGTCATGGCCGCCGGCGAAGACATCCTCGTCGGCGAACGCTCGGGCAACATCTTCGTGCGCGTCGCCGGTCAGGCCGATGACGCCAAGGGGGCCGCCGTCACCAACACCGGCGAGGTCAACGCCCCCGGCGGACGCGTGACCATGGCCGCCGGCGATGTCTACTCCATGGCGCTCAACATCGGCGGCAGCGTGAAGGCGCGCACCGTGCGGGTCGAGGGCCAGGGCGCGGGCGATGTCAAAGTCACCGGAACTGTCAACACCGCCGATCAGGGCTCGAAGAAGGGCACGGGCGGCGAGGTCGCCATCCTCGGTCAGCGCGTCTCGCTTGAAGGGGCGGCTATCGACGCGAGCGGTACCGCGGGAGGCGGGCGCGTCATCGTCGGCGGCGACTTCCAGGGCAAGGGCCCCGAGCGCACCGCCGAAACCACCAAGGTTGACAGCGCCACCACCATCAAGGCCGACGCCACGGGCAAGGGCGACGGCGGCACCGTCATTCTGTGGTCAGACGTCCACACCGACTACGCCGGCCGCATCAGCGCCAAGGGCGGCGAGCAGGCCGGCCACGGCGGCTTCATCGAAGTCTCGGGCAAGGAAGACCTGGTCTACCGCGGCCGGGTCGATCTTGCCGCCGCCAAGGGGCGGGGCGGGCACCTGCTGCTCGACCCGGCCAACATCATCGTCGAAGCCGCCGGCGCGGGGGTGATCGGCGACGTGAGCACCTTCGCCGCCAACCCCAGCGACAGCATTTCGATCTCCCCCGCCACGCTCGACGCCGTGGGCGCCAGCGTCACCCTGCAGGCCAGCAACAACATCACCGTCAACGACGCGATCACGCTGACCACCGCCGCCGCGGGCATCACCATGCAGGCGGGCAACTCGATCATCCTCAACGCGGGCATCACCACCAACGACGGCGCGATCACCCTCATCGCCAACGAACTGCTCGCCAACGGCGTGATCGATGTCGAACGCCTGGCCGGCTCGGCCTCCATCACCTTCGGCAGCGGCGTCACCCTTGACGCCGGCGCGGCCGACATCGTGCTGCGCATCGACACCGGCGCGGGGCTCACCGAGAGCACCTCGGGCAACATCACGCTGGGCAACCTTGCGACGACCGGTCACGCGCTGGTGCGCAACATCGGCACCACCGCGGGCAGCAGCATCCTGCGCGCCGAGGCCTCCTCCCTGGTCACGGCCGCTTCGGTCGCCTTCGACGCTTCGGGCAACGCCTCGGGCGCCGTGGGTGCCTCGGGTTCGCCCATCCGCACCGAAACGGCCAACGCCGCCGCCTCGGCGGGCAGCGGCGGTGTCTTCCTTTCGCAGGTCACCGGCGACCTCATCATCGGCGGCGCGACCCTAGGCGGCCTCACCGGCATCGCCACCGCCGGCGGCGGTGATGTCAGCGTCGCGGGCGCGGGCGCGATCACTGTCTCCGAGGCCATCTCGGTGCCCAGCGCATCGGTCATTCTCGCCGCCACGACCGGGGTTTCGGTCGAGGCCGCCGTCGATGCAGACGCCGGGTTCACTTCCAGCGGCACCACGTTCGACAGCACCGCGGCCGGCGACATCACCACGCTCACGACCTCCGCCATTGACATCAACCACACCGGCGCGGTCGCCGCCGCCGGCGATCTCGCCGCGGGCAGCGGCGGCATCACCGTCGATGGCACCACCATCGATCTCGCCGACGTGACGACCACGGGCGGCCTCACGCTCAACTCGTCGGGCAACGTCACCCTCGGCGGCGTCACCCAGGCGGCCACCGTCACGGGCAACGGCTCTACGGGCACTTTCCTCGTCAGCGGCACGCTCACGACCTCGGGTTCCGGCCAGGTCTTCGATGTCACGCACGATGACTTCAGCAACACCGCCGCGGTCAACCTCGGCGCGGGCTCGGCGCAGATCACGACCGACACCATCAACATCAGCGACACGTTCACCGCCAACGGCGGCATCACCCTGCGCACCTCTACGGCCGGCACCAGCATCGGCCTGGGGGCGGGCGCGGGCACCTTCCAACTCACCGAGACCGAACTCACCAACCTGGCCTCTTCGGGCACCGTCACCATCGGCCGCAACAACTCCGGCGATCTGACGGCCGATACCGCCGACCTCAGCGGCGAACTCTTCAACCTCTCGCTCATCTCGGGCGGAGCGATGGACCTCTCCACGCTCACGCTCGGTGCTTCCCGCGCGCTCACGACCAGCGCGGTGGGCACAACAACCATCTCTGGCGATGTCACCGCGCCAGGCGGGTTCACGGGCAACGGCCCGCTGATGGTCAATCCCGGGGTGACACTCAGCGCCGCGGCGGGAGTCACAGTCACCGGCACAGGCTCCATCAGCATCGCCGGCACCATCCGGGCGACCGCCGGAGACATCTCGATCACAGGATCGGGTTACATATCATCATCATTCAGCACCATCGACGCATCGGGTCTAGTCTCTCTCACGACAACATCATTGATGGACATGAGAGGATCCGTGACGGCGCTCGGTGGTTTCCAGGCCGAAACGGGCAGCTTCTTCTGGGGCGACTTCGGCCCGGCAACCCTCGACACGGGCGACACAACGGCATCGATCGTTTCTGACTCCATATCTCTCGCGTCGCCGTTCAATGTCGGCGATGGCACTTTGACCATCACGAGCGATTCCTTCATCAGCATCTTTGACACAGCGACAGCCAACGGCGGCATCACCATCCGCAACCGCACCGCGGGCCGCACCTTCGGCCTGGGCGGGGCCGCGGGCGATATCACGGTCAGCGGCACTTCACTCTCCAATCTCTCCAGCACCGGCACCGTCACCATCGGCCGCGGCGACACAGGTTTCGAGACAGGCGCGATCGCGACGGACGCCCTTGCGCTGGGCACGCCCAACTACGACCTCGCGCTCATCGGCGACTCGATCTCCACCGGCGGAATCGCCCTCAACACCGGCCGCACCCTCACGCTCAACGCCCTCTCGGCCGGCGTGAGCCAGAGCGGCGCCATCGCCGCCGACAACCTGCGTCTGCTCGGCACGGGCGTGTTCGACCTCTCCAACACGTCAAACACCATCGGCACCGTTGCCGGCGACACGAGCGGCGGCGCCGTGACCATCGTGGACAGCGCGGGCGGTCTCACCGTGGGCACCGTCACCACCGTCGGCCTCAGCAGCGGCGGCGGGAGTGTCTCGCTCACCTCAAACGCCATCACCGTCAGCAACATCATCAACGCCGGCGCGGGCAATGTCACGCTGATCGCAGACGACATGAGCATCAACGCCGCCGTGTCAACCACGAGCGGCGGGATCCTGCGCCCCCTCACTTCCACGACATCCATCGGTCTTGGCACGGGGGCGGGCACGCTGACCCTCTCGCAGGCCGAACTGCTCAACTTCAACTCCACGGGCCTTCTCGCCATCGGCAACGCCGGCGACACCGGGCTTGTCACAGTTGATTCGCTCAACCTCTCCTCGGCTTCGTACCACCTGCACGTCATCGGGCAGAGCATGGACCTCTCGGGCCTCACCGCTCCCAGCGGCCGCGTGCTCACGCTCTCTTCCTCGGGAGGCACGGTCACGCAAGCGGGCGCGATCACCGCGGGCTCGCTGCGCCTGCTGGGCACCAGCGCCTTCACGCTCAACGACAACGCCAACGCGGTGACCACCGTGGCGGCCAACACCGGCGCGCTCACCTTCCACGCCGCGACGCTCACCGTCGGCTCGGTTTCGGGCGATGGCCAGGCCACGACCAACGGCATCACCTCCACCGGCGCCGTGTCGCTGCGTTCCCCCAGCATCACCATCAGCCAGGCCGTGTCGGGCGGGCCCATCACCCTCACCACCGACACCATCGCCGTCAACGCGCTGGTCGATGCCGGCGCTTCCGATCTTGCCGTCACCAACATCTCCGTCGGCCGCACCATCGGGCTGGGCAACGCCTCCTCGGGCAACCTCAACCTGAACAACACCGAACTGGCCAACCTCGCCACCACCGGCCTGCTCTCCATCGGCTCTTCCAACGCCGGCGCGGTCTCGACCACGGCGCTCTCGCTGGGCGCGACCAACTACGACCTCACGCTCCGCGGCAACAGCATCGCCGTCGGCGGCATCACCATCAACGGCTCACGCACGCTCACGCTGCACTCCAACTTCAACGGCATCTCGCAGACCGGCGGCATCATCGCCGGCACGCTCAACCTGCAGGGCGCCAACAACGCGCTGCTCTTCAACACCTCCAACAACGTCAACACCATCACGGGCAACTACACGGGCAACATCGTCTACACCGATCTCGACACGCTCACCGTCGGCGGCACGGGCCTGGTGTCGAACAACAACCTCATCACCCTCACCGCGCCCGACGGCATCACCATCAACCAGGCCGTCAACGCCGGCTCCTCCGCCGTCACGCTCACCACCAACGCCGTCGCCATCAACGACGTCATCACCGGCAACCTGGGCATCAACATCGGCACCTTCACGGCGGGCACCAGCATGGGCCTGGCCGGGGCCGCCGGCGCGCTCAACATCGACGCCTCCGAACTGGCTCTTCTCAACTCAACGGGCACGGTCACGCTGGGCAACGCCGACACCGGCGCGGTGCAGATCGACGCCGTTGATCTTTCCGCACGCACCTACTCCCTCACCGTGCAGGGCAGCGGCATTCTCGCCTCGGACATCACCCTCGCGGCCAGCAAAGCGCTCTCGCTCCAGAGTTTCACCGACGGCATCACCGTCGGCGCCATCGTCGCCCCCGCGGGCTTCACCGCCGCGGTGCCCTCCGGTGAAATCTTCACGCTTGGCGGCAACGTCACCACCGCCGCGGGCGCCATCCAGATCACCGGCGACACGCGTGTGACCTCCGGCGGCGCGTTCGACACCACCGACGGCGGCGGCGCCGCAACGGGCGCGAACGTCACCATCACCGGCACGCTCGACGGCGACAGCATCGACGGCCAGTCGGTGTCGATCAACGCCGGCACGGCCGGCAATGTCTCCATCACCGGCAACATCGGTTCCGGCACCCGCCTCAACGCCTTCGACATCACCACCGCCCTCAGCGCCTCGGTCGCGCAGATCACCGCCGGCGCGGGCGGCGTCTCGATCACCGCCGACACCATCACCCTCGGCGGCTCGATCTCCACCGTCGATGCCGACATCAGCCTCGACGGCGCGGTCACCGCCACCGGCGGCGATTCGCTCTCGGCCGGCACCGGCGCCATCACCTTCTCGCCAACCTCCTCCTTCAACATCAACGGCCTCTCCTACACCCTCACCGCGGACGAAATCACCTTCTCCACGGTGGCCAACTCGGTCACCGGCACGGCGGGTTCTTCCCTCGTGCTCCAGCCCGCCACCGTCACGCAGGCCATCCGCCTGGGCGACGCGGCGGACACCGGCCCGGGCGTGCTCGATCTCACCGCCTCCGACCTCGCCGCGCTGGCCTCTTCGCTGGGCGGCGTCACGATCGGCCGCGCCGACGGCGAGCACGCCGTCACCATCCTCGGCTCCACCTTCCGCAGCGCGACGACCATCCGCAGCACCGAGGGCGGCTCCATCACGGTGAGCGGCAACATCATCGGCGAGAACCTCTTCTCCGCCATCTCCCTGTTGGGCACCGGCACCACCACCACGCTCAACGCCGACATCATCACCAACGGCGCCCCGATCCTCATCGATGACTCGGTTGTCCTGGGCAACGCGCTCGCCGGCAACCTCGCCACGCTCGACACCACCAACGCCGGGGCCGTGCCCGCGGGCGCCAGCATCACCATCACGGGCACCGTCGCCGCGCAGACCGAGGCCACGCAGTCCCTCACCCTCGTCGCGGGCAACAACATCGTCACCCTGCAGGGCGAAGTCGGCGCGGGCGCCGGCCGTCTCAACGGCTTCGTCATCGGCTCGGCTTCAGAGGCCGATCTTCCCGCGATCCACGCCGCGGGCGGCGGCATCTCGCTCACCGGCGGCATCTTCACCCTCTCCAACGGCGTCAGCACCACCGACAGCGGCGGGCTCTTCATCAACAACACCGGCCTGCTCACCATCAGCAACAACACCCTCTCGCTCGACGGCGAGTTCCTGCAGAACGACAACGCCACCGGCGCTGTCGCCCTGGGCGCCGATATCACCACCACCGACGACAGCATCTTCTTCACCACCCCCGTCACCCTCACGGCCGATGTCGCCCTTAACACCGGCCCCGGCGGCGGCATCGTTGATTTCGATTCCACCATCGACGGGGCCTTCGGCCTCTCCATCTCCGCCGGCACCGGCAACGTCAACCTGCGCGACCGCGTGGGCGCCGTCACACCGCTGGGCGCTTTCGCGGTCAACTCCTCGGGCGGCTTCCTCCTCGCCCAGTCCGCCGCGCCGGGTCTTCAGGCTTCCAGCGTCACGGTGAACAGCACGGGCGCGGCACTTGTCGGCGGCTCGGGCGGTTCGCCCGGCGGCATCACCAGCACCGGCGGCATCACCTTCGATGTCGGCTCTCTCATCATCAACGGCGCGCTCATCGCCGGCAACGACATCTCGCTCGAAGCCGACGGCGCCATCACCGTCAACGCCGACCTCACCGTCCCCGCGTCGAACACCATCGGCATCCACGCCGGCCGCAGCGGCGCCGGCAACCTTACCTTCGGCGCTGCCTCGCCCACCCTCACCGCCGACACCATCACCCTGCGCGCCGGCGACGGCACCGGCGGCGCGGGCACCGATGCCTTCGTCGACGCCCTCACCAACGCGCCCTCGTTCGTGGGCGCCACCGCGGGCTCCCCCTCGCCCTCAGTCTTCACCATCCGCAACGACGCCGACATCACCGACGCACGCACCCCCGCCCGCGCCCAGTTCACCGACATCGACGGCCTGGTCTACACCCTTCAGTCAGACGACGGCACCGTCTTTGTCACCGACGCGAGCAAGATCGACGACACCGTTCTCACCCTCCGCGGCCATGTCGGCGTGAACATCGCCGCCAACATCGCCCCGCGCTCCATCGACATCTTCGGCCCGCTCACCCTCGCGGGCAACATCGTCACCGACGGCGACATCTGCTTCAACGACGCGGTCACCCTCTCGCAGAACACCGACCTCAACGCCGGCTCGGGCATCATCTTCATCAAAGACACCTTCACCGCCGGCGCCAACACCCTCTCGCTCACCGCCACCGATGTCGAGATCGAATCCGGCGGCTCCATCGCCGGCTCCTCCACGCTGTCGTTCCTCACCTCGCTCGCATCGGCCAACGTCAACCTCGGCGGGCCAGACAGCAACGCCACCGCCGGCCTCGACCTGAGCACGGACGAACTCGCCCGCATCAACGACGGATTCTCGGGCATCTTCTTCGGCCGCGTTGACGGCACCGGCCTTCTCTCCGTCATCTCCGATCTTTCCTTCTCCGATCCCGTCATCCTCCGCATGAACGGCGTGGGCGGCTCCATCGCCATCGGCGGCAACCTCACGGGCACGGGCAACGGCGCCTTCACGCTCGCCGCGCCCACCACCTCGATCGCCGGCAACATCACCACGGCCGGCGGCGGCATCGTGGTCAACAGCGCCGCGGTGACCATCGCCAGCAACGTCATCTTTGATACCACCGGCGGCAACACCGTGCCCGCCGGCGGCGGCATCGCCATCACCGGCACGGTCGATGCCGACGACGCAGGCAACAACCGCACCCTCTCCCTCACCGCAGGCACCGACGGCGTGATCGTGCTCGAGGGCGCTGTCGGTGCCGACGAGCGCCTGGGCGCCTTCGTCTCCTCGGGCTCACGCACCGAGGCTGTTTCTGTCACCACCGCGGGCGCTCAAACCTACACCGGCGACCTCTTCATCCAGGGCAACCTCCTCAGCCAGGTCGGCGGCGTGATCGCCATCGACGGCGACCTCTTCATCTCCGGCCCCGTCACCATCCAAACCGCCGGGGCCGCGGGCGACAAAATCTCCATCACCGGCAACGCCGACACCGCCTCGGGCGAAGACCCCCAGAGCCTCATCCTGGCCGCGGGCCTGGGCGCGGTCACGGTCGGCGGCGACCTCGGCGCGACCAACGGCCTCGCCTCGTTCGAGGCCACCGGCGCCACCATCGACACCGGCTCGGTCACCACCGAGGGCGACCAGTCCTTCAACGGCGCCGCCACCATCGCTGGTGATATCAACGCCGGCGGCAACGTCACCTTCACTTCAACCTCCGACATCGCCGGCAGCGTGACGGGCGTTGACCTCGCCTTCGACGGCGATTCCACCATCACGGGCGATGTCACCGCCAGCGGCGATGCCACCTTCGGCGGCACATCCAGCATCGGCGGCAGCGTCTCGGGCGTTGGCCTTACCTTTGACGGCAACTCCACGATCACGGGCGATGTCACCGCCAGCGGCGATGCCAACTTCGGCGGCACATCCAACATCGGTGGGGGTGTCTCGGGCGTGAATCTCGGCTTTGTGGGCAACTCCACCATCGCCGGCAATGTCGCCGCGAGCGGCAACGCCACCTTCGGCGGCACATCCAACCTCGGCGGCAGCGTCTCGGGCGTTGATCTCACCTTCGTGGGCAACTCCACCATCAACGGCAATGTCGCCTCGTCGGGCATCCTCCGCTTCCAGGCCTCGGCCCTGCTGGGCAACGGCTCGGGCGGCCCCGTGAGCGTGACAGCCCAGGAGGCCACCTTCACCGGCCCCCTCACCATCGCACGCGACACCACGATCACCGCCGACAGCGTGATCTTCAGCAGCACCATCCTCGCGCAGGCCTCCTCGGGCGTGGGCCTCACCGTCGCCTCGGCCGACACCACCTTCAGCGGCGCTGTGGGCGGCAACGACGGCGACAACAACGAACTCGGGTTGCTCGTCGTCTCCGGCGGCGATATCACCATCGCCTCTCCCACCATCCGCACCATCGGCCAGCAGTCCTTCGGCGGCCCGGTCGTGCTCGCGGGCAACGTCATCACCACCAGCACCAGCCAGGGCGTCGAGTTCGCCGGCACGCTCAACTCAGACGGCACCCCCCGCGCCCTCACCGTCAACTCGGGCGGAAGCATCGGCAACACCTTCTTCCGCGGCAACGTCGGCGAAACGTCGCCCCTGGCCTCCATCACCACCAACGCCAACGGCACCACCTTCCTCCCCTCCATCGTCCGCACCAACGGCACGCAGACCTACCTCGATGATGTCCGCCTGCTCGCCGCCACCACAACCCTGGCCACCCTTGTCGATGGCGACATCATCTTCGGCGCCACACTCCGTTCCGACACCTCCCCCAGCGCCCTCACCGTCAACACCAGCGGCGAGAGCCTCACCCGCTTCGCCGCCGGCGCCGGCACCCCGGACGACAACGGCGACGGCGCACTGGCCAGCATCGACACCAACGCCGACGGCTCCATCGAGATCGGCGGCGACATGATCACCACCGGGTCGCAGCGCTACCGCAAGAACACCGTCCTCATCGCCGATTCTCAGATCTCCGGCAACGGTGTCCGCTTCGACGGCACCGTCGATTCCGACGGCACCCTCCGCAACCTCACCATCGAGGGCGGCGCCGCGGGCATCGTCCTTCTCCGCGCCGCGGGCCGAACCTCCAACCTCAACAACGTCACCCTCTCGGCCACCTCCATCGCCATCGGCGATACCGACATCTCCCAGTCCCAGGCAGACGCCGGCGTCGAGTCGGCCGGCAACCAGATCTACAACGGCCCCACAACCATCCGCGGCAACCTCATCGGCGGCGACATCAACATCAACGGCGCGGCCAACGTGCTCGCCAACGTCTCTGGCAACAACATCCGCTTCGGCGGCGAAACATCCCTCGGCGGCGATGTCAACGCCACGCCCGACGGCGCCTCCGTCCTCTTTGAGAACAACCTCACCCTCCTGGGCAACACACGCGTCTTCGCCAACAACGGCCCCGTTACCTTCGGCGGCACCATCAACAGCAGCGGCGACACCCCGCACCTCTTCACCGTCAACAACACCGGCCTCACCATCTTCCAGGGCGCTCTGGGTGCGGGCCGTCCGCTGGGCTCTCTCGAACTCAACCCCGGCGGCACCGCCGAGTTCCGCGGCGGCAGCATCTCCGTCAGCGGCCCGGTCACCCTCGGCGACGCCGTCGTCATCACGCAAGACACCACCATCAACGCCACCGGCGTCACCTTCGGCTCCACGCTCAACAGCGACCCGGGCCAGCGCCGCTCGCTCATCATCTTCACACCGACCAACAGCACCGTCTCCTTCCTCGGCGCCGTCGGCGGCGATTCGGCCCTCCGCTCGCTCCGCGTCAACGCCCTCGCCCCCGCCGAAGAAATCGCCGGGCGCCTCATCAACGTCGGCTCCAACATCACCACCTCCAACGGCATGGTCTTCGGCGGCTCCCTCGTCCTCGTCGGCGACTCCATCATCGACGGCGGCTCGGGCTCTCTCTTCTTCCGCGGCACCATCGACGCCGACAGCGAACTCAACAACCGCGTGCTCGCCGTCCGCTCCGCCGCGCCCGTCACCATCTCGGCCAACCCGCAGAGCACCGACATCTCCCCGATCGGCAACACCGTCAACAGCACCCCGTTCCGCTTCGGCGGCAGCGTCGGCGCCCGCCCGGGCCAGCGTCTGGGCGGCTTCACCATCGGCGCCGAACCCGCGCAAGGCGCTCAGGTGCCCCGCGCCGCCACCGCCGTCTTCGCCAACTTCAACGTCAACGGCGCCATCCCCTCTTCCCCCAACATCACCAACCTCCTCAACGCGCCCACCTTCGTCGTCAACGTCGGCTCAGGCGGCTTCACCATGGCACGCCTCCAGAAACTCACCACCTTCGGCAACCTGCGCATCGCCGTCAACGGCGGCGTGGCCCGCCTGGGCGACCTCGTCGCGCTCGCCAACCTCACCGTCGCCTCAGACGAGATCATCCTCCGCACCCGCCAGGCCGGCGACCTCTTCGACGATGAGTTCGTCGGCGGTGAACTCAACCCGCGCCTCGACCGCGATGTCGGCATGGACATCGTCGCCAAGGGCAGCATCGACTTCATCCGCTTCACCAGCCCCGTCAACGATCCTCAGCCCGCCAACATCACCCGCGAGGGCGGCGGCGCTGTGCTCTTCGCCAACGACTCCGGCCAGCGCGGCATCGGCTTGGGCAGCCAGATCTTCTCCCAGTTCGACGGCGGTGTCAGCCTCGACCTCTTCAACGCCGCCCGCGTCGCCGGCAACGCCAACTTCCTCCTCCCCCTTGACCTCAAGACGAGCAGGTCAGACACCAACGTCGCCACTTCGCTCGCCGGCGCCATCCCGCGCGACCGGCGCGAGCGCGAAGTCACCCGCGCCGCGGTGCTCAGCAGCGCCTTCGGCAAACTCCTCGAGAGCGCGGGCATCTTCCTCAAGTTCCCGACCTCCAACGAACTCGCCAACTACCTCATCGGCCGCGCTGTCTATCAGGACGTCCCCCAGAGCGCCAACCCGCAGCCCTCCGACCGCCGCGTCACCATCAACCGCCTCCCCAACGCCAGCACCATCGCCGCCGTGCGTGCCCTGTGCGACCTCTCCTACACCAACGGCCAGGAAGCCTTCAACCAACTCCTCGCCGGCGAGTCTCCCGAGAGCCGCCTGAACACCCTCAAAGACGCCATCTTCGACGCCTACGACAACTACATCGCCACCACCGACCAGCCCACCGGCGCTGGTTTCCGGACCTACCTCGAATCGCGCGGCGGCGAAGCCACCGAAGTCGAAACCACCGCCCTGGAGGCCCTCAACAAGGCACGCACCCTCCTCGACCGCATCGACGACCTGGCCCTCACGCCCAGCGAAATCCAGCAGGTCCGCCAGTCGGTGATCAACCTCATCGGCGGCGATACGCTCACGGATATCGATCTGGCCGAGGCGGTCACCGGCGTTTCGGTCGCGGCGGTCATGAAGTAATCTCTTCCCTCCGGGCGCGCCCGGCTCCCCGTTCCCTCTCTTCCTTCCTACGGTGGTGCTCAACGTGGCAGCAGTGAACGTCGAAAGCCTGCTCAAACCCCTCTCGCCCGAAGCGGCGTGCGGGGAGAACCTGCGCTGGGACCGCAGGTTCCTCGAACTCGAGCGCCTCGCGGAAGGCAAGGAAGAAACCCAGTTCTCCCCCGCCGAAGAGCCCAACTGGCGCGAAGTCCGCGATGTCTGCGTCGAGGTCTTCGCCAAGGGCAAGCACCTCCGCACAGCCATCCTCATCACCCTCGCCGCCGCGAAGATGGACGGCCACCCCGGCCTTCGCGACGGCCTGAAACTCATCCAGGGCCTGCTCGAACAGTACTGGGACGAGGTCTTCCCTCAACTCGATGTTGAGGACAACAACGACCCTACCGAGCGCGTCAACGCTCTCGCCCCACTCGCCACACCCATGGCGACCTTCGGTGACAAACTCCGCTTCCTCGACACCGTCTACGAAGCCCCCCTCTGCGACAGCCGCCAACTCGGCAAGTATTCCCTGCGTGATATCGCCATCGCCGCAGGAACGCTGCAGGTCCCGCCCGATGACCAGCGGCCCGCGCCCACGCTCTCCGTCATCGACGCGGCCTTCGCCGAGACCGACCAGGAGATCCTTGAACAGATCGCCGCCGCCGCCGAAGAAGGCATCGAGGCCCTCAAGGCCATCGACGCCATCTTCAGTGCCAAGTGCGGCGCGGGCATCGGCCCAGACCTCAAGCCCCTCCAGACCATGCTCAAAGACGCGGCCCTCCAGGTCCGCCGCCGGCTCACCTCCGGTGAGGCGGCCGCCGCGTCCGAAGAAGCCGCCGAGGGCTCGGGTAGTGGCGGGGGCGGCGGCGGTGGTCGCGCCGGCGCGGCCCTCTCCGGCGATGTCTCCTCCGCCGCCGACGCCGTCAACGCCATCGACAAAGTCATCCGGTACTATGAGCGCTACGAGCCTTCAAGCCCGGTCCCGCTCATTCTTCTTTCCGCCAAACAGGTCGTCGGCAAGGGCTTTCTCGAGATCTCGCGCGTTCTCACGCCCGACGCCATTTCTGTTCTCGAACGCATCAGTCAACCCACGTCGGATTCGGGGTCATAAGTTTCATCAGGTGCACCCCCGCACGCCACAGCGCCGCAGGCCGCACCAAGGGAGTCGAAAATGGCAAAGCAGAGCAGCCAGAAGTTCATCGCCCGCAACCGCGCACCCCGTGTTCAGATCGAGTATGACCTCGAACTCTACGGCGCCGAGAAGAAGGTCAACCTGCCCTTCGTCATGGGCGTCATGTCCGACCTCTCGGGCAAGCCCGCCGACCCCCTCCCCGCCGTGGGCGACCGCAAGTTCCTCGAGATCGACATCGACAACTTCGACGACCGCCTCAAGAGCATGAAGCCCCGCGTGGCCTTCAACGTTCCCAACACCCTCACCGGCGAGGGCAACCTCAGCGTCGACATCACCTTCGAGAGCATGGCGGACTTCTCGCCCGCCGCCGTGGCCAAGAAGGTCGAGCCCCTGGCCAAACTCCTCGAGGCACGCACCCAACTCTCCAACCTCCTCACCTACATGGACGGCAAGGGCGGCGCCGAGCAACTCATGACCAAGGTGCTCTCCGACCCCGAACTGCTCAAGAGCCTCGCCGCCGCGCCCAAGCCCCAGGAATAACCCCCTCAGCCCCTTTCACCCCGCCCGCGGCGCACCCGCGCCGCCCACGGAGAACGACACAATGTCCGAGTCCCAAGCACAGGGCGCCAACCTCGCCAGCGTGACTCTCGAAGGCAACGCCCTCGACGAGCTGCTCAGAAAAGAGTTCAAGCCCAAGACCAGCAGCGCTCAGGAAGCCATCGAGCGGGCCGTCAAAACCCTCGCCGAGCACGCGCTCGAGGGCGTCGCCACCATCTCCGACGACGCCATCAAGTCCATCGAGTCCATCATCGCCGCCATCGACCAGAAACTCACCGCTCAGGTCAACGCGATCATCCACCACCCCGACTTCCAGCAGCTCGAATCCTCGTGGCGCGGCCTGGCCCACCTGGTGAACAACACCGAGACCGACGAGACGCTCAAAATCCGCGTTCTCAACATCTCCAAGAAAGACCTCGCCAAGACCGTCGCCAAGTTCAAGGGCGCCGCCTGGGACCAGAGCCCCCTCTTCAAGAAACTCTACGAAGAGGAATACGGCATGCCCGGCGGCCAGCCCTACGGCGCCCTCATCGGCGACTATTACTACGACCACACGCCCCCGGATATCGAGATGCTCTCGGGCATCGCCCAGATCTCCGCCGCGGCCCACTGCCCCTTCATCTCCGCCGCCTCACCCAGCACCATGAACATGGAAAGTTGGCAGGAACTCTCCAACCCCCGCGACCTCACCAAGATCTTCGGCGGGGCCGAGCACGCCGCCTGGCGCAGCCTCCGCGAGAGCGAAGACGCCAAGTACATCGGCCTCACCATGCCCCGCGTGCTCGCCCGCGTCCCCTACGGCGCCAAGAGCAACCCCGTCGAAGAGTTCGCCTTCGAGGAAGACACCGAGGGCGCCAAGCACGACAAGTTCACCTGGATGAACGCCGCCTACGCCATGGGCGTCAACATCAACCGCTCCTTCAAGTCCTACGGCTGGTGCGCCCGCATCCGCGGCACCGAATCCGGCGGCATGGTCGAGGGGCTCCCCGTGCACTCCTTCCCCACCGACGACGGCGGCACCGACATGAAGTGCCCCTCCGAAATCGCCATCACCGACCGGCGCGAGGCCGAACTGGCCAAGAACGGCTTCATGCCCCTCTCGCACTACAAGAACAGCGATTACTCGGTCTTCATGGGCGCCCAGAGCCTCCACAAGCCCGCCGAATACTCCGACCCCGACGCCACCGCCAACGCCCAGCTCGGCGCGCGCCTGCCCTACCTCTTCGCCACCTGCCGCTTCGCCCACTTCCTCAAGTGCATGGTCCGCGACAAGATCGGCTCGTTCAAGGAACGCGCCGACATGCAGACATGGCTCAACAACTGGATCCTGCAATACGTCGACGGCGATCCGGCCAACTCCAGCGAAGACGTCAAGGCACGCCGCCCCTTGGCCGCCGCCGAAGTTCAGGTCGAGGAGATCCCCGGCAACCCCGGCTACTACTCCGCCAAGTTCTTCCTCCGGCCGCACTACCAACTCGAGGGCCTCACCGTCTCCCTGCGTCTGGTCTCCAAACTCCCCTCGGCCAAGGGCGGCAAGTAACCCGCTTTCACCCTTCGGGTCGTCATTTTCCGGGGCCGCACGCAACGGGCCCCTTCCATCCCGGATAACTCGCTGTCGCATGGCACGTGCGGCAAGGCGGGAAGGGGTCCCGCCCCTTCGGCGGCTGGGGCCGTCTGACACGTGCCCGCAAGCGTGCCCCGCAACGGCACCAAGGAGCAAGTTCCCATGGCATTCGACGCATTCCTCAAAATCGACGGGATCAAAGGCGAGTCGATCGACGCGAAACACAAGGAAGAGATCGAGATCGAATCCTTCTCTTGGGGCCTGAGCCAGTCCGGCAGTTCCAGCGCCGGCGGCGGCGCGGGCGCGGGCAAGGCCCAACTCCAGGACTTCTCCTTCGTGAAGAAGACCGACAAGTCAAGCCCCAACATCATGCAGTTCTGCGCCACCGGCAAGCACATCAAGGAGATCTTCTTCTACGTGCGCAAGGCCGGCGGCGAGCAACTCGAGTTCCTCAAGTTCAAGTTCTCCGACGCCATCATCAGCAGTTACCAGACCGGCGGCTCAAGCCGCGCCGGCGAAGATATCCCGATGGAGTCCATCACCTTCAACTTCACCCAGATCGACATGGACTACCAGGAGCAGGGCCAGGACGGCAAGGCCAAGGGCGGCCCCGTCCACGGCGGCTGGAACGTCAAGACCAACCAGAAGACCTGATCGCACCCCGCGACCTGGGCCTGTCACTCCAACGCAAACCCCTCGCGTGCCCTGCCGGCCCGCGAGGGTTTTTTCTTTCCTGTTTCTCTTCAAAACCCGGCGCACCGCGACCATCCGCCGCGTCTATCCTGTCCACACGTACAACCGATCAAGCCCGCCTTTCCCGGAGCCGACAATGCTCGCCGAAGACCTTCTCAAGCAAGCCAAACTCGGCGAGTGCCTCAAGGCGCTCGAAGGCCATATCCGCCAGAAACCCGCCGACCCCAAACTCCGCGTCTTCCTCTTCCAGATCCTCTGCGTCACCGGCGACTGGGACCGCGCGATGAACCAACTCGCCGTCATCGCCGAGATGGACCCCATGAGCCTGCTCATGGCCCAGACCTGCAAGGCCGCCATCTCGTGCGAACGCCTGCGCGAGCAGGTCTTCGCGGGGCAGCGCACGCCCCTCATCCTCGGCGAGCCCGAGCCCTGGATCGGCTGGATGGTGCAGGCCCTGGCCCTGAGCGCCCAGGGCAACCACGCCGCCGCCGCCGACCTGCGCGCCAAGGCGTTCGAAGAGGCCCCGACAACATCGGGCACCCTCCGCGTCGGCAAGTCCGACGATGAATCAGCCGAGCACCCCTTCGAGTGGATCGCCGACAGCGACGAACGCCTGGGCCCCATCCTCGAAGCCATCGTTGACGGCAAATATTACTGGGTGCCCTTCCACCGCATCTCCCTCGTGCGCATCGAAGCCCCCACCGACCTGCGCGACGCCGTCTGGGCGCCCGCGCAGTTCGTCTGGGCCTCCGGCGGCGAGGGGGTGGGCTTCATCCCCGTGCGGTACCCGGGCACCCAGGCCACCAACGACGACATCCTGCGCCTCTCCCGCTCCACCAACTTCATCGAAGTCGCCCCGGGCACCACCGTCCCCGTCGGCCACCGCGTCTTCACCACCGACGCCGACGAGTTCGCCCTGCTGGCCATCCGCACCATCCGCACCAGCATCGTGCCCCCGCCGCCCGCCGCCGAGGGCGATGCACAGGAGCAGGGCCATGGCTGAACTCACCGTTTCTGAGCGTCTGCAACCCTCGCTGCTCGACCGCCTCACCGACGACAACCCCGAGTCTCGCCAGGAGAGCCGCGAACGCCGCGTGATGTCCATGCGTCAACTCCGCATGGCCGTGCTGCGCGACCTGGGCTGGCTGCTCAACGCGCCCTGCAACCCGCGCGGCGACGCCATCTACGACGCCCCCCTTGTCGCCAAGAGCGTCGTCAACTACGGCATCCCAGACCTCACGGGCCTCTCCGCCTCGGGCCTCTCCCTCTCCGACATCGAACGCATGGTGCAAGACGCCATCCTCAACTTCGAGCCGCGCATCCTGCGCGCCGGCCTCACCGTTCGCGTTCTGCCCCCCTCCGACGACCCCTTCGACCACCAGACCCCACAGCGGTTCGAGTTCGAAATCTCCGGCGACCTCTGCCCGTTGCCCATGCCCGAGGCCCTCTACGTCCGCACCGAAGTCGACCTGGAAACCGGCCGCTGCGAAATCAAAGACCGCGCCTGACCCCCCGGCGCGGCACACGGCAAGCACCCACATGGACCGACGCCTCATCCGCTACTACGACCGCGAACTGAGACACCTCCAGACGGTGGCCAAAGAGTTCGCGCGCGAGTTCCCCAAAATCGCCGGCCGCCTCGCCCTCGAAGACTTCCCCTGTGTAGACCCGTACGTCGAGCGCCTGCTCGAAGGCTCGGCCTTTCTCGCCGCGCGCGTGCAACTCAAACTCGACGCCGAGTTCCCGCGCTTCACCCAGAACCTGCTCGAAACCGTCTACCCGCACTACCTCGCCCCCACGCCCTCCATGTGTGTCGTGCGCTTCCAGCCCGACCGCGGCGAGGCCGGCCTGGCCGACGGGTACCAGATTCCCCGCGGCACCACCCTCCGCAGCGCGCCGAGCAAAGACGTCGCCAGTTGCGAATACCGCACCGCACACGACCTCTCCCTCTGGCCGGTCGAAATCGTCGAAACCCGGTATTACACCCGAGACGCCGGCGCGCTCGACCTCGCCACAGACTGGAACGCCGGGCGCGATGCCCCCCAGCGCCACCCGCAACTCGCCGCGCCCGGCGCCGTTCGCGCGGCCCTGCGCATCCGCCTGCGCACCACCGCCGGCCTCACGTGGAACAAGGTCGCCATGCGCGACCTCATCCTGTACCTGCGCGGCGGCGATGCCACCCCAGCCCGCCTCTACGAGGCCCTCTTCGCCCACGCCCGCGCGGTGGTCATCCGCCCCGTGCCCGTGGGCCTCAAGCGGGGCAACTGGCAGCACACCGCGTCGCCCGACGGCCGGCCCATGGCCATCCATCAGGTTGGTTTCTCGGCCCAGGAAGCCCTGATCCCCTACGACGACCGCAGTTTCCAGGGCTACCGCCTGCTGCACGAATACTTCGCCTTCCCCCAGCGGTTCCTCTTCGCAAAGATCTCCGATGTCTCGGGCGCGCTGCGACGCTGCGACGGCGACATGATCGACGTGATCATCCCCCTCTCGCAGGAAAACCCCGAACTCGAAGGTGCGGTCGAGAACGACAACATCGCCCTGCACTGCACGCCCGCCATCAACGTCTTCCCCAAGCGTGCCGACCGCATCTTTGTTTCCGACTCGGCCAACGAGTTCCAGATCATCCCCGACCGCACCCGCCCGCTCGATTACGAGGTCTACCGCGTCGGGCGCGTCACCGGCTTCACCACCGGCGGCGAAGAGCGCGTCTTCCGCCCCTTCTACTCGGCCACCGACGCCGACGGCGACGACATGCGCGAGGCCGGCGCCTACTTCGCCACGCACCGCGTGCCGCGCGCGCTCTCAGACCGCGAGCGCCGCCAGGGCCCGCGCGCCAGTTACACCGGCAGCGAGGTCTACGTCTCCATCGTTGACGCCAGCGCGGCCCCCTACTCCACCGACATCCGTCAACTCGCCGTCGAAACCCTCTGCACCAACCGCGACCTGCCCCTGCAGATGCCCGTGGGCAAAAGCAAGACCGACTTCACGCTCGATGTCGGCGCGCCCGTCGAGCACGTGCGCGTGGTCACCGGCCCCACGCCCCCGCGCCCCAGCCACGCCGAAGGAGACACCTCCTGGCGGCTCATCAGCCACCTCACGCTCAACTACCTCTCGATCACCGACGACCGCCACGACCCCCAGGACACCTCCGACGCGCTCACGCAGCGGCTGGGCTCCGCGGCCCTGCGCGACCTGCTCAAACTCTACGGTGACATCGGCGACCCCGCCATCCGCAAGCAGATCGAGGGCGTGCGCGCCGTATCCGCCGAGCCCATCACCCGCCGCCTGCCCTCCCCGGGCGCCGTCGCCTTCGGCCGCGGGCTCCAGGTCACCGTCACCCTCGAAGAATCCATGTTCGAGGGGCTGGGCGTCTTCATCCTCGGCGCCGTGCTCGACCAGTTCTTCGCCCGCTACGTCTCCATCAACTCGTTCACCGAAACAGCCGTCCGCACCACCGAGCGCGGCGAGATCATGCGCTGGTCCGCCCGTGTCGGTCACCGCCCGCTCCTCTGACGCGCTCCCTCCCGCCCGCTTTCATCATGCCCGGCAACACGTCCAACAAGGGTCCAGCCGAGAAGCCCGCACGGGCACGCCGCGACGCCGACGCGCTCGATGATCTCCTCGCACACGGGCGCGATGAATCGAACGATGACGCCGGCCCCGCGCCGCACCCCTTCGACCGGCCCCGCGACCCCGACCACCTCGATACCGCCGAACGCGCCGAAGAGCGCGCGGCCTTCTGGTCGCTCATCGGCGAGGCCCCCTGGTCTTTCGACTTCTTCGCCGCCGTGCGCCGGCTCGAGGCGCTGCACCACGGCCTGCCCGGTTTCGGCGCTTCAAGCCGCGCCGCCGAAGACCCCGTCCGCTTCTGCCAGCACCCGTCGCTGCTCTTCGCCCCGTGCACGGTGGCCGAGTGCCGCCCCCCCTCGTCGCACGCGCCCACACGCCTCTTCGTGAACTTCATGGGCATGTTCGGCCCCAACGGCCCTCTGCCCCTGCACCTCACCGAGCACGCGCACTCGCGTGAACTGCACCACCGCGACTTCACCTTCTCGCGCTTCGTCGATATCTTCAACCACCGGATGATCTCCCTCTTCTACCGGGCCTGGTCGGCCAGCCAGATGCCCGCCTCCTTCGACCGCACCCCGCGCGAACTGCTCACCGGCACCGCCGACGCCGCCAACCGCGACTACCTGCTCTCGCTCGATACCAACCGCTACGCGGTGTACATCGGGGCACTCTTCGGCCTGGGCATGGAGGCGCTGCGCTACCGCGACGCCGTGCCAGACGCCGCCAAACTCTTCTTCGCCGGCCGCCTCGCCGGCCAGCACCACGGCCCGGAAGACATCCAGGCCATCCTCCGCACCTACTTCGGCGTGCCCGTGCACGTCGAAGAGTTCACGGGCCGCTGGATGCACCTGCCCGACCGCTACCGCACCCGGCTGGGCGGCGGCGAGTCGGCCGACGCCATCGCAGCCGCAACCCTGGGCGGGCCCGACGGCGCCGCCGTGGCGGGCGCGAGCGTCTGGAACTGCCAGAGCACCTTCCGCATCATCCTCGGGCCCATGCGCTACGACCAGTTCGTGCACTTCGTGCCCGGGGGCCGCTCAGAGCGACGCCTGCGCGCCTGGATCCGCACCGCCTTCGGCGATCAGTTCGCGTGGGAAGCGGTGGTGGTGCTCGCCGCCGCCGACGTGCCCGCCACGCGTCTGGGCGGGCCGCCCACGCACCACGCCTCGCGCCTGGGCTGGACCTCCTGGACCCAAACCGCGCCGGCCTCCGCCGACCGCGCCGACCTTGTCATCCGCAGCGAGCAGGGCCTGCCCATCGGCTAGCCTCGCTCTGATAGAGAACCTCAAGACCTTTCGCGCAGCACCGTTCCCCGCCGCACCCACTCTCAAGCACACCAGCCGCATTCCCCCGGAGTTCAGTGAGATGCCAGATATTTCCCGCGCCGCGCTCTTCGGTAAACTCAACGCCGTCGGCTACAAAGCCCTCGACAACGCCGTCGTCTTCACCAAACTGCGGCAGAACCCCTACGTGGAACTCGTCCACTGGCTGCACCAGTTGATGCAGTCGCAGGATTCCGACCTTCACCGCATCATCAAGGCCTTCGCCCTCGACCCCAGCCAACTCGTGGCCGACACGCAGGCCGCGCTCGACCGGCTCAAGCGCGACAACTCCGGCGCGCCAGATCTGGCCGCGCACCTGGTCGAAGGCGTGGAACGCGCCTGGACCTACGCCTCGCTCAAGTACGGCGAATACTCCATCCGCAGCGGGCACGTCATCCTCGCCTTCCTCGCGCACAACACCCTGCGCAACATCATCACCGGCGTCAGCAAGCAGTTCGCCAAGATCGACGCCGACGAACTCGCCGAGAACTTCGCCAAGGTCACCGACGGCAGCCCCGAGGCCGTCATGGCCGCCAGCGACCAGCGCGGCATCTCCGGCGCGCCCGGCGAGGCCAGCGGCGCCATGGCCCCCGCGCAGATGGGCAAGCAGGAAGCCCTGCGCAAATACTGCAAAGACCTCACCGAAAACGCCAAGTCCGGCAAGATGGACCCCATCGTCGGCCGCGACGACGAAATCCGCCAGTGCATCGACATCCTCATGCGCCGCCGCCAGAACAACCCCATCCTCACCGGCGAGGCGGGCGTGGGCAAGACCGCCGTGGTCGAGGGCTTCGCCCAGCGCATCGTCGCCGGCGACGTGCCCCCGCAACTCAAGGATGTCCGCGTGCTCGAACTCGACATCGGCCTGCTCCAGGCCGGCGCCAGCATGAAGGGCGAGTTCGAGAACCGCCTGCGCCAGGTCATCGACGAGGTCCAGGCCTCTCCCAAACCCATCATCCTCTTCATCGACGAAGCCCACACCCTCATCGGCGCCGGCGGCGCCGCCGGCACCGGCGATGCCGCCAACCTCCTCAAGCCCGCCCTGGCGCGCGGCACCCTCCGCACCATCGCCGCCACCACCCAGAGCGAATACAAGCAGTACTTCGAGAAAGACCCCGCCATGACGCGGCGGTTCCAGGTCGTCCGCGTGGACGAGCCCGACGAACGCAAGTGCCTGCTCATGATCCGCGGCCTGGCCAAGGTCATGGAGGCCCACTTCAAGGTGCAGGTGCTCGACGAGGCCCTCGAATCCGCCGTCAAACTCTCCAAGCGGTACATCCAGGGCCGCCAACTCCCCGACAAGGCCGTCAGCCTCATCGACACCGCCTGCGCCCGCGTCGCCGTGGGCCAGCACGCCACGCCCGGCCAGATCGACGACCTGCGCAAGCGCCTCGACGGCCTGCGCACCGAACTCGAGATCGTCGATCGGGAAATCGCCACCGGCGGCGACCACGCCAAGCGCCGCGAAGACATCGCCGCCGCGATCGAGGCCGATTCCGCGCGCCTCGCCTCGATGGAAGAACGCTACGCCAAAGAAAAGGAACTCGTCACGCGCATCCTCGACATGCGCACCAAACTCGCCGGCAAGGCGCCCGGCACGCCCGCGTCAACACCCGCGCCCGCCGCCGAGGGGCAGCCCGCGCCGGCGATCTCAGAGAGTGAGCGGGCCGCGATCGTCGATGAACTGCGCACACTCCAGGCCGACCTGGCCGCCTTCCAGGGCGAAACGCCGATGATCAACCCCGCCGTCGATGCCGCGGCGGTCTCCGCCGTGGTCTCTGACTGGACGGGCATCCCTCTGGGGCGCATGGTGCGCAACGAGATCGAGGGCGTGCTGAAACTCGCCGACACGCTCGAGAAGCGCGTCATCGGCCAGCGGCACGCGCTCGAGGCCATCGCCCAGCGCATCCAACTCAGCCGCGCCAAACTCGACAACCCCGGCCGCCCCGTGGGCGTCTTCCTGCTCGTGGGCCCCTCGGGCGTGGGCAAAACCGAGACGGCCATCTCGCTGGCCGAGGCCCTCTACGGCGGTTCGCAGGGGCTGATCACCATCAACATGAGCGAGTACCAGGAGGCCCACAAGGTCAGCCTGCTCATGGGCTCACCCCCCGGCTATGTGGGCTACGGCAAGGGCGGTGTGATGACCGAGGCGGTGCGCCGCCGCCCCTACAGCGTGCTGCTGCTCGACGAGGTCGAAAAGGCCCACGCCGACATCCACGAGGTCTTCTTCCAGGTCTTCGACAAGGGCATGATGAAAGACAGCGAGGGCGTGGACATCAACTTCCAGAACACCATCATCCTGCTCACGAGCAACGTGGGCACCGACCTGGTGATGAAACTCTGCAAAGACCCCGCCCTGCGCCCCGATGCGCAGGGGCTGGTCAGCGCCATCCGCGAGCCGCTGCGCAAGGTCTTCCCCGACGCGCTGCTGGGCCGGCTCAACATCGTGCCCTACTTCCCGATCTCCGACGAGATGATGCGCACCATCATCGGCCTGCAACTCTCCCGCGTCGCCGCGCGCGTCAGCGAGGGGCACAAGGTCCCCTTCGAGCACGACAAGGCGGTGGAAGACCTCATCGTCAGCCGGGTGACCGAGATCGACAGCGGCGCGCGCGCGATCGACGCGATCATCACACGCCAGATGCTCCCGGCCATCGGCCACGAACTGCTCCAGCGGCTGATGGAAGGCCGCGCGGTCAACAGGGTGCACGTGGGCGTCGACAACAGCGAGTTTGTGTATTCCTTCGAGTAAGAACCCTCCACTCTCGGGGCACCCCGGGCCAGCATGCCAGCCGCACGCAGCAAATCCCCCGGTCCTGTCGGTCTCTCGTCGAGGGGCTACGGTGCTGCGCCCGTGGGCAACGCGGTCGATGTCGTCACGTTCGCCATCAACCGCAACGCGGACGGCATCAACGCCACGCTGGGCACCTTCACCATGTCCTGCCCGGGGGTCTTCGAAACCTTCACCGGCGTCACGCTCGAACTGCGGCGCGGCGCCTACGACCTGGGCATCGGCAAAAAGCGCAAGCAGTACCCGATCCCCGCGGGCGTCTACGAGGGGCGGCACACCCGCGACCGCTTCGGCCACTTCATGCTCGAGGTGCTCTCGGTGCCCAACTTTGAAGGCATCCAGGTTCACGCGGGCAACTACCCCTGGCACACCCACGGGTGCATCCTCGCCGCCACCAGCGTGCAACCGAAGACCGCCGTGAAACTCGCGATGGTCAAACCCCTCACCAGCCCCGTCAAGCAGACCTCGCGAGAGCGCTGGGATATTTCTGTTGAGGCGGGCCTCATCACCGCACCCAAGGGGTCAACCTTCGGCATCACCCACAGCATCACCGGCAGCGGCGACGCCCTCGCGCAGGTCAGGCTGCGGCACGCCAAGGCCCAGAAATATTTCGGCGGCGGCATGGTCCCATACCGCGTCGTCATCTCGGACACCCCGGAACCCCCCGCCCTCCCGACCATCCCCCGGTGGTTCGGCACGCCCGATGAGTTTGCCCCCTTCTCGGGGCCATGGCCCTGGCTGTGACCCCCACGCAACGCCCGGCCACACCGGCCGATGATCTCTGTTTGGGGACCGTCGGTATCATCGGCCCGCCAAAGACCGACCCGTCAGGAACCGCCGCATGGCAAAGTCCACCTTCACTCAAGCCAACCGCCTCATCGCCGTCACCACACCCCTGGGAGAGGATGCACTCCTGCTCAAGGGGTTCCAGATGCGCGACGAGCTGGGCCGCCCCTTCGCCTGCGAGATGGAACTGCGCAGCACCAACCACGAGATCAAGTTCGACGAGATCATCGGCAAGAACGTCACCATCCGCGTGCAGCAGACCAACGGGCAGACCCGGTACATCAACGGCTTCGTCTCGCGCTTCGTTCAGGAGGGGGCCGTCTCAGAAGGGCGCATCAACCGCTACCGCGCCACCGTCGTGCCGTGGCTCTGGTTCCTCACCCGCACGGCCGACTGCCGCATCTTCCAGAACATCACCGTGCCCGATGTCCTCCGCAAGATCTTCAACATCTTCGGCTTCTCGGATGTCGATTTCCAGCTCACCGCCACCTACAACACGCGCGAGTACGTCGTGCAGTACCGCGAAACGGCCTTCAACTTCATCAGCCGCCTGATGGAGGAAGAGGGCATCTTCTACTACTTCAAGCACGAGAACGGCAAGCACACGCTCGTCGTCGCCGACAGCCCCGCCACCCACGAGGCGGTCGAGGGGTACGCCGACGTGGAGTACAGCCAGCAGGAGGCCCAGGGCGCCACGCCCAAGGAGCGCGTGTGGGAATGGCGCATCGAGCAGTCCATCCAGCCGGGCAACTACGCCCTGCGCGACTTTGACTTCAAAGCCCCCGACAAACTCCTCGACGCCGAAAAGGCCACCTCGGCGCAGAAGCACGAGCAGCGCACGTTTGAGATCTACGACTACCCGGGCTTCTACGAGAACAAGTCCGAGGGCGACCGCTACGCCTCCGTCCGCATCGAAGAACTCGACGCCGCCCACGAGATCTGCCACGCCGTGGGCGATGTCCGCGGGCTGGTGGTGGGGGCCAAGTTCACCCTCAAGGGCCACGGGCGGGGCGACCAGGAGCGCGCCTACGTCGTCACCAGCGCGGTCTACCACGGGCAGACCGACGAGATCGGCGGCCGAAGCAAGTCCGGCGACGACAGCGAACAGATGTACACCGTCTCCTTCACGGCCATCCCCGCCGCCGTGCCCTTCCGCACGCAGCGCACCACGGCCAAGCCATGCATCAGCGGCCCGCAGACGGCCATCGTCGCGGGCCCCGACGGCGAAGAAATCTTCACCGACGAATACGGCCGGGTGAAGGTGCGCTTCCACTGGGACCGCCTGCCCGAAGACGACAAGATCAAGCCCGACGCCACGAGTTGCTGGATCCGCGTCTCGCAGGTGTGGGCCGGCAAGAAGTGGGGGGCGATGTACATCCCCCGCGTGGGCCAGGAGGTTGTCGTCGAGTTCCTCGAGGGCGACCCGGACCGCCCCCTCGTCACCGGGCGCGTCTACAACGCGCAGTGCGCCGTGCCCTACAAACTGCCCGACAACAAGACCATCAGCACCATCAAGTCGTCGACCAGCAAGGGGGGCGCGGGTTTCAACGAACTGCGATTCGAAGACAAGAAGGGCGAAGAGCAGATCTTCATCCACGCGCAGAAGCAGATGGACACGCGCGTGAAGCAGGACTCGTACGAGACCATCGGCCAGGACCGCCACCTCGTGGTCGACCGCGACCAGATCGAGCACGTCAAGAACAACCGCAGCGAAACGGTCGACAACGACCACAAGGAACTCGTCAAGAACGACCGCAACCTCAAGGTGAACGGCAAAGAGGCCAAGGAAGTCGGCAAGAGCCTGAGCCTGAAGGTCGAGGGCGACGTTTCCGAAGACTTCAGCGCCAACCAGTCCACCATCGTCAAGGCCAACCACTACCTCAAGGCCAAGAACATCGTGATCGAGGCCGAGGAGAACATCACCATCAAGGTGACCGACAACTCCTTCATCGCCATCGACAAAGACTCCATCACCATCAAGACCAAGGCCTTCGACCTCACCGCCACGCAGGACGGCATCGACATCAAGGCCATGAAAGACATCACGGTCAAGTCCGACACCGGCGGCATCAGCGCCAAGGCGCTCAAGAACGTGGCCCTCGAAGCCACCCAGAACCTCACCGCCAAGGGCACCGCCGGCATCACCCTCGAAAGCCCCGCCACCGCCGCGCTCAAGGGCACCAACACCGATGTCAACGGCTCGGCCAAACTCGGCCTCAAGGGCGGCGTTGTCATGATCAACTAGCCGCGCCCCCGGGCCGCGCCCCCGAGACGCACCACACGAGAGCACCACGCCATGGCAAGTTGCAAAAGCGGAACCCCGGTCCCCATTGTCGCGCCCGCCGAACCCGCCGAGGCGCACGACGCCGACACCGCCGATCCCGGCGAAGTCTCCGAACTCAAACTCCAGCAGCGCAAGGAGAAGAAGGGCAAGTACGGCAAAGAAGAGGTCAAGCCCTTCAAGGCCGAAGAGACCGACGACAAAGAGAAGACCTGGATCGAGATCCTTCTCAAAGACCCCGAAACCGGCGAGCCCATCCCCGGCGAGGCCTACGCCGTGAAAATGCCCGACGGCTCCCTCAAGGAAGGCACCCTCGACGGCAAGGGCTTCGCACGGGTCGACGACGTCGATCCCGGCAACTGCGAAGTCACCTTCCCCAAACTCGACGAGAGCCGCTGGGACAAGAAGAACTGACCCCGCCTACACGCCCAGCGCGGCGTGCGCCGCCGCGACGCTCACGCCCGCCAGCCTCACCGTCTTTTCCGCGCTGGTCTGCCCGCCCACCACCTCGCCGCCGCGCGCCCCGAGCGCGCCCGCCAGCAGCGCGCACACCGCGCGGTTGGCGCGCCCGCCCTCCGACGGGGCGCTCACCTTCACTTTCAGCCGGTCGCCCAGCACGCCCACGATCTGATCGCGCCGGCTGGCGGGCACCACCTTCACGCGGATCAACACGCCCCCTTCGCCGTCGTCGCTGATCATGCCGCAAGAGTCTCCCAGCCGGGGCCCGCCGTCTACCCGCCGCCGCGTTTGCTAAGATCCGCCCCTCCCATCATGTCCGAGATGCAACGCAGGCTCATCCTCGACCAGTGCCGGCGACTCTTTGAAGAGACGCCCCCGCGCCCCTTCGTGCCCGGCGAGACGTACATCCCCGTCACCGGCAAGGTGCTCGACGCGGCCGACCTTGTCAACATGGTCGATTCCTGCCTCGATATGTGGCTCACCATGGGCCGCTACGGCGACCAGTTCGAAGCCGAACTCGCCCGCGTTTTCGGCACACGCCACGCCCGCATGACCGTCTCTGGCTCGGCCGCCAACCTGCTCGCCTTCTCCGCCCTCTTCAGCCCCACGCTCGCAGGTAAGCACGAACGCGCCCCCCTGCGTCCGGGCGACGAGGTGCTCACCGTCGCCGCGGGCTTCCCCACCACCGTGGCCCCCATCGTGCAGCACGGGTGCGTGCCCGTCTTTGTCGATGTCGATCCGCACACGCACAACGCCGACCCCTCGCTGCTCGCCGACGCGATCACCCCCCGCACCCGCGCCGTGATGATGGCCCACAGCCTGGGCAACCCGTTCGATCTTGACGCGGTCTCGCAACTCTGCCGCGCGCACAACCTCTGGCTCGTCGAAGACTGCTGCGATGCCTTCGGTGCCACCTTCCGCGGCCGCAACGTGGGCACCTTCGGCGATGTCGCCACGCTGAGTTTCTACCCCGCGCACCACATCACCACCGGCGAGGGCGGCGCGGTGATGACCGATCACGGCGCGATCAAGCGAGCCGTCGAGAGCATGCGCGACTGGGGACGCGACTGCTGGTGCGCGCCGGGCAAAGACAACACCTGCGGCAAACGCTTCGACTGGCAACTGGGCGACCTGCCACACGGTTACGACCACAAATACATCTACACCCACCTGGGCTACAACCTCAAGGCCACCGACATGCAGGCCGCCATCGGCCTGAGCCAACTCAAGAAACTCCCCGGCTTTGTCGCGAAACGGCGCGAGAACTTCGCGGCCCTCAGCGCGGCCTTCCTCGCCGAGGGCCTCGATGAACACTTCACGCTGCCGCGCGCCACCCCCGGCAGCGACCCCAGTTGGTTCGGTTTTCTGCTCACCATCCGCGAGGGTTCGCCGCTGAGCCGGCGTGCTGTCGTGAGCCACCTCGAAGAACAGAAGATCGGCACGCGCCTGCTCTTCGCCGGCAACCTCACGCGTCAGCCGGCCTTCAAGGGCGTGGAATACCGCATCAGCGGCGGCCTGACGCACACCGACGCGCTCATGGAGCGTGGGTTCTGGATCGGCGTGTGGCCCGGCATCGACGCCCAGCGCATCGAATACATCATCGGGGTCTTCAAAGACATGTGCCGCCGCATGACGGCCTGACGCGTGCCGGGGGCGGGGGCCGGTCACATCGGCTTCTTGCTGATGGTCACGTCGTAGACGTGCAGCAGTTTCTCTTTGTCGAAGATCATCTCCTGACGAGAGCCGCCCACGATGTCGTACTCGGTCGTGAGTTCGATGGCGTCCACCGGGCAGGCTTCCTCGCACATGCCGCAGTAGATGCACCGCAGTTCGTCGATCTCGAACTTCACCGGGTATTTCTCGCGGTCTTCCCACGGGCTCTCGCCCGCGGTGATGTGGATGCAGCGCGCCGGGCAGATGGTCGGGCACATCATGCACGCCACGCACTTCACGCGCCCCTGCTCGTCGCGGTTCAGGCGGTGCACGCCGCGGAAGTTGCCGGCGTGGAGCCCGCCCTTCTCCACCGGCATGTGCTCGCGCCGCTCCTCGGGATATTGCATGGTGCGGCTGGTGCGCCCCTGACCGAAGGACGTGAAGAAGTGACGCAGCGTGGTGCCAAAGCCCTTGAGGATGCTCGGCAGGTACACGGCCTCCACCGCCGTCATGGCCGGCGGGTCGATGTTGATGATGTCTTCCTGGCGGATCGTCATGCGGGCACATGGTACGCGCGGGCGCGGGCGACCGCCCCCGTGGTCGGCCCCGGAGGAAGATCCGCCCCTTCCTGCCCGGTGCGGTACACTACTGCATGGCCGGCGGCCGACACACCACCCCCCTCTTTGATCTCATCCGGCGCGACGCCGGGGCGACGCCCGCCGCGCCACCCCCGCCCGCCGCCGAAAAGCGCGAAACCCTCAACCCCGGTGTGGGTTGGCGCCCCGGCATGGCGCCCCGGCCCGCCCCCGCCCAGAGCGGCCCCAAACCAGTGGTGCGGCTCGAGGTCAAGCCCGAGACGGGCCCGATGCCCGCCCGCGATGACGCGGCCGCGCCGCCCCCTCCGCCGTCGGGCATGTACGCCTCGATCATGGGCACCCACACGGTGCGCGTGCCGATCAACGCCCTCTACCTGGCCACCATCGTCGTCGTGCTATTGCCTCTCCTGGGCTGGGCCCTGGGGTTTCAGTGGGGCACGCGGCGGGCCGGCCCGTCAGAGGCCGATATCCGCCCGCCCGCGCTGGTGCAAGAGCCCGCTGAGCAACCAGCCGCGCGCCAAGCCCAAGCCAGCCCGCCCGCCACGCAGCGCCAACAGCCGACCCCGACGCGCCCGCAACCCGCGCCGCCCACGCAGCCCACGCAGCCAGATTCTCGGACTCAGACCCCCGCGGAGAGCCCCTCCCGCGTCAGCATGGCACCTATCTCGGGGGGTTCGATCACTTCCAAGGGCTACCTGGCGGGTGATCCCCGCGTCTCCGGGCACAACTATCTGGCCTTGGCGATCATGCCGCGCGACGAGGCCGAGCAGGCGGTGGCCTTCCTTTCGAGCCATGGATCGGAAGCCTTTGCGGTTCCGGTGGAGAGTGCGCGGCGGGGTGCGAATAATCCAGACCCGGCCAAACAGCCTTACAGGCTCTTTTCGGCCCAGGGGATTGCCTCGCAGGAGTTCAGCCGATCCGTGGCCGCCCGCAACACGCTGGAAGCCACGGTGGCGCGGCTGGGACTGCGGTGGCAGCGGGAGTTCCGCGGCTCGTCGAACTTCGGCAAGCCCGGGTGGGAGTTGTACAAGTAGCCATCGCCCGGTGGGGGCGGGGCTTGAAGAATCGTCAGTTACGAAGGACCATGCCATGAGCCTCGACCGCTCTCTGAAAATCTCCGCCAACCTGTCCGGCAAGCGCAGCGTGCTCACCCGCGCCGAGCGCATCAGCAAGATGAAGGCCGACAAGAAGTTCGACGACAAGAAGCACGGCGCGCTCAACGTGCCCAAGACCCGCGTCTCGTAACGCCGGCCCCGCTCGAACCCAACCCGTTCACGCTGCCGCCCACGGCGGCAGTTTTTTATGCGCCGGCGGGCCCCGGCCCTCTCGCTGTCTCCGCGGCGCGTTCAGTCTCGCGGGATGCGCACCACCGGGAAGCGCGAACCGGGTTTCATCGCCCATTCGAAGAAGTTCCACGTGGCCAGGCCGTCTTCGCACAGCGGCTCGAGCAGGTACGACGCCAGCGCGCCCTGCGGCTGGTCGCAGGGCACGATGACCGTGCCCGCCGGCAATGCCGCGCGCCCCGGGGTGAGGTGGCCGCTCAGGCGCAGCACCATGCGCCCCTGGAAGAGCCGCCCGGTGTTGGTCGCGGTTTCGATGGTCCAGGTTTCGGTGTCTGTCACGAGGGTGTCGCGCAGCGTGTGCATGGCGATGCCGTGCAGCGCGAGCCGGTCGATGGCGTCGGCGCACTCGGGGCCCAGCGCATACGCCCTGGCGCGCGGCACGGTGAGCGTGGGCACGAAGCGATCGAAGAGCGTGACGGTGTGCTCGGTTGGTTCGCCCACCACGACGCGCCCCTCCTGCACCGTTTCGACATAGCCAAGCACGGTGGCGGGCCGGGGCGAGGGCTCGGCGACCGAGCGCAGCGCGAGGGGCGAATCGGGGATGGCGCTGGCGCGCCGGTCGGCCTCGTGGATGAGGCGGCGCACGCGCTCGCGCTGCGACGCCGCGGTGCGCAGCGTGCTCAGGATGAAGGCGTGCGAACCGCGCACGCGGGCTTCGTACTCGGCGTATGAATAACTCTCGACGAGCACGCTGAGGCGGTTGCGCAGGCCGAAATAGGTCGTGGCGTAGCGGGCCTCGGCGGGGAAGGTTTCCCAGCGTGTGTGCGTGCGCGTGGGTGTGTCGCTGAAGGCCCCCTCGAAGTTTCCGTACCAGAAGGCGTGCTCGCCGGTGGTGGTGTTGAAGTCTTCGCCGATGCGCGGCAGGAACTCGTCGCGCGAGAACTCGATGATGGCCGCGTCGCCCGCGGGGGCCTTGGGCCCGGCGTAGGTGATGAGGTATCGGTGGTATGAGCCGTTGGTGGTGTGGGCGTCGATGAAGAGGTGGGGGTCCCACTCGCGGGCGAAGGTGATGAGCGCGCGGGTTTCGGGCGCGTCGGCCTTGATGAAGTCTCGGTTGAGGTCAAGGCCCATGGCGTTGTGACGCACGCCCATGCCGTCGGCGGGGCCCTTCTGACCGCGCCGGTTGTCGGGGCCGATGCGCTCGTTGCCGTCGGGGTTGTAGTTGGGCAGGATGACGATGGCGAGGTCATTGAGCAGGTCGCGGTGTTCACCCATGGCGATGTCGCGCGCCAAGCTCAGCAGCGCTTCTTTGCCGTCAACTTCGCCGCCGTGGATGTTGCCGATGGCCAGCACGAGCAGCCGTTCGCCGTGCTCGCTCTGCCAGGCGTGCGCCGATTCGATCGGGGGCCGGGCGAGCACCAGCGCGGCCAGTTCACGCCCCTCGGTGCTGGCACCCAGCGTGACCCGGCGGGCGGCGTCGGGTGCCGCGGCGGCGACAGAATCGAGAAACCCCACGACTTCCGCGTGCAGAGACGTGGCCCGATAGCCGCTGCTTTCGGCCACGGTGCGGGGCGGTGGCGGCGGGGTTTGCCCCTGCGCGGCTGGCAACCACCCGGCCACAAGCAGAAGTGAGCCCAGCAGCAGGGCGTTGGCGTGGCAGTTGTGCGGGGTGCGGCGGGTGGGCATGGGGAAGCATCATTCGCACGCCGCGCGCGAGGCGCCTATGGCGCGCCGCGTGCCGGGGGTGAATCGGGCGTGTGGTGCGCGGCGAAAGCAAGAGAAGTTCGCCCGGCGCGCCGTGCGCGGCCCGCGCGGACAGAGAGGAAACGCACATGACCGGAACGGGGCAAGGCGGCGTGATTGGGGCGGTGGGGGTGATGGGGGTGATTGTGGTGACGGGCCTGGCGGCCACGGTCCCCGGGTGCGGGCGGGCCGCGCAGCCCGCGACGCTGAGCGCGGCCCCGGCGGTGATGAACAGCGACAGCGCGCCCAGCGAGACCCCCGCCGAAGAGGCGTGGATCGTGAAGCGTGTCGGCGGCAACATGGATGCGGCGGTGATGCGCGTGGGAGAGAACTACTTTTTTGGTCGATGCGCCATCACGACGCCGCTGCCGGAGGGGTATCCCCCGCCCACGCCGCCCGGCGCGATCGAACTGAAGAAGTATCCGTCGGTGCGGCGCGCCGAGGTGAGCGGCAGCGTGTCGCCAGACATCGGCATGAACGTGGGCTTCTTCCCGCTCTTCAACCACATCAAGCGGCGCGAGATCGAGATGACATCGCCGGTCGAGATGGACTACCGCGAGGCATCATCGGCGGACGAACAGCCCGGGTGGACGATGTCGTTCTTGTACCGCACGGCGGACCTTGGCCCCACAGGCAAGGACGGCCGCGTGGAAGTGGTTGATGCCGCGCCGGTGGTGGTGCTGGCCATGGGCCTGCAGGGGTGGTATACGCGGCAGCGCATCGAGGATGCGGCGCGGCAGTTGCGGGAGATTCTTGACGCCGACCCCCTGTGGGAAGCGGCCGGGCCGGTTCGAGCGTTGTATTACAACGGCCCCGAGAAGCCGCCCGCGGATAAGTGGGCCGAGGCGCAGATTCCGGTGAGGAAGCGTGGCGCTGCGAACTGACAGCACCGGCGCGGGGCCCAGTTGCGCGGCGGCGTAGGGGGCGTGGGGGACGTGTGTGGGGTGTGCGTGGGGTGTGCGTGGGGGGGCGCGACATGAAAGTCGGCTCTGCCGGGTTCGATGCGATGGGTGACCCGGCGTTGTGATCTCAATGCCCGCAAAGATTGGCCCAGTTGTCTGTCCCAAGGCCCCGCCTAGGGGCCCGGGGGGTGCGTGCCCAAGGCCCGAGAAGTGAGGCCCGTTTGACCGTGCTGTCACCCCCGGCTAACGTGGGGGAGAGGCCGCGCCCCATGATGCTCGCACGAGACATGCCCAAGCCGGGAGCCAACGGCGTGCCGACGGTGTACGCCGCGAGTGATGTGAACCGCGATGGCGTGTGCGATGGGTTCGACCCGCAAGACTGGGACGATTACAACGACTACGGCGTGGGGGCATTGGCCGCCGATCTTGATGTGAACCGCGACGGCGTGGTAGACAGCGCGGACCGCGCCCTGGTGCAGGGGCACGCGGACTGGGCGCTCTGGACGAGCCACGGTCGCGGAAGCGTGAGCCGCCTGCACAACCGGCGCGGCTACGCGGAGTACGAGTACGACCCGGCGACGTCACAGTGGCACGTGCGCCACCGCGTGCTGGTAAGCGAGATGGGGCGGTGGAACCGCAGAGACCCGCTCGGGTACGTGGATGGCATGAGTGTGTACGAGTACGTGGGAAGCATGGCGGTGTTGGCGACGGATCCGAGTGGGTTGGTATCCATGCGGTGCTCCGCTTCTTCTGCGAACTGCGGGATTGCAAGAGATCCAATTGATCCCAACACCCCCGGGGATGGCCCCTCGCCGTGGAGACCCGAGCGGATGTGTGATGGCATTCCGATGGAATGGGAGTTATCAAGGTGCAAAAACTGCGCGGAACAGGCCGAGCAGTGGGCGAGCATGAGGATAGCGCTTCCGCCAAGCGATTCGTGCTATCAGGCAGCCATGCGGCATTATATGATGCACTGTCAGAGTATTGGTCTGGATCCGGGTGACGCTGCGATGAAGGCGCTCCAGGAATGTCGTGCAAGGAGACAGACGAGGATTCCAAATGCATGCGGGGCAACAGGAGGATGGGTGAAGTACGTGCCAGTACCCAATTCGCACGTTGCCGATTTCTCGGCATGTTGCAACAATCACGACCTGTGCTGGGGAACTTGTGGCGCGAGTAAAAGTATGTGCGACAGTGTCTTTGACTCATGCATGGCAGCTGTCTGCTTGAACATGAACGAACCCGAGCCGCTTTCCAGAGTACTGTGTATGAGTATCTCGGGCTGGTACTACCGCGCTGTGCGAGACTTTGGAGGCAGTGCCTATGCCAACGCCCAGTTCCACGCCTGCCGGGGAGCCCAGTGACGAGACAATTTAGCATAATACAATGTGCTGGATGCGGATACAGCCGAGAAGGGCTTGCGGAGAGAGCCGCGTGTCCTGAGTGTGGCAGTGTTCCCAGTGCGCCTGCTGCGGCCGTTGCGTTTGTTGATCAGTCCGACAGAATACTCATTAAGGTTGGGTGGGTGATCTGGATTGTGGGTGGGACTGTTTGGGGAGCGCTCTTCGTGTTGTTGATCTGGGATATGTTGGCCCGGTCTGCGGGCAGGCGACCGAGCCCATTTGAGAATGCCGCGTTGTGTATGCCGTGTGGAGGTGTTCTTGTTCAAGTTGTACTATACTTGGCATGGCAAGTATGTGTTAGTAGAGTCGAAGCTGGTACGAACAGTGGTTATACAGTGAGAGTGCCTATCTATCTCGCGCCCGCACTGATGTGCGTACTCCTTTGGCTTATGTGGTTCATCGCGATGACATGAAGGCGGGCCGCGCGAGTTGTGAGGTGGCGCGAACTCCCCCTGCCCCCCTCTTCGTCCTGGCCAGCGACGAACACCCGAGCCTACGACACGCGCGGCGGATTGGATTGACCCCACCTTCACCCCCTGCTAACCTGCCGTCCTGAGCGCTGCACGATATGAAACTCGCAAGAGCCATCCAGGAGCCGGAGACCTTCGGCCGGGTGACGCGGAGCGGCTGGGAGCGTCTGGGCGGGGCCTTCTACACCGACTTCCGCGTGGCGTACGACCGCAACGGGGGCGTGCTCTCCGAGACCGACGAGTTGGTCCGGCGGAAGGTCACCGGCGGGTCATGGAACGCGGGTGATTACTACTTCTCACGCCTCTTCACCAACGATGGCCTTGGCCGCCTGACCGAGGCGGTCGAAGGCCACATCAGCGGCGGGGCGATCGCCTCGGGCAAGCGCACGCGGCGTGAAGAGTGGGAACTCTCACCCACGGGCAACTGGCTCACCCAGAAACTCGACCTCAACGGCGACGGCTCCTTCGGGGGTTCCGGCGAGCGGAACTGGGCCGGCACGTTCAACAAGGCCAACGAGTTCACCGCGCGTGGCGGCAACAGCCCCGCCTACGATGTCGCGGGCAACATGACCGACGACGGTGTCAACTACACCTATGTCCACGACGCCTTCGGCCGCCTCACCGCGGTCAAGACGCGCGGCGGTTCTCCCGCCACGGTCTCAGAGTACCGCTACAACGGCCTTGGGCACCGCATCGGCTGGCGCTCTGACACCAACTTCGACAGCACCGTCGATGGCAGCGACCCCTGGTACTGGTTCGTCTATGACGACCGCTGGCGGGTCGTGGCGACCTACCGCGGGAGCGATGCCCACCCCAAAGAGCGGTTCATCCACCACAATGCTGGGCCCGCTGGCTTTGGCGGCAGCAGTTACATCGACAGCGTGATCCTGCGCGATTCGGATGATCCTGAAGGCTGGACCAACGCCGCGGACGGCACGCTGGAGACGCGGCACTACTACCTGCAAAACTGGCGGCATGATGTGGTGGCGCTGATCGAGCCCGACGGCACCCCCTTCGAGTACATTCGCTACTCGGCGTACGGTGTGCCCAGCGTCTACGCGGCGGGCGATGTCAACCGCGACGGCGTGTGCGATGGGTTCGACCCGCAAGACTGGGACGACTACAACGACTACGGCACCGGTGCAATGGCTGTGGATCTTGATGTCAACCGTGACGGCGTGGTGGACAGCGCGGACCGCGCCCTGGTGCAGGGGCACGCGGACTGGTTGTTGTGGACCAACCATGGCCGCGGGAGCGTCAGCAGGCTGCACAACCGCCGCGGCTACGCGGGATACGAGTACGACCCGGCGACGTCACAGTGGCACGTGCGCCACCGCGTGCTGGTCAGCGAGATGGGGCGGTGGAACCGCAGAGACCCGCTGGGGTACGTGGATGGGATGAGCCTCTACGAGTATGTGGGCAGCAGGGCGGTGGTCGCGGTGGATCCGAGTGGGTTGAGGCGAGGGAGTCACTGCACAGGAGATTGGGGGGCGCACTTCCACATGTGGCCCGATGACAGTCCGCCGGTGTGCAAAGCGATTCCTGACCCAATTTCCCCGCCGCCGCCGCCGCCGACCGACCCGTTTCCGAAGTTGGTAGTAGATGATTGTCCAGGCGGTACTATACCAGATTGGGCGTGGACTGACTCTCTCTATCAGCATATTCGGGAAACACAAGATCTGTGCCGGGGCAAATGCACCAGAATCAAACTCCGATGTGTAACAGAACAAGATACGGCATGGTCAAGCGGTTGCCAGATCGGCGTCGGGCCGCCCTCGACTCCCGGGCGAAACAGATGGAGGTACACACTGCACGAGTTGCGGCACGTGCAGCAGTACTGTATTGCAGGCGATATCGCGTCATGTGAAGATAGGATGTGTCGCGAACTGGATGCGTACATGAAAGCAGATCAGTGCGGCCGGGCTATGCCTCCCACGAGTCCGGCTAGTTGCTGCGATCGCGCGTGCGATTCGGTAGTGGCGGACACCAAAACGCGATGCTTTGGATCGCACGCGAACTGCGTAACCGCGTGCGCCGCTGCGTGGAACCAAGGCACTTGCAAAAAATATAAATATTGGCAGTAACGCACATGGCGTCATCAGGTATGTAATGATATGCATTTCAACCAAAATGCTACAGCGTGTAGGCAACTATGCTGCACTGAGCGTTCCGCCGAACGCGGTTGGTGCCCGCATCCACTCCCCGGCCGGGATTTGTCGCGTCGCCTTCGGTTTGCCCTGACCGTTATGATCGCGGGCAGTATCCCTGTGTATTCTCTCGTTGCGGCGGCCGACATTTACGCACGATACTGGATTAACAAAGATCCGTCTACTTCGACGACAATCGCCACGTACCTGATCGTCAGTGCCGGACTATCGTGTGTCGCACATAGCAGCGTTGTAATATTGGTTCTCCGTCCTCATATCAGAGGCTCCGTGATAAAGACGCTGCGTGGCGTCGTATTGTCTATGGACCGTCGGGGAGGTAGGAAGAATGTGCTTGAGGCGTGCGATCACAGCAGAATTTTGAATCGACCGGGGTTCAGTGCTCGCCCTTGTCCACGATGCGAATATACGGTCAGTCCCCTGTGCACAAAATGTCCGGAGTGTGGTGTTGAACTTGTATGGAGACTGGGGACTCGGCTATCAGCAATCCAACGGCTCACCGGAATTGCGATTCTGTCAACAATACTTCTCGCCACAGCGATGTACTTTACAACATGGTATCGCTGGGAACTGGCGTATGTCGTCAATAACCTGCCCGTGTGCGATGTCCAGACAATTGCATCGTATCTGGTAAGCGTCGCGGCATCAAGCATTCTGGTGTGTGCGGCTTCCGTGCGCATCCTGGCCCATTATAAACATCGCCGCCTGCTATGCTGTGTCGGAGTATTTGCAGTGGTAGGCATGTCGGATAGTGCCGCTTGGTTGGTAGAAAATATATAAAAAACCTGGTTGTCCGTACCCTAAGTCGTGAATAGCCAAGCGGGCCCGTTTCACCCAGGTTGGCCGAATGATCGAGCCTGAGGAAGTAAACGGCGGGTACCACCGATCACGCAGAGTAAGAAGTCGTGCTCCCGATCCCCGTTCCTCCGGCGATCGGTGCTGATACACCCCCCCACGCCGTCGCACGAGATGGCTTCCTTCCATCCTTTCCCAGATTATCAACATAGGCAGTGGGGTAGATCACAGCCGATTAACCGCTTGTGGTGGGTTGCGCGAAACGTAAAGCGGCACGACACATACCGTGCCCCTGCACCGCCGTCTTCGGCGCGTGCAGTGCTGAGCAGCCGCGCTGACGCACGCCTCCTCTGCCCCTCCGGGGCAGAATAGACTCAATGCGCGGCCGTCCACGGGTTGCGCTCAGCCCGCGAAGCCGCGGGCTTCGCTCCACCCGTGGCTACATTCCGTGGCCCCTTCGGGGCCTGAGAACGCGGCGTGTGGTGTTGTGTATTTCACTGTGGGTGGTGACGGATCGAGAAAGAGGGGAGGCTGAGAGAAAGTTATGATGTGGGTGGCATTCGGCATTCGGCATTCGGCATTCGGCATTCGGCATTCGGCATTCGGCATTAGGCATTCGGCATTAGGCATTCGGCATTCGGCATTCGGCATTAGGCATTCGGCATTAGGCATTAGGCATTAGGCATTAGGCATTAGGCATTAGGCATTCGGCGTTCGGCATTAGGCGTTCGGCAATCGGCATTCGGCTATCGGCGGAGAGGAGGCGTTGGGGAGTTGTTGTGAGGCGGGTGCGGACAAGTGAGCGCATGCGCGGCATGGCGAAGCGCCATACCACGGCACCCAAACCCAAGTGCGCGGGGTCTTGCGTCGTACTACCCGTCGCGGTTATTCTCGTTTTCGCCCCTTCGTGTAGGTTGATCGCTTTCGCGCGGCATGGCTAGGACGACGCTGGATCAGCCTGCGCATCGAAGTCGGTAGAACCGACTTGAATTGCACGAAGAGACACGAGAATGATCACCCGAGCGCTGCCGTCGCCGCGCGTGGTGTGTGCTCGGGTATGCGGCACTGCACGCGCCGAAGACGGCGGTGCAGTGGCACGGTTTGCGTCGTACCACGCTGTTCTCTTCTACCCCCCAGATCACTCGCTTGAGACTTTCGCACTAATCTGCTTCGCGAGGTCGGCGCCCAGGGCGGGGTCGAGTTTTCCCGGTCGCCAGAGGAGGCCCAAGCCCGAGTCCGAGGGGGTGTCGTACCTGGGGATGATGTGCACGTGCAGGTGCATGACGGCCTGGTGGGCCAGCGCGCCGTTGTTCTGCAGCAGGTTGTAGGCCCCGGCCCCGGTGGCCGCGAGCACGGCGCGGCAGATGCGGGGCAGGGCCCTGCCCAGCGCGGCGGCGGAATCGTCCGAGAGGGCATCCATGGTGGGGGCCGGCTCTTTGGGGATCACCAGCGTGTGGCCGCGCGAGAGGGGGAAGACATCGAGGAATGCGAGGACGGCGGCGTCCTCGTAGACCTTGTGGCAGGGGATCTCGCCTCGCAGGATCCTGGCGAAAATGGTCTGGCTCATGGGCGAGTGTAGAGGCCGGGGGGGCCAAGCCGGCGATACCGTTGTGCAGCCCGTGAACACCGCCGCCTCGCAACGCCGCGCCATCAAGATTCTGCCGACGCTGGTGGCCAACCAGATCGCGGCCGGTGAGGTTGTGGAGCGTCCGGCGTCGGTGGTGAAGGAACTGCTCGAGAACGCGCTGGACTCAGGCGCGACGCGGATCGTGGTCGATCTTGAGCAGGGCGGCACAGAACTGATCCGCGTGACCGACGACGGCTCGGGCATCCCTCGCGATGAGTTGCCCCTGGCGGTGGCGCCGCACGCCACCAGCAAGATCGAGCACGTTGATGACCTCGACCGCATCGGCACGCTGGGGTTCAGGGGCGAGGCGCTGGCCTCGATCGCGGCGGTGTCTCGGTTGTCGATCCGCTCGCGCACGCGCGACGAGGCCGGCGCGTGTGTGATCAGCATGGAGGGTGGCGCGGCGTCGCCGGTGCAGCCCGCGGCGGGTGCCGTGGGCACGAGCGTCACCGTGCGCAATCTGTTCTTCAACACGCCGGCGCGCCGCAAGTTCCTGCGGACGGTGGGCACCGAGCAGGAGCGGTGTGTTGAGGTGGTGCGCCACGCCGCGATGGCGCACCCGGGCGTGGGCCTTTGCATGACGGCCGACGGACGCACGCTCTTTGATTATCCGCCCGGGCAGTTGCCGCGCGACCGTGCGCTGGCCATCCTGGGCAAAGAACTCTCGGGCCAGTTGATCGAGGTTCACGCGGACGAGTTCGACGACAGCCGCGGGCTCGCGCTGTGGGGGCTGGCGGGGCACCCGTCGATCGCTCGGGGCACAAACAAGCACCAGTCCATCTTCATCAACGGACGCCCGGTGCGCGACCGCACCGTTCAGCACGCGATCGCCGAGGCCTACCGGGGCTTGATCGAGCCCTCTCGCTACCCCACGGTGGTGCTGATGCTGGAGATGTCGGCCCAGGGTGTCGACGTGAATGTTCACCCGCAGAAGACCGAGGTGCGATTCCGCGATGGTTCGCTGGTGCATTCGGTGGTGCTGCGGGCGCTGCGCGAGGCCCTGCGGCGCGCCGACCTCACGCCCAGCATCAATGTGCAGCGGCCCGGATCGACCGGGCCCGGCGCGGCCTTGCCCGGCAGCGGCCTGCCGCCCCTGGTGCCCGCGACGAGCGGCGCGAGTCTGGAGCGGTTTGTCGATTCCCTGCGTCGCCCGCCCGAGCCGGTGCAGGCCCAGGCCCTGCGCGATGCGCTGGCAGGCACCCAGGGCGAGCCGGCGCAGCACGGCGTTGCCGGCATGGAAGGAAGCGGGGGTGATGGGGGTGATGGGGGTGGAGTGGGGGTGGTGGGGGGAGTGGGGGGAGAGCGGCCGCTGCTGGATGCCCGCCCGCCCTCGCGCGTGCTGCAGGTGCACAACTCCTACCTGGTGACGCAGGATGATCAGGGCGTGGTGATCATCGATCAGCACGCGCTGCACGAGCGGGTGATGTTCGAGTATCTGCTGCTGCGCGTGACGCAGGGCGAACTCGAACGCCAGCGGCTGCTGGCACCGGCGATGGTGCCGGCGACGAAGCGTCAGATGGAGTGCCTGGCGACGATCGCGCCCCTCTTGACGAAACTGGGCATCGAGGCCGAGGCCGCGGGGCCCGAGATGGTGGGTGTGCACGCCTTCCCGACGTTTCTCTTTGATCGCGGGGTCGATCCGGTGGAGTTTGTGCAGGAGGTGCTGGAGCGTGCGGAGCGCGGGGCGATGCCGCGCGACGCCGCGACGGGCGGCGAAGAGGCGATGCGCGACGTGCTTGACATGATGGCGTGCAAGGCGGCGGTGAAGGCCGGGGACCGCATGAGCGAGGTTGAACTGGGCGAACTGGTGCAACTTCGCGAGCGGGTCGAGCGTGCGAGCAACTGCCCGCACGGGCGGCCCACGAGCATCAGGCTGACCATCCGCGAACTGGAGCGGCTCTTCGGGAGGTCGTGAGAGATCACGAAACACCCGAGGTGGGTTTCCCATATACGTTATGGTCTGACGGCCTTCGGTCGAAGTTGAGGCTTGAGGCTGCGGTTCTGCGGGCATGCACCACGGACAAAGGGCGGTGAATGATGATTCAAGGTGCCAGAGCGGTGGCGGCGGCTGTCTGCATCGCGTTTGGTCCGGTTTCGGCTCAGGAGCCGGGCAATGAATGGGTGTGGGAGGCGGCCCGTGCGCTTTCGATGCCGCTTGTAGAGGGTCGGCACTGCGGCGCGGAGAAGACACCCAGCCCGCTGGGTGTCATCGCGACCCAGCAATCGCTCGATAACCTTGCGATAAAGCACCCGCGGGCGCAACTGATCGCCGAAGAGTTCAGCCACGTGACAAGCCGGAGGCTGGCCGCGGCCTTGATGCGGCTGGGTATCAGGTCCGCGCCGGAACTTATTCTTGGAAACCTCGGAAACATCAGGGATTACTTGGATGGGTTGGCGCGACAAGACCAGGCAGCGCAGGACGCGGCTTTCGGCGCGGCCGCGGCCGACGTTTTGATCAACGTATTGGTACAGAATCAGGCTGAGTCATGGGATCGCAACGCCCGCGAACTTCACGTCGCCGCGTGGAAGAGGCTCGAACCCGAGTTGAATAAGGCCGCCGGGGCGGAGTCGGGCCGGGGCGTGATGGGTTTTGAGTTGGTGCTCCCCGGCCCTACACGCTGGCTGGGGCTTGCGGCGCAGAACACGTCCGGGCGTGATCTGGAACGTGTGGTGATTCAGTACATCGCGCCGACGAAAATGACCGCGGCCACTTCCGCGCGCGAGTATTGGGTGTTTGTGGAGACGTGGAAGCATGAGGAGTGGATATCGTTTCCCAATGAACTCGTGAGGCGGTGCTGGGGCACCCGCGACACGGATGTGCTCGACGACATCGGTGTCGTCTCGGTGTGGTCGCCCGATGTCGGGTTTGTTGGCCAAAGCCTCAGGGCGCACTTCAATAGTTTGCGCATTGTGACTGACAAGAACGGACAAGGGCAGTACGCGATATGCCCGGTGACGCTTCAGGGCGACCCGATGGAGGCTCACCGCGTGGCGGCGCTCAAGCCCGCTGCGCCGCCGGCGAGACGATGGACGCGCGACACGCCCATTGAGTTGGGTGGGCGGCCTGTGCCGCGAACATCACGACCACCGCTGCCAGAGCGAGCGTTCGAGCCCTCTCCGTCTCGCATGGCTCCGCCACCACAACCCAGACGCGACTGGCAACCATCCGAGCGTGTACCCCGGACCCCCCCGGTGAGACCGCCATCTCGAACACGGCCGACGGAGCCGCCAAAGCCGAACCCGCCTGCAACCCCGGTCAGCGACCCGCCCAAGCCGCCGCCATCCACGCCCGCCGCGCCAAAGCCGGTAACCCCAGACACCAAGAAGGCAGACGGTTTGATGAGTCTGGCCGATACGTATCTGCGGAACGGGCTTCCCGACCACGCAAAGGAGATTTGGCGACAAGTGATCAGGGAGTATCCGGGTTCGGCCCAGGCCAGGCTCGCGGCGGAACTGCTCGGCACACGGCGCGACTGACCGTGTCATCACCCGCGCACGGGCCAGAAGATGATCGCGGCCAGCGACAGCCAGAAGAGGGCGTGCAGCGCCACGATCAGCCGGAAGACGAAGCGGTAACGCCGGTCGGCGGTCTTGTGCCGCAGCCACCGCTGCGCGGCGAGCGAGCCGGGCCAGCCCCCCATGAGTTCGAGTTGGTGCAGGGTTGACTCGCGGATGCGCCGCCGGCCGCGCATCGCGGCGTGTTTGTCGAGCGCCATGGCGCCGAAGGCGACCAGGCTCGCGGCGGCGTAGAGCAGGAAGATGGCCCAGAGGATGATGCGCACGGGTGGACTCTTGAGGCGTCGTGGAAGAGGGCGTCAGACGGCCAGGTCGTCTTTTCTGGCGACGATAGGGTCGGTGTCCGGGCGCAGGAGCGAGAGGCCGATGGTGAGCGGGCCGCAGCGTCCGGCGAACATGAGTGTCATGATGACGACCTTTCCCGGCGCGGAGAGTTCGCCCGTGATGCCCATCGAGAGCCCGGCGGTGCCGATGGCGCTGGCGGCCTCAAAGACAAGGGGCAGGAACTCGTGCGAGTCTGTGATGACGAGCCCGATCAGGCCAACGAGCAGCCCCACCAGGTACACCGTCGCGGCGGCGAATGCGTAGTGAACGCGCACCAGGGGGATTTCATGGCCGAACCAGACCACGCGGTCTCTGCGTTTAAGGACGCTGAGCAGGTTGCCCAGGATGGCGGAAACGCCGGTGGTCTTGATGCCACCGCCCGTGCCGCTGGGTGATGCGCCGATGATCATCACCGTCATGAGCACGATGAGGCCAAGGGAGGACATCTGGCCGACAGGGACCGTGTTGAAGCCGGCGGTGGTGGAAGCGGTCATCACCTGGAAGGCGCTCGCGAGCGCCCGCTCGCCGTGGGGCAGCGCCTGCACGGCGGGTTCGAGGAAAAAGATCATGAGCGAGCCGACAAGGAAGACAGCGCCGGTGAATGCCAGGATCACCTTGGAGGTGAAGGTGAGCATGCGCTCGCGGAGTTTGATGGTGTACCAGACATCCTGAGCGACGATGAACCCGACGGCGCCCAGGTAGGCCAGCGTGCCGATGGTGACATTGACGACCCAGTCGCCCGAGAAGGCCTCCATGCTGGTCTTGTTGAGGCTGAAGCCCGCGGTGGCGAATGCAGAGACGGCGTGGAAGATGGCCGACCAGAGGGGCGACTCGACGCCCAGCACGCTGAAGCGCCACCAGAGCAGGCCGGCGCCGATCGCTTCGCAGACGAAGGTGAAGATCACGGCGTGCACAATGAAGTGCTGCATGACAAAGTAGTGGGGCACCGAAAAACCAGCCTTGAGCACGCCCATCTGCGATGTCGAGAGCGTCTTGCCCCTCGCCACGATGAGGATCGACGAGAGCGTCATGAAACCAATGCCCCCGCCCTGGAAGAGCGCGAGGATGACGCCTTGGCCAAACCATGAGTAAGAAGAACCCACGTCGACGGTGGTCAGGCCGGTTGTCGAGACAGCGCTGACCGCCGAGAAGGCGTTATCGATGGCAGGGGTGTGAACCTTCTGCGCAAACGGCAGGCACAGGAGGAGTGTGCCCAGCAGGCAGTAGCCGACAAAGCCCAGCACGAGTTGCCGCAGCGGCGACATGGCCGACCACTTGCGCAGGCCGGCGCGGGGCGGCGTGAGCACGGCCCACGATGCCATGCGGCCCAGCGTAAGGAGCGGGCGCAGCCAGAGCCGCAGGCGTGGTGCCGGCGAGTTGATCTGCTCTGTCAGGTTGGGGGCGGGTTTCGAACGACGGCGATTCGTTTGAATCACTGCTGGGATATCCGCGAGCGAGTGCGCACGCCGCGCGGTCCTGCCCGCGACGGTGAGTGGTTCGCTGTTCGCACGGACGCGGGGTCGGGAAACACCGGTCAGGCCGGCTGTCTCAGGAGACCCGACGTCTGTGCTCTTTCAAATGCCTCCGGGGTGAGCTGACGGGCTAGGCCTTGAAAGTGGCCCGGAACGTGCTGAGTTCCTTCGCCCCTGCCCGCGTTTTATCGCGGGCGTTGGGTCCCCCGTACTTCACCATCGGGTGAAGATTCGGCTGCACAGAACTATGGTAGCATGGCCAAAGTTGTGATCACTTGCCCGCGGCGGGCTGCGGCGCGGCTTCGCGCGGCTGCTCCGTCGAGCCTTCGGCGGGGGTCGTGTGCTCGACGCGCACACGCGTGACGCGGGTGGGCTCAGCGGCGAGCACCACGATGCGCAGGTTGCCGTGGAGGAAGTTCTCTCCCGCGGCGGGGATGCGCCCCAGCGTGACGGTGACGAAGCCGCCCACGGTGTCGTAGTCTTCGCTCTCGGGCAGTTCCACGTTGAGCGGCCGCAGGTCGTCGTTGGCGTCGGAGATATAGGTGCGCGCGTCGATCTCGGCGGCGCGGGCCTCGGGGTCGAGGCGCACTTCCTCGTCCCCCGGCGCGTCGGGGGTTTCGTATTCGTCCTGGATGTCGCCGAAGACCTCTTCGATGATGTCTTCGATGGTGACCAGCCCCGCGGTGCCGCCGTATTCGTCCGCGACCATCGCGATGTGCACGCGCTTGGAGAGGAGTTCGGTGAGCAGTTGACGCAGGGTCTTGGTCTCGGGCACGAAATAGGCCGGCCGCAGCAGGGCGCGCAGGTCGAAGGTCTTGCCGCTGCGCGAGCCCTCCCCCGCCAGCCACCGCATGAGGTCTTTCACGTAGAAGATGCCCACCACGTGGTCGAGGCTTTCTTCATACACGGGGATGCGGCTGTGGCCGATGCGGCGGATCGCCGCCGTCACCTCGCCCAGGTTGTTGTTGAGTTCAAGGGCCTTGATCTCGGTGCGCGGCGTCATGACCTGCGCCACCGACTTCTCGCGGAACTTCACCACCGCTTCGATCATGTCGCGCTCTGTCTCGTCGAAGCGGCCCTCTTCCTGGGCCTCTTCAACCACCGAGAGAATCTCTTCCTGCAGCACCTGCGCCTCGGTCTGGTCCGGCTTGCCCACCAGGCGACGCACCACCTCGTCGGCGAAGGCCGCGATGCGGCGCAGCGGGCCGAAGATCACGTGCATGAAACGCAGCAGCGGCGACCACGCATACACGGTCACCTCGCCGGCGTGGCGCGCCACGCTGTTGGGCAGAATCGTCGTGAAGACCCACAGCAGCAGCGAGGCGATGATGATGCCCGCCGCGCCGTCTACCCAGGTGGGGTCTTGCTGCATGCGGATCTGGGTGATCCACAGCACCAGCGACACGGCGACGATGAGGTTGCACAGGGTGCGCGGCAGGGCGGTGGCGGCGGCGTGCCCGTCAACGTCGTCCATCAGGCGCTTGATGCGGGCGGCAGCGCGCGGGTTATTGCGGATGGCGACGATGTCATCCATCGCGGCGCGGGAGAGGTCTCGCAGCGACTGAACCAAGGTGGAGAGGATCGCGCCCGCGCCCAGGGCCGCGAGACTCACCACAAGCCATAACCAATCGCTCACAACCAGACCTCCGTCGCCGCGCCATCCGGCCGGGGGGCATCGAGCATCGACACCTTACTCCCCCACCCGATAGACCGGCCCGACCCCGATGGCGGACAGGATGATGTCCTCCATCGTGTGCATGCGTTGAGACTCTTCAGGATCGTGATCATCCATCCCCGCACAGTGCAGAACACCGTGCACCACATAGAGCAGCAACTCACGCTCCAAAGGGTAGCCCCCGGCGGTTGAGTGCCGTTCTGCTTCGTCACGGCAGATGAGTATATCCGTATCAAGTACGTATTTTTTACGAACAGAACTAGAAAAAATGCCCGATTCGGTCGGTGGGCCCGGGCGGGCGTGTTCTTCAGGGTCCACCAGGTCGAAGGTCAGCACATCGGTGGTGCCGGCGACCCCGGCAAACTCCTCGTGCTGGCGGGCCATCTCATCATCGCCCACAACCCTTACGCGGACCTCGCCATACCCGCCCATGGTGAGCACCGCCTTGTGGATGTGTTCGGTCAGCCAGGCCAGTGCCTTCGGGGTGAGTCGGTCGGTCGAGTCAAAGACTTCGACCGAGAGCCCGGCAGAACCCCCAGAATCGGGGGGTGTTGGAGGTGTGGTGGGTGTGGTTGGCATGGGTTGCCGATGGGTTTGGGTCAGGGTGTGCCGGGCGCCGGCAGCAGAACAGTGAGCGAGCCGGGTTGGAGCGTGAATGTAAGAAGGTTCGGCCCATCGCGGGGCTGGGCAGGAAGTTTCACGGCGTCCCCATCGGCCTGCACAAAGGCGGTGGGCTGACCCCCTTCGTCGGGGGGAAGCGCCACCTCGATGTGCCGCGCGGCGGCACAGATCACGCCCCGGCGGGCGTCGGCCCGTCGCACCCGGCAGGCCAGGAACCACCACGCCGCGGCGAGCGCGTTGGTCGCGGGGAAGAAGCGCACATCCAGCAGCGCATCGGTCATGCTGGCGCTGGGCGCGGGATTGATACCCCGGGCATAGTTGGGGGCGTTGGCCACCACCAGCCATCCGCGACGGTCGGTGACGAGCGCGTGCCCATCGGCAACCACGCGCATGCGGGGCAGCGACGGGCGCAGCAGTTCCGCGCCGATGTGGGGCAGGTATGTGGCGTGCGAGATCGGCCCGCGGCGGGCCGCCGCGAGGCGGTGGATGATCGAGGCATCCGGGCCGATGGAGGCCATGAGCGAGAAGGGGCGGCTGGGGCAAGAAAGGCCCGCGGCATGGAGCAGGCCCAGGTCGATGCGCCGGGTCTGCCGAGCGTCCAGGGCGCGACGAACCGCGTCGGCGTGTGCCGACATGCCGAAGTGACGGGCGAAGAGGTTTTCGGTGCCGCAGGGGGCGTGGTAGATGGGCGCGCCGTGGGCGACAAGGGCCGGGAGCGCGGCGTGCAGGGTGCCATCCCCACCGGCGACGATGACCGCTTCGGCCGGGGCGAGTTCGTGCGCGGTGATGGGCGGCTCTGGGACGGGCCGGGTGGCGAGAAGGGCCGCGCGAGAAGGGCCCAGGCACTCAAAGATGGTGCGGGCGACCGAGGCGGCCTTTCCCTTGCCGGAGGCGGGGTTGTAGAGGATGGCGGTGATCACGGGTGTGGGCAAGCGTATAGATATGGATGGGACAGTGGGAGCACGCGGCGCGATGACCACCGGGTATGAGGAATATGACGAGCGCGTGAAGGCCGGCACCGAGCCCGACCCTTCATGGGATGATGCAGGCCTGACCCGTTGGGGCAGGTTCCGGCGGCGGCTCTCTGTGTACGGGCGCTGGTTTGTTCGCGGGTTGACGCGGATGGTGATCAGCCCGCAGGGGTGCGGGTTGATCGGGGGCGCGCTGGTGCTGATGCTCTACGCGGCGTATGAGCCGTACATGGCCGCGAACTGGCGGCTGGGGCTGGGGTATGGTGAATGGGTGCGGCGTGCGCCGCGGGCGCCCGCGCCGTTGCCGCAAGGTACATTCGTGGTGGTCGTGGGCGAGCACCGCGACGAGGTGCTCAGCACCAACGAGGGGAGTTTCGAGCGGTGGCTGGTGCCGCTGAACCCGAAGGAAGATGACCTGGTGAGCGTGTCGATGCGGTCGCTCTCGCGGCGCACGGGGATCATCGCCGACCACGCGGTGACCAGAGAGTTCTGGGCCGACATGATGATGCTCTCGACCGGTCAAGCGCCCAACGCCGAGACCGCCTCGCGGGTGAAAGACGCCATGGTGGCGCACCTGACGGCAAGCGGGGGCGACGAGCGCGCGGCGAGGAACGTCTTTGAACCCGGCGGCCACACCGACACGCGCCGGATCTGGCGCGGCATCGTCAGCGATTCGGTGACCTTCGCCCTTGCCGGGGTGTGGTGCGTGAGTTGGCTGTGGCTCGTGGGGTGGCGCGTTCGTCGGCGCAGCGCGCTCCTGGCGCGAGGGCTGTGCCCCGGGTGCCGTTACGACGTGCGATGGCTCGATGAACGCCGCTGCCCCGAGTGCGGCGAGTGGCTGACGCCCGAGTGAACGAAAGGTGTGGCGGCGAGGGTTCAGGCCGCGGGGGGAACGGGGGGCTGGGCGGGCGCGGCCCCGTTGGTCACGCGGGCGATGGCGCTGTTGGCCATCTTCCCCAGGATGAGCACGATCACCAGCGTGACGCCGATGCCGGCGACCTTCATCCACACGGGGATCGCGCTGTTGTACGCCTCGCGGTTGAGCACGCCGTTGATCCCCGCGCCCACGACCACGGCGAGCACGGTGCGCGGCGTCATGCCCACGAGCGTGCCCAGCACATAGGGCGCACGCCTGATCTTGACCGAGGCCAGCACAAGGTTGGTGATCGCGAAGGGTGAGTTGGGCGGGCAGCGGATGAGCGCGACCATGAAGGCCGGCTTCCAGAACCCGGCGCCCGAATCGCCCAGCAGCGCATCGCGCACCGCTCGCCACTTGGGCCGCTCGTTGATGATCTGCTCGACGCGGTCGCGGCTGGCCACCCGCGCGATCTCATACCCGATCCACGCGCCACCGACAAAGCCGACCAGCGCGGCGGGCGTGCCCACCCACAGCCCGAAGGCGTACCCGCCCAGGATCGCCTGCGCATAGGTCGGCAGAAAGGCCAGCCCCGCGAGCACCGCGAAAGCCAGCGAATAGATGATGATGCCCACGCCCGCGTGAGACTTGAGCCACTCGCTGACGAACTCAAGGTTTGTCAGAAGGACGATGCCCGCCAGGGCGGGCATGAACAGGGCGACAAGGGCCAACGGGCCCGTCGGGCCCAGGCGCTCTAGAAGGGTGCGTGTGGATGTTTCGCTCACGGGAGAAGAGCGTAGGGGCAGGGGGGCGAATGCCCGCCGGGGGCAGGACCGCCCGAAAAAAAACCGTGAAAATGTCGGGGTTGCCCCGGCCCGCCCGGGGTCTGCCCGGGCAGCGCGGCCGGGGGTGGCCGTGGGGGAAGTGTGGGGGGTGGGCGCGGCAACGGACACGGCCGGTGGGTATGGATAAACGGTGCGGACGCTGCGGGATAAGCGGTTTTTGCGATTTTTGCGGTTTGGGGTGGCACGCCGCAAGACCGTGTGGTATGTTGAAGGTGAATCCCGAGAGATCAAGACTCACGCGGCAGGTGGTGCGCCAATCCGCAGGTGCACCACGGCGGTGAGTCTGTCTGCTTTGAGGGAAAGAGAAGTTTCATGTTCAGTTCCGTCCTAAGACGGAGGGGTTGCACCATGCGTTCGCACAGGTCGATGTTCTCTTGCGCTCTTCGAGCGGCGGCGGTGGCCGGGCTGCTGATTCCGGCCGGTTTCGCGGCGGCGAACCCGATAGGGTTCATGTCTCCCTTCTCGGGCACACCCGCGGGAGATCCGGGCGGGGGCTATTCGCCCCGCGTGAATCCCTTGCGCGGCGTTCAGCCCAACGACACCGCGTCCATGGGCCTGTTCATGTTCGACGCGAACTTCAACTTCGCGCCGGTGAACTCGGGCAGCGACGTCCTCGCGATGCGCGGCACCAGCACAGGCCTTGGCACAAACCGCAACGGTTCATCCACGGTCAACGGCTTCTGGGATGAAGTTGTTCTGGGCAACACGGTGGTCATCCGGGCCACGTTCGGCACGGCCAACGGCGAGCCGCTCATGCCGATGGGCTCGCAGGTGCCGACGCCTGGCGGCGGCAGTGCGCCGGCGGTCTTCTGGACATGGCGCTTCGGCGGGCTTGATCCCGTGAACTTCATGGATCACGTCACCCAGGTGAGGCTCATCCGCGCCACGGTCTCCTTCAGCGCCGACCGCGGGCAGACGTTCTACAGCACCATCTCGCACACCACGTCGATCCCCAATCGGAACAACTGGAACCCCGCCTCGGACGAGGGGCTCATTGTCTCGAACATCGGCGACGGCATGAACCACGTGATGCTGCAGTATGAGATCGAAGTGGTCCCCTCGCCGGGCCCCATCGCGCTCATCGCCGGCGGTCTGCTCACCATCACCGCCCGCAGACGCCGATAAACACACGAACGATGCGCCCGCAGCGCGGGGGCGGAACTACCCCGCCCGCGGCAGCGCCACCACCCCTTTCGACCGTGTGCATTCCTTGCAAGTCCAGCGCCGTGGGCGACCGATTCGCCCCGGCGTTTTTTCTTGCGCGTCCCGGCGCTCGCCGCCCGGTAGAATCCCCCGGCCGGTATCACGCCCGCCGCACGGAGAGTCACCCATGAAGACCCTGATCCGCCCGTTCCATGTCGCTGGGCTTCTGAGCGTGCTGGCGCTCGTGGGCTTTGTCCACGGCGTCGCAACCCCCGCCGCGCACGCCGCGCTGCACCCGGCGCACACAGCCGATGACGCGGGCGCCATCCTGCGCAGCGCACGCGCCGTGCTGGCCGAGGTAGATCGGTTCAGTTACTCAGCCGAGAGTTTCGGCGGGGGCGACCTGGCCGCGAAGGTGCCCCGGCACACAGCCCAGGTTCGCGCGGCCCGTGCCGAGGCGGGCGGGTGGCGGCTGGCGGTCGAGGGCACGCAGGGCGAGAGTGACAAGTTTCTCGTGGGGTATAACGGCGCCACGGCGCGATCGGTGCGAGAGGCCGACAAAGTGGTGGTCGAGCGGTCGATCTCGGACATGAACGCGCTGGCGGTCTTTCTGACATCGCAGGGGTGCCGCCCCCCGGTGGCGTGGGAACTGCTCGCCGATGCACCGCTGGCAGGCGACGCCGCCGCCGCAACGCTCCACGGGGTTTCACAGGTGGACGGGCACGAGTGCGACGTGGTGCTGCTGCCCACGCCGGCCCTGCGGCAGAGCGAGGGTGTGTCGGCGCTGCGCCTGCACATCGCCCGTTCTGACAGCCTGCCCAGGCGCATCGAGCGGATCACCAGCGACCAGCCGGGCCAGGGCGAGCAGGCCCGCGTGCTCGAACTGCGCGGCCTGTCGATCAACGACCGCGCACTCGCGGGCGTGTATTCCCCCCAGGTCCCCGAGGGCTTCCGCGTGCGCGCCACCGTCGAACCCACCCAGATCACAGCGCCGACGCACCCCGCCCAGGTCGCACCGACGCCCCAGCCCGGTCTGCTGGCCGTCGGCACCCAGGCGCCGGACTGGACCCTGACCGACCCCGAGGGGGTTGAGCACACGCTCTCCAAGATGCGCGGGTCTGTCGTGCTCATGGACTTCTGGGCGACGTGGTGCGGCCCCTGCAAGCGGGTGATGCCCGGCCTGCAGCGCATCCACGAGCACTTCAAAGACAAGCCGGTGAAAGTGCTCGGCATCAACTGCTGGGAGCGCGGCGACCCGGCCAAGTACATGGCCGACCAGCGATTCACTTACGGCCTGCTGCTCAAGGCCGACGAAGTGGCGCAGCGCTACGGCGTGCGCGGCATTCCAACCTTCTACCTCATCGGCAAAGACGGAATGATCATCTACGCCTCGATGGGCGCTCACCCCGGCGGCGAACAGGCCCTGATCGAACGCATCGAGGCCGCGCTCAGCATTGAGCATGCTCGGCCGGAGCAGCCATGATCGCGCGCCTCGCGACGGTGGTCGCCGTGGCGGCGTGGTGGGCCCTCCCGGCAAGCGCCCAGCAGGATTCGCTGCGCGACGAGAAGAACCGCTGGTCGGTGCGCATCCCGCCTGGGTGGTCGCCGGCGCCGGAGGGGTTTGTCGAGCGCATCCAGCAGGAGTTCGCGCGCCGGGCCCCCGACGCGTCTTTCCGCTATGTCGGCGGGCTTGTGCCCCAGGGCGGCAGCGGCGGCGCGTTCGTGCTGCTTCAGTTCACAGCCGGTGATCTTTCCCGCACCGACGCGGCGCAGATGGCCGAGCAGATGAACGCCACCGTGCTCGGGCGCGAGGTGGGGCGCGCCACCCGGGGTTTTCAAGACCTGATCGCGGGGATTTCACCCGGGCAGGCGGTCTTTGACGCGGCGACGGGCCGGTACGCGGTCGAGATGAGCGCAACAACGGTGGATGGAAGCAGCACGCGCACGCTGGTGCTGGGCATCGCCGCGTGCCACGGGCTGGCCCAGGTCAACTGCACCGCGCCCGAAGCCCAGTTCGAGTCGTTGCGCCCGGTCTTCGAATCGCTGGGCGCCTCCATCACGCTCGATGCCGGCTGGGAATGGGACCCGACAGGTGGAGGAAGTGGTGGGGGTTCGGTGGTCATGCCGCGCTGGCTGCGCAGCGCGCTGGCGGGCGCGGCGGCCGGCGGCATCGCCGGCGGCGTTCTGGTCGTCATCCGCAAACTTCGAGCGGGCAAGTCGGGCGCACACCCGGAGACGTAAACCCGCCGCCCGCGACAGTTCAACGCGCCGGCGCGGCCTCTTCGCGCCGCACAAGGGCGATGCGACGGTTGGGGTAGTCTGTGATCATGCGAAACTCGCGCAGCAGAGAACCGCCCAGCGTGCCGGTGGTGTACGACTCGCCGAAGGGCCCCACAAACTCGGTGGCGAACGCGGCGCGCAGGCCCTCGATCCGCGCGGGCCCCACACTCACGTCTTTGACTTCCCCGGCCCTCGCGCCCACTTTGCCGCCGATACCGCCCAGCGTGGTGGGGGTTGTCTCGCGGCCTTCGAGCAGGTTGAACGCTTCGACCGCCGCGGCGTGAAAGACCACCGGGTATCCCGACGCGCCCGTGTCGATGGTGTAGATCGCATCGCGGCCCTCCACCGTGCCCGGCACGCAGGGCAACCGGTTCTCGAGCACCAGGTGCGACCATTCACCCTCGTCGAGCGAAAAGGTGGATGGGTTGTACAGGCTGATGGTTCCCGCGTGCATGTCGATCCGCGCGACACAGCGGGCCAGCAGCGGAAAGCCGATGATGCCCGCGATGGGCTCGCCCAGCGGCTGCCGCAGAAAGCCAAGGTCCTGGCGGATCACCAGCGGGCTTTCCATGGTAATCGGCCCCACGCTCAGGGTGCGTGCGCGCCCGAAGGCCGACATCACCACGCCGCCAACGCCCGAGGTTGGTATGTCTGCAATCTGCTCGATGCCCGAGCCTTCCCACAGGGATGTGTCGATCACCGTGATCCCCGCGCCGGTGTCAAAGATGAATGCGCCGGGCGCGCCGCCGTTGATCGACACCCGCACGAGCAGATGGCCGGTGGGCGCGCGCGTGACCGAGAGGGCCGCGGGCGTGTCGGGGTCGAAGCGCATGTCGCCCGGCATCGTGCCTAGAAACTCGTACGGGCTGCGCAGAAACTGCGGCGCGGGGCCGGCCCCGGTGAAAGCAAGCGTCTGTTCAACCTCGCCCGCGCGCAGCGTGCGCACGTCACGCGACAGGGTCAGGCCGCCGACCGTGATCGCCCCAGAAGTTTCGATGGCCCGGTCAGACCCGCCGAAGCGGTACGACCAACGTGCCGGCAGGTGCGTGACACTGTCAAAGGTCACAGTTCCCCCAAGCCGGCCGGCGCGCACGCGAAAAACCAGCGTGTCGGCTTCCCCGCTCTCGCTGAACTCGAGCGGGCCCGCGTCGCCCAGGGCCGCCCCGGAGAGCACCGCCCCGATGAATCTGGCGTGCTCGGCTTCTCCGAGTTCCAGCACGCGACGCTCGCCGCCGAGGTCGAGCATCCATGCGGTGCCTCCATCAAACCCATACTCCAGCGGGATAGGCCCATGATACTGCGTCACAAACGAACCGGCGGCGTCCGCCATGTGCTCGATGGCAACCTCACGCCCCAGCAGTGTCGCCGTGCCCGTCACGCGGATGTCATATGGCAACATGCTGATCTCACCCGTGGCGCGCCGTGCCTTGGCCAGCAGCGAGGGGACCGGGGCGTCACGCCCGGGCGCACGCTCCACGGGCTGTGCGGCCGCGGCCGACATGCCCGACATGCTCGGCAGCGCCCACGCACAGAGCGCCATGCCCACAGCCGCGGCGCACGCGAGCGCCATCGCCAGGCGGGGGAACGAGGTGTGTTCAGGTTGCATCATCGGTGTTTATGCGGAAAGCCGCCCCGGCGGTTTCGCCGCGGCGCACACGTCGCGGGCCCGGCCCGCCGCGACACGGTCATACACGCGCGCCCCGGCGTGCGACACGCCCGGCACATACATGAGCAGCGCGGGGATGAACCCCAGCGGGGTCTGCAGCAGCGCTCGCCGAACCGCCGGGAAGCCCACCAGCGCGCGGCCGTCGCGCGTGCGCATCGGCATGCCCCGCATGGCCTGCGCGGCATCCACCGGGAGGCTCGCCGGGTCTGTCGTTGTCAGGTCCGCAAACTCAAGCCGGCCCAGCCAATCCAGGCGACGCAGCACCCGCACCGTCCTGCGGCACATGCCGCACGCGCCGTCGAAAAAACAGGTGTCCGCGGGCATCTTCAAGCGTAGATCGCGCGACGCTTCTCGCGGCTCGGTATGGTTTGCATTTTGGTAGTGTGTGAAGATGGCGAGGTTGTGCATCATTCTGAGTGTCTGGCCCACCCCACCCCGGTACACTCTTCACGGTGGTAGGAAGAACCAGAAAGCCCCGCGCCGGTTTCTCCGTGCTTGAACTGGTGGTGAGCATCGCCATCATCGGGGTACTTCTGTCGATGCTTCTTCCCCTGCTTTCCGCGGCACGCAACGCCGGCTACCGCTCGGTGTGCGCCAATAACCTGCGGCAGATGAACGTGGGCTGGCAGGGGTATGTGCTCGACAACAAAGACCGGTTCCCGCAGGCTCCCGTGCTGCCCGATTGGCGCTACGGCGGCGTGACTTTTGCAGGGATAGACCGTGAGCCCCGCCTCGACCCCACGCGCCCCATCAACAAGTACCTCGTCGAAGACCGCGCCGGCGACCGCGACGCCAACATCATCGGGCTCTTCCGCTGCCCAAGCGATGCGGGTGTCTTTGCCTTCGGTCAACTCTCCCGCGGCCGCCCGGGCCAGAGCCTTCTGCCCGACGGTCAAACCTGCTTCAACACCTACGGCAACAGTTATCGCGCCAACCCCATGCTCCTCGATTCCACCCGCGCGGGCCTCGACAAGCAGCACCGCCCGCTGGCCCTGCACGAGATCTATGTGGACACCAGCCGCCTGCTGATCACCGCCGACCCCGCGTGGTATTTCGCCACCATCGGCGCGGACGAAAGCATCGCGCACGGCGGCCAGCGCCTCGACGCCTCCTGGCACACCGACCAGGACAGCGGCAACGCGCTGGCGGTCGATGGCTCCATCCGCTTCCTCAACTTCTCCACAGGCCTCGATTCAGAGTTCACCCTGTGGCCCCGCCCCAGAAACGCGAAATAAACCCGCGACCTGGCCGATAGACTCTCTCAAGCCGGGCGTGCGGTGTCTGCGGTGAATGGCCGCGCGCAGCGCCATGGCGGTGAGAAGAACAACGTGATGCCCGCGAACCCCCGCACAACCCGACTCTGCCTCGTCAGCGCGGCGATGCTCGCCTCGTTCACGCACGCGGGCGCACAGCCGTCAGCGCCACCCCCCCAAAGCACCCCCGCCAGCACCCCAACCAGTTCCCCCACGCGTGCACCGGGGCAGACCCCGGCCCGCGCCGATACACCTTCGGTGCAATCGCCGGTGCTCGCCGGCCCTCGTGTGGGCGGGGCCCGCGCGGGCGACACGCTGGTGAAACGCGATTTCAACGGGCACGTTCTGCCCCTCGACACGTCACCCCAGGAAGCGGCCCTGGCGCTGCTCGACATGTCGCGCGATGAACGCGCCGCGGCGCAGCGCGTGCTCAACGAACGGGCGAGGGCCGTCGACGAGGCCATCGGCTCGAACATCCCCCTGCTGCTCAAGATCCAGAGCCTCGTGGGCGCGCCGGCGTCAGAGCGAACGAGACTCCTTCGTGAAGTGACGGCCGCTACGCGTCCGCTCCGCGAGCGCGGCACGGTCATGGATGAACTGGCCCGGGTGCTCTCGCCGGTTCACGCCGCCGAGGTTCGAAGGCTCAGCGGCGAGTATGAAGAAGCGCTCATCGCCCAGCGCATCGCCCAGGCGGGCGAGACGGGCGCCCGCATGACCCGCACGCAGGCCGTGGCCGCAGAGCGTCTGCACGCCGCGGGGCAGGAGATCAAGCGTTCGTACGACCGCGTCGCCGGTTCGCGGGCCGCGCGCCTTGAAGAAGTCATCGGCACGCTGAAACTCAGCGCAGCACAGGAAGACCGCGTGCGTGAGGTCATTCGCCGCCAGGGCGAGCAGAACCTGTCGAACCCTTCCCCGGCCGGTCGGCGCGAAGCCTTCGCCGCGGTGCTCGAGATACTCGACGCGCGCCAGCGGCGCGACTTGATCGCCTTCTTCGCCCCGGGAAACGACGAGAAGAAGAAGTAACCCGGCTCAACCGCCGGCCCGGCGAGACTCGATCCAGCGGTCCACCCGCTTCTCAAGCACCGGCAGCGGCAGCGCCCCGCCCGACAGAATGCAGTCGTGAAAGTCGCGGATGTCGAAGGCCTCTTTGAGTTCTTCCTGAGCCCGCGCGCGATACCCGCTGATCGCCAGTTCGCCGATCTTGTACGCGCACGCCTGCCCCGGCCACGAGATGTACCTGTTGATCTCGCTGTTGGTGTCGATCTCGGTGCCCGCCGTGTTCTCCAGCATGAAGCGCAGCGCCCGCTCGCGGGGCCACCCCAGCGCGTGCATCCCCGTATCAACCACCAAGCGGCACGCGCGCCAGATCTCGTCCGACAATCGCCCGAAGTCGTCGTACGGGTCGGTATAGAACCCCTTGCCCGGGCGCGGGGCGCCCGTGCTCAGCCGGCGCATGTCCGGCCCCGGGTCCATCTCCAGGCCCAGTTTCTCGCTGTAGAGCGCCCACCCCTCGACAAACGCCGTATACGACGTGAGCGTGCGGAAGGGGTGCACGTTCTCCAGTTCGTCCGCGATGGCGAGTTGAAAGTGGTGCCCCGGCACCGCCTCGTGGATCGTCAGCGAGATCATCCCGTACTTGGGCCGCTGATCGAGTTTGTGCGTGTTCACCATGAAATACCCCGGCACACCCGAGCGGATCGAGCCCGGGTAGCAGTAGGCCGCCGGGCTGGTGGGCGCCGCAAAGCGTGGGATCGCCCGCACGCCGTAGGTGTTGCGCGGCAGCGTGCGGAAGAGCCGGGGCAGTTCCGGGTCAATCCGCTTGCACAGGTCGCGATAGCCCGCGAGCATCTCCGCCTCGCTCGTGAAGTAAAAGCGGGGGTCGCTGCGCAGATACGCCAGAAACGCCGCGAAGAGCGCATCGCCCGTGAGCCCCTGCGCGTTGGGAAAGTCGGTCTGCGCGATCAGGTCCAGCATCAGCCCCCGCAGGCGCGCCACCTCGCGCAGACCCGTGTCGTGGATCTGCGCCGCGGTCATGTTCGTGGTGGTGTAGTACCGCAGCCGCTGGTCGTACATCGCCCGCCCGTCGGGAAGATCAGCGCACGCGATGCTCTCGCGGCACGCCGGGATGTATTCCCGCTCCAGAAACGCCGCCATGCGAGCAAAGGCCGGCACGATGCCCTCAGAGATCGCGCGGCGCGCCCGCGCGACCGCCAGGGCGTTCTGCTCCGCCTCGGGCAGCGAGCGCCACGGCGCAAAGAAGGGGCTCGCCCCGGGGTTCTCGACAAACGCCGGCGAGGCCTGCGCCGCGCACCCCGCCACCGCGTGCGCCAGCACCAGCCGCGCCGGCGTGCGCCCCGCCGCCAGCCCCAACCGCATCTGCGCGATCATCTGGTCGATGAGCGTGGGGATCTTCTCCAGCCGCGCGGCATAGTCGGCCTGCTCGCGCGCCGAACGCACCGGGATCATCGTTCCCCACTGGGGCAGCCACACGTGCGGCCCATCCATCGAGTTGATGGGCATCTGCTCGGGGAAAAAGGCCCCGCCCGCCAGGTCGGTGGTCAGTTCATACTCCAGCAAGTCGGCGTGCAGGTGGTCTTCTTCCGAAAAGCCGTCGCGGCTCAGGGCCCGCAGTCGCGCGAGCCTGGCCGCCGCGCCCGCGCGCTGCGCCGCGATTCCTTCGGGGGAATAGTCCGGCACGGCGTCGTTGAAGCGAGCGTCGCCCCGCCGGCTCGCCTCGAGCGGATCGGCGCGAAAGATCGCCTCAACGTGTTCATCCAGCAGCGCGTTCAGCGTGCCGCGCCCGCCGGGCGACGCAGCCCCCTGCGCGCCCTGCGCCCGCGGGCAAACCATCAGAAGAACGCACACCGCGGCCAGCGCGAATCGGGTCATCATGCCCAGAGCGTAGAGAGGGGTTCGCCGTGTCGCCGCCGCCCGCACCCGCGGGCGCGGGCGTACCTTTGCCCACCCATGACGCAGGCAGTCGCCAAACCCGTACCCCGCTGGGCCATCCACCGCAGGCTCTATGACTGGACCCTCTCCCTGGCGCACCACAAGCACGCCGAGAAGGCCCTCTTCGGCCTGAGTTTCGCCGAGTCGAGTTTCTTCCCCATCCCGCCCGACGTGCTGCAGATCGCGCTGTCGATCGAACGCCCGCGCCGGTCGTGGCACTACGCCCTCATCAACACCATCGGCTCGGTGCTGGGCGGCGTCTTCGGCTGGGTCATCGGGTGGGGACTCTGGTCGGTCGTCTCCGGGTTCTTCTTCCGCTTTGTGCCCGGCGTGACCGAGGAGAACTTCGAACTCGTCCGCGAAAAGTTCGAGGACAACGCCACGCTGGCCATCTTCGCCGCCGCCTTCACCCCGATCCCCTACAAGGTCTTCACCATCGCCTCGGGCGTCTTTGGTGTCAACGTATGGATCCTCGCCGGGGCATCGGTGGTCGGCCGGGGGCTGCGGTTCTTCCTCGTCGCGGCGGTGTGCGCCTTCCTGGGCCCGGCCGCCAAAAGGTTCATCGACAGATACTTCAACATTCTCACCATCGCCTTCACGGTGCTGCTCGTGGCGGGCTTCCTGGTCATCAAGGTCTTCGCCGCATCGAAGGAATAATCCCTGCGGGTGCGCCGCTGGTGGGGCGCACGTCGCACACCGGATGGAAGGGAGTTGCATGGCTGTCCTTGTCACGGGTGGTGCGGGGTACATCGGTTCGCACGCGGTGCAGCGGCTCTTGCGAGACGGCGCACGCGTCGTCGTGATGGACAACTTCGTGCGGGGCCGCCGCGAGGCCCTGCACCGCCTGGGCCTGGGCACCCACCCCGCGCTCTCGCTGATCGAGGGCGACATCGCCGACGCCGCCGCCGTGCATCGGGCCTTCACCGGCGAGCCTATCGACACCGTCATGCACTTCGCCGCGCTGGCCTATGTCGGCGAGTCGGTGCACGAGCCCCTCCGCTATTACCGCGCCAATGTCGAGGGCCTGGCGCGAATCCTCGAAGCCTGCGAAGCGCACAACGTCCCGCGACTGGTCTTTTCTTCCAGTTGTTCAACCTACGGCAATCCGCCCGAGGGCATGATCCCGGTTCCCGAAGACTGCCCGCAGAGCCCCGTGAGCCCCTACGGCCGCACGAAACTCATCGGCGAGTGGCTCATCCGCGACGCAGCCGCGCGCTGGACCGCGCAGGGCAGGCCCTTCTCCGCCGCCTTTCTGCGCTACTTCAACGTCTGCGGCAGCGACCGCACGGGCCTCATCGGCGAAGATCACGAGCCCGAGACCCACCTCATCCCCATCCTGCTCCAGGTCGCGCAGGGCCGCCGCACGCACATCGATCTTCTGGGCGAAGACTACCCAACCCCCGACGGCACCTGCGTGCGCGACTATGTCCACGTCGAAGACCTCATCGAGGCCCACGTGCTGGCGATGCGGCGCCTCGCCCCGGGCGTGGTTCGCGCGTTCAATGTCGGCATCGGGCGGGGGTATTCGGTGCGAGAAGTCATCGAGGCCGCGCGCCGCGTCACAGGCCGTGACATCCCGGTGCGCAGCGCACCGCGCCGCGAGGGCGACGCCGCCATGCTCTTCAACAACCCCGCGAGAATCACCTCGGAACTCGGCTGGAAGGCGAGCGTCTCAACCATCGAAGACATGATCGACACCGCGTGGAAGTGGTCGCTGGCAAACCCCCGCGGTTACTCCCCCGGCCGCTGATCCCTCTTCACGCCGCCCACCCGCCCGAGAGGAGCAGGCACCATGCCCACCCAGCACACGCCTTGGCGCACCGCACGCTTCGTCTTCGCGGCGCTCCTCGGCACGCTTCTTCCGCTCGCGTCCGCCGCGCTGCCCGCACCCACCGGCGAATCCCAGCGCCGCGACGACATCGCCCAGGGCGTGTGGGCCTCATTCCCGCGGGTCGATGCCGGCACCCCATGCGCGAGCGACGCACCGCCCTGGCCCACGCGTCTCGTGGCCCAGTCTCCCGGCGTGCTGCACGAGACCAGCGACGCCGCGCGCCCGCTGGGTGTCATCATCGAAGTGCGCTCCCCCGTCAACCCCGTGGCCCGCCGCTCGGGCATGAACCTCTCGCTGCCGATCACCAGCATCGAAGACGCCCGCATTCTCAGCGGCCTGCCCGAGGGCGATCAGGCCACCGATGCGCTCAACCAGCCGCGAATCCTGCTCGAAGAGCCCGGCTCCTTCATCTACCGCCTGCCCCCGTTCGACCCGGAGAACATCCCGCGCCGTGACCGCAACACCGCCGCCTTGACATTCAGGTTCGCCTCGCTGCGCCCCGTGCAGCGCGACGAGCGCGGCATGGTCCTCACCGCCGCCATCGACCGAACGTGGTTCCAGTTCTACGAGCCCAGGGGCCGCCCCGCCCGCGGCGCGGTGCTCCTCATGCCGGGCATGGTCGCCACGCCGCCCGGCACGCTCTCGGGCATCACCCAACTGCTGCTCGATGACGGCTGGGCCGTGCTCCGCATGCTCTCGCAGCCCGCGCGTTTCAATCAAAACGTGGTCTTCAACATCGACCCGCAGCAAGCCCCCGAAGCACAGATCGAGCCGATGGCCGACCTGGCCAACCAACGCGCCGCCGAGGTGGCTTACGCCGCGCAGGCCGCCTGGACCCACCTTGAGCACGCCCGCCCCGACTACGCGCCGCTGCCCAAAGCCGTGATCGGCTTCTCGGCCGGGGCCATCACCATCCCCACAACGCTCGCTCGTGAGCCCGACCGCTACAAGGCGGCCGTGCTTGTCGGCGGCGGCGCCGAGTTTTTTCTCACCGTCGAGCACTGCGAGTTCAAGCCTGTCACAGGCGTGGAGATCATCTGGCGTGGCGGCCGGCCCTCGCGCGAGGTCTACGAACGCTTCTCACGGGCCTACCTCTCCCGCGCGTGCCTCGATCCCTTCCACACCGCCGCGCTCGCGCGGCACGTACCCTCATTTGTGCTCATGGGCGGTGCCGATCAGGCCGTTCCTTCCCCGCTGGGTGATCTGCTGTGGGAGCGCCTGGGCAAGCCGCGCCGCGTGCGGCTCGACGACGCCAACCACCTGGGCCTCTTCCTCGCACTCCCCGCGCACTACGGCGACATCGCGGAGTTTCTGGCGCAGAACGTCGATGGGCCGGCGATGCTCGCCCCTCAGCGTGAACCCACGAAATAACCCAGTGCCACACAGGCCATGCACCCAAGCACGCTCGCGGCCATATACAGCAGCCCCGCGCCCAGCCGGCCTGTGTGCAGCATGTTGAAGGCCTCAACGCTGAACGTCGAAAACGTTGTCAGCCCGCCCAGCACGCCCGTGACCAGCAGCAGATACACCGGCGAACCCGGCGGCCACACCGGCACCAGCCTCGCCAGGGCCACGCCCGCCAGCAGGCAGCCGCACAGGTTGGCCAGCAGGGTCCCCAGCGGCAGAGCCCACACACGCATCACGTCCGCCGTGAGCGCCGCCAGCGCGAACCGCAGCAGCGCGCCCGCCGCGCCCCCCAGCGCCACCGCCCCAACCTTGACCAGCACCCCGGCCTGCACGCTCGTATCAGCCATCGCGGCACCACCCCTTCCACATCGTGCGCAGCGCGCCGTCAAAGCGCGCCGCAAAGCCGCGGGCATCGCACACCGGCGAACCCGCCAGCGCACCGCGTAACGCCGCACGCCGGTGGTCGAGCGCTTCACCCTGCGCGGCCAGCCCCGCCGCGATCCGCACATAGTCCTCTTCCGTGTCGGCGATCAGGTCTTCGCGCCCCACGGCCTTCAAAATGCTCGCCCCGACGCGCGACGCGTGCGTGCCCCCGCGCAGCGTCACCACCGGCACGCCCATGTGCAGCGCCTCGCACGTGGTGGTCGTGCCCGCATACGGGAACGTGTCGAGCGACACATCAAGCCGCTGATACAGCGAAAGGTGCTCGCGCAGCGTGGGCGCACGCGCCAGCACCTCAACCCGGGACGGGTCGATGCCGTGGGCCGCAAACCGCGCCGCGATCTCTTCACGCAGGCGCGCATCATCAAAGTTCACGCTCTTGAGCAGCATCCGCGAGCCCGGCGTCGCCTCTAGCACCCGCGCCCACAGGCCGATCGTCCGCCGGTTCATCTTCTGCGCGTTGTTGAACGAGCCGAACGTGAACACCCGCCCGCGGCCCGCCGCCCGTTCGGGCCCGGGGGCATCGCGCGACGGCGCATAGCACAAAAAGCACGGGTCGATGCGCACCAGCCGCTCCACCGCGAAGGCCTGTGACCCCTCGGGGTCGGCGGTGCTGTCCGTGATGCGGTAGTCCATCGCCCTCACGCCCGTGGTGTTGGGGTAGCCCATATACGTGGCCTGCACCGGCGCGCAGCGCACATGAAACGCCGGCAGGCTGTGCGCGTGCGTGTGCCCCGAGAGATCCAGCGCGATGTCCACCCCGTCGGCGCGAATCAGCCGCGCCAGGTCGGCGTCCGTGCCCCGGTCAACCACGCGCCACGCCGACGCGTGCCGCTTGAGGCGCTCGGTCGTGGCGTCGCTCACCATGTTCGTCTGATACACCCGCACCTCGGCCGCGTCGCGGTCGTGGTGCTCAAGCCACGGCTCGATGAACCACGCCACCGAGTGCGCCCGCAGATCGGGCGAAACCACACCCACGCGCACGCGCCTCTCGGGGTCGCGAGTCATGCCCCACGCAACCGGCTCCGCCGGCAACGCCGCCTCCAGCAGTTCTCCATACCGCGTGTGCGCCGCAAAGACCTCCGCCGCCGTTGCCTCCGCGACGTAGTTGAGCACCAGCGCGAGCCCGCTCGCCGCCGACGCCTGCCCCGGATTGTCGCGGCACAGTTCCCGCAGCGCCTGCGCGGCCTCTTCCGGCCGGCCAAGGTTCAATAGCGCCGCCGCGCGCAGCGACCGCAGCGATACATCCCCCGAAGCGATCTTCAGCCCCGCGTCGCACGCTTCCAGCGCCGCCGTGAGTTGATTCAGCGTCATCTGCGCGTCCGCCAGCGCCCGCAGAACGTTCGCATCCCGCGGCGCACTCTTGGCCGCAGCGACCAGGATCTTGCACGCCTGCGCCGCCTTCCCCGCGATCATCAGTATCTCGCCCGCGTTCAGGTGGTACTTGGTCTCTCCGGGCGCAAAGCCCGGCGCCAGCGCCGCCGCCACGCCCGCGTGGTGCTCGGCCTGCGCGATCTTGCCCTGCTCAAGCAGCACGCGCGACATCAGCGCGTGCGCATCAGGGTGGCGAGCAAACTTCTGCACAAGCCTCTGGCAGGCCGCGTGGGCGCCCGCGAGGTCCCCCGCGCTGATGAGCGAGATGACCTCTTCAAACTTGGCGTGGCGTTCCGGGGGCATGCCTCAGCCCCAGTGTACGGAGCGCGCGGCCGGCCGCTCGTCCAGCAAGGCGTGCACCAGGTCGCGTGCCCGCCGATCGGCCTCCATGCACGCCTCAAGGTCGGTCAGCGGCTCGGGCTCGATCTCGTCCAGCGCACGCTCCACCAGCCGCGCGATCTTGCCGAAACTCACACGCTGGCTCAAAAACGCCTCAACCGCGGCCTCGTTCGCCGCGTTGAGAATCGCCCCGGACGTTCCCCCCTGCCCGATGGCGCGCAGCGCCAGCCCCACGGCCGGGAACCGCCTCGGGTCAACGGGTTCAAGTTCCAGCGAGCGCAGCGTCTTCCAGTTGATGGTCTTGCCGCACCCGATCACGCGCGACGGCCACGAGAGCGCGCCCTGAATCGGCGTGCGCATGTCCGGCGCGCCCAACTGCGCCATCACCGCGCCGTCGCTATATTCCACCAGCGCGTGGATGATCGACTGCGGGTGGATCAGCGCATCGAGCCGGTCCGCCCCAAGCCCAAAGAGCCAGTGCGCCTCGATCAGTTCGAGCGCCTTGTTCATCAGCGACGCCGAATCAATCGTCACCTTCGGCCCCATGCTCCACGTCGGGTGGTTCAGCGCCGCCGCCGGGGTCGCGTGCTCGACCTCTTCCAGCGGCACACGCCGGAACGGCCCCCCGCTCGCCGTGAGAATCACGCGCGCCACCTGCGGCCCGCACACAAACGGCGGGCACGGCGGCGCTGCGCGCATGTCATGCCCCGCCACCGCCTGCCACACGCCGAAGTGCTCGCTATCAACCGGCAGCAGACGCGCGCCACGCTCGCGCGCCAGCGGCACCACCAGCCCGCCCGCCGCCACCAGCGTCTCTTTGTTCGCCAGCGCCACGTCGCGCCCAAGGCCGACCGCCGCCAGCGTCGCGGGAAGCCCGGCAACGCCCACCATCGCCGCCAGCACCAGGTCGCACTCAACCTCGCGCACCAGGTCCAGCGGCGAGCCGGGCCCCGTGCGCACTCGCACCCCTTCTCCCAGCACACCCGCCGCGTCAGGGTCGGCCACGGCCACGTCCTTCACGCCGAACTCGGCCGCCTGCGAGGCCAGCAGTTCCATCCGCCGGCCCCCGGCCGCGAGCCCCACGATCTCGCACGCCTCCCCACGCTCGCGCAGGTGGCGCACCACCTCCACGGCCTGCGTGCCGATCGAGCCCGTGCTCCCCAGTATGATGATGCGCCGGCGTGCTCGCACGTGTTACTCCGCTTTCGGTCGCTTGTTCAGTTCGCTCGCCGAGAGTTTGCGGCGTGTAAAGCCGTACAGCGTGCGGGGCTTGGGCTGCGCGGGCTGTTGCGGTGGCGGTGTTCGAGCAGCGCCGTCGCCCTGCGGCTTGGGCTCGATGCGCGGCGCACCCTGCCCCTCTCGCCTTCCGTCGCCGCCGCCCCCTCCACGCCCGCCGCGGCCGCCGCGCCCTCCGCGACCTCCGCGACCGCCGCGGCCACCGCGATCTTCACGCCGGTCATTCCCGGCGCGGCCTTCGGCTTCCACGCGATCTTCGCGTGAAGGTTCATCGCCGCGACGCTCTTCGCCCTGTTCCATCGGCGTGCTCCTCGCACCGCCGGCGTCATCCCCGATGTGGCCCACCTCCGGCGGCCCGCCCTGCTCACCGGCGCCTTCGCCGCCGCGACCACGCCCGCGCCGGCGACGCCGACGCTTGCGCCTGCCGCCGCCTTCGCCCGGCGCGCCGGCATCAGCGGTCGCCTGCCCTTCAGCGCGCTCGTGCCCTTCGCCTTCTTCGGGCGCGCCCTCTTCACCGTCGGCCATCGCTCTATCCAGCGCGTCGTGGGGTGCTCCGTCATCGTCGCCGACCTCGGCGCCGCCCGAATCAGCGCCGCCCTCCGGGCCCGGCGCGCCATCCGCCATCGGCTGACCCTCGCCGTTGCGCCCGCGCCCGCGACGACGCCGCCGACGCTTGCGCTTGCGTCCGCCCTCGCCGGGTTCGCCGTTCTGAACGCCGTTCTGAACGCCGTTCTGCTCGCCGCTCTGCTCGCCCTCGGCGCCGCGCTCACGCTGCGGCGCGCCGGGCTCGCCCGAATCACCCTCGGCCGCGGGCCGACGGGGCCTGGCCTGCGGCGCATCGCCGCGCTCCGCGCCCTCGCCGCCGCGCCCGCCGCGCCGGCGGCGCCGCTTGCGGCGACGACCACCCTCGCCCTCGTCCCCGGCGTCGCTCTCGTCGCCCACGTCGTCGATCTCGATGGGGTGCGTCGCGAGGTCTTCCACAACCTCCTCGGGCGCATCTTCCGCCACGGCCTGACGCGCTTCTTCCTCCGGGTCGCCCGCCCACTCGGCATCCGCCGCGGTCGGGTCGGTCCACGCCACCAGGTCGCGCGGCGGCCTGGGCGTGGGCATGTTCATCACGTCGATGTCCGCGCCGTTCTCGTCATACGCATAGAACGACACGCGGTCGATCGGCACCGTCTCGCTCACGCGCACGTCCACGTGCTTGCCGTACTGCCGCTCGATGCGCCCAAGCAACTGCCGCTTGTGGCTCAGCAGTTCGCCCGCCACGCGCGGCGCCACCGCCAGTTCAATCTTCCGCACACGCTCAAGGTCAAGGATCGACGCCAGTTCACGCAGCGCGTCGCTGGCGATCGAGTCGGGCTTCTGCACCACGCCGCGCCCGCGGCACGTCGGGCAGTCGGTAAAGTGCGTGCTCTCGTGGCTGGCCCGCATCCGCTGACGAGTCATCTCCAGAATGCCAAAGTCAGAGATCGAGAGCACCGTCGTCTTCGCGCGGTCCCGCTTGAGCCTGTCCTTGAAACGGTTCTCGATGTCCTTGCGGTGCTCGTGCTTGCGCATGTCGATCAGGTCGTTGATCACAATGCCGCCAAGGTCACGCAGCCGAAGTTGCCGGCAGATCTCGTCCACCGCCTCGATGTTCGTCTGATACGCGTTCGTCTCCGCGTCACGCGAGTCGCGGCTGCGGCCGCTGTTCACGTCGATGGCCACCAGCGCTTCCGTCTGGTCGATCACCAGCCGCCCGCCGCTGGGCAGCGGCACCTCGCGCGCGTGGATCAGCGAGATCTGCTTCTCCACCCCGAACGCATGGAATAGCGGCGTCGCCGCCGGGTAGTGCATCAGTTTCGCGCCCCCGCGCGGCGCCACGATCTTCATGAACCGCGCCGCGCGACGCAGCGCCGCCTCATTGTCAATCACCACCTGGTCGATGTCCCCGCTCAGGATGTCGCGCAGCGCACGCACCAGCAGGTCGCTCTCGGTATACAGCAGGCGCGGCTTGCCCCCGGCCTTCAGCCGCTTCTCCATGTCCTTCCACAACCGCTGCAGATACGCCAGGTCTCGCTTCAGTTCCGTCTTGTTCCGCGAAAAACCCGCCGTCCGCAGGATAAACCCGAACCCCTCGGGCAGATCCAGTTGATCCAGAATCTCCCGCATCTGCCGGCGCTGGTCCTCGTCCTCTACCTTGCGAGACACCCCCACGCGGTCCATGTACGGCATCATCACCAGGAACCGCCCGGGGATCGACAGATACCCCGTCAGCGTCGGCCCCTTCGTCCCCACGCCCTCCTTCAGCACCTGCACGATCACTTCCTGCCCGCGCTTGAGCGCGTGCTGTATCAGCGGCCGCTCCCGCCGAGGCGTCTTGAGCCCCACACGCTCCGTCGCGTCGTCGCTCTCCCCGGGGAAATACCGCGGGTGAAGGTCCGTGATGTGCAGAAACCCGTTCTCCCCAACACCAAAGTCGATGAACGCCGCCTGAATCGCCGGCTCGACGTTCGTCACCCGCCCCACATAGATGTTCCCCACGCGGCTCGCGTTCGCAAACCGCTCCACGTGCAGTTCTTCTAACTTCCCATCCTCCACAATCGCCACCCGGCATTCTTCCGCCGGGACATAGTTGATCAGCATCATGCTTTCCGACATGCGCTCCCGCTTTCTCCGCGCCTCTGGCGCGGCGTGCGCGCCCGCCTCACGCCCCGTGACGCACGGGCACACGCCCGCTGCGCCACGCTGGTGCGCGGCGAACGCCCGCGCGGCACGTCGTGCTCGCACCCTCGCAGGAGAAACTCGTGGAACCGCCGCGTGCCTCCGCGGCCCGCCCCGTTCTTGCCGGGGCGGCCCCTCGCCTGAGGGGCGTCTTCGGCCCTCTGCACGCCCTCGCACACTCGGTGCGCGGGCCCTGCACGGGCTCGATCCACACAGCCCTCGCCACGCCGCGCGACTCGCTGCTTCTCGCAGCACCACGCGGGGCAAGGCCGTGCACGGGTTCTTCCGACGCGAGCGCTGCACAAGGACTTCTCGCCCTGTGCCGCACACCGCACCGCTGGTTCTCTTCCCGAGCCGCCCCGAGGCGACACGCCCCGAAACACCCGAGATTCGTTCATGCTCATGCGCGGCACACGCCGCACACGACCAATACCGCCGACAACCCCTCTCGGGCCGCCCGCAGACACATAAATGTATCGGCCCAACCCCCCCGAACCAATGCGAAGTCGCAGATCCTCAAAGTCAGAAAACCAATCAAAACCCTAGCATAGGCCCCCGAATCACCTCAATCGCCTTCCTCCAGTTGCCGCGCAACGCACGCAGCCACTGCTGGCCACGGCGAAGCCGTCGTGGTTAACTGCCTTGGCCCCACCACTTCGCGGCGAAGAGGTCGATGCACAGTCAGCAGAAGTGCGTGCCGGCCGCGCACGTCTGCATGAACGCATGAAAAGCCGAGTAGACAGCGCGGCACGACCCTCGAACGCCGCGCTCATGTGCCTCTTGCCACGGCGAAGCCGTGGTGGTTAACTGCCTTAGGGTCGCCGCGAAGCGGCACCCCCGGTACGCATTCTCAGAAACTCTCGGCGCCGCGAAGCGGCGCGGCCAAGATCTGCATCGCGCAACGGGGTGCCGTTCGTATTATCGGCTGGAATCGCGTGAACAAGCAGGTGAGCGGCTCTCCTCCGCCCCATCCGGGGCGGTCTGATTTTCTGTGTGGCTTACACCGGGTTGTGCTTCGGTCGCCTCGCGGCGACCGGCGCTCCAACCGGTGCTACACCCCTTCGCACCTCCGGTGCGAGGAGAAGCGGAAAACAGAAGTCAGGATCCGGAAGTAAAAGCAGAACCGCCGCATCCGCTACACTCGTGCTCGTGAGCCTTCCGCACAGCCAACCGCTCCCCGCCGCGCATGGCACGCGCGCCGTGCCGCTGCGCGAGGCCGTGCGCGTCTGGGCCCTCATCGGCCTGCAGAGTTTCGGCGGGCCCGCGGGGCAGATCGCCCTCATGCACCGCATCCTCGTGCAAGAAAAGAAGTGGGTGGGCGAGGCGCGCTTCCTGCACGCGCTCAACTACTGCATGCTGCTGCCCGGGCCAGAGGCCACGCAACTGGCGACCTATATCGGCTGGCTCATGCACCGCACCGCCGGCGGCCTCATCGCCGGGTGTCTCTTCATCCTCCCCGGGTTCCTGAGCATCCTCGCGCTGAGCCTGCTCTACGCGGGTTTCCGCGACATGACGCTCATCGATGGGCTCTTCTTTGGCCTCAAGCCCGCGCTGCTCGCGGTGGTTGTGCAGGCCGTGATCAAGATCGGCGGGCGTGCCCTGCGCGCCAAGGCCATGTACGCCGTCGCCGCCGCGGCCTTCGTCGCCATCTTTGTCTTTGATGTTCCCTTCCCCCTCATCGTGCTCGGCGCGGCCATCGCAGGGCTGGTGCTTCGTGCTTTGGGGCTTGCGTGCCCCGCTCTCCCCGCCGCGCCGGGCGGCGACGAAGAGGATGATGGTTCCATCCTCGGCAACCAACTCGCCGAGCACACGCGCCCCAGCGTGGCGCGCGCGCTGCAAACCTCGCTCATCTGGCTCTGTGTCTGGTTCGTGCCTGTCGGGGTGCTCGCGTACGCGCTGGGGCCCGGCAACGTCTTTGTGAAACAGGCCACGTTCTTCAGCACGGCGGCGGTGGTGACCTTCGGCGGCGCATACGCCGTACTGGCGTTCATCGCGCAGCAGGCGGTCGAGGTGTATGGGTGGCTGCGCCCCGGCGAAATGCTCGACGGCCTGGGCATGGCCGAGACCACGCCCGGCCCGCTCATTCAGGTCGTGCAGTTCGTGGGCTTCATGGGCGCCTACCGCGAGCCGGGGCCGATGAACCCGTACGCCGCGGGGGCGCTGGCCTCGGTGCTCGTCACGTGGGTCACGTTCGTGCCGTGCTTCCTGTGGATCTTTGTGGGGGCGCCGTTCATCGAGTCGCTGCGTCGCAGCGAGCGCCTGGCCGCGGCCTTGTCGGCGGTGACCGCCGCGGCGGTGGGCGTGATTCTCAACCTCGCCATCTGGTTCGCGGCCCACACGCTCTTCGGCACGGTCGGCACCGTGCGGGCCCTGGGCGGCAAGGTCATCGTGCCGGAACCGGCCTCGATCAACCCCGGCGCGGCGGCCATCGCCCTGGTGGCCGGTCTGCTTCTCTTCGGGTTCAAGCGCGGCATGCTCACAACGCTGCTGGTGTGCAGCGCGCTCGGCGTGGCGTGGAAGGGTGCCGCCGCGTATGTGCTCTGAGGCATGCGCGGAGTTGAGCATTCGGCGTTCGTGATTCGGCATTCGTGTTTCGGCATTCGTGAATGACAATCGCGGTGTTCTGCAGCAAGAATCCCCGCCGTTGCTACGGTTGCAGATGCGCCGCCTGCTCCCCGCCGCGTTCATTCTCGCTCTGTGGTGCGCCTCGGCGCTCATGCCCGCGCGGCCGCCCTTGAGACAACCCGCAGGCGAACACGCGGCCCCGCCCGCGCGGCATACCGCGAGTCTGTTCCCTGGCCTGTCCGCACGGCAGCCGGCGAGCCAACCGGCGACTGAGCCCGGCGCACCGCCCGCGGCGCGCGTTGCGCCAACGATCGAGAACCTCATCACCACGCAGCGGGGCGACCTGCCGATCATTCTCAGTGCGCCCCACGGGGGCACGGTGCGCGTGCCGGGCTCGGCGGGGCGAGCGCAGGGTGTGACGGTGCGCGACGTGCACACCGCGGAGATCGCGCTGCTCGCGGCGCAGCGCATCACGTCGCGCCTCGGGGCCACGCCGTGGGTGGTGGTGGCGCAGTTCAGCAGGCTCGACGCCGACGCCAACCGTGACGCCGGCGAGGCGTATGAGAACGAGCACGCCCGCGCGGCGTACGACGCGTACCACGCCGCGCTGGAGCGGGCGGCGCGTGAAGCGGCGGCGCGTCACGGCCTGGCGGTGGTGATCGATCTGCACGGGCAGCGGCGCATCCCCGGTGCGATGATCCGCGGCACGCGCAACGGCAAAGCCACGGATGATCTTGTCGCGCGGTTCGGGGTCGGGGCTGTCTCAGGGCCGCGCAGCATCTTCGGGCGGCTCAAGGCCGCGGGATACAGCATCGTGCCCGATCCTGTCGAGGGGGAGTTGGGCGAAGAGCGGCTCTTTGAGGGGGGCTATATCACAGCCCACTACGGCACGTTCATGCCCGGGGTGGATGCGGTGCAGATCGAGATGGGCTCTGAATACCGCGAAGATGCGTGGAAGACGGCGCGCGACGTGGGCGACGCCATCGCCGAGTTCGCGCAGCGTTACCTGCTGGAGTGACGCACGCGGGGTTAAAAAAAACAGCCCCCGGCGTGCGGGGGCTGTTTCGAGAGTGTATGAAAAAGATGATGCGCAGGCCCGCTCGCGCGGGGGCCCGCGAGCGACGGATCAGCGGCGGCGACGCGCGCCGGCGAGCATGCCCATGCCCAGCAGAGCCAGGGCGCCGGGGGTGGGAACGGCGGTGAAGTTGGAGTAGGTGATGATGGACGAGTCATCGATCACCGGCAGGCGGGCGTTCTGCGCCTTGAGGCCGATCTCGGTGCCGAGGTTGAAGCCGTTGGTGCCGTCGGGCTCGATGCCCCAGAACTTGGGGCCAGAATCGTGCGCGCCGGTGACGGCGTCGACGAAGACGAGTTGGTAGGCCGCCTGCGGGCCAAGCACGCCGGGGGCGAAGTATGTCCAGGAGACCGAGGCGGTGGTGCCAAGGGTGTAGATGTTGCCAAAGCCGTGGAAGGGCATCACAGCGCCGAAGACGGCGACTTCGCCATCGCTGGCGATGAGCACCTGGCCTTCATCGACATAGCCCAGCGCGGGGCGGGGGTTGCGCACTTCGATGCCGGCTTCTTTGCGGGGGGTGCCGAAGGGGGCCTGGATCGAGACATCAAAGGTGATGGTCCACGACTGGGCCGGGGTGAGGCCCAGGCGCGAAGCGCCGCCGTCGTTGGAGAGCCAGCCCACGTGCTTGTTGGCGAAGCCGCCCGGCACACCCGCGGGGTAGGACTCGTCAAACTGCAGCACGCCGGGGAAGTTGTTGGTGACGTTGAGCGTGGAGAACGGGTTGTCGTTGAAGATTCGCTCTTCAACCTTCCACGCGTTGGTGGCGGAGATATCCGACGAAGCGTGCGCCGCACCGACGAGCGCAAGCACACCGAGCGCCAAGAAACGTTGAGTCATTTGTCCTGCTCCTCTCTCGACCTTGATTGAATCAGACACTGGGCGGGATGTCACGGAAAAACACCCGCTGGAAACGTTTTCATTTTGCTCTCTCCCGCGCGTTTTGTCAAGAGAACTTGCGACCGTTTGCCACATTCTTTGCGGCGGGCCCCGGTAGGCGTGAATCTGGGAAAGACCGGGGGAATGGGCAGTTTCAGACGACGCGCCGGGGCTTTATCGGTCCTGGTCTGGGGCCAGGCCCAGACGCGCGGCACCGGCGGCGACCCAGGGGTGTTGGTGGAACAGCCGCCAGATGAGACCCGTGCGGGCGTTCTCGATGGCCAGCAGCAGGGGGCCCTGGTCGATGGCGACGTAATCCTCGGCGACCCATCCCGCGCCGAGGTTGTACGCATCGAGGAAACCGTACCCGCCTTGGGAGGGGTCGCGCCAGAGCAGGGGCGCGCCGTCGCTGGTCTTCAGCGAGCGGGCGTGTCGCAGCGCGGCCAAGGCCAGATCGGGCTCGAACATGATGGACGTGCCGGCGGCGTAGGGGGCGATGGTGCCATCGCCCGGGTTGTCGCGCGGGCGGTCGGGGGCGAAGTCGAAAAGTGGCCGCGCGCCGGGCATGGGCAGGGGGTCGGGGAAAAGGCCGGGCACGCAATACCCCTTTGGGCAGTCAGAGGCGCTCAGGCCCCAGGCGTTTGGGCCGAAGGTGGGGAACTGCGACGACAGCGCGACCGCCTTGCGGCGGTGCATGAGCGTGTGGCGGCGGGAGTTTTCCCACCAATCAACGCGTGCGCGCCGGGCGGGCTCGAAGCCGTGCGCGGCGGGGCTGTCGGGGCCGATGGCGGCGTAGTTCACCCAGCAATGGCTGAACTGGTTGACGAAGAGCGCGCCCGAGTATGGGAACCAGACCATGGGCCCGCCGGCTTCGTCGGTGCCCAGCGTGCGGCGCAGGGAGTAGTAATGGTGTGTGGAGAGGCGGTGGCTTTCGCGCGGGGCGCACGCGCCGAGGAAGGCCACGAGGCGGTGTTCACACCCCGAGTCGATCCAGTAGTAAGGGAGCACAGACCCGGCGCCCGCGGCATCGTCGAGCGAGTCGGGCTTCCAGCCGAGCGAGACAAAGCCGCGCTTCCAGGCTTCGGGCTCGTCATCGCCGCTGAGGAAGAAGCGGAAGTCGGCGTGCTCGAAGAGGGCATCGGCGGCGCGGCGGACATCGCCGCCGAAGTAAGAACCGGCGGTGAGCAGGCCGCTGAAGAGAAGGGCGGAATCGATGGTGGAGACGACGTGCTCGAGGGTGTCGGTGTGGAGGCCCGCGGTGTGGGCATCGATGAAGTGCTGAAAGAAGCCGGCCTTGCGGATCTCGGGCCGGGCGCTGAGGGATTCGAGGATGAGGAGCGCGCGGTCGCGGGCTTCGTTGAGGGTGACCCACCCCCGCTCAACGCCGATTGGCAGGGCCGACAACTGAAACCCGATGCCGGCGACGCTGGCCACGTGCGGCTTGGTAGTGCGGTCTGGGATGAACCCGGTGGCGGGGTCGGAGGTGCGCCAGAAATACAGAAAGGCGGCGTGCTGCACGTCGTCGAGGAAGTCTTCGTCGGCCTCGCTGAAGTGGCCCAGGAACGGGGGTCGCGGGGTTCCCGCAGGGGAGACAATGTCGATGATGGGCGTGGAGGGCGGGGCCGCGGAAGTTGAGATTTGGTCAGGGGTTGCGCTCGGAGAAGCGGGCGGTTCACTCTGGCTGGTCGGGGGCTGCGATGTGGCGCAGGCGGCGATGACGCAGGGTGCCAGGGAGAGGAGCGTGGCCAGGATGGGTGGAGTCAATGAAAGCCTTTTCATGATCGAAAACCTCCCGCAACGGTACACCGGCTACGACCGATATCATGGTGCGTGATACGAAAGCCTCGTGGAAATGGTGCGGGGGGGCGCGGGCAGGCATCGATTCAAGATGTCGCCGAGGAGGCCAACGTCTCGATCGCGACGGTGAGCCGGGTTTTGAACAACCCCGCGGTGGTTTCACCGGCGACGGCGGAGAAGGTCCGAGAAGTCATTAAGCGGCTTGGGTATGTACCCAACCCGTTCGCGCAGGGGCTGATCACCCGGGCGAGCCGGGTGCTGTGCTTCGCGCTGCCGGACATCCACGGCGAGTTTTATTCAGAGTTGATCCGCGGGGCGGACGCCGAGGCGCACCGGCTGGGGTATCACCTGCTGGTGAGTTCGGAAGCGCGGAGCGCGCCGGACGCGACATGGCCGGATCAGTCGGCGGGGTTGGCCCTGGGGTTGGTCGATGGGCTGGCGATCATGATCACCGAGCCGGGGGCGATGAGCCTGCTCGATTCGGTGGATGAAGACTTGCCGGTGGTGCTCATCGACGTGGAACTGAGCCGCCCGGGGCGCGACTGCGTGCTGGTCGACAACGCCACGGGCGCGGCGGAAGCCACGCGGCACCTGCTCGCGGGCACCGCGGGCGACAGGGTGTATTTCGTGGGCGGGGCGAAAGAAAACTTCGATACGCGGGCGAGGTCTGAGGCGTTTCTGGCGACGCTGCGCGGGGCCGGGGTGTCGGTGCGGCCTGATCAGACCGCCTTTGGCCGCTATGAAGTGGAGTGGGGGCGCGAGTGGTATATGGGTTGGTTGTCGTCCGCGACGGCGCTGCAGGCCAAGGGGCCCATCGGCGTGCTGGCGGGCAACGACGAGATCGCGCTGGGCGTGCTGCAAGCGGCGGAGGATGCGGGCGTGCCGGTGCCGGGCATGCTGCGGGTGGTGGGCTTTGACGACACGCGGCTGGCGTCGATCGTGAGACCGAAACTCTCGAGCGTGCGAGTGCCGCTGGCCGAGGTTGGCGGGGCGGCGATCCGCGCGCTGGCGGCGCGGATTGAAGACCCCGAGAAGCAGCCGGCGGTGACACGGCTTCAGACCGCGCTGGTGGTGCGAGAGAGCAGCCGCGCGCCGGGGGAATGAAGACCAGAATCAGCGGGTGCGCCGGCGGCGCAAGGCGAGCAGGCCGAGGGTGAAGGGCGCGAGCGTTGTCGGCGCGGGGATCTGGGTAGTGAGCAGGGCGAGGCCGCGCTCGGTGTAGATGGGTTCAAAGAAGAGGCCGTTGCCAAGGTCTGGGGTGATGATCTGGGCGAAGGCGCCGTCGAGGCCGTGGGCGACGATGGGGATGAAGACATCGCCGACTCGGGGCGAGAAGCCCGGGAGCAGGGCGATTTCAAGGATGCCCGCAGAGCCGCCCTCGAAGGTGAGGCCGCCGAGGATGTCGAACTGGTCGTAGCCGTCGGTGGAGGCGCCGGGGATGAGGCCGCCGAGTTCGATGATGAAGCGCGCGTCGGGGTTCACGAGGGTGTCGCCGCCGACGAGGATTCGGCCGCTGGAGAACCCGGGCGAGACCTGCCCGCCCAGGACGACGTCGCCGTTGATGAAACCGTTGCCGGTGAGTGAGCCGCCGGTTTGCACGTAGCCGCCCTGCGCGACGAGGGAGCCGGCATCGAGGCGGAGTTCGCCGCCGGACTGCGCGTAGGCGCCGGTGACGGCGATGGAAGCACCGGAGGCGATGGTGACAAGGCCGTCGGCGTGAGCGAGCGAGCCGCCCACGCTGAGCAGGCCGGCGCTGCGCACGGTGAACTCACCGCCCTCGATCGAGACCGAGCCGTTGACGAGCAGGCGGGCGCGGTCGATGAGGGTGACGGCCGCGGGGCCGTGGGTGTAGGACTGGGCGATGGAGACGGTTGTCTGGTCGGTGGGGGAGGAGGGGCCAACGGTGAAGCGGCCGTTGTTGATCACGCCGGTGGCGCTGGTGAGGGAGAGGTCTCGGCCGTTGCTCACGCGGAGGTGGCCGGTGGGCGTGATGAGGCGCACGGCCTCGAAGACATCATCGTTATTGAAGTTGGTGATGCGTCCGGTGGCGCTGTCGAGGCCGATGAATGAAGAGATGGTTTCGACATCCGCGATGTTGCGGGCGCGAAGGCGGCCCTGGATGCTGAACTCGCCGTCGGTGAAGGTGCCGGCGTTGTAGTTGGCCAGGTCGCCCAGGATGTCGAGGTCGGAGCCTTCGTCCACGGTGACGCGGCCGGTGGTGGTGACGGTGAAGACGAAGCCCGTGTTGTCGTCTGGGTTGGCGGTGAAGTTCGCGCCGTTGGCGAGACGGAAGAGGCCGTTGTCATCGACCCGGCGCAAGGGGTCGAGCGCGTTGACGTTGGAGGAATCGGCGATGAGCGCGGCGGCCCCGCTGAGGGTGACTTTGGAATCGAGGATCTCGATGCCGCTGTGATCGAAGGTGAGCGAGCCGGCGACAACGAACTCTCCCTCGCTGAGGGTCTGGGCGCCGGCGTCGTAGTTCTCGAGCGAGAAACCGGGTGCGACGGTGAAGGCACTGCCCGCTTCGATATCGAGCGTGCCCGAGTTGACGCCTTCGACCTTGAAATCGCCGGTGGTGGTGAAGGAGCGGCTGCCCTTGAGGGCCAGTGCGCCGTCGGTGGTGATGCGGCGCAGGTCGGCGAGGGCCGGGGCATCGCCGGCGTCGCGCAGGTCGGCGGCGGGGCCGTCGAGGGTGAGTCTGGCGTTGATGGCTTCAACGCCCGCGTTGTCGAAGCGCAGCACGCCTTGCACCACGAACTCGCCGCCGTCGAGGGAGCGGTCGATGGTGTTGTAGTTGGTGAGCGAAGAACCGCCGACGACGGTGAATGCGCTGCCGGCGCCTACGGAGAGCGAGCCGAGGTTGGTGAAGTCGCCGGCGGTGGTGAACGATGCGCCGCCGGAGAAGGAGAGGCGAGCGCCGGTGTCGTTGGTTTCGATGGTGTCGGCGGCGGCGAAGGCGGAAGAGGCGCCGTCGATTTCAATGGCGGCGCGGTTGGTGGTGATGGCCTGGCCGATGAGGTCGATGGTGGCGCCGTTGCTGACGCGCCACGTGCCGCGGTCGAGAAGGCCGCCGGTGAGGGTGACGCCGTTGGTCGAGAAGACGCCCGCCCGCACGTCGAGCGTGCCGGTGTTGTCGAAGGCGACATCGGTGAAGGCGGTGGTGCCCGCGCTCTGCTTGATGATGGTGCCCTGCGAAGCAACGGTGGGGCGGGTGCCGATGGAGTCCCACAGGATCGAGGCGTTGCTGGTGATGGTGAAGGTGGACGCGGATCCGAAGGTGAGGTTGGAGCTCTGCCAGAGAAGGATGTTGCCAAAGCCGCTCCACGAGGCGTTGGTGCCGCCGTGGTTGATGTCGCTGTCGCAGAGTTCGCTGTCGGAGAGGCCGCCGAAGACGAGATCGCCGTCGGCGCGCAGGCCGCGCAGGTTCATGAGCAGGCCGCCCTGGAACGAGGTGGTGCCCGCGACGCGGAGGGGGTCGGTGAGTGAACCGCCGACGATGATGCCGCCCTGGATGGAGAGGCCGGCGTTGAGGGTGAGGCGTGAAGCGCCCATCGACAGGATGGCGTCGGGTGATTCGAGCGCGAGGCTTTGGATGGTGATGTCGGCGTCGAGCGAGACGGTGTAGGGCGTGCCCAGCGCGTTGATGACTGCGTTGAAGGTGTTGGGGCCGCTGTTGTTGGGGAAGTCGGGGTTGGTCGACCAGCGCGAGCCGTCTGTCCAGTTGCCGCTGACGGCGCCTTGCCACGTGGCGGTGGTCTGGGCCAGAGCGCTGGCGGCGTACACAGAAACCACGCCGCCCGCGGCGAGCGCACAATACAAACTACGGCGCACAGTCATGTCTCTCTCTCCTGAGCGCTGGGAGGAATCTCCCTGCGCCTGTCATTACCTTACAGATTCCGCGAACAAAGTCAATGCTTCCCGGGGCAAAACGGCGTGAAGAAGCGCGCCGTCAATCTACATCAGGGTGTCTGGAGTGCGGAAAGACGCTCGGCCCGGGCCCGCAAGGCCCCGATAACTTCTTCGCTGTAGCCGCGCCAGTTGGCGGCGGCGACGCGCGGCGCGAGGTTGATGGCGACGTTGCACAGGGCGGCGGTGCGGGCGGGCCATTGGGGGTCGATGGGAGAGCGTTCGGGGAAGTGCTGCTCGACGAAGGCGGTCCAGGCATCGATGAGGCGGATGCGGTTCCAGAGGATGCTGACGACGAAGGGATCGGTCGGGCGGAGTTGGCCGGCGTCGACATAGGGGGCGGTGACTTCGCCCGATTCGACATACGCGCGGTCGGCGATGTCGAAGCGCTGCTGCGCGAGGGAGAGGTCGGCGGGTGAATCGAGGGCCCATGCGCCGTAGAGAAGGCCGATTTTTTCGAGCGCGACGACAAGGTCGAGCGAGTGGCGGAGGGTGGGATCGGCCGCGAGGATCTGCCGGCGCAGCGTGAGGGAGAGTTGCAGGAACTCGTCCGATTCTTCGTAGCCCGAGAGGTCTCGCAGCGTTCGGCCGAGTTTGTTGGCGGCGATGGCGACCTCTCGCCGTGCCTGCTGGTTGCGCGGGTCGGCCTCGGCCAGGCGCTGCGCCACGGCCAGCGCGGCGCGGAAGTGCGGCAGCGCCGCGTCGTGCGAGGCCTTGGCGGCCAGCGTGAGGTCTTCGCTGGGATGGGCATTGGCCCAGAGTTCCTGCGCGTTGGCCTTTTCCATGATGGCCGCGCCCACGTTGTGGTGCGCGGTGAAGAGGTCGCGCAGGGCGACGGCGCTGGTGGGAGAAGCCTCCGCGATGGGCAGGAACCCGGCCACGGCGGCCTGCGCGGCGGCGGCGGCGAGGTCTGCGGCCTCGATGGCCTGCGCGAAGAAGGCCCCGGCGGCGCGGGGGTCGTCGCGCGATGGCCCGGCGGCCAGGGCGCGAAGCAATCGCGAGCGGGTGGCGTGAACCTCGGAGGTGCGGTCGGCGGCGGCGGCGAGGTGGCGGTCGGCGCGCGCGGCGTGATCGGGCGCGAGTTCGCGCAGGCGCTTCCAGCCATCTTCGATGCGGGCGATGTCTGCCGCGGCGCGGTCGAGGAGGGACTGCGTGTCTGGCCCGCCGGCCTGCGCGATTCCCAGCCCGGCGAGGGTGATGAGCGCGTCGGCGCGGCGTTCGAGGGCGACGAGCAGGGCGCGGGACGTTTCCCGCAGAGCGGCATCGCCCGCGTTCTGGGTGCGGGCGGCGTCGTGGGCGAGGGCGAGGGCCTGGATCGCGTGGTCGAGGGTTTCGATGACCTCCGGGCGTTTGTTCTGGGTTTGCAGGATGATGGCTTCGCGCACGCGCGAGTCGCCCGAGTCGAGAAGGGCCCACCAGGCGCCGGGATGCTCGGCGAGGAGTTCGCGACGGATGTCGCTGCCGCGCTGGTACCACTCGATCATGCGGGCGGTGTCGCCGGCTTTGCCGTCGTAGAGGTCGCCTCGGACATCGCCGGCGAGGGTGTACATGTGTGCGAGGTCGCGGAGAACATCGACGCGAGCGCCCGCGCCGGATTCGAGGCGTGCACCCTGGCGGGTGACGGCGTCGAGAAGGGTGAGGCGTGCTTCGGTGGCGCCCATGAGGTCGGTGAGGCGTTTTTCGACCTCGCCCACGAGCGTCGTGGTGAGTTCGTGGAGGGCGTTGAAGTTGTCACGCGCGGCGGCGCCGGCTTCTTCCGCGGCGGCGCGGGCGCGTTGAGCCTGGGCGCGCTGGTCGGCTTCTTCGAGCCTGGCGGCGTTGGCGACGCGGTACTGATAGGTCATGAAAACAGCGAAGACGACGATGAGTGCGAGCGCGGCGGCGGCGGCGGCGGCGGGCGCCCGGTGGCGTTTGAGGGTTTTGGAGAGGATGTAGAGGCCGCTGTCCCGCTTGGCTTCGATGGGGTCGCCGCCGAGGTAGCGTTTGATGTCGCGGGCGAGTTCACCGGCGGACTGGTAGCGGCGTTCTTTGTCTTTCGAGAGACACTTGAGGACGATGGTTTCGACCTCGTCGTTGATCTGGCGGCGGATGGTGCTTGGGCGTGCGGGCTCGGTGCGCAGGATGTTGTCGAGCACGTCGCGCATGGTGCCGATGACTTCGTAGGGGAATCGGCCGGTGAGCATCTGGTAGAGGATGACACCCAGGGAGTAGACATCCGTGCGTACGTCGATGTTGCCGGGCAGGCCCATGGCCTGCTCGGGGCTGGCCCAGGGCAGGCTGCCGACGAACTGTCCGGTGACGGTCATGAGGCGCGGGGTGTGGTCTTCGTCTTCGGTGACATCGGGCACGGCGATTTTGGCCAGGCCGAAATCGACCACGATGGGCTCACCCGAGGCATCGACGCGGATGTTGCCGGGCTTGAGGTCTCGGTGGATCACGCCCTTGAGGTGCGCGGCGTTGACGGCGTCGCAGACTTTGGCGAAGAGGCGCAGCGTTTCATCGACGGATGGACGTCGCTCGTCGCGCAGCACCTCGTCGAGCGTGCGCCCGGAGATGTAGTCCATCACGTAGTAGAAACTGCCGTCGGGCGTGACGCCGCTGTCGTGGATGCGCACGATGTTGGGGTGGCTCAGTTGCCCGAGCACCTGCACCTCTCGTTCGAAGCGGGCCCGCCCGGTCGAGCCGGTGAAGGGGCCGCCGTGGATGACCTTGATGGCGACCTTGCGGCGGGTGGCTTTCTGCAGGGCCTGGTAGACAACGCCCTGCCCGCCGCGGTGAACCTCGCGCAGGATTTCGTACCCCGGGAACGTGTCGGAGAGGGGCGAGGGTGCGCCGAAGGTGACTGTGCCGCTGGCGGGAGAGGCCAGGATGGGGGCGGCCTGCTCGAGCGCGGCTTCGATGAGGTCGCGGTCTGATCGGCGCTTTGCACCTTCTGGCGCGGCTGGCGTGGAACCCTGGCCGCTGGGCGGCTCGGGCGGAGGGGTGCCGGGGGTGTCTTCGCCGTTGGTCACGGTAGATCCTTGATGCTGGCGAGCCTGATCTGATGAAGCCCACCCGACCGTCTCTCACGGCCGGGTGGTGGGAGTGTGCTGCCGGGCCCTCCCCTCCGAGGGTCCGGCCCATCAGAAGCGACGGAAGCCGGACCCGCTCACGCAAAGTTAGCCCGCGTGCGTAAAAAAGTTTCCGGATGAGCCCATCAACTCGCGGAGGCGCTCGTGGGCGCGGGCGCGCAGCATGAATGAGGCCCCTTCGGTGCGGCCCAGTTCGCGGGCGACTTCGGCCATGGTGCGCCCTTCGAGGTCGTAGAGACGCACGACGCGTTCGTAGTCTCGGGGGAGTCTGGTGAGCGCGGCTTCGATGTGGCGGGCGGCCTCGCCCCGCGCGGCATCGACGCTGGGTGTCATGGAGTTGGCGCCCAGGAGGTCGACGAGATCGACCATGGAGTCTGCCGCGGCGGCGGGCCCGCGGACGCGCCGGGAGGGGTCGGGCCTGCGGGCGGCTTCGAGCCCGCGCACGGCGTCGATGAGGTTGTTCTGTGCCAGGCGGTTGAGCCAGGCCTGGAACCCCTGAGCACCGCCGCCTTTGAACTGGTCGAGGCGCATGACGGCCTCGATGAAGGTGACCTGCATGACGTCGTCGGCGTCGAGGAGGGAGCGCATGGAGGGGTTGATGCCGCGCTCGATGTGCGGGCGGATGACGGCGGCGCAGGACTCCAGGAGTGAGACGAGGGCTTCGCGGTCGCCGGCGAGGGCGCGTTCGAGGAGGCTGTCGGCGTCTGCGTGAGCGGCCATGAGGGAGCCCCCGTGATAAGGAGGGAGAAGAGGGACGGGGATGGTACCGGGGCGGGGATGGTGTGTGTGGCTGCTTGACGAGGGGCTGCCGGTCGAGAAGCGGCAATTCACGCAAAGAGCGTGAGCGGCGGGCGCGGACATCGCTCTGGAAGTACCCGGGTCAATCAGGGCCTTTGGGTAACTCAGGAGTACATGGCATGAAACGGACAAGAACAACGTGCGTCGCGGTGCTGGCGGGGGTCGCGGGGACAGGGATCGGCGTGGCCCACGCCGTGGATGTGGTATCGTTCGGGCCGGGCATCGCGGGCAAGAGCCGGCCAACGGTTGTCGTGCAGACGCGGGAGTTTAACCGCGCCACCCCTGCTGGGAGCGTGATCGGGATTGTGACAACGTGGGATACCGGGGCGAGCCGACTGATGATCAAAGAGCCGGTGCGGCGTGTTCGCGATCTGGGGATGGTGAACAACCGGGTCACGGGTGTCCAGATCGCGGGGGTGTCGGCGATGCGTGCGGACGCCTTCGACGAAGACATCTTCGTGGAGAAGCGTCATGCCAACCTCAACGCCGCCGAGACCGGGCTGGCAGGGGGTGTTGAGGGTACCGCCCGCGTCTTCAGCAACGCTCAGATGGACGCGGTGGGTTGCGACGTGATGTTCAACTCGGAGAAGGGGATCATCTCGATCGTGGATGCGCGGCGCGGGCGGATCAAACTGATCAACCCAGATGCCGCGAACCCGCAGAGGTCGCTGATCGGGTCCGAACTGCTTCTCTTCAACGGCTACAACGAGGACGGCACGACGAACAACCGGCCCTTCACGACCTTCGACGACGCGGCCCAGTTCCCGGGCCGCAAGATCACGGTGACGCCCACGATGCTTCAGTACGGCGGGAATCCCCAGCGGCCCGTGGTGACCGGTTCGCTGGTGGGGCGGGGCGTCCGGGGCGCTTTGCGCATCATCGAGAACAAGAAGGGGTTGTGGGATACGGGCGCGCCGACGAGCATGATCTCCCGGGATCTGCTCCACCTGGGGGCCGGGGATGCGCCAGAAGGCAAGATCAAGCCCAAAAAATACAAGGCGGGCGCGGGCCGGGGCAATGACAGGGTGATCCTGGAAGAAGTGCGTATTCCCGCCGGGGGGGACACGCTGATCTTCCGCGATGTGCAGTTCGTCGTGGGGAATCGGGACGCCGCGTGCCCCTATCGCATCGGGATGAACGTGCTCGATCGTTTCGCGTGGCTCATCGACCTGCACACGGATATCAATATTGAAGGCGATAACCGCAGTTACCAGCTCAAGTACATCGAGATCCCCGTGGGCGACCTGCCGGCGAGCAAGAAGGTCGAAGTCGCGGGCACGATCGGCCAGACAGCGGTTGTCGGCTGGACAGACGAGAATGGTGCGCCGCTTCTGGATGGGGACCTCGTGCCGCAGGTCAGCGCGGGGCCCATCGCCTTCGCAGTTCCGCTGCTGCCCCCGCACGGGCTGCGGAGGTTCGATGCGCCAAAGGGCGCGGCGGGGTTTGCCGCGCAGTTATTTGCCGGGCCGCGGGGCGTGGTGCAGTTGAAGGTTGGCGCGGGCAAGGAGATTGAGTCGTACACCGCGCTGGACAAGGAAGAGGGCGTGGAGCCGAGCATCATCCCCGCGTGCAAGCAGGTGGCGGTGGTGTGGGACGAGGTCAACGAGATGCTCGGCGGGCTGGTGTTCCCGACGCTGCCCCTGCTCGGCCTTGATCTCAACCGCGATGGGCGATTCGCGGACTCTGATGTCGCCGAGCCGACGTTGTACATGGGCATCGACGTGGTGGAGTATCTGGCGGGCATCCCCGAGCAGTTTGTTGATCGGCAGTGGTTCTACCCAATGGCTGGCGAAGATCGGCCCGGGGATCTGTTCCTCATCCGTGACGGTCGCGTCTACCCGTGCGAGAACCCCTACGACCCGGATCCGGTGCTGGGCGACCCGCTGCCGGGCGTCTATGTGAGCCTCTCTCCGGTTGAGATCGATCCGCTGGCCCTGGCCGGTGAACCGCTCTTCGAGGCGCAGATGATGATCGGGGACTTTGTCGCGGCGGCGGTCGGGCAGATCGGCGTGAGCACGTTCTGCATAGCCGACTTCAACCGTGACGGGGGTATCGACGGTGCGGACATCGAGGCGTTCTTCAACGCCTGGACCGAGGGTGACCCAATGGCCGACGTGAACGGGGACGGCGGCATCGACGGCTCGGATGTCCAGGAGTTCATCCTGCAATGGGAAAACGGTTCGTGCTGATCGGTGTTTGGGGAAGGGCGAGAGCCCGTCCATACAAAGCACAAACCGCACAGGCCGCCCGGGGAGAGATCACCGGGCGGCTCTGTACTTTGTGCATGAATCCTACCCTAGGTGAACATGCTTCCACGCCGCCCTACTCGTCAGGTTGTTGTCGGTGATTCCCGTGTTGGGTTTGTGCGCATCGGCGGGGGGCTGCCGATGCGTGACGGCACGCCCACCGAGCCCGCGCCCGTGAGCGTGCAGACGATGACGGCGGGGTATACCCACGACATCGAAGCGTGCGTGCGGGAGATCAACAAACTCGCGGCGGCGGGCGCGGACATCGTCCGCGTGGCCGTGCCGGAGAAGAAGGACACCGAAGCCCTCCGCGAGATCATCCAGCGGGTGCGGGTGCCGATCGTGGCGGATGTTCACTTTCACTTTCAGCGCGCGCTGGAGGCGATCGAGGCGGGGGTGCACAAGATCAGGCTCAACCCCGGGAACATCAGCGACCGTGCGCAGGTGGCCGAGGTGATCCGCGCGTGCAAGGCCAAGGGGCTGCCCATCCGCGTGGGTGTGAACGAGGGGTCGATCATCGAGCGGCGCGACAAACAGAAGCGCATGAAGGAACTGGGCGCGGTCTTCAGCCAGCACAAGCACGGGTACATGCTGGCCATCATGATCGCGAAACTCGAGGAGTACCTCGATGTCTTCTACGAAGAGGATTTCTACGACGTGACCATCTCGGCCAAGAGCATGGACGCGGCGATGGTGGTAGACGCCTATACCGAGATCAGCAAGCGGTTCGATCACCCCCTGCACCTGGGCGTGACGCACGCGGGGCCCAAAGAGACGGGGTGCATCCGATCGGTGGCGGCACTCTCGGGGCTGCTGGTCAACGGCATCGGCGACACCATCCGCATCAGTTACGCCAACGACCCGATCTACGAGGTGCAGGACGGGCTCGAACTGCTCTACTCATTGGGCCTGCGCACACGCAAGGGCGTAGACCTCATCGCGTGCCCCACGTGCGGACGCATCCAGGTAGACCTCTTCACCCTGGTGCAGGATGTGCGCACGCAACTGGCCGACACCGTGACCGTGCCGATGAAGGTCGCCGTGATGGGGTGCATCGTGAACGGCCCAGGCGAGGCGGAGGGCGCGGACGTGGCGGTCTTCGCGGGCGACCGGCGCGGCATTATTTATGTGCAGGGCGAGAAGGTGGCCAACGTGCCCGAGGCCGAGATCCTGCCGCGCCTGCTGGCCGAGTGCATGGGTTTTCAAGACCGCGTGCTGCGCGGCGAGGCGAAACTGGGCGAGAAGAAGGTGGAGATTACGCCGCCGGACCCGCTGGGAGAACTGGGGAGCGGGTGGGAGCGTGTCGCGGCGGGTCTGGTCGAAAAGCCCGCGACGCTGACGGTGGGCAAGACGTGAACGAAGCGTGAAGAGCGCGTGTAGCCGGCGGGTGAGCGTGTGTGACAGGCTTTAGAAGGCCCAGCGTGCGAAACCGCCGAGGAAGGCGGCGGGGTCGGCGTCTTCGCGGCTGATGCGGTCGCCGCGCTCGTTGTCGAGGGTGTATTCCTGCCAGACGTGCACACCGGCGAAGAGCCCGAGGGTGAACTGCCCGGAAGGGTGCCACGCGATCTCGCCGCCGACGGGGATGCGCCTGTAGCGGGCCACGCCGGAGGGGGCCGCGGAGTTGTCTTCGTCGAGGCGGAAGTCGAGTGCTTCGTACCCGGCGCCCAGGGCGAAGGTCCAGTCTTCGCCGGGGGTGTAGGCGAGGGAGACGAGCCGCCTGCCGATGCTGGGCGAGGTTCCCAGGCGCCACTTGTCGCTGATCTTCCAGTCGAGAAGGATGGTGGGCAGAACGATCGCGTCTTCTTCGAGGCGCGTGCGGGCGAGCACCCCGATGCCTACAGACAGGTTGTCGCTGCACTGGTGAGAGGCCGAGACAAAGCCGCCGCCGGTGAGGGATTCGCCGAAGTCGGCGCCGTCGGCAAAGCCCGCCTCGACACCGCCACCCACGGCCCATGACCACCGTTCGTTGATCTGGCTGCGGAACGAGAGGAGCGTGGCGAGGTTGGTGGCGTCGTCCCACGCGGCGTTCGCGCTCTCGCCGACGTCAAAGCCCCATCGCTCGGCCCTGAAAGAAAGGCCGATCTCGCTCCTGGTCATCACGGGGAACGACATGTCCAGTGTGCTGCCGATGCGCCACACGGATGCATCGCCCTCGCTGTCTTCAAGGTCTGAGGCGAAGGTGTGGTCGCCGTAGAAGGTGATCGCGGCCTTGGCCTTGCGGGCTTCTGATGAAGACGCACTCTCGGGCGTCGCGGCGGTCGGCGCGTCGGCGCCTGGCGGCGATTGGGCCGGGCTTTCCTGGGCCGAAGCGATGGTTGAACCGGCGAGGGCGAGAAGGGCGAGAATGAGTGGGGTCTTCATGGGGGAGTCTGCGCGGGAGGTGTCTGCCGGTGGGTGTGTGGGGTGTGCCGGTCGGCGAGTGTACCACCGCGGGGCGTGCCAGAGTGCGAGAGGGCAAGAAGTGCTGGTGTGGATTGAAGAAGAGTGCGGCGGCGGAGTGGGCACGTCGGCATCGTGCCGCGCGGGGGCGCGGTGTGTGGGGTGTATGGGAGGTCTCAGGCCGCGTCGCGCTGGGCGTCACGGGCAGAGGCGGCTGCGGCGCGGTGGGCGCTGAGTTCGAGGGGCAGGATCGCGTCGAGCGAGAGGGAAGCGCAAGACTCGCGGGCGGCCGCGCCGCCGAGGGTGTCGCGCCAATCTGGGTCGGCGAGGAGTGCCGCGGCGGCCTGGGCGAAGGCGGCGGAATCGAGCGGGAGTTTGAGCCCGGTCAGGCCGTGGGCCACAACGCCGGACTGGCCAGGGGTGTCGGCGACGATCACGGGAGCTCCGCAGGCCATGGCTTCGAGGATGGTTTTGGGGTGGCCTTCCATCTCGGAGGCTTGCATGTAGAGGGCGCAGGCGCGCATGCGTTCGAGCAGGTGGAGGTGGTGCAGGCGGCCGACGAAGCGCACGGGGGCGTTGAGGGCGCGGGCCTGTGCCATGAGCGGGGCGCGGTCGGGGCCATCGCCGACGATCTCGAGGACCGCCGGCGGGGCGGCCTGGTCTTGCGTGAGCCTGGCGACAGCATCGATGAGCACGTCAACACGCTTGCGGTGCACCAGTTGGCCCGCGTAGAGAAGCGTGGCGGGCTCTCGCTGCGCGGCGGTGCGCACGGGTGTGTTTACGTCCTGGGCCACCACATAGTTGGGGATCACGCGCACGCGGTCGTGGTTGAGGGCGTAGCGCCACGCGAGGTCGTCGGTCATGTCGGCGGTGGTGCCGACGACGACATCGGCGTGCGTGCAGAGGGCGCCTTCTTCTTCGGCGGCGCGCCGGGCGATGTGAGAACTCGCGCCGTGTTCATAGGCGAGCATGCGCGTCCAGAGGTAGCCGCCGCGCGCGATCAGGCCGGTGCTCACGGCGAGGGAGCGAAGACGGTTGGTGATGTCGAGCGCGGCGTGTCCGCCCTGCATCTGGTTGGTCTTGACGATCGCGCTCGAGCCCGGGGGGCACAGGTCGGCGACCAGCGCGGGCAGGGCTTGAACATAGTCGTTCAGGTCGAGCCGGTCGCGGTTGCAGATGACCACGGCCCGCTGCGCCAGCGCGGGGGTGGCGTGCTCGGCGAGCAGGGGCGGGTCGCCCGGGCCGCCGTAGGTGACGAGGACGACGCGGCCGAAATGGGGGGCGAGCCTTTCGTAGAGGGCGAGTTCACGGGCGATGCCGCCGGTCTGCACCCAGGTGCGCAGCGATACCCCGTGGGTGAAGGTGAGCACCAGGGTGTCGGCGATTCGCTCGGGGTGCATGAATGGTGCGGTCCGTGAGAGAGAGGGAAGGCGCTGCGGGGTCAATGTCTGCCGGGGCGCCGCAGCACGGCCCAGGTGGTGCCGGCGCGCATCTCCCAGTCTTCGAAGAGGTTGTCGCCGCGTTCGTTGAGCCATTCGGGGCAGCCGTGTTCTTCGACATCGAGTTGTTCGACGGCGAAGCCGTTGTGGGCCGCGCGCTGGCGGATGAAGGCCTCGGCCTGGCGTGCGCCGAAGAACCAGCGGTGGCGGTCGGCGGGCGGGTGCGCGGGCAGGCCGTAGTACTTCAGAGCGCCGGCCTTGCCCTCGGCCGCGGCGAGGATGAACGAGCGGTAGGGGTTGGGCAGAGAGATGATGACGTGCCGCCGCGCCACGCGGCACAGGTCGTCGAAGACGGCGTGCAGGCGGTCGAGGTGTTCGAGGACGTCCGCCGCGACCACGGTGTCGAAGGACTCATCAAGGAATGGAAGGGTGTCGCGGTCGAGGTTGATGACAAGGTCGGCGGTGTCGTTCATATCGGCGCCGATGTAGGTGGCGCCCCTGGGCAGGTGCGCGGCGAGTTGGGCGCGGTCGCAGCCGACGTCGAGCACGCTGGCGCGCAGGATGTCGGCGTACTTGGTCGCGATGTACCGGGCCTTGGTCGCCCGGTCGTGGTATCTGTGGGCGCAGGAGTAGCGGAGGGCGTGTGCGGTCGCGGACATGGTGAGGATGGATCGGCCCTTCGCGTGCCGCGCAAGAAAAACTGGGGGGTGACAAACCTCAGGGGCATCCCACGCGCCGGGGGTGGCCTCGAAGGCGGCGCGGCGGGCCGGCCCGGATTCAACACGGCATGGCGCGGGTGCCGATGTTGGATGTGTGATACCCCGCGTGAGCGTTGCGTTGCCGGTGTCGGATGTCGCGCCGTCGCTCTTGGAGCGTGCGGTGTCGTGCATCACGTCGCAGACGTTCGAACGCTTTGAGTTGCTGTTGATTCTCAACGGCGCGACCGATCCGGTGCGTCACACGGCCAACCGGCTTGTCCGCACCGATCCCCGTATCAGGGTGATCTCGCTGGAAAGCGCCGGGCTCGCGTCGGCGCTGAACGTGGCGCTGGCCGAGGCGCGGGCGCCCTTCATGGCGCGGATGGATTCGGACGACTGGTGCCCGGCGCACAGGCTGGATGTTCAGATGGGCGCGATGAAGCGGCGTCCCGCGGCCGCGCTGGGGTGCGCGTTCGAATCGGTCGATCAGGACCGCGGCGAACTGGTGGCGATCTCGACGCCGCCGGCCGATCCGTCGGAGACGCGCTGGCGGCTGTGCATCGAGAACCCCTTCGCGCACGGGTCGATGCTGCTCGACGCGCGGGCGCTGCGCGCGGCGGGCGGGTATGACGAAACACTGGCGCGTGCGCAAGACCTCGACCTGTGGCACCGGCTCAGCGAGCGCGGGGGAGAGTTGTACGGCACGCCCGAGGTGCTCTACCGCTACACGCTCCCGCGCGGCGGCGCGTACAGCAGCGGGGCCGAGCAGGCCGCGTGCGCGGCACGGGTCTTTGCGCGGGCGATGCGCCGCCTGCCCGAGGGCGATCACGAAGACCTCGAACCGTTCATCACCGCGGGGCTCGCCTCGCCGGCGGGCAAGGAAACGGCGGAGATCTGCTCGCTGCTGACACAGCGCGGGCCCACACGCGCTCGCTTGTATGTCTACACGTGGTTGAGCACACTGCGGCCCGGGGGCGTTGGCCCCAGCGCGGCGGTGGTCGCCCGCGGGCGCGAGGCGTGCGCCGACGACCTGGCCCGTGGGCTGCGCGCCGGGGGGGTGACGCGCGTGTCGCTCTGGGGCGCCGGGGCTCACGCGGCGTGGGTGATGCGCGCCCTGCGTGAACGGGGGGTTGAGATCGAATCGCTCGTGGATGATCATGCCGCCGGGCAGGTGCGGCACGGCATGCCGGTGGGGGTGCCGGGCGGACTCGCCCCGGGGGCGCACGTTGTCATCGCCAGCGAAACAGCCGAGGACGCGATCTGGGAAGCATCTGCGCCGGCCCGCGCCCGCGGGCTGAACGTGTACCGGTTGTACCACGTCACCGGGGGATGAAGCGCCGGGGGAGGGCCCGAGGCGTTTTCTGCGCCGAGTGAATGGCCTTGGGTCGAACACGACCCACCCCGCGACCGATATACTCGCGCTGTGAACCGCCGGGACGGCGGCGAGATGACCAAGAGCGAGGATGGGGAGCCGCGTGAACGACTCACAGAACCAGACCAGCACCCAGACCGCGAGCACCCCTGATCGGGTGACGGAGCGGCCTCGGTCCAACATCGAGGTGATCATCCCCACGTTCAACGAAGAGTTGAACCTGCCCGCGGCCATCCGCAGCGTGGTTGATTGGGCCGACAACGTGTACATCGTGGATTCGGAGTCGACCGACCGCACGCGCGAGGTGGCGGAATCCATGGGGGCCAAGGTCGTCACGCGGTCATGGCTGGGGTATGCCAAGCAGAAGAACTGGGCTCTGGACAACCTGCCGCTGAAGGCGGACTGGGTGTTCATTCTTGACGCGGACGAATCCATCACGCCGGAACTGCGCGACGAACTGATGGCCCTGGCGGCAAGGCCGGCGGCGTCGGTGCCCGAGTCGGGGTACTACGTCAACCGCATCACCTTCTTTCTGGGCAAGCCCATCCGCCACTGCGGCTACTTCCCCAGTTACAACCTGCGCATGTTCAAGCGGGGCACGGCGCGCTATGAAGAGCGCGAAGTTCACGAGCACATGATCGTGAACGGGCCCACGGGCCGCCTTCGCAAACTCATGAACCACGAGGACCGGCGCGGGCTTGAGCACCTCATCGCCAAGCACAACCGGTATTCAACGCTGGAGGCGCGCGAACTCACCCGCGAGCGCATCTTCAAGCGGGGCGAGGCGGCCGGGCCGCTGGAGCGGGGCATCGCCACGCGGCGCTGGCTGAAGCGCAATGTGCTGCCGCGGCTGCCCCTCTCGGGGGTGTGGCGCTTCTTCTACATGTACGTGCTGCGGCTTGGCTTTTTAGACGGCACGACGGGCCTGCGGTTCTGCCTGCTTTTGTCGATGTACGACCTGCTGATCTCGCTGAAACTCGCCGAAATCCGCGCGCTGCACATCGAGGAAGACACGAGCAAACTCGAGCGAGACCCAGCCAAGGGCCTGGCGATTCCGGAAGGGCGGATGGTGAACACCACGGCCACGGTGGCCGGGCCGGTGCTCATGCCGCTGCCGGGCGAGCGGACGATTCATTCGCCGGCCCACAGCGCGCCGCCGCGGGTCAACGGCGCCGCGGAAGCGCCCCCGGCCAACCCGGTGCCGCCGCCGCCGCCGAAGGTGCTCACGCCGCCTTACCACGCGCACGAGCCGGGCACGGCCCCGCTCAAGACGCCCGAGCCCGCGATCGATCGGACGCAGGTGGTGGTCGAGCCCCTGCCGCAGACGCAAGAGCCGCCCCCCGCGCCCGAGCCCCGTCACGCCGACGCGGACCGTCTGCGCGAAGAACTCAAGCCGCACATCAACGTGCCCGGCACGTGGCCGGCGTACCAGTCGGTGCCGGTGTCGATCCTGGTGCCGGTGAAGAATGAAGAGCGCAACATCATCGAGTGTCTTCGCCGCTGCAACTGGGCGACGGAACTGGTGGTGGTCGACAGCCGTTCATCCGACCGCACCATCGAACTCTCGCAGGCGATGGGCGCGGACGTGTACCAGTTCAACTACAACCGCGCCACCGGCTGGCCCAAGAAGAAGAACTGGGCCCTTGATCAGATCCCCTGGAAGAACGAATGGGTGATGATCCTGGACGCGGACGAGTACATGACGCCCGAACTGGCCGAGGAGATCCGCCGGGTTGTGACCGGCGAGTGGCGGCCAGAGGGCGCGGCCCGCTCGGGGTGCGGCGACGGGTACTGGGTCAACCGGCGGTTCATGTTCCTCGGGCGGTGGCTCAAGGGGTGCGGCTATTACCCGTCGTGGAACGTGCGCCTGCTCAAGCACCGGCTGGGCCGCTATGAACGCATCGGCAACCTGGGCGACACCGGCAGCGGCGACAACGAGGTGCACGAGCACATCGTGCTCTCCACGGGCGAGGCGGGGTATCTGCGGCACGAGTTCCTGCACTACGCCTACCCGGATCTTTCCGCGTGGATCGAGAAGCACAACCGCTACACCACGTGGGAAGCGCACGCGATGGAGGCGGGCGACGTGGGCGCCGTGAACGCCAGCCTGTTCGGCGGCCCGATCGAGCGTCGCCGATGGATCAAGCGGTTCGGCCGCAAACTCCCCTTCCGCCCCACGCTGCGTTTCATCTATTCGTACATCTTCCAGCGCGGGTTCCTGGACGGGTACCCGGGCCTGGTCATGTGCCGGCTGCTCTCGTGGTATGAGTTTGTCTCGATCGCCAAGTTCCGCGAGATGATCGCCGTGCGGCGCGAGAAGCAGGACCGGCAGATCCCCTGACCGCACGGCTCACGCACCATGGACACCCACGATCCACAGACCCCGGCGACGATCCCGCAGGTGAGCGAGGAGGACCGCTACAAGTCGCCCTACCCGCGGTGGGAGCAGGTCGCGCGCCTGGCCTGGGCCCTGGTCGAGCACACACTCTTCCGGTTCTCGTTCCCCACGTGGTACGGCTATCGGGCCGCGCTGCTGCGGCTCTTTGGGGCCAAGGTCGGCGCGAACAGCCGCATCCGGCGCACGGTGCACTTCGAGTGCCCCTGGAACTTCTCCTGCGGCGACAACTGCGCCCTGGGCGATCACAGCATCATCTACGCGCTGGGGCGCATCACGCTGCACAACCGCGTGTGCCTGAGCCAGTACGCGCACCTGTGCGCGGGCAGCCACGACCTGAACAGCAAGGCGCTGCCGCTGCTGCGCCCGCCCATCACGCTCAAGGACGACGCGTGGCTGCTGGCCGATTCGTTCGTGGGGCCCAGCGTCACGCTGCACGAGGGGGCGCTGCTGGGGGCGCGGTCTTCGGCCTTCCGCGATCTTGAGCCCTGGTCGATCAACGTGGGCAGCCCGGCCAGAAAAATCAAAGACCGCCCGCGCATCGACCTTATGTGAAGGATTTGCCCCGCGCCGCGGGTCCGCGAGGGGCGGGGCGCGGCTTATTCGGGGAACTTCTCGAGTTCGCGTGCCGCGCGGTCGGCAAGGCGTTTCACGCGGTCTGGGCCGAAGTCGAACTCGAGCCCGCATGCGGCGAAGAGATCGGGCAGGGGGCGAGAGCCGCCCAGCGAGAGGGCGCGGGTGTAGAGGTCGATGGCCTTCTTCTCGCCCTCTTCGAGCGCGATGAGCCACAACTGCAGCGCCCCGAGGCGTGCGATGCCGTATTCGATGTAGTAGAAGGGCAGGCCGAAGATGTGCAGTTGGCGGTGCCACAGATGGGCACGCGCGTCTTCGATGCCGTCCCATGAGACATCAGCCCCGAAGGTGGCGTCGAGTTCGAGCCAGGCCTGCCGGCGCTGGGCCGCGGTGTGGCCGGGGTGCTCGTAGACCCAGTGCTGAAAAGCGTCGATCTGCGCGGTCCACGGCAGCATGACCAGGGCCGACTTGATGTTCTGCCTGCACGCCCGGGCGAACTCTTCCTCGCGTTCGTACACCGTGCCCTTCCAGTGCGGCATCGAGAGCAGTTCCATGGCCATGCTCGCCACTTCGCAGAACTCGATCGGGGCCGTGCGGTATTCGGTGAGGGGTTCTTCGCGGCAGAGCATCGAGTGAAAGGCGTGCCCCGCCTCGTGCACCATGGTTTCAACGTCACGCTGCAGGCCCGCGGCGTTCATGAAGATGAAGGGGCGGCGGCTGCGGTCGCGCATGTACTGGTACCCGCCGGGGGCCTTGCCGCGCCGCGAGTCGAGGTCGAAGTTGGCGCCGTCGCGTGCGCCGCGGCACTCGCTGCCGTCGCCCAACTGGCGGAAGAGGTCGGCCAGGCGCGGGTCGAGGCGTTCAAAGGCAGCGAGCGTTCGTGAGACAAGTTCCGCCCCGTTGCGGAAAGGTCGCAGCGGCTGACGTCCCTTGACGTCTACGCCAAGGTCCCACGGGCGGAGGCGATCGACGTTCAGGTGGCGCGCTCGCTCTCGCTCCAGTGATCGCGCCAGGGGCACGACGGCCTGGGCGCAGGCCTGGTGAAAGGCGCGGCACTCTTTCGGGCCATAGTCGAAGCGGTGCTTGCTCTTGTAGGCGTAGGGCACGAAGGTCTCGAAGCCCGCGTTGGCGGCGATCCGGGTTCGAAGGGCGACCATCTCGTCGTAGATGGCGTCGATCTTCTGGGCGTCGCGCAGCCTGCGGGCGGTCACGGCGCGCCACGCGCCCTCGCGCACGGCGCGGTCGGTTGATTCCTGGTAGCGGGCCATCTGCGGCAGGGTCTGCTCGCGCCCCTCGAACTCGACCGTCATCGCGCCCGAAACCTCGTCGTACTTCTGGCTCAGCACCGCGATCCGCGTCTCCAGGGGCACGTTCTCGTCGCGGTAGAGTTCGACATCCGCCCGGGCCCCGCGCACCAGCACCGCGTAGCGGGAGGGATCGAGGGGGATGGAGTCGGCCAGGTGCACCAGGCGCTTGTCGAGTTCGAAGAAGAGGGGGGTGAGTTTGGGCGCGACCTCTTCCACATACTTCAGATACGCCCGCGAGGCGTTCTTGTCGTCGGTGTCGCACGTCATCGTGATGTACAGGTTCGCCTTGCTCTCGCTGCACGCCGCGGCGAGTTCGCTGCGGTCGATGATCCACTTCTCCAGGCCTTCACGCGTGGTCACGGGGCGTTCGAGCAGCGCACGGATGTAAGGCTCGATCGCCTCGAAGCGCGTGCCGTCAAGGTCGAAGGGAACAAAGTCTGTGGGAATGAGCATGCGTCGATTGTTGCGGAAGCGTGGCGCGCGGCGAGCCGGGCCGCGAAAAAAAGCACGCCCGCGCGGGTGCGGCGGGCGTGCGTGGCGGTGATGGGTCTGCCGTGCCTGCCGGGGTGCTCAGTCGCCCTTGCGGGCGGGTGTGGAGCGCGAGCCGTCCGGCCCGAAGCGCTCGACGCCGGGGCCGGCAGGGGCCGGCGCGGTGCTGCCCCCGGGCGGCGTGACGGGTTGATTCTCGATGCCGGAGATGGTGGAGTTTGTGGCCTCCATGCCCAGCGTGACATAGCGGCGGCCCTTCACCGTGCTCACACGCGTGGCCGACGCGGGCCAGTAGGGGTAGCCGTTGAGTTGGCGGTGAACATAGTCGGGCGCGTTGACGAGAAGGTTGCTCTGGAAGAAACGCATGCTCGCGCCGTCGCCGCCGTTCTCTATCCACTGCTCACGCTCGACAAGATCGCGGATGAGGTCCATGAGGTCCTGGGCGCGCTCATCAACGCTGCGCGTGGTGGGCGCGGCGTTCTGCGCTTCGCGGAAGGGGCTCTGGCCGCTGCCGCCACCGCCCTGACCGCCGCCCTGCAGCACGTTCTGAAGGTCAAACTCTGGCACGTTGTTGAAGACGGGCAGTTCCAGCAGAAGATCGCGGATCGAGTAGACCTCGACGCGCTTGTACTTGTTGAGCCTCTCTTTGGGGCCGACCTGCAGCGTGCCGTGCTCGCTGAGTTGCCAGGTGCTCTCGCCGCCGCCCATCGAGTCGCCGCCGGCGCGTTCGAGCACGGCCTCGAGGGCCTGCAGCGCGGTGCGACGGTCGATGCGCACGTTCACCGTGCGGTCTTTGTCGAGGCCCACCATGTTGCGCTCGTCGAGCCACATCACCTCCATGTCGGCCCCGGTGACCTCGGTGAGGAAGCGCATGACGTCTTCGAGGCGCTGGTCGGTGAAGGTGATGGTGACGGGCCGCTGCATCTTCATCAGCGTGTCGCGCTGGGGGATGCCGCTCGAACGCGTCGCGGGCGTGCCGGCCGCCTGCTGTGCCGCGCAGGGCGCGGCGACAGACGCCAGCGCGAGCGATGCCGCGCCGATGGCAAGGAGACGTGCGGAGGAGGTGAGCCGAGTGTTCATGGAAAGTGGCTCCGGGTGGCCACGCCGGTGGGCGCGGGCAGTGCCTTTGCAGGCGGTTGATCCTACGGGTTTTACGTGCGGCGGGCGAGAAAGTTGCGAGGCCGACTTTGGCCGCCCACGAAGTATCGACGCACGAGTTCCTTCATAGTTGCTCAAATTCGGCCCGCGTCGGGGCCGAACGTCGCGGCACGCGCGGGGCTGTCTTGATGCCCGGCGAAGTCCTATAACTACTCAAGTGGTGGCCCATCAAGGGCGAAGAGGCCGCTGGCAGACCCGAAATTCCGGGAAGGGGAAACAGGCGCCCGAGTTTTTGTCTTGACAGAGAAAAGCCGCGGCGTTAGCATGGGAGGAGGTCCGAAAAGGTCCGCACAGAGGAGAGAAGAGATGACCAGTGTTTTTGTGGGCGGTTGCGCGCTGATGGTGGCTGTTGGCACGGCTTTCGCCGCGCCCGTGACGCTCAGCGCCGCGATGACGGTTGATAATCAGTTCATCGCCTCGATCAGCACGTCGCCGACGACGGCGGGAACAACCTTCCTGACCGGCAACAGTTGGCCGGCGACATTCACCGGCGGGTTCACCTTCACCGAAGCGGGCACGTACTACCTGCACGTGCGCGCGACGGACCTGGGCCGCCCCGAGATGTTCATCGGCCGCTTCACGCTCGATTCGACCGACGGCACCTTCACGAACGGTTCGCAGTTGCTCGTGACCAACACGACCGACTGGACGGTGAGCCGCACCAACTACGGCATCAGCCCCGAAACGCCGCGCTTCATCGGCAACAACGGCATCGGTCCTTGGGGGACCTTCCCACAAATGTCGGGCGCCGCGTTCATCTGGTCTGAAACATACGCTTCAACGGTGTACTTCACCACCGAGATTGTCGTGGTTCCCGCGCCGGCCACCCTCGGCCTTGCGGGCCTCGGCGGGCTGATGGCCCTGCGCCGCCGCCGCTGAGCGAAAGGAACATCATTCTGTGTTCTCAATCGCCACCTCGATGAGGTGGCGTTTTTTTGGCGCGTGTGAGTCGAGCCGCGTGGCGACAGGTGCAACGGCACAACGGCGGCACTCGGTGCGCACAGATCTGACATCGAGCACATCGGGGAAGGATCGCAGCGCTCAGAGGGAGCCACGAACCTGAAAGCCACCTTGGGGATTTGAACCCCAGACCTATGCTTTACGAAAGCATCGCTCTACCGCTGAGCTAAGGTGGCGAGACGGACAAAACTTTAGGGTCGAAGTATTGTCCGGGGCGGGACGGCTTTCCATCTCGGGAAGCATCTTTGGGCCATCATGGCCGCGCTGTTGCGACGAATACACGATCGGGCCCTTCGTCCGCGGGCGGGCGTACGGAGTCTGCACGGATCACGTGCGCGAAGATTCGTCCTCTTTGGGGGCCCAGCCCTCGGCGCGTGCGCCGGCGACGGGCACGGGGGTGCCGTCGGGGTGCGCGACATCGAGCATCGCGCCCGCGGCACGCAGCGCGGCGACCTGTCGCTCGCCGATGCGCGCCAGCAGCGTCACGTGATCGTCTGAGTATTCGCGGTCGAGGACCGTGGCGCGAGACTCGATGGCGTGCACCGTGCGAGAGTCGCGCAGCGGCACGGTGATGCGGTACTCCTGCATCTGCCCCACGGCGCGGGCGCGCACCATGGCGGCCAGTTGCGGCAGGCCGGAGCGTCGGTCGTCGCCCCCGAGCGCACAGATGGGCACCGCCCCGGGGATTTTGCCCTGCCAGGCCAGCAGTTGGCCGGCGTCGGCGAGGCGGTCGATCTTGTTGAGCAGCACGATGCGTTCGGGCGCGGTCCACGCCTGGTCTTCGGCGTGGCTCGAATCGCGCAGTTCTTCTTCGAGTTCGTCGAGCACGCCGGTGACAACCTGGTACTGCAGTTCCGCCGCGGGGTCGGAGACATCGAGCACGATGAGCAGCACGTCGGCGTGCGTGGCCTCTTCGAGGGTGGCGCGGAACGAAGCGACCAGGTGGTGGGGGATGTTGCGGACAAAGCCGACAGTGTCGGAGAGCATCACGTCGATGCCCCCGCCCACATCCCACGTGCGTGTGCGGGTCATGAGCGTGGCGAAGAGGCGGTCGTCGGCGTAGGCGCCGCCCGCGGTGAGCGTGTTGAAGAGTGTTGACTTGCCCGCGTTGGTGTAGCCCACGATGCCGACGGTGAAGTGTTCGCGCTTGCGCGCGGCGACCTCGCGGCGTTTTCGGGCCTGGATGACCTCAAGATCACGCTGCAGTTCGAGTTTGCGGCGTTGCACGAGGCGACGGTCGATCTCCAACTGCTGCTCGCCGGGGCCGCGCGTGCCGATGCCGCCGACGATGCGCTCCAGGTGGCTCCACATCGCCTTGAGGCGCGGGTAGGTGTATTCCATCTGCGCGAGTTCAACCTGCAGTTTGGCCTCGGCCGTGGCGGCGCGGCTGGCGAAGATGTCGAGGATGAGTTCGCTGCGGTCGAGCACTTTGCGCAGGGTTGCCTTCTCGATGTTGCTGATCTGCTTGGGCGAGAGGTCGTGGTCAAAGATGATGGTGCTGGCCCGGGTCTCTTCGCACAGGGCCTTGAGTTCCTGCACCTTGCCGCTGCCCAGAAAAGTGGCGGGCACGCGGCGTTCGAGGCGCTGCGACAGTTCGCCGACGACCGTTGCCCCCGCCTGCTCGGCCAGGGAACGCAGTTCGCCGAAGGGATCGCGCGGGTCGTGGTTCGAGTCGGGCAGGCGCCCGGCGGCGAGAACAACCCGTTCACTCTGGACATCAATCGTCGTGCGTTCTGTGGTCATTGTGGGGGGGAGAGGCGGAGAGCGGCGGCGGCGCGCCGCGAAGCGTGAGGCCGCCACGCCGGGCGGCCTGTGTGTGGATGGATCGTAGGGGAAGGGCCGCGGAGAATGGCCCCGGGGCGGAATTCCTGCGCGAACCCGCGACGCTATCGTTCTGTATTGATTCGGTACGCCCGCTGGTGAGTCGTGGAAAAGACGGCGGGAAGATCAGGAGAACCACCGTGTCGACTCGGCAGAATCTGCTCTTTGCGATCTTCGGCATCACCGGGCTGGCGGCGACGCTGGCGGCCTCTCACAGGCTCGGGGTTCGGGCCGACGACTACCGGTTCTTTGACGAACTGGTCGAGGTGAAACACCTGATCTCGACCCGGTATATCGAGCAGCCGGACGCCGGCAAACTTCGCGAAGGGGCGATCAAGGGAATGGTCGAGGCCCTGGCCGACCCGTACACCGTGTACGTGCCCGCGTCGGAGCGGGGGGAGTTCAACAAGAGCCTCACGGGCGAGTATGTCGGCATCGGCGCTCAGGTGAACATGCAGCAGGGGTGGCTCACGATCGTGAGCCCGCTCGAAGACAGCCCGGCCTTCCGGGTGGGGCTCATGCCCGACGACCGCGTGGTCGAGATCGAGGGCCAGAGCACGCAGAACAAGAGTGTCGAGGCGTGCGTGGGCATGCTCATGGGCGAGCCGGGCACGCCGGTGAAGATCGTGGTCGAACGGAAAGGGGCGAGGCTCGAGTTCGAGATTATCCGTGAACGGATCAAGACACGCGCGGTGAAGAGTTTTCACCGGCGCGACGACGACCCGAACAACTGGGAGTTTCTCATCGACCGCGACCGGCGCATCGCCTATGTGCGGCTGACGAACTTCACGCCGCGCTGTTCGCAGGAAGTGCTCGAAGCGCTGCGCAGCGTGGGCGCGCACGAGGGCCGGCTGGGCGGGCTGGTGCTCGATCTGCGCGGCAACCCCGGCGGCCTGCTGAGCGAGGCCGAGGCCATCGCTGACTTCTTCCTGAAAGAAGGGGTGATCGTGTCTACCCGCGGGCGGGCGCACCCGGAAAAGGTCACACGGGCCGTGAGCGCGGGCACACTCCCCGACTTCCCCCTGGCGGTGCTCATCAACGGCGCGAGCGCGTCGGCCAGCGAGGTGCTGGCCGGGGCGCTGGTCGAGAACAACCGCGCCGTCGCCGTGGGGGCGCGCAGTTTCGGCAAGGGCAGCGTGCAGAGCGTCATCGAACTGCCCAGCGGCAACGGGGCCGAGATCAAACTCACCGAGCAGGGGTACTTCCTGCCCAGCGGCAGAAGCATCACACGCAAGGACGACTCTGCCCAGTGGGGCGTTGATCCCAGCGATGGGTTTTATGTGCCCATGTCCGATGCGCAGATCATCGCCATGATGGAGGTGCGTCGCAGGCAGGAGGTCCTGCGGGCCGATCAGCCCGGGCAGACCGACGCCACGGACTGGACAAAGACCGATTCGATCCTTGAAACCATGCTGGACCCTCAACTCACCGCCGCCGTGCGCGCCGTGCAGGCCCGCATCGACAGCGGCGCGTGGTCGCCCACGGGCGAGACGGGCAGCCCCGCGGGCCGCATCGCGGCGGAGGAACTCCGCCGGCTCGAGCAGTTCCAGCAGCGGTTGATGCGCGAACTGGAGCGGGCCGAGCGGCGGATGGCCGCGCTCGAAGAGGCCGCGGATTCACAGACTACCACCCTGGCCGACCTGTGGCCCGACGACCTCGACCTGACCGGCGGCACGCTGGAAGTGCGCGACCGCGACGGCAACGTTGTGACGTTGCTCGATATCACCGGCAACAACCTCGAACGCTGGCTGCTCGACGCCGATGTGCAACCCCGCCACCGCGAAGAGCCGCCCGCCAAGCCCGAGTCGCCCGGCAAATGACCCTCGCAGGCGTGCCATACCGCTTGAACGCCCGCCCGTTGAGGGGTGCGCCGCGGCGAACCCGGGGCGGGCGTGCATGATGATCCTGGGCATCGAATCTTCGTGCGACGAAACCGCCGCGGCGTTGGTCGAGCGGGGCGAGATCGTGCACGCCAGCGTGGTGGCCTCGCAGACAGATCTTCACGCCGAATACGCGGGCGTGGTGCCCGAGATCGCCAGCCGCGCACACGTCGAACGCATGCTGCCCACCATCCGCGAGGCCCTCGCGCGTGCTGGTGTGGGGCTGGGGATGATCGACGCGGTGGCGGTGGGGCACCGCCCCGGGCTGATCGGGTCGTTGCTCGTGGGCGTGTCCGCGGCCAAGGCGCTGGCGTGGTCGCTCGGGCGGCCGCTGATCGGCGTGGATCATGTGCACGCGCATCTGTACTCGGGCATGCTGCGCCCCACAGAGGCCTCGGGTGTGGAGGCCGTGGCGTTCCCTGCGCTGGGGTTGGTGGTCAGCGGCGGGCACACGTCGATGTATCTGCTGGAATCATGGACGGATGTGAAGCGGCTGGGCGCGACCATCGACGACGCCATCGGCGAAGCGTTTGATAAGGTGGCGGCGGTGCTGGGGTTGCCCTTTCCCGGCGGCCCCAACCTGGATCGGCTGGCCGCGAGCCCCGGCACCAACGCGCAGGCCTGCGAGTTCCCCATCAGCCGCATCGCGCCGGGCTCGCTTGACTTTTCTTTCTCGGGGCTCAAAACCGCGGTGCTCTATGCGGCCAGGGGCGTGCCCGGGGCCAGGGGCGCGCCCGCGCCGGAACTCACCGCCGCCAGGCGGGCCGACATCGCCGCGAGTTTTCAGCGCGCGGCGGTCGAAGCCGTGATCTTGAAACTCAGGCGCGCGCTGGATGGCCCCGCCAACGGCGTGGGCACGCTCGTGGCGGGCGGGGGCGTCACGGCCAACTCGCTGCTGCGCGCCCGGCTGAGCGGGTTGGCGGCAGAGCGATCGTTGCGGCTGGTGCTGCCGCCGCCCTCACTCTCGATCGACAACGGCGCGATGATCGCCGGGCTGGGATATCACTTGCACGGGGCGGGGCGCGTGGCGGATCTATCGCTGCGGGCGGTGCCCACCTCGGCCCTCTGACGGCCGCACATCGGCCGAGAACGCATGGCTCGACACGAGTTCACCTTCGCCCCGCCGCCGCACCCGTCCACACAGCCGGTCGAGGCGTTGCTGGCGCAGTGCGTGGTAGAGCGCGGCAGGGCCGGCGGGCCCGGCGGCCAGCACAGGAACAAGGTCGAAACGCTGATCCGCATCGTGCACACGCCCACGGGCATCGAGGCGCACGCGGGCGAGCGGCGGAGCGCCGAGGAGAACAAGCAGGTGGCGCTGGCGCGACTGCGGCTCGCGCTGGCCGTGTGGGTGCGCACCCCCGTGCCCGATGGCGAGGCGAGGTCGGCCCTGTGGCTCACCCGCTGCCCCGAGCGTGGCGGCGGCCGCATCGTGTGCAACCCTTCGCACGCCGACTTCCCCGCGCTGCTGGCCGAAGGGCTTGATATGCTCGCGGCCTGCGGGCTCGATGTCCGGCGTGCCGCGCTGCGGCTGTGCTGCTCGCCCAGCCAACTCGTGAAACTGCTCAAAGATCACCCCGCGGCGATCGTGCGGTTCAACGAGGCGCGCGCCCAGCGCCAGATGCACCCGCTGCGGTAGGGGCGGCGCGCGGTGATCGCGGGCGCGGCGTACGCTGAAGCCAGATGAACCACCCTGAATCAAACATCCCGCACGCGGGCGCGGATCGGCACCTGGCCCTGCGTGTCATCACCATGCCCAAAGAGACGAACCAGTACGGCACGATCTTCGGCGGGGTGATCCTCAGTTACATCGATCAGGCGGGGTTTGTCGAGGCGCGCCGCCACGGCGCACACCGCTGGGTGACGGCGGCGATCGACCGCATCGAGTTCAAGGCGCCCGTGGCCGTGGGCGACGTGGTGAACTTCTACACCTCCACGCTGCGCAAGGGCTCTCGCAGCGTGACCGTTCGGGTCGAGGTTGAGGCCGAGCGGTATGCGGCGGGCGCCGACGACCGGGCCGTGCCGGTGACGGGTGCGGAACTGGTGATGGTGTCGGTAGGGGCCGACGGCAAGCCCATCCCCTTTGATTCCCCGGCGAGCGTCTGAGCCGGGAATCTTCAGGACGGGCGGGGGTTTCCCCTCCTATCCTCGCGCCGATGACGATGATCGACAACAGTTACCTCTCCACGCAGATGCACGGCGATGTGCTCGTGGTTCACCTCAAGTGCCAGAAGATCGGCGACTTCGAGGCCACGCCGGTGCGCACGGATGTCGAGAAGGCCGCGCCGAGTTCGCGCTGGCGCATCGTGATCGACATGAGCGAAGTGCTGCTGATGACCTCGCCGGGCATCGGCGTGCTCGTGTCGCTCAACAAGTCGGCCAACGCCGCCAAGGGCAAGGTGGTGCTGTGCGGCATCTGCGACGACCTGATGGGCGTGTTGAAAGTGACCGCCCTGACCAAACTCTTCACGATCAAGAAGGACGTGGCCGAGGCGATCAAGGCTGTCTGAACCTGCGGGCAACCCCGCCCGCACACGTTTCGCTCGCGCGACATGGAATCACACCCGCAACAGCACGCCCCGCGGCCCGGCGCGCCGGGCGATCTGCCGCGGCTGGCGGTGATGATCTCGGGCGGCGGACGCACGCTGAACAACCTGCAGGACCGCATCGAGGATGGCTCTCTGGCGGCACGCATCGACCTGGTGCTCGCCAACCGCCCCTGCTCGGGTGAAGAACGGGCCAGAGCCAGGGGGCTCTCGACCATGATCATTCCCCGCGGCGTGAGCGCCGCCGATCTGGCCCAACTCTGGCGAGCGCGCGGCATCGACCTCGTCGTGCTCGCCGGGTACCTCGCGCTGCTGCCCATCCCGCGCCAATACCGGGGGCGCATCCTCAACATCCACCCCGCGCTGCTGCCCCGCCACGGCGGCCCGGGCATGTACGGCCGGCGCGTGCACGAGGCCGTGCTGGCCAGCGGCGATGCGCAGAGCGGGTGCACCGTGCACGAGTGCGACGATGAGTACGACCACGGACGCACCATCCTGCAAGCCACGTGCCCCGTGCTGGCGGGCGACACGCCCGAATCGCTGGGCGAGAGGGTCTTTGAGCTCGAATGCCGCACCTATCCGCGCGCCATCGCGATGGTGCTCGATGAACTCGCGGGGCGCGCGCGCCAAACCCCGGGCGACCAACGCACGTAAAGTGCATGGATCGCCGGCGGCCGCGCGGCAGACCAGGAGCACGCACGATGCACCAGACCACGCACCCCTCGCACGCGCGCCCCGCCCGGGACCTTTGGCGGTTTCTGTCGCGCGCGGCATCGGTGGCGGCGTTGACGGTCTGCCTCTTCGGGGCCAACGCCCAGCCCGCGGCCTCCCCCAAGCCCGAGCAGACGCGCGCCCGGGTCGCCAACCTCTCCGAACGCGCCGTGGAGAAGTTCCTCGGGCGCGACTACGAAGGCGCGGCCGCCCTGCTCCGCGAAGCGCTGGCCCTGAAAGAAAACAACTTTGTCGCGTGGTACAACCTCGCCTGCTGCCTGGCGGCGATGGAGCGGCTCGACGATGCCGCGCAGGCCCTGGTCAAGGCCGTCGAGTTCGGCTTTGTCGATGCGCACCAGATGCGGCGCGATCCATCCCTCGCGCCGCTGCGGCAGCACCCGGTCTACCTTGAACTTCTGGGCCACTGGCCGCAACTGCTCGTGGCCCGGCGCGACTCGGGGCTGCTTGAGGCCCGCGAGTTCTTCCCCGACCGGGCGTACGCCGAAGTGATCGACGAGCGGCTGCGTCTGGCATACCGCGCGGCTTTCGACGAGAGGGCCTTCGCCCTGGCGCGCGCCGATCTTGACCGCGTCGCCGCGTGGGCTACCCGGAACATCTTTCCTGACATCATGAACGAGGCCGCGTCGCGCGACGACGCGTGGGTGGTGGTCGTGCTCCCGCGGCGCGAAGACTTCATGCGGTGGATCGCGTCGGTCTATGGCGCAGACGCGGTGCGCGGCAACAGCATGATCGGCGGGTCTTACGAGCACGATGCCAAGCGGCTGGTGAGCATCGACCTGGGCTCGTCGCTGCGGCACGAGTTCATGCACGTGCTGCACTGGCGCAGTTGCACGCGACTGGGGCAGCGGCACCCGGTCTGGATCCAGGAAGGCCTGTGCAGCCTCGTGGAAGACATGGACGAACTGCCCGGGGGTGAAATGGGCCCCGCGCCGAGTTGGCGCACGAACATCGCCAAGCGTCTCGAGCGCATCCGCGCGCTGATGCCCATCGAACAACTGGCCACGATGCCCCAGCACCGATTCACCGGGCAGCGCCCGCTGGCCAACTACTCGCAGGCACGAACCGTCTTCCTCTTTGTGTGGCAGCGGGGCGCGCTGGCGCGCTGGTATGAAACCTACACGGCCGGCTTTGCCCAAGACCCCACCGGGGTGACAGCTCTGGAAGAAGCCCTGGGCATGCCCATCGCCGACATCAACCGCGAATACCGCGCCTGGCTGCGCGACCTGCCGATGGTGCCCGAGACCATCGAACCCGGCAAGGCCAGCCTGGGCATCGAGATCGAATCCGGCTCGGGCGAGGGGCCCGTGGTGGTCACGGTTGACCGCAGGCTGCGCACCATGCCCGACAGCGCCGCGGCGCTGCGACCGCGCGATGTCATCACCGCCATCGACGGCAAGGCCACCCGCGACATCGCGGAACTGGTGCGTGTGCTCGGGCAATACAACGTCGGCGACGAGGTCGAGGTGTCGTACAGGCGCTCGCGCCTGCACGGGCAGATCCGCGTGCGGCTTGTGGCCCGTTGAGGTTTCACACGCCCGCGGGCCTGCTGCGCATGATGGCATCGATCTCTGCCCGCTGCGCGAGCAGGGCCTCGCCCGTCGGCTGCATGCGGGGCGCACGCACGCTGTCGCCGCCCTCGCCCACCATGCCCACCGCCGCCTGAACCTGCTTGATGCGCTGCACGAAGTCGTACGTGGTGTCCATCCGCAGCAGCGGCAGGAACCAGGCGTAGAGCGCGTCGCACGCGGCCCGCTCGCCCGAGGCCGCCAGGTCGAAGAGGCGCACAGACTCGCGGGGGAGCGCGTTGGCCAACCCGGCCACCCAGCCCTGGGCACCCGCCCGCACACCCTCGACCAGCATGTCGTCGAGCCCCACCAGCACGGCCACGCCCGCCGGAAGCAGCGCGCGCAGCCCCGTCACGCGGCGCGCATCACCGCACGATTCCTTCACCGCGCCGATGTTCGTGTGCCGCGAGGCGATGTCGAGCACCTGCTCGGGCAAAAGGTCTACCCCGTACGCCGCGGGGTTGTTGTAGAGCATGCACGGGAGGTCTGTGGCGTTCACCACCGCGCCCATGTGCGCCGCGGTTTCATGCCATGAACCCTTGTAGACATAGGGCGGGAGCACCATGAGCCCGCGGCACCCGGCCGCGTGCGCCGCCTGCGCGGTGCGCACCGCCTCGCGGGTGCCGGCCGCGGCGATGGCGGCGACCACGGGCACGCGCCCCGCGACACCCTCGACGCACGAGCGCCACAGCGCGTCTTTTTCATCGAGCGTGAGCGTGGCCCCCTCGCCGAGAGAACCGGGTGTGATGATGCCCGTGCAGCCGTGGTCGGTCAGCCACGCCACGTGCCGGCGCACAAAGGCGTGATCAACTTCTCCGCTGAGTGTCCACGGCGTGGTGATGGCCGGCATCACGCCGCGCCAGATGGTCTTGGTCATGGCCGATCATTGGCGCACCCGCGTGCGCGCGGGCCGTCAGCCCTGGGCGGGCAGGCTCAGCCCGTGCCGGTAGGGGTCGTTCGGGTGGATCAGCAGCGTTGACTCGGCCGTGATCCACGCCCGCCCCTGCACAAAGGGCACGATGCGCCCGTTGTGACCGGCCTCATAGCGGCCCACGAAGCGGCTGCCGATGATGCTCTCCTGCCTCCACGGTGCGCCGGGCGCCAGCAGCCCCCGGGCCGCGCGGCACGCCATCGCGGCGCTCGTGCCGGTGCCGCAGGGGGAGCGGTCGAAAGCGCCGCCTGGGCAGAGCACGAAGTTTTTGGCATCGCAGTCGGCGCGACTGGGCGGCCCGGTGAGTTCGATGTGGTCGATCATTCCGCCGTGGCCGAACGCGGCATCCCCCGTCACGCCGCGCGCTGCGAGTTCGCGTCGCAGCGCCCGCGAAAGCGAGGTGAGCCCCGCGATGTTCTCCTGGGTCACGGGCTCGCCGTGCTCGTGCGAGAGAAAGAACCAGTTGCCGCCCCAGGCCACGTCGCCGCGCACGCGTCGCGTCGTGCCGCCGAAGGGCACGTCGAGCGTGACGTCCATCGCGTGCAGGAACGAGGGCACGTTCTCGATCGTGACGCCCCCGCCGGGATCGAGCATGATCTTCATCGGCCCCGCGGGCGTTTCGATCAGGTGCGTGCCCGCGCCGATGCGGCACAGGTGAGCCAGGGTCGCCGCCAGGCCGATGGTGCCGTGGCCGCAGGTATTGAGCAGCCCGACATTGTTGAAGAAGATCACGCCGCACACCGCGCCGGCCAGCGAAGGGGGCACCACCAGCGCGCCCACGAGCACGTCGCTGCCCCGAGGCTCGAGCACGGCGGCGCGCCGCAGCCAGTCGTGCCGCTCGCCCAAGACCCGCGCCTGCGCCGCGACCGAGCGGTCGTCCCGCAGGCCTTCGAGCAGGTCTGGCGCACCGCCGAGAACGACCCGGGTTGGCTCGCCCTCGGTGTGAGAGTCGATGATGGTCAGGCGCACAGGGCTCGCGGCGTGCTCGATGGCGTTCATGCGTTCGCTCCGGGGCGGGCGGGCGCGGTGCGGGCGCCGTCGATGAGCCTTTCGATGCCCATCGGGTTCTTCTCGCGCAGTTCCGGCGGCAGCAGTTCGTCGGGCATGTTCTGATACGCCACCGGCCGGCACCAGCGACGGACAGCCAGAGAACCAACAGCAGTGTGGTCTGGCCGGTTGCTCGCCGGCAGCGGGCCGGTGTGCACCATCGCGGGGCACACCTCGACACCCGTGGGCACGCCCGCGTGCAGCACGCGCCCGGCGATGGCCTCCAACGCTTTGAGCACGGCCGCCGCGTCTGCCGCGTTGTCGGTCTGCGTCCACAGCGTCCCGGTGAGACTCCCCTTGACCACGGCCAGCGTGCGCAGAAGGTCGCCCACGCTCTCGCAGCGGGCGCACACGGTCGAAGGCCCGAAGCATTCTTCAGAGAGGGCGTGGTGCTCGCGCACACGCGCCGAGGTTGTGAGCATGAGCGTGGGCGCGCCGGGCCGGTCTTCGCCGCCCTGAACCGTCTCAACCCCCGCCAGCGAACGCCGCTGCGCGATGCCCTCACGCCACGAAGCGCCGATGCGCTCAGAGAGCATCGGCTGCACCGGCAGCGCGAGCATCGCCTCGCGCAGCGCCTGCTCGAACGCGCCCGCGTCGGCGTCATCTCCCGCGACATACAGCACGAGCCCCGGGCAGGTGCACATCTGCCCCGCCGAGAGTGTGACAGACGCGGCCAGCGCGCCCGCGATCTCCTTGGCGCGGGCCCGCAACGCGCCGGGCAGAATCGCCACCGGGTTCACGCTGCCCATCTCGGCGAAGAACGGGATGGGGTCTGGCCGCGAGGCCGCGATGGCGGCCAAGGCCAGGCCGCCCTTGGGTGAGCCGGTGAACCCGCCGGCGCGGATGCACGGGTGGCGCACCAGGGCCGCGCCCAGCCGTTCTTCGTCGGCGCCGCCGGCATGAAGAAACGAGAAGACCCCCGGGTGCAGCCCGGCGTCTCGCGCCGCGTGCGCCAACGCCCACGCCGCCATTTCGCCAGTGCCCGGGTGCGAAGGGTGGCCTTTGATCACCACCGGGCAGCCCGCGGCCAGCGCCGAGGCGGTGTCGCCGCCCGCCGTGGAATAGGCCAGTGGAAAGTTGCTCGCCCCAAAGACAACCACCGGCCCCAGCGGGCGCAGCATGCGCCGCAGGTCCGGCTTGGGCACGGGCGTGCGTGCAGGGTTGCCTCGCTCGATGATCGCCTCGACCCACGACCCTTCACGCACCATCGCCGCGAACATGCGCAGTTGATTCACCGTGCGGTCGCGCTCGCCCGAGAGCCGCGGCAGCGAGAGGCCGGTTTCGGCGCTGGCCAGCGAGAGCAGCGCATCTCCCTGCACCGCCAGGCGTGAGGCCGCGCCCTCGAGCAAGGCCGCCCGCGCCCGCGGGTCGGCCAGCGCGCCGCGGTCAAAGGCCTCCCACGCCAGACGGCACGCGGCTTCGACCTGTGCGGGCGAGGCGCTGGTGTACGTCTGCGATTCATCGGCGCTGAGTTTGCCGCGGAACGTGGCCCCGGCGGGGTCGGGCTCTGCGGGCTCAAGGGCGATGATCGAACGGCCCATCTGTGTGCGAGGCATCGATGATGCCAAGGCGGGCGCGGCGGGAGGTGTTGTGGTGGGGGTGGTGGGGGTGATGGGGGTGATGGGGGTGGTCAAGGCGCGGGCTCCAGCACGGGCCGGCCTGTGCCAACCCGGGCGATGGTACCGCGCACATCCGCGAGCGATCCCGCGCGGCGTGGTGGCGCAGCGTGGCCGCCGCCTCATCGCACGCTTGGTGCCGGGTATTGCTCGAACGGGGCAGAGATGGAACAAAGTTCTCAGTCGCGCTGGCGGGACGGGGCCGCAGAACGGGCCCGAAAAAGAATGGTGTCCCACCATGGCTCATCGAAACGGATCGTGTTCACCGAGTTGCTCGCATCATCGCCCGTGGATGGCATCAACCGCCCACCCATCAGGCGAGACCTGTCACCCCCCGCGCTCCAGAGTTCCGCCAGTTCGTCGAGGCGCATGGGGCGCGGCATCGTTCTGGCGCTGGGCGTGGTGGCGCCCAGCAGCGTGAGTTGGGGCGCTTCGGCCGCCGACGCCCGCGCGAGATGGTCATAGCCCACCGGCGCGGGCATGAACGTGTCGAGCGGTGATGCATCGGTCAGGCGCAGCGATGTATCCCAGTCGGTCAGGTCGTACGCGCGCGTCGAGCCGATCGAGAGAGAGCGGCGGGGCGATGGCTCGCTTCGCTGGGGTGCCTGCACATCCCACCCGCCCGCGGTGCGCACCGAGCGCAGCGCGTCCGCCTGGAAGAGCCCGGCCTCGCCGGTTGATGTCTGTGCGGTCTGGCCCCCTTGCGGCTGGTCTGGCGCGCCGGGGCGAAGAAGGATCAACGCACCCACGGCCAGCGCGGTGCACGCGGCGACCGCCAGCCGCCCCGCGTCATACCCCGCGCTCGCCCGCCGCGGCAGATACGGCCGCTGCGCATCCACGTTCGCCAGCACACGCACCGAGAAGTCGGGACAATCAGGCCGGTCACGCAGCAGCCCGGCGGCGCGACGTGTCTGGGCGTGCCGATCGGGCAGGTCCGCATCGCAGCGGGCCGCCTCGCGCAGCCGCTCGCGGGCCGCGGCGAACTGCCCGTCGTCTTCAAGGTCCATGATCTCGTTGATGATCACGTCGGGCGGCGCCAGGTCTGGCATCGCCTCCTCGGGTGGGCCGGCGCCCCGCCGGTTCGCACCATCTCGTGTAGGATTTTGGTTCACGTCAGCACCTCCTGCTTGGCACCCCTGGCCTCGGGCGCGCCCTGTCGAGACGCTCCCTCCTGTTCCAACTTCAGATACTCGTCACGAAGCCGCGCTCGCCCGCGGTGAAGGTGGCTCTTCACTGTGCCCGCGGGCAGCCCCATCTGGTCGGAGATCTGCATGATCGACCACTCGTGCTGGTAAAAGAGCACCATCACCTCCCGCTGATCGCGCGGCAGGCGCATCAATGCCCTGTCCAGCAGGTCGCGCGTCGCCAGCCGGCCGTCCTGCGCATCCACCTCGCTGGCAAAGTCGGCGTGCCGGCAGGCCTGCGTGTTGATGCGGTCTTCGTTCAACACCGGCCGGCGCTTCTCGCAGACGTTCAGGTACACCCGGCGTGCGATCGTGAAAAGCCACGTCGAGAACCGGAACCGCGGATCGAACCGTTCGATGTGCACCAGCACCCGTGTGAAGGCCTCCTGCGTCACATCCTCGGCCACCTCCCGCTGGCCGCTGATCCGCAGGATGTACCCGTACACCGATCTCTGGTGAAGTTTGATCAGCGTGGTCGCGGCGTCGGCGTCTCCGCTCGCCGCCTGGCGGATCAACTTCAGTTCACGGGCCTTGGATAGTCCATTGCTCATCGCCGGTGCTCCGCCGCCCACGTGCCCCGCACCACTCTTCGCGTGATCTGCGCTCGAATCCCGATACCCACCCTCTCCGGACAGTTGCCCGCCTCGCTTCAGGTCTGGCCCGCGAGAGCCTCTCCTGCGTATCACACTCTACCGCGCCGGCACTCCCGGGGTTGCGGTTCTTCAACGCCATATCACCCCTCGCGCATGAGGAATGTCCGTCGGCCTGTCGCATATTCGCATTCTGTACGTTATTTCTGCTCGGGCCCGGTCTGCCAGGCAGAGGCGGCGACGCCACGAATGCCGGCGCGGCGGGCCGACGGGTCGCGCCACAGTGGGGTAATAATCGCCGCGCATGCCACACGATTCACAGCCTTCCTCCTTGGCCTTCCCCCGCCTCTCGGCCATGATGTTCCTGCAGTTCTTCGTGTGGGGGTCGTGGTATGTCTCCATGACGGGCTGGATGAACCAGCAGGGCCTGGCCGGGCTGACCGGCTGGGCGTACACGGTGTGTCCGATCGCCGCGGTGGTGTCGCCATTCTTCGTGGGCATGATCGCCGATCGGTTCTTTGCCACGCAGCGTGTGCTGGGCGTGCTCCACCTGGCCGGTGCGGTTCCCATGCTGCTCATCCCGGTGCTATTGGCCAAGCCGGCCTCGGGCGACGCGACGGCGTTCACCCATCCATACGTGCTGCTGCTGCTGGCCCACGCGCTCTGCTACATGCCCACGCTGGCCCTCTCAACCTCCATCTCATTCCGCCACCTCTCCAGCGCTCAGGGGCAGTTCCCGCTGGTGCGTGTCTTCGGCACGCTCGGGTGGATCGCCGGCAATATCGCCGTGAGTTATCTGCCCGACGGCGACCGCTCCGCCCACCAGTTCACGCTCACCGCCGGCGCTGGGGCGCTGCTGGGGCTGCTGTGTTTCTTTCTTCCTCACACGCCGCCGGCCGCGGCGGGCAAAGCCATCAGCGTGGGCCAGGTTCTGGGGCTCGATTCGCTGCGCCTTCTCGCCAAGCCCGGGTACGCGGTCTTTGCGCTCTGCTCATTCCTGCTCTGCATCCCGCTGGCGGGGTATTACGCCTTCGCCCGGTCATACGCCGAGCACACGGGCTTCGAAAAGCCCACGTTCACGATGTCCTACGGGCAGATGTCCGAGATCATCTTCATGGTGCTCATGCCCATCTTCTTCGCGCGACTCGGCGTGCGGTGGATGCTCGCCGTGGGCATGCTCGCGTGGGTGGTGCGCTATGCCCTTTTCGGCGGCGCCGCGGACGGGCAGATCATGTGGATGGTGCTGGCCGGCATCCTCCTCCACGGCATCTGCTACGACTTCTTCTTTGTCACCGGCTTCATCTATGTCGACAAAGTCGCCCCGGAGCACATCCGCGCCCAGGCGCAGGGGTTCCTTGTGCTGCTCACCCAAGGGCTCGGGCTGGGCGTGGGGGCATGGGCCTTCGCCAAACTCGTGGATGGTACCAAAAACCCCGAAACCGGCGCACTCGCATGGCCCACCGTCTGGTTCAGCGCGGCGGGCTTCGCCGCGGTTGTTCTTGTGCTCTTCCTCGCGGCCTTCAGAGAGCCCCGCGAGACCTCTCCAACCCAAACGCCCCACGAAACCCCCGCACAGGCGTAACCGTCAGGCCCCCTTCTGCCGGGGCCACGCACAAGCCCCGCCGGCCCCGAGGGGCCTGTGAAAGCCAGTGAAACGCGGATCGGCCTCCGAGCCAGGGCATGGCGGAGTGCCTTTAACCCTCGGCGCGGCAAGCCATTGGGTGCCGGTGGCGACAGATTCCATGCCCGATTGTGCAAACTGCCCTTGACGAAACCGGCACATTTCTGGTAATCTGGGTAGAAGTGAACGTGAACCACCAGCCGGCTCGTAGGGGGTCGACGCGTGGTCTTTGTGGGGTTTGCCCGTGGAAGTGCCTTGCCGCGCGTGATGATGCGCAGGAACAGACCAGCCGCGTCTTTCTTTGCACAGCAGCACGATCGTTGAATCCCGCTTCCGCTGGAGATCCGGCGTCGTGTGTTTCGGGAGAGAGGGACCGGGAGGTCCGCCATGAGTTCAGGATCGGCGCAACGTCTGGAGGGCGTCGAGGGAGTGGTGAAGTGGTTCGACCCGCGCAAAGGGTTCGGCTTTATCATCGGCCCTGAGGGTCAGGACATCATGACCCACTACTCCGCGATCGAGGGGAGCGGTTTTCGCGTGCTCAAAGACGGCGCGAGCGTTGTCTACGACGCGGTGTTGATCGACGGCCGCTGGAAGGCAACGCGTGTCATCAGGGCCGAGAGCATCGAGGTAACCGAGGCGGCACGCCGCACCTATTCGCGCACTCCCAGACGCTGAGCGTCCCGGGGCCGGTTCACTTCCCCAACCTGACCGCACAACGCCACGCGCGGGCATGCGGGCTTCGCCGAGCGCGTGAACAACGCATGAACGACGCGCGATCGTCGCGCGCCCGTCGCGTCGTTGGGGCCCCACGTGCCGCGCGCTCAGGCCGCGCGCTCAGACCGCGCGCACAGATGTTCTCCTGCCGCCTCTCTTGCCGGGGCGGCCGGGCGCTCTACCTTGCCCGCACCCGGAGGTCTCACCATGCCGACGTACACGAATCTCGTCTTCGAGGGTGGCGGTGTCTGGGGCATCGCCTATGAGGGCGCGCTGAGCGAACTCGCGGCCCGTGGCGCTGTTGACTTTCAGCAACTCCGGCGCGTCGGGGGTGCCTCGGCCGGGGCGATCACCGCCTGTCTGCTGGCGGTGGGGTACACGCCGGCCGAACTGGGCGAGGTGCTGCGTAAAACCAAGTTCAAGCAGTTTCAAGACGATTCCCTGGGCGTCGTGCGCGACTCCAAACGACTGCTCGCCGAATATGGCTGGCACAAGGGCGACAAGTTCAAGAACTGGATCACCAGGCGCATCGAAGAGAAGATCGAGAAGACCGCGAAGAAATACGGCATCGCCGCGCCCGCGCTCTCGCCGACCTTCGGGCAGTTGGAGCAGTTCCGCACGCAGTTGGCCGCGCACGGGTGCACGCTGCCCGCGCTCTATGTCGTTGGCTCAAACCTCTCGACGCAGCGCCGCGAGATCTACAGCGCCGAGGCCGGCCACACCCCGGGCCTCTCCATCGCCGACGCCGTGCGCCGCTCCATGAGCATACCGCTCTTCTTCGCCTGTGCGCGGGGCCCGGCCCCGAAGGGCAAAGCCGGGGATGTGATCGTCGACGGCGGCCTCACGTGGAACTACCCCCTCAACCTCTTCGACCACACGAAATACCTCGACTCACCCAGAGACGGCAGAGACATCTCGTACGCCACCGACCCGGGCCAGGTCTTCAACACGCGCACCCTGGGCTTCCGCCTTGATTCCACCAAAGAAATCGAGTGGAACATCAAAGACTGGAACAACGAGCCCCTCAAGATCAACAACATCCTTCAGTACAGTTGGGCCTTGGTCTCGTTCATGCGGGCCATCGCCAACAAAATCCACCTGCACAAGAACGACTGGGCCCGCACCGTCTTCATCGACGTCGGCGAAGAGATCTCCTTCACCGACTTCGGGCTCAAAGACGCTCAGAAAGAGTTTCTGGTCAAAGCCGGGCGTGAGGGCGTGCGCACGTTCCTCGAATGGCGCGACTCCCCCGCGGGCAAGCGAGAAGTCTCCGCGATCTACAAGGACATGGCCTGACCGGGCCCCTGCCCCCTTCGTGCCGCGGCCCCTTCCCGCCGGCCCGCCAGCCCGTTTACTCTTGCCACCGTGGAACCCGCGCTCATTTTCTGGGCACTCGCCGGTGCCGCGCTGGGCGCGGGCGCGATGGCCGCCGGCGCGCGCTGGCGCATCCGCCGGTCGCTCGAACGCGTGCGCGCCGCCGAACGAAGGGCGCGCGGGGCCGAGCGTCTGGCCGAGATCGGCGCCATGACCGGCGGTCTGGCCCACGAGATCAAGAACCCCCTCTCCACCATCGGCCTCAACGCGCAACTCCTGGCCGAGGGCATCGACGAACTCCCGCAAGACCGCCCCGCCGAGCCCGAGATGCGCCAGCGCCTGCTGCGGCGCGTCGGATCGCTGCGCCGCGAGGTCGAGCGTCTGCGCGGCATCCTCACCGACTTCCTCACCTACGCCGGCGAACTGCGCCTCGATCCTTCACCCACCGACCTCAACCAACTCGTCGAAGAACTCTCCGACTTCTTCCTCCCCCAGGCGCAGCGCCAGGGCGTGCGCCTGCGCACCCAGCCCTCGCACGAGTCTCTCACGCTCTCCCTCGACGGGCCCCTCATCAAGCAGGCCCTGCTCAACCTCATGCTCAACGCGGTGCAGGCCATGAGCGCCCCGGCCGGCAACGAACGCGCGCCATCGCCCCGCGAACTCATCCTGCGTACCGAACGCTACAAAGACCGCTCGGGCGAGGCGGGTGTCCGGCTGCACGTGATCGACACCGGCCCGGGCATCCCCGCCGATGTGCTGCCCCGCCTCTTCACGCCCTATTTCACCACCAAGGCGGGCGGCACCGGGCTGGGCCTGCCCACCACGCGGCGCATCATCGAGGCCCACCAGGGCCGCATCGATGTGGTGACGCAGCCGGGGCAGGGAACAGACTTCGCCATCTCCTTCCCGACGCCCGCCGCCTGATGGCGCAGCGCCGTCACGCCAGCAGCAGCACGGCCGTGAGCCACGCCCCGGCCACCAGCATGAGCATCGCCGTATAGCCCACGATGTCGCGCGCCCTGATCCGCGTGATCACCAGCAGCGGAAGCGCCCAGAATGGCTGAAGCATGTTGGTGAGTTGATCGCCGTACGCCACCGACATCACCATCAGGCCCGGGTCAACGCCCAGCCGTTCGCCCGCCTCCAGCGCGATGGGCCCCTGCACCGCCCACTGCCCGCCCCCGCTGGGAATGAACATGTTGAGCACGCCCGCCAGCACGAACACGATGAACGGCAGCGTGCGGGCCGAGGCGTGCTCGATGAGCCCCTGGGCGATCATCCTGTCGAGCCCGCTGACGCTCATCATCGCCAGGATGCCCCCGTAGAGCGGGAACTGCACGATGATCCCCCCGCACCCGCGCGCCGCCTCGTCCACCGCGCTCAAATACGCCCGCGCCGAACCGTGCAGCAGCAGCCCCAGCGCCATCATCGCCGCGTTGATCTCGCCCAGCCCAAGGCCGACAACACCCCGCGCTTCGATCTGCCGCCATACTCCCGCCGCCAACAGCAGCGAGAGCGCGACCGCCACCGCAACGCCCCGGTCAAGCCGCTGCGCCGGCGTTGGGGCACCGGCCTCGGCCCGCGCCCCGGCCGTTGATTCACCTTCGGTCAGCCCGGGGGCCGCCTCGTCGATCGTGATCACGTCTTCGCGGCGTCGCGGCGCGAGCACACACGCCGCCAGCGGAATGATCACCACCAGCCCCAGCGTGGCGACAAGGTTGAACCCCGCGAACACGGTCTGATCCAACGGCAGCCCGTCGCCGTGCCCCCGGGCGCTCAGCGATGCCAGCGTCTGTGCCGGCAGCACCCGCGCCGCGCCCGCCGCCGAGGTCATGGAAAGCGGCGCCGAACCCGAGAGCCCGCCGTGCCACACCATGAACCCCGCAAACCCCGCGGCGACCAGCAGCGGGTAGTGCGCCGCTACGCCCCTTCGGCGCAGCGCCAGCCCGACTTCGCGCGCCAGAATCGCGCCGACCACAAGCCCAAGGCCCCAGTTGATGAGCGAGGCCAGGCACGCGCCGCTGCACACCATCCAGGCCCCGCCCGCCGTGCCCCGCGCCAGCGATGCCAGACGCGAGAGCAGCACCCTCACCGGCCCGCTGGCCGCCAGCGCGTGACCCGTGATGAGAATCAGGCACATCTCCATCGAGAAGGCCAGGAACCGCCACAGCCCATCGCCCCCCCGCCACGCGTCGAGCAGCGCCAGACAGCGCGCCCCGACACCCTCGCCCCCGCCGCGCGGAAAGTCGCCCAGCCCCACCGCCAGCGCGGCCGTGACGGCCGTGAGAAGCACCGCGATCACAAAGGGGTCGGGCATGAACCGCCCGAAGAGCCGCGAAACAACCACGCCCAGGTGTGCGATCATGCGTCGAGGCTCCGGGGGCGCGTGCGTCCTTCACACAGGCCCCGCGCCGCGCGCCGGCAGCATAGGAACGCCCGCACCCCCCCCCGGCCCTCCACGCCGCGGAGTACGCTCACCGCATGATCTACCTGTGGCTGATCCTGGCAATCGCTTTCGAGGTTGGCTGGGCGGTGGCGATGAAACTCTCGCACGGCCTCACCCGCCCGTGGCCCACCGCCGCCACGGTCGTCATGTACCTGCTCAGCGTGGTCTTTCTCTCGCAGGCCACGAAGAAGATGGATGTCGGCCTGGCCTACGCCATCTGGGCCGGCGCGGGCGTGGGCATCATCGCCGTGGTGGGCATCTTCTACTTCAAAGAAGCCATCAGCCCGCTGAAACTGGCCTCACTGGGCCTCATCATCGCGGGCATCGTGGGCCTGAGCATCTCCAGCGGCGGCCACTGAATCACCCTCACGCCGTGGTAGGGCGGGCGGCAAAACCGCCGCGGCGCGGCGCATCTCCGACGCGCGTGCACCCGCCTGAACAACGAGCCGCGCGAGGTTCGCCGTCAGGCTCTGGCCAACATCGTCCAGCGCGGGGCACCCATCGGCAAGGATGGTGCGCAGGCTCGTCACACCCCGGCCCACCAGCCCGCAGGGCACGATGAACCCAAAGTGGCTTAGATCCGTGGTCACGTTGAGCGCCAGCCCGTGCATGGATACCCATCGCCGCACCCGCACGCCCATCGCGCAGATCTTTTCCCCGCCTACCCACACGCCCGTTGCGCCCGGGTCGCGCTCGCCCACCACCCCGTAGCCGGCCAGCGTGTCGATCACCGCCTGCTCCAGCGTGCGCATGTACTCGTGCAGCCCGAGATTCAGCAGGTTCAGATCCAGGATCGGATACACCACCTGCTGCCCGGGCCCGTGGTATGTGATATCCCCGCCGCGGTCTGTCTCGCGCACCTCGACCCCCGCCGCGGCCAGCGCCGCCGGCGAAGCGAGCAAGTGCGCCCCCGCGCCCGCACGCCGCGATACCGTGATCACCGGCGGGTGCTCCACAAGCAGCAGCACACCGCAGCCGTGCTCGCGTGCCGCGCGCGCGCGGTCTTCGATGATCCGCGCCACCCACAACTCTTGCTCGGCGTACGCCCGCTCGTACTCCATCCGCCCGAGGTTGATCGCTCGTGGCGCGGCGGGAAAAACTACTTCGGCGGCGGCTGGCGGCATTGTGCTCGACGTGAGGGTAGCGACGGTCGGGAGTTTTCATCCCGCTGCCTCTCTTCCTCACGGGCTCACTTCCACGCGGGCCCACTTGCCCACGGGCTCGCCCCTTCGTCACGTCGCTTGGTTCCAGGGCGAAGCATCCAGCCGCAGCACGCCGCGGAAGCCCGGCCTCGGCGGGTGCGCGGCACCCTTGGCAAAGCCCAGCGGCACCTCAAGCCGCACACCCCCACCCGCCAGCGGGGTCAGGTCGGCGAGTTTGGTCGCTTCGCCCACGCCCCGCTCAGAGGCAAGCCCATACCGCACCGTCGTTTTGTCCCCGGCGGTGCGCACGTGGAAGGTGATCGTCTCGTCAAAGACAAACCCGCCCTCGAAGTGCTCGTCAAGCCAGAAGCGGCGGTCAACCTCGTACATGGGCACGCGGATGCTCACACGCACGGCGAAGGCCAGCGCCGTGTCGGAAGACTCTCTGGTCTTGGCGCTCTTCATCAGATACCCGCTGAAGAGATACTGCGGGTGGTGCGCCTTCACCAGTTCGTCATACTCCGCGAGAATGGCCGAGGCGTGCTCGGCCTTGCGCTCGTGCAGGTAATACACGCCCCCGCGCACGCGGGCCGTGGTCTCGATGTGGTACGAGGCTCGCACCTGCTTGCCCTCGTCCTTCTTCTGCTGCACCTTGTGAGGCAGCAGCACCTCTTCGCCCACCAAGGTCGCCTCGACGCGAACATCGCCGAAGAGGAACCGCCGCAGGTTCTGATACCCCTCCTCCGAGTTCACAATGCCGAAGTGCCCGCTGTGGCTGCGGTGAACAAACGCCCGCGGCGAGCCCTTCACCGCCGCGTTGCGGATCATCACCAGCCCGTCGCTCATCGGCCCCGTGCCCTTCTTCGATAGCCTGAAAAAAGCCGTGTAGTCGTCGTAGTTGGTGCCCACCAGGCTGAAGAACTTGTGCGTCGGGAAGGCCCCGTTGAGCGAGTCCACGCTGTCGCCGCTCTGGTGCGTGCCGGGCAGGCGAAGGTACTCGTGCATCGCCCCGCGGTTGAAGTTGCGAACGTGGAAGGGGTCGAGCCCGCCCAGGTCCGCGACGTTGATGCCCATGATGTCGATGCCGTTGTGCGGCGTGGCATAGGTGTACACCTTGTCCACAAGGTGGATCTCCTCCGAGGGCGCGAACGGCGCGGGCGTGCCGGGCAACTCCAGCGATTTGTTCAACGTCGCATCACCCGTGCCGTGCACGCACAGGTTCTGCAGGTAGCAGCGGCACACCAGCCCGCCCATCGAGTGCGCGACAAGGTACACGCGGAACTTCGCCTCCTCGGCTTTGTCCCCCTGGCACACGCTGTCGCGCACGCGCAGGATGAACCGCCGCAGGTCCTGCGCGATCTCGGGCATGGTCTGCCGCTGCCCGTCGCCCAGGTCCTGCGAGGCGCGCTCGTAATACCTGAAGATCCACACGCTCCTGGCCGACGCGGGCTCGGTGCTGGGCAGGTAGTCGCCGTTCTTGTAGCAGTCCTCGTACTCATCGTCCTTCATCAGCCGCAGCAGGGGCGACTCGAAGATGAAACGCACGATGTCGCCCTTGTGGTTCTGACGGATCTTCGTCGCGCCCAGGTTGAAGCCCATGTAGGGGTCGGCCGTGGTCTCTTCGATCTCGCCGCGCGTCGCCGCGAACCCCCGCACGTAGATGATCGGGTAATACGGATGTTTGATCGTCATCGGTCGCCCTTTCTCCGGCCTCTGACGGTCGGATCTGCACGTGAGCCACATTTGCCACGAAACCCCGCCCGCTCGCCGCGGGCATCCGAACGCACACCCACCATATCACCCCTGCATCGCGCTCCCACGCCCTTTGGGCCCCCCGGCCGACAAAGAAAGACCCGCATCCTGCCACGCTGCGCAAAGAATCCGCCGCGGCTGTCCCAGATGGGCGTGACAGTCCGCCCGCTCGCCCACTACGCTGCCCCTCACCGAGGAGCACACCAGATGACGACCCCCGCCGCCAAGCCCGACGCCCCCAGCGCCGCCACGCACGAGATCAAGCCCGTGCCGCAGGAGATCCGCGTGGTGAAGCACGAGGGCGAAGTGCGCGACGTGATGGGCGGCGCCCAGCGCATGGAGTTGAAAGTGCTCGACCACGGCTTCGTCGCCCTCGTCGATGCCATGCCGCGCCTCGTGCCCGCAGGGCAGACCGCCGACCAGGCCATCGTGCAGGCGGCCCGCGTTTCGTACGGCCAGGGCACCAAGCAGGTGAACGAAGACCGCGGCCTCATCCGCTACCTGCTGCGACACCGCCACACCACCCCCTTCGAGATGGTCGAGTTCAAGTTCCACGTCTGCATGCCCATCTTCATCGCCAGGCAGTGGATCCGCCACCGCACCGCCAACGTCAACGAATACTCCGGCCGCTATTCCATCATCCCCGACCGGTTTTACACGCCCACCGTCGATTCCATCCGCAAGCAGAGCCAGGCCAACCGCCAGGGGGGCGAGCAGACCTTCAACATCACCGACGAAGAGGAAACCCGCACCGCCCAGGAGTTCCTGGCCTTCCTCAGCGCGGTCGAGTCGCAGTACGAAAAATACCTGAGCCTCACCAAAGCCGGGGTATCGCGCGAACTGGCCCGCATCGGCCTGCCCGTCAACCTCTACACCGAGTGGTACTGGAAGTGCGATCTGCACAACCTCCTGCGCTTCCTCTCCCTGCGCATGGATTCCCACGCCCAACTCGAAATCCGCGAGTTCGCCGGCGCCATCCACCGCCTCATCCAGCCCATCGTCCCCATCACCGTCGAGGCCTGGCGCGATTACGAGTTCGAGTCTCTCCACCTCTCGCGCCTCGAGATCGAGGCCATCCGCGCCCTCGCCGCCGGCGGCCCCGCAACCCTGGCCACCGACAACAAACGCGAGCAGGCCGAGTGGGAGGCCAAACGGGCCAAACTCGGGCTCTGACAGGGCCCCAAACCCCCTCCCGGCTTCACGCCCCGCACCCGCTCCCGGCCCCTGTGGTGCGACCGTCGCCCGCCCCTCTCCGCTGGCCGCGCGGCCCGGCGCTGGCCTATCCTTGTCCCCCCAAGACGGACGCTGTCGTCCGGTATTTGTTGGGTCATCCACACGGTGTTGAGCAGGAATCCGACATGCCCACCAACGGCACGATCACACAAGTCATCGGTTCGACCTTCGACGCGCAGTTCCCCGAAGATCAACTGCCCGACATCTACAACGCGGTCGAAGTGAAGGCCGAGACCAAGGCCGGCCCCCTCGAACTGGTCGGCGAAGTGCAGCAGCACCTCGGCGGCGGTCGCGTCCGCGCTGTCGCGCTGGGTTCCACCGACGGCCTTCGTCGCGGCATGACCTGCAGCGACACCGGCGGCCCCGTCTCGGTGCCCGTCGGCGAGGGTGTCCTGGGCCGCGTCTTCAACCTCCTGGGCCAGCCCATCGACAAGGCCGGCGAAGTGAAGGCCACCAAGCGCTCTCCCATCCACAAGGCCCCGCCCGAGTTCGCGCAACTCAACCCCAAGACCGAAATCCTCGTCACCGGCATCAAGGTCATCGACCTTCTCTGCCCCTTCGTCCGCGGCGGCAAGATCGGCCTCTTCGGCGGCGCCGGCGTCGGCAAGACCGTCGTCATCCAGGAAATGATCGCCCGCGTCGCCAAGAACTTCGGCGGCTACAGCGTTTTCGCCGGCGTGGGTGAACGCACCCGCGAAGGCAACGACCTCTGGCGCGAAATGAAGGAAGCCGAATACACCGACGAGAAGGGCCAGAAGGCCCACGTGCTCGACAAGGTGGCCATGGTCTTCGGCCAGATGAACGAGCCCCCGGGGTCGCGTCTGCGTGTCGCCCTCTCGGCCCTCACCATGGCCGAAGAGTTCCGCGACGCCAGCGGTAAAGAAACCCTCATCTTCGTCGACAACGTCTTCCGCTTCACCCAGGCCGGTTCCGAAGTGTCGGCCCTCTTGGGCCGCATGCCCAGCGCCGTGGGTTACCAGCCCACCCTCTCCACCGAGATGGGCGCGCTGCAGGAACGGATCACCTCCACCGCCAAGGGCGCCATCACCTCGGTGCAGGCAATCTATGTGCCCGCCGACGACCTCACCGACCCGGCCCCCAGCACCACCTTCGCCCACCTCGACGCCTTCATCGTGCTCAGCCGCGGCATCGCCGAGAAGGGCATCTACCCCGCCGTCGATCCTCTGGCCTCCACCAGCCGAATCCTCGACCCCCAGATCATCGGCGAACGCCACTACCGCGTCGCCCAGCGCGTGCAGCGCATCCTGCAGCGGTACAAGGATCTCCAGGACATCATCGCCATCCTCGGCGTTGACGAGCTCAGCGAAGAAGATAAGCAGACGGTGAGCCGCGCCCGCAAGATCGAGCGCTTCCTCTCCCAGCCCTTCCACGTCGCCGAGCAGTTCACGGGTTTCAAGGGCGTCGATAGCCCCCTCGAGCAGACCATCGACTCCTTCGAGCGGCTCTGCGGCGGCGAGGGCGACGACCTCCCCGAGGGCGCCTTCATGTACGTCGGCACCCTCGACGACGCCAAGGCCAAGGCCGCAAAGATGGCCCAGGGCTGATTTCAGCCCGCACACCCGACGTTCATCAACCCCAACCCCCCGCGGCCTTCCGCGGGGGTGTTTGTTTTTGGACGCACGCCGACGCGGTATGATGCCCAGCCCCCCGCGCTCCCCGGGGTGCTTGCAGGAGGCGCACCGTGCCCGACACACCTCCAGATCCCAGGTTCACGCCGCTGGCCGACCGCTCCGCCAGCCCGACGCCCCACGCTCACACACCCCCGCAGAACGACCCGCAGCGACAAGCCCTCGAACGCTTCATCGCGCGCGAGGTGAGCCTGTTGTGGGTGGGAATGGTCGGCAACATGCTCGCCGCGATCGGCTTCATGGGCCTGGCCGCGTGGATCATCATCAGCACATACCGCGGCGTCTCTGTCTGGCCCGCCGTGCTCACGACGCTGGGCGCCATCGGGCTCTACCTGCTCATCGAGCGGCTGGCCGACCGCCGCGGGCGACACACCCTGGCGCGCCTGGAAGACATGCAGCGCACCGCCACTTCGCCCGACGATGACCGCGCACACGGCCACGATGCCCGCGCGAACCCGCCGCGCGCCGATTGACCAAGGCGCCTGCCGCGGGCCTCACGCGCGACCTCGCGCGAGAGAGACCACACAGATCTCTTGAATCGCGCACCGGCGTGCACCCAGGCCCGCGCAGCCCGGCCACCCGTGCAGGAACGCGCCGTCCCGGGCTTCGTGCAGCGCTCTCCTCCGTCGTCAGCCGGCCGCACCGTCGGTGTAGTCGCTCAGCGGCGGGCAGACGCACACCAGGTTGCGGTCGCCGTAGGGGTTGTCCACCCGCCCGACGCTGGGCCAGAACTTGCACTCGCGCACCCATGGCAGCGGGAAGGCCGCCTGTTCGCGCGGGTAGGGGTGGCTCCACGAATCGGTGCACACCATGTCCATCGTGTGCGGCGCGTTCTTGAGCGGGTTGTCGGCCTTGCTGATGAGCCCCGCCTCGATGGCGCGGATCTCTTCGCGGATGGCGATCATCGCCTCGCAGAACCGGTCGAGCTCGGCCTTGCTCTCGCTCTCGGTGGGCTCCACCATGAGCGTGCCGGGCACGGGCCACGACATCGTCGGCGCGTGAAAGCCGTAGTCCATCAGCCGTTTGGCGATGTCGTCGGGCTTGATGCCCGCGCTCTTGTCGAACGGGCGCACATCAATGATGAACTCGTGCGCACACCGCCCCTGCGTGCCCTTGTAGAGCACGTTGTAGTGCCCCTCAAGCCGCGCGGCCATGTAGTTCGCGTTCAGGATCGCCACCTGCGTCGCGCGCGTGAGCCCCGCGGCCCCCATCATCGCGATGTACATCCAGGGAATCGTCAGAATGCTCGGCGAGCCGTACGCCGCCGCCGAGACCGGCCCGATCGACTTCTCACCCGCCTGCTGGTCGGCCAGCGTCGGCGGCGGTGTCACCGGGTGCCCCGGCAGGTAGGGCGCGAGGTGCGCCGCCACGCCGATGGGCCCCATCCCCGGCCCGCCCCCGCCGTGCGGGATGCAGAAGGTCTTGTGAAGGTTCAGGTGGCACACGTCCGCGCCGATGTCGCCCGGGCGGCACAGGCCCACCTGGGCGTTCATGTTCGCCCCGTCCATGTACACCTGCCCGCCGCGCTCGTGAACGATCGCGCAGATCTCGCTGATCTTCTCCTCGAACACGCCGTAGGTGCTCGGGTATGTCACCATCAGCGCGGCGAGCCGCTCGCGGTGCAGATCGGCCTTGGCGCGCAGGTCGTTGATGTCGATGTCGCCCGAGGGGGTGTTCTTCACCACCACCACGTCAAACCCGGCGCACACCGCGCTGGCGGGGTTGGTGCCGTGCGCGCTCTCCGGGATCAGGCACACGTCGCGGTGCTTCTCGCCCCGGGCGATGTGGTACGCGCGGATGACCAGCAGCCCGGCATATTCGCCCGCCGCACCGCTGTTGGGCTGCAGCGAAACCGCGGCAAAGCCCGTGATCTCGGCCAGCCAGTTCTCAAGGTCGCGGAAGATGCGCAGGTACCCCAGCGTCTGGTCGCGCGGGGCGAAGGGGTGCAGGTTTGAAACGGCCCGCCACGTCACCGGCAGCATCTCGCTGGTGGCGTTGAGTTTCATCGTGCACGAGCCCAGCGGGATCATGCTGTGCGCCAGGGAGAGGTCCCGCCCCTGCAGTTTGAAGATGTAGCGCAGCATCTCGTGCTCGCTGTGGTGCGTGTTGAAGACCGGGTGCGTGAGGAACGCGCTGACGCGGGCCGCCCACTCCGGCAGGTTCGCGCGGGCCTCGGTGATGGTCGCCAGCGTGTCGGCCCCCGCCGGCACACCGGCCGCCGCCGCGTCGGCAAAGCACGCCACGATGCGCCCGACCGCCGCCGCGTCGGCTGTTTCATCAAGGGTGATGCCCACCGTGCCGTCGCCAAAGTCGCGGAAGTTCATGCGGTACTTGTCCGAGGCGGCCGTCTCGATCACCCGTGCCGCGCTCGCCCCCTTGGGCCGCACGCGCAGGGTGTCGAACCGCAGGCCGGGCAGCACGTCCTGCTCCAGGCCCGTGAGCGCCATCGCGAGCCCCGCCGTGAGGTGCAGCACGCGGTCGGCGATGCGCCGCAGCCCCTCGGGCCCGTGGTAGACCGCGTACATCCCGGCCATGATCGCCAGCAGCGCCTGCGCGGTGCAGATATTGCTCGTGGCCTTCTCACGCCGGATGTGCTGCTCGCGCGTCTGAATCGCCATGCGCAGCGCGGGCTTGCCGCGGCTGTCACGCGACACGCCGATGAGCCGCCCCGGCATCCGCCGCACAAACTCCTCGCGCGTCGAGATAAACGCCGCGTGCGGCCCGCCAAACCCCATCGGCACGCCCAGCCGCTGCGCGCTCCCCACGGCGATATCCGCGCCCAGTTCGCCCGGCGGCGTCAGCAGCGTCAGCGCCAGCAGGTCGCACGCAAAGACCACCAGCGCGCCCGCCGCGTGCGCCCGCTCCACCACCCCGCGGTAGTCCTCGATCCGCCCGTCCGTCGTCGGGTATTGCACCAGCACCCCGCACACGTCGGGCCCGATCTCCGCCGTCGCCGGATCGGCCTCGACAAGCCTGATGCCCAGCCCCTCGGCGCGCGTGCGCACCACGCCCAGCGTCTGCGGGTGGCAGTCTGTCGCCGCGATGAACGTCAGCCGCTTGTGCTCGTGGATGCCAAGGCACATGCTCATCGCCTCGGCCGCCGCCGTGGCTTCGTCCAGCAGGCTCGCGCCCGCCAGCGGCAGCGCGGTCAGGTCGCTCACCATCGTCTGAAAGTTCAGCAGCGCTTCGAGCCGCCCCTGTGAAATCTCGGCCTGGTACGGCGTGTACTGCGTGTACCACCCCGGGTTCTCGATGATGTTCCGCAGGATCACCGGCGGCGTGATCGTGCCGCAATACCCCATGCCGATGTACGAGCGAAGAACCTTGTTCTCGCTCACCGTCGCGTAGAGCCGCTCGATGGCCTCGTGCTCGCCCAGCGCCCGGTCGAGCCCCGCCAGCGACAACCCGCGAGAGAGCCTGATCGCCCCCGGCACCGTCTCCCGAGTCAGTTCTTCCAGCGTCCTCAGCCCCAGCACGCCCAGCATCTCCCGCACCTCGTCCTCGCTCGGGCCGATGTGCCGGTGTTCAAAGGCATCGCTGCGACGCAACGCCGGGTGTTCCTGCTGCTGGCTGTTCAGGGCGGACGCGGGCGAGGCGGTGCTGAGCGTGGGCATGTCTTCGGTTGTCTCGGGCGGTGCGGCGGAGGGTGGAGGGCGTCTGTCGGGCGGGCCCGCGCTCGCGAACCCGCCACGCCAAAGTGTAGTGCGGCTGCGTCACGCCCCGGCGGCCCGGCGCCACTCCGCGCGGCCCCTTCCAGCCCGGGATTTCGCCCGGCCCGGCCCCGATCACGCCCTTCTCATCCGCCCACGCCTCACTTCCCCGACGGCGCCAGCAGCCCTCGCCGACGCAGCAGGTGCTCGGGGTTGGGTTCCTGCCCGCGCCAGGCCACGTACATGCTCATCGGGTCCAGGCTGCCCCCGCGCGAAAGAATCGCCGCGCGATACTCATCGCCCAGGTCGCGCGTCAGGCCGCCCCGCTGGGCCACATAGGCAAAGGCGTCCGCCGCCAGCACCTCGCTCCACATATACGCGTAGTACGCCGCCGAGTAGCCGCCCGGGAAGACGTGCGCAAAGTACGTGCTGCGGTAGCGGGGGGGCACGGGGGCAAAGTTCACCCCGTTCTTCGACAGCGCCAACTTCTCAAACGCCTCGATGTCCGTCACCTCCGCTCCGGGCGCCAGCGTGTGCCATTCAAGGTCCAGCAGCGCCGCCGCGATGTACTCCAGCGTGTCGAACCCCTGGTTGAACCCGCTCGCACGCAGGATCTTCGCCATCAACCCGTCGGGGATCTTTTCCCCGGTCGCGTGGTGACGCGCATAACTCGCCAGCACCTCCGGGTGCTTGGCCCAGTCCTCCTCAAACTGCGACGGAAACTCCACATAGTCGCGCGGCACGTTCGTCCCCGCCAGCGACGGGTAATGCACATCGGAAAAGAGCCCGTGCACCCCGTGCCCGATCTCGTGGAACATCGTCACCACTTCATCAAAGGTCATCAGCGCGGGCTGCCCCTCGGCCGGCGGCGAGATGTTCATCACGTTGATCACCACTGGCTTGTGGTTCAGCAGGCCGCTCTGATCAACAAACGTGGACATCCACGCCCCGCCACGCTTGCTGGGCCTGGCGAAATAGTCCGCGTAGAACAGCCCCATCTGCGTGCCGTCGTGATCCAGCACATCAAAGACAAGCACCGACGGGTGATACACCGGCAGGTCCGTGCGCTCCCGGAACGACACGCCGTAGAACCGGTTGAGCGCGTAGAAGACCCCGTCCCGAAGCACCCGGTTGAACTCAAAGTACGGCTTCACTTCCTCCGGGTTGAGGTCATACCGCTGGGCCCGCACACGCTCGGCGTAAAACTCCCAGTCCCACGGCTCGACCACGTAACTCTTTCCCTCGCTCCTGATCAGCGACTGAATATCGGCCGCTTCACGCTTGGCGTTGCCCACCACCGTGGGCACCATCTCACGCAGCATCTTGTACACCGCCCCGGGCCCGCCCGCCATCTGGTCTTCCAACTGGTGGCTCGCCCAGTTCGGCTTGCCCAGCAGCGAGGCCAGTTCCGCCCGCAGCGTCGCCAGCCGCAGCACCATCGCCCGCGTGTCTCCCTCCCCTTCCGCCAGCCCGCGCATCGCCGACGCTTCCCACACGCGCTGCCGCAGTTCACGGTTCTTCAGCGATGTCAGCACGGGCTGGCGCGTGGTGTTCGTGATGCGCAGCAGCCACTTGCCCTCGTGCCCCGCCTGCGCCGCGGCCTGCGCCGCCGCCGCGATCTCCCCCTCGCTCATGCCGTCGAGTTCGTTCACGTCCTCAACCACCACCGCCGCAAGGTTCGTCTGCCTGAGCATCGTCTGCCGGAACGATGTCATCAGGGCCGCCTGCTCTTCGTTGAGCGCACGGATCTGCGCCTTGGTCTCTTCCGGCTGTGTCGCCCCGGCCCGCACAAACCGCAGGTGTGTCTGCTCCACCAGCCGCAGCGTCTCGGGGTCAAGGCTCAGCGTGGCGCGTGCGTCATAGATCGCCTTCACCCGCGCATACAGCCGCGGGTTGAGCAGAATCGCGTCCTGATGCGACGCCAGCAGCGGGGCCACCTCGGCTTCCACCGCCCGCAGAGCCTCGGTGCTGTCCGTCGCCGTCAGGTTGAAGAACACATTCGAAACCCGCGACAGCACCACCCCGGCCCGCTCCATCGCTTCCAGCGTGTTCTCAACAGTCGGGGCCTCGGGGTTCGCCGCGATCTCTTCGATCTGGGCCAGGTGCTGACGCATCCCCTCCACAAAGGCCGGCAGGTAGTGCTCTTCCTTGATGATGCGAAAGTCGGGGGCCTCAAACGGCAGCGCACTGGGCGCCAGGAAGGGGTTGGCCGTGGTCATGGCGGGTGGGTTCGTCTCCGGGCTGGGGGTGAGGGGGGCGGCCAGGCTCAACGCCGCGCCGGCAACCATCGAAAGGCAGAGTGCAATCCCGGCAATCGCGCGGCAAGAGCCCGTCGGGGTTGTGTGGTAACGCATCGGTCCTCCGGAGTGTGGTGCGGCGAGTGCCATAACTGGGGCCGCGGGGGTGGGTGGCAGGCATTGCCAGAGAAGCCTCATCGTAGTGCTCTTCCAAGGGGGTGGGGGGTGCCCCGGCCCCACGCACGGTGGGTCTCCCCCCATATCCTGCTGCCATGACCCGCACTTTCACGCACGCCATCGCCATGGGCCGCGCCGTCGCGGCCTTCTCCTGCTGCACGCTCCTCGCGCTCGCCGCCGCCTCGGCGCGGCCAGTGCACGACGAGCCCGCCTCGCTCCCTGGCAGTATCAAACCCACACCCAGCGAAGAACTCGCTCCCCACTACGTTTCCTACCGCCAGCACGTCATGACCCTGGCCAACCCCTTCTTCGAGGGCAGGGCACCCGGCACCAACGGCAACCGCGTCGCCGCCGACTACCTCGAGTTCCACTCGCGCATGATCGGCCTGCAGCCCGCCTTCCCCGCCACCGTCACCGACGAAGAAGGCAACGAAACCCAGGCCGAGCGGGCCTCCTTCCGCCAGGTCTTCGTCGCGCCCTTCTCGTCCCGCCCGGGCGATTCGCTGCGTCTGAAGCGGCACCGGGCCTCGATCACCACCGACGGCGCGCCCGTCACGCTCCGTCACGCCGTTGATTACAGCGTGCTTGGCCCCTCCGCCAACGCCGCGGTCTCGGGCCAGCCCGTGTTCGTGGGGTACTCCATCGACAACGCCCGCCGCGAATACACCACATACACCGAGGGTGTGAACCTCGAAGGCAAAATCGCCATCGTCATGCGCTTCGAGCCCATCAACGAAGAGGGCAAGAGCCGCTGGGCCGACCTCCGCTGGTCCGCCGCCGCCAACCTTGATCCCAAACTCGCCGCCGCCGAAAAGGCCGGCGCCGCGGGCATCATCCTCGTCAACCCTCCCGGCGCGGTCGATGAACGCATGGGCCGCCTCGAAGACCTCTCCCTCACCGGCTCGCGCCGTTCCGTTCCCCTGGTCATGATGTCCGCCGAGGCCGCCGACCGCCTGGTGCGCGCCGGCGACACGCTGGGCCGCTCCCTCGCCGACCTTCGCGCTCTGGCCGATGAAGCCGGCACCATCATCGACCTGCCCAACACCACCGTCTCGCTCGATGTCGAGATCGAACGCGTCACCCTCTGGACAGACAACGTCGGCGCCATCCTCCCCGGCAAGGGCGACCTCGCCGACCAGTTCATCGTCATCGGCAGCCACTACGACCACGTCGGCTACGGCTACTTCGGCAGCCGCGCCGCCGACCCGCGCGGCAAGATCCACGTCGGCGCCGACGACAACGCCAGCGGCACCTCCGGCGTGCTCCTCACCGCCAAGCGCTTCGCGCAGGCCTACGCCGCGCTCCCCGACGATGCCCACGCCCGCTCCGTCCTCTTCCTCTGGTTCAGCGCCGAAGAAAGCGGCCTTGTCGGCTCGCGTCACTACGCACGCAATCCCATCGTGCCCATGAGCCAGCACGCCATGATGATCAACATGGACATGATCGGCCGCCTGCGCGACGACCGGCTTGAACTCGGCGGCGTCGGCACCGCCGAGGGCCTCGAAGACTGGCTCCAGCCCTACATCTCCGAATCCGGCCTGGTCATCAAGCAGACCCGCTCGGGCTTTGGCCCTTCCGACCACGCCTCTTTCACCGCCGTCAATGTTCCCACGCTCTTCTTCTTCACCCAGTTGCACAGCGAGTACCACACCCCCGCCGACACCGCCGACACCATCAACGTCGAGGGCGCGGTGCAGGTGGCCGACCTCGCCTTCCGCATCGCCTACGACGCCGCCCTGCGCCCCGAGCCCTTCGTCTTCTCCGAGGGCGGCGGCCGCGCACGCCGCGAACGCGAACCGCAGGCCGCGACAGATCCCCAGCCCGCGCCTGTCGCAGACCCAGCACCGCCCGCGCCGGCGGTGGGGGGCCTGGGCACAAGCGTGCGCTTCGGCATCGCCCCGGGCGACTACAGCGGCGATGAGCCCGGCGTGCTCGTCGGCGAAGTCTTCCCCGACCTGCCGGCCGAAAAGGCAGGGCTCAAAGAGGGCGACCGCATGATCAAGTGGAACAACACCGCCCTGACCGATGTCGAATCGTGGATGCCCCTGCTCTCCGCCGCCAAGCCCGGCGATGTCGTCACCATCGTCTACGTGCGCGACGGCAAGGAAATGACCACCCAGGCCACCCTCGTGGCCCGGGCGCGCCGCCCCGGCCAGTAAGCCCCATTCGCGCCCGCGTTCATCACAGGCCGTACTCGGCCCACCGCTTCGATACCGCCCGCCTGATCTCCTCGTTCATGCGGATGATCGGCGGCCACGCGCGCACCGCGTTGCCCCCAACCTCTTCCCCTTGGATCTTCCGCGTCGCGTCGAAGCCGATCTTGTGTCCCGCCCCCAGCCGCGGCGCGGCATGGTCCAATATGTCCAGCGGCCCGTTCACGATCTCCACGTCCCGCCCCGGATCGCAGTTTGCGCAGAGGTGAAAGAGAACCTCGTCGTGGTCGTGCACGTTCACGTCTTCGTCTACCACCACGATCATCTTCGTCCACGCCATCTGCCCCGCGCCCCAGATGCTGTGCATCACCCGCCGCCCCTGCAGCGGATACTCCTTGCGGATCTTCACAAACGCGCAGTTGTGGAACGCGCCGAACAGCGGCAGGTCATAGTCGATGATGTCCGGGATCAGCGTCCGCAGCAGCGGCAGAAAGAGCCGCTCCGTGGCCTTGCCCAGGTAATAGTCCTCCTGCGGCGGCAGCCCCACGATCGTCGTGGGGTACACCGGGTTCCTGCGGTGCGTGATGCACGTCACCTCCAGCAGCGGGTAGCGGTCCGGCAACGAATAAAACCCGGTGTGATCGCCGAAGGGCCCCTCAAACACCGCCCCCTCGCCGGGCTTCGCGCTGTCCGTGCGCGGGTCAAACCCGATCACCCCCGCCTCGTCGCTCACATACCCCTCGATCACGATCTCGCTGTTGGCCGGCACCTCCAGCGGCACCGTCTTGCACGACACCAGCGGGATGCCCCCCCGGTTGAGAAACCCCGCCAGCAGCATCTCGCTGATCCCCGGCGGCATCGGCGCTGTCGCGGCATACGGCAGCACGCTCTCGCCGCCCAGCGCGATCGCCACCGGCATGCGCTCCCCCTTGGCCTTCCAACTGCGCCAGTGCCGCGCACCGTCGTGGTGCATGTGCCAGTGCATCGACATGTGCCGTTTGCCGAAGAGTTGCACCCGGTACATCCCCACGTTGCGGCTGGGCGGCGCGGGGTTGCCCAGGTCGTCGGCATGGATCGTGTGGATCGTGCCCAGCGTGATGTACCGCCCACGGTACCACCGCTCCCACTCCGGCCCCTCTTCCAGCCCGGGGATGCCGCGGTTCACCCCCGCGGGGTACCCCAGCGCGGCAAAGTCACCGTCATGCGGCCAGCACCGCAGCAGCGGCAGCCGAGTCAGGTCAACCTTCTCCTGCGGGATCACCACATCCTGGCACACCCCGCTGCGCACCTTCTTGGGCGGCAGGCTCGCCAACTGCATGAGTTCCGGTATCTTCTGCAACTTCGCCAGCAGCGTCGGCGGCGGCTCGGGCTTCACCAGCCGCCCCAGTCTGTCGGCCAGTGCTTCAAACCCGCCCGGCGTGTGCCCCGCCTGCACACCGGGGCCCGCGTCGTTGCACCCCAGCGCCATCTCCACGCGCCGGTAACTCCCCCACGCGTTGATCAGCACCGGAATGTCCGAGCCCTCCACGTTCTCAAACAGCAGCGCTCTGCCGCCAAGGTGATGAAACCTCGGGTCGCTCTGCGCCGCCCCCGCGCTGGGCGCGTGCGGGCACGCCGACTTGCTCACGCGGTCGGTGATCTCGGTGATCTCCAGCACCGGCGAAACCCGCGCCCTCACCCGTGCCAGTTCCCCCGCCCCTTCCAGCGCCGCGATAAAGTCCTGCGTTGTTTCGTACATTCGTGTCGCTCGCTTCTTCTGCGCCACCCATGGGCACACGCCCGCCGTTCTCCCCCCAATGGGTTCGAGCCACACCGTATGACCGTTTCACACGCTTCACCCCGTTTGAAGCCCAGAGAGCGCCGCCTCAGGCCATGACACACCAGCCCCCAAACACCCCCAGCACCCCCAGCACCCCCAACACCCCCAGCGCATCACGGGGCTTCCCCGCGCACATCACCCCAGACTACCAGCGCGACTGGCCGCGATACTTCGACGCCGTCTCCGACATGGGCCCGCGCGACACGCTCCTGCGCGCCGCCGATGTCTTCGGCCCTGTCAACCCCGCCAACCCGCCGCTGGCCATCGATGTCGGCTGCGGCGAAGGTCGCGACACGCGCGAACTCCTCGCGCGGGGTTGGCGTGTGGTCGCCTTTGATTCATCCCTCGATGGCCTCGCGCGGCTGCGCGCCTCGGTGCCGCCCGCCCACCAGCCCCGATTGGTGGTGCACACCCTTTCGCTCGAAGACGCCGCGCACTCGCCTTTGCTCCCCCGCCGCGCCGACCTCATCAACGCGAGTTTCTCGCTGCCCTTCTGCCTGCCCGCGGCCTTCCCGGCGCTCTGGGAGCGCATCGTGAACACACTCGCGCCCGCCGGCCTCTTCGCGGGCCAACTCTTCGGCGACCGCGACGAATGGGCCACGATCCGCCCCGAGAGCCACCACACACGCGAACATGTGCTCGCGCTGCTCGCGCCCTTCGCGTTGATCCACTTCGACGAGGTCGAGAAAGACGGAGACGATGCGATGGGCCAGACCAAGCACCACCACCTCTTCCACATCGTTGCGCGCAAGCACTAGCCCCTGCGGCCGACCTCGCCAGCGCACTCCAGCCACCGCCATACAAAAACAACCCCGCGCCGGGAAGGCGCGGGGTCGCGGAGGTGTCACAGAGTCTGTCGCGATCGGCCGATGAGCGACCGATCAGCAACACGGAGTCTCATGCGTCTCAGGCGCGACGGCGACGGATCGCCACCAGGCCGCCCGCGCCCAGAAGGGCCATCGTGCCCGGGGTCGGGGTCACCAGTTCGAACGCGTGGTTCAGCGTGCCGCCCGCGCCACCCACGGTCGGGTCGCTCGTGCCGACAGACGGAGCCGTCCCGGTGAGGAACCACCGGCCCGTCGCGTTGCCCTGCGCCACGATCTGCATGAAGCCGTTCTTCGCGGCGGTGAAGTTGCCCGCGCCCAGCGGCGAGATCGTCCAGATGAAGTCGCCGCCCTGCGGCAAGGCCACGTTGAACGAACTGAGCAGAATCGCGTTCTCCGTGTAGAACTGGAACTGCAGGGTCATGCCGGCCTGCGTCACGCCGCCGACAAAGCGGATGGACTGCAGTTCTTCGGCGTTGTTCACCATCGTGGACTGGTAGTCGTCAAAGCCCAGAACACCGCCGCCGGCGGGGAAGGCGGAATAGGGGCCGGGGATGTTGCTGAACACCACACCGCTGCGCGGCGTGAACACCGCCGTGTCGTCGATCGGGGTCGGAACAGCAACGATCGCCGCGTTCGCGCCCGCAGCGCACGCAAGGGCCAAGGCAAAGCACATCTTGTTCATCACTCTACTCCTGTGTGACCATCACCGAAACCCGCCCCGCGGAAACAGGGCGCTCTCTCTTCCACCGTTCTTCAGGCTCGCGCCATGAAAGCCGGCCCCCCGAAGTACACAGCGGGGGGAACATCTTCTTGATTCAAGGATGGGACTGTCTCTCAATCACTCCTTGGAACACCACTATTGTGCCGTCATGTTCCCGACTTGTCAACGGCAAATCGTGGCCTCACAAAGACTTACGAGCCCTCCGGCCGCGCAGGTTGCCCAGTTTCACCTTTGAAAGCCTTCTCAGGAAGTTATTGGACGTTCCGCAACGTCCCAACATCGCCGGGTGATCAGCGCTGTCAGGGCTTCAATCCTGATGTTTCTGCCGCAGTCGCGGGCTCAGCCGCAGCAGCAGGTGCACACGTTCAAACTCGTTGAGCCAGTCCGCCAGTGTGGCGCGCGCCTCGTCTTCGGGCAGGTCGGCCCCGGGCAATGGGCACGCCGGGCCCAGCGAGGCCGCCGCCTTCGCCCTCAGCCGCGACAGCGTTTTATCGCCCAGCATGCTCACAAACTCAAAGTCCTCGGCCATGGAGATCGCCGTCGGCACCCGCGTGCCCCCGCAGATCTTGAACGCCTCGGCCAGGTCCGGGTGCTCGTCACGATCGAGAAACCGCAGGTCGATCCCCGCGGCCCGCTCATCATCCACCGGCGCGGCGTTGGCCTGCGCGATCCTCGCCATCATCGGGCACTGCTGCGCACAGTCGCCGCACCACAGCCCCGAGATCACCAGCACGTTCACCCGCCGCGTAAAACTCCGCACCAGGTCGTCCTGCTCGGGGGACAGGGCGATGCGCGCGTAGTTCCCTCCCCAGCGGCTCACCTGGTCGGGCGTGCCGCCCGAGACATACCGCTCATACCCGAGCGCAAAGGCAAACTTCGAACGCAGCAACGATGCCTGGACCATGTCCATGAGCGTAGTCTGCCGCGCACGGCGTGGGGTGACGCGTCATTCACCACGCTCATCACGCCCGAGAACCACTGAGCAGGCACACGGCTCAGTCCGCGCTGGCCTCGGTGGGGTCGACAAACCACAGCAGGTGCTCGACCTCACGCGCCCAGAAGACCATGCCCGCGCCCGACCACGCCGGGGAGTAGATGTTCTGGCGGTCACGCCAGTACGCCTCTCCCGACGGCAGCGCGTTGGCGTGCCCATCAAGGAAGACCGCGGGGCGAACCCCCAGCGCATCGTGGCTCCCCTTCTTGTTCTCGCCGCACTCGTTGTCTTCGCGCGTCACCTGGCACGCAAACTGATACTCCTCACGCGCGTCCGCGTGCCCGTGGCTCTCCACGAACATCGACACGTTGTCCATCAGCACAACCACCCGGTCCTGCCGCGTGCGCACCTGGTCGGCCCGGCGCCACTGCGGGCCGGCGTGCCGGTCGCGCCACCCGCCGATGGCGTCGGCCACGATGCGGAGCGTGCCCTGCGCCTCGTTCTGAAACACCGTGCTCATGAGCCACCCGTTGGGCGCATGGTGCAGCACCCCGTTGTGCGTCCAGCGGTCCGCGCTGTCGAGTTGCAAGGGCACATCCGGGCACCGCCACACCCCGGTGGGGTTGGGCCACGCCTCACCCGGGCGCGGCTGGCCGAAGGGCGAACCGGTATACGCCGCCAGCACGCGGTTGATCAGCCACGGCTCCGACTCAAGCGTGCCATCCTCGTTGTAGCGCGTCAGGTACAGCAGTTTCGGCGGCAGCAACTCGCGGTGATCCATCGCGTACGAAAGCGTCGCCACCCCCTGCTGGCGCACGTTCGACACGCACGAGATCAGCCGCCCGTTCTGTCGCGCCTTGCCCAGCGCGGGCAGCAGCACCGCCAGCAGCAGCCCGATCACCGCGATCACCACCAGCAACTCGATCAGCGTGAACGCAGCGCACGCCGCGCCCTCATCCCAACGCCGCGCGTACCCCCGCCCGTCTCTTCCCCTGGCCGGCGTGCTGGGCAGGAAGAGACGCATGAGAAACCTTTAACCCTTGCAGGCGCACCCGCCGCCGCACCCGCCCGCGGCCACTTTCTCGGGCTCCACCGGCGGGCCCAGCATGCGGTCGAGTTTCCGACGCAGAAAGGCGGCGTGATGCTCCAGGTGCCAGGTATACATCGCCAGCATCGTGCGCACGCTCTGCTCGCCCTTCTCGGGGTGCATCGCCACGCGGTCGAGTTGCGATTCTTCCAGCGTGGTCAGCCAGGCGCCCGTCCACTGCCGCAGCGTGTGGATCACCGCCATGTGGCCCCCCAGCGCGTGCATCACGCGGGCGTGGTCCGCCTCGGCGTCCGCCGCATACCCCTCGTGCCGGTTGCCGTACAGGTTGGCGTCAACAAACGCGTCCTCGTCCCAGTTCGAGAGCAGCGGTTGATCCTCGGCTACGGCCCGGCGCATGCGGTGCACGCTGGCCAGGTCCGCGTCCGCGCAGTGACCGATCAGCACGCGCACCGGCCACCGGCCCACGCCCGCGTCGGGCAGAAAGGCCATGTCGATCTGCTCTTCGGTGAGTTCAAAGACGCGCCGGTCGAAGTTCTCGATGCCGCGCCGATACCGCGAGATCAGTTGCAGCGTCGGCAGTGCCTTCAACTCGTCCACCGTCATCGCCGCCGGCGGCCCGCCGGCGCCGCCGCAGCAGCCCGTGTTTTCACCCTTGGCCGAACCCTGGCAGCAACCTTCTGTGCGTGTGTCTGACATGCACCAAGGGTAGCGGCCGCCCGCCCGCGGGCGCACCCCGCCTCTCTCCCCGCGCAAGCCCCGCCAACCTCAGCGCCCGACCAGCACCGAAAGCAGCGTCAGATCGGCCGGGGTAATCCCCTCGAGCCTTCCCGCCTGGCCATAGGTGCGCGGGCGGAAGGTGTGCAGCGCCTGGCGCGCCTCGTGCCGCAGGTGCGAGAGGCTCAGATAGTCAACGCCGTCGGGAAGCCGCTTGTGCTCCATCTCCGCCTGCCGGCGTATCTCCGCACGCTGCCGCACGATGTACGCCTCGTACCGCCTGTCCGCCAGCGCGGTCATCCACGCCGCACGCTCATACCGCGCCCCCGGCAGGGCGCGACGGAGGTCTTCGAGCGTGAACGTATCGGCCCGGATCAGCCGCGACAGCGCCACCCCGTCAACCTTCGCCCCCTCGATGCACCGGTGCAGATCATCGCACACTTCCTGCATCGCGCGGTACACCCCGCGGCGCAGCGCCCCCAGCGCCGTCTGCCCATACAGCCCCGTCTCTTCCGCACGCGCCCTCAGACGGGCCCACGCGTTGTCCGCGCGCAGCAGCAGCCGGTGCTCGGCGCGGCTCGTGAACATGCGGTACGGCTCCACCGGCGTCTTGATCACCAGGTCATCCATCAGCACGCCGATATACGCCTCGTCGCGCCCCAGCACCCACTCTCCCTCGCCCCGCACCAGCCGCGCCGCGTTCACGCCCGCCACCAGCCCCTGCGCCGCCGCCTCTTCATACCCGCTCGTGCCGTTGATCTGCCCCGCCAGAAACAACCCCTCCACCCGGCGCGTCATGCCCGTGGGCAAGATCTGGTGCGGCCGCACCATGTCATACTCCACCGCGTAGCCGTACCGCAGTATCTCCGCGCGCCCGCACCCCGGCATCGTCCGCACGATCTCGTCCTGCACGTGCGCCGGCAGACTCGTCGAGATGCCGTTGCAATAAATCCAGTCGTCGCGCAGGCTCTCGGGCTCGAGAAACACCCCGTGCGAATCGCGCTGCGCAAAGCGCACAACCTTGTCCTCGATGCTCGGGCAATACCGCGGCCCAACCCCCTCGATCTGCCCGCTGAACATCGGCGCCAGGTGCAGGTTCGCGCGGATCAGTTCGTGCGAGGCCGCGCTCGTTGATGTCTGATAGCAGCACACCTGCCCCAGAACCGGGAACCGCCCGAGCGAAGGCGCGCTCTCAACAGCGCACGCCCCCCCGCGCCCGGTCAGGTCGCTGAAGGGCCACGGCTCCTCATCACCGGGCTGGGCCGCGAGCGAGTCAAGGTCGATCGAGCCACGCCGCAGCCGCGGCGGCGTGCCGGTCTTCAGGCGGCCCAGTTCAAAGCCCAGCGACGCCAGCGCGCCCGAGATCCCCTCGGCCGATGCCTCGCCGTAGCGACCGCCCGCCACCTTCTGCTCGCCCGTGTGCATCAGCCCGCGCATGAACGTGCCCGTCGTCAGAATCACGCAGCGCGCGTCCAGCGGCGCGTGCGTGCCGTCCGCGCGCCGAACCACCACGCCCGTCAGCCTCCCACCGTCGATCCGCAGTGATTCCACGCTCCCCGCCACCACGCGTATCTCAGGCCGCGAGGCGATCAACGCCTGCACCGCCTCCGCGTACGCGTGCTTGTCGCACTGCGCGCGGGGCCCGTGCACCGCCGCCCCCTTGCTCGTGTTGAGCATGCGGAACTGAATCCCCGAGGCGTCTGTCGCCAGCCCCATCAGCCCGCCCAGCGCGTCGATCTCGCGCACCAGTTGGCCCTTGGCCAGCCCGCCGATCGCGGGGTTGCACGACATCACCCCGATCTTCGCCGGGTCCATCGTCACCAGCGCAACCCGCGCCGCGCCGGCGGCCTCGATCCCCAGCACGTTGGCCGCCGCCCACGCGGCCTCAACGCCCGCGTGCCCGCCGCCCACCACGATGATGTCGTACTTCGCTTCCACCGTGCGACAAGGGTACGGAACCACGCGCCGCGACGGCGGCTTCAGGCACGCCCGTCCGGCCCGCGCCCCTCCGCCAGGTTCAGCGCCCACGCCGGGCCGCACAGGTCAACCTTGCCGATCTTGGCCGATCGCAGCCCTTTGAACCACTTCCCCGCCGGCTTCAGTCTCACCTCATCCCACGGCACGCTCGCCGCCTTGCCCCCGATCTTCCGCAGGGTCCACGACGGCAGCAGGTGCAGGTGCGTGTCGTCCACCACCACGTGCACGCTGTACCCCATGTTGAAGATGCCCACCTTGAAACTCTGGAACTCGCGGCGCACCGCCCCCTCACCCGGTTCCAACGCCGGGTAGGCCCGCGCCAGTTCGTTCCACATGTTCGCCAGCCCCCGGAAGAGTGCCCACATGATCAGCCCATCCATCAGCACAAATCCGACGACAATCAGCACAACCACCCAACTCGGCACCGAACTCCCGGTTGTCATGACACCTCCCGAAGGAATCCATCCCCATCCGTTCATTCCGGAAAGCCGCGGCGAAATTATCACCCCGCGGGCTGCAAGATCTCCCGAGCGGGTGCGAAAACTGTGGAAGCGTCAACACCTCACGAGGAGAGACTATGAGCCAGAATGCACGCCGAGCCGTCGGGGCCCTCATCGCGGTCTTTGCGGGCAGCGCTCTTCCCGTGGCTTCCGCCGCCGACGTCGTCCTCGACTGGAACCAGCAACTCCTCTCCGCGGTGGCCGCGACCTCTACCACACCGCCGATGGCCAGCCGGGCCATGGCGATGGTCCACACCGCGGTCTACGACGCGGTGAACTCGGTCAACCCCACACACCGCGGCTATCTGGCCGTCTACCCAACCCCGGCGGGCACCTCGGCCGATGCCGCCGCGGCCCAGGCCGCGCGCGATGTTCTCGCCGCCCTCTACCCCTCCCGCGCCGCGATCTTTGATGCACAACTCGCCCAATCGCTCGCCGCCATCCCGGATTCTCCGGGCAAAGCCGCCGGGCTGGCCCTGGGCGCACACGCGGCCTCGCAAACCCTCGCCTCTCGCGCCAACGACAACGCCTCTCTGGTGGTTCCGCACACGCCGGGCACACAGCCCGGCCGGTGGCGTCCAACCCCGCCGGGCCATGGCCCCGCACTCCTCCCCAACTGGCCCCTCGTCACCCCATTCGCCATGTCATCGGGCTCGCAGTTCCGGCCCGCCTCCATGCCATCGCTCACCAGCCAGGAATACACCGACGCCTACAACGAGGTGAAGTCACTCGGTGCTGTTGACAGCGCCACCCGCACGCCCGAGCAGACGCAGATCGCCCTCTTGTGGGCCGCCGGCGCGGGCACCGTCACACCCCCGGGCATGTGGAATCAGATCGCCGCGCAGATCTCCCAACAGCGTTCACTGACCACGCACGAGAACGCGCGGCTCTTCGCCCTGCTGGGCATCGGCCTGGCCGACGCCGCGATCGCATCGTGGGACTGCAAATACGCGTACAACTTCTGGCGCCCCGTCACCGGCATCCGCGAAGGCGACGCCGACACCAACCCCGACACCACCGGCGACGCCGCCTGGACGCCCCTCCTCGTCACGCCGCCATTCGCCGCCTTCACCAGCGGGCACAGCACCTTCAGCAGCGCGGCCGCCACGATCCTCGCCGACTATTTCGGCACCGACAGCATCTCGTTCACCGCCGAGAGCGTGGGCATCACCCGCGAGTTCGACAGCCTCTGGGCCGCCGCCGAGGAAGCCGGCCAAAGCCGCATCTACGGCGGCATCCACTGGCAGTTTGACAACTCCGCGGGCCTGCACTGCGGGGGCGAAATCGGCACGCTCGTGTCGGCCACCCAACTCCTCGTGCCCGCGCCCGCCGGCGCGGCCGCGCTGGTGGGCCTGCTGCCCCTCGCGTGCGTTCGTCGGCGCAGGGCAGAGCCCCGCGCGGGCCTCAGTGCGCGTTGCGGTGCAGAAAGCCCCGGAAGAGCGTGAGCCACAGGATCTTCATGTCAAAGCCCAGGCTCCAGTTGCGGATGTAGACCAGGTCGTACTGCAGCCGTTTGCGCAGGCTGGTGTCGCCCCGAAGCCCGTTGACCTGCGCCCACCCGGTGATGCCGGCCTTGACGTGCTGACGCAGCATGTACCCGCGCCAGTCGTCGCGGAACCTGGCGATGAGTTCCGGGCGCTCGGGACGCGGGCCCACAAGGCTCATCTCACCTTTGATGACGTTGAACAACTGAGGCAGTTCGTCCAGGCTCGTGCGACGAAGCCACCGCCCCATGGGCGTGATGCGCGGGTCGTCGCGCTTGGTCCACCCGGCGCCCGCGTGTTCGTCCTCGGCCTGGTACATCGTGCGGAACTTATAGATGTTGAACTCTTCGCCCCCCAGGCTCACGCGGCGCTGCTTGAAGATCACCGGCCCGGGGCTCGTCAGGCGCAGCACCGCCGCGATGGCCAGCATCAGCGGCGAGAAGACCACCAGCCCCACCGCGGCGCCCAGGAGATCAACCCCTCGCTTGAGCATCCCGCCGAACCCGTGCAGCGGGCTCTCTCGCACGCTCAGAATCGGCATGCCCTCCAGGTCGCTCACCATCATCGACTGAGGCATGTACCGCGGGTGCACATCCGGGATGAGCCTCACGTCCACCGCGTGCCGTTCGAGCCGCCGCAGCAGCGCGGGCACCACCGTCCCTTTCGCCGCCGGCAACGCCAGATACACCGCGTCGGGACGGTGCTGCTCCAGCACGCGGTCGAGGTCCGCCAGGCCGCCCAGCACGGGGCGGTCAACACACCGGGCCGTCGGCGAGGCGTGTTCATGGTGCGAAATGAAGAACGCCGCGTGCAGCCCCGTCCACGAGTTGCGGTCAAGCGTGCGGCAGGCGATGCGCCCCAGCCGTCCGGTGCCGATTATCGCCACGTGACGCTGGTTCCACCCGCGCCGGCGGATCATCCGCAGCCCAAGACGGAACGCCGTCCGCCACCCGATGAGCGAGGCCGGCAGCAGAAATGCCAACAGGCCCAGTTGAAGCCGGCCCGTGTCCAGCGAGGCGCCCATCAGCGAGACCGAGGTCGCGTGCCCCCATCCGCCGACAATCCCGGGGCCCAGCGCCCACAGAATCACAATCAACGACACCAGCGTCACGGCCGAGGCCTTGAGCACCTGAAACCACTCCGCCAGCAGCGTGCGGTCGCGGCGCGGGCGGTAGAGCCCAAAGCCCCACATCGCCATGAGCACAATCGGCAGCGCCAGCAGCACCAGAGGCTCGCGCCAGGCCGCTTCGATCCCGTTGTAGGTTGAGAAGTCCGGGAACCCCCCCTCGACCACCCGCCTCCGCACGATCCACGCGCCGTAGCAGGCCCCGGCGGCGATCAGGCCGTCGACCAGGCACAGAAGCGAAACGAAGAGTTGATGTCGCTGTTTGAGCACCCTCGACCCCTGCTGCCACTGCCGTCAGAGTCCATCCCTGCACGTGCGTGCCGGCCGCGCGCCTCTGCACCGCATGAGCGCCTGCTTCACACGCCAACGCCCCGCTTGGGTGATCGGCCTTGCACCCCGGACGTTCCGAGAATACCGGCCGAAATCGCCCAAGACAGCATCGCGGCGGCGGGGTTACCCCCGGCACGCCAGGAAAGTCTGCTTACGACTCCCAGGCCCTCACCGGTTCGGTCGCATGCGACACCCGGCGCAGTACCTCTGCATCAGACTCTGTGAGGGTAGTGCCCTTGGGAGGGATTATCTTGACAATGGCGTACAAATCCCCAACATTATTGCCCGACGCTTCTCGGATGCCTTTGCCCCGCAGCCGCAGCCGACGACCGCTGGCCGAGCCGGGCGGGATGCTCAGTTCCACCGAGCCTGAAAGCGTGGGCACGGGCACCACCGCCCCCAGCGTGGCCTCGGCGATGGTGAGGGGAAGTTCAATCGTCAAGTCCAGACCCGTGCCGGGTTGATCGGGGTTGCCGCGCTTGAACCACGCGTGCGCGCGGGTCTTGATCGTGAGCAGCACATCCTGCCCGCCGGGCGCCACGCCCGCCAGCCGCAGCGGCGTGGAAGCCTCGATGCCCGCGGGCACCTTCACCTCGATCACCTTCTGCGCACCCGTCCGGCCGTCGGTCAGCCGGATCGACTCCGTCCCGCCCGTGGCCATCATCAGAAAGTCAACCTCGATCTCATGCCGCAGCGGCTCAACCGGCGCGGCCCGCCGGCTTGTGCCGTTGGCCCGGCGCTTCGACCTCGACCCGCCACGCGCCGCGCCGCCCGGCGCGCCGCCGAACATCGATTCAAAGATCGACGAGATGTCGTCGGGGTCAAACCCCGTTTCTTCGTGCGAGCCACCCCGGCCGCCCGCGACATTCTGCCAGGCGTAATGCGGCCCCCCCCGCGCGGCTCTGGCCGCGGCCTCTTCAGATGCCGCGCTCTCAAAGGCCTCCGGGCCGAACTTGTCGTACAGCGCACGCTTCTTCTCGTCGCTCAGCACGTCGTAGGCGCGTTGAACCTCGGCGAACTTCGCCGCGGCGTCGGGCGACTTGTTCACGTCCGGGTGAAACTCACGCGCTTTGGCGCGATACGCCTTGCGCAGGGCATCGGCGGTGGCCGCGCGGGCTACGCCCAGGATGTCATAAAAGTCTCGCGATGCCATGCCGCACAATGATAGTGTCGGCGGGCCCGAGCGGGTGTTTGACGCAGAAAAACAGCCCGGGCGAGGGCCCGGGCTGCTGGGGGATCATCACAGGAAGCGTTCGCGCGCGACGTGAGCGCACACCGATCACTCGGGCTTGCCGTCCTTCTTCTGCTCGGCTTCTTTCTTGGCCGCTTCTTCCAACGCGCGGATGCGCTCGGCCCGACGGCGGGCCATTTCTTCTTCCATCTTCGCGCGGATCTCCGGCGGCGGCTCGGCCTGCTGGAACTGCTGGTTGGTGTTCACCTTGATATCGCTGCCCGCGGGCTGCTGCGGCGCCGGGGGTGGGGCCGCCGGCTGGCCGGCGCCCGGTGCCACCTTGATGACATCGATGTCGAAGATCAGCGTCGCGTTGGAGGGAATCTTGGGCCTGCGGCCGGCCTCGCCGTAGGCCAGCGGGCCGGGAACGATCAAGCGGCGCTGCATGCCGGCCTGGATATCGGTCATCGCCGTGTTCCACCCCTGAATGAGCCGCTGGCCCATCGAGTAGGAGAAGGGCGCGCCCCGCTCGTACGACGTATCGAAGATCTCCCCGTTCTCAAGATAGCCCACATAGTGCAGGCTGATCATGTCGCCCTCTTTGGCCACGTCGCCGGTGCGCGGCGCGGGGAAGTCGATCGTGGTCAGGCCCCCCTCCCACGTGTTCACCTTCACGCCGGTGTCGAATCGCTTGAACGTGTAGAACTGCCCCTCGGGCGGGCCCCAGATCTGCGCGCCGCTGGCATCAAAGCCCCGGTCGGCGGTCTTGAGTTCGTCCCCGGCCAGCGCGATCTGGCTGGTCATCTCCACCGCGCCCGCCACAGCCGTGGGGTAGGGCGCGGGGGTCTGCCCCTTCCAGCCATCCCCGCTCGCCGAGAGCGCGATGTCCAGAGTGGTCACAAGGTCCTGGATGGAATACACCGGGAACGCGGCCGGGGCCGCCCACATCCCCACGAGTTGGGGCATCTCGCCGCGCTGGCGGCGGAACTCGAGCGTCTTGATCCGCAGTTCCCCACGCATGCGGTGGATCTGCCACAGCACCGCGCGGTACGGCCGGTTCAGGCCATCGGCCCGCGCGGCCTCAACATACAGCGTGTTGGGCATCTCGGTGACGAACACCGGCGCGATGCTCAGCACCGTCTCGTGGGCGCCCGTGGGCGTGCTCACCGTGGCCTTCCACGAGCCCGTGAGGGCCGCGCCCAGCCGCTGGGCTTCTTCATCGGTCCACTGCGGGGGCTGGCGGAGGTGCGCCGGCGTGCCGAACTCGTAGTTCAGGGCATACCCGCCCCCCTCAACCTTGGTCACGCCCAGCAGTTTGCGGTTCGGGGTGTCTTGCGCGGCACAAACGCCCGCCGCAAGCCCAAGGAGCGAGGCCGACAGTGCCAACATGGTTCTTGATTTCATCGCGGTGTTCCGTTCAGGAAGTTGTGCACTCCGGCCCAAGGCCGGAAGGATTATGTTTGGTCAGGCGAGTTCTGGGAACAGTTTGACCACGGCCGACACAAGGTCTTTCACATGGCTGACGGATTCGTCCATCAGTTTTTGCTCATCGGGCGTCATCGCGAAGGTCACCACTTTTTCGACCCCCTTGGCGCCCAGCACCGCGGGAACCCCCACGAAGTAGCCCTTCCCGGACGCGCCGGGGGCCACACCGAACTCGCTCTCGCAGTACACCGCCGAGGGGATGATCCGCTTCTTGTCGCGAACGATCGACTCCACCATCTGAATGGTGCCGCTCGCCGGGGCGTAATACGCGCTCGTCCCCATCAGTTTCACGATCTCGCCCCCACCCACCTTGGCCCGCTCCACGCACGCGGCGATCCGCTCGGCCGGCAGCAGGTCGGTGATGGGGATGCCCCCGACGCTCGTCAGGCGTGGCAGCGGAACCATGTCGTCACCGTGCCCGCCCAGCAGCAGGGCCGTGATGTCTTCCACCGAGCAGCCCAGTTCGAACGACAGGAAGGTCTTGAACCGCGCCACGTCGAGCGCGCCCGCCTGGCCCATCACGCGGTGCGTGGGGAACCCGGTGATCTTCCACGCCGTGTACACCATCGCGTCCAGCGGGTTGCTCACGACGATCACGACCGAATCAGGGGCATACTCGCGGACCTTCTCGCTCACGTCCTTCACGATCTTCACGTTCACCTGGATCAGGTCGTCGCGGCTCATGCCCGGCTTGCGCGGCATGCCCGCCGTGATCACCACCACGTCAGACCCCGCGATGTCCTTGTAGTCGCTCGTGCCCAAAATGCGAGAGTCGAACCCCTCGATCGGGCCGCAGCAGGCCAGGTCCAGCGCCTTGCCACGCGCAAAGTCGGCACGGTCGGGGATCTCAAGGAGAACGATGTCGCCCAGTTCCTTGGCCGCCGCCCAGTGCGCGCACGTCGCGCCGACATTACCCGCACCAATCACGCTGATCTTCGCCCGACGCGTTGCCATGGTTCTTGCCCTTCGAAGAATGTGGATGAAACCCCTGCAACTCAGGGGGGAAGATCGTAGCGCGCCAGACTTCCATCCGGGGCTCGCGGCACCCCCGATGCGGCGGGCGAGCCGCGGGGGCAGGCCGCATCGATCCACGACGCGATGTCGTCGGCGCGACGTGAAAGCGTCAGGAACATCCACAGGTGTCCGAAGGCCCCGACCCACCGTTCGGGCCGGCCCGCGCGCTCCCACAGCACGTCCCCGGTGCGCCAGGGCACGATGCGGTCCCACGAGGCGTGCAGCATCAGCGTGGGCACCCCCCGCAGGTGAACCGCCGTGTGGTAGGGGTCCAGCGTGCTGTGATTCAGGTAGTGGCCCGCGACCTGTGCGCGAAGCCTGGCCGGAACCCGCAGATTGATCGACGAATACCCGCGCACCCGCGAGTAGTAGTAATCCATCCACTCATCGCCCGCGATTTCCAGAAAGTTCGCGCCGCCGCCGATCAGCACCGCCGCGTCCAGCCTCTCCCCGATCAGCGCCGCCAGAGTGGGGCTCATGATCGCGCCGAAACTGCTCCCCACCAGCACCAGCCGTTCCCCCACCAGTTGCGGGTGGTGCCGGCGTACATACTCGTACGCCGCCTGCGTCGCCAGCGCGTATTGGCCCAGCGCATCATCGAAATCCGCCGCGGCCAGCCGCGCGGCCGTCTCTGCCCACAGGGCCTGTTCCTCCGCTGTTGCGGGCACGGGCTTTGAGCCTACCGGCCGATCGGTGGCAAAGGCCGCGGCGCTGATGCGCGCCGCCGCGCTCCCGCGCTCGGGCGTGACGGTGAGGGCGCCGGGCCGGCGCCACGAGAGCCCGCCGTGGGCCAGCACCGTCCAGCCGTCATCGGCCAGCGCCTTGACCAGGCTTTCTTCAAACCGTTGCCCCGACAGGCCCCATTGATACAGCACCACGCCCCGCGAGGGGGACCTGGGCCGCGTGAGGTAAAACCGCATGCGGAACGGGGCCGACGCGGTCAGCAGGCCGATATCAGCGCGGACCTCCTCCGCCGGCCTGTCGGCGGGTTTGGCCAGAATCGTGTCGAGCACCTGCGGCCGCTCGCGCCACGCGGCATACGAAATAGACGCAGACGAAAACCCCTCGGTGGTCATGAGCGCCGGGGCGCCCCCGGGCGGCGGCGGGTCGAGCGGCGTGAGCAGGGAGTATGTCACCCATCCCTGGCCCAGCGGTTCGCCCACATCAACAACACCAAATACCAGCGACCCCGGGGGGCGATCTTCGGCGGTGGGGGGGGCCTTCGGGGCCTCGGGTGTATACTCGTGGTAGAGCGAGGCCCGCAGGGTGGGCAGATCTTGGGTGTAGTTGCGGGGCCAGACCGGCGCGGGCGACGGGGTGTGGGGTGAGTCCAGCGTGTGCGTGAGGGCGGAGTGACGAGAATAGCCGCAGCCGCCCACGCCCGACAGGGCACAGGCGACCAGCGCCAACTTCACCAGTGGCAGTATGGGCCGGGGCGTGTTCATTCGTGAATCACCGTAGCCGCCACGACGGCGGCGCGGGCGGTGGTCAAGGCGGCGGTCGTGTCATCGATCAACTCGGCCAGGCCCTCGGGCATGGGCGTGAAGGCGGCCCGCAGCGATGCGGTGTGCCGCTGATACGAGGCCCAGGCCAGGTCGAGCGCGACGTGACGGTCCCGGGCGGGCAGGGTCATGATCTCGGCCGATGCAAAGCACAGGGCCTGAAGCGCGATGATGTCCGGCGCCGCGGCCTTGAGCGGACGCAGCGGGCTCGTGTCAGCGATGGCACCCGTGCGGCGTGCAAACTCGGTCCACACAGCCAGCAACCCGGCCCATGTTTGCACCCGGTTGGTCGCGCCGGCCTCGGCGGGGGTTGTGTCGTCTGGTCGGTTCATGCCGCCCCGGTGTGGTACGCTCTTCGCCTCGCCCGCGTGCGAGCAGGAGCGAATCATGGAGATCAACCCGGATCAACTCACCCCCTCCGAGCGCTACAAGGTGCTCATCGGGTGTATTGTGCCCCGCCCGATCGCGTTGGTCTCGACGCGATCAACCCAGGGCGTAGATAACGTAGCCCCCTTCTCCTTCTTCGCCGGCGTGGGCTCCGACCCCATGATGCTCCTCTTCTGCCCGGCCAACACGGCCACCGGCGGCGAGAAGGATTCCCTGCGCAACGCCAAGCCCGTATCGGAGGGTGGAACCGGCGAGTTCGTCGTCAACGTGGTGTGCGAACAGATGGCGCGCCGCATGGCCGCCGCCGCGGAGCCGCTGGCCCCCGAAGATTCCGAGTTTGACCTGACCGGCCTGACGCGGGCGCCCTGCAGGGTGGTGGGGTGCATGCGCGTGGCCGAGTCGCCGGTCTCTTTCGAGTGCCGGTGCGTCAACGTGGTGAGAACAAACCCGGGCGTGCCCTCGGGCGGCAACATCGTCATCGGGCGTGTGGTGAGGGTGTGGGTGCGAGATGGATTGATGAACGAGCGGCTGCACACCGACCCCGCGGGGCTCGACGCCATCGGGCGCATGGGTGGGCTTGGCTACTGCCGTACACGGGAGCGGTTCGAGTTGCCCATGGGCCGCGCGGCACTCGAAGGATGATCGCGTGCCGAGGCGCACGTGCTGATGCGGGCGCTCGTGGGCGCGGCCAAAGGACGAAGCCGGCGAAAAGAAAAAGAGCCTCCGGCGTTTGCCGGAGGCTCTTGAGAATCTCAGGAGGCAATGTGTCGTGCGGTTGAGTGCCACCGCTCAGCCGGTGAGGCGAGCGGAAGAAACTCAGCGGCGGCGACGGATGGCCACCAGGCCGCCCATGCCCATGAGCGCGAGAGCGCCGGGGGTGGGGACGATCTGGATGAGCGTGCCGGTAGACACCTTGTCGAAGTTGCTGGTGAAGAAGGAGCCAGCGTTGAAGAGCAGGTTGGCGGCGGCGCCCTCGTAGGGGCCCTGGCCGTTGGCGAAGATCATGTCGAAGAAGGAGCCGCCTTCGCCGTTGAACTCACCGTCCTGGCTGACGTTGTTGAAGAAGGCGTTGGCGACGGCACCGTTGAACACCACGAAGCCGTTGCCGAGGTTGATCCACTCGCCGGCGATGTCGCCGGTGATGGTGTCACCGTTGGTGTCGGTCGCGGTGAAGGTGCCGGCACCGGTCTTCACGTTGGGGTCCATGGTGGCCACAGCGCTGAGGCTGATGGAGAACGCGGCGGTCGTGCGGCCGGTGAAGCCGGTGTTGAACGACGCGCTGCCTTCGGTGGCGACGATACGGGAGGCCTCGCCAGCGGAACGAAGGCCGTTGGGGCCCTGGTCAACAGCGATGGCGGTGAAAAGGCCGGTGCCATTGTCCCACGAGCCGCTGAGGCTGTCGTAGGTCAGGGTGGCGATGACATCCGCGTTAGACGCGGAAACAAGACCGCCGGCAACGGCAGTCAGCGCAAGAGCAATTCGTGAACGGTTGGTCATGTCTTCTCCTCCAAAGATCTCTCGCTCGGGTGCCGGAAGGCACCGCGAACTCTTGAACACACGGGTACCGAGGTGTCTCACGTCTCGGCAGTACAAGTGTGACGTGTTTGGGGTCAAATGTCAATAGCAATCACGCAAAAAGTGCGTGTAAAGCACGAGACTCTCGGGTTCAGGCGAGAATTCGCGGACTTTGGCGTGAGTTATCAGAACATGCCGCCGCCCAGCACGACCAGGGGAACAGGGGCGCACTTGTTAGGGGTATGAACGATACACCCCACTTTGACCCCGGCCACGGGCAGAGTCCGTGCATTCTCAATGGGTTCTCGGTTCTGACGTTCGGACAGCGCGGACCGGGCGCGTCACCAGGTCGAGGACGCCGAGGCATCGAACGGGCCGGCTTAGAGGGCAGCGCACCCCTCTCCGCGAAACCTCCGTGGATGGCTTGCAGGTCGTTGGGTGGGTTGTGCATCGTCGGGGCGGCGTCGAGGAGCAGGAGGGGTGCCCGGGGCCTGTTCAAAGCCCGTGAAGTGGTCCTGGCGGATTTACCGGCTGCGGAAGCATGCGGCTCGGCTGCGGGACGATGTGCCGCTCACGCACGAGCGTGAGCGCGAATGCAAAAAGAAAAAGAGCCTTCAAGCGGTGCTTGAAGGCTCTCGAGAAACTAGGGGCAGAGACGCGTGGTCTCGGCTGAGAAGTCTCAGCGAGCGCGGCGGCGGCCGACCATGGTCAGGCCAGCCAGGCCCATGAGGGCGACCGAGCCGGGCGTGGGAACGACCTGCATGTTGATGTTGGTGGCCCGATCGGAGAAGCCGGAGGCGAAGAAGTTGGAACCACCGAAGACGAGCTGAACGATGGCGCCTTCGAAGGGCGACGCGGCGGGGCTGAAGTCCATGGCGAAGTCGCCGGACTCGCTGCCGTCAAAGGTGCCGTCGGCGGCGCCGTTGTCGTTCAGGGTGACGTTCGAGAGGGAGCCGTTGAAGAAGATGAACCCGGGGCCGCCGTAGACCCACACACCGGAAATCGTGCCGGTGATGGTGTCGCCGTCGTTGTCGGTCGCGGTGAAGCTGCCGGCACCGAGGGCCTGGTTGGGGTTGATCGCGGGGGCGACGGAGATGCTGAGGGCGAAGTCAGCCGCGCTGAACGGGTTGGTGGCGAAGCCGGCCTCGAAGGAGGCGGTGCCAAGGCCCGGAACCAGGCGGGACACTTCGCCGGCCGACTGCAACTGGGCAGTGTTCACGGCAACGGCAGAAAAGGTGCCGGTGCGGTTCGCGGAATACGCGAATGAGCCGGCAAGGTCGTCGTACGTCAAGGTGAGGATCACATCACCAGACGCGGACACAGCCCCGCCAGCGACAAGCGCGGCAAGGGCGGCAGCAGACAAGCGGAAACGGTTAATCATGTCTCTTTCCTCCTAAAGTCTCTCGCCTTGTCAAAGGGCGACAAGGTCTTGTACTGACACAGAGCCAGGGTGTCTCACGTCCCAGCCCCCTAAGTGTGACGTCATCTAGGGCAAATGTCAATAGCATCTTGAATTCTTGCCTCAAAAAGAGCGCGATTCCGGTCGAGTTTTGGGCCTCTTCTCCCGAGGAAACGTCCGAATAAGCGCATCCCCCAGACGGGGGTGATAACTTGGGTAGAATTTGGGACCGGGTACCGGGCAGATCAGCACCATCTGCCTGAATGCGTCGTTGTGTTCTTATTTTGTACGGAAAATCGACACGATCGTCGCATCATCCTTGAGCCTGATCGGGCCCGAAAAGTCCACAACGGTTTCGAAAACCCGCTGGACCATCCCCGCCGGCGAGTCCGCGGCGGCGACGATCTGGCCCAGACGATGGCGGCGGAACTGCTCCCCCCGCGAGTCGCGTTGCTCCGTCAGGCCGTCCGTATAAAGGATCAACGACTCTCCCGTGTGCAGGGGGATCTGCCCAACCTCATAGACGCTGGTGGCGTCGATCCCCAGGGGAACGCCGCGCGGCAGGCCGATATCCACGCCGTGCCGGATCGTGGCATCGAGGGCACGAATCATCCAGAGACCATGCCCCGCATCGACATATCGGATGGTGTCCGAGCCGTCAAAGACACCCGCCCACAGGGTGACAAAGCGGCCCGAGAGGGCGCGTTCAAAGAGGTAGCGGTTCAGCCCGGCGACGGCCTCTGGCAGCGCCACCCCGCGCCGCAGATCGGCGTTGAGGTGCGACTGAACGGCGGCCATCTGCATCCCCGCCGCGGCGCCATGGCCCGACGCATCGCCGACGAGCACGGCGAACGCCCCCCCCGGCAGCGGGATCACGTCGAAGATGTCGCCCGCCACGAACAGGCCCGGCTCGATGCGGCCCGCGTAGTGGTACTGCCCGAGATCTCGCTCAAGGTTCGGGGTGAGATATTCCTGCACCGCCCGGGCGCTCATCAGTTCCGCGGTAAGGATGCGCTCACGCGCGGCCTGCTCCACCCGCTTGATGTTCCCCAGGGCCATGCAATAGGCCCACGTGATCGCCTCGCAAAAGGCCACGGCCTCGCTCTGCACCCGGTTCTCGCGCCCGCGGGCGTCGAGGTAGAGATAGCCCACCACGGTCTCGTCGAGCGTGATCGGCAGGCACAGCGCCGAGTGAATGTGCATCTCGTGGATGCTGTTGCTGGGAATCTGAGCCTGCGCGGCCGTGAGAACGGCGGCCTGGCCCCGCGAGGCCTCTTTCAGCAGCGACCGGCTGAACCGGAAACCCTCAGACTCAAGTTGGTCGTCGGGCAGCAGTTCGACGCGGTCCCCGTTGGGGCCGGGCCGCAATGACGCCGCGGCGATCACATCCACTTCATTGGAGGTATCGGCGACGCGCAGCGCGGCGGCACGGGCAAAGCCGCTCCCGGAGATGAGCAGTTCCAGGGCGGACCTGGCGAGTTGCAACTCGTCCGTGCTCCCCGCCAGGCGCGACATCGACTCGATGATCAGGTTCAGGCGGCGGTCGGCCCGGGCCGCCGAGAGGGTGGTAGGGGCGGCCTGAACCCTATGGGCGGCGTCTGCCTTGTCGTCAAAGGTGGTGGTGTGCCGCGTGACCGGGGAGCGCGAGGTTACCGGGCCTGAAACCCGGAACGTCCAGGGGCCGATGCGCACCAGGTCAGACCCCACCAGAGGCACGGGCAGTTGCGGGGTCAGGCGGATGCCGTTGAGAAAGGTGCCCCACTTGCTGGCCAGGTCCACGATGTACCACGCGCCCGCGGTGTGGGTGATGCAGGCGTGCTGACGAGAGACGTTCTCGTGCAGCAGGCAGATGTCGGAATCGCGCAGGCGGCCGATGGAGTACGGGCGATCCGGCGAGAGCGTCCGGCTGAAGTGCTCGGGGCCGTCGGTGGTGAGAAGCGAGATGGCTGGGCGGGCGTCTGACATTGAGGGGGATCGAGCGTGGCGGCGCGGAGTGTATCGTGGGGGAGCCCCTTTGGGCCCCGGTCTTTCGCGGGCTTACCCTCGCCTCGACCAATGGCCGACCCGCGCGAAACCCCGGCGATGCAGCAGTATTACCGCTTCAAGCGGGCGCACCCGGGCTGCGTGCTCATGTTCCGCATCGGCGACTTCTACGAAATGTTCGATGAAGACGCGGTCAAGGTCAGCCGCGCCATCGGCCTCACGCTCACCGCCCGCAGCGAGGGCATGCCCATGTGCGGCGTGCCCTTTCATCAGGTAGAGGTCTACCTCAAAAAACTCCTCGGGGCCGGGTTCCGGGTGGCGGTGTGCGAGCAGTTGCAGGACGCCTCGCAGGTGAAGGGCATCGTGCCGCGCGGCGTCACCCGCGTCGTCACCCCCGGCACCGCGGTGGACGAAACGCTCCTCGAAGGCGAGGCCGTGAGCGCACTGGCGGCGGTGCTCTTCACGCAGGTGGGGGAAGATTCTCCCGCCGCGCTGGCCGTCATCGAGGTCTCGACCGGCGAGTTCGTCGTCAGCGAGTGCAGCGCGGGCACGCTCATCGACGAACTGGCCCGGCGCGGGGTGCGCGAGTTGCTCTACGCCGATTCTGGGGGCGGCGGCCCGCCTTCGCGCGTGCAGCGCGTGCTCGCCGCGCTGGGCATCTCGGGCACGGCGCGTCCGGCGTGGCAGTTCCGCCCCGGCGAGTCGCTCGAGGCGCTGCGCGAGCAATACGGCGTGAAAACCCTGGCGGGCTTCGGGCTGCGCGATGACGAGCCCGTGGTGCAGGCCGCGGGCGCGCTGGTGAGATACCTCAAAGAAACCCAGACCCTGGGCGAAGAAGAGGCGAAACTCGTCGCGGCGTTCACGTCGGTGCGCGCCACGCTGCGCCACCTGCGCGCCCCGCGGCGCGAGGATGCCTCGGCCTGCTGCGTGGTCGACGCGGTGTCGCTGCGGTCGCTTGAGGTCGAACGCACGATCAGGGGCGGCGCCGGGGGCGATGGCGCGGCCGGGTCGCTGCTGGGTGTGTTTCTTGGCAGCGGGGGCCGGGGTTCGTGCCGCACGGCGATGGGCAAGCGACTGCTGCGCGAGTGGCTCTGCCGCCCGCTGCGCGACATCGGCGCGATCGAAGAACGGCAGCGCAGCGTGCGCGCCCTGGTCGAAGACTCAAACCTGGCGCAGCGCGTGGGCGACGCGCTGGCCCAGGTGCAAGACATCGCGCGCATCGCGGGGCGTGTCGCGCTGGGTCGTGCGACGCCGCGCGACCTCGTGGGGCTCGCGACCTCGCTGACCGCTGGCGAACGTCTGCTCGACGTGCTGGAGGGGTCTGACGCGCTGGCGGGTGTGCGTCGCGGGCTGGCGAGCGGCCTGGCAGAGGCCGCGGGCGTGGGCCCGGAGATCGCGCGTCTGTGCGTCGACCACCCGCCCGCGCACGCGCGCGAGGGGGGCATCTTCCGCGACGGGGTTGACGCGGAACTCGACGAAGCGCGGCTGCTGCAGCGCGACGCGGGCGCGTGGCTGTCGGCCTATCAGGCCGAACTCTCCGAGAAGCACGCCCTGCCGGGGCTCAAGGTCGGGTACAACAGGGTCTTTGGCTATTACATCGAACTGCCCGCGGCGCAGGCGCGCAGCGCGCCGGCGGAACTCACGCGCAAGCAGACGCTGAAAAACGCCGAGCGCTACACCACGCCGCTGCTGCGCGAGTTTGAGGGCAAGGTGATGAGCGCCGAGGCTCGCGCCCTTGAGCGCGAGCGTGCGCTCTTCGGCGCGCTCTGCGAGCGGGTGGGCGGGGCGCTCGCGGGCCTCACGGCCGTGGGCGAGGCGGCGGCACGCCTCGACGTGCTGGCCGCGATGGCCGACAAGGCCGTGCGCCGCGGGTGGAAGTGCCCCGAGATCGTCGACGGGCCCGCGCTGGTCATCGAGGGGGGCCGGCACCCGGTGCTCGAAGAGACCCTGGCGTCGAGTTTCGTGCCAAACGATGTCTCGCTGGGCGCCCAGGGCGAGGCCCGCATGGCCCTCATCACGGGCCCCAACATGGCCGGCAAGAGCACCTTCATCCGCCAGACCGCTCTTATCGCGCTCCTGGCGCACACGGGCTCGTTCGTCCCCGCCGACCGCGCTCGCGTGGGGGTGATCGACCGAATCTTCACCCGCATCGGCGCCGACGACGCCCTGCACGCCGGGCAGTCAACCTTCATGGTGGAGATGATCGAAACCGCGAACATCCTCAACCACGCCAGCGCGCGCAGCCTGGTGGTGCTCGACGAAGTCGGGCGCGGCACCAGCACGCTCGACGGCCTGAGCCTGGCCTGGGGCATCGTTGAGTTCCTCACCGGCGAGGCCGGGTGCGGCGCGCCGTGGGCGGCCGGCGAAGGGCCGCGCACGCTCTTTGCCACGCACTACCACGAACTCACCGACCTTGAAGAACGCCTCGAAGGCCGCGTGGCCAACCTGCACGTGGCCGTTCGCGAGTGGCCGCAGGGGGGCGACCACGCCGAGATCGTCTTCCTGCACCGCATCCTCCCCGGGCGCACCGACCAGAGTTACGGCCTGCACGTGGCGAGGCTGGCGGGCATGCCCGCGGCGGTGGTGGCGCGCGGGCGTGAGGTGCTGGGCGGGTTGGCGGTCCACCAGACCGGCGACATGCCCCCCACGGGCGGGCCCCACGGGCACGCGGGCGCGGCGAAGAATACCAGGCCCGAGGGCCAGTTGGCCCTCTTCACCGAGTATGTCGATCACCCGGCGGTAGGGGCCCTGCGGGAGATCAAGATCGAGGCGCTGACCCCGCTCGAAGCGTTCGACACGCTGCGGCGGTTGAAAGGGATGACCGATGATGCCCAGGTGCGCTAGGGCCGCCTGCCTGCTCGCGCTGCTCGGCGCGGCGTGGGGGTGCGCGCGTGAAGAGCGCGTCATCAGCCAGAACTCGTTCCTCACCGGCTTGCCGGGCGCGCAGCAGGGGCTGCCCGTCTCGCGCGCCGGCCTCGTGGGCCACGTCGATCCCGCCTTGGCGGTGAACGAACAGAACCTGGTGCAGGAGGAGAAAGAGACCGGGCGCACGCTGCTGCTGGCCAAGTCGGGCAGGCACCTGATGATCCACATCTACACCACCGTCGACGAGGGCAACCGCGAGTTGTTCATCGACCAGGTCATGAGCGCCTCGGCCAAGGCGGCCTATTTCCGCGCGGGGCGCGACCCGGGCGAGGTCTTCGACGAACTCCGCGAGTATCAGCACGACCTGCAGAAACTCTTCAAGTTGATGCCCGCCGGCGAACGCACCCCGGGCATGTTCATGGTGCCCGCCGGGGGCGGCATCCAGCGCGTCGAACTCAACGGCATCGCCCGGCGCGGCCAGCGGTGGACGGGCTTCGAGATGGTCATGGAGCGGGGCAACTGGCGGCTGTGGCGCATGCTGCACAACGACAGCCCGATCTGAACCCCGCTCCACGCGCGCCTCACGCGATGACGCGCCGGCGCTGGTTGACATAATCCCACAGCACGAACCGGTCGAGGTCTTTGCCGCCGGTGAAGAACACGCGCCCGCGCGTGCTCATGGCCAGGCGGTGGGCGAACTGCACGTCTTCGCTGCTCTGGCTCCAACTGGGCAGCAGGAAGATGTTGATGGTGATGCCCTCGCGGGCGCACAGCCCCGCCTCGCGCATCGTGGCCTCTTCGGTGCGCGGGTGCGGCGGGTAGAGCATGAACAGGTCGGCGCCCTCGAAGTGGGCCGTCGGCAGGCCGTCGGTGATGAGTATCACCTGCCGGTTGGGCGTCGGCTGGTGACGCAGCACCAGGCGCGAGAGCGAGAGCGCGTGCTGGACGTTGGTGAAGTGCTGGGGCAACTTCGACTCGGTCACCTCGGGCCGGCTCATGTCGGCACGCAGACGCACCACCGGGTCATAGATGCTCACGGGGCGAGGCAGCAGCGTGGCCACCTCGGCCGGGGCGCGAACCTTCGCCAGCGTGTACATCTCGATGAACGACAGAAAATCGCCCGGATACTCCGACCTGATCAGCCCCTCCAGGGCCAGCGCCATCCGCTTGCAGTTCACATACTGCGCGTTGTACCGCATCGAGCCGGACATATCCATCAGCACGGCCGTGGCGCAGCGCGGCGTGCTGCGCGAGCAGTGCACCGCGATGTCGCGCGGGCCCGGGGCGGGACGTTCGCCCGCCGGCGTGCGCGCCGCGGCGTTGAGCAGCGTCTGCACCGTGTCGATGGCCGTGGCCGCGTCGCCGAACTCATAGTCGCGCGTGCGCTGCTGCTCGACCGGGCCGTCGCCCGCGGGCACCGCCGCGTGCCGCCCGCTGCGCGACGGCGACAGGTCGGCGAAGATCTCGGCCAGCAGCGTGCGCTGATACAGCCGCATCGCGTGCGGCGTGATGCGCAGCCCCTGCCCCGAGGCCTCGACGCCCTGCTCGACCGCCGCCCGCCGCAGATACTCGCGGATCTGCTCCTGCAGCGCGTTGAGCGCCTCCACGTCGCCAGGGTCGGCATACTCCGACAGCGCATCCATGTCGATGATGCCGATGGTCGCGTCGCGCGCGGCCTGCGCGAGTTGCTCGAGCAGTTTGTCGATGGCCCCGAGTTCTTCCTTCACCGCCAGGGCCTCTTCCACCGTCAGCGGGCGGCGCCCGCTGAAGGCGTAGCGGCCCGAGAGTTCGTCAACCTGGTATTTCTCTTCGAGCCGGTGCAGCGTGCGCATCAGCGCCCGGGCAAACTCGCTCTGCTCGTTCTTCTGTTTGTACCACAGGCGTTCGAGGTCGGCGATCTGTTCTTCGGCCACGGCCTTGATGAACGTGTCGCGGAAGTGTGACGGCGGACGCGCCGCCGACGCTTCTTCGGCGAAGGCCCGGCCGGCCGCGCGCCGGGCGCTGTCGGTCTCGTAGGTTGCGAGAATGCGGCGCTTGCGCTCTCGCAGCATCGCCGCGATCGATTCAAGGCTCGGCCCGAGCGACGGAAAGACCGACGGATCGAGCCGCACCGCCCGCGCCAGTTCTTCTTCGCTCAGGCCGCGCATCGAGCCGTAGTGCAGCATGTGCTCCATCGCCGCCCCGGCAAAGTCTGGCGGCGGGGCGGTCGGCGGCGGAAAGGCCCTGGGGTCATACTTCTGGTACGCGTGAACAACCCCCCCGGGCGCGGCGTTCTTTGGCGGTTGGCTGGGGGGCGGGTTCATCTTCTCCATGGTTCGCGGGCAACCGCCGGATGGATGGGCCCACGTCGCCAGATGCCGGCCGGGCCCGGGGCCCGCACGATGGCGAGCCGGGGTTGATTGCAAGGCCGCGCGGGCCACGCGGGTCGCGGGGGCCTTGCGTGGCAGCGAGGGGTGTGGTGGGCGCGGGGCCGCGGTGGCGTGCGGTTGCGGGGCCGCGGGGGCCGTGGGGTGTGGTTGTGGAGGCCATGACGGGTGGGGGCTGGCGCAAGGGGCTTTGCAGCGGTGCGCGGCCGAGGGCCGTGGGGGCGTGGCGGGCGTGCGGGAGTGGTTGCTGAGGGGGTTGTGGAGGCCATGACGGGTGGGGGCCGGCGCAAGGGGCTTTGCAGCGGTGCGCGGCCGCGCCGTACAGTGGGGGAAGGCCCTCGTAGCTCAGTTGGATAGAGCAACGGATTTCTAATCCGTCGGTCGCAGGTTCGAATCCTGCCGGGGGCGTGTGGCACTCACGCGCCGAGAGGCTCAAAGGCCGGGTTGTCGCCGGCCGCGCCACGGCGCAGGGGCACGCGAGCGGCCGGCTCAAAGAGCGCGGCGACGCGGGAGGGTTGGCGGAAGGCGAATGACCGGAGGGCACCTTGAGGTCGTGGGCGATGTGGAGGGGGTATGCGTGACGGCCGAGGCAGTTCATCAAGGCGGCACCGAGAAGCCCGCAGGGCCAGGGCATCTCGGTGGCACACCCTGAACGCAGCTAGGCGCCACCTGCCGGGTTTTCGGACGCACTGCGAAACCGAGACCCGCGAACGACGTGGCATTGTGAAAAAATGAACAACTTGGAGATTTTGAGACAACCTTGAATGGGTTTGGCTGTATACTGCCTTGGGGCGGCTCCGCCACTTTCGCGCATTCGGCTCCATATTTTCTTGGAGGATTCATGCCCGTCGGCCGTACAACTCGTCTTGCGCTAGCCGCCCGCGCCTTCGCTGTGGGGGTGTTAGGCATGCACGGCTTGGCGTTGGCCGACCCGCCGACACCTCCGTACCCGAGCATCGGCGCGAGCGGCGATGACACCACCAAGTACGATCTGGTGCAATGTCTCTACATCAACGGATCGTCGGTCGTGGCTTCTCCGGCGTGCGATCCACTCCCCGAGTTGGATGAGCCCGAAGAAAACCCAGAGTCGATGCTCGCCTGGGGCCCGGGCGCTCCCCAGGGGGGCGACATGAACTACGATGGCATGCACTGCACCGATGACACGATGACGTTCAGTCAGGCGTACATCAACGGCCATCCCTCGGCGGATGTGAATAACGACGGCGTGATCGACAACGCCGATGTGCTGCATTACTTCGCCGCGATCGAGGAGGAGCAGTGAATATCTCCCAAACCACAATCCGTATGGCCGGTGCAGCGATATTGGCAGCCTCTACCTCGATCGGGTCCGCTCAGTCCACAGAATGCATGACGTTCCCTCCGCCTGCGGGCGTGACGCACAGCGGCATCGCTGCCCTGTCTCCGGACGGCAGGTCGGCGACAGGCTACTTCATGGGGGAGCACATCTACGCATTTACATGGAATATCGAAACCGGGCGCTGTGATCAGGTTCCCGGCCTTGGCTTGGGGTATTCATACCTCCCGGGTATCAGCGCAGATGGGTCGGTTGTCGCCGGTTTCGTGTTGCCGGACGACAGCCAAGTGAATGATGGTTACGCGTGGCACGGCGGTGTCTGCGGAGACATGCGCACGCCTGGTCTTGATTGGCTGCCCGGCCCCCGCAACTACATCACCCTCGGCATGAGTTCCGATGGCATGACGGTGTACGGCAAGATCAGCCATAGCGGGCTGAACGGGGGTCTCGGGGCGTTTCTGTGGCGGCCCGGCACGGGTGAGGTGATTGAACTGGACATGATGCCGCAGTACTGGGGTGAGTCGATCACGCTCCTTGGTTCGATGAACTCTGACTACGCTGGAGAAAGAATTGTAGGTACGTTGTATGATTCTACATTCTTCACGAGTGCTGCTATCTGGGATCGCATGGGCACTGGTCGGCTCCTGCCCATTGCGATTGGGTATTCTCTAAATATAACTGCCGCGCATGGCATCAGCCGTAACGGTCGCTACATCGCTGGCGCTCACGGTGTCAGTGGCACAACCTATGCTGCGATCTGGAAGGATGATCAACCCCCTGAGTTATTCCTTCTGGGGTCGCCGACAGAGTATAGCGGCCTGACACTCATCGCCGACCATGGTCGCATGGGCATCGGCTGGCACGGGCAGCAAGCCGTTGCCTGGACGCGGGAGAATGGCCCGGAGAACCTTGTGACGTACCTGGCGAGGCAGGGGGCACCCATCCCCGAGGGTTGGAGCATACATTACATCAGTTCCATTTCCTCGGATGGCAGCGTGATCGCAGGGAATCTGCGGCGGTCAAGCCCCACAAGATACTTAGGCTTTATCGCCTACACCAACTATCAACCCTGCTTCGCCGACTTCAACAACGATGGCGGTGTGGATGGCCGCGATGTCGAGGACTTTTTCCTCGCGTGGGAATCCGGCGACCTCGATGGCGATATCAACCAGGATGGCGGCACCGACGGCGGCGATGTCGAACGCTTCTTCATCGACTGGGAAGCAGGCGGCTGCGGGGATTCGTGATCGGTTATATAGAATCTCACGCGCAGCGCACCACGCGCCGGGGGGCAGCCCCCCCGCGCGTTGTCAGCGCAGACACTGAGAAAAGAATGGAGCCGTGGGGAGTTGAACCCCAGTCCCGTTGCAGTCAGCACGCCGCTTCTACGCGTGTGTCCGATGGTTTGATCTTGACCAGCGCGACGGCCATCGGCAGTCTTCGCGCTCGTCCAGCCCGCGGCGTTATGTCACGGGTGATGCCGAGAGCATCCATCACCCGCCAGCCTGATGTCTACGCAACCCCATTATCAGGCGTCTTGGGGTGTGCGTGCGGCCTAATTAGGCCGCGAGGCGATAACCGCTGTTGTTGGCAGTTATTGTTTTTGCACGCTTTTTACGTGGCCAGCGTGCGCCACGACGCGCCACGTCGAGCCTTCCCTGCCCGGTCGAATCCAGTTCGGCCCCAGTTGTCAAAGATCAGGGGATCGTACGCACGCCGGTGGGCGCGGGTTCGGCCGTGGGTGCCGCGCGGCCTTGGCTGGCCTGTGCTCGCGCTGCGCGTGCGCCCGCTGGGTTGGCTCATGGGGCGGGCTCGTGGGGCCGCGCGCGGGGCCAGTTCGCGTGGCCTTGGGGGTTTGCTTTCATGTGCGAGGCGGGGCGCCCAGGCCGTGGAAGCGCATCGCCACGATGGTCTGGTCGTCGTCGCGCGTGGCAGAGCCGCGGTGCGAATAGAGCGCGCCGTGGATTGAATCAACCACGCAGGCGGGCTGGCCCGTGCATTTCGCCAGCGCGGCATCGAGCCGCTGCACGCCGAACATCTCTTTCGACGGGCTGAAGGCTTCGGTGATGCCGTCGGTGTAGAGGATGACGGTGTCCATCGGCGACAGCGTGACCACCGCCGAGCCGCTCGCGGGCGCATCGTCGATGATGCCCAGCGGCAGCGTGGCCGCCTGGGCGAGTTCCATCACCTCGCCGCTGGGCCCGCTCTTGAGGCGCGGAGGGTTGTGCCCCCAGTTGGCGTAGCGCAGCACACCCGCGGGCGGGTCATACACGGCGAAGAAGGCCGTGACAAACATGCCGTCGAGGTTGGCCGCGACCAGCCGCCGGTTGGCGAAGGCCATCACCGCGGCGGGGTCGATGGGTGCGGCGGCGTCGCGCGGTTCGTAGCAGTGGACGATCGCGTGCAGCATGGCCATGACGGTGGCCGCGGCGGCGCCGTGGCCCGAGACATCCGCGATGAGGATGCCCCATCGGCCGTCGTGCATGGGGAAGAAGTCGTAGTAATCGCCGCCCGCCGCGTCGCTGGTGAGGTAACTGGTGGAGATTTCGAGGCCGGGGATGCTGGGGATGCGTGCCGGCAGCAGCGATTGCTGCACGCGGGCGATGCCGTCGAGTTGATCGCGCAGGGCCGAGTTGAGGCGTTTGACTTCGAGCAGCACCTCGGCGTGCCGGTTGGCCGCGCCGAGCAGGTTCGCGGTCATGGTGGCCTGTCCCACGTCTCGCGCGGCGATCTCGGCGTCGGAGCGTGTGCCGAAGGCCAGAGTCCATTCGACGATTTTTTCGCCGTGGAAGATGGGCAGGGCCATGCACGAGGTGAGGCCTTCGACGACGGGGCCCACATGCGGGTCGTTGACACGGGGGATGTCAAAGTTCATCGAGGGGCAGCGGCCGCGCGTGATCTGCGCGAGGAAGGGGTCGCGGTGGATCGGCAGTCTGGCCAGCCCCTGGGGGGAGATATCGCGGGCGTGGGCCGCGTGCCCGTTCACCGCGTCGCCCGGTCGCACGGCGTAGAGCACCCTGTACGCGCCGTCGTCGCCGTCGACCGGCTTGATGCCCGCGAAAGCCTCGATGCCCCGCACGCGTCCGTACTGGGCGAGGAACGCCCCGAGGATGGCGTTGGGGTCGGTCGCCGCCGACATCGATTGCAGCATCGCGATCAGCGGCACAATCGTCGGTTCGTGGGAGAGGTCGAGCGTTCGCACGCAAAGACCGTAGCGCGGCCTGTGTGCGCGGGCGGCGCGGGGGGGTGTGAAGATTGTGCGTCGGGGGGCAGAGCCCGGCCGGGGGGCGCGGGTTTATTCGGTGGCTTCACGCCGGCCGTACCACGAATAGTCCTGCCCGTCGGAGAGGTCGTCCAGCGGCGGGTGCCCTTCATGGCCTTCGGGCAGCGGCTGGGGGTTCTCGGCGAGGTGCTCGGCCAACTCGGCGGCCTCGGCCTGTTCGTCGCGGGCTTTGTTGAGCAGGGCCGCCGAGAGGCACGCGAAGATGATGATGAAGATGAGTTGAGGGGACATGCGCGCGATGGCATAGCCCTCGAGCAGGTTGCCCACCCAGTAGATGGCGAAGAAGCCGATGCAGAGGTCAACGAGGCGCTTGCCCATGGGCCCGACGCTGAACCGGGTGCGCAGCAGTCGCAGGCAGATGAAGATGGAGATGAACATGTAGAGCAGGAGCAGCAGCGGCACACCGATGCCGTACGACGCGAAGCCGTAGAGGAAGCCGTTCTCGCTGCCGCCCGCCTCTTGCAGGCCCATGCCGATGATGGGGTTTGCAAGCCCGTTTTCCCACAGGGTCCACCACTTCTCGGTGCGGGTGTCCTGGGTTGAGGTGAGGCGCTCGAAGCCGAACTGCACGCCCATGGCCGTGGCGAGGGTGACCAGGCCGTAGATCGCGCCGGCGATGACCGGGGCGAAGAAGACGGCGCGCCCGATGCGTGCGTAGAAAATCGCGGTCATGCCGATGAGGCCGCAGAGCAGGCCCGTGCGGCTGCCCGTCCACAGCACGAAGACGACGTGGCTGGCCGCCACGAAGATCCACAGGGGCTTCCACCGCTTCTTGGCGTCGTTGAGCACCAGCCAGGTCGCCACCATGGCGATGACGGCCGAGAAGTTGGCCGCGTGCTGCGGGTTGCCCGAGAGCCCCACGAAACGCCTGCCGGCGCCGGTGAGCAGCACGTTCTGATTCACGAGGAACTGCACGGTGCAGGCGATGGTCCAGACCGCGCCGGAGACGGCGATGGCCCGGAGCACGCCGACCCAGTCGTCCCATTCTTTCAAGATCGAGGGCACCACGAGCAGCATGGGCACGATGGTGAAAATAGCGAAGAAGATGGCCGAGACGCCGGCCCCCACGCCGTCGTGGAAGATGGTGACCGTGCCCATGTAGATGCCCAGCAGCACAAAGAGCCACCCCAGGCCCGGCACGTTGCGCATGTTCAACCGGCCCGCGTGGATGAGCACGCCCATGGTGAGCAGGGCGGCGCACGCGGCGTAGAGGTATGGCCGGTTGGCCTGCAGCGGGAAGAGCCAGGTGCGGAAGTCGGTGTTCTGCCCTTGTTCCTTGGTCAGCCCCATGCCGGAGAGAAACAGCATGACGCCGATGACCAGCATGCCGGCCCTGGCCGAGCGCAGCAGGCTGAACACCACCGCCACGCCGACCATGCCGGCCAGGAGCAGTTTCCAGATGTTGTCGCTGGTGAAGAGGGCTTCCATCGTTTCAGCAACTTGTATCGGTCGGTGGGCGCTGCGTGTTCGGGCAAACGGGGCGCGAATCGACCCCGGCGGCGGACAAACCAGCGGCGTCGCGGCCCCGCCGCGGGGCTGCCTCTGAGGGTAGCAACCCCCGCCCGCCGGCCCCTCCCGCGACGTACGCTTCTCTCAGCCATGGGCGCCGCGCCGCAACAACCCCCCAGAACACCCGAGCAGGGGGACAAAACCACCATGCGTGCGCTGGGTGAGTTCTTTGGTCATGTCTGGAAGGGCATCACCGCCGAGCCGGCCAAGGCCCCGACGCGCCGCGTGACCCGGCATGAGGTCGAGCAGGAAACCCGCGACACCCCGCAGGGCAAAGTCACGCTGCGACGCACGGTGATCGAAGAGATCGAACTGCCCCCGGACGGGGCACCCCCCGGGAAGACGCGCGGCACACCGCCCGCCCCGTGATCGGGCGGGGACTGGCCCGGTTATGACATCAGCGCGAAGGTGAGCGCGGCCGCGCCGTAGGCGAGCACGCTCATCCACACCAGTTGCAGCAGGGCCCACTTCACGTGCCCGCTCTCGCGGGCGGTGACGGCCAGGGTGGGCAGGCACTGCATCGCCAGCACGTAGAAGATGAGCACCGCCCACGAAACAGCCGGGGTAAAGACCGGCGTCACGCCGTCGTCGCGGGTGGCGCCGGCGATGGCGTCGAGCACGCCCTGGTCTTCGGCGTCGTCGCTGCCGGTGACGATCACGGCCATGGTTGAGACAAAGACCTCGCGCGCTGCGAAACTGGTGAGCACACCCACGGACAACTGCCAGTCAAAGCCCAGGGGCGCGAAGATCGGCTGCACGGCGCGACCCATGCGCCCGATGTACGACCTGGCCTTGGCGTCGGTGGCCTCAAGGGCGTCGGCGCGGGCCTCGATGGCATCGGCCGCTTCTTCGGCCTGCGCCGGCGCTCCTGCAAACTCCGGAACGAACAGGCGCAGCGCGTCGGCCGCGCTCTCTTCGCCGGCGCGAACGCGCTCGGCCACGGCGCGGGCCTCTTGCACGGCCGCCGGGGGCTCGACTCGCGGGAAGGCGCCCAGCCACCAGAGCACGATGCAGATGGCCAGGATGATCGTGCCGGCCTTCTTCATGAACATCGCGCCGCGGTCGATCGTCATGACCGCCGCGGTGCGCAGGCTCGGCAGTTTATAGGTTGGCAGTTCGAGCGCCATGGCGCGGCTTGGCCCGCGCAGGATGGTCCGGCGTGCGATGAGCGCGCTGACGCACCCCGCGGCGATGCCCAGCGCATAGCACCCGACAAACGCCAGCGCCGCCATCAGCGGCCGCCCCGCGAAGAGAATGCCCGCCATCATCACGTACACCGGCAGGCGGGCCGAGCATGTCATGAAGGGCGCGACGAGGATCGTCGCGAGGCGTTCGCGCCGGTCGGGGATGGCGCGGCACGCGATGATGCCCGGCAGGGCGCACGCATGGCTCGACAGCAGCGGCATGAAACTGTGGCCCGGCAGGCCCAGGGGCCGAAGCACGCGGTCCATCACGAAGGCCGCGCGCGCCAGATAGCCGGTGTCTTCGAGCAGGCTGATGAGAAAGAAGAGAATGCAGATCTGGGGCAGAAAGACCACCGTAGCGCCGATGCCGCTGACCACGCCCCCGGCCATGAGGTCTGCGATGAACCCCTCGGGCAGCACGTGCCGCACCAGCCCCGAAAGCCCCTGGCCCACCATCGCCGCGAGCCACTCGGGCTGCCACGCGGCGACAAGATCGGGGTTGCCGTCGAAGACGGCCTCGATGAGGGCCATGGGGATCTGCGCCACGCTGAAGATGGACCAGAAGAGCGCCGTCATCACCGCGGCAAAGACGAGCACGCCCCAGAGGGGGTGCGTGACGACGTGATCGATGCGGTCGGTGAGGGTGTCGTCTGTCCGTGAGGTGCCGCCCGCGCACGCGGCTTCACTCACCCGGTCGGCCCAGGCTTCAAGCCCGTCTTGAGTGCCCGGGGGCGTCTGGTTGGGGATCGACGCTTCGCCCAGCGCGGGGGCGATGGCCTCTACACCTTCGCCCCGGCGCGCGCTGGTGGTGATCACGGCGCACCCGAGTTCCTGCGAGAGCACACCGGTGTCGATGTGAACGCCCCGCGAGCGGGCCAGGTCGATCATGTTCAGCACAACCACCGTGGGCAGCCGCCGACGCAGCACCTCGCCAACGAGCAGCAGGTTGCGCGACAGGTTGGTTGCATCAACCACCACGCACACCACCTCGGGAGATCGCACGGGCGCGCCGGGCGCGGCCAGTGTGCCCGCCAGCACGCGCCGGCACACCTCCGACTCGCCCGAATCGAGTTCGAGCGAGTAGATCCCCGGCAGGTCGATGATCTCAACCTCGCCACCCGGCCTCTGCGCATACCCCACCCGCGCTTCCTGCGTGGTGCCGGGGAAGTTGCCCGTCTTGTGCCGGAGCCCGCTCAGGCGGTTGAAGAGTGTTGTTTTTCCGGTGTTGGGGTTGCCGATGAGCGCGGCCCGCAGCGGGGCGCACTCGCTGCCCCCGGTGTCGTGCTGCGCGTTGTGGGGTTCTTCGTTGCGCGTGCCGGTGGTCATCATCGTCGCCTTTTCAGCCGCCCGTCACCGCCACGCCGATCATCACGCGCGAGGCAAGATCCCACGCGAGCCCGATGCGGCAGCACCCGCGCCCGCCGGAGACAACTTCGATGATGCACGGCTGCCCCAGGCGGCAGACACGCACCTGCGCCCGCGGGCGCAGGCCCATGGCGCGCAGCATCGCGGCGTCGCGCGGGTCGAGACACGTTTCGCAGACCACGCCCACCTGCCCGGCGCGCATCGCGGTCAGGGCTACCGGCGGCGATCCGGTCGTGACGCACCCTTCCGGTTCGCCGCAACACGCACCCGGCTCGGAGGCCGGCGCGGAGGCAGACCGGCCAGTTATTGGGCTTGCCGCGGGGTCGCTTCGTTTCGTGTGCTCCACCCAGCCTCCTTCGAGCCCCACCCCGTGCCGACAGCCCACAGAGGCGGTCATTGCAGAAGACAAAAATACCCGCAAATCGGACTTTGGTGGCACAGTCGCGACACCAGACAACGGTATCACAGTTGAGACTCGTTCTCAAGCTCCTTTCTGGTAAGTTTGGGACTTGACTGCCGACTGTTTACAGGAGTGCTATGGTTTTGCGTGGATGCAGAGCAGGAAAAAGCACTCCAGTTGCTGATCGCCCATGCCGACCGCATGTGGAAGGCGGAGGAGCAGAATGCTGCTCGGCTCGCGGCCCGCACGAACTTAGTCCTTACGGGTGTCACTGCGATTATCGGGCTGAAAGTTTTTTCGCTGGGCAAAGAGTTAGATGTGGTGTTGAACGCTCCACTGAGTGTCCCGCTGGTTTTTTTTTGGCAATGTCTCGCTGGGTCTACCGGTTGCCTTGCTTGTGCCCTGTGGATTGCCTTGGATACCCGATTGGGCACGAGTCACTTCTCGTCTTCAGCCAGCGAGGACTTGTGGCTAGACCAGAAGGTTGTCGATCTCGTCCTGACTCAGGATGATGCGCCGGAAAGGAAGATGGTTCCGGGGATGGTGTTCTCGGCCACTCAAGAGGCCGCCCTCGACTTGCAGGACCGGAATGCGCGGCGGGGTGTGGCGATAATGAAGGCCCAGACCCTCTTTTTCGTTGCGGTTGGGTTCGCGATCACGTCGATGATCCTGTATACCTGGGTTAAATGCGAACAGACGGCTCAGAAAAGCGTAGAGACAATTCGAGTGGTAAATGAGAGAGGAGCACAGTATGACCACCACGACAACGGGCAAGACCGATGCGACCCAGGAGAGCAAGTGCCAATCCGCTAGCAGCCAACAAGACATCGAGGCGCGGCTCGAGCGAGTTCGCGTCCTTATTGAGGAGCAGCTGAAGTCTGCCGAGCGTCACAAGCAAAGGGTGAAAGAAACTCGCTATCGTGCGCGGTTTTTCGGACTTCGCACATCGGTTTAATCCAGCAGCCCAACCCGTTTAGATCGCTACGACACGAGCTGAGCATCCGTGCTGATCGCTCTCCGAGTTTAAGCGGCGTCGACGTTTAGGCCGTATACCTGTCGCTCGGACGCATTTTTTCTTCATCCGTTGGCAGCAATACCGAGTCTCAACAAGTTAAAGGGTGGATTTACGCGCCTCTGAGTTCTTGACGGGAACATCAGGCACAAATGAGAGGGTGGGCCCTGTCGCAAACGTCCGCAGGGCCGGGGTTCGCATAGGGGCTTCAATCCCGCTCGACAACCAGCGGGATGCTCAGCCGCGCGGACCAGTGGTCGGCGGGCTTGTTCCACCAGGCCATATCGCCGACATCTACCGGCAGCGCCAGGGGCAGCGGCTCGGGGAGTGTGTCGAAGACGACATCGGCCCCGAGGCGCTCGCGCAGGGCGCGGCAGGCGGCCTCGAAGGCTTGCGGGGTGGCGTCAAGGTCTAGTACAAAGGCTTCGTCGCTCACGCTGCGGCCTGGCCGCGCCACGGAGGCTTCTGGTGGAATGGGTGCACCGCTGCGCGACGTGGCGATGCTGCGCATCGCGCGGGAGATTTCCTGTCGCTTCGCGCGAGATTCGTGCATGATGGGGCGCACGGCGGCGAGAACGTCGGCATCGACCTGGTCGCCGAGTTTCCACGCGCCATCGCGCGCGGCGATGACCTGGGGCGACACCGAGGCGATGCGCTCGCCGTGCTCGCGTGCCACAGCGCGGATGACGAGGCGCCCTTCGCGCGCCAGCGCAATGAGGCGGGCGGTTTCTGCGGCAGAGTCCAGGGTCGCGGCCTCTGCGGCGGCCAATGCGGCGGTGGCGGATGCGGGCTCGCCCGGAGCAGCATCGCCGCCGTGCTGGAGCGCCGCGATGCCCAGCGGCGAAGCGCCCGATGAATGATCGCTCGACGCCGGGGTGCCGTCGTGAAGGGCGATGGGGCCGCCGCTGCCTGCGGGTGTGCCGCGCGAGAAGAGCCCCGCCGAGAGCGCGACGAAATAGCCCGCACCGCCGACGAGAAGCGCCACGCCCGCGGCGATGGCGACGGGCCCGGCCCAGGAGGGGGTCGCACGCCGCGCGCGATAGGTTTCGATGTTGATCGGGGGGTGGTCTTCGAGTGCTGGGCCCTGGGTGAGCGCGGCGAGGGCCTCGCGGTCGATGGTTTCGAGCACCCGCTCGGTGAAGTCGATGGGGGCTTTCATCGCGGGCAGCGTGCCGAGCGTGCCGAGCGTGGTCAACGTGTTACGGTCGCCCTGCATGGCCCGCACCGTCGCGGCCAGACGCGCACCCTGGGGGCCCTGCGAGAGCGCGGCGATGCGCTCGGGGGGCAGCCGCCCCTCAACCCAGTCGAGCAACACCTCTTCGCCGACGGCGGCGATGGCCTGCTCAAGGCCGGAGGTATGAAGCCAGGGTTGTGAAGGACGGGAGGTCATGGGGAGGGTGTCGGGCGTGGGGAGGCGGGGTGATCGTGAGAGGAGCGGTGCTGTTCGATGGCTTGGCGCAACGCCGCGCGGGCACGAAAAATCCGGCTTTTGACCGTTCCCACGGCCACCCCAAAGGTTTCGGCGATCTGCTCGTAGGTGTGTCCGTGGCAGTCGCAGAGGTAAAGGATGGCACGCTGCTCAGGATCGAGCAGGTGGAGCGCGGCCGAGAGCGCGGCCTTCTCATCCGACATTTCGACGCGAGCCTGCTGCGAAAGTTCCCGGGATTGCTCAAAGGCGTGCCGGGGCCCTTCGCCCTCGTCAGAGCCCGATAACTCTTCGACGCTCGCGTGCCGGCGGAGTTTGAGCGACCTGAGCCGCGAGAGGCAGACATTCATGGCGATGCGGGTGAGCCAGGTGCTGAACTTGGCCCGCCCATCGAAGGTGCCGATGCCCTGGATCAACTTCACCATGGTGTCCTGGGTGAGGTCGGTGGCCAGTTCGCGGTCTTTGACGATCTGAAAGCAGGTGGCGAAGACGCGGTCTTGATGGCGCTTGACGAGAAGGGCCCAGGCGTCGCGGTCGCCCGCCTGGGCGCGCTGGACGATGCGGGCGTCGTCGTCGCCGTCGGGCGTGGAAGGGGGAATGGCGGCGCGATCACCTGGCAAACGGCCCACAGGGTATGGGCCGGGGGTGGTGGGGAGGTGGGGGTGGGGGGGGTGGGTGAAACTCGTGGATGCCGATCAACCCGTACCGACCGACCCCGCCGCGCTCACGTTCCTGACCATGACCACGAAACCGAGTCTCCGAGCCGAGTTTAAGGCGGGCGAAGGCGGCAAAACCGCCGTCTACATGGCCCGCTGGGTAAACACCCGCGGCGAAAAGGGGCCGTAGTCGGAGGTCACGACGGCGACGGTGGCGGCTTGACTCCGCGCATGTAGGTATACTTGACCCGTTGACCCCGCTGTAGCCGATTGGCCGCTGCTGTTCCCGATTGTCGGGAGCGCACCTGCCAGTGATGCCGCGAGGCGACGCCATGCCGATGTCGGGGCCGCAAACCTGCCCTGCACGGTAAGGAGTGACATCATGGCTCAAGGCCGTAGCGCGCCGTCGTCCAATCGCACGCTCCCCATGTCGGTCGCCAACATGACCTTCATGGTGGATAAGTTGGGAGAGGATTGTGCTCCTCTCCAGTTCGTGCGGGAGCTCACACAAAACGCGATCGAGAGCATCCGCAAGTCACCCGGAAAGAAGGGCGAGCTTCGCTGGGATGTCGCCTGGAATCACCAGACTCTGACGGGTCAGACCAAACTCGCCGTGATCGACAACGGTGTGGGCATGACCGGCGAGGAGATGGTTGAGTACATCAACAAGTTGTCCTCCTCGATGCACGAGCAAAGCCGACACGGAAACTTCGGCGTCGGCGCGAAAATCTCAGCGCTGCCCCGCAACCCCGAAGGTCTCGTGTATTTGAGTTGGAAGGACGGCGTCGGGTACATCATTCACCTGTGGCGCGACCCAGAGAACAACGAATACGGCTTGAAGCGCATGAAGCATCCCGACGGGCGCGAGGAGTACTGGGGCTACATCGACGACACGCTCAAACCAGAGCCGATCAAGGAAAACGGGACGATGGTGATCCTTCTCGGTAAGGAAGAGAAGGAGAACACGATGACCGCCCCGGCGGGCACGCCCATGCCCTCTCGCTGGATTTTGCGGTACTTGAACACCCGGTATCTCCAATTCCCGTCCGGTGTGCTGGCCAAGTCGCGCGAAGGGTGGGAGAAGGGGCAGTCTGACCGGCACAGTTTCTTGCGAGAAGTCACTGGGCAGAAGCCGTGGCTCGACCAGAACTCGCAGGCCAAGGGCACGGTCGATCTGTCCACGGCCAAGGCGCACTGGTGGATTCTGAAGGAAACGGTGGACGACGATTCGGGCCACTACGCCGGTGGTGGGCATATCGCCGCGCTCTACCAAGACGAGTTGTACGAGTTGGTCGGGGCGCGAGCCGGTGTCGCTCGGCTGCAAGGTTTCGGGGTCATCTTCGGCTGCAACCGGGTGGTGATGTACTTGGAGCCCAAGACAGATGCCGGGGTGTCGGTGACCGCCAACATCGCCCGGACGAATCTGCTTTGTGACGGCGTGCCGCTGCCTTGGTCAGATTGGGCCGCAGAGTTCCGCGACAACCTGCCGCAGCCGATCTCAGACCTCATGGAGGAGATCAGCGCCAAGTCAAGCCCATCGGATCACCGCGCTGCGATCCGGGACCGCTTGAAGCGTATGCGCGAGTTGTTCCATTTCAGCAGGTATCGACCCGCGCAGAACGGCCAACATCTCATTGACGACGACTCGCTCACACCCGGCGGGACGCCGAAGCAGACAGACATGGGCGGCGGGGGTGGCGGCGGCGGCGGCGGGCGTGGCGGTCGCGCGGGCGATGTGTATGCGCTCTTCCTCGCTACACGCGGCGGCGTGTCGGCGGAGGAGGTGAACAGCCCCGTTGAGCCGGAACGGAAATGGGTGACGGTCGCCGAAGGCACCAGGACAAAGGGCGACTTGGAAGACCGGGCCGCACGCTTTCTCCCGGACCAGAATCTCCTCCTCATCAACGGCGACTTCCGCGTGTTCACCGACATGACGGATCGGTGGGCGAAGAAGTATGCGCAAGTGCCGGGTGCCCGCCCCGCAATCGAACAGGTCGTGCGCGAGTGGTTCGAGCAACAGTTGGTCGAGACCGTCATGGGCGCGATGGCGCTCCGGCAGAGCGGGCAGTGGACCCTCGAAGAACTGAAACGCTTGTGGGATGAAGAGTCGTTGACCGCCGCGGTCCTGCCGCGGTATCACGTTGACTTTGCCATCAACCGCGGTCTTGGTTCCAAACTCGGAACGCTCAAAGAACAGACCGTATAGGGTCACAGGTGCGGTTTCGCGGTGCGCGACGCAAGGGGCTTGCTGCACCCTGCAACCCCCGCTCGCGTGCTTCGTTCCTTCCTAGCAGGTTGGGGTGCCGGGGGAGGGCTGCAAGCCCTCCCCGGCAGTGCGGCGATCTCTCACGCGTGGCGTCTCGATTGGTGAGGCAACATGGAATGTCAAGAACATCTTGACGCCGCGGCGGAGGCGACCACGGAATCCGGCTCCGTCGATTTCAAATCCGCCTTCGACCCGGCGCAGCGCGGCGATTGTTGTGAACTTATCAAGGACATTGTGGCGATGGCCAACTCCGGCGAGGGCGTGATCGTGCTTGGTCTCGCAGACGATGGCAGCAGGTCAACTTGGGAGACCAAGGTGCTCACCGAACTCAACCCCGCACAGATCGTCGATCAACTGCGGAATGTCATGACTAGCTGAGCGGGGTCTTTCGGCAAAGGGTAAGCAGGACTTTGTAGATGTTCTCGTGGCGGTGATTGAAGCGGAACTCGCACTCTTTGAGGTGCAGGTAGAAGGTGTTGGGGTTCATCCCTCTAAACCTCGCCAGTCTGGTCTTGGCGTATCCCCAGAACCCCTCGATCCCGTTGATGTGGTTGCCGCGCATCGTCCGGCTGCTGAACTCGTTGCGAGAGTGATCGACCCGCAGGTGCTTCTTGTACCCCATGTCCACCAGCCCGTCGTAGATCTTGAAGCCGTCCGAGTGGATGACCGCCCGAAGGTCCACTTTGCCGCGAATTGCGGCCAGAATCGTGTCTTTTGAGCAATCCTGAACCACCTCCGTGTAGACCTTGCCGTGCCGCTTGCAGATGCCGAACACGATCGTCTTCCGGCCCGCGTCTCTGCCCACCTTGCCCTTGACGCGACGCGGACCGAAGTAGCTCTCGTCGACCTCGACGTGGCCGCGGAAGGGCCGCTCGAGCTCGCACGCCTGGGCCATGCGTTCACGCAGGCAGCCCAGCAGGCGATTGACGGTGTTGCGGTTCAGGCCAGTGAGCTGGGTGATCTGCACCGCCGTCAGATCGGCGGCCACACACCGCAAAAAGCGGCGGAATCTGGCCTCCGAGATTCTGGAACGGACAACGTAGCGGTTTTGCACTGGAAAACAGTCTATCCCGGGACTTCCGGACAGGCGCAGCGAGTCATGAACCTTGAACTATCTGTAGGCGGGCTATGCTTGTGGCCAACATACAAGATAAAGCGAGTCTCATCCATTCGCAGCCGTCGCATTTGGAGGTAAGCATGACGAATCCTGGCAGCACAAAAAATAACACGATAAGCACTAATTGTGACAATGGTGCCAGGGGGTGGGTCGCGATCGTGGTGTGGCACACAATACGCCTTGTCACTGCTCCCAGTTTTATAATACTCGGGGATTCGAGGGTGTGTAAATGTAAAAACCGCAAAGCTGTGTCCGAGGCTCGTGCGATAAGGGTGGACATTTTTGTAGTGGCCATGATGTTGCTGGGCTGGTTGTGTTTGTATATTCTGTCGCGCAGTGGTGACGACTTGATCAAAGCATTGTGTATTGCATTTGTAAGTTGGCGAATAATAGATATAGTAGCAACTGCGTTGCGAGTATCCCTCTTTGATGAGTTTGAGTCGAAGCACACGGTGCATGTGAGCAGTGCGCCGTCGAGAGTGGTCGTTCTTGCGGCTCTTAATTACATTGAGTTGTGTGTGTGTTTTGCCGGATTGTACGCGTTTAACATTGGCTATATACAATCCGGAAGTTGCAAACATCAATGGGTGATAAGCGAGACAATAGAGAAAGCTCTGCACTTTTCGTGGGTAACGCAGACAACTGTTGGATATGGTGAATTCTATCCGCAAGGTATAAATAGAATAATTGCGTCCATTCAAGGAATGTCTGGCATCATAATAATAGTTGTATTGATTGCAAGATGGATGTCGATGATGCCTAATAAAGTCGGCTGCGGCACAATCGGTGGTGGTCAGGCCGGTGGTGGTCAGGCCGGTGGTGGTCAGGCCGGTGGTGGTCAGGCCGGTGGTGGTCAGGCCGGTGGTGGTCAGGCCGGTGGTGGTCAGGCCGGTGGTGGTCAGGCCGGTGGTGGTCAGGCCGGTGGTGGTCAGGCCGGTGGTGGTCAGGCCGGTGGTGGTCAGGCCGGTGGTGGTCAGGCCGGTGGTGGGAGTTGAACCGGGATACATGCCCAGAAGCCCTCTCTGGTTTTGACCTGCTGCCGAGCAGACTCAGAATGCAAGTCCCTGATATTCAAAGAGTTATCGCCACGCTACGCCTTTTCAAAGCCACTGGCGCTTTGAAAAATTGCACCCACTTTTTTTCAAAGCGTGCAGTGGGCCGAAAAGGAGTTTCAAAGCACCAAGCGACGGCGATGGGACGTCAACCGCCAGAACATACGCCCGCGACGACCGTAGCGGGCGATGCTCATGGCCGGCCAGAGGTCGTTGCCGCGACGCTGGAACGACTGCGTGTTTCACCCGCCGATATTCTCGCGCGGCAGGCGTCCATAGATCAGTTCGCGAGGCTCCCGCCGCGGTTCTGTCGCGAGTGACCATCACGGCACTGCCGCTGCATCTCGGCAATGGCCCAGAGGGGCCGATATCTGCCCCGATGAGGCGTTCTGTGCGCCTCAGAGTCCCGCATCGCCGTCTTCAATCTGCATCGCAAACGCGAGGGCGAGCGCATTCGTCAGGATGCTGGTTCCGTACTTCCGAGCAAGTTGAAGGACTTCGTGCGCACCTTGCTCAGTCCACGCGCAATCTTGCACAAGCGCCGCGACAATCTGCTCATCGGTCGCGTTGTCGCCCACTCGGGCGAACATCGCGTCATACTCAGAAACGAGGGAGTCGGTGATCAAGCCTGGCATGGGTTCTTCTCCGTGTCTTCCTTGGCGTGGTGCGCGAGAGGATGTTAACCTGGTGGGGCATGGCCGATACTCCGCAGCCACAGACCGCACGCCCGCTCGCCCGCGCATACTACGCGGCGAGTATCGACGACTTCCGCGCCGACAGTGACGAGACGATCCTTGGTCGATTGGCCGCTTCGTCGTCCTTCGCCATTGAGCCCACCCAACGGGACGCGTGGCTGGCCCAGATCATCATCATGCGTGCCTCGCTCGTGCAAGCGCCGGGGCATGGCCTGATCGCTTTCGAGTTCGCCGTGCCGCGGATGGGCAAACGGATCGACGTGGTGCTGGTTCTGGACGCGGCCGTGTATGTTCTGGAGTTCAAAGTCGGTCAGCGCGAGTTCACCTCTGATGCGCTCAACCAGGTCTGGGATTATGCGCTGGACATGAAGAACTTCCATAGCGCCAGCCACCACGCGACGATTGTTCCGGTGCTGGTGGCGACGGAGGCCAAGGACCACGGCGCGCAGGCGGTGATCACCAGCGACCACGACGGCGTGGTGCGACCGCTGCGTGCGACGCCTGGGACACTCGCCGAGTTGCTGCGCGCGGTCGGGGCGTGGTGCGCAGGGGCCTCGATCGACGCGTGGCAGTGGGCAGCGGGAAGGTACAGCCCCACACCGACGATTATCGAAGCCGCGCTGGCTCTCTATGGCGGACACCGGGTGGAGGACATTTCGCGGCGTGAAGCCGAGGCCATCAACCTGACACAAACAACAGCGCACATCGACGAGATTATCCACCATGCTCGGGCGGGTCGGCACAAAGCCATCTGCTTTGTGACGGGAGTTCCCGGTGCGGGCAAGACGCTGGTGGGGCTTGACGTAGCGACGAAGCATCACGACAAAGCGAGCGAACTCTACAGCGTTTTTCTCTCTGGCAATGGGCCGCTGGTCAAGATCCTGTGCGAGGCGCTGGCCCGCGACCGAGCGGAGCGTTCGTCAAGATCGGGCAAGAGGGTCACGCTCGGCGAGGCCCGCAGCGAAGTGCGAGCGTTTATCCAGAACGTGCACCACTTCCGCGATGAGTGCATCCGCGACGGCTACAAACCGCCCATTGAGCACGTAGCGCTGTTTGACGAAGCCCAACGAGCGTGGAACAAGGAACAGACCGCGGCGTTTATGCAGCGGAAGAAGGGGCACGCCAACTTTGCGATGTCCGAACCGGCGTTTCTGATCTCGTGCATGGACCGGCACGTCGATTGGGCGGTGATTGTCTGCCTTGTGGGAGGTGGCCAAGAGATCAACACCGGCGAGGCGGGAATCGGAGAGTGGCTTCGCGCCATTCGGTCCGATTTCCCGCATTGGCACGTGCACTTGTCGCCCCACCTCACCGATTCAGAATACGCGGCGGGCGACGCGATCGGCCTCCTCGCTGGGCACGCGCACGTGCGGACACACGACAGCCTGCATCTGTCCGTGTCGATGCGGTCATTTCGGGCCGAGCACGTGTCGGCGTGGGTCAAGGCCGTGCTTGACATCGACCGTGCAGCGGCCGCGAGTTCCTTGGCAAGCATCCGCGATCGGTATCCGGTCGTCCTGACGCGGGACCTCGCCAAAGCCAAGGCGTGGCTGCGGCAGCGAGCCCGCGGCAACGAGCGATATGGCATGGTCGTGTCGTCGCAGGCGCAGCGGCTCAAGCCGCACGCGATCGATGTGCGCGTGGATATCAACCCGGTGCACTGGTTCTTGCACCCGCGTGAGGACGTGAGGAGTTCGTTTTACCTAGAGGATGCCGCGACAGAGTTTGACGTTCAGGGGCTTGAACTCGACTGGGCCTGCGTGGTATGGGATGGGGATTATCGCTATTCGAACGGCGGCTGGCAGCACTGGAGTTTCAAGGGAAGTCGCTGGCAGCGCATCAACAATGCCGACCGCAAGGCCTACTTGAAGAACGCATACCGAGTGCTCCTGACGCGAGCGCGGCAGGGCATGGTGGTGGTGGTTCCCGCTGGTGATACAGCGGACCCGACACGGTCTCCCGGGATGTACGACGCGACGTTTGAGTACCTGCGGGCGTTGGGTGTGCCGGTATTGCCATGACCGCCGGGGCTGCCGCGCTTGTGGTCGCGGCTTTCAAGCCGCTGCCCGCTGCCGCGCTGCTGTTGGCCGGCTCGCAGAGCCGAATCAAAACCAAACAAGCGGCCCCGCGTGGTGGTTCACGGTTCATCGGCCGGATTATCGGCGGCCAGGCCGGTATCCTCACCCCTTCCACTTTAAGTCACCGGCGGAGCGCACAACGCGTGCGGCCCGCGGGGGCGGGTGGGCCCACGATGGGAGTAGCGCACGATGCAGCAGGGCGAGGCACAGGCGGGCGGGCGAGAGGTCATCCCCATTCTGGATTTCGGCTCGCAAACCGCGCAGTTGATTGCGCGGCGTGTGCGCGACGCGGGCGTGTTTTCGCTGCTTGTGTCGCCACGCATCACCCCGGCGCAACTGCGGGCGATGAACCCGAGCGGGATCATTCTCTCGGGTGGGCCGTCGAGTGTGTATGAACCCGGCGCGCCCGCGTGCGACCCGGCGATCTTTGATCTTGGCGTGCCCGTGCTGGGCATCTGCTACGGCATGCAACTGGCGGCGCACCTGCTCGGCGGTCGCGTCTCGCGGGCTGACCACCGCGAGTTCGGGCGGGCGCACCTCTCCATGGCGGGCAAGAGCGATCTTTTCAACGGCGTGCCGGACAAGACCACGGTGTGGATGAGCCACGGCGACCAGGTTGAAGACGCGGGCCTGCGCTTCGAGACACTGGCCTCAACGCCCACGTGCCCCTTCGCCGCCGTGCGGCTGGTCGACAGCAATCGCGTCTTCTACGGCGTGCAGTTCCACCCGGAGGTCACGCACACGCCGCACGGGGCCGATGTGCTGCGCAACTTCCTGTATGAGGTGTGCCGTTGCCGGGGCGAGTGGCGCATGATGGAGTTCGCCGAAGAGGCGGCGGCGTCGGCGCGCGCGGCTGTGGGCGAGGGCCAGGTGATCTGCGGCCTTTCGGGCGGGGTAGATTCCGCCGTGGTGGCCGCGCTGCTGCACAAGGCCATCGGCCCGAAACTGCACTGCGTGTTTGTCGATACCGGCCTGCTGCGCAGCGGCGAGCGTCAACTGGTCGAGACGACGTTCCGGGATCACTTCCGGATCGATCTACGCGTGGCGGACGCCGCGAGCGAGTTTCTGGGCGATCTTGCCGGCGTGACAGACCCTCAGGAGAAGCGCCGGCGGATCGGGCACAGGTTCATCGAGGTCTTCAAGCGCGCGGCGACGCAGATCCCCGGGGCGTCGTTTCTGGCGCAGGGCACGCTCTACCCGGACGTGATCGAATCTGGCCATGGGCACGCGGGCACGGCGGCGGGAATCAAACTGCACCACAACGTGGGCGGGCTTCCGGCAGACCTGGGCTTCAAACTCATCGAGCCGCTGCGCGAACTGTTTAAGGATGAGGCTCGCAAACTGGGGCAGGTGCTGGGCCTGCCCGAGCAGATCGTCTGGCGGCACCCATTCCCGGGCCCCGGGCTGGCGGTGCGTGTGCTGGGCGAAGTGACACCCGAGAAACTCGCGCTGCTGCGCGATTGCGACGAGATTCTGCTCGAAGAGATCGTCGCGGCCAATCTCTACCGCAGCACAAGCCAGGTCTTCGCCGTGCTGCTTCCGGTGCAGTCGGTGGGCGTGATGGGCGACGGGCGCACCTATGAGCACTGCGTGGCCATCCGCGCGGTCGAAACGCAGGACTTCATGACCGCCGACTGGTGCCACCTGCCCTACGAACTGCTCGCCAGAATCTCGTCGCGCATCATCAACGAGGTGCGCGGCGTCAACCGCGTGGTCTACGACATCTCGAGCAAGCCGCCCGCGACCATTGAGTGGGAGTGAGGCGAGGGAGCCAGAGAGGCGCGGGCGGCGTGCCGTCGCGCCGTGGGTTTCAGCGCGCGGCCGGGGCAGAGCGTTACGTCGCTGATTGATCAGGCGTTGAAGGCAGGCGGCCCGTTCCGCCGGTGCCGCGCGGCAGCGCACACACCGCGAACGAGGCCAGCGTGCCGAAGAAGAGGTGCCAGGGATATTGCACGGCGGTGTTTTTCCAATCTTCGCCGAGCAGGATGGGGGTCCAGAGGTCCCACACCGGTTTCTGGAAGAGGGCGACCACGGCAAAGCCGGTGATGAGGGCGGCGATGGCGCTGGCCGAGGTGCCGCGGCGGGTGAAGAGGGCGCACAGAAAGACGCCCAGCAGGCCCGCGTAGGCGAAGGTCATCACGCTGAGGGCGAAACTCACGAGCCCCTGGCCCACCGACTGCTGCCAATAAACGCACAGCACCGCGAAAGAGCCCACGGCGGCCCCGGCCGTGATCACGCCCACGCGCCCCGCGGTGACGAAGTGGCCTTCGGGCATCGAGGGTCTGAGGGGGCGGTAGAGGTCGTTGACGAAGGCCGACGACATGGAGTTGAGCGAGGAGTTGATGGTGGAAAGGCCGACGGCGAAGAGGCCGGCGATCATGATGCCCGCCATGCCGCGCGGCATCTCGTGCAGGATGAACGCGACAAAGACCCGTCGCGTATCGGTGATTTCGTAGGTTGGGGCCCGCTCGCCCATGATGTCCGGGCGCATGTAGAAGATGTGCAGCAGCAGGCCGATGCAGAGGAAGAGGAGCACGGCGGGCACGCCGGCGAGAATGCCGGAGATAAGGCTCCACGCGGCCTGCTTCTGGTTCTTGCACGAGAGTTGGCGCGAGACCAGGTCGTTGTCGGCCCCGTGCGAGGCGAGCGTGAGCAGCGAGAAGCCGATGACCGCGGTGACAAGGGTGAACTCTTGCGAGAAGTCGAGCCCCATGCGCGGCGAGGAGGGATCGAGCCCCGCTTTGAGCACGGTGAGTTTGGAGGGGCCCCCGCCCGGCGGGTTTGAGAGGGCGGAAAAGATCTCGGGCAGCGACGCGGGGATTTTGGCCAGCAGCAGGCCGGCGGCCAGCAACGCCGCGCCCACGTAGATCACCGTCTGGATGACATCGGTCCAGATGACGCTGCCCGCGCCGCCGACGAGGGTGTAGACAACACCGACGCCGGTGAGGATGAGGATGCCGGTGATGAGGTGGGCGGGCTGGGTATCGCCGTAGACGATCATCGCCGCGGGGATGGCGGCGATGAAGGTGCGCGATCCGGTGGCGAAGACGCGCCCGATGAGGTAGGCGGCCGAGCCTGCGGTTTTGGCGGCGGGGCCGAACCGGGCTTCTAAGAGTTGATACGGGGTGAAGGCGCCCACGCGGTAGAAGGCGGGCACAAAGAAGAGGGAGAGGATCACCGCCCCGATGATTCCCCCGATGTTGCTCGAGAGGTAGGTGAGGTCGCCGAGATACGCAGCCTGTGGAACGCCGATGAACGTGGCGACGGACTGCGCGGTGGCGAGGATGGAGATCGCCACGGCCCACACGGGCATGCGCCGCCCGGCCAGGAAGTAGTCAACGCGGCCCTTCTGGGCGCGCTGGTTGAACCACCAGCCCGTGCCGACCAGCACGAGGCCGTAGACGGCCAGCGCGAACCAGTCTGCAAGAGAAAAACCTCCCGGCGCGCCCAGTATGATCGGGTAATGCAACGAACCTCCAATCGACGGATCATTGATCGGCTGTCACCCCCGGGCGCGTCCACACGCGGGGTTTCTGTGCTCGGGGTGGTGGCGCTGGCGGCCGCGCTGTTGCTGGCGGCCTGCACCCGCGGTCGCCCGGGGCACGAGGCGTATGCGCGCAAGGGGGACGAGATCATGATCGCCGGGCGTCTGTTCCATACGGGCGCGCCGGTGGTGCTCTGGTTCGACCCCGACGGGTATGACGCGTACCGGGTGGAGCGTCGCTTCGTGCCATTCGAGGAATCATCGTGGGAGGCCACGGTGAAGAGCGGGCGCGGGCCCGGCACGCCCAACCGCTACAACCTGCGCAACCCCGGCCTGTCGAGCGAAGAGATCGAGCGGGTGCGAGGCGGCGGGTGGGATCTGGCCTCGCTGCGGGGCGTGGTGGATCAGTTCATGATCCACTACGACGTGTGCGGCACCAGCCGCCAGTGCTTCCGGGTGCTGCACGATATGCGCGGGCTCTCCATCCACTTCATGCTCGACATCGACGGCACGATCTACCAGACGCTCGACGTGAAGGAGCGGGCCTGGCACGCGACAACCTCGAACCACCGTTCGGTGGGCATCGAGATCGCGCACATCGGCGCCTACCCGCCCGGCGAGGGGGCCATTCTCAAGCGCTGGTACGACATCGACGAGTCTGGGCGCGCCAGCCGCATCACCATCCCTTCCACCTTCGGCGATGGCGGGGTGCGCACGCCGGGCTTTGTCGGCCGCCCCGCCAGGGCCGAGCCGGTGGTGGGGGAGATCCACGGCAAGGCGTACGAGATGTACGACCTCACGCCGCAGCAGTATGACTCGCTGATCAAACTCACGGCGGCGCTGTGCACCGCGCTGCCCAACATCCGCTGTGACTACCCGCGCGGGGCGGATGGTCACCTGCTGACCACCACGCTGGAAGGGGACGCCCTGAAAAACTACCAGGGGCTGATCGGGCATTTTCACATCCAGAAAGACAAGATCGACCCGGGCCCGGCCTTTGACTGGGAGCGGGTGGTGACCGGGGCGCGCCGGCTCATGAACCGCTGAAGGCGACAGAAACAGGCCGCGCGGCCTTCGACCCGCCCGCGGGGTAGTACCATCGTGCGTCGGTGAACACCCCGGCGCCTCAGGCCCCCGGCGGGCGCGGGGGCTTTCGCACGCATCACACCAGGAGTCTCTCGATGACATCCATTCAGAACACGGCGCAGCGCATCCGCGGCGCGGCCTGCATCCTGGCCGCCACACTGGCCTTTGCCTGTCTGCCCGCCCTTGGCGCGGGTGAAGCGCACCCCGCGGCGCACGCCGCGCAGCACGCCGCGTCTCTCTCGCCCGCCGAGGTCGCGGGCGGCTGGCGGCTGCTCTTCGACGGCCAGAGCACGCAGGGCTGGCGCGGCTATCGGCAGCAGGCCTTCCCCGCCAAGGGGTGGGAAGTGAAAGACGGCGCGCTGTGCGTGCTCAAGGGCGGCGGCGGGGGTGACATCATCACCGAGGCGCAGTTCGGCGACTTTGAACTCTCGCTGGAGTTCATGTGCACGCCCAAGGCCAACAGCGGCATCATCTACCGCGTGCAGGAAACGGCCGGCGCGACCTGGCAGACGGGCCCCGAGTTCCAGGTGCTCGACGACCACGGGCACGGGCTGACCGGTCGGGAGAATCACTCGGCGGGCGGCCTGTACGACCTTGCCCAGCCGGCCGAGACGAAAGCCCTCAAGCCCGCGGGCGAGTGGAACCACGCCCGCGTGCGCATCCATGACGGCGTGGTGCAGCACTTCCTCAACGGCGTGAAGGTGGTGGAGTGCGAGATCAAGGGCGACGGCTGGGCGCAGCGCATCGCGGGCAGCAAGTTCAAGGAGTTCGCGGGCTTTGGCGTGAGCCCCCGGGGGCACATCGCCCTGCAGGAGCACGGCGACGAGGTGTGGTACCGCAACATCAAGGTGCGCGACCTTGACGCGCCTTTGCCCAACGAGGTGGCCCTGTTCAACGGCAAAGACCTGAAGGGCTGGACGGCGCACCTCCGCGACGACGGCCGCATGGAGAGCGTGTGGAGCGTGCACGAGGGGGGCGTGCTCGTGTGCGCCGGGCAGCCCATCGGCTACATCCGCACCGAGAAGGAGTACACCAGTTACGTGCTGAAACTCGAGTGGCGCTTCAGCCCGGTGACGAAGCAGGCCGGCAACAGCGGCGTGCTGCTGCGGGTGCAGCGGCCCGACACCGTGTGGCCGCGCAGCATCGAGGCGCAGTTGATGAGCGGCAGCGCGGGGGACTTCTGGAACATCGGCGAATACCCGATGCAGACCGAGGAGGGGCGTCGCAACGGCCGCAACACGAAGCACACCCACAAGGCCGAGCGAGCCATCGGCGAGTGGAACGCGTATGAGATCATCGTGGATGGCCCGGTCGTGACGCTGCGTGTGAACGGCGAGGAAGTCAACAGCGCGTGGGACTGCGCTGTGATGCCCGGCACGATCGCGCTGCAGAGCGAAGGGGCCGAGATCCACTTCCGCCGGGTGCGTCTCTCGCCGCTCGAGTAAGCGCGGACGAAGGGCGAGCGCCCGCGAGCGTGAACTTTCGTGAGGGTGTGCGCCGTGGCGCGCCCGCCCTGTAACTTTCCGCCGGCGCGCGGGCCGCACGGGCCCGCGCCGGGAGCCCTGCCCCGCCATGTCATTCGCCGTATTCACGACGTGCCTTCTCATCGTCGGCGCCCGCATGCTCGATGTCACGCTGGGCACACTGCGCACCGTGATGGTGATCAACGGCCGCAAGTGGATCGCCTTCATGCTGGGGTTCGCCGAGTCGTTCATCTGGCTGGCGGTGGTGGCCCAGATCATCAAGCAGATGGACCACCCTCTCTACTTCGTGGCTTATGCGCTGGGGTTCGCCATCGGCAACTTCCTGGGCATCGTCATCGAGCAGCACCTGGCCTTCGGCACGCAGGTCATCAGGGTCTTCTCGCGGCGCAGCCATGAACTGGCCACCGCGCTGCGGGCTTCGGGCGTGGGCACAGACCTGCCACACCTCTCCGTGACCGAGATGCAGGCCCAGGGGCACAAGGGGCCGGTGGGTGTGCTCTTCGCCGAGGTTCCCCGCCGCTATTCGGCCCGGGTCGCCAAGCGGGCGGTGGAGATCGACCCCGAGGCGTATTACGTGATCGACGATGTGCGGCGTGCCAGCACCGCGGCGATGCGCGCCGACGGCAACCCGTGGGACTGGAAGCGCCTGCTGCAACGCAAGTGAGGTGCGGCCGCTCGCCTTACTGGCCTTTGCGGCAGCGGTAGACAAACGCCGGCGGCACATTCAGCCACACGGGCGAACTGCGGCGCACCACCGGGAAGTGCTCGGCCAGCACGCGCCGGAACCGCTTGCCCGCCGATGTGAGCAGCCCCACGTAATAGCCGAAGGTGATGAAACTGCCGCCCGGGCGCAGCGCCGCGAGGGCCGCGCCCAGGATCTCACGCTGCAGATTCTCGGGGAATGAGGCCCACGGCAGGCCGCTGATGATGACATCGACGCCGCCCTTCTCGGGCAGGCCCAGCGTGTGGGCGACGCTTCCCACACTGGCCGCGCTTTCTTCGAAAACGTGCGTGCCCGGGTGGCGTGTGCGCAGTTCGCGGGCGAGGGACGGGTTTGTTTCGAGGGCAAAGAAGGTGGCGCCGGGCGCGAGCCTGCCCAGGATGTGCCCGGTGAACGCGCCCGCCCCGGGGCCGAACTCGGCCACGGCGCGCGCCGCGGGCCAGTCGACGCCGTCGAGCATGGCGTGCGCCAGGTATCGGCTGCTGGGCGTGATCGAGCCGATCGCGGTGGGTGAACGCAGAAACTGCGTGACATACATCACCGTGTGACTCTTCGCCGAGCGAGTGGGGGCGTGAGCGTCGGCGTGTCGTGTGGGGGGGGATGTGCCGGCGCCCTTGCGGGGCGCAGCGGCGGGCATGGTGGCTCCGATGATGCTGGTGGGTGAAAGGTGGTGAAAAAGGTGTTGGGGTTGCTCTTGTTCTGCTCGCGTCACGCGCCGCCCACTCGCGCCCACAGGTCCTCGATCTGCTTCTCGGTCATGCCCTTGCCCGGCACTTCGGGCGCAAAGAGCGCTAAACGGTACTCCTCCAGCCCCCAGCGGTACGCCGCCACCGCCGGCGGCAGCGCCCCGGGCGCCAGCGCCCATTCGCCGGCGTCGAGGTTCACGGTGGGCGCGGCGCGGCGTGACTGCGGCAATGGCGCTTTGCCCCGGGCGGGCTTGCTCTCTGGTGTCTTTGCGGGTGTGCCCTCGCCGCGGGCTTTTTCGCGCGACATCGCCTGCACCACCCACGCGGTGAAGCGCTTCCACCTGGGCAGGAAGGCCGCCAGGGCTTGGGTCTCGGCCGGGCTGCCCTCTTCGCGCAGCCTGAAGAGGCGTGCCCGCAGCCCCTCGGCATAGCGCGGGTATTCGCGCAGGCGGTCCCACGTCAGCCTTCCGAGAAACCCGCGCGGCATGAGATAGGCCGCGTGCTCGCGCATGTCCGCGACGCTCGCCGCCCAGTTGCGCGACACCCCGCCCGAGAGCCGGTGGGCCACCTTGGCGCGTGGTTCGAGCACGCGGGCCACGGTCTCGGTGACTTCCATCGTCGCCTGCGAGAGCCGCCCCCAGTGCCGTTCGCGCAGCGCTTCGAACTGCTCGCGCGTGCGGGGGGGTTGCTCTCCGGCGAGAAAGGCCCGCTCGCAGATGTGCGCGCACAGGGCTTCGCGCAGTTCTTCGTTGGTGCCCAGCGCGTGGTGCCAGCGCACGAGATCGGGCCACAGGGCCAGCGCGTCGAGGCGTGCGAGCAGTTCATCGCGCGCCCCCAGCGCGAAGAGTCGGCGCACGCCCAGCGCCGTGGCCGCTCTGGCATGGCCGGGTTCTTCGAGCAGCGTCAGCGTGACACTGCCGCCCATGTCGAGCACCGCCGGGTAGAGCGTCGACGCGCCCCCCTCCTGCGTCACGCTTACTTCGTCGGGAGGGTCGGGGAAGTCCCACTGCGTCACCTGCTCGCGCTCGAACGCGGCGCGCAGCCCCGCGGCGATGGCGCGCTGCGCCCGCGCGGCCAGACGCGACTGCAGTTTCTCGATGTCGCGGTCGGCGGCGATCTCTTTGCCGTGTTCATCCAGCACGCTCACCCGCAGCCGCAGGTGGTCGGGCACGGCCGACAGCCGCCACGCTTCCGGCGGCACGCCCGCGCCGGTCAGCACTTCCGCCGCTTCTGAGAGGGCGGCCGGTAACGCGCCGTCGCCAAAGGCCACAAGCGTGCTGATCTCAGACGCGGCCTTGGCCAACGGGCCCTGGGGCGGGGCTTCGAGCCGCTGCCGGTGCTCACGGGGCAGGTGTTTGAGCAGGGCGTGAACAAGGTCGGTCAGCCAGCCGGGCACCAGCCACGCCGCGCGATGAACATCCAGCGCGGGAAGGTCGGTCAGCGCCACGCACGCGGTGATGCCGTCGGCGTCTTTCCCCGGCTCGAAGCGGTACCCGAGCGGCAGCGGCGGCCGCCCCTTGACCAGCGCCAGCGAAGAGGGGTAACGCGCCTCGTCCAGCGCGGGCGCGGCCTGGGGCGTGAGCAGATCGTCAGGCGAGAGGCGCAGCACGTCGGCGGCGTCTTCTCCGGCGCGGGCCAGCCACGCGTTGAGCGAGGCCACGTCGTGCACTTCCTGCGGCAGCCGATGCTCGAACCAGGCCCGCCGCTCGCTCAGCGGCTTGAGCAGGTTGCGTGCCCGCAGGCGAGCCTCGGCGCTGAGCGCGCCGGCCAGCAGCCCCCGGTTGTGCGCCGCGAAAGGGGCGTTGTGCGAGAGTTCACCGCCCGCCAGCGCACGCTCGATGAAGAGCGCCCGGGCCAACGAGCGGTCCATGGCGGCCAGCGGCGCTTTGCGCCGGGGCACGACCACCACGCCCGAGAGCGTCACACGCTCCCACGCCATCGCCGCGCCGGCCTGCGCGTCGTAGTGCTCGTCGCTGTAGGCGTGCGAAAGCACGTGCCCGCCGAGTTCTTCGATCCACTCCGGCTCGATGCGCCCCACGGTGCGTGCGTAGAGGCGCGTGGTTTCCACGATCTCCGCCGCCACGATCCACTTCGGCGCACGCTTGAAGAGCACCGAGCCGGGGAAGATCGACACCCGCGCCCCGCGCGGGCCGGCATACTCGAACGACCCACCCTCGCCCGCGCGGCAGCAGACGTTGCCCAGCAGCCCGGTGAGCAGCGCCCGGTGCACCGCGTCTTCTGAAGCGCGCCCAGGCGCTTCGCGCAGCCCCAGGTCGGCGCACAGCCGGCGCAACTGCACCAGCACTTCAAACCACTCGCGCATCCGCGCCGCCGAAAGGCACGCGGCGCGGCACCAATCCCGCAGTGCGCCGTGCGTGCCGCTGTCTGACTGGTGTTCGTACTGATCCCACACATTGAGCAGGGTGAGAAAGTCGGAGTCTGGGTGGCGGAAGACCTCGTGCGCCGCATCGGCCTGCGCCTGCCGCCCGTGGGGCCGTTCTCGCGGGTCTTGAATGGAGAGCGCCGCCGCCAGAACAAGAGCCTCGCGCAGGCACCCTTCGTCGGCCCCCGCCAGCAGGATGCGCGCTGTGCGCGGGTCTGCCGGGATGCGCGCCAGCCGCTCGCCCAGCGCTGTCAGCGGCGCACGCGCCTCCTGGGTGGCGATCGCCCCGAGTTCAAAGAGCGTGGCGTACCCATCGCGCAGGGCCTGCGCACCCGGCGCGTCGAGAAAGGGGAACTCTTCTTCGCCCTCCGCCGCGGCGCCGGGCGGGGGCAGCCCCAGCGCCTTCATGCGCAGGATGACACTCGCCAGGTTGGTGCGGCGGATTTCAGGATCGGTAAACCGGGGGCGCTGCTCGAAGGATGACTTTGAAAAGAGCCTGATGCAGACGCCCGCGCTCACACGCCCGCACCGTCCGCTGCGCTGATTGCACGAGGCCTGCGACACCGGCTCGACCAGCAGCCGCTGCACGCGTGCCCTCGGGTCGTAGCGGTCGAGGCGTGCCAGGCCCGTATCGACCACGTGGCGGATGCCCGGCACCGTCAGCGAAGTCTCCGCCACGTTCGTGGCGAGGATCACTCGCCGCCGCTTCCCGGGGCGGAAGATGCGGTCCTGCTCTTCGTTCGACAAGCGCGAATAGAGCGGCAGCAGTTCAAGATCTTCGCCCGCGAGCCGGCGTTCGAGCGTCCGCGCGCACGAGCGGATCTCACGCTCGCCGGGCAGAAAGACCAGCACGTCCCCCGGCGCAACACGCGCCGAGGTCAGTTCTTCCACGGCGTCGGCCACCGCGTTCTCATCGACCTCGGGCGTTTCGTCGTCGTCGGCCGGCCCGGGCACGCGGTAGCGAACCTCCACGGGGTAGGTGCGACCAGAGACCTCGATCACGGGCGCCCCGCCGAAGAACGCGCTGAACCGCGCGGGATCGATCGTCGCGGATGTCACGATGATGCGCAGGTCAGCCCGGCGCGCCGACAGCCGCCGCAGATACCCCAGCAGAAAATCGATGTTGAGCGAGCGTTCGTGCGCTTCGTCGATGATGATCGTGTCGTAGGCCCACAGGTCCGGGTCGTCGTGCGTTTCGGCCAGCAGCACGCCGTCGGTCATCACCTTCACCATCGTGCCCGCCGTGGTGCGGTCGCCGAAGCGGATCTTGTACCCGACCGCCCCATCTCCCCGGGCGCCCAACTCGTCGGCGAGGCGCGCCGCCACCGCCCGCGCCGCCAACCGCCGTGGCTGCGTGTGCCCGATCATGCCGCGCACCCCGCGCCCGAGCGAGAGACAGATCTGCGGCAACTGCGTGGTTTTGCCCGATCCGGTTTCGCCGGCGATCACAACAACCGGGTTCGCGCGGATGGCATCGGCGATTTCCCCGCGCCTGGCCAGCACGGGCAGATCCGCCGAGAAGGCCGGCGAAGGCGCCTGAGACGCGCGACGGCGCGCCTCGGCCGCGCTCTCGTGCACTCGGCGCAGCCATGCCTCCGTGGGCGCGGCCCCCTCGGGCCAGCGGCGCGTCTCGGCCAGCAGCGAAGAAAAGTCGCGCAGCATCACACCGCCCAGAAGATGGTGGGAGGGCGTTTGGCTCATCTTTGCTTGTCAGGGGCTTCGTGCACGCGCGGCCAGAGCGTAGCATGCGCCGCCATGAAACACATCCTCGCCATCTCCGCCGCCCTGAGCCTTGCCATGCTGGTCACCCCGGCCTGCGAAAAAGAATCTCAGCCCGTGCCCGCGCCGGCGCCCGCCAATCCGGCGCCCACCAACCCAGCACAGACACCCGCTCCGGCCCCGGCGCCAAGCCCGGCGCCTTCCACCGGCCCGGCGACCTTCAGCGCGGGGGACCTCCGCTTTGACCTGCCCGCTGGGTGGCAAAGCGTGCCGCCCGCCAACGCGATGCGCCTGGCCGAAGTGCACGTGCCCGCGCCGCAGGGGGCCGACCCCGCCGCGATCTGCCTGCTCACGTTCAGCCGCGCGGGCGGGAATATCGAGGACAACATCACCCGCTGGGCCGGGCAGGTGCGCACACCCGACGGCGCGCCCGCCACCCCCGTGCGCACGACCATTGAGCGCGCAGGTTTGACCATCACGCTTGTCGAGTTCCGGGGCACCTTCATGGACGGCATGCCCGGCTCATCCCAGCCGCCCACCGCCCGCGAGGGATGGATCTTCCGCGGCGCGATTCTGCCCACCCAGCCCATGGCCACCTTCATCCGCATGACCGGCCCCGCCGAGTCGATGCTGGCCGCCGAAGAAGGCTGGCAGAGCCTCGTGGCCTCGGCACGCACACAGGACTGACCTACAGGCAACTTCGTCTGTTCGGGTGCCGCGCCGGCATGACTCCCGGTGGTATCATTGGCAAAATACCAGTTCAGGTATTCGTGACCATGCCACCGCAGGCCCCCCAGGCGGGCCATGCCTCATCAGACCAGCCTGTGCGATCCAAGGAGTCCACATGCCCCACGAGAACATGCCGGTGGGTGTCTCGCCGCACCTGATCGTCAACGGCGCGGCCAAAGCCATCGAGTTCTACAAAGCCGCTTTCGGCGCCCAGGAACTCCGACGGGTGCCCGCCGAGGACGGTGTGCGGCTGATGCACGCCGAACTCTCGCTCGACGGCACCCTGATCTATTTGTGCGACGACTTCCCCGAGTTTGCCGGTGGAAGATCGCGCACGCCCGAAGCCCTCAAGGGCACCCCCATCACGCTGCACCGCTACGTGCCCAACTGCGACGAGGCCGTCGCGCGGGCTCACGCCGCGGGCGCCAAAGTCATCATGCCCCCCGAAGACCAGTTCTGGGGCGACCGCTACGCCCTGATCGAAGACCCCTTCGGCCATTCGTGGTCGCTGGCCACGCCGCTGGCAAAGGGCTGAACTCGTCGCTGGCTTTCCGGCACACAGCGGCAACGATCAAGCATGATGCACACGCGGGTGGTCAATCGCGCGGGGTCCGGCGCGGTCGCCTTGGAAACAACGCTGCTGCTGCACGGTGTGCCGCGCGATCAGGGGCCGGCCCTCGCGTCGCTGCTGGCATCGATCGTTCGAGAGGAGGGTGCAAGCCCGGCGCTGGTGGGCGTGCTGGCCGGCACGCCGATCGTCGGCATGACCGATGATGAACTCGGCGCGCTCTTTGATGCGCCCGCCGTGGCGAAGGCGAATACGTCCAACCTGGGCGTGCTGATGCACCGCGCCCGGCACGCGGCGACCACCGTGAGCACCACCATGGAACTCGCCGCCGCCGCGGGCGTGCGTGTCTTCGCCACCGGCGGGCTCGGGGGTGTGCACGAGGGGTACGGCACGAACCTGGACATCAGCGCTGATCTTGCCGCCTTCACCCGCTTCCCGGTGGCCGTGGTCACCAGCGGGGTCAAGAGCATTCTTGACGTTGTCTCGACCCGCGAAGCCCTCGAAACGCTCGGCGTGCCGGTGGTGGGCTTTCGCACCGACCGCTTCCCCGCGTTTTATCTGCGAGAGAGCCCCGCCGGCGTCGACGCGCGCTTCGACACCGTGCCGGAACTCGCCGGCTTTGTCGCCAGTGAACTGGCACGCACGGGGCGGGGTGTGGTCGTGGCCAACCCGATTCCTCGCGAGGCAGAGATCGCGCTGCACGATTGGGATCTGTGGCTGACCAAAGCGAGGGAAACAGCCTCGGCCCCGGGGCGAGACGCCACGCCGGCCATCCTCGGCGCGCTGCACACCCTTTCGGGCGGGCGCACGCTGCACGCGAACATCGAACTGGTCAAAGACAACGCGCGGCTGGCGGCCAGACTCGCCGCGGCCATGCCTCGATGAGGTCACGCCACGCTGAGGCGCTCGTGGCCCGTGTCAGTCCCACCACACGAGCCAGGCCTTCATCCCGGCGCCGGGGGCGGGGGTGAGCGGGCGGGGTGTCTCGTTTTCGAAAATATCCGAAGGGTCGAGCGATTCAAACCACGTCGCCACGTCGTCGGGGTCGGCCGACGTGATCACCAGAATCTCCTCGGCGTAGGGCCAGGTGTCTTCGGCGTCTTCCATGGTTTCGTAGATGCAGATGCGAACGTCCTGCACGTCGGGGCGCGCCCGCACCTTCTCGCACACGTCGCGGAAGGCCGCCAGCCCCGGGTGCTCGTCGAGGTTGCACCCGATCGACGCCAGGTCGTCGTTGCCGTCGAAGAACTCTTCGATGGTGACCGAGGGGAGAATCTCGCCCTCGTTGCCCTCTGTGTTCGCGTTGATCTTCTCGACCAACTTCATGCGTTTCGCTTCGTCGTTGGGCATCGTGCTTGCCGCTCCCGAGGTACACCCCGATCAAGAGAACACGTGGGCGGCCGCGGGCGGCCCCCACACCATGTCGGCCGCATGATAACCCCTCCCGCCGCGCAGGGGCCGTTTTTGACCCCCAGATGCCGCTTTTCTTTGAACTTTCAACCCCCCGCACCCGGGGGCGCACGGGGCAGGAGCCCTTGGTTGCACACCCGCGGTCGGGCAAAACCCGGCTGGCAGCAGGCGTTGAGCCCCCGCGGCGCGGGAAAAACCGCGCATCATCAAGAATGCGCGAAACTCACGCCACGCGTTCTGTTTCCTGGCGAGCCGCCGCCGTGACGGTGAGGGGGACCACCGCCTGGCCACCACCGGGGCGTGAGCGAGCCGTGGTTTCTAACTCGCGCCGGGCCCCGTCGTCGCGGTAGGTGCCGCCCAGCAGGGTCGCGCGAACCGTGCGGAGGAAGCCGCCCAGCGAGCCGAAGGTGTCGTTGACCGCGCTGGCCTCGTAGCCGCTGTGCACCATGCAGTTGGCGCACTTGGGGTTGCCGCTCTCGGTGCCGTACTTCTCCCACGCGGTCTCGCGCATCAAGCCCTCGAACGAATCCGCGTACCCATCCTGCAACAGGTAGCAGGGCTTCTGCCACCCGAAGATGTTGTACGTGGGCATGCCCCACGGGGTGCAGGCGTACTCCTGCCGGCCCATGAGAAACTCGAGAAAGAGCGGGCTCTGGTTGAACTTCCACGACCGATCCCGGTTGCTCAAAATCCGCCGGAAGAGCGACCGTGTGGAGTCGCGTGCCAGAAAGTGCGACTGGTCAGGGGCCTTTTCATATGAATACCCGGGAGAGAGCATCATGCCCTCGACGCCCAGTTTCATCATCTCGTCGAAGAACTCCCGCACGCTCGCGGGGTCGGCCCCGTCGAAGAGCGTCGTGTTTGTCGTCACCCGAAAGCCCCGCGAGAGCGCTTCGCGCATCCCCTCGATCGCACGGTCGTACGTTCCCTCGCGGCAGACCGCGAAGTCGTGGTGCTCGCGCTGGCCGTCCATGTGGACGCTGAACGTCAGGTATTTGCTGGGCGTGAAGAGGTCGATCTTTTCCTTCAGCAGCAGCGCGTTGGTGCACAGATAGATGTACTTGCGCCGCGCCACCAGCCCTTCCACGATTTCCTTGATCTGCGGGTGCAGCAGCGGCTCTCCGCCGGGGATGCTCACCATCGGGGCCCCGCACTCTTCCACCGCCGCGAAGCACTCCTCCGGGGTCAACTGCTTCTTGAGGATGTGGGCGGGGTACTGAATCTTGCCGCACCCCGCGCACGCCAGGTTGCACCGGAAGAGCGGTTCGAGCATCAGCACCAAAGGGTACCGTTTTCTGCCGCGCCACCGCTGCGTCAAGACATACTTCGAGACGGTCCACATCTGTGAAATAGGAACGGGCATCTGGGGGTCCTTCGGGTGCGAAGATCAGGGTAGGCGGTGGTCGTCTCTGCGCTCCCCCGCCCGGCAGGGATACGTTCGTGCCTGTGCCTTCTGGGAGTCCCTCGGTCATGCCGCACGGTCTTCTCTTCATCTCCGCCACGGTCTACGAGTGCGGATGGGTCGCGCGGGGCCTTGGCCTGCGCCGTGTGAGCCTGCACCGCTGGGAAGGAACCCGGGCCGCGCTCGAGGCTGTCGGCATCGGCGCCCGCCGCACGCCCGCCGTGCCCGTGCGCGGCGTTCGCGTGATCGTCGCCGGCTTCGCCGGCGCGATCGACCCCGACCTACAGCGTGCGCAGGTGCTGCGATGGGCCGACGGTGAACACGGCCGGCCCCGCCCTGTTGTCACAACGCAAGCCATGATCAGCACGCCTGCGCAGAAGCACGCCCTGCGAGCGAGTTCGGGCGCTCGCGCCGTGGACATGGAGCACGACACCATCAGCGCGTGGGCCCGAGCGGGCGGCGCGTGCGTCGAGGGGTGCCGCGTGGTGCTCGACCTGGCCGACGAAACACTCCCCGCCTGGCTTGGAACAATCACGGACGACCTGGGCCGCCTTCGGTGGGGCGCGTTCGCCGCGGGTGTCGTGCCCCGGCCCGCACGATGGTTCGACCTGGCCCGCTGGGCCCGCACCAGTTCATTCGTCGGGCGCACGCTCGCCCGCGCGGCTTCGTTCGCGGCCACGTCCCCCTTGCCCCACGCATCGGAACTTGACGAGTCGGCCGAGCCGCCGCCCCGGGACAGCGCCCGGGGCGCAGCACCCCCCTCGCCGCGATCACCCCTGTCCGTGCCCTTCTCTCCGCCGCCGTGAGCGGCGCGTGCGCACGCGGCGCGGCTGGCCCGACGGCTCTGAGGGCCCGCCGGGTTCGCCGTCGGGCAAAGAGGGAATCCACACCAGGGTGCAGCGGGTATTCCCGGCGTGATCGATAATCTCAAACGACCGCTGCAGCGGCGGGCGAAAGAGCACGCCCGCATCAAGGGCGCGGTGCAGCGCGATCGGCACGTCGTGCCGCGCGACCTCTTCGTGGGCGGTGAAGAGCACCAGCGCCAGCGCGCCCGAGCGGGCGAAGGGCTCGGCGCTGAGTTTGCGCAGGTCGGTCTTGATGGCGCGAACAAGCCCGGAGGCATACCGCCGGTTGGGGCCGGGCACACCGTCGACGTATTCATACTGCGCCACGGTTTTCACTTCGAGCCAGTAGCAGTCTTCGGGCGCGCTGCCCCTGGGCTCGGGCCGTGGCAAAAGCCCGGCGAAGAGCGACGCTTCTTCCAGGTCGCTCCGCACGGCCTCGCGCACGGGGTCTTGAACAGGCTCAATCGCCCCGCCCGCCGGCGTGAGCAGCAGGTCGCACCTTTCGCGCTCTGTGCCTCTTGGCCGATCCTGCACGCGCCCGGGGTAGAGATATTCCCGCGTGACACCGTGCCCGCCCGCGACGAAGGCCCGCGCGAGCACCGGGTGCAGCGACGTCTCGTCAAGCGCATCGATGCCGCGGGGCGAGCCCTCGGCCGCCAGCGCCGCGGCGTGCGCCGCCAGCGCGTCGGCCGCCATCGTGGCCAGCATCAGGTCGTCCCACATGTTCACGGCGCTTCAGGTTCGCGGGCGTCTCCCGGCGGTGCGCCGGTTGTGCGCCGAGTGGTGCGGCGGTGGGGTACACACCCATCGACGCACATGAGTCTACGCCCGGGGTTCACCGCCGATTTCCTGCGCGATCTTCTCGACCTGTTCCGACGAGTGCTGCACCGCCGCGGCCAGCGAAGTCTTCGACATCCTGCGCCACATGAAGGGCAGGGGCAGCACCGTCAGGGGCAGGTACCACTTCCATGTGTCGATGGTGTACCACGAGAAGTACGAGGTGAGCATCGAGTCGGTGAGCCACACGCCGGGCCACACCGTCAGCGCCATCGCCGCCCAGAAGATGAGAGGGCCGCGCATCAGCGGCACCAGCGAGAACCGCAGCATGGTCCCCTCGTCGGGCGATGTATCAGCGTGCGCCACCAGCCGGTAATCAAAGACCTGCCCGAAGGCGGCGGCGGCGAAGAGCGCGCCGGGCACACCCTTGACGGGTGATTCATACCCCGCGAGTTTGCCGCGCCTGGCCAGCGACTCGAGCCGCGCCGTGATCTCACCGGGGCTCAGTGTGGTGCGCAGCGTCGAGACGCGTTCATGGGGCGGCGGCGGTTGTATGACAGGATGGGGCATGCACATGGCCGCGACATTCAGAATAGAACACGCTGGGCGGAACATAAAAGTAGTCACCGTCGATGTTCCGCGAGCGTTGATCGGCCCGGGACGATAGAGGCATCACGCCTCGCCCGTCCGTGGCCCGAAGGTTGCGTAGGTATATTCCGCCATGCCGCCCGATGAAGGGTCATCCCGCGCCCGCTTGCGCCTCGTCGGCCACGAGGGGGCGCACACCCCTGAACAGGTATCCATGGCCTCGGGAGAGACTGCGACCGATCTGCGCGCCCTGCGCGCCGAAGTCGGGCGCGCCAACATCGCCGCCGCGACGCTCCCGCGCGAGCAGGCCGAGCAGTTCTTTGCCCGCTGCGCCGACCTGGCCATCGAAGGCGGCAGGGCCGCGGTGCTGCGCCCCCGTGCGCGCCGGCGGCTGATCGCCGCGGGCCTGGGCCTTGGCGTGCCGGCCTTCAAGGCGCACCTCATCGTCGCCGCGGCGCAGCACGGGGCCAGAGAGGGGCTCACCCCAGACCCCGGCGCACTGCGCGCTTCGCTGCCCGCGGCGCGTCGGGCCGCCTCGCCCCGTGTGTCTCGGGGCGCAAGGGTTGTGCGGCTGGTGCGCGAGGGCATCAAACTGCTGTTGATCACGCTGGCGCTGGCCGCGGTCATCGCGGGAGTTCTTGCCGCGTGGGTGATCAGCGCCGAACGCTGACGCCCGCGCCCGGCTCGCGACGAATCCGCCCGATCTTTCGCGCCGAACATCTGCGCGGGTTCTATCACACCATCGACGCACCACGTTCGGATCAGACACATGCCACCGCTCGCGCCCGGCCAAGCCGCACCGGATTTCTCCCTCGTCGATCAATCCGGCAAGGCACGCTCGCTCAGCGAGTTTGCCGGCCAGCATGTGATCCTGTATTTCTACCCCAAAGACGACACGTCCTCCTGCACCCGTCAGGCCTGCGACTTTCAGGCCATCTGGCCTCAACTCAAGAAACTCGGCGCTCAGGTGGTGGGCATCAGCCCAGACCCAACGGCTTCTCACGCCCGTTTCGCCAAGGCTCAGGGCCTCACGTTCCCGATCCTGAGCGACGTGCCCGGCGAATCCGGCACGCCCGCCGTCATCGCCGCGTTCGGCGCCTGGGGCCAGAAGTCGATGTACGGCCGCACCTACATGGGTGTGATTCGAACCACCTACCTCATCACTCCGGGGGGAACGGTCGCGGCCTGCTGGTCGCCCGTGAAAGTGCCGGGCCACGCGGCCGAGATCGCCGCCGCGCTCGCGGGCACCCCGGCCAAGCCCCCGAAAGCGCCGGCGAAGCCCGCGGCACAGGCCACGGCACCCTCCGCTCGGGCAACCGCCGCAAAGAAGGCAGCAAAGAAGGCCGCGAAGAAGACATCGAAGGCCCTGTCGAAGGGCAAAGCCTCGATGCCCCGGGCCGGCGCACGTCGCACAAGCCCGGGTGGCCGAACGAAGGCCTGAATACCGGCCAAGGCCGGTGGCATCCGCCGCGGCCTGAATCGCTGGGAAGCCACGTTTTCAAACCCAAGGCCCGAGAACCACTCTTGGCAAACACACGCAACCGAGGGGTGCGTGATGCCTTGCGCGGCGGGTGAGCCTCTCTGCGGCGCTCGCTGGGGTTGAGTGTGGCCTCGTCTGTCAGTAAGTAGTAGCGAATCGTGCCGCGCCCTCGTGAAGGGGGTGTGTGGCCGCTGAGAAGGCCCTGGCGAGGCAGCCGGGGCGGGGCCGTGGTGGTGGGGGCCCCTACAGCCGCGCCAGACGGCATAGAAAAAAAAATGAGCAATGTCGGCACTTTCGGTGGCAAACTGCCCAGACGTGTGGCATGTTGTGGGTGGGTCTGGAACGAGTGTTCGTTCTGCAACAAAGAGTGGGTCTGAGCCATTCCGGTTCAGACAGTTCGAGGAGATTCTCCGTGAAGAACATGATTGTCACCATCGTCGCCGCCGCCGGCATGGCCGCCATCGCTAACGCCGATACGTCCCGCCTGGAGTTCCAGGTTTCGACCGACGGCGTCTCCTGGTCGAGCAGCACCAACGCCCTCCCCGGCTCCGTGGTGCAGATTCGCGCCCGCATGTCGTACATCGGCACCGAAGCGACCCCGATCGCCTTCGCCAGCCTGACCTACCAGCCGACCGTCTCCAACTGGACGGCCGGCGACTCCCTCCGCCCCTTCGCCAACCAGGGCAACAACACCAACGGCGGTTCGGTGGCGGACACCCCCGGCATGGATGCCCCCTACGGCCGCATCAGCCCCTTCGCCTCCACCGGTCCGACCTCGTCTGACCCCTACATGGGCCACGTGCAGAACGCCGGCGGCACCAACTACCTCCGCATCGCCCGCACGACGATCACCAACTGGGTGGGCCAGGGCCCGACCACCGGCACGGGCGCTGCCAACAACTTCAACGGCGCTGGCGGTCTCGCCACCGTCCAGAAGGGCTCGGGCAACGTTGGCCCCAACGATCCTCCCTTCCGCACGGGCATCAGCGACATCGTGATCTTGAAGTTCGCCGTGCAGCTCAGCGCCGCGACCGACATCCGCACGCTGCTGGTCAGCGCTCCGCTCGAAGGCATGAGCCGCAACGCCACCACCGGCGTCCGCGAAGCGGCGTGGTTCACCAGCACCTCGGACAACTTCGGTGGCATCAAGGCCGCTGTTGAAGTCTCCGACGCGAGCATCAACGTTGTTCCCGCCCCCGGCGCTCTGGCGCTCATGGGCCTGGGTGGTCTGGCGGTCGCCCGCCGCCGCCGCTGAGCACCATCCCCTTCACGGGGTGATCGCTGGAAGCATCTACGGGTGAGGATTCCAAACCCGTAACACTCAAGACTCGCCCCTCCCCGGAGCCCAAAGCCCGGGGAGGGGTTTTCGCAAGGGGCCGCGCGGAGACGCCCGGTTTCTTGCGACCAAAGACGAGAATCGAAAAAAGTCCAATAACACGGCCCTTCTTGCCCCGCGACGCCCAAAACATCCTATCAGGATGCGAACATAGCGTGATGCGAGGGAAAAGACTGGGGCCGCGCTCCCACTTTTGGTCAAATTCGCTTGCAATCTTCTGAAGCCGGAGGTATGCTCTGAGCGTAGAGGGGAAAGAACGGTTCCTTTCCCTATCGTTGGACCAAGGTTTGTTTCCGCCCAAACCGTATTGAAGAGGAGATCGAGATGAAGATTCTGATTGGTTCCATGCTGGCTGTTGCCGGTCTCGCTGTGGCTGCCAACGCTCAGACGCGTATGGACATCCAGGTGAGCAAGGACGGGGTGAACTGGAGCAGCAGCGTGAGCGTGAACCACGCCGCTGGTGACACCGGTCGCGTGCTCGTCCGTTACCTGGTTTCCTACACCGGCACCGCGCCGGCCGTGGGCTTCGCCAGCCTCACCTTCCAGCCGGCCTTCGGCAACGTTCGTGCGAGCGACAGCATCGCCCCCTTCGCCAACCAGGGTAACAACCTGAACGGCGGCGGCGTTGCGAACGATGGCACCCCCCTCGATGGCCCCTTCGGCCGTCTGCTCCCCTTCGCCTCCACGGGTCCGACCCTCGGCGGCGCTCAGAGCTACATCGTCCACACGCACGTCGATCCCGACACCGGGCTCGAAGGCCGCTACTACCGCATCGCCCGTAACGACGTGACCCGTTGGGCGGGCCAGGGCCCGACCACCGGCACCGCCGCGGTGAACAACTTCAACGGCGCGGGCGGTATGGCCCACGTCCAGAAGTCCCCCGGCAACGTCGGCCCCAACGACCCACCCTTCATGCCCGGCAACACTGACATCGAGATCCTCCGTCTGGCCATCGATGTCGGCGCCGTCGCTCAGGGCGAGAGCCACACCATCGACCTCTTCGCTCCCCTCGAAGGCATGAGCCGCAACGCCACCACCGGCGCTCGCGAAGCCTCCTGGTTCGCGGCTCTCTCCGGCGACAACTCCGGTCAGACCAAGGGTGCTGTGGAAGTCATGGGCGCTGAAATCATGATCGTCCCCGCCCCCGGCGCTCTCGCGCTCATGGGCCTGGGCGGCCTGGTCGCGACCCGTCGTCGCCGCTAATCCAGCCACTTTGACACTACAGGGTGTGCTCACCACACACTCTTAAACGCAAATCTCTCGATCTTCGCCCCGGGTTTGGTCCGCCAAACCCGGGGTTTTTTTCGCGCGCTCCGCTCGCACGCGGAGCCCCTCCCTTCATTGCTGTGGTTACTAGTTCTCAGCGGCCCGGGGCCAGTCGCGCCCGGCCTGGATCGGGCGTTCGACAGCGCACGAAAGCAGCCTTGAGCGCGGGTATGCGTCCGAGAATGCTAAAAGGAACCTATTCAAAACCGACCAAAGCGTTGCTGGTCGCCACCTGGGGCACTACGCTGCCCGGCCGCGGAGGTTTTTTGACGAAAAATCCCAGAAAGACCTTGCAGATCGGCAAAGCCTGATGTATAGTGGGCTCCCAGGAAGAGAGCGACAAGACAGACCAAGGAGTCTGTCATGTCACCGGGATCCATCAACAACCAAAGCCGCAGCGCGGCCCCGTTCAACGGGGTGCTGTTTGTCCGCTTTGGCGGATCTCTCGCCTGTCCCCTCAACAACCAGGCCGCGGCAGTCTCGGGTCGACAATCGCTTCCGCTCCGTCAACGCGTTGCAAGCGTTCTATCCCCACGCGACGCTGCGCCTTCGCGGCGCGGCAACGTCGCCCTGTGTTTCGATTCGGTCGCAGCGGGAATCAGCGCTGGGGGTGTGCACCCCCGGGAGCTACCCCGCAGAGCGCGGCTGAGCACGTTCAGACAAGACATTCACACCCACCCGCCGGGCGCGTCGCCCGGGCCGGCCACGACTGGCCGCGATCGGTGGGCAACGCAGCGCCTCACGCGTGGGTCCGCGTGCCGCTGTCAGACCGCACATCACAAGGAGCCACTCGTGCAGACCCACGCCTGAACCGCCGGTTGGTTCGTTCCAGACCCACGGCAACAGCAGCCTTCGGCGGCACTCATGCGGCACGATGCCCGGCGTTCCTCGCGCCGGGCGCCTTTCGAACGGGGGGCGGTTGCGAGAGCAACTCCCCTCCTTTTCCGCCCGCGACTTTGGAGATCATTCACCACCTTTGAGAAACGGAAAGGAGCAGACGCGCGGCAGAGAGAGATCGCCGCACACACAACCACCCAGGCAGCCCCGATACTCAGGGGCCGCCCTCCTCACCAGGGCCGGAAGGAATAGGAGACCGGCCGGCCCTGCGAGAGACAAGACACGCTGCCACAAGACACGCGACGCCGCGCGACAGACAAGACATCGGTCGCGATCGGTTCCGCGGGCAGCGCTCACGCGAAGAGGGCGGGTTTCACCCCGGATGTTGGCGGCCCGGCCCTGACGGTTGTGCAGCAGAAGTTGGATCACGGCGCTGCGCGTTGGTTCTTGAACCGATGTGCCGGCGGCGTGGAGTGACAGGCAGGCGAGAGATCAAGACACAAGACAAGACACCCGCGCCCGTGGGACGGCCTTCGGGCGCGGCACCGATAAAGGAGAACAGTCATGACCATCACCAACCCCACCCAGAGCGCACTCCGCGCGCTCTGGGAGGAAACCAAGGAGTTCTGGTTCTGGCTCCTCACCCTGCGCGCTGTCGTGGCGCTCATCCCGGGTGTGGACACCAACGACCAGCACTGAACCCATCCACAGCCCGCGAGGGGGCGCGTCCGCGAAGAAGAGCGCGGCGTGCCGGCGATGAGGGGTGTGCCCCCCTTCGCCCGGCGGCCCGTCGGGGCGGCCATGGGGCTGCCCAGAGGCGGCCAAGGTCCGAAACCTGCGAGAGAGGCTGGAGTTTCATCCGAATCAACGCGTTCCTTCGCGCGATCCTTGCGCGAGGGTGTGCGTCGCTCTCTATAGTTCAGCCGACCAGATCGCCTATGACGCATGGTGAGCGCATGCGTCGGCATATGCAGGCGGGGCTGGGGCGGGGTACGGCGTTGGGCACGGGTGTTCCAACGGCCTCAGAGAGAGATCTTGCCGGAGAGAGAGACAGATGTTGCCATTCGCCGCCATCGGCGCGCTCTGCGTCGCCGCCACACCACCGGGCCAGCCAGCGATGAGCGCGCTCGACGTGAACGCGCGCGGCCAACTGGTGTCGTGGTCACGCATCATCGTTCACGAATCACTGCGACAGAGGGGTCGATGGGCCGACGCGACATGGCGTCAGCGGCTGGCAGACGGCACAATGCCGCGCCGCGTGCCGCTCAAGCACCATTCCGTGATGGCGATGGGGTGTATCGGTGACCGGGTCGCCGGGGATGTGGACATCGTCGGCGAGGCACTCATGCAGCGCGACCCCGGCGAGCGCGACGAGGCCGCGACGAACTTTGTGTTCGGCGGCGAACACGCCGCTTCGGTGGCGTGCGTGTCGGGCGCGTGGCCGTGCATTCAAAGAGGGGCGCGTGCGTTGCTCGACACGATGATGCCCCGCGAGATCATCGCCGGCGTACTGCCCGGCGAAGACCCTGTTCTGCTTCGGCGCGGGCTTGATGTCAGCGCCGCGGCGTGGTTCCTGGCGTTCGCGCCGACAAGCGAGGATGAACTCGCCCCGCTTTCGACAGAGTCAACGCTGGCGTGGACCATCGCCCGCTGAAAGGTGTCACGGTCCGGGCTTTGATGGGCACCCCAGCGGCACGCGCTTGGGCTCGCCGTTGGCGCGGGGGTAGATTCGGGGTGTGGCCGCGCCCTTTTCGATGACCAGCACGCGCCCGGTGGGCGTTTCAACCGTGTTGACGTGAACGGCTTTGAGGAGATGAAGAGCGCCGGCGGCCTCGGCGAGTTCTTCGGCCGCGCGTTCGCCTTTGATGAGCAGCACGGTGCCGGCGGGCGTGGCCGGGCCCGGGGCTTTGGCGAAGGGGACGGTGAGTTCGAGCAGGGTTGGCAGGCGAGCGACAGCGCGCGAGACGACGGCGTCGTAGGCTTCGCGGTGGCCCAGCGAGCGGCCATGCCCGAGGCGTGCGCCGCGGTCGTGTGCGAGTGTTTCGGCGCGGTCGCTGACGACCTGCACGTTGGCCAGCGGGAGTGTGCGTGCGACGGTGCGCAGAAAATCGGCTTTTTTGCCCGTGGCTTCGAGCAGTGTGAAGCGCAGCGCGGGCAGGGCGATGGCCAGGGGCACGCCGGGCAGACCGCCGCCCGAGCCCACGTCGATGACGCGCGAGCCTTCGGGCAGGTCGGCGAGGAACGGGATGAGCGTGAGGGAATCGAAGATGTGGCGCTTCCACGCGGCGGCCTCGTCGCGCACGGCGGTGAGGTTCATCGTCTGGTTGGTTTCGAGCAGCAGGCCGAGGTAACGGGCGAGGCGTTCGACCTCGCCGGGCTCGAACTCAAGGCCGAAGGCGGCGCAGTCGGAGAGAAACTCGGCGGGAGGGGTGGGGGTGGTCACGGGTGATTCTTGACCTGTGTGGCGGGTCAGTCGTCTTCAAAGACGAAAGGTTTGCGGAGCGTGACGCGCGGGCGGCGCCACGCGATGTTGACGACGAGCCCGGTCATGATCCACACGGTGAGCATGCTCGACCCGCCGAAACTCATGTAGGGCAGGGTGATGCCGACGATGGGCACCACGCCGATGTTCATGCCGATGTTGATGAAGACCTGCACGCCGATGAAGCCCAGCAGGCCGATGCAGGCGAGCCGCCCGAAGGGCTCGCGGCAGGCCGCGGCGGTGGCGATGGCGCCCAGCGCCCACAGGCCGTAGAGGCCGATGACGGCGAGCCCGCCCAGCCAACCGAAGCGGTTGCACACCACGGCGAAGATCATGTCGGTGCGTCGCTCGGGGAGTGCGTTGTAGTGCAGGAGCATGCGGCTGTGGGCGTCGCCTACGCCGGTGCGTCCGCCCGCGCCGACCAGCCGCTGGCTGGTGACGCTCTGCATGTTGATGTCCTGGTCGGCGCTGGTGTCGCCGCGGATCTGCAGGAGCAGGCCCACGATGCGCTGCTTCTGGTGCGGCTTGAGGATGGGGTAGACGGCCGGCGCGGCGAGCGTGGCGATGAGCACGATCATGAAGAGGTGACGGAGTTTGGCGCCCGCGGCGACGAGCACCGCGAAGAGCGCGGGGATGAAGAGTGCCGCCGTGCCCAGGTCGGGCTGGAGCAGGATGAGGCCCACGGGGATGAACGTGATGATGGCCGGGGGCAGCAGACCCGAGAGGGTGCGGTGGTTTCTGCGGAAGCGCAGGTACCACGCCAGCACGAGGACGTAGGCGATTTTGGCGATTTCGCTGGGCTGAAAGTCGGCGACGCCGAGGTCGATCCATGACCGCGCGCCGTTGCGGGGGCGCACGATGGAGGCGGGCACGCCGGGGATGAGCAGGAAGATCAGGAAGAGCACCGAGATTCCCAGCAGTGTCCAGGAGAGCGTGCCCAGGCGGCGGTAGGGGGGGGCGATCGCCAGCACCGAGGCGGCGATGGCGATGAGGAGATAGAGAGCCTGGCGCACAGCCGGGGCAGAGAGGGGCCGCACGCCGTCGTAGGGGTCGCGCGTGGAAGCGACATCGATGAGGTAGATGCTCAGCAGCGAGAGGGCCAGCGACGCGACGACCGTGGGCAGCGCGGGCCACGCGCGCGAGAGCGACAACGCGCCGTGGATGATGGCGCTGACAACCCCCGGGCGACGGGATGAACTGGCCGCGTAGGGCATCGTGGGCGGTTGATCAGCGGGCGTGCGGGGCGGCGTGCGTGCCGCGGGTGTGCGGGTGAGACATTACAAGTATCCCTCGGCGATGAGGGCGTGGATGATCTGGTTGGCGATGGGGCCGCTGACCTTGCCGCCGCTGCCGCCGTAGTCGATGACGACGGAGATGGCGTAGCGGGGCCTGTCGCGCCCAGCCAGGATGACGAACCAGGAGTGGTCGCCCTCTTCGAGCACGGACGGTTTGAGGGGGCCGTCTGGGCCGTCGGGGTCTGGGCCCATGATGGGCGGGGCTTCGGCGGTGCCGGTCTTTCCCCACACGTTGACGCCCGGCGCGTTGAAGATGGGCTCTTGGCGTTGATTGATGGTGAGGGTGCGGCCGGTGCCGCGCTCGCCGTTCACGGCGAGGCGCAGGCCCTCCATGGCTTGTGCCACGCCCCTGCTGTTCCACGCGAGGTCTGAGGGATCATCGCGCATGGAAGCGCGGATGATGACCGGAGGGCGGCGCACGCCGCCTCGGGCGATGGTGGCGAAGACATCCGCGGCGTGCAGCGGGGTCCAGGCGATGGGGCCCTGGCCGATGGCCATCTGGATGGCGTCGGGCAGCGCGAGGTCGGAACTGTCGGCGCGAGCGCCGAGTTGGCCGCGGAACTCGGGGCCGACGCCCAGACCGAAGGGTTCTCCGATGCCCATGGAGCGGTAGAAAGGAACGAGGCCCTCGACACCCATGCGCCGGCCGAGGGTGAAGAAGAAGACGTTGCACGAGACCATCACGGCGTCGGTGCCGTCGAGGTCTCGCCCGAGGACGATAGAGTGTGTGGTTGAGTAGCGTTTGTAGATGAGGCAGCGGTACATGTCCGGCCGGTTGGGCAGCAGGTGCCCGCCGCAGTGGATGCGGTGGTCGGGGTTGTAGTTGCCGTTGGTGACAGCGCCGGCGAGCACGGCGGCTTTCACCACCGAGCCGGGCGGGTAGGGCTTGGCGATGGCGCGGTTGATGTGCGCGGTGGCGACCTCGTCGCCGAAGACGCTGCGCGGATCTTCGCGGAGTTGGCGGCGCGTGTAGGTGGGGGTGGAGACCATGGCGATGATCTCGGCGGTGTCGACATCGAGCACCACGGCCGCGCCGTAGAGTGGTGTGCCGGTGGGGCGTTGGCGCTCGTCTCCCTGCCAGGGCTGCACGGTGGCCAGGCCCAGTTCGGGGCTCATGAGTGCTTGGATGCGGGCCTGCAGGAGGAGGTCGAGCGTGAGTGTGACATCTTGCCCCGGCTGCGCGGGGAGGATGTCGGCGGTGCGGGTGTCGAGGCGCGTGGTTTTCACGCCGCGCAGCCCGCGCAGGGTGTGCTCCTGCATGGCTTCGAGGCCCGCATCGCCGATGCGGTCGCCCTCGCGGTAGGCGCCGCGGTCTTCGCCGTCGGCGGTGAAGGCATCGCGCGCGGCGGCAGGGTTGGCGTCGAGGAAGGCGCGACGGCGGGAGGCATCACCGGGCACGCCGGCCCAGTCGCCGGCGACACGGTCGCGCAGGTGGCCGAGGATGTGGCATGCGACGCCTTCGACCCACACGCTCAGGGGCGTGCGGGAGGCGAGAGGCGAGGGGAACGCGGAACGATCGACCGAGATGGAGAGAGATTCGTAGGGGTAGTCGCGTTCTCCGCTGTCGATGACATCCATCCCGGGCACCAGGGGCACGGCGACGAGGGCCGAGGCGAGCGAATCATCGGCGAGCAGCGTGGCGTCGGGCAGGGTTTCGTCGCCGGCGAGCGCGGCGCACTGAAAGCCGATGTCGTCGTCGACGCGCGTGAGCAGCGTGTGGCTGGCGCGCATCTCGGCGATGGGCTGGGAGGCGCGCCGTTCGATGGCGCGGCGTGCGGCGTCTGTCAATGCCTGGCCGCGGGCGTTGGCTTCTTCGATCGCTGATTCAACGCGGCGAGCCACCAGCGCGGCGTGTCGCGAGGTCACGGCGGCGTAGACGGCGTCGCGCTGGGCGTCGAGGTGCGCCCGCGGCACGCCCACGAGCGAGGCGAGTCGGTCCCAGCCGCGTTCGAGGTGGGCCTGGTAGACAGGCAGGAAGCGCTCGGTGAGGTCGTCGCGGTCGGCCGGTGACATGTTGGCCCAGCCGCCGGCGCCCGCGGCGCGGCGGGCGGCTATGCCGGCCTGGCTTCGGGCCCATTCGCCGGTGATGACGGGGAAGGCCACGACGATGTCGTAACTGGGGCGGTCTTGCGCGAGGACGCGGGCGTGCCGGTCGAGCACGCGGCCACGCACGGTGGGGGTCCATTGGCGGCGGACGAGGCGTTGCTCGGCCTGCGCGAGGAGTTCATCGTGCTTGGGGCCGGTGAGGCGCGTGAGTTGCAGGGCCAGCGGGAGCGCGGCGAAGGAGAGGCCGGCCGCGAGGAGCAGCACGCGGCGCGCGAACAGGCTTGGGAAAAGTGTTTCGAGCAGCATCCTTGCCGCGCCGCCTTAAGGGGTGAGAGGGACGGGGGATGGTACCGCCCGCGGCGGGTGGAGGTGGGCATCATCGAGCAGAGAAGGGGGGAGGGATTCGGCGGGGTCGGTGTCGCGCGAGCCGGTGCCGGGGCGGGGGAGGGGCTCCCAATCGACTTTGCCGGCGCCCAGGAGGGTGCCGGTGGCGAAAGCGAGGTCGATCTGGGCGATCTGGTGGTCGGTGAGGGCGCGGATCTCGGCGGACTGCGCGTCGGCCAGACGGGTGGCGGCGTCGAGCACGTCGTTGGAGGTGCACTGGCCGACATCGAACTGTCGCTGCTCGGCCTGCAGGGCGCGGGTGTTGAGGATGACGCTCTGGCGTGCGGCGAGGATTCGCTGCCAGGTGCCGTCGATGGTGTCGGCGGCGTTGAGAACTTCGAGTCGGATGGCCTGTTCGCGGGCTTCTTTGGTGGCCAGCCGCTGGATGCGCGTGAGGATGGTTTCGCGCAGTCGTGAGCGAGCGGCCTCGTTGCCCAGGGGGATCTCGAAGTTCAGCCCGGCCTCCCAGTCGGCGAAGTTGTTGCGTTGCAGCGTGTGGAAGGAGTCCTGCATGCTGCGGCCGAGGCCGTTGATGCGGTAGGTGTAGTCGACGGTGAAGAGGGGCAGGGACTGGCTGCGGGCGACATCGATCGAGGCGGCGTCGGCGGCGAGGCGCAGTTCGAGTTCCAGCAGTTCCATGCGGTTGGTCAGCGCGGCCTGGCAGGTCTGGGCGTGGTCGATGACATACTCGACGGGGTCGGGGAGGGAGGTTGGGGTGAGCATGACCGGGGAATCGACATCGAGCCCGGGCATGTTGATGATGCGTTTGAGTTCGCGCTGCTGAAGCCGGAGGGCGTTCTGCACGGCGATGATGGTTTCGAGACGGTCGGCGACACCGGCCTGGGCGCGGATGACCTCGATCTCGGGGGCCGAGCCGGCGTCGACGCGGCGGCGGGCGCGATCGAGTTGAGCCACGGCCAGTTCGTACTGCTGCTGGCGGACATCGAGTTCGGCGCGAGCCTGGTAGAGCCGCCAGTAGGCGCGGTCGACGGCGGCGAGTTGACGGATGATCTCGAGTTTGGTCTGGGCCTCGGAGACCTGCTGGCTGTACTGCGCGATGCGGATCGAGGCGGTGTTGACGCGCCGGCCGGCGTTTCGGAGCAGTTCGTGCGAGATGGAGAACTGCAGGTCGCTGTTGTAGGCGGGGTTGAGTGTGGAGAACTGGTTGTCGGTCTCGGCTTTGCTGACAGGAAGGGAGACGGTGACGTTGCCGCCGGTGCGCATGGGGATGCGCACCCCGGGGGTGATCAGGCGGCGCTCGGACTGGGCCGAATCGAGGTTGGAGGCGGTGGGCGAGTCGAAGTTCTGCCACGCGGCGCGGGTAAAGAAGGTGGACTCGAACTTGGCTTCTTCGGCCCCGGCGCGCTCGCGGGCGATGGCGGGGTCGATGAGCGCGACCTTGAGGTTGAGGTTGCGCTCGAGGGTGCTGGCGCGGCACTCTTCAAGGGTGAGTTCGACGGCTTCGAGCCCGGCGAAGCGGGACATCACGGCGCGGGTCTGTTCTTCGGGGGTCTGGGGTGGGCCTTCGCGGCGGTACTCGTCGAGCGAACCGGCGCGCAGTTCGCGCAGACGAGAAAGGGCGATGGTGCGGGCGCGGTCTTCATCCGCCTCGGTGAACGGGTTGTAGACCGAGCGGCACGCGCCGGGGGCCAGCGAGAGGAGCGCGAGCGCGATGAGCCTGGCCGCGGGGGCGTGTGCGAGGGTGGAGCGATGAGGGTGGCCGGTGGGCATGGGGGTTGCAGGCAAGGCGGGTGAGGCGAATCGAGGCGTGAAATCGTGGGCGCGTGGTGACTGTAAACCCCCCGGGGCGCCGGCGGGGCGTGGCTGGTTTGTTGGTATTGACAGGGAACGGGTTTCGGGCCCGGGGGTGAGTTGCCCGGGGGCGGGGCGGCCGGGGTGGATCAGCGGGCGCCGGGGAGGGCGTCGCGGTACATCCGCTGATACTCGCTGAGCAGGGTGGCCTCGTCGTAGGTGCGGAAGACGAAGGGGCGCGAGGCGGCGCGCATGGCGTCGAGGCGGGCCGGATCGGTGATGAGGGCGGCGATCTCGGAGGCGAATGCCTCGGGAGTGCGGTCGATGATCGAGGCCGCGCCGCCTTCGAGCAGTTCGCCCCAGATATCAACGCCCTTGGTGGTGATGATGGGTGTTCCGCTGGCGAGGGCCTCGGGGAAGACAAAGCCGAAGTTTTCCTGGCTGGTGGGGAGTGCGAAGATGTCGGCGGCCTGGTAGAGGCTGATTTTGAGCGAGCCGCCGACGTGGCCGACGAACTGCACGAGGTCGTCGAGTTCGAGTTCACCGACGAGTTCCTGCATTCGGGCGGAGTAATCGGGGTCGCCGGTGCCGGCGAAGATGAAGGTGCAGGGCGTGCCTCGGTCGCGCAGCCTGGCGGCGGCCTGGATGAGCACTTCGACGCCCTTCTTGTAATGAAGGCGTGAGAGGAAGAGGATGTTGGGGCGGCCGCGCGTAAGGACGGGGTATTTCTCTCGGGCGAGGTCTGGCCCCGGGGGCGAGCGGAAGGGAGTGAGGTCGAGGAGGTTGGCGATGACGACGCCTCGGCCTCTGGGGAACCACTTGCGGCTCTGGTCGAGTTCGGCCTGTGCGGTGCAGTGCACGGCGCGGGCGCGTTCGAGGAAGGCTTTGTAGACGAGGGCGTGGAAGAGGCGTTTTTTGAGGGCTTTCTGCTCCATCGACCAGTCGTCGAGCATTCCCCGCAGGCTGACGACGTAGGGCTTGCCGGCGGCTCGCGCGAGGTTGGCCATCTGCACGTTGGAGTAGTTCCAGACGCCGTGGACGTGGACGATATCTGCCGCGGCGGTTTCGCGGCGCATCACGGCGGCGTGCCGGCGGTGGATGGGGCCGTTGGTGATGTCGGGCTGGGGGATCTCGATGACGTGAGGGCGGGCGTGGTCTTCGCCGGTCCAGGCGGCGGGGGCATCGCCGCGTTCGCAGGTGAGGATGGTGACGCGGTCGCCCGCGGCGCTGAGGCGGGCGGTGAGGTCGATGACGGCGCGCACCGGGCCGCCGCGGACGAGGCGCATGGATGGGAGGTAGTGAAGGATGTTCATCGCGAGGGGCGTGTGGAGATCAGGGTTTGCGCCAGGAGAAGAAGATGTTGCGTGTGAGGAGGTCTTCGGAGGAATAGTCCGCGAGTTCGCCGGCGGCGTGGAGGCGAGCGGCTTCGTCTGTCAAGTGTTCGTCCGTGCGTGCGCTGAGGATAGCGCCGGGGAAGTTCTCGTGGATGATCTCTCGCCAGCGGGCCAGCGGGAGTTTATTGACATAGCCGCCGTAGCGAACGAGGGGCGCGTGCGCGGGGCGCAGGTGCGGCCAGTATGGAAGGCCCTCGCGTTCGCCGGAGACGACACGGGGGTCGTGGTTGCCGCTGTCGCAGGTGTAGAGGTGAAGGTCGTGGTGAACCACGCCGCCGGGCTTGACAACCCGGATGCACTCGCGGAAGACCGCGGCGGGATCGGGGATGTGCTCCATGACGTTGAAGGAGTAGACGAAGTCGAAGTGGCCGTCGGGGAAGTTGGTGCGTGTGGCGTCGGCGCGGCTGAGCGTGATGGGGAATCGGGGCGGGCCGATCTGGCGTGTGTATTCGCGGATGATGGCGCGGTCGATGCCCAGGAGTTTGCGGCCGAGGGTCTTCGCAAGACGGCGCGAGCCGTTGTCGCGCCACATACGCCAGTATCCTGCGAGGTCGAACCCCGTGGGCATCACGTCGAGGTCGATCCCGGTGACGCGGCACATGGTGGCGAAGTAACGGGCCTGACCCTGCCATTGCCCGGGGCCGATCTCCATCGCGTGGCACCCGTCGAGGGGGCGGCCCATGAGCGAGGCGATCTGGTTGCCGGCTTCGCGGCAGATTCGCACCGTGACTTCGACATCGCGGGGCACGCGCCGCATGGCGACGCGTGATGCGCTCCAGAGGTCGCGCAGTTCGGTGAACGCGCCTGAGCCGCCGCACGTCGATGCAGAGGGGAGTGGGCGTGTATCGCTCATACGGGGGATCGTTGCGCTCTGAGACACACCAAGGTATCGACCCGGGCGGGGCCGCGATGCATGAAGGGGTGGGCGGTCTGCCAACAAGTCTTCGCGCGCCCCGGCATTCGCGGCATCGGCGGCGGCGGGCACGGCATGGCGGACGCGGGATGAAGATTGCAAGAAACCGCGAAGCGACGCGGGCGGGATGTCAGAGGGCCGGCGTGACGGGCTTGGACCACCCTGATTCGGGGTCTTTGGCGAGGATCGCGGCGGACTGTTTGATGCAGCGCTCGCAGGCGACGGCCCCGCCGGGGGCGTCGGCCGTGCCGGCGTGGGCGTAGTGCGGGGTGTCGTGGTGGGTGAGGCACAGGGTGCAGGTGATGTGGGGCGCCACGAGCAGGCCCTTCTTGTGGAGCACCACGAGGGAGTAGGCGGCGGTGAGGCAGTGGGCGCAGATGAGGCTGCCCCTGTGGCCCTCGACCATCGGCCGGTCGTCGGCCCATGAAGCAAGGCAGAAGTCGCACTTGAAGAAGTCGTTGCCTTGTGCGGATTGGTCGTGCATGGTGGTGTGGGTGCGTGGGAGGGGTGGATGTGTGGATGCGGGGGCGGGTCAGGCCGCGGGGTTGTGGAAGAGGGCGCGGTAGGTGGGGGAGTGCTGCATGAGCGAGTCGTGCGTGCCGGTTGCTTCGACAGCGCCCTCGTTCATGACGACGATGAGGTCGCAGGCGCGGATGGTGGCGGGGCGGTGGGCCACGATGAGGCTGGTTCGGCCCTTGAAGAGTTCGGCGAGGGCTTCGGCGATGCGTCCCTCGCTCTCGGCGTCGATCATGCTGGTGGCTTCGTCGAGCACAAGAATGGCCGGGTCGCGCATGATCGCGCGGGCGATGGCGATGCGCTGGCGCTGCCCGCCGGAGAGGCCCGCCGCCTCGGCGCCGTCGCCGATGAGGGTTTCGTACGCGCGAGGCAGGGCGGAGATGAACTCGTGGGCGCGTGCGGCCCTGGCGGCGGCGATCATGCGCTGCTCGTCGTCGGCGGCGCCGAAGGTGATGTTGTGGCGCACGGTGCCCCGCAGGATGGTGGTTTCCTGCGTCACCATGCCGATCTGGGCGCGGAGCGACCGCACCGAGATGGCCGTGATGTCTGTGCCGTCGATGAGCACGCGGCCCGAGTCGGGGTCGTAGAGGCGGGCGATGAGGCCCAGGATGGTGGTTTTGCCCGAGCCGTTGGGGCCCACGAGAGCCACGCGCGCGCCGTGGGGGATGCGCAGCGAGACGCCGCGCAGCGCGGGGCGTGCGCCGCCGGGATAGGTCACGCAGACGTCATCGAGGACGATGTCGCGGGCGTGGCGTGCGAGGCGTGGCAGGTGTCTGCTGTGGCCGGGCTCCTGCGGGGTGTCGATGAGTTCGGCGAGTCGCGCGGCGGCCGGCTGGGTGGTCTGGATGTCGTTGATGATGCCGGTGAGGGGCTTGAGCGAAGCGCCGGCCACGGCCAGTGCGCCCAGGGCCAGGATGAAGCGGCCCGGGTCGATGAGGTTGTCGAAGATCGCGCGCCCCGCGACAAGGATGAGCCCGCAGAGGAGCAGCACCGAGAGGGCCTCGGTGAGTGGGCTCGCCAGGGCCCGCGCGGCACGCACGCGGTTGAGTTCGGCGAGCATGCGCTTGTTGGTGCGGTGGAAGCGGCCGGCCTCGATCTGTTCGCCGTTGTAGACCTTTACCACGCGCAGGGCCTGCACGGTCTGTGTCGCCGCGCCGTAGAGGTCTGCCTGGCTGGCCAGGGCGGCGTTGGCGGCGCGCTTGATGCGTTTGCCGAGTTTGCGGATGATGGTGTAGAGCAGCGGGGCGACGGTGAGCGCGGCGATGGTGACGCGCCAATCCATGAAGAGGGCGACGCAGAGGGCGGCGATGCCTTTGACGACCTGGAGCACGGCCTTGCTCATGAGCACGGTGAGGCCGGAGGCGAGTTGGGTGGTGTCGTTGACGATCCGGCTGACGGGGTCTGAGGTGCCGCGCGCGGCGACGGCCCAGAGGGGCGCGCGGATGACGGCGTGGAAGGCGCGCCGGCGCAGGTCGGTCACGGCGCGGTTGACAACGGAGATGGAGAGGTAGGCGTGGCAGTAGTTGCACAGCGAGCCCACGAGGGTGAGCAGCACGAGGGCGCCCATGATGCATGCGAGCGAGAGGAATGGGTCGGTTGGGAGGGTGTCGATGAGGCCCTGGGGCACGCGCAGCGGAAGGAAGGCAGGGAGCGTGTTTGAGAACCAGTCGTTGAGCCGCAGCGCGAGGGTGCCCAGGTGCTGGCGGCTGCCGAGGATGGCCTCCATCACGGGGATGGCGCCGAGCAGGCCGACGGAGAGGGAGAAGCCCGAGAGAAGGACAAAGGTGAATGCGCCCGCGGTGAGGCCGCGGTAGCGCAGCAGCGAGCGTGCGAAGCGCCAGAAGGGGTCTTGGCGTGGTCTTGGGTCGGGTTGAGAGGGTGCCTGCACGACCGGTGAGGGTACGTGCGGTTGTCGTTGGCGTGGGGGGGGGGCGGTCAGCCGTTCACGGGTGTGTCGGTGCGGGGGGCGGCGGGCTCAGGGTGACGGGGATCGGGGCGTCTGCGGAGAGGTGAACATCGCGCTGCGGGAAGGCGAAGACGATGGCGCGCTGGCGGAAGGTTTTTTCGATCTTGAAGCGCAGGTCGCTCTCGACGGTGCGGCGCTCGAAGGGGCGTCGCACGTGCATCCAGAAGAAAAGGCGGAGGATGATCGCGTCTTCGGCCAGGTCGTCGAGGAGCACGACGGGCTGGGGCGACTTGAGGACCAGGCCGTGGTCTTTGGCCGCTTCGAGCAGGATGTCGCGGGCCTCCTGAACGGGCGAGCCGTAGGCGATGCGCACGGTGATGCAGGTTCGGATTTCGTCGTCGCTGAGGGTCCAGTTCACGACGTTCTGCTGCAGGAGCGTGCTGTTTGGCACAACGATCTCGACGTTTTCGCCGGTGACGATGCGGGTGCTGCGGCCGCCGATCTCGCGCACCACGCCGTTGACGGCGTAGGGGCCTTCGAGGTGGACGATGTCGCCCACGCGCACGGGGCGCTCGATGAGCAGGATGAGGCCGGAGATGAAGTTGTTGAGGATGTTCTGGCTGCCGAAGCCCACGCCGATGGCGATGGCCCCGCCCGCCACGGCGAAGATGCTCAGCGGGACATCGACGGCCTTGAGCGCCAGCAGGAAAACGATGGCGGCCAGCGCGTAGAAGATCAGCGACCGCGTTGCGACGGCGGCGCCGGGGTGCATCCTGAGTTTCGAGGCGATCAGCCGCACCAGCAGCCTGCTGATGATCTTGGAGACCCACAGGCCGATGATGAGCACCACGAGGAAGGCCACGAACGAGCCGACCGTGATGGTGGAGCCCTGAAGATCGATGAGCCGGTAGTCGGTCACGGCGCGCGCCGAGTCGGGCAACCACCGGGTGATGGCCGATTCGCCCGCCGCGGGTTCGGGGAGGGGCGTGGTCATGGTTCTGCCGGGATCATACCGGGGGCCAGAAGAAGAGGAGCGCGGGGACAGACACCGCAACGATCACGGCCTCGAGCACGATGCCCAGTCGCCAGTAGTCGCCGAAGCGGTAACCACCGGGGCCCATCACCAGCAGGTTCGACTGGTGGCCGATGGGCGTGAGGAAGGCGCACGACGCGCCGATGGCCACGGCGAGCAGGAAGGGATCGGGCGAGGCGTTCAGGCCCGACGCGATGCCGATGGCGATGGGGCACATCATCACCGCCGCGGCGGCGTTGTTGACGATGTCGGAGAGGAACATGGTGACGATCATGACGATGGCCAGCATTCCCCACAGCGGCACGATGGTTGAGAGGGACATCGTGCCCTGCGCGATGAGTTGGGCCAGGCCGGTCGATTCGATGGCCAGGCCCACGGGGAGCATGGCCGCGAGGAGGAAGAGCACCGGCCAGTCGATGGCCGCGTAGGCGCGGCGCAGGGAGATGACGTTGGTGACGACCATGAGGAGGGCGGCGAGGGTGAACGAGACGGAGGCGCTGAGCCAGCCTCCCGCGACCAGGGCGATGGCGCCCAGGAAGATCGCCAGGGCCTGCCAGCGGCGCTTGGTTTGCGCCAGGCCGATGGCGCGCTCGGCGAGGGGCAGGCAGCCAAGGTCGGCCAGTTCGGCGTAGATGTCGGCGCGGTTGCCCTGCACGAGCAGCACGTCGCCGGGGCGGAAGCGCGTGTTGGCCAGGCGCGTGCCGATGCGTGCGCCCTCGCGGGCGATTCCCAGCAGGTTCATGCCGTGGCGGTCGCGCAGGCGCGTGTCGATGGCGGTTTTGCCCACAAGGATGGAGTGAGGCATGAGCACGGCCTCGGCCAGGCCGATCTCTTCGCTCTCGAGCAGTTCGGCCTTGAGGTCTTCTTCCTGCACTTCCATGACCAGGCCCATGGCGGTGGTGAACTTCTCGATGGCCTCGCTCTCGCCCATCATGACGAGCAGGTCGCCCCCGCGGATATGAAGGAAGGCCGAAGGGGCGCTGATGCGTCGTTCGCCGCGGATGATGGCCAGCACCTGCACGTCCTGGGGTTTGAGTTCGCGCAGGGTCTGGCCGATGGCGGGGCTCTTCTCGGAGACGACGGCCTCGGTGAGGTAGGGGCCGACTTTCACGAGGTCTTCGCTGCTGACCTGCGACTCACGGCGCGGGATGAGCCGCCACGCCAGCATGATGGTGATGATGCCGGCCGCCGCGACGCACACGCCCACGGGTGTGAACGAGAAGAGCCCGAAGGGCTGGCCCCCGGCTTCAAGCCTGAAACTCGACACGATCATGTTGGGCGGGGTGCCGATGAGGGTGGTCATGCCGCCCAGCAGAGAGCCGAAGGCCAGCGGCATGAGGAACATGGAGGGTGGTTTGCCGCTGTGGCGGGCCAGGCCGATGGCGATGGGCATCATGAGCGCCAGGGCGCCCACGTTGTTGATGAAGCCCGAGAGCACGGCGACCATCAGCGTCATGCTTCCCAGCAGCACGAGCGGGTAGCGGGTGAGCCGGCCGAGGGGACGGGTGGCCAGTTCGACAAGCCCCGCCGCGGCCAGGGCCTGGCTGAGCACCAGCACCGCGCCCACCGTGATCACCGCCGGGTGGCCGAAACCCACGAACGTCGCCTCGGGGGTGATGATGCCCAGCAGCGCGCACAGCAGCAGCGCGCCCAGTGCCACCACCTCTGGCTTGAAGCGTCCCCAGATAAAGAGGCCCAGCGTGGCGACAAGGATGATCGCCAGGGCCCAGGAGTCGAAGGTCATGCGTGCGGTTCCTGGCCGGCGACGGAGGCCCGCCGCGGACTCAAGCGTATCTGAGGCAACGCCCGTGCGCATGAAAAAGCCCCTTGGACCGGCGTGCGGCCGCGGGGGCTTGGGGGTTGAGCGAAGCGCAAGCGGGCGGGGTGATCAGCGGCGGCGACGGAGCGCGGGCGCTGCGCCCATCGCCAGCATCGCCAGAGAGCCGGGCGAGGGGATGAGCGAGATCGAGACCGCGTCGATGGCCGGGCCGCGCGCCGAGGTGGCGGTGAGGGCCTTGAACATGAGCCGGTTGTTGCCGGGTTGGGCAACGACTTCAACGTTCTTGAGTTCCCAGTTCATGAGAAGGCCGTTGGAGCCGCCGCGGACAACCTGGAAGTTGCCGACGACCGCGTTGTTCCAGAGAACATCCATCGAGAAGTTGAAGTTGGGGCCCCAGACATTGGCGCTGAAGGCGAACTCGACGCTGTAGCGCTGACCCGGGGTGAGGCCGGTGAGATCCTGGTAGATCGCGCTGGGTGCGCCGACGCCGCACAGGTCGATCCAGTATTGACCTTCATAGGCTGAGAACTGGAGGTTGTTCAGGTTGGGGTTTGAAACCGCCTGCACGAACTCGATGTCTCCCGGGCCGGCGTTGGTCCAGTTGCCGTAGGTCTGCCCCGGCAGCACGGAACGAAAGCCGAGGTTGGGGTTCTCAAACCCGCCGTTGATGATCGACGCGTGAGCGCCGCCCACGAGCGCGGCGACCACGCCAATGCACACAGATCTCATCTCTCTTCTCCTCAGAAGCGAAAAACCTGCCGACGCGAACGCCGCGCGGCAGATCGTTGCCTGGAAGGGTAGAGCGTTGCCCGCGTGCGATACCCGGCGTTCTCGACAGAAACGCGTCATGCTCAGACCGATAAGCCGTGTCGAGAGGGTTGAGGGGCACGGTACGGCCGCCGGTGCGGCGGGCGGGTGGAGCGGTGCTGGATGTGGGTGGAGGTGGGTGAGGGCGAAGCGTGGACGGGTGGCGCGGTCCACGGTGCCCCTATCACGGCGTGTGGGGGCGGCCGCGTCAAAGGTGCCGCTCTTCTGAGCCGATGGCGCAGGTGAGCGCGGCATGGCGCCCGCGGCGGGAGGCAGTGCCCATGGATGCAGGGACCGTGATCGAGGCGTTGCTCAAGCACCCGCAGGCGCTGGCGGGTTTCGTGGCCATCGGGGCCGGTGTGGGCGCGGTGGTCTACGACATTCGGCTTCACATGAAGGTGGCCGCGACGCGGCACTGGCTCGCGGCTCAGGGCGTGATTCAGGAAGGGCGGGTGCGCCGTCACGGGAGTGGGTCGAGTTTTCAAAGCCCCGAGTCGCACTCGGCGGGCGTGTTCGCGGCGCACATCGTGTACGAGTACCCGGTTGGCGGCGTGAAGCACCGGGGCGACGTCATCGCGCCGGGCGGCGTGGTGAGCACGAGTTTGCGTGAGCACGCCGAGCGCTGGTTGGCAGAATACCCGGTGGGTTCGCGGGTGACGGTGTACTACAACCCGCAGAACCCGGCCGAGTCTTGCCTGAGGCGCGAGAAGCATGGAACGCTGCTGACGATGGGTGCGGCGTGCATGTTTCTGGGCATCGGTGTGTGGTTGGCGGTCACGAGCCGCGCCTGATGCGCATCGAACGTTTCTTGGGCAATGCGGCCAGGGGCGGCGCGTTATGCTCTGGCATGCGAAGGGATGATGCGAACATGAACATGCGCCGTGGAGAGGGTGTTCACGCGCGGCTGGCGGCGGGGTGCGTCTGTCTGCTCTCGCTCTTCTGCGGGACGGTCTTTGCCGAGCCGCCGGCGGCCGGTGGCGCGGCGTTGAAGGCGGGGGCGCACGACGCGGAGCGCTTTGTGCTGCCCGCGGGCGTTCTGACGGTGAATCGGCGCGATTTTGAGATCGCCGATACGGCGCGGAACAAGCAACTGGAACTGCGCGTGCGAGTGCCCACGCCGGCGCCTGGGGCCAAGCCGCCCGAAGAGGGGTGGCCGCTGCTGGTCTTCAGCCACGGCGCGGGGGGCTCGCGCGATGCTTTCGGCGCCTTGCTTGATTTCCTGGCGACGCACGGCTTCGCCTCGGTGGCGATGACGCACGAAGACTCGATCGCGCTGGCGCGCCGCCGCGGCGAGCGAGGGCCGGGCGTGGCAACCCCCGCGGGCCGGCGCGCGCTGTACGGCAGCGTGAATCTGGGCGGGCGCGTGGCCGATTGCGTGCTGGTGGTCGATCGGCTCGATGAGATCGCCGCGGAGATGGGGCGCGCCGCGGGCTCGCCGCCGATGTTCGATGCGCAGCGCATCGCGGTGGGGGGGCATTCGGCCGGGGCGTTCACCGCGCAGTTGTGCGTGGGGGTGCGTGCCCGCGCGGCGGGCATCGGGGCCCGAGGGCTGGGCATGACGAGCATCGGCGATGCGCGCTTCAAGGCGGGCGTCATCATCTCCGGCCAGGGAACCACCAGCCGCCTGCTCGATGACCGCTCGTGGTCGGCCGTCGATGTGCCCCTGCTGGTCATGGCCGGCTCGCTCGACGGCTCACCCCCGGAGATGGGCCGCGAAACCCCCGAGTCGCGTCGCCACCCGTTCGAGAAATCGCGCGGCGCAGCGCAGGGGGGCAAGCCCGCGTACCTGCTCTACATCGAAGGGGCCACGCACTCGTCGTATCAGGGCAAGTCAGCCGCGTCGTTGCTGGGCGAGCGTCCCTCCACGGACGCCGAGCACATCCGCGACGCGGTGGCCGCGTCAACGCTGCTCTTTCTGCGGGCGCACGTGAACGGCGATGACGACGCGGCGAAGGCGCTGCGCAGCGAAGAGATGCGCGCCACCATTCCCGGCAAGGTTGAGTTTGGTGTCAAGTGATCCGCGGCAGCCGCGCCTCATGGAAAGAGCAGCAGCACCCACGCGACCGCCGCGGCCACCAGGGCGTAGAGCGCGCACGGCCCCGCCGTGAGTCTCAGCACCGAGGCCACTTCGCCGCCCGGGCTGGTGTCGGGGCCATTGTCTTCGCCGGGGGGGTGCCGCGCCTGCGTGAGCCCGAGCACGGCCGCCACCGCGACGATGTTGTGCACGCAGATCATGTTGCCCAGGGCCCCGCCGGCCGACTGCAAGGCCAGAATGGTGGGTGTGTGGAGGCCCAGTTGCTCGGCGATCGAGGCCTGGATGGGGCCGAAGGTCAGGTTTGAAACACTGTTCGAGCCCGCGAAGAACGACCCGAGCGCGCCCAGCAGCGGCGCGAGCGAAGGCCACGCACCCCCCGCGGCGTCGGCCATGGCCCGCCCGATGCGCATCGAGGGCGAAGCCTCGCCGCCGAGCATCATGAGTTTCACGAGCACCATGGCCCCCGCCAGCGCCAGCGCGGGGCGTGCCAGGCGCGCGAACGTCTGTCGCCACGCGTCGCGCACCGCGCGGGCGGGCATGCGCAGCAGCGGCACGCTGAGGAGCGACACCGCCACAAAGGGCAGAATGAAGGGCACATAGAGCAGCGGCATGCGCCACGATGTCTGCGTGCCCAGGATGTCGCGAAGGCCAACGACCAGCGGCGCGCTCACCCACGCCTCGCCCAGCGGGCCCAGCGTGATGGCCGCCGCGGGTGAATCCGCCGTGAGAAGCGACTTAAGACCCAGGGGCTCGATGCGTGTGACCGCCAGCAGGAGCACCGTGGCCGCCAGGGGCGCGCTGGCACGGAGAAGTGTGAGGGGCGCTGGCGCGTGCCGCGGAGCGTCGGGGGCTGGCACGGCCGCGGCGCCGGTGGCCCGGGGCAGCCCGATGCGCGCCCCGGCCAGCGCCGCCGTCGAGACGATGCCGCACACCCCGCCCACGATCGACGGAAACTCTACAGAGAAGAACGCCGTGACCAGGTAGGGAACCACGCACGCGCTCACCGAGAGCAGCACGAACCACAGCCGGCAGCGGACTTCTCGCCATGACGTGACGAGCAGCAACCCCGCGGGGACGATCAGCGGCGCGGCGGCGGCGTGGATGATGGCGGTGCGCCGGCCGATGTCTGCGATCTCGTCGCCGCTCAGGTTCAGTTCGCCAAGGCCGAACCACGTGGGCGTGCCCACCGCGCCGAACGACACCGGCACGGTGTTGAGCACCAGGCACACCGCCGCGACGCGCAGCGCGGGGAACCCAAGCCCGACCAGAACGGGCGCGGCCAGCGCGGCGGGTGTGCCAAACCCGCTCAGCCCCTCGACGAGGAACGAGAAGGCCCACGCAACGAGCATGAGTTGCGCGACAGGATCTGGGCTCAGGGCGCGCAGCCGCGCCGTGAGCACCCGCATCGCGCCCGAGTGTTCGAGCGTTTTGAAGAGCACGATGGCCCCGAAGACGATGCCCAACGGCGTGAGCGACGAGAGCAAGCCGTCGATCACCGCCGCGTGCGTGAGGCGGGCGTGCCGCGTCGCGCCGCCGGCCGGTGCGAAGAGGGTCATCGCGGCGGCATAGGCGACGAGCGCCGCGGCGGGAAGGGCCGCGTGGGCCGGCATCGGCAGCCTGAGGGGCGCGCAGCGCACGGTCATCAGGGCGATGAGCAGGGCCACTGGCAGAATGGCGAAGAAAAGGAGCATGCGCCGGCGCAGGGTAGAGCCGGGGGTTTGAGCCGCCTCATCGGCGTTGTCTTCTTCGTTTGCCGGCGTGGGCCTTCCTATGTGGCCGGCGAAGGCGTGTGCAGGAACGACTCGGAGTTTCCCGGGCCCGGCACACCTCAGATCGGGGGTCGTCAATCGCTGCCGACACAGTCTGGGTCCGAAATTCTATTGACAAGAACCCGTTCTTTGGGTAGGTTGAGAGTTCGTGAAATGCGGCATGAGCCCGCACAGAGGTTGCACCGGCCTGGAACTGGTGCCATTGGGGAAAATCAAAATGGCTACCCGAGTTGGATTGGCGCTGATGTGCGTTCAGGTGATCACATGGTGCGCGGGCGCAGCGTGCGGGGCTGATGAAGTGTCGGGGTCTGCGGTATCTGTGAAAGTGTCAGCGCCGGCGGACCTTTCTTCGATCTGGCGTCAGCAGCGTGATGCGCACCTTGAGTTCTTCCCAGACGCGCCCTTTGATCCGTCGAGCATTCTTGTGAAATGGTCGGACGATTCGACCGAGGAGTTGCGCGCGGCGATCCGGCTGACGATCGGAGGACAAACGCTTCAGACGTGGGAACTTGTTCCCGGTCTCGAGCACATGTTCGTGCCGGGGAACGCGGAGGACGCGGTCAAGTTGGTGGATCAGATGGGCGGGGCGCTGGGGATCATCGATTTCGTTGAGCCCGACTATTTTTACAGCATCATCGCGACGCCAAACGACACGTACTACGGCCTGCTCTGGGGGCTCAACAACACCGGGCAGACGGTGAACGGCGATCCGGGCACCGCCGGCGCGGACATCGACGCCAATCTCGCGTGGGATGTCACTACCGGATCGTCCGCTGTCGTGGTGGGAATGGCCGACTCGGGGATCCGTCGGACACACGAGGACCTGAGCGTGAACATCTGGTCGAACCCCGGTGAAACAGCGGGTAACAAGCGTGATGACGACGGCAACGGCCTTGTCGATGATACCTGGGGATGGGATTTCTGGAACAACGACAACGACCCTACCGACGACAACGGACACGGCACCCACACCGCAGGAACCGTCGGCGCCGCGGGAAACAACGGCAAAGGCGTGACGGGTGTGTGCTGGCACGTGCGCATGGTCGCGCTCAAGATCGGATCTCGCACGGGTGCTGTGTCGAGTTCCGCGGGGATCAGCGCCATCAACTACTGCGTGAACAAGGGTATCAAGGTTTCCAACCATTCCTGGGGGGGCACCTCGTACAGCAGCGCCTTCGACTCTGCGGTAACCAGCGCCCGCAACGCGGGGCACATGCTTGTGTGCGCGGCGGGGAACAGCAGCGTCAATAACGACAGCACCCCCTTCTATCCGGCGAGTTACCCGCAGGACAACGTCATTTCAGTCGCGTCGATCGATAATGACGACAAACTCTCGACCTTCTCAAACTACGGCGCAACCCGTGTCGATCTCGGTGCGCCGGGAACGAACATCGCATCCACCTACATCAACAGGAACGCCAACAACGCCTACGCCTACCTGAGTGGCACTTCAATGGCAGCACCGCATGTCACGGGCGTGGCGGCGCTTGTGTGGAGCGTCAACCCAGATTGGTCTTACGCTCAGGTGCGCGACAAGATTCTCACCTCCGTGCGTCCGATCTCCGCCCTCTCGGGCAAGACGGTCACTGGCGGCGTGCTGAACGCCAACAACGCCGTGCGTTGATACCAACGCGGCATTCACCTGCGGCACCACTCTCAACCCCGCGGCCCGCTGGTCGCGGGGTTATTCTGCGCCGACTGAACTGACCGTGCGGTCGTTGCCATCACGCCGCGCCAGAGCCCGAAGACGGGCCGGTGTTGAGCCGCTTGAACTCCGCCGCGATGTCGGCGCGCGCAAACTCGTAGCACACGGTGTCGCCCTTGAGTTCGGCCTCGATGGCGATGGGGAAGAAGATGTTGTAGATGACCCCCGGCAGCGCGCCGCCCAGGCCGCACACGATCGGCATCCACTTCGTCGCCCGTCTGAACGGCACGGCACCGCTCGAGGCCAGCCAATACCCCAGCATCAGCCCTGCGGTGAGCCCCGCCGCGAAGAGCCAGAAGCGTGCGGGGCGTTCGAAGCGCAGCGGCCCGGCGCAGTGGTTGCACACCGGCGCACGCTCTACCCGTCCGGTGGCGAGCGGGAAGGGCAGCAGGGGATGATCTTTCGAGACGGAGAGGTTGATGTGATCACCCGGGCGTGGCACGCCGCAGCGCACACACACATCGGGCCACACGGGTGAAAGAGAGGCGGGCAGAACGATATCGGTTGAAAACCCCATGGCGGCGGGCCCTCTGCCGGCGTTGATCACAACCTTGCCGCGAGAGCGTATCCGGCTTCAGGCGCGCTGCGTTCGGCCGCGCGGGCGCGCGGCAGCCCGCGGCGCAGGGGTCACACCCGGGGGCGTGCGTTCGCGGATGAACGACAGGAGCGAATCAACATGATCGGTGCGTGGCATGGTCCGGCGTGTGCACAGGGCGATGCGTCGCGACGGGGTGTCGCCGTCAAAGTCGCGCAGCGCGATGAGCGAGGCGAGCCCCCGCGGGATCTCGCAGGCCAGAGCGGGCATGAGCGAGTACCCCGCGCCCGAGGCCACGAGGTATTTGAGCGTTTCAAGCCCCGTCGCCACGGTCTGCGCGGGGCGTGAGCGCTTGCCGCAGGCCGCCAGCGCCTGCTCGCGCAGGCAGTGCCCCTCTTCGAGAAGGATCATCTCCGCCGAGTCGAGGCGGTCGGGCGTGAGCGGGGTGCAGGAGGCGATGTCGCTGGCGCGCGGCGCGATCAGCCTGAAGGGTTCATCAAAGAGCGCGGCCACGCTGAGCGTGTGCGGGGCCACGGGCAGCGACAGCAGGGCCGCGTCGAGTTCTCCCGAACGCAGCATCTCCAGGAGCACCGCCGTGGGCTGTTCGGTGATGTTCAGCGTGAGCCCGGGGCGGGCCCGCCTGAGTGGCAGCAAGAGGTAGGGCATGTAATAGGGCCCAAGCGTGGGGATCACCCCCAGACGCAGCGGCGAAGCACCGGCGGCGGGCGACCGGGCCGCGGCGCCGAGATTGCCCGCGGCGGCCAGCGTGTCACGCACCAGCGGCAGCAGGCGGTTGCCCTCCGCGGTGATGAGAAAGCGGCGAGCGCCGCGCTCAAAGAGGCGCGCGCCCAGGGCCTCTTCAACCTTGCGAACCTGCGCCGAGAGCGTGGGCTGGGCGATGTGCAGCGACTGCGCGGCACGCCCGAAGTGGCGGGCGTCGGCCACGGCGGCCACCGCGCGAAGATCGGCCAGCGAGAGCGTGTGCGGTATCATCATAAAACCCGATCTATTCTATCGTGTCGATCGATTGGTCTGATGATAGCCCCGGGGCAAAGATCAATGATTGTTCCGGGGCCCATCGGTCCCCCCGCGACACCCGAACCGCGCCACCCCCGGCGGCGCCCGAGCGCTGGCCACCCATCACAAGGAAGCATCCATCATGAGCAACACCCAGGACAACCAGACGAAGTGCCCCTTTCTCACCACCGCCGAGGGTGCGCCCATCGGGCGTCAGCAGGCGCTCACGGCCGGCCCGCGCGGGCCGCTGCTGATGCAAGACACGGCGCTGCTCGAGCAGATGCAGCACTTCAACCGCGAGCGCATCCCCGAGCGCGTGGTCCACGCCAAGGGCAGCGGCGCGTACGGCACCTTCACCGTCACCCACGACATCACCAAGTTCACCAAGGCCTCGATCTTCTCCAAGGTCGGCAAGAAGACCGAGTGCTTCCTGCGCTTCTCCACCGTGGCCGGCGAGCGCGGCGCGGCCGACGCCGAGCGCGACGTCCGCGGGTTCGCCGTCAAGTTCTACACCGACGAGGGCAACTGGGACATGGTGGGCAACAACACCCCCGTGTTCTTCGTGCGTGACCCCTACAAGTTCCAGAACTTCATCCACACCCAGAAGCGCGACCCGAAGACCAACCTGCGTGGTCACGACATGCAGTGGGACTTCTGGAGCCAGTGCCCCGAGAGCCTGCACCAGGTCACCATCCTCTTCTCCGACCGCGGCCTGCCCGCGTCGTACCGCCACATCAACGGCTACGGCAGCCACACCTATTCCTTCATCAACGCCCAGGGCGAGCGGGTCTGGTGCAAGTTCCACTTCAAGTGCAACCAGGGCATCAAGAACTGGATGGACGACCACGCCGCCAAGGTGATCGGCGACGACCGCGAGAGCCACCAGCGCGACCTGTTCAACGCCATCGAGAAGGGCGAGTTCCCCTCCTGGACGCTCAAGGTTCAGATCATGACGCAGGCTCAGGCCGACGCGTGGTCGGCCAAGACCGGCTGGAACCCATTCGACCTGACCAAGGTCTGGCCGCACGCGGACTTCCCGCTTCATGAGGTCGGCAAGCTCGAACTGAACCGCAATCCCGAGAACTACCACGCCGAGGTCGAGCAGGCGGCCTTCAAGCCGTCGGCCCTGGTTCCCGGCATCGGGCCCAGCCCGGACAAGATGCTCCAGGCCCGCCTGATGTCCTACGCCGACACCCACCTGCACCGCGTGGGCGTCAACCATCATCAGATCCCCGTCAACAAGCCGCGCTGCCCCGTGATGCACTACATGCGTGACGGCCAGGGCGCCACCGCCGAGACCTACGGCGGCGCGCCCAACTACTGGCCCAACACCCGCGCGGGCACCCCGATGCCCAACGAGAAGTTCGCAGACCCGGCATGGGACCTCGGCCAGGCGGTCGTCGACCGGTTCGACTCCACCGAGAACCACGACGATTTCACCCAGGCCGGCAACCTCTACCGCATGTTCGACGACGCCCACCGGGACCGGCTCTGTTCGCGCATCGCCGGCAACCTCGCGCAGGCCCGCAAGGAGATCCAGATGCGCCAGCTCTGCCATTTCTTCCGGGCGGATGAGGACTACGGGCGGCGCATCGCGGCCAAACTCGGCATCAATGTCGATGCCGCGATGCAGGAGTTCAAGCCGGTCCACGACAGCGTGCGGGCCTGAACCCGCCGCGGGGGACGGTACCCGCCAAGTCCTCCGCCGCGCTTCAATGATTTCCCCAGCCCGAGACAGACCCCGTGCCAACGCGCGGGGTCTTTTTGTAGCCGCAGGTCGGTTGGTGTGTCTTGAACGATGGCGCACGCGAATGTATGAACGACGCTTGAGGCCGAAGTCGGCGGTCATGGCCGAAGCCCGTGCTGCGTGACGCGGCGCACGCCTCGGTGGACATCCGGGTGTTTGCATGGGGGCCGCGCGCCGGGTATTGATGGGTGCTCCCTCCCGGTTGGCGTCCGGGCGTGCCTATGAATCCCCCATGCACGACCAGGACCGGCGCATCCTCGAAGACACATTGACGTCGGCCTGCGAGGGGGTTGGGCTTGGGCCTGCGCTCTCGCTGAGCGCGGCGATCGCCGACATCTGCCGCGGCGCGGGGCACGCGACGGTGCACCCGGCCTGGGACGAGGCCGCGGCCCGCATCGCGTCGCTGAGCATGACGCAGATCGCCGACCTGGTTCGCGTGGGCACCGCGCGTTTCCACCTGCTCAACAAGGCCGAGCAGTTGAACATCGTGCGCGTGAACCGCCAGCGAGAGATCGACAGCAGGCCCGGCAGCCCGCGTCCCGAGTCGGTCGATGACGCGATGCACCGCCTGCGCGAGGCGGGGTTCACGCCCGAACGCATCGCCGGTGTGCTGTCGCGCCTGGACATTCAGCCCACGCTCACGGCCCACCCCACCGAGGCCCGCCGGCGCACGGTGCTGGATAAGCAGACGGATATCGCGGCGTGTGTGGTTCGGCTGCGCGACAGCGGCCTCACACCCCGCGAGCGCGCCGACACGCTGGCGCGCCTGGACCGCGTGGTGTCGATGCTGCTGATGACCGATGATGTGCGGATCAAACGGCTCGACGTACCCGACGAGGTGCGCAACGGCATTTATTTTCTGACCACGACCATCTGGCAGACCGTGCCGCGCCTGGTGCGTGACATCGTGTGGGCCGCGCGCCGAACCTTCGGAGACGACCAGGCCGCGGTGGTGGCCAACGACCTGCCCGCGGTGCTTCGCTACCGCACGTGGATCGGCGGCGACCGCGACGGCAACCCGAACGTGACGGCGGAAGTCACGCGGCGCACGATGGCGATGATGCGCGGCGCCGCCGTGGAACGCTGGCTCGCCGAGTTGGCCCACCTGCGCCACGTGCTCTCGGTCTCGACATCCCGGGCCGATCTGGGGCGCGAGATCCACGACGCCATCGAGCAGGACCACGCCTGGATCGACGCCCAGACGCACCTCGACCAGCGCAAGCACGAGCCGCTGCGCGTGCGTCTCTCTCAGATGCGTGCCCGCATCGAACGAGACGAGACCTACAGCGGGCATGCGCTGCTCGAAGACCTCATGATCATCCGTCGCGCGCTCCATCACGCGGGGCTGGGCAGAATCGGCGAGGAGGGGCTGCTGGCCGATGCGATCATCCGCGCCCGCGTCTTCGGCCTGCACCTGGCGACGATCGACATCCGCCAGCACTCCGAGGTGCACGAGCGTGCCGCGGCGGAACTCCTCTCGCTGGCGGGCGTGCAGGCCGACTACACCTCGCTGGACGAAGCCGCTCGCCTCGCCCTGCTGCGGCGCGAGTTGGGCAACCCGCGTCCGTTGACGCCGGTGGGGGCCGAGTTGTCGCACGAGACCGCCGAGGTGCTGGCCACGATGGGGGTCGTTCGCGACAGCATCGACCGCGAACCCGAGAGCGTGCGCGCCTGGATTGTCTCCATGACGCACCGTGTCAGCGACATGCTCGCCGTGCTGCTGCTGTTCAAAGAGGTCGGCCTGCACAGGCCGGGCTCGCCGGGACGGCCGACGGTGAGCCGCGTGCAGGTTGTCCCCCTCTTCGAGACCGTGGAGGATCTTGCCAACGCCCCTGCGCTGATGGACGAAGCACTGACCGATCCCGTCTTCGCCGCCCACGCGCGCGCCGCAAGCCCCAACGAGCCCGAGCAGGAGATCATGCTCGGGTATTCCGACTCGAACAAGGACGGGGGCTTCCTGATGGCCAACGCCGCGCTGCACACCGCGCAGCGCCAGGTCGCCGAGGTCTTCGCCCGCCACGGCGTGGGCCTGCGCTACTTCCACGGTCGCGGGGGCACCATCGGGCGCGGCGGTGGGCGTGCCGGGCGCGCCATCCTCGCCGCGCCGCCTACGGCACGATCCGGCCGCCTGCGGTTCACCGAGCAGGGCGAGGTGATCACCTTCCGCTACGCCCTGCCCGACATGGCCCGCCGCCACCTCGAACAGATCGTGCACGCCTCGATCCTGGCGCAGGCCGATCCGCGCCTGGCCGACCCCGACGCGGGGCTGGGCGGCCTGATCATGAGGCTGGCCGAGCGTGCGCGCCTCGCGTACCGCGCGCTGATCGACGACCCGCGCTTCTGGGCTTGGTTCGTTGAGGCCAGCCCCGTTGAGCACATCGGCGGCATGCCCATCGCCTCGCGCCCGGTCTCGCGGGCGAGCGGTTCGGCCCTGACCTTCGACAAACTGCGGGCCATCCCGTGGGTCTTCTCGTGGGTGCAGATGCGGGCGCTGGTTCCCGGCTGGTACGGCGTCGGCGCGGCCCTGGCAGACGCGTCAGATTCTGAGGTGCGCGCCCTGACCCAGGCCGCGGCGTCCGGGCCCTTCGTTTCCACCGTCTTCGAGAACGCCGCGCAGGAACTCGCCCGCGCCCGCGTGCCCATCCTGCGGCGGTATGCGATGGCCGGCCCGCACGGAAGCGCCATCTTCGAGGTTTTGCAGGCAGAGTTCGACCGTTCGCGCGCCGCGGTGCTGCGCGTGACGGGGCACAACGACCTGATGGCCCACAGCCCCGTGGTGGGGCGGTCGATCGACGACCGAAACCCCTGGACAGACGTGCTGAACCTGGCGCAGATCGAACTTCTGAAGCGATGGCGCGCGGCGGATGACGACGAACGGGGTGCGCTGCGCGCCGTGCTGCAAACAACGATCAACGGCGTAGCCGCGGCGATGCAATCGACAGGTTGAAGCGCGACACACCGGCGGCGCCGCCCGCACCGGTGTGAGTGGTTCCGGGCCTTGCCAGACCCGGCCGAGCAGGGTGAAACAGAACTTGCACCGCACGCTTGATCAGCGGAGATGACCCGCGAGGAGGAGCATGCGGGCCCTTGGGTTCGGGACAAGTTCGTATGCCGGCCAACAGGAGGGTGTTCGCGCGGCGGCTGTGCAACCCCGCATGGCGGAAGCGGAACAATCATGCATGCTCGAAGGGCTCGCCTCGTTGTTGAAGGTGGCAGTGGTGGTGTCGGCCGTGCCGGCAGCGTGCGGCGCTTCGGCCGCGCTCGGGCCGCCCCCGCACGCCGGTGAAGTAACAACGTGGAAGGAACGCGCCGCGCGGGCGGAAGCGTGGCTCAAAGCAAAGTCAGAAGAAGCCGAGGAAGTAGCGGCGCAACTCCTCGCCCGCGCGCGCGTCGAACTCTTCGGGGTTGATGGGCAGGTCCACGCGCCGTCGCTGCGCTTCGCCGTGCGGGCAGAGGCTCAACCCATCGAGTGGCAGGACATCAGCGATCCTGCCGCCGTGACGGCGCCCCTCCCCGAGCGCATCGTTCTGCTCGTTCACGGCCTGGACGAACCCGGCACCATCTTCGACGAACTCACACCGCACCTTCTCGACCGCGGCGCGGCCGTTGTGCGCTTTGATTATCCCAACGACCAGGCCATCGCACGCTCGGGCGCCGCCCTCGCTCAGGCCCGCGATCGTCTGGCCTCCATGGGTGTCAGGCGCATCTCCATCGTTGCGCACTCCATGGGCGGGCTCGTTGCGCGAGATGCGCTCACGCGGCCATCACTCTCTTCGGCCGCGCCGGGCCCGATCGTCGATCGTCTCATCATGCTGGGCACACCCAACGCGGGCACGCACATGGCGTCGCTGCAGCCCTTGGCCGACGCCCGCGAGCAGGTGGTGCGCCGCGTGCAGGGCACCAGCCGCGAAGGAACGGGCCTTGTCGGCGCCGCCGTTGACGGGCGGGGCGAGGCGGGGGAAGACCTCAAGGCGGGCTCGGCCTTTCTGCGATCGCTCAACGCGCAGCCCCTGCCAGAGGGCGTGAAGATCACCACCATCGCCGGCACGCTTACGCCCGCGGCCGCCGCCGAGTTTCTGCGCCATGAAGCCGCCTCGAAGTGGGCGCCGCTTCTGGGCCAAGAGCGTGCCGCGGCCCTCGCCCAGCAGGCCCAGGCCGCGCTGGAAACTGTGGGCGATGGCATGGTGCCCGCGGCCTCCACGCGCATCGCTGGCGTTGAAGACCATGTCGAACTCGCGGCCGACCACCGGGCGATGGTGAAACGATGGACGCTGCTTGTGAAACTCGATGAACTGCGCGGCGTTCAAACGCCCCCCGCCCCCGCAATTCCCGTGATTCTCAACCGCCTCGGGCTCGACGACCAGCGCCCAAGCGAAGAGGGGCGGCCACGCTGACCGCGCACCGGCCACCCGTCAGGAGGGCGATGCCCGTCACCCATTCACTTCACGATGTGCAGCACACCGTACGGCACAATGAAGAAGAGAAGAATCCCGAGTTTATAGACGCCCATCAGCACGTAGTGCGCGGCGTCAAACCGCTCGGGCGAAAGCGCAAACCAGCGCCCGTGGAACCCCGCCAGCCACCCGCGGCAGAAGGCAAAGAGAGCAAACCACAGCAGCAGCACAGCGTAGTTGATCACCGCACACCAGAGAAGCGCTGTATGGAACGCATCGAACGTCATGGCTCGTGCCCCTTTCAGCGGGTTCAGCGCCGGGCTGCGCGTGCCCCGCGCCGTCATCATACATTCGTGCGAACCCGCGGGCGCACTCCCCCCGCATCGAGCACGTCGGTCGGCAACTGCAACCTGAATGGAGGCCCGCGATGAAGATTCTCTCCCCGGCGATGGCGTGCGCGGCGTGGCTTGTATTCGCGCCGTGCCCGGCACTGGCCGCTGCCGCGCCAGCACAGCCCGATACCAACGTCACACCGGCGGTGCCGGTCGCCCGGGCGGGCGAGCCGCAGCGGTGGAAGGGCGAGATCGAACTGCCGGGCGTGAAACTCGAGTTCGTCGCGCTTCTCACGCCGGCGCAGGGCGACGCGCCCGCCGCCGGCACGCTCGATATACCCATGCAGGGGCTCAAAGACGGCCCGCTCTCCGAGGTGGTCGTGAGCCATGAACGCATCGCCTTTGTGCTGGCGCTGCCGCAGATGCCCCCGCAGGCCCACGCCCGTTTCAGCGCAGCGCTCGCCCCGGACGGCCAGTCCGCCAAGGGCGAACTGCGTCAATCGGGCGGCGTCTTCCCCGTTTCAATGACGCGCATCGCGCCCGATGCTGCCGTGGGCCCCTCGCGCCCGCAAGAACCAAAGCCGCCATTCCCATACACGCAGCGCGACGTGACCTATGTCAACGCCCAGGACGGCACCACGCTGGCGGGCACACTCACCATCCCACCCGGCGACGGCCCTCACCCCGTCGCTGTGCTCATCACCGGCTCGGGCCCCCAAGACCGCGACGAGACCATCCTCGGACACAAGCCCTTCTGGGTTCTGGCCGATCACCTCAGCCGGCGCGGCATCGCCGTGCTCCGCTCCGACGACCGCGGCGTGGGCGGCTCGAGCGGCAGCACCGCGCAGTCTACCGCCCATGACTTCGCCGCGGATGTGCTCGCCGCCGTGGCATTTCTGCACACCCAGCCCGAGATCGACGCCAGGAACATCGGTGTGATCGGCCACAGCGAAGGCGGCATCGTGGGCCCCATCGCCGCGTCCAGGTCGGCCGATATCGCCTTCGTCGTCATTCTCGCGGGCACGGGCATCAATGGGCGTGACATCCTCACGCTCCAGTCCGCCGCCATCATGCGCGCCTCGGGCATCGGTGAAGATCAGATCGCCACTGTCACGGCCCATCACGGCGCGCTCATGGATCTTCTCGAACGCCGCGCCCCGCAGGACGAAGTCATCGCCGCCACCAAGGCCCTGATTGAGAGCCAGCGGCGGGCGGGCGGCGCGGAGCCGTTGAGCGATGGCGACCTGACCGCCGCGGCGCAGCAGGCCATCGCATCGATGGACAACCCGTGGTTCCGCAGTTTTCTTCTGCTCGACCCCCGCGAGGCACTGCGCCGCGTGAAGGCGCCGGTGCTGGCGCTCATCGGCTCGCTCGACACGCAGGTGCCCCCGGCCGAGAACCTCCCCGAAATTGAGAAAGCCCTGCGCGATGGCGGCAACCGTGATGTCACAGCGAAGGTGCTGCCCGGCCTCAACCACCTCTTTCAGACCGCCGTCACCGGCGCACCGGCCGAATACGCGGTGATCGAAGAGACCTTCGCCCCCGCCGCGCTCGACGAGATCGCCCGGTGGATCCGCGTCCGAACCGGCCTGGACAAATAAACGCGCCCGCCGCCCGTGCTGCCCCCAAATCGCGCGCCGCGGAGTGTGCGCATGAAAAAGGCGGGCCTCGGCGGCCCGCCTGTGGTCGTTCATTCATCGCGATGTTCAGTTTGGGGGTTTCAGCGGCGGCGACGAAGCGCCACAAGCCCGGCGCCCGCGGCAAGAGCCAGCGCGCCCGGCGCGGGAACCTCGAAGCCATCGACCACCACCACGCGGTTGCCGCCGCCGAAGGTGGAGAACAGGAACGCGCCGGTGACAGGATCGATCGCGGCGCCCTCAGCGCCCGTAAGCCCGGACATGAACAATCGGCGCGAAGCGATGATCGGGTTGCCGTTGGAATCCATCTCGTACACGGCAACGCTGCCCGCGCTGTATTCCGACACGATCATGCTGGGGTTGGCAAACTGGGCAGAGCCCAGCGGCACATAAGCGAACCCTTCGGGCCCGCCCGGCAGCGTCGAACCAACCACTTGCGTTGCGCCGTGGATGCTGATGATGCCGCCCGCGCCCACGGAGTAATCGATCTCGTAGTACTGCCCGCCGGACCACGAAGCGATGCGCATGCCGCCCGCGCCGGGGTAGTTCGCTGGGATGAAGTTCACCGAGGACGAACTCGCGGCCACGCCGAAGGCTGTCAGATCGATGTTGTTCACCACCAGGCCCGTGGCAAGGTCGATCTGCCCATAGGCGTTCGTCGGGTATCGTGCGAACGAAACCAGCCCGCCCGGATCGAGCACGATGCCGCCGTCGTTGTTGGGCGCATCGGCCACGCGGGTGCCCGGGCCGGCAAAGCCCGTGATGCGACCGTCAACATCGCGCGACAGCGGCACCGCATACAAAGCGCCGTTGCCCGTGTTGGCCGAGCCGGCCAGGTACAGCGTGTTGGGCTCGCTGGGACGGATGAAGAGCCCGCCGTAACTGGCAGGAACGTTCGAAGCCGAACCGAGATCGGTGAACGAGTAGTCGCTCGCAAACTCGGGGGCGATCGTCTGCCCCATCGCCGGGCAAAGGCACAGCGACAAGGCCGAAAGGGCAGCGCTCACAGTCGTCGTCTTCATGTCTCTCTCTCCTGAGGCCCCGACCGCGGCACGCGACGAGACGCGAGCCACGCGAGGTATTCCAGAGTATAGAGTCAACCCGCTCGGGTGCATAGCCGAAGCGGCCCAAAGCGACCAAACCATGCACGCAATGGCCCTATAACCACTGCCCGGCTCGCCCACTAGCCCCAGCACCAGGTATTCTCGGGCAACGCCGCCCGACCCCGACCCATTGCACACCCCTGTTGTCCTCTCCATACGCTCCCGCCGTGACCCGCCTCTTCCTTCTTCTGTTCGTCATCGCGTTGCCCGCGTGCACCGTCGCGCCCGCAGACCGCGTCGGCCTGCCGCGCCACGGCGCACCCGCCGGCGCCCCGTGGCAGCAGATCGGCCGCAGTGCGCTGGGCGAGCCCATCGAGGCTGTCACCATCGGCGCCGGCCCGCGCCGCGTGCTCATCGTCGGCAGCATCCACGGCAACGAGCCTGAAGCGCTGCACGCCATCGAGCCGCTGCGCACCATCCTCGCCCAGTCTCCCTCGCGCGCCGTCACCGTTCGCCTCATCCGCGACCTCAACCCAGACGGCACCCGCGCCAACACCCGCGGCAACAGCGCGGGCATAGACCTCAACCGCAACTGGCCCACCGACTGCTTCACCCCATCGCCGGCGCACGGCCACAGCCCGCTCTGCCAGCCCGAAACCAGGCTTCTCTTCGACGAAATCCGGGCCCTGCGCCCGCACCTCATCATCATCTTCCACTCCATCCGCTCCGGTCCATTTGTCAACTACGACGGCCCCGCCGAGCGCGCCGCCCAGCGCTTCGCCCGCGCCGCGGCACGCACCGACAGCCGCTGGCACGTGCGCCCGAGCATGGGCTACAGCACACCCGGCTCGCTGGGCACCTTCGCGGGCCTCTCGCAGAGAATCCCCATTCTCACCGTCGAGTTTCAGCGCGGGCATGACCCCGCCCAGGCCGCGCAGGCGCTCTTCGCAGGCGTCGAGGCCGTGCTCTCAGACGCGCCGTCCCTCGCCGCGGAGCCTTCCTGACGCGCCCGTGCCGCGGGCAGGCCCACCGCCGCTCGCCGCGCACACCCCGCGCGATCACACCAGTCTTTGTCCGGGCAGCAGCGGGGGGGTGGGCACACCCAGCGAATCGGCCACGGCCCGCAGCAACTCGGCCTCACCGGGTGAGATGGTCGTGTCCGCCGCGGCGATCAGGGCGCACGCCTTGAGCAGATCAACCTTCAGGCGCGGCGCCACCGTCTCAAGCGTCGTCAGCGCCTCTTCCAGCGTGCTCAGCGTGCACGCTGCCCGTGCCACCAGCCGCGTCTTCACGCCGTCGAGCGCGCCAGCGCCGATCAGAAACGCCCGCGCGGCCCGCGCCTCGTCGGGCGCGCCCGCGAACGCAACCGCCGAGAGCAGCACGCTCACCGGCCCGCCCAGCCTGCCCAGCGAGTAATACTGCGTCACCGCGCGCTTCCCGCCGCCGAATCGCTCGTCCAGGTGCTTGTTCACCACCCGCAGCAGTGTCCATTCAAAGATGTTCGTCTCGCCGTCCATCTCGGCCAGCGAGCGCATGTTCACGCGGAAGACCTTGTGCTGCTCGGGCGAGAGATCGGCCAGTCCGCCCAGCGCCATCTCGAGCAGCGGCAGCCGCAGTTCCCACCCCAGCCCGGCAACCTTGGGCGCCAGCACGGCTGTCAGGGCCGCCACGCCATGATCCGCGCACGCGTCCAGGTGCTTCTGCTGAGCCTCGCGCACGCGCTGCCGCTTGTCGAGCAGCAGCGCATACACCACCGCCCTCGCGCCGTACGCCTCGTGCGCCGCCTCTTTGAGTTCCGTGGGTATCGCCGCCACCAGCCCGCGCGCGTGCGCCACGTGCGCCGGGGTGGCATCCCCGGCCATGGCCAGCAGCGGCAGCATGGCCGCCGCGCCCGCGGGCACCCCGCCGCCCGCCCCCGGCGCGCCGGGCACGTTCAATGTCTCACGCGTTCTGGCCGCCGTGGGCTCGACGCGCACCAGCGGCGGCAGCATCGTGCCATCCCACGACGGCAGCACGCGGCCGATGCGCTCCTTCAGCGGCGGGTGCGAGGCCAGCATCGAGCCGAAGAACGACTCCCCGGCGATGGCCTCGCCGAAGAACATGTGCCCCGCCTCCTGCGCCCGCGGGTGCCGCACCTTCGCGCGGCTCCTGGCCCCGCCGATCCGCCGAAGCGCGCCCGCGATGCCGTCCGGGTTGCGGGTAAACTGCACCGCCGCGGCATCGGCCAGAAACTCGCGCTGCCGGCTCACCGCCGCCTGAATGATCCGCGCCGCCAGCGACCCCACCGCCCCGATCACGACCAGCGTGATCCCAATCAGGATCACCGCCACCAGCACCGCCCCCGCGTCTTTGCTGCGCCGCCCCATCAGGCCGCGGGGCACAAACCGCAGGATCAGATACCCCGTCATCGACAGCAGCACGATGCCGTAGAGCAGCCCGATCAGCCGGATGTTCAGCCGCATGTCGCCGTTGAGAATATGGCTGAACTCGTGCGCCATCACCCCCTGCAACTCGTCGCGCGTCAGCCCCTGCACACACCCGCGCGTCACCCCGATCACCGCGTCGCCCGTGTGATACCCCGCCGCGAACGCGTTGATGCCCTGCTCCTCGGGCAGCAGATACACCGGCGGAACCGGCACCCCCGAGGCGATGGCCATCTCCTCGACCACGTTCAGCACCCGACGCTCGTCCGCGTCGCGCGTCGATGCGTTCAGACGCACACCGCCCATCGCCGCCGCCACCGTTGCGCCCCCGCCACGCAACTCCGCAACGCGGTAGAGCGTCCCGCCGATGATGGTCAGCGCGGTGAGCAGCGCGGCGATCCCCGCGGGCAACGCCAACGCTGTCCATTCAGTGCGTGGGTCGTTCACCAGCGCCGCCGCCTGCCACGCCACCGCCGCCACCGCGCCGCAGATCAACACCACCGCCGCGATGTACATCACCACCAGCCGGCGCGACCTCGACCGCGCCGTCTCCTGGTGCGCAAAGAAATCAATCGTGGTCCGGGCGTGCTCCATCGCGGGCCTTGCTCCCCGATGGGCCGTTTACTTGAAACTCACCTTCGGCGCCGCCTGAATCGCCGCGGAATCGGGCATCTCCAGCAGCGGCGCGTCCAAGCCGTGGCCGAACATCCCCGCGAAGATCACCGGCGGGAACGACTTGCGGTAGATGTTGTACGCCGTCACCGAGTCGTTAAACGCCTGACGCGCAAAGGCCACGCGGTTCTCCGTCCCCGTGATCTCTTCCTGCAGCGCGAGCATGTTCTGGTTCGCCTTCAGGTCCGGATACGCCTCCATCACCGCAAAGAGCCGGCCCATCGCCCCCGTCAGCGCGGCCTCGGCCCCCGCCAGAGACTTCATCGCCTCGGCGTCGCCCGGGTTGCGCGCCGCGTTGTTCAGCCCGCCCGCCGCCTGATTGCGCGCCGAGATCACCGCCTCCAGCGTCTCACGCTCGTGAGCCATATACCCCTTGGCCGTTTCGACCAGGTTGGGTATCAGGTCGTACCGCCGCTTCAGTTGAACCTCGATCTGCGCAAAACCGTTGGCGTTGCGGCCCTTGCCCGCCACAAGCGTGTTGTAGATATTGATCACCGTCAGCACAAGCCCCACCGCCAGCACCGCGATGCCACCGAGAATGACCCAGAAAATCATGCGCGACTCCTTTGTTCACCCGATCAATCCGCGGTCACAGCGCCGGCAGCGCCCTGGTCGATAATATCAACCCCGCACCCGCGCCGCCCTCTTCAACCCGCGCCGCCCGCCACGCGCCCCACACACTCCCACGCGCCCCGCGCCGCCGCTGGCAACGGCGCACACCACCGCACGCGTGCGCCGCTGCCCCGCACCCTCCGTACGCTTGCCCCGATGACAACTTCCCCCGCCGCTTCCAGCGATCAGCACGCCCTTGAGAGCGCTCCATGGGCCGAAGGGCTCAAGGGCATCATCATGGCCTTCGCCATGGCGCTGGTCTTCCGCGCGTTCGTCATCGAGGGCTTCGTCATCCCCACCGGCTCCATGGCCCCCACACTCCTGGGTGAGCACATGCGCTTCAACAGCCCGCAGAGCGGAGCCGATTGGGCCGTGGGCCCCTGGTATTACGGCCCCGGCCGTGTCCCGCTTCCTGTGCAGGGCGCCAACCTGCGAGCCATCGACCCCCGCACCCCCGGCGCCACCATCACCACGCAGGCTGTCCGCGTCCGCGACCCCTTCACCGCCGCCGAGGTGCGCGCCGAATCCACCCCCACGCGCGGCGGCGACCGTGTCTTCATCCTCAAATACGTCTGGCCCTTCTACACCCCTCAACGCTACGACGTCGTCGTCTTCCGCAACCCGCGCGACCCCGCTCAGAACTACATCAAGCGCCTCGTCGGCCTGGGTGAAGAAGAAGTCGCCCTCATCGACGGCGACACCTTCCGCCGGTACGCCCCCGCCTCATCCGGCGCTGCGCTGCCCGATGGCCAGAACTCCTGGTCTCTCCCCGGCTGGAGCGTCGCCCGCAAGCCCGAGCACGTCCAGCGCGCCGTCTGGCAGCCCGTCTTCTCCAGCGAGTTCTCGCCGCTCAACCCCATGCGCGACGGCCGTCCCTGGTTCCGCAGCCCTTGGGCCGCCGCGGGCGAATCTGCGTCCTCGTGGGAGATCACCAACCGCCGCGTCTACCGCTTTCAGGCCAGCACCCCGGCCACCCTCGCGTGGGACTTCGACGCCCGCCCCATCTTTGATTCCTACGCCTACAACGAAATCCCCTTCCACCGCAACGGCGTCTACCGCGTCGCAGACATCCGCATGTCCCTGGGTTTCGAGCCCGCGCAGAGCGGCGCAACACTCGCCGCGCACATCGAAGCGCGCGGCCACGAGTTCCGCGCCCAGATCAGCGGCACGACAGCCACCCTGAGCATGCGCCCCCAGGGCGAGCAGTCGTGGAACACCCTGGCCACCACCAACGCCGCGCCCGCCCTCGAAGCAGGCCGCGTCACCAACATCGATGTCTGGCACGTCGATCAAGCCCTCTGGCTCTTCGTGGGCGACCGTCTCGTGCTGCACGCCGAGTATGCATGGACCCCCGACGAGCGTCTGCGCCACGCTCTGGGCCTCACCGCGGACGAAGTCTTCAACGCCGCCGAAAACCTGCTTCTTGACGCCGCGCGCTTCAAACCCATGGCCGCGCGATGGGAGTTCGCCGGAAGCCCCTTCCAGGCCCACCGCGTCGCGATGGCCCGCGACATCTTCTATCAGCCCGTGAGTTACTACCCCGAGAACGACGCCACAACCTACACCCGCCCATCCGCCCACTCGCGCGCCGGCCTCCCCGGCGCGGGCACCCACCCGCGCAGCCCCGTGCTCTTGGGCGAGGGCGAATACTTCTTCTGCGGCGACAACAGCCCCCAGAGCCTCGACGCCCGCCTCTGGGACCTCCCCGACCCCTGGATGGCCCGCCTCGAGCCGCGCGCCGGCGTCGTCTCGCGCGATGCCCTCATCGGCCGCGCCTTCGTCGTCTACTGGCCCGGCACCTATTGGCGCTCCATCCTGCCCGTCCCCGATTTCGGCCGCATGCGCCAGATCGACTGACCCCGCCGCCCCATCACGTCGCCGTGCCGAGCGAGAGTTCGTACACCGCGCGCCACACGCGATCAATCTGCCCACGCTCGATCACCTCCAGCGGTTTGAGCCCCCCAAACCCCGGCGACGGTGTCGTCATCCACGCACCAACCCGCCCAGCCTTCATCACCGCGCACAGCGCGGCGTGCAGCCTCGCCAACTCCACCAGCCGCGTCTGCACCGCGCGCCCCGGCGGCGACTTGCCCTGCTCATACGTCGCCAGCGACCGCACAGACGCCCCCGTCACCCGCGAAAACTCCTCTCGCGTCAGCCCAAACCCCTCGCGCACCTTTGCCGCGCCCACCAGGCCCGGCTCGATATCCAGCCGCTCGCCGAGGTCCATCAGCGACGCCACCCGGTTCGCCTCCCGCCGCGCCGGGGCTCGCGCCTCTAGCCCCCGCTTTGCCTGCTTCTTCTTCATGCCGCACTATACGCACCTTTGCATGCAATGTTGCATGAATCTCGGTCCGCATCAACCTCCCCCTCGTGCCCCGGGTGCCCCGGCATGGCGAAACGCTACAGCGAGGCGCCCGATCAATCCGCGGCCTGGCGAGGATGGCCGCGCAGCACTGGGCTTTGCCCATGCCTTCACGCGGTGTAGATTGCGGCCGGAACACCCGGGGTGGAGGGATGGGGCGCACATTTCACATGGGCTCCAGCATGTTGGTGCACTGGCGATGCCCCGTCGCATCGTGCGAAGAGTGGCGGGGAGTGGCCGAGCATGGATGCGGGCGTGGGGGTGGTGGTTGAGTCCGGCGTGTGTCCTCGGCTGCTACAGAGTGATACGGGTCCGTGAACACACACGCGGGCGCGGTACAAACTCGCAAACACTTCATATGCAGCGGCTCCAAGCGTGGAGAGTGCCCAAGTTCGTGCGACGATCCGTAAGAGACTTCGTGGCACGCCGCGGGTTATTCCTGCCATAGCACCGCGCGCAGTTCCTGGTCAAGTGTCCGTTCTCCGGGCTCGCCCGTCGCGATGTGAAAGCCGCCGACATAGTCCCACAGCGCCCAGCCGATCCTGAGTTCGGCCAGCGATTGGGCCACGGCGGCGTGCCACGCCAGACGGCTCTCGCGCGAGGCCGCTTTGGTATAGACACCGAACTCGCCGCAGTAGATGGGCACTTCGTGCTTGCGTGCCCACTCCCCAGCGCGCTCAAGTCTCGCCCGCACCGCGGCAGCGTTCCAAGGGTCTTGTGTGCCCTCGCGTGCCGACCACTTCAATGCCCGGGACGACGCTTCCGGGAGCTTCTGCGCCACGGCTTCGATCTGCGCGCGATCGGCGGGCCAAGGCACACCCGACATCTCCTTCCACGGCGGGAAGCCCCACTCCGCGGCCTGGTGGGTGAAGTTGTGCGGCTCATAAAAGTGGAATGAGTAGACGATGTTCTTGTCGTCGAGGGGTGGCAATGCCAAGAGACCGTCGATGTTCCCCCAGTCGGCCCCGGTCGCGATGATGGTGTGGTGGGGTGCCTGGTCGCGCACGGTCTTGGCGATGCGTAACTGGGCATCGTGCCAATGGGCTGCCTCGACGAGGTCGTGCGGCTCGTTGACAAGTTCCAGGAAGACCCGCGCCGGGTCGGTGGCCGCCATGCGTTCTGCCAGGGCCCGCCACATGCGTTCGAGTTCGCCGAAGCGTTCTTCGTAGGTTGCCGCGCGCGGGCGGATCCAGGGCGTGCGGCTCCAGTGCGCATCGATGAGCACGGCCAGCCCGGCATCGAGGCACAGGCGCGCGGCGTCTTCGTATTCTGCGGTTTCGGCGGCGCGGAGTTTTCCCGCCGCGTCGTCCCACAGCCACGAGGGCTCGAAGGGCAGCCGCACGTGGGTGAAGCCGGCCCGGGCCAGCGCGTCCAGATCAGCGCGGGTGATGAAACGGCGGCGTGCGATTTCTCCCCGGGCGTGCGGGAACCACATCCAGTGCGAGAGGTTGACGCCGCGCGACAGGCGTGCGAGCCGTTCGGGATCCACCCCGGCGGGCACAACCGGGTGTTGTGCCGGTGCTCGCCCGGGTGGGAACGCCGTGGCGGTGACACCAAGAAGCAAGAGCACTTCTCGCCGGGTGAGCATGGGGCATGCTATGGGGGCAATGAGGGATGGTGAGCGGGGAGGCTGCCGCGCGGCATTGCTACCCTTGCCCCCTGACCGGTCCTGTCGCCACCCCCCACACGCCGGAGGGGCCGGGGCAAGGGGTCGGGTTTCGGGGTAGACCCGGGAACCCTCACACAGCCAATACATCGCCATGCCTAAGCCGAAAAACCACACGCTCCGCCTGCTCATCCCCGTTGGACTGATCTTCCTGGGGCTGGCGCTGGCGTACGCGATGATCCGTCAGTCAAGCCAGAGCGGTGGGGCGGGCACCGCCGCGCCCGCGGCCAGCCAGACACAGGGTGCGGCCCAGCCCGGTGCGACACCAGCCCCAGTGCCGTCTGAGGCGCAGCCAGAAGCGCAGCCCACGGCAACGGCTTCGCCGGCGGCCCAGCCCCCGGCGGCCCAGCCGGCCGCGGCGGGTGAGGGTGTAGCGGGGGTGGCGGGTGTGGTGGGGGGCACGCAGGGTCTTCGCGCCCAGACCTTCCCGGAGCCGGCGACCATGGGGCGCATCGGCGGGGAGTTTGAGCAGACGGGCTACCTGATGATGGGCGATGTCTCGCAGACGGGTGCGGGGCTCTCGAAACTGGCGCTGAGCGATCACTACGTCACCATCAAACGTGAATCGAACTATGTGCTGCAGTCTGAGCACCGGGCGCCGGGGGCGGGCGGTGTAGAGCAGGTGCTCGCGCCCTTCGCGGCGTTGGCGGTGGAGGTGACTATTGGCGGGCAGGCGCAGATCGTGCCGCTGGCCGGGGGCCCGGGCGCGCAGCGGGTGTGGCGTGCGGTCGAGGGGCAGCCCCAGGGTGTCTTTGAGGCCGTGATCGTGAACGACGCGGGAGAGCGGGTGCTGCGCATCGAGCGGCGCTACAGCGTGGGCAACGGCTCGCACGAACTCACGCTGCGTCAGCGCGTCGAAAACCTGGCCGGCGTGCCGATGACGGTGCGCTGGTATCAACTCGCGCAGGTAGACCCCCCCGACGACGCGGGCAGTTACGGCGGCGACCGGCGCGCGGTGCGATTCGGGTACATATTGCCCGCCGACCGCGACCCCACGCGGGCCACGGTGCTCAGCGACACGCACGACATGATGCGTGAGAAGATCCGCGGCGAGCGGCTGATGGAGACAAACCAGGCGACGGGCATCTCGCGCACGTTCTTCCGTGATTGGTCTCTGTGGCCCACGCCCAAGTCGGTCGAGCAGCGCCACGAACTGGCCTGGGTCTCGTTCTCGAACCGGTATTTCGGCGTGGCGGCCCACGCGATCTTTGACCCCGCGACGGCCGGCGGACGCACGCTCTCGTGGGTTTCCAACGTTGACCGCGTGGTGCTCGACGGCGGCCCGGGCTATGAAGTCATGGGCCTGCGGCTCACGAGCATGCCGCGCGAGGTGGCGCCGGGCGCCGCGGCGGACTTCTCGCTGGGCGTCTTCGTGGGCCCGCTCGACCGCAAACTGATCGGTCAGGAAGCGCTGCCGGGCATGCTGAACATGGGCCGCATGGTGGTGCACAACTTCGGTGGGCCCTGCGGCTGGTGCACCTTCGACTGGCTGACGCGGATGCTGCTGTGGATCCTGCGCACGCTGCACGACAGCCTGCTGCACGACTGGGCGCTCTCGATCGTGTGCCTGGTGCTGATCGTGCGCACGGTGCTTCACCCGGTCACGCGGTGGTCGCAGGTGCGCATCAACATCTTCGGCAAGCAGATGCAGGCCGTGGCGCCCAAGCAGAAGGCGCTGCAGGAGAAGTACAAGGACGACCCCAAGAAGTTCCAGCAGGAGATGGCGCGGCTGTGGCGTGAAGAGGGCATCAGCCCCGCGGGCTTCCTGGGCTGCCTGCCGGCCTTCCTGCAGAGCCCGGTGTGGATCGCCCTCTCGGCCACGCTCTTCTTCGCGGTGGAACTGCGGCACCAGCCCGCGCTCTACGGCGTCTTCCAGTCCATCCAGCCGGCCTCGATGCCGACGTGGTGGTTCATGGGCAACCTGGCCGACCCTGACAGTTTCATCCGCTTCGAGTCGGTGCTGGTCACGCTGCCGCTGCTGGGGCCCATCCGGTCGCTCAACGTGCTGCCGCTGCTGCTGGGGCTGGTCTTCTTCCTGCAGCAGAAATACCTCTCTCCGCCCACGGCGACGCAGATGACGCCCGAGCAGGAGATGCAGATGAAGATCAGCAAGTGGATGATCGTGCTGCTCTTCCCGCTGATGATGTACAACGCGCCGGCGGGGCTGGCGCTCTACTTTCTGGTCAACTCGGCGCTGGCCATCGCCGAGAGCAAGTGGATCCGCCATCAGATGGAAGTCTCGGGCATGTTGGATCTTGACAAGATGCGTGCCGCGCGGGCCGAGCGGCAGCGTCTGCGCGAAGCGGCGGGCAAGGGCAAGCCGGGGGCGCAGGGCGGGGGCTTCTTCAGCGCGTTGCAGAAGTACGCCGAGCAGAAACAGGCCGAGGCGCAGAAAGCGCAGCAGCGCCCGGGCCAGAAGCCCGGCCGCAAGCCCTGAGCCTGGTACGCGTTCACCGGTCGGGGCGAGGGCGCGCCGTCGGGCGGCGCCTCAGCGTGCCCGCGGGCGTGACTTTTCGAGCGCGCGGCAGAGGCGAAAAAACTCCTTCTGCTCGCCCGCGGTCAGTGGTGAAAACTCTTCGGCCAGGCCCGCGGCGTGGCGCGGCAGCACCGCCTCGACAAGCGAGCGGCCCCGGGCCGTGGCGTGCACGGCGATGCAGCGGCGGTCCTGGTTTTCTCGCTCGCGGCGCACCAGCCCGCGTGCCTCGAGCGCGTCGATGACCTTGGTCATGTTCCCCGGTGAGCGCAGCACGCGCTCGGCCAGTTCGTGCTGACGCATCGCGCCCAGCGTGCTCAGCGCGTCGAGCACCCCGAACTGCGCCGGTGTGAGGTCGTGGTCGGCCAGGTGCCGGTGGGCACGCTGCGTGACGGCCTCGGCGGCGCGCATCAGGGCGATATAGGCGCGAACGGCCCGGGTGTGGGAGGGGTCGGCGGGGGGCATGTTCCTTGCGCAGATTGTAGTTGCGCAAGAAACGATTTTCCTTCAGTCGTCCGCGCATTCCCGGCGCACGGCGGAGATGAGCTCCCCCGCCTGGTCAAAGCCCTTGATCGCCGCGGCCGCCTGCTGTTCGATGGTCTCGAGCACCTCGGCCTGGAAGCGCTTGGCCGTGTCGTCGTCCCAGTCGCGCCGGATCACGTCGAAGCGCCGGCGCAGTTGCTTGAGGGCGTCGACGAGCGCGGCTTTGGCGGCTTGGGAAGACATGGCGTTACGCCGTCTCCGGCCCGCGGGCACCTTCGGGGGGCGCCGGCTCTGATGGGGGCGGGGCCAGGCGCTGATAGGCCTCCAGCGCGTCGGCCATGCGGTCGAGGCGGGCGCAGGCCAGCGGGATATCTCGCGAGAGCACCTCGGACAGACCGCTCACCGTGCCCTTGTACATCATCGCGTCGCGTTCCCAGCGCGCGGCCCATCGGCGCGTGGCCTCGGCGCGGCGCTGGGCTTCTTCCAGATACTGCTGGGCACGCTGCAGGGCGCGCCTTTCTTCAACCACCGAGGCCGGCTCGGGGGCTCGCACGATCTGTTTGCGCGAGATCTCGGCGCGGGCCTTGGCCACAAGGTCTTCGCGCCGCCGGATCTCTTTCTTCCAGTGGTACGGGCGGTCGCTGCCCAGCCAGATGGAGACGCGGTTCACATCGGTATCCATCGCGGCCAGCGCCGCGCCCGCCTCTTCGGCGAACTTCACCAGCGCGGCCTTGGCCTCTATGAGCGCGCGGGTGTTGTGAACTCGTGCGGATTCGCCCGACAAGGCCCGGCTCCTTACACGCCTCAGCGCTGCTGAAGATATTCGTCGATCTTGTCCGCCTTGCGCAGCAGGAACGGCACGTGCCGCTCGGCGGCTACGGTGAACCGGGCCAGGGCTTTCATGGTGTGTTCAAACTCTTCGGCGAACTTCACGTGCTCCTGGTCGCGCCAGGACTGGCTCAGTTCGCCCATGCGCGCGTTGATCACCGAGCCCTGCTGCTGCAGAAAGTCGTTGAACCGCTTGAGTTCGAGGGCGAATCGACGCAGTTCACCGGGATCGACGACGGCCTTGGACATGACACCAGCGTATACGAGCACGCGGGCGAGGGGTTGCGGTGTTCGAGAGGCCAGGGGCCGACTTCGGCGCGCTGCCCGTGTGCGCGTGCGGCTGGCGTGGTTTTCCGTACGGAACATGAACGGATGTCACTGGGCCAAAGCCCGGGGCCTACCCTCAGGCTTCATGAAGGAAGCGACACACCGCCGCGATCAGGGGTCTGCAAGCGACATCTTTGGGCTCGAAGCGTTGACCGCCGTGCCCGCGCAGCCGGGCGCGATGACGGGCCCGGGCGGGCGTCCCTGGCGCGTGGTGGCCATCTGCCCTTGCTTCAACAGGCCGCAGGATATGGAACTGCTGCTGACCGACTTTGCCCGCCAGGACACCCGCGGGATTGATTTCTGGGTGGTCATCGTCGACAACGCCTCGACGCAGCCCCTGAGCACCCTGCGCCGCCCCCCCGAACTGGCCGTGGAGTTTGTGCGCAGCGAAGAAAACACCGGCGGCTCGGGCGGGTTCAACCTGGGCATGAGCCACGTGCTCTCGGGCAAGGGGCTCACGGGGCGCATGGGCGAGCCTGATTTCATCTGGTGGGTCGACAGCGATGCGCGCGTCTCGCGCCGCGCCATGCGCTCGCTGGTGCGCGTGCTCGCCCGCAACACGCACGTCGGGGCCGTGGGCTCGGCCATGGGCGAAATCGCCACGGGCCACATCTGGGAAGCGGGCGGCAAACTGTACAAGAAGCGGGGCACCTTCGGCCCGGCCGCGGCCGGCGACATCGACCGGCGGGCGCTCATCCGCTGCGATTATGTCGCGGCGTGCAGCGCGATGGTGCGCACATCGGCGGTGCGTGCCACGGGCCTCTTCCCCGAGAACTTCATTTATTACGACGACATCGACTGGGGCGTGCAGATGCGCCGCCGCACGGGGCTGGTCTGCCGCGCCACGCGCCAGAGCCGCGCCTTTCACCCGCCGGGCATCCGCCGCTTCACCACGTGGGGGCGATACTACATCGCGCGCAACGGGTTCAGCGTGATCGAGATGAAAGGGTGGGGGCCGCTGGTGCGCTACCGGCGTGCGTGGTTCGAACTTCCCCGCGCCGCGGCCCAGGCCGTGATGGGCCTGGATGAACTCTCTGAACTTCACCTCAAGGGGTTGCAGGACGCCGCGGACGGCCGCTTTGTGCGCATCGAGCCCAGGCACCTGTGCAAGCCGATGGGCTTCCGCCCTTTCGTGCAACTCCCCGGCGCTGTGCGTGAGGCCGCCGCGGCCTTCGGGCCCAGCGCTTCGATCTATGTCCACCCGCTGCTGAAGAACAAACTCCCGGGGTTCGAGGCGCTCAGGCGTTCACTGCGAGAGATCAAGTTCGCGTGGCCGCGCGGCACCAAGCGGTGGAAACGCCGTCACCTGGGCGCAAACCCTGTGCGAGACACGCTGGCCGCCGCGGCGCGGCTGCTGCTTGGGCCCACCGCCGATGTCGCCATCGTTCCCACGGGCTGGCCGTCGTGCTGGTTCAGAGGGCGCGTGGTGTTTCAGGTCACCAGCGACGGGTTTCTTTCCCGTCCGGTTCGTCCGTGGCGTCAGGCGTGGAACGCGGCGAAGATCATCGCCCGGGGCACGCGCCTGGCCCTGCGTCTGGCCGCCAAGTCGCCGGGCATCCGCCCCCTGCCCCCGGCGCCGGCCTGGAACCCCGAGGCGCCCGCGACGCACGCCGGCGCGCCACCGCACGCCGAGCGGGCGCAACCCGTCACGGCGGTCTGACTCACGCGCGGCCCCCCTCCGGCAGGCATGGACGTATCCGCGGTCATTCTCAGTTTCAACAGGCTCGGCGCGCTCGAAAGAACGCTGCGCGAAGTTGTGTCGCAGCGGTGGGCCCAGCGCGGCGAGGTGATCGTGGTCGACAACGCGAGCACCGACGGCTCGCCGGCGATGGTGCGGGAGAAGTTCCCCGGCGTGCGCCTGATCGAACTGCCCGAGAACCGCGCTATCGCGGGCTTCAACGTCGGCGCGCGCGAAGCGAGGGCCGAGTGCCTGTTCATCCTCGATGACGATTCATACCCGGAAGAAGCCGGTGTTGAGGCCGCGCTGGCGCACCTGCGCGGCAACCCGGCCTGCGGCGGCGTGATGCTGCACCGCCGACACCCGGGCACGCGCCGGGCGGAATGGCCCTTCGATCAACCCGAGATCTCGGGCACGCAGCACCGCTGGCCCGACATGGGGTGCGCCAACCTGGTGCGGCGCGAGGCCTGGCAGCGCGTGGGGGGATATGAAGAGGGCTTCTTTCTCTACCGCAACGATACCGACCTTGCCCTGAAGTTGCTGGGCGCGGGGTACGACGTGGTCTTCAACCCCGCATGGCAGGCCTGGCACGACAGCATCGTGGCCACCCACAAGACCGATCGATGGCTCGAACTCTCGACACGCAACTGGGTGTGGATGGCCCGTCGGCACGGTCGGCGCGGCGTCGGGCTGCTGGTTTCGCTCCTGGGCTGGTTGCACGCCCACAGGCTCGCCGGCTCGCGGGGCAGCGGGCACCACGCGGTGCTCAGGGGGGTTTGGAGCGGGGTGACGAAGAGATGCCCCGCATTGCCCGAAGGGGTAAGGCCCGACGGGAGCGAACTCTGGCGGTTGATGCGGCTCAAGATGCGGTGGCGATAACCGCGCGGCGATTTTGGTTTGTGTTCGTGCGGCGTGAAAAAGGGGCAAACTGGAGAAGATGGGGGATTGCCGTTCAAGGCTCTCGGGCGTTGGGGAACCCGCCGGGGAGGCTCCGCGTGTGAGAGTTTCATGAAGCCGCGCGCATCGGCGTTGACCCGTGGCCGCCCGGAACTACCCTTCCATGGCCGGCCGCAGGGAGCGTGCGCCGGGAGTCTGTCTACAGAGAGAGCCCAACAAGACGGCGTGAGCGAACGAGCGGAAACCGGCTTCTGCACAAGAAGCACGGGGTTGTGAGCAGAACCTTCGCGGGTGTCACTCCGCGCGGGTAGAAGCAGGTGGCCCCGGCGTGCGTCGATGACACAAGACCGGGCGGCGTAGATCAAAGGTCAGAGTTCGACAAGGTTCAGAACCAGAGGAGTTACGCGATGAAACTGAAGGGACTGTTGGCGTTGATGGTGGCCGCGGGCGGGTGTACGGCCGCCAGCGCGCAGGTGATCATTTCTGAGGTCGTGGACGGCCCCCTCTCGGGCGGCAACCCGAAGTTCGTCGAGTTGTTCAACGCCTCGGCGACGCAGAGCGTCACCCTGGGCGCCGGCAAGAAACTCAAGTCGTACAACAACGGCAGCGCCACGGCCACCACGGTGCTCGACTTTGCCACCGTCGAAATCACGCTCCTCCCGGGCCAGACATACACCATCGCCGCGAGCGCGAATAGCGGCCAGTCGGTTTGGACCTCGGTGTACGGCCCCTTCAACCAGCCCGATATCTACCTGCCCAGCGGCATCTTCCTGGGCAACGGCAACGATGTCTACACCCTCGAAGAGTTCGACGGCGTCTCTGACGTGATCGTCGACATCTTCGGCCGCATCGGCCAGGCGACCAGCGGCACCGACTACAGCATGGACTGGGCCTACGAAGACAGTTTCGCCCGCCGCCAGCCCAACGTGTGCGCGCCCAACCCCGTCTTCGACATCAACGAGTGGATCGTTCCCGGCCGCAACGCGCTCGAAGTGGGCGCGACGAACGACACCGGCGGCGTGTGGACACAGAACACCCGCGACCTGACCAACCCCGGCAGCCACGCCAGCATCTGCGCCTCGGGCAACGACTGCAACGGCAACGGCGTGCCCGACTCGACCGACATCGCCACCGGCACCAGCCAGGACTGCAACAACAACGGCATCCCCGACGAGTGCGACATCGCCATCGGCGCCGCCAACGACTGCAACGGCAACGGCGTGCCCGACTCGTGCGACATCGCCAGCGGCACCGCCGCCGACTGCAACGGCAACGGCGTGCCCGACTCGTGCGAACTCTCGGGCAACGACTGCAACGGCAACGGCGTGCTCGACTCGTGCGACATCATCAGCGGCACCAGCCAGGATGTCAACGCCAACGGCATCCCCGACGAGTGCGAGCCCTTCCTCTTCGACTGCAACAACAACGGCATCGAAGACGCCACCGACATCGCCAACGGCACCAGCCAGGACTGCAACGGCAACGGCATCCCCGACGAGTGCGAACTCGCCGACGGCCTGCTGACCGACGCCGACGGCAACGGCATCCCCGACTCGTGCGAAGGCGCGTTCGTCGGCGAAGCCTTCGAGAACGCCACCGTGCAGCCCGACCCCTTCGGCGTGCGCAACGCCCCCAACGGCCTGGCCTTCTTCAACGTGCAGGGCGCCAACGGCGGCACCTTCGCCTCGTACGGCGGCCTGCGCTTCGACATCGGCGAGATCAAGGCCTTCTTCGACAACGAGTACGGCGTTGACAACTACACCATCGACCGCGTCTACCTGCACCTCACCCAGTCCAACGCGGCCTTCACCGCCAACGGCGGCGTTGAGGTCTTCTACACCGGCAACGACTCTCAGGACTTCTCCCCCGGCGCCAACCCCGAGGTCACCTTCTACGACAACTTCGAGACCGACTTCGCCGACCGTCAGAGCGTCACCACCTACGTCTTCGAGCAGGTCGCCAACGGCCACAACGACGCGTATCTGATGTACGACGCGCAGGGTTCCAACACCTCCGGCGGCGAGGCCCTCACCGCGAAACTCGGCGAAGGCTTCGGCCCCCTCACCCTCCTCCTCCGCGAGACCGACCCCGCGGTCGTCGCGACCTACGCGGGCATCACCAACAACGCCTTCCGCGGCCCCACCATCGTCATCTTCGCCACCGAAGGCGGCGGCACCGGCTGCCCGGCCTGCGCGGCCGACTTCAACGAAGACGGCGGCGTTGACGGCGCCGACGTTGAAGCCTTCTTCCTCGTCTGGGAATCGGGCGAAGGATGCGGCGATGTCAACGAAGACGGCGGCGTCGACGGCGGCGACATCGAGTTCTTCTTCGTCCTCTGGGAGCAGGGCGGCTGCTAAGCCCGGCCTGATCCAATGCCCCTTCGGGGGCCTCATGCCACGCCCCGGGGCGTGCGTGTGAAGGCTCTGCAAGTGGCGTGAATAGCAACTCGAACGGGGCCCGCGCACGCCGCGGGCCCTGTTTCTTTTTTGCCTTCATGCCGCACAGCGCGATGTTCGCAGGCGATCTTTTCTCCGCCCGCTGACAGATCTCCGTTCACGCGCCCAAGTCATGGCGTGCGCTGGTCGCGGGCAGCCATTTTCGCACCAGTTGTCGGGTATCGGGTTTCGGGTCACGGTTGTTGGGTGTCGGGTGTCTTCGCACGCGACAGGCCGCCATCTCGCCCACGCAGAGTCTGGAGCGTCAGGATGAAGAGTCTCGCATGAAGGCGCTGCTGACATTCCTCGTGCTGGGCGGAGCCCTGGCGCTGCTCGCGGCCGTCGCGGTGGGGCTGATGATCAGCCTCGGACAAGAGAGGCCCAGTTATCTGCTCATCACCGTCTTCGCGGTCGATTCTGTCGCCATCATCTTCATGGCAGCGTGCTTCACCCTGCGGGGCGGCGGCGGGCGCGGCCCGCGACAGGGCTCAAACGGCCGGGCGTGACAATCGCTCCCCCGCCTGCTCGATGATCGCGTGCGCGACGGTGCTGGGGTTCACGCCCCCTTGCAGCCGCACATAGGGTTTCTCATAGGTGCGGCAGGCGGCGCCCACCGCCGCGGTGTGGCCGTGCCGCGTCCAGCGGATGACGTGCAGCACTAGGTCAACATCTTTGCGGCTGATGTGCGGCTCAAAACGCGACGCCGCGTCTGTCGGGCGAGAGGCGACCCACCGCAGTTCGCGCGGCGCCAGTTCGCGCTCCAGCAGTTCCTTCTGGCTGGGGCGCGGGTCTCCGCCGATGAGCACCACCACGCGCCCCTCCACGAGTTTCGCCGCGCGGCTCACCTCGGCGGCCCTGGGCCGCTTGGTGCGCAGCACTTCCTGCGCGCTCCGCTCGTCCTGTTCTTCCTGCTCCCGCTCGATGTCCTCTTCGATGCGTTCACACCCCGGCGGGCGCTCTTCGCCCTCACGCAGCGCGCCCAAGGCCAGCGACACCAGCGAGCGAACCTCCTTGTTGCTCAGCGCGCCGCCCAGTTCGAGATACTGCTCGCCGGCACGCAGCACCGCGGCGATGTTCGCGGTGCGCTCGCTTTCGCCGTACTGCTCGGGGGCTTTCAGGTTCTTGGCCAGCAGCCGCCCGTGATACTCGGCCTTCTTGCGGGCGCTGTCGCGCTGCGCCTCGCGCGTGCCCGGCAGGCTGTGTTCGCGCCGTGCGTTCTCGATGCGCTCCGCGAGGTCGGCGTGGTCCTCCGGCGAGGCCGGTTGATCGAGCCGCATGAACCGCAGGTACCCCACGCCCGGCACCTGCGCCGCCGCCGAGAGCCAGCCGTGCACCGCGTGGCTGCACGCGTTGCCCCAGTGCTCCCCGGCCCTGCGGCTCAGCGCGTTGAGCGCGGAGTGGGCCTCGGCCAGCAGCAGCGCCGAGTGCTGGCGCGGGGCCGCGCCGGCCGATGTGTTCGCCCACACGTGCTGGGCCAGTTCCGTCGCCGCGGCCAGGTTGGCGTAGTTGGCGACAAAGAGCGCGTGAAAGGCCGTGTGCTCGGCGTTCGCGGCATGAAGTTTCACACCCAGTGACCTGGCCTGCTCGAGCAACTCGGGCCAAGGCGGCTGCGAAACGCTCGGCAAGCCGCCGCCACGCTTCGAACGTTCTTCCCATGCCTTGGCTTCAAGGCGTGCCTGCGCCAAGGCCGGCGCCAGGGCCGCGGGCGATGGGCCCGCCTGCTCGGTTGTTGCAGCGCGGGGTTTGGCCATGGCCGCGCTCTCGGTCGCGGACGTGCGCGGCGTCAGGCCGCCGTTCGTCTCTGGCTCAAACTTGCGTTTCAGCAGCGTGGCCGCCAGGGCGGGCGCGATCTGCTCGGGCTTTGCCGGGGTAGCCGGTGTATCTTCGGGCGAGGCCTTGGGCAGCATGTCGCCGGCGGGGGCGGTCGCCTGCAAGGGCTTTGTGTCGGGGGCTGCTTTGGCGGTCTCCGGCCTGGGCGCGCCGGTTCTGGCCGTTTCTGCTTTGGCCGCGTCCGGGTGGTGGGCGGCGGCCGCGGCAAGGTTGATCAGCCAGCCCCCGAGGTCCGCGGCAAGCGCACGCAGCGCGGGGCTTTCGCGCATCGCCTGCTCAAGCCGGGGGAGGGCGTCCTGCACGATGCGCAGAGATTGGTTCTGGTCGGGGTTTGGTGGTTGTGGCGTCGGCACAGCGGCTCCGGGGTGATGAAAGTACGCCGTCAGTGCGTGATGCGCCCGATTCTCAGTTGAGATTCCGCCCATGAAACCCGGCGCATCTCCCGGCGCGCGGCCGCGTTGGCCGATAGCGTTAGGCCTGTGACCCCGACCACGCAACAGGATCATGCCGACCTTCAAGGCACACCACACCCGGGTGGCACGCTTGACCCGTCCGAAACCGGCTTTTTTTCGGCGCGATGGAAACTGCGTGCCGCGCTGCTCGCCGGCGCGCTCCTCGCCGCAGGGTACGGCCTCGGCTGGCTCACCGACAGCCACTGGCCTCGGTGGCTGGTCTGGGCCAGCCTCGCCATCGGCATGGTCCACGGCGGACGCGCAGCGGCCGAGGCCCTGCTGCGCCGTGTCTTCGACATCGACGTGCTCATGGTCGTCGGCGCCGGGCTCGCCGCCTACATCGGCCACCCGGAAGAGGGGGCCCTGCTCCTCTTCCTCTTTGTTCTCTCGGGCGCGATGGAAGGGCTCGCCAGGCAACGCACCGAGCGCGAAGTCACCGCACTCCACGCGCTCATGCCCGTCGATGCGCTCGCGCTGCGCGGCCAGGCATGGGTGGCGGTGCCCGCCGAGTCGCTGCAGACCGGCGACATGGTCCGCGTGCGACCCGGCGAGCGTGTGCCCGCCGATTGCACCGTCACCAGCGGCGCCACCTCGATGGATCAATCCGCCATCACGGGCGAGTCCCTCGCACGAGATGTTGGCCCGGGCGATGAACTCTTCGCCGGCACCATCAACAACGACGACATGGTCGAGGCCCGCGTGCTGCGCCCTGCGAAAGAATCGAGCCTGCACAGAATCCTCAATCTCGTTACCACCGCGCGAGAGCAGCGGCAGCCCGTGCAGCGACTGATCGACCGCCTCAGCGGCGCCTACGCCACCGGCGTCCTCGTCGTGAGCATCCTGGTGCTGCTCGTCTGGTGGCTCGCCCTGGGGCGAAGCCTCGTGGGCGATGCTCAGAACCCCGGCGCCATCTACACCGCCATCACCCTGCTCATCGTCGCTTCGCCCTGCGCCCTCATCATCGCCACGCCCACCGCCACACTCTCCGCCATCGCGCGCGGCGCCAGGGCCGGCGTGCTCTTCAAAGGTGGCGCGGCCATCGAACGCCTCTCTCGCATGGGCGCCGCGTGCATGGACAAAACCGGCACCCTCACCATGGGCCGGCCCGGCGTGCGTGAAACGCACACGGTGCGATGGCCCGACGGGCTCTGCACACCCATCGCGCTCGCCGCCGCGATGGAGGCCGATTCAACCCACCCCATCGCCAGCGCCATCCGCGAGGCCGCCAAACGCGCCGGCACGTCGCTGCCGCACGTCGAAGAGTTGGGCCACACCGTCGCTGCGGGGCTCGGCTGCATCATCGACGGACGGCGCGCCCGCCTGGGCAAGCCGGGCTTTGTCTCACCGCTGCTCCCACCCGCGCTGATGGCGCAGGTCGAAGGCGAACTCGGGCACGCCCGAGCCCAGGGGCTCATCGCCGTCATCATGGCTGTCGGCGGCACCGGCGACCACCCGGATGATGTCGGCGCCGCCGTCATCACCATGGCCGACAGCCTTCGCCCCGGCGCGGCCCAGATCGTCCCCGGTTTGCACGCCGTGGGCGTCTCCCCCGTGCTCATGCTCACCGGCGACCACACCCAGACAGCGCAGAGCGTCGCGCGAGAAGTGGGCATCGACCGCTTCACCGCCGAGATGCTCCCGGCCGAAAAACTCGATGCCGTGGCGGCGCTCAAGCAGGAGATCGCCTCACGCCCCGCATCACGACGCGCGGTCGCCGTCATCGGCGACGGTGTCAATGACGCCCCCGCTCTCGCCGCGGCCGATGTCGGCCTGGCCATCGGCACCATCGGCACCGCCTCTGCCATCGAGTGCGCCGACGTGGTGCTGCTGACCGACAACCTCGCCTCGGTCCCATGGTCCGTGGCGCTCGCCCGCCGCGCCAGATCCACCGTCGTGACAAACGTCACCCTCGCGCTCTCCATCATCGGCGTCATGATCGTGGCCACCCTTGTCGGGTCTTTGGTAGGATACGAAGTCCCCCTCTCGCTCGGCGTTCTTGCCCACGAAGGGGGCACCGTGCTTGTGGTGCTCAACTCGCTCCTGCTGCTGCTTTTCCCGGCCTGGCCAGGTGCCAAGGCGGCCTCGCCCCGCCGCGGCGGTGGCGGGCGGCAGGCTGGCGTCCCCGCCACCGCTCAAGGGCGCGCGGCCGATCCGCGATCGGAAAGCATCGCGGTGTGAGTATGGGGTGTGGTAGTCCAAACTTGCGTGCGGCCAGTCGTCACCGTCTCTGGCGGCGTATGCTATCTGACTTCATGGCCAAGAAGTCGAGTGGCATACCCGGGGTTATGAGCAGAGGTTCTGATCGACACGCCGCGGCGCCCCGTGGCGTGAGGGCCCGATCAAACCAATCTGGATTGGAGTTTTGTGTTCCCGCAAACGACCGAATACGCCCTGCGATCGATGGCTTGCCTCGCGCTCTACCGCGATGATCTTGTGCCGGCAACGACCCTGGCCGAGATGACCAAGGTGCCCGCGAACTACCTCGCCAAAGTGCTCCAGCAACTCGCCGATGCGGGTCTGGTGAATGGTCGGCGTGGGGTGGGTGGCGGGTACAAACTCGCACGCTCCCCCGAAGACATCGCGCTCATTGATATCCTGCGGGCCGTGGGCAAACTCGACCGCATCGAGCGCTGCCCGCTGGGCCTGCCCAACCACGGCACCAATCTCTGCCCGCTCCACCGCACCATGGACAAGGCCATCGGCGACCTCATCGAGACGATGAGTTGCGTGAGCCTCCATGACCTTGTCAACGACCCCAAAGGCGCAAACAAGCCCCTGTGCGACGCCGCCACCACCGTGCGGCTCACCATGACCGGCATGGGTTCGGGCCGAAAATCCAAACTCTGAAGCACGCCCCGCCCCGCCCCGCACGGTCGCGAGGAGCACCGTTCGCGCACCGCGCTCGCCCCGCACGCGGTGTACCTTTGCCACCACACCCCGCACGCCCGTCACTCGCCCCCCGCGCGCCGCGCAATGGGGCCCGGATGCCCGATGTATGAGCGAAGAACACCACAAACTCGAATCGCAGCGCCGCGAGAACCGCGGCCAGGTTGAAGCCGCGGGGCTCTACCCCTACGGCCTGCGCGAAGACGGCCTCCTCACCTCGCGGCAGGTGCGCGACCTCCACAGCGACGAGGCCGACACCCGCGCCGCCGAACTCACCAAGGCCGCCAAAGAGGGCGGCCCCGCCGGCGAAGACCCGCGCGCCTTGGTCCGCTTCGCCGGTCGCGTCATGCTGCTGCGCGACAACGGCAAACTCCTCTGGCTCACCCTGCGCGACCACGAGGGCGATCTTCAGGTCGCCGTAAGCCAGAAAGACTGCGCCCCCGAGGGCTTCGCCCTGGCCAAGTGCACCGACCTGGGCGACGTCGTCATCGCCCACGGCCGCGTGATGAAAACCCGCACCGGCGAGATCACCGTGTGGGCCAGCGCCCTCAAGCCCGCCGCCAAGTGCCTCGTGCCCCCGCCCGAGAAGCACTCTGGCCTGCAGGATGTCGAACTGCGATACCGCCAGCGTTACGTCGACCTCTGGGCCAACCCGGAAACCATGCAGGCCGCACGCCTGCGATCGCGCATCGTCTCACGCGTGCGGCGCTTCATGGAAGAGCGCGGCTATCTGGAAGTCGAAACCCCGATGCTCCAGACCCTCGCCGGCGGCGCGGCGGCCCGCCCCTTCGTCACGCACATGAACGCGCTGGATATCAAACTCTTCATGCGCATCGCCCCGGAACTCTACCTCAAGCGCCTCCTTGTCGGCGGCATGCCCCGCGTCTTCGAGATCAACCGCAACTTCCGCAACGAGGGGCTCGACAAGCAGCACAACCCCGAGTTCACCATGCTCGAGGCCTACCACGCCTTCGGCGATGTCGAAACCGTGATGGAACTCACCGAGGGCATCGTGCGCGACGCCGCCGCCTTCGTCGCCGGCGAGCGTGCCGCGCCGGCGGGTCACGCGCCGCCCGCCGAGGTTGTCCTGCCCTTCGGTGATCTCTCGATCAACTACTCGCGCCCCTTCGACCGCGTCACCTACGGGCAGTTGTTCGAGAAGGCGTGGGGCTTCTCGATGCGCGATGCCCAGCAGGTGCGCGATGCCCTGCTGCGCCTGCACCCGGGCCTGGCAGCGCGCGTGAACACGATGGACCACTGGCTCATGGTCAACGAACTCTTCGAAGAAAAAGCCGAGAGGCTCGTAGACCCCTCTCGCCCCACGTTCATCACGGATTACCCCGCCGCGATCAGCCCGCTTACCCGGCCCAAGCGCGACGACCCGACCCTGGCCGACCGCGCGGACCTCTTCATCGCGGGCATGGAAGTCGCGCCGCACTATACCGAACTCAACGACCCCGACGTGCAGGAGGCCAAGTTCCGCGAGCAGTTGCAGGGCGTCAGCGCCGAGAAAAACGCCGAGGAGCAGACCTTCCGCACCTTCGATCACGACTTCGTGCGGGCCCTCAAGGTGGGCATGCCCCCCGCGGGCGGCATGGGCCTGGGCATCGACCGCCTCGTCATGCTCCTCACCGACCAGCGCACCATCCGCGATGTACTCCTCTTCCCCATGATGCGGCCCGAGGTCTAAGGCACCGGGCTAGGCTTGACCGGTGTTGCCCGGCCCGCCAACTCCCGCGCGAACAGCCGTGGCGCGTTCGCCCCGCGTGATGGCCGGGTCACTCTTTAACATGGTCTGCCGCGCGCTGCCGCGCATCGCAGCGTGGCGTGTGCTCAACGCCGCGGCACGACGCATCCCCTCGCAGCGAGCGGCGCTGCGGGTGCCGGGGGTACAGGTGTGCGTTGCCGCGCCCGGGTGCGCGGCAAGGTGCTGGAGCCACGGTCACGCGAATGCTGCGCAAGGCACCGTGATCCGCGGCGACACCCGCTGGCGCGTAGGTTCGTTGTCCAAACCTTTGGCCGCGCTGGTCGCACTGGCGGCCCACGACCAGGGGCTGATGGATCTGGATGAACCCCTGGGCCCTGATCTTGCCCGCGTGGTTCCCGCCGCGCCCGCCTGGGCCCAGGCCGTCACGCCCCGGATGCTCATACAACACACGGCGGGCCTGGAGTGCCGGCACGCGGCCCACGTGGGGCCAGATCTCAAGCCCACGCTCGATGACATGCTCGCAGGAAGGTTGGGCGCGCAGTACGCGCCCAAGTTCGTGCGCGAGGGCGCACAGACCTACAGCGGCTCGACCTACGCGTTGCTGCAATGGGCCATCGAGCGGGCGACGGGCACCCCATTTGCCGCGCTCGCGCACACACTCATCTTCCGGCCGCTGGGAGTCGAGAACTGCGACTTTGACCGCGCCCACCGCTTCGGCGATGATGTCTGCGCCGAGCACGACCCCGACAGTCGCCCAATGCCGCTGCGCTGGACGCCGGCCCTCGCGGCCTCTGGGCTCTGCACGAGCCTTGCCGCGCTGGCGGAACTCTTCGTCGCCGCCTGGGAAGTATCGAGAGGTCTGCGGCGCGGCCCATGGAAACAATCCAGCGCGGCACTCGTCTACAGCGCGGCGCGCGGCCGGTTCACACACGGGCTCTACATCACCCCCCGGAGCACCCTCAGCCATGGCTGCAACCGGCCGGGGATAAGAGCCGTTCTTCTGGTGATCCCTCATTCAGGTCTTGTGGTGGTCATGGCGGGTAACGCCGATGCGGCTTCGGGCATCCTCAAACCGCTGTCGGGCCTTGTTGATTCCATCGCTGACCCCACGGGCACGCGCGCAGGCACGGGCGGGTGACACGATACACGCACCGTGCCACTGCACCGCCGTCTTCGGCGCGTGCAGTGCCGAACACCCGGGGCCACACTTCGCGCGGCGGATCGAAAGGCAGTTCACGGGCGAACGATCTCGTCTCCTCGTGCCGGAGGCGGTTCCTCCGATTTCGATGCGCTGGCGGGGTTTTGCGTCGCCATCTCACGGTCGCATAAACACGCCCGCCACCGCTCTCCCCGCCGCTTCTCCCGTGCCATCGAAGTCGGAGGCTCTGCGACGACTTCGATGCCCCCAGCCCTCTTACCCCGCGCCCGCATTACCCCAACGCACCAACACCGGCTCTCTTCCGATTGCCGCTGCTCTTCAGCCGAATGCCGCCCCATTCCCCCCATCTTCACCCGAAAACAGGTGGTTTTCGGCCTGCTGCGCCGATTCCGGCCACTTTGTGTGGCCCGCTGCCCGTTCATGTGGCATATTCCCTACAGGTGGCCCATCGTGCGCCCACGCTCCGTCTTCACCCGGGCTGCACGCCTTCTTCACGCGGGCAGGCCAGACGGGAGGGCCCAGAAGCCCGCGGGGTGGGGGTGGGGGTCGTGGGGAAAGGGGTGGTAGGCGGCAAGTTCTGATAAATAATTGCAATTATCAGAACTTGTGCTTGAACCTTCGCATAGTTTGTCGGTAGACTGCATTCGTAAGGAACTCTCGATGATCTCGCAGCACATTCGATACTTGATTAGGGGGGGCGTAACCCTCGCCTCTCTGGCCCTCATCGCCCCGTGCGCTGTCGCGCAGAACGACCCCAGCGGCATCGAGTTCATCACCATCACGCATGCCGGCAATGCGCCGTACCAGTCGATCTTCCCCTCCGACTTCGTGAACGGGCGGGGCGGGGTGGACTACGAGTACCGCCTGGGCAAGTTTGAGGTCACCACTTCGCAGTGGGTCGAGTTTTTCAACGCGGCCTACGACCGCTCGGATGGGTTCTTGCCGCACCTTCGGCCGCCGGACTTCTGGGGCGCCGCGCCCACAACACCGAACACGCCGGGCGGCCTGCGTTGGACCGTGCCCACTGGAAATGACATGCGCCCTGTCGGCGACATTTCTTGGCGCATGGCGGCGATGTACTGCAACTGGCTGCACAACGACAAGGGCACCGACCGTAGCGCGTTTATGAACGGCGCGTACGATGTGAGCACCTTCGGCTTCAACGGTGGGATCTTCACGGACCAGTTGGCGCGGCACCCGGAGGCACGCTACTGGATACCGACGTGGGACGAGTGGCTGAAGGCCGCGCACTACGACCCGAACAAGATGAACAGCGATGGCAGCACCGGCGGCTGGTGGCAATACAGCAACGGGAGCGATACGCCGTATGTGTACGGTCCGCCGCCGTCGATGGGGGGAGTCGGCGAAGCGAATGCGGGGTTCACGACCCCCAGCCCGTTCGCGATTCCGCTGGGCTCATACGCAACTACCTCCCCCTGGGGCCTGTACGACATGGCGGGGGGGACGACGGAGTGGACGGAAAGCGTGCGGACATTTGCCACCGGCGAACGCTTTAGAGTGTTTGACGGATCACATTGGGGCCAGAATGCCTTTTCGGCGGAAATTAGGGACCGGATTTCGGAATGGGGTGGTGAGTATCCTCATATCCCAACGTACGAGTTTGGATTCAGGGTTGCAACTGTTGTCCCCGCCGCATCAACGTGCGCACCGGCGGGTGTGTTTCTTGGTCTCCTGTGCGCGCGCCGAAGGAGGCCGTCGTCATGCGTGGATTCAAGATCGGGGTCGTATCGAGCATCCTGGGGCTGAGCGGTGTTGCCTGGGCGCAGTGCTCGAGCTGCCCGGGTGGCCAGTCCGGACCGGTCGCGGTCGAGCGAGTTCTTCTCGGCGGCGGGGGCAGCCAGATTCTCATGTGCAAGGCGATTGCGAACGGCTCGAACGTCGCCGACTTCACGATCGACCTCGGCTCGTGGAGCGGATGGGACAGCGGGGGTACACCGCGTGACTGGGTACTCCGCATCTACGAGTGTGACGCTGTAAGTTCGGCGCCATCAGTGAACATTGGGAAAGTCACGATTATCGGTGATCCTTCGGGAATCGCGAGTCTCGCGGTGTTCGTCGCCGGCGGGTGGCAACGAACGTTTCATGGTGTGAGTACGTGCCACCGATCGCCGGTTCTCCCGGCGATCGGTGAGTAGCCGGCCCGATGGCACGGCTTTACTATGGATGCGTGAAGCCGCCACGCCGCAAGCGACTGATCCGTACCGCGGCCTTTGGCAAGGTGCGTTATCTCACGTTCTCTTGCGAGCGTCGCTTGCCGCTTCTGTCAAATCCGCTGATTGCTCATCTCTTCGTCAACAGTTGCATCGTGCTCGTGAGCGCTGGGGTATACAACTCTTTGCCTGGGTCGTCATGCCCGAGCATGTTCACCTTCTTTTGAGCCCGCCCGGGCCCCCGAATGATGCTCGTGCCGATCTGACAGTCAGGGTGCTTTGGTTCATCAAGAAGTCGGTGGCCCAGCGCGTCATTGCTCGTTGGAAAGAGATCGATGCGCGGATACTCGCCGACATCTCACAGCACGCCGCGGGCAGGCCGCGCTTTTGGCAGAAAGGCGGGGGCTTTGATCGGTGCGTGCGAGACACAGACGAGTTGATGCACGAGATTCGATACATCCATCACAACCCGGTCGAACGCGGCCTGTGCCAATCTCCGACCGACTGGGAGTTCTCGAGCGCGAGGTGGTGGGCTCGTAGTTCGGGCGAACCGGGGCATGACCCGTTGATCGAGTGCGATGCGCCTCCGGGCAATGGGTGGGAATCCTGGAAAGGGTGGTGGAGGTGAGCGGTGGTGCGGCTGCAAGGTGTCAGGGCACCGATCGCCGGAGGAACCGGCGATCGGTGGCACGAGTTCTCAATCTGAAGCGATCGATGCCACCCGCCGGCGGATCGAAAGGCAGTGCACGGGCGAACGATCTCGTCTCCTCGTGCCGGAGGCGGTTCCTCCGATTTCGATGCGCTGGCGGGGTTTTGCGTCGCCATCTCACGGTCGCATAAACACGCCCGCCACCGCTCTCCCCGCCGCTTCTCCCGTGCCATCGAAGTCGGAGGCTCTGCGACGACTTCGATGCCCCCAGCCCTCTTACCCCGCGCCCGCATTACCCCAACGCACCAACACCGGCTCTCTTCCGATTGCCGCTGCTCTTCAGCCGAATGCCGCCCCATTCCCCCCATCTTCACCCGAAAACAGGTGGTTTTCGGCCTGCTGCGCCGATTCCGGCCACTTTGTGTGGCCCGCCGCCCGTTCATGTGGCATATTCCCTACAGGTGGCCCATCGTGCGCCCACGCTCCGTCTTCACCCGGGCTGCACGCCTTCTTCACGCGGGCAGGCCAGCCGGGAAGGCCCAGAAGCCCGCGGGGTGGGGGTGGCGTGGGGGGTCGTGGGGGTCGTGGGGAAAGGGGTGGTAGGCGGCAAGTTCTGATAAATAATTGCAATTATCAGAACTTGTGCTTGAACCTTCCCATAGGTTATCGGTAAACTGCATTCGTAAGGAACTCGCCATGATCTCGCAGAAGGATCGATACTTGAATAGGGGGGGCGTAACCCTCGCCTCCCTCGCCCTCTTCGCCCCGTGTGCTGTCGCACAGGTTGACCCCAGCGGCATCGACTTTGTCACCATCACGCACGCCGGCAATGCACCGTACCAGTCCATCTTCCCCAGCGACTTTGTCAACGGTCGCGGCGGGGTGGACTACGAATACCGCCTGGGCAAGTTTGAGGTCACCACCGCGCAGTGGGTCGAGTTCTTCAACGCTGCCTACGACCGCTCGGATGGGTTCTTTCCGCACCTGCGGCCACCGGGTCACTGGGGCGCCACGGCCACAACACCAAACACGCCGGGCGGCCTGCGCTGGGCAGTGCCCGCGGGCAACGAGATGATGCCTGTCGGCAACATTTCGTGGCGCATGGCGGCGATGTACTGCAACTGGCTGCACAACGACAAGAGCACCGACCGCAGCGCGTTCATGAACGGCGCGTACGATGTGAGCACCTTCGGCTTCAACGGCGGCATCTTCACGGACCAGTTGGCGCGGCACCCGGAGGCACGCTACTGGATACCGACGTGGGACGAGTGGTTGAAGGCCGCGCACTACGACCCGAACAAGTTGAACGGCGATGGCACCACCGGCGGCTGGTGGCAATACAGCAACGGGAGCGACACACCATACGTGTACGGGCCGCCGGGTGTTGGGCAGGCCAACGCGGGGTTCACGACACCCAGCCCGTTTGCGATCCCGCTAGGCTCATACGCAACCACATCCCCCTGGGGCCTGTACGACATGGCGGGGGGCACGACCGAGTGGACGGAAAGCGTGCGGACAATCAGTACCGGACAAATCTACCGTGTTTTTGATGGCTCATGGTGGAGCCGCGAGGCCTTTGGTTCATCGCTTGGTGATCAGATTCGATATGCGGGGGCTGAGTTTCCGCATATCCCCACATACGAGTTCGGCTTGCGAGTTGCTAGTATTGTCCCCGCCGCATCAACGTGCGCACCGGCGGGTGTGTTGCTCCTTCTTGGCGCGCGAAGGAGACGACCATGCGTGGATTCATCATCGGTGTGGCTGCGGCGCTCGGGTTGTTCGGCTCTGCTGCCGGGCAGTGCACGAGTTGTGTAAGCGGCTCGGGCTGGGTGCGGGTTGTGCGCATCCCCAGCGCGGTCGGTATTCCCGGCGCGGGCACGCCGCAGAATCTCTTCTGCACTGCGGCGGGAGCAGATTTCACCATTAACTTGGCCGCCTACTCGTGGAACAGGCGGGTGGCACCGAACGTTTCATGGTGTGAGTACGTGCCACCGATCGCCGGTTCTCCCGGCGATCGGTGAGTAGCCGGCCCGATGGCACGGCTTTACTATGGATGCGTGAAGCCGCCACGCCGTAAGCGACTGATCCGAACCGCGGCCTTTGGCAAGGTGCGTTTTCTCACGTTCTCTTGCGAGCGTCGCTTGCCGCTTCTGTCAAATCCGCTGATTGCTCATCTCTTCGTCAAACAGTTGCATCGTGCTCGTGAGCGCTGGGGTATACAACTCTTTGCCTGGGTCGTCATGCCCGAGCATGTTCACCTTCTTTTGAGCCCGCCCGGGCCCCCGAATGATGCTCGTGCCGATCTGACAGTCAGGGTGCTTTGGTTCATCAAGAAGTCGGTGGCCCAGCGCGTCATTGCTCGTTGGAAAGAGATCGATGCGCGGATACTCGCCGACATCTCACAGCACGCCGCGGGCAGGCCTCGCTTTTGGCAGAAAGGCGGGGGCTTTGATCGGTGTGTGCGAGACACAGACGAGTTGATGCACGAGATTCGATACATCCATCACAACCCGGTCGAACGCGGCCTGTGCCAATCTCCGACCGACTGGGAGTTCTCGAGCGCGAGGTGGTGGGCTCGTAGTTCGGGCGAACCGGGGCATGACCCGTTGATCGAGTGCGATGCGCCTCCGGGCAATGGGTGGGAATCCTGGAAAGGGTGGAGGTGAGCGGTGGTGCGGCTGCAAGGTGTCAGGGCACCGATCGCCGGAGGAACCGGCGATCCGATGGGTATGAAGACCTGCTGCTCCAGCCGAGCAACACTCTCGGCGGGACAAGCCATCCCATCAAGGAGCAACAGGTCATGGAGAATATACCCGTGTTCGTCGGTCTTGACTACCACTCTGCCAGCGTTCAGGTCTGCGTCGTCGATCAGCAGGGCCGCATGCTTGTCAACAAGCGATGCGGCAACAGCGTCTTTGAAATCACCCAGGCGGTGGGCCGCGGCCGCGAGGTTCGATCAGCGATCGTCGAGAGTTGCTGCGGCGCGGCGGACCTGGCCGAAGCATTGATCGATCCGGTCAAGGGCCCAGCGTGGCCGGTGAGCCTGGCCCATGCGGGGTACGTCTCGCGGATGAAGAGCAACCCGGACAAGAGCGACTACTCCGATGCGCGGCTGCTCGCGGAGCTCGGGCGTGCGGGGCTCGTGCCCAAGGTCTGGTTGCCGTCGCGGGCGATCCGCGGGCTTCGCAAGCTCGTGCGGACGCGTGCCGCGCTGGTCGATCAGGCCCGAGCCACCAAGACACGGACATTGGGTGTACTGCGGCAGGAACGGATCTCTGAACCCGGGTGTGGGCGTTGGAGCAAGCGCTGGATGGAGTGGATCAAAGACGAACGCACGGTGAGCGAAGAGGGCAAGTTCGTGATTCACTTGCAACTTGGCATGCTCGCGTACCTGCGCGAGCAGATCGCACTGATAGAGAAGAAGATGGCGGAGACGACACGCGAAGATGTCGCGGTGCAGATGCTGCTGGGTATCAAGGGCATCGGCGTCGTCACCGCGTGGACGATGCGGGCGATGATCGGGCGGTTCGACCGCTTCACCAGCGGCAAACACCTGGCGCGATTCTGCGCGGTCACGCCGCGCAACGCATCCAGCGGTCAGCGGGTCGCCGACTCGGGGATGATCAGGGCGGGTGACCCGCTGCTCAAGACGGTGGTCATCGAGGCCGCGCAGAGGCTCAGACGCTACGAGCCCCGCTGGCGGGCGCTGTCCGACGCGATGGCCTCGCGCGGCAAACCAACCAGCGTGATCGTCGGCGCCATCGCCAACCGATGGCTCCGAGGCCTGTTCCATCAGATTAAACACCTCAGCGCCGACCTGGTGCCGGCGGGGAGGATCACACAGGAGAAGACGTACACAGACAACGGCATGGCCACGGCGGTCGCGTAGAGCGTCCGGGCCAAGCCGCCGGCAGGAAGAAAAGTCAGAACGCAACGCGGACCCGCGTGCGGCCCCGGCAAGCTCGTGTGCCACCTGGGGCGTTCGATCTGAACGTCTCGTTCTCCGAAAGGGCAGCCGGCGCCACACGCCTCGAACACATCCCCAATGGGCAGGGCGAAACGCCCGAGCTCGGATAGACGAATGGGACCGCTTTGCGCTTGACTTTCCTCAGGTCTTCATAGAGGTGGCACGAGTTCTCAATCTGAAGCGATCGATGCCACCCGCCCTTCTATATCGCATGGGAAGCCTCTGAGCCAGAAGCCGATGCCAACTGCGACGGCGGAATCGATGGTGCGGACGTCGAGACCTTCTTCATCTGCTGGGAACTGGGTGGTTGCTAATCACTGCTGGTTCTGAGCAGCTGGCACGAACCGTTGATTTCTGACGAACTGTGCCCCCGGCCCCACGCGAACAGTGGGGCCGGGGGCTTTTGTTTGAGGCTTGTCGTAGTCTCTCCGCATTCACAATCTGTCTTCGTGGATGGTGTTCGTATGCGGCTTACCACGCTTTGATCCCCCCAGCCGGCCTCTCGCACCTACACCATCGTCTCAGCGGTCAGGTGGTATCGCATATGCGACCGTATCTCCGGGCAGCCTTGCCGAAGACTGGGCCAAAGTTGCGATTGTGCTCTCTTCCATGCTCGATCCGCATCGCCTGCCAAACTTCCTGAGCAACTTGGGCACCCCCCCTGCTCCGGGGGCCTCTCAACCCGGGTCAACCCCGGCCGCCGGGCTGCATCTGTCCCCCGAAGATACCGAAAATGATCTGTGGGCAACTCGCCGCGCTTCCCGTCCGTACTGACACGGGGGAGGCGCGGCACTCGGGTTGGTTATCGGTCTGCGTGTGGGTTCTCCCCACGCCGCGCCCATAGCCCACACGGATTGCCGCGGGCCGCTCGCGCATCTATCTCATGCGAGCGGCTGTCTGGGTTTGTGTAGACCGGCGGAGAGGAACAGTCTCATGGCGAACGGCAACTCCAGAGTTTCGGCTTGTCTGCGGCTGATGATCGCCGCCGGGTGCGCACCCTTTGTGCTCGCCGGGCTGTGCGCCACACCGGCTGGCGCGGACGAAGTCGTGGTGCAACGCGAGATCGCGCGGGCCAAGCCCAGCGTTCTCTCCCTGCGTTCGGGCGAGGTTGTGCTCGCGCAGCGTGAGAACGCACTGCTCGGGGCCGCACGGCCCGGCCGCTGGTGGGTGATCGAACTCGACGGCCCGATGACGCCCGCTCGCCGACTCTCCCTCACCGAGTCCGGCCTGCGAATCGCCGGGTACCTCCCGACCAACGCCTTCATCGCTGAGGCAGACCTGCTCGACACACCCTCCCTCCGCGCGCTGGGCTTTGTGCGTTTCGCGGGCGAATATGACGCCGCGTGGCGGATCGATCCCAAACTCCGCGCACAGATCATCCCTCCGCAAGATGGCGTGAACATGCAGGCGGGGGCGAAGTACCAAGGTGGCGGCGAGGAGCCGGCCCAGGGCGCAGCAATCCCCGCGGCCATCTGGCTCTTCCCCGGGGCGAGAGGGGAAGCAACCCTCGAAGCGCTCGCCCGCCGCGCGGCGGTTCAACTCGTGAGCGCCGAAGATGTCGCGGGCACCTGGCGGCTGGGCATCACCCTTCCCCGCGACGGCGCGCCAGACCTTGATTGGCTCGCCACGCTCGCCGACGTGCAGTATGTCGAGCCCGTGCCCGAATACACACCCCGCAGCAACACCAAGACGCGCTGGGTGGTGCAGACCAACGTGCTCAACCAGACGCCCCTCTACGCGCGCGGCATGACCGGTGCGGGCCAGGTCATCGGCGTGATCGACGGCTGGGTCTCCACGCAGCACTGCTCCTTCGCCGACACCGTGCCCCCCGGGCCCACCCACCGCAAGATCCTGGCCTACAACACCTTCGAGTCGTACGACCTGCACGGCACCCACGTCGCCGCCACCGCCCTGGGCAACAACGGCACCAACGACGACACGCGCGGCGTGGCCTACGGCGCCAAGATGGTCTTCAACACCTGGCCCAGCGCCACCGAAGAAAGCGTGTGGTCGCGCTTCTCGCTGCACGCCTCGCAGGGCGCACGCGTGCACACGAACAGTTGGGGTGCGGATTGGCTCGATGATTACGATGGCGCGTGCCGCGCGATCGACGCGGTGCAGTTCATCGACGACGACAACCTCATCATCTTCGCGGTGAGCAACTCGAGCCTCATCCACAACCCCGAAAACGCGAAGAACTCACTGGCCGTGTCGGCCAGCCGCAACAACCCGCAGGAAAATCAGATGTGCATCGGCGGCGCGGGGCCCACCCTCGACGGCCGCCGCAAGCCCGAGGTGACCGCCCCCGGGTGCTCGATCTTCTCCGCATCCGGCGCAACAGGGTGCGGGGTGAGCGGGCAGTCGGGCACATCAATGTCGGCCCCCGCCGTGGCCGGGCTGGCCACGCTCATCCGCCAGTATTACCTGAACGGCTACTACCCCAGCGGGCTCGCCAACCCTTCCGACGCTTTCACGCCATCGGGCGCGCTCCTCAAGGCCACGCTGGTCAACAGCGCCCAGGACATGACCGATGTCGCCGGCTACCCCAACATGCGTGAAGGGTGGGGGCGCGTGCTGGCAGACGCCACGCTCTTCTTCGCCGGTGACTCACGCGGGCTGCTGGTCGAAGATGTCCGCAACGCCTCGCCCTCGGCTCTGCAAACGGGGTCTGTCTCCACCGTGCGGGTGCTCAACCTCAACGCCTCGATGCCCATGCGCATCACGATGGCCTATCACGACGCCCCCGCCGCGGTCAACGCGCTGCTCACGCCGGTCAACAACCTTGATCTTGAAGTCGTTTCCCCCTCGGGCCAGGTCTTCCTGGGCAACGTCTTCGCCGGTGGTTTCTCCGCCACGGGCGGCACGCCCGACACGCTCAACAACCTCGAACAGGTCCACATCGCCTCGCCCGAACTTGGCGTGTGGGAGGTGCGCATTGTCGCCGCCGCCGTGAACGAAGGGGCCCAGGGGTTCGCCCTTGTTGTTTCAGGCGATGTCGCCCCCGCCGGGTGCATCGGCGACTTCAACGGCGACGGCGGTGTGGACGGTGCCGATGTCGAAGCCTTCTTCCTCGCGTGGGAGGGCGGCCAAGCCGAGGCCGATGTCAACACCGACGGCGGCATCGACGGTGAAGACGTTGTCACCTTCTTCGCCGCGTGGGAAGCCGGCTGCTGAGTTTCGGCGGTGCCTCAGGGTTTGATCGCGGGGCTGCTTGTGGGAGTATTCGTGGGGGCGTTGGTGGGGGAGTCTGGCGCCTTGCGGGCGATGGTGTAGAGCGCGAAGAGATCGTTCTCAAGGTCCATCGGCCGCTGCGCCGCATCCCACCGCAGCGCCCGCCCCATGGCGCGGGCCCGCTCGCTGTCATCGACATCAAAGGCAATCACTTCAAAGCCCGCGGCTTCCAGCGCCTCGCGCCCGAAGGGGCTGCGCCCATCGGCCCATGGCAGGTACCGGTCTTCGCGCTGTTTGGGCGAGAGGTTGTAGATCACAAAGAGCCCGCCGGGCCGCAGGCACCCGGCCACCGCGGCCAGGTACGCCGCGTCATCGACACCCAGGTGCACGAGCATCCGTGGGTCTACTTCCTGCTCCGGGTGAATATACCCGCGTTTGAGCGTGTTCTTCGAAAGGAAGAGGTCATACCCATCGCCCACGTCGGCCCTGGCCTGCGCTTCGCCGGGCCAGCGGCCCTGCACCAGCGTGAGCGAGCCGTTCGGGGCTTCGTCGTCGGTCAGCCCCACGCCGGGCACATCGCCGGTGACGCCCGCCCGCTGGTAGAGAAGGTGGATCAATGGGTCGATGTCAACCCCGGTCGCGTGCACACCGATGCTCGCCAGCATGCGCAGGTGCCCAACCCCGCCGTAGCCGAAGTCAACCACGCGCTTCTTGCCGAAGCAGTCTCCGCCCCCCAGGTGCGTGCACGCAAGGTCGAGCGCGAGGGTGTAGGCGATGGGCGAGCCGTACCGCGTGTAATAGAAAAACTGCTCGTCGAGTTCCTGCAAGGTGAAGTCGGCGCGTTCACCCTCGGGCAGGGCCTCCCACGCATCCGCCGTGATCGCCCTGGTCCGGTCGCGGCTCTGATACAGCCGGTGAGTTCCCGGGAAGGGCAGCCACGATGCGCTCATCAGGAATCGCCTCGTGCCGCGCTGCGTGGCCAGCGGCATCACCGCCGCGGCCTCTTGCCGCAGCACCTCCACGGTGGACATGTGGGGGTGTTCCTCTTCGGGGCGCACCTGCGCCACGGCGCAAGGCCCGAGAACCCAAAGGCATGCGGCGGCGGTCAACAGTCGTCGGTGTGGGTGAGAGGCTGGCATGGCGTTGAGAGTATCGGCCCATTCCAGCCCCCCGCGGGGTGGTAGTCTGGGGCCTTGAATCAGGGGTGTGTTCTGGGTGTGAGGGGCCGGGATGGGTCAAAATACTGAAACAGGTGGAAACGGGAGGCCCTAAGGGGCGTACGTATCGATGTCTGTTCGGCCGCGCTCGCGGTCTGTTTCTGCGCACCGGATGTCATCCGGGGCTGTTTCCGTCCGCAGGGTTTGAGAAAAGCCGGTCCTCGCTGCCGTGTCATGCGGCCACGCGGGCCATGCAAGGGGTGATCATGTCCAAGAAGACTTCCGTTGTCGTCCGTCGTTGGGTCGTCTGCGGCGCTGGCGCCATGTTCCTGGCCGCGGGCCAGGCCCTGGGCGTAGGTGCCGCGGCCGACGTTCTCGCCCGGTATCCCGGCCTGAAGGTCCTCCGCGAGGCCGACCGGCCGCAAGTCTTCTACGGCGTGCCCATGAACAGCGCGGCCGACCCCCTCACCGCCGCCAATCAATGGGTGACGCTCCACTCTGAAGCCTTCGAAGCCGGGCGCCTTTCGCTCGAATACGCGTGGCACTCTGAACTCTCGTTCGGCCGGTCCACCGTCGTGACCTACCACCAGCGCATCGATGGCCTGCCCGTCGAGCACGGCATGGTGAAGGTGCTGGTGCACAACGGCGAGGCCGAGCAGACGGTGGTTTACGCCGCCGCGAAGGTCGCGCCGACCCCGGCAACGGGCTTCGCCGCGGACAAGGCCACGGCCAAGCAGGCTCTGGCCGCCGCGCAGGTGCGCGAAGAGTTCCAGGATTTGCTCACCTGGACCGAACCCGAGATGGTCGTGTACATGGGCGAGGGCGACTTCCCCAGCCGCATCACGCCCATCCGCGCGTGGAAGTTCGTGGGCGAGCGTGAAGACGGCGCCGCGTCGCGCAAGTTCACCTTCTTCGTGAACGCCGCGGACGGCTCGCTGGTGCACGCCCGTAACGAAATCCTGCACATCGACGTCGTCGGCCAGGTGGTCGCCAACGCCACGCCCAGCCCGAACGGCAACGCCGCCGCCGACCACACGGGCAACCCGCCCACGCAGCGCGGCGTGCCCAACATCCGCGTGCGCATCAACGGCAACAACTCGCAGTCGGCGATGACCGACGCCAACGGCAACTTCGTGATCCCCTGGGCGGGCACCACCCCCGTCACGGTTGATGCCTCGGTCAACTTCGGCCAGTGGGCGCGCGTCGCCGACCAGACCGGCACGCCCCTCGAGACAGCCTCCACCACGGCCACGCCGGGCGTGCCCGTGACCCTGCTGCTCAACCCCACCCCCTCCGAGTTCACCACCGCGCAGCTCAACGCCTTCATCCACCAGACAACCACCCACAACTTCTTCCGCGACCGCGCGCCAACCTTCACCCTGCTCGACACCCAACTCCCGGCCAACACCGGCGTCTCGGGCACCTGCAACGCCTTCTACAACGGCTCTTCCACCAACTACTACAACCGCGGCGGCAGTTGCAACAACACCGCCTTCAGTTCGGTCGTCGCTCACGAATACGGCCACCACATCGTCAACCGCCTGGGCCTGGCCCAGGGCGCGTTCGGTGAAGGCTTCGGCGACCTCATGAGCATCCTGCAATACGACGACTTCGTCGTGGGCCGCTTCTTCCAGCAAAGCGGCGCGCCCGTGCGAAGCCCCGCCACCGCCAACGTCCTCTACCCCTGCTCCTCCGCCATCCACACCTGCGGCATGAGCCTGGGCGGCGTTGTCATCAAGATGCGCCAAGCCATGGGCACCAAGTACGGCAACCCCGCCGGCCTCGAAATCATGCGCCAACTCACCGTCGACTGGGCCCAGCTCACGCTCGGCGGCGAGGGCACCAACTCCATCGCCCCGCGCACGGCCATCGAGTTCCTCACCGCCAACGACATCGACGGCAACCTCAACAACGGCACCCCGGACTTCTGCGAAATCACCAACGCCTTCCGGCTGCAGGGCGTGACCGATGTTCCGCCCAAGCCCCAGCCCATCATCTTCAATGTTGTCGGCGGCGTCCCGCAAACCCTCGCCCCCGGCGTGCAGCGCACCCTCACGGTGAACTTCACTCCCAACGACGGCCAGCCAATCAACGGCACAGGGTTGGTCTATTACCGCCGTGGCACCACCGGCGCCTTCTCTTCCGCCCCGCTCAACCAGGTCTCCGGCCTGACCTACGCCGCCACGCTCCCCGCCTTCGCCTGCGGGCCTCAGCCCGTGCAGTTCTACTTCCAGATCGGCACCACAGAGGGCCTGGCCAACTACCCCACCGAAGGGTGCAACCTCAGCAGCTTCTCGGCTGAAGTTGTTTCTTCCCTCGAAACGCTCTTCGCTGACGACTTCGAGATCGACCGCGGCTGGGCCGTCGGCCCCGACACCGCCACCTCGGGCAACTGGGTCCGCGTTGATCCCATCGGCACCAACGTCGGCGGCGTGCCCGTGCAGCCCGAAGACGACACCACACCCGCCCCCGGCGTCCGCGCCTGGGTCACGGGCCAGGGCTCTGTCGGCGGCGCGGCCGGCGAGGCCGATGTTGACAACGGCTTCACCGTTCTCACCAGCCCCGTCCTCCCTGTCGATGGCCTCGCCAACGCCACGGTGCAGTACAACCGCTGGTACTCAAACAGCCGCGGCGCGGCTCCCAACGCCGACACCTTCCGCATCGATGTCTCCACCAACAACGGCTCTACCTGGACCAACGTTGAGACCGTCGGACCCAGCGGCCCCGAGACCGACGGCGGCTGGATCACCGCTTCGTGGACCTTCGCCCAGAAGGGCATCACGCCGACAAGCCAGACCCGAATCCGCTTCGTCGCCGACGACGCGGCCTCGGCCTCGCTCGTCGAAGCCGCGATCGATGACTTCCTCGTGCTCAACCGCGTCTGCACCGATCCGTCCCCGTGCGTGGGCGACTTCAACAACGACGGCGGCGTCGACGGCGCCGACGTTGAAGCATTCTTCGTCGCGTGGGAAATCGCCGACGCTTCTGCCGATATCAACGAAGACGGCGGCGTCGACGGTTCAGACGTCGAAGCCTTCTTCAACGCATGGGAGGCCGGCTGCTGATCCGCCTTGACCGCGCGGCCCCCATCGGCCCCGCGGCAAGAAATCAACAGCACAGCCATGCCCCCCGTGGACTGATCCTGCCCCATCCCCCAACAGGCCGCGCCCCGCTCTCGAAAGCAGGCGCGGCCGTTTTTCTGCCAAGACCGGAGCCCCAATGCTTTCCACCAGTACTCACCGATCGCTCGCGATCGCCGCGATCCTCGCCCCGATCGTTTCCTCGCCCACCGCGGCCCTGGCCGCGCGACCAGCTTTCAACCCTGAGGACGACTGCCCAGCGTACGAGTGCGGGTGCGGCAAGGCCCACGCGCTGCGCCTTCGCGCGGCGGCCGGGCTGGCCATCGGCGAAGAGGGCTCCCCCGGCTATTCGCCCCGCGAGGCGCTCACCGACACCGACGTCATCTCCTGCGATCTCGAGATCGAGATCAACCCCTCCAACTCGTTCATCTCCGGCGTGAACGAGATGCGCGTGCGATCCACCGTCGACGGCCTCACGCAGTTCACCTTCATGCTGCGAAACAACTTCACCATCACCGGGCCCACGATCAACGGGTCCACACCCGTCACCATCACCGGCCCGGGCACAAACAGTTACGCGCGCCGTGTCACCCTCGACCGCGTCTACAACACCGGCGAAGAGTTCATCCTGCGCATCCCTTACAGCGGCACGGCCGTCTCGCGCGGCTTCGGTTCCATCACCTTCGGCACCCAGCCGGGAACCTCAAACCCCATCGTCTCCACGCTCAGCGAGGCCTATTTCGCCGCGACCTGGTGGCCCACCAAAGACGGCGACTTCGCCCAGCCCGGCGACAACTCCGACAAATACGCCATGCGCATGGCCATCACCGCCCCGGCCAATCTCACCAGCGTCTCCAACGGCCTGCTCGAAGAAGTCATCGACCTGCCCGGCAACCGCCGCACGCATGTCTGGTCGACCAACTACCCCACCGCCACCTACCTCGTCTGCTTCTCCAGCAGCGTCTACAACTTCTGGAGCGCCAACTACGTCTACACCCCCGACGAAGGAGGCCCACAACGCTCGATGCCCGTTGATTTCTACATCTACCCCGGCAGCGACACGCCCGCCAACCGCAACGCGTGGCAGCAGACCGTGCAGATGCTCGCCACCTTCCGCCCGCTCTTCGGCATGTACCCCTTCATCGAAGAGAAGTACGGCATCTACCAGTTCCCCTTCGGCGGCGGCATGGAACACCAGACCATGACCGGCCAGGGCACCTTCAGCGAGTCCGTCACCGCCCACGAACTGGGCCACCAGTGGTGGGGCGATGCCATCACCTGCAAAACCTGGAACCACATCTGGCTCAATGAAGGCTTCGCCACCTACAGCGAAGCGCTCTGGCTTCAGTACAAGCCCGGCAGCAGCGGCGTGCCCGCCCTTCACGCCGCAATGGCCGCGCGCCGGCCCTCGGCCGTCAGCGACAGCGTCTACGTCACCAACGTCGGCGACATGAACCGCATCTTCAGCAGCACATACTCCTACCGCAAGGGCGCGTGGGTCCTCCACCAACTCCGAAAGATCGTTGGCGAAGAAGCCTTCTTCGAGAGCCTCGCCGAATACCGCCGCCAGTTCGAAGATTCCGCCGCCGTCACCGAAGACTTCGCCGCCGTCGTCTCTTCCGTCAGCGGGCGAGACATGGGCAACTTCTTCGAGCAGTGGATCTACGGTGTCGGCGCGCCCGCCTTCGAGTACGGCACGCAAACCGTTTCCCTCTCGGGCCAGCCCTACCTCCGCGTCAACATCCGTCAAACCCAGAACACCGCCTGGCCCGGGCGCGGCACACCCGGCAACGCCTTCGCCATGCCCATCGACTTCACCATCGAGGGCTCCGGCGGCGAAAGCACCACTCACACCCTCGACCTCAACGCACGCTCCTGCCACTTCCTTCTGCCCCTCGCCCACGATGTCGCCGGTGTCTCGCTCGATAAGTTCGACTGGGTGCTCAACACTGCCAAGAACAGCGCGGCCTATCAGCAGGGCCCGCCCAAGATCTACAGCCTCTCCCCCGCCCCCGGCGCGGTCTTCGACCTCGCCGACGCGCCCTCACAACTCGTCGTCCGCTTCTCCGACGCCATCACCGCCGCCAACAGCGACTTCGTGCTCACCGGCCCGGACGGCACCGTCTCCCTCACCCTCCAGGGCTCGGGCGCCGGCGAGCGCACTTTCGGCTTCGGCATGCCGCTGACCGCCGGCGAATACACCGTGCGCGTGCGCGACACCGTGCGCACCCAGTCCGGCAACATCGCCCTCGACGGTGAGATTCTCGCCAACGCCCTCCCCAGCGGCGATGGTGTGGCGGGCGGTGATGCGCTCTACTCGTTCACCATCGTCGGCGAGCCCTGCGTGGGCGACTTCAACGGCGATGGCGGCGTCGACGGGGCCGATGTCGAAGCCTTCTTCCTCGCGTGGGAGTTCGCCGACGACTCCGCCGACGTGAACCAAGACGGCGGTGTCGACGGCTCAGATGTTGAGTTCTTCTTCAGCGCGTGGGAAGCAGGCTGCTGAGGCCATCAGCGCCGCCGCGCGGCAACATGTCGGCATCATTCACCCGCCGCGCATGCCGTGCGTGGGGTGCATGGCGCGCTCACGCGCGTGCCACACCCGCCGCCAGCGACGCGATGCCCGCCTCGGGCAGCCGCCACACGGTCCACCCGTCGAGCGGGGCCGCGCCCAGCGTGCGGTAGAACCCGTGCGCCGGGGTGTTCCAGTTGAGCACCATCCAGTCGATGCGCTTGCACCCCTTGGCCTGCGCGATGGCGGCCAGGTGCGCCAGGAGAGTCTTTCCAAGCCCGTGGCCGCGCGCCGCGGGGCGCACGAAGAGGTCTTCGAGATAGATGCCCTGTCGGCCGACCCACGTCGAGAAGTTGTAGAAGTACACCGCGCACCCCTGCGGCCGCCCGTCGATCTCCCCGATGAGCGCGTGCGTGGTGGAGCCCGGCGCAAAGAGCGCGCCGCGGATCAGCGCTTCGGTGGCTTCTACCTGGTCAAGCCCCTGTTCATAGTCGGCCAGTTCGCGCACGAGCGCAAGGATGAGGGGCGCATCGGCCTCGACGGCGGGGCGAACGGTGATGGAGGGGAAGTTGGGGGTAGGGGTGCCGGGGGTGGGAGTGGGGGGCATGTCATAGAAGGGTACGGGGCGATCTCGCCGCCACGGGCTCTAGGGCAAGTCCCGCATCTCGGCGTGCAGCAACGAAGGCCAGCCTGGCCAGTAACGCCGCCAACCGGCGCATTGGCACGAGCTACCATCGGGGCATGGCGGAATCACGCTCATTCCCCGTCGTTCTCATCCCACAAGCAGAAGGGGGCTACTTCGTCCAGTGCCCGACACTGCCGGGGTGCTTCAGCCAGGGCGAGACGGTCGAAGAGTGCCTGGCGAACATCCGCGAAGCGATCGAACTCGCGGTGGACGACCTGACCGCACAAGGCCAGCCGATCCCCTCGGCCGGGCCCGCCATCATCACAGAAGTTACCATCGCGGCATGAGCGGGCTCCCGGTCATCTCCGGGCGCGAAGCCATCAAGGCCCTCGCGCGGCTCGGGTACGAAGTTGTGCGTCAGAAAGGCAGCCACCTGCGTTTGCGCCATCCCACCGATGCCTCCCGCGGCCCCCTCACCGTGCCCGATCACAAAGAACTCAAGTCCGGCACACTCCGCGCCATCATCCGCGATGCCGGCCTGACAGTGGATCAGTTCATCGAACTCCTGGGGTAACCGCATGACCTCCCCCTACGACACATACACCAGCCCCCTCGCCTCGCGCAACGCCAGCCCGGAGATGCTGCGGCTTTGGTCGCCGCGCCACAAGTTCAACACTTGGCGGCGCATCTGGCTCGCCGTCGCCGAGGCCCAGCACGAGATGGGCCTGCCGGTGACCAAGGAACAGGTCGAGGAACTAAGTGCCGTCGTCAACCGGCCCGGCGGCATTACTGATGACGAGATGAAGGCCGCGGAGAAATACGAACGCGAACTGCGGCACGATGTCATGGCCCACGTCCACGCGCTGGGGGACTCTTGCCCGAAGGCCAGGGGGATCATCCACCTGGGTATGACGAGCCAGGATGTGGTGTGCAATGCGGATCAACTGCTGCTTCACCAATCGCTTTCTTTCATACGCGCAAAGCTCGCTCGGTTGATTTCAACACTCGCGATAAATGCACAAAGATGGAAAGCAATCCCGACATTGGGCTTCACCCACTACCAACCCGCCCAGCCGCTTACTGTCGGGCGCCGGAGCGCAATGTGGGCAACTGATAGTTGGCTCGCGCTACGCAGGCTGCAAGCAGTGCATCCATATGCACCCGATTGGCTTACTCTGAAAATCGGCCTCTTGCCACTTCGGGGGTTGCGAGGAGCTACAGGTACGCAGGCCTCGTTCTGTGCGCTGCTATCAGCGCGGGCTGTTGAGCAATCTCCATCTGGGGATATCGATAAAATAATCGAGAACCTCGCGGCCGTCGGAGGAGAGACCGACCCTCTGCTAACTGAACGGACGAAGAAGGTTTTGAAAAACGCTCTCCAAGAGCCATTGGACCCGATGGGTGATCTGCTCTGGAGTATGGAAGAAACTGTGACTGAGCGGTTGTTTGCGTGGGGAGATCCGGAGTTTGACCGCAATGTGGTAGTACCCCCGGGATCATCATCGACATTTCCGACAGGAGGGAGTGAACCACAGCTTCGCGGCGTGATGCGAGCAATTACCGGTGCAGAACAAGAAGTCAAACTTGTCAACTCACTGGTAACCGGCCAAACCTACCCCCGCGTCATCGACACCTTCGTCCTCGCCGACCTCGCGGCTACCGCCGCCGTCCTCCACAAGATCGCCACCGACATCCGCCTCCTGTGCAACCGCAAGGAACTCGACGAGCCCTTCGAGGACAAGCAGATCGGATCCTCGGCCATGCCCTACAAGCGCAACCCCATGCGCTGCGAGCGCATCTGCGGCCTGACCCGCTTCGTTATGAACCTCGTGGGTAATGCCTACGACACCGCGGCCACACAGTGGCTGGAACGCACGCTCGATGACTCCTCCAACCGCCGCCTCTCCCTCCCCGAGGCCTTCCTCGCCCTCGACGGCGCGCTCGACCTCATGCACAACGTCGCCTCCGGCCTCATCGTCCATGAAGCCATGGTCCGCAAGAACCTCATGGCCGAACTCCCCTTCATGGCCACCGAGAACATCCTCATGGAATGCGTGAAACTGGGCGGCGACCGCCAGCACTACCACGAACTCATCCGCGTCCACGCCCAGGCCGCGGGCATGCGCGTCAAGCAGGAAGGCCTCGACAACGACCTCCTCGACCGCCTCAAAACCGACAAGGCCTTCTGCAGCACCGCGCGCGGCGGCCCCCTCTCCGCCGAACTCGACTGGGACGGCGTGATGGACCCCATGAAATACATCGGCCGCAGTGTCGAACAAACCGAACGCTTCATCAGAGAAGTTGTCGAACCCCTCCGAGAGCAATACGGCCAGGCCATCGCCGATCTCGGTCAGAGCGGCCCCAAAGTCTGAGCCCGCCTGAGTTCCTTTCTTGGTAGCGCAGGCGTCTCGCCTGTTCGAGGCTCCGCGGCCACAGAACTCCTCACACGCGGTCATGCCGATCAAACGCGCACCCCGCGGCCCACACCTCAGGTAGTCCTGTGCCGTGCATTATCGGGCTACGCCGTTGGGGGTTTCACGGGCAAGGCCCACGGGTGTATGATGATTCAGTCGTAGTGTCCCGCTGGCCCCCGCGCAGTTGTCGTCTTGGTTGGCGACGGGGCGCGCGGCACGCCGTGCATGATGGTTCCCTCTTGCAAGGAGAGAGATGATGAAGACCCGTCTGACAGTCGCTTCCATTCTGTGCTGCGCCGGCATCGCCGCCGCGCAGCCCCAGGCCACCGTCATCTACACCAAGATCCCGGGCCACCCGACCGCCGCCATCCCCGGCACGCGCGATCTCGATCAGGTGCCCGTGCTGGGCGAGTTCAAAGCCCTCGAAGACTTCGCCGTCAACCCCCGCAACAGCGGACAGTGGGTGCTCAAGGGCCGCACCAACCTCGGCGCTGATCTCGAAACCTGCCTGGTCTACGCCAACGGCGGCCAGGGCTCCATCATGGCGCAAGAAGGCCAGTTCGCCCCCGGCGGCGATGAGGCGCACCGCTTCGACTTCTTCGCCTCGGCCATGGGCACCTTCGACACCGCCGGCAACTACGCCTTCGCCTTCCGCGCCCGCACCGGCCGCACCGGCAGCACCAGCGCCGCCGACGGTCAGCGCGTCGCCATCTGGGACGGCAGCACCATCGCCGTGCAGTTCAAGCAGGGCGACACCATCAGCGGCCTGCAAGACCAGGCCCCCAACCCCGCCGGCGATGAACGCGTGGGCAACTCGGTCGGCTCCATCCACCTGCTCGACGACGGCCGCATCGGCAGCCAGGACACCACGATCACCAACATCCACTCTTCACGCCGCCCCGCGCTGATGTACGACCTCAACGGCTTCCAGCAGGTGACATACAGCGACATCACCACCATGGACGGTGATACCTCCACCTGGGCCTTCTTCGCCGCCAACGCCTTCTACACCACCCCGGACGGCGCCCACTGGATGGCCCAGGGCCGCCGCACCGGCCAGGTCAGCAGCGCCACCCTCCTCGCCTTTGACAACCAGGTCGTCCTCGAAACCGGCTTGCCCATCCCCGGCACCAACGTCATCGTCAACAGCATCTTCCAGTGGGTCCTGCTGCACGACGGTTCCTGGTACGCCCGCGGCGACCAGCCCGGCGGCGACGACTGGTTCGTCGGCAACGGTGTGCTCCTAGCCAAGACCGGCGACCCCATCACCCCCGGTTCTTCCGAACTCTGGGGCGCGGTCTTCTCCGCCTTCGCCGCCAACACCAACGGCGACTGGATCCTCGTCGGCAACACCAACAACGCCGACCCCGGCCTCGACACGGTCTCCGTGCTCAACGGTGAAGAGGTCCTCTTCCGCGAGAGCGACCCCCTCGACCTCGACGGCAACGGCCAGTTCGATGACGATGTCTTCATCGGCCGTGCCAACCCCGCCAACGCCGCCTTCGAGGCCAACGACACCTACCTCACCGACGACGGCACGGTCTACATGTTTGTCAACATCCGCGACGGCGACGGCATCGAGTACAACACCGTCCCCGCTTTCGGCGCGCCCCAGGCCCTCATCTCCTTCAACATCTACGGCGGCGGCGCATGCCCTTCCTGCGCGGCCGACTTCAACGACGACGGCGGCGTCGACGGCTCCGATGTCGAAGCATTCTTCACCGCGTGGGAAAACGCCGGCGGCTGCGCCGACGTGAACGAAGACGGCGGCATCGACGGTTCCGATGTCGAAACCTTCTTCATGCTCTGGGAAGCGGGCGGCTGCTGAGCCGACCCCCGCACGCGAGTTCCTGACATAATGAACAGGGCCGGCCTTCACGGGCCGGCCTTTTTCTATGCGAGGCTCAATGAGCCGGTGTTCGGCAGCGCACGGGGGAAAGCAGGTTCATTCACCAAGCGAGTCTGGCTGTGCCGCCGGGAGGCGGATCAGTCGTTGATACTCGGGGTCGAAGCAAGCGAGAAGGGTGTGGAATCTCCCAAGACGATGCGGGCTATTCGCTCTATTGTCGAGACCCACTTTAGTCCGTTGTGCAGTATCTGTTCCTGTCCGGATGCGTCGTCGTCCCTGTCTCTATCTGCTGTGAGGTTGGGCCTGTTGGCCGCAAGCGCTTCCTGGAGATATCTGTTCTGGCTGTGCGCGTCCGCGAGATGATAATCGAGACAGGCCAACATCTGAGGCGTGAGCTGTTGTATCGCGTTGTAAAGCAGTTGGTGGTGCTGTGGTCCGTACACCGCCACCATGCAGAGTCGTTCATGAGTCGCAACAGGCACAAGCGTGATCCTCTCTGAACCGAAGATGCATGCTTCGGCGCTGTTGAGCACCGGGAGCGAGTTCTTATATTTGCTGTCGTGCAGGCTCGAAGTGATCGGTGTTTGCGTCTCGATCGCCTCTCTCGCGTGAAGAAGCGGGTACTCCACGTTATTCCGCATGAACTCTGAGATGAGCAGCGCGTTCGATATCGAAGAGTCGCGGCGTGAGTGTTGTATCGCGGCAGCGATCTCGATCATGCGGTCTTTGTCGCTGAGGTACACGATCCTTCCCGCTTTGCCGTCAGCGAGGACAGCCAGTTGCGGGAGAGACGCTTGCTCAGGCGGCAGTGATCGCCTCAGAATCGAGTACAGCTCTTCAGCAAGTCTTTGGCCCCAAAGGCCGGGGATATCGCAGATCGCTTGCGTCGTGATCGCATTGAACTCTTCGATTGCAGCCTTGATGAGGCCGCAGGCTACTGAGCGTAGCGGTGGCTTCCATGAATCCGGCGTGTAGAGGCAAACAGCCTGGAAGTCGAACGTCGTAGTGAGAGTTCTTCTTGAGACATGGTGGGGCGTGGTTCCTGTGAATAACAGCGGGGCCGCAACTACCTCAAGAACATTGGAGTTCTTCACGGAAACTGAACTTCGGAACTGGTGGAGTTGCCCATGGACTTCCACTTCTCGGTTGTCGTGGTTCGGTCCAAGTTGATGCTGCACAATAATGGTGCTTTGAAGCACCTCACACACGATCGATAGGCACGTGTTTATGGCACCGTTGAACTCGACAGCCGTGAATGGTTCGCGGACGAACCTGGCCGCTGTAAACTCTGCCTCGAAGTGCTTGCGGACACGGTACCGAACTTTGGACATGGCCGTATTTTTTACGTCGAGCATGGCGTCCCTCCGTGCAGTGCTCTGTACAAGTAGTTTTACGGATTGGTCGGAGATAGGTTTCACAATCTCGGACGTGCCACCCCTGGCTCACCCCAAAACAGCCCCCCCAGATCCCTGTAAAAACCATAACCTCCCCACAGAGAGACTTTGGGTTGGGTCTTGCCGAGGTCTTAAACAGTCGGCGTTACGATGAGCCCCCTCAATGCTCCGTCCGCTCGCTCTCGCCCCACACCGCAACCTCGCGGTGCAGTTCCACGCCGAACCGTTCCCGCACACGCCGCGCCACCTCGTTCATCAGGTTAATCACATCCGCCGCGCAGCCCCCCTTGGCCGCGGTGATGAAGTTGCCGTGAACCTCGCTCACGGCCGCGCTGCCGATGGTCAGCCCCTTGCACCCCGCGCGATCGATGATCAGCCCGGCCGACACCCGCTCCCCTTGTGCGCCAAGCCCTTCAACATCGCGGGTGAGTGTCGGGTTCTTGAACGCGCACCCCGCCGAGTTGGCTCCCAGCGGCTGGCTGCGCTTCTTATATTCCATCACTTCCAGCAGACGCTGCCGCAGCGCGCCGGGATCTCGCCGCGTGAGCGCCAACCCGGCCCGCAGCACCGCGTGCTCGCCCAGCCCGCTGGTGCGATAGCCGAAGGCAATCCGTGCGCGTTCCAGCCGATGCACCCGCCGCGTCTGGCGGTCCATCACCTCAACCCACGACACAACATCCGCGATCTGGCCGAACGCGCCCCCGGCGTTCATCACCAGCGCGCCGCCGATGCTCGCGGGGATCCCCCCCAGCGTCTCCAGGCCCCCCAGCCCGCGCCGGCAGCATTCGGTGATGAGTTTGGGCAGGTTCACCCCCGCCTCGGCCACCACCTCATGCTCGCCCCACCTCACGCCGGCCATGCGGTCCAGCGAGATCACCAGTTCATCCACGCCCCGCTCGTGCACGATCAGGTTCGCCCCGTCCCCCAGCAGCCGAGCGTGAGGGTCGTACGCCAGGCACCGACCCACCGCGTCTTCATCCGCCGGGTGCGCGAGCACGCGCGCCATGCCCCCAACGCCGAACCACGTGCGGATCGGTGCCTGCGACTCAACGTCGATGCCTTCAAGAACCTGGGCCACGATCGCGCTTCCTCGTCTTCTCCCCCGCGGCGGCTCACCCGCCGCGCAGGTAATCCCGCCCGATCTTCCACACATCCCCCGCGCCCATCACCACCACCACATCCCCGCCGCGGCACGTAGCCCTGAGATACTCAACGATCGCGGAGAAGGGATCAAAGTGCACCGCGTCGCGCCCCATCTCTTGCAACTTCCGCACCAGGTCTCCGGCCGTCACCTTCTGCCGGTCTTCCTCGCTGTCGCGGACAAAGTAGATCGTCGGCACCACCACGAGGTCCGCGTGCTTGAAACTCGCCGCGAACTCGTCGAGCAGGTGCCGCGTTCGGCTGTGCTGGTGCGGCTGAAAGACACAGACCAGCCGCCCGCCTCGCGCCTCGGGGGCCTCCGATTCTCTGAACGCCCGCAGCGTCACGTCGATCTCGGTGGGGTGGTGGCCATAGTCGTCAAACACGCGCACCTCGCCGCCGTCCGCCGCGCGGCACACCCCGAGAAACTGCATCCGCCGATCAACACCCTTGAACGCCGCCAGCGAGCGTGCGAGCGTCTCAAAGGGTGCGCCCTGCCAGTGCGCCAGCACCATGGCCACGCAGGCGTTGTAGGCGTTGTGGCTCCCCGCCAGGGTGTTGCGCCACGATGCCACGCACTCTCCCCCGCGCCTGCTCAACGTCACCCGGCGCGTCGCGGGCTCATACCCAACCACCCAATCGGCGCTGGGCTCAAAGCCGATGGTCTCAACCGCGCACGCCAGCCCCGCCGTGACCTCGCGCCGATGGGCGTCGGTGTGCCCGATGAGCAGCCGGCCCCCTTCCTCCGCCGGCGGCAGCAGCCCGGCGAAGGCGTGAAAGGCCTCGACAACCTTGTCGAGCGTGCCGTAGATATCCAGGTGGTCGGCCTCGATGTTGCCGATGCTCGCCACGGTCGGCCGCAGATGGTGGAACGACCTGTTATATTCGCACGCCTCGGCCACCAGCAGCCCCGGCCCGCCCGCGTGCGGCCCCGTCGGGATGGCGCCCGCCCCGAGCCTGAACCCCGTGCCCGTGGGCACATCCGGGCTCAGGCACCCCGCACCGAGTTGCCGGCACGCCCCGCCCACAATCACCGAAGGATCCAAACCCGCGTCCGCCAGGGCGCACCCGAGCATCGCCGTGGTGGTGCTCTTGCCGTGCGTCCCCGCGATGGCGATGCCCCGCCTCCCGTTCATGCACAGCCCCAGAGCCTCGGAATAAAGAAGCACCGGCAACCCGCGACGCCGCGCCTCGACCCGTTGGGGGTGGCTCTCACCCGCCGCCGCCGTGGTTACCAGCACCTGGCACTCGGGGGGCAGGTCCTCCGCTCGCTGTGAAAACCCCACCGCGATCCCCTCCGCCGCCAGGGCCACCGTCGCCTCCGACGATTCGGTGTCTGACCCGCTCACCATCGCCCCGCGGGTGCGCAGCAACTGCGCCAGGCCAGACATCCCCGCCCCGCCGATACCCACCATGTACACATGCTTCTTCGCCACATCGAGCGAGCCATGAACTCCGGTTTGGGCTTGGGGCTTGGGCACGGTGCTGGGCGCGGCACAATCGCCGGCATCGGGGCTCGTGGGTGCGAGGGTGGGTGATTGCGGCAGAGGCACAGTCGTGGCGAGGTCCAACATCGCACAGGGTATCGGATTCCCCCGCCGCGCGCCGTGAGTTGGTTTTGCCCTGGAACCCTTGTTGAGGGAAAATACACGTGCCCCGGCCGCCGCGGGCCGGTACCATCCGCTCCGTATGCCTGTCATCCTCCGCTGGCTGCTTCGACAGGGGCCGGCCAACCCCATCGCAGCGCGACTCGTGCACAACGCCTCCCGGCGTGTCAAGCACCTCTACATCCGCGCCGCCTACCTCGCGGTGCTCATCATCGTCCTGCTCTGGGCCCTGCTGCTCACCACCCGCGCCGGCGCACTCGACTACCAGCAACTCGCCCAGGCCGGCGCCGGGGCCTTCATCGTCATCACCTACCTCCAGATCGGCCTCATCTGCGTCCTCGCGCCCGTCTTCATGGGCGGCGCCATCGCCCAGGAGGCCAACCCGCGCACGTGGGACATCCTCCTCACCACACCCCTCACCGCTTCCGAGATTGTGCTCGGCAACCTCCTGGGGCGGCTCTTCTTCGTCCTCGGGCTCCTCTTCGCCAGCCTCCCCCTCTTCGCCCTCACCCAGTTCTTCGGCGGCGTGCCGGGGCAATCGATCTTCGCCAGTTATCTCATCGCCGCCTGCGCCGCCATCCTGGTGGGGGCCCTGGCCATCGCGCTCTCGGTCAGCCGCCTGGTGGGCAAACGCGCCTTCTTTGCTTTCTACATCGCCGTGGTCACATACATCGGCGCGACCGTCGCGATCGACATGCTCCTGCGTCAGCAGGGGCTGGGGGCCGGCGGCGGCCAGGGCGTCACCTGGATGACCGCCCTCAACCCCTTCCTCGCCGTGCACGCCCTCCTCAACCCGGCCACCTACCCGCGCGCTCTTGAAGGCTCACAGGCCGGCCTGGCCCGCTGGTTCCTCGAACGGCCCGTGACCACCTGGTGCGTGGGCAGCGCGTCCCTCAGCCTGCTCTTTGTCTTCCTTTCCACGCTCACCGTCCGCAGCGGCGGCCTGCGCTCCCTGGGCGAAAACGAATCCGGCCTCAGTTGGTTCGACCGCATGCTCGGCGCCCGCGCCCGATCCGCCGAAGACGGCGGCGACGGCCGCCACCGCGCCCCGCGCCATGTCTGGCACAACCCCATCGCCTGGCGTGAGGCCGCCTCCCGAAACAGCCAGCCCTCCAAAATCCTCGCGCGATGGACCTTCATCGCCCTGGGCCTGCTCGCCGGCGCCGGGGTCGTCTTCGCCTTCGCCAGAGGCTCGATGACCCTCGACAGTTACAGGTTCATCCTCCTCGCCGTCGTCTGGACCGAACTCGCCGTCGTCGCCCTCGTGGGCATCATCACCGCCGCCTCCGCCATCAGCAAAGAACGCGAAGACGGAACGCTCGATCTTCTCCTCACCACGCCCATCACCGCCCGCGCCTACCTCCTGGGCAAACTGCGCGGCCTCATCGCCTACCTCCTCCCCCTCCTCTCGGTGCCGCTGGGAACCCTGGCCATCGCATCGCTCTACGCACTCCTCGGCTCACCGGGGCTCGACCCCGCCACGGCCACCCAGCAAGCAACCGTCGCCCAGCGACCGTTCACCTTTCCCGCCCTGCTCCCAGAGGCCGCGCTGCTCACCCCGATCGTGGTCGTCCCCTTCATCGCCTTCTGCGTGATGGTCGGCCTGCACTGGTCACTGCGCAGCAAGGGCATTCTCACTTCGGTTGTGGGGTCTGTCGCGGTGGTGGGGGCCATCGCCGGCGTCGTGGGCCTCTGCGGCTGGAATGTCTCCTCGGGCCTGGTGGGCCTGGGGCCCATCATCGCGTCGCTCAGCCCCACCTCGTTCATCTCCATGATGGTGATGCCCGCCGACCAGATGAGCGACACCCTCTCCGAACTGGGCCTGCCCGCGTCGCGGCTCACCGCCGCGGGCGGCGCGGTCATCGCCATGGGGGTCTACTCGGTCGTCTGCTACTCGATCCTGTCGAGCATGGTCCGCACGTTCGACATGACGGTGCGCAAACTCGCCGGCAACAAATAAACCGCCCCCTTTGCGCACGCCCCGTCAAGGCGGGCGACCTCAGCGCACGCCCCCGAAGAGCCCACCCAGCCAGGCGCGGTCGGCCTCAGACATCGGCGCATCAACCGCCGCACGCACGTTGCACCGCGCCTGCCGCTCGTTGCGAAAGCCCGGGATCACCGAGCAGACATTCTCGTGCGCCAGCACCCACCGGCTGGCCATCGACGACAGAAAAGCCGTGTCCTCGGGCGTGCCGGGCGTGGCCGCGCTGCCCAGGCGCTCGCGTGCCTTGGCCAGCAGCCCCCGCACGGTGCGCAGAATCTCGGGCGTGAAGTCTTTGCGGTTGCCCCGGTAGTCCCCCTCCAAGAACGCCGGCGGGTTGTCGGGGTCAAACTTATCGAGCAGGATGCCCTGGTCCAGCGGCCCGAAGGCCACGAACGTGCACCCGTGCTCGCGCATCAGCCGCCGCAGCGGCGAGCCGGGCGCGATGAACTCGTCATACCGCAGGTTCGCCTTGTTCTGCAGCACGTGCGGCCTGAGCACCGGCACCGCCCGCTCAAAGTCCTCGATGCTGTACGCCGACTGGCCCACCGCGCGCACCTTCCCCTCTTTCACCAGGTCGTGCATCACCCCGGCGGCCTCGTGCAGATAGTCGTGGGCCTGGCCGTCATACCCCGGCCCCACGTACGTGCCGTGGTGAAAATAGTAAATATCGATGTAGTCCGTCCGCAGGTTGCGCAGACTCTGCTCGCACTGGTTGCGGATGTGCGCGGGTTCATAGCCGTACGGCGCGGTCCCCCTGAAGTGCCCGACCTTCGTCGCGATCACCTGCGTCTGCCGAGACACCCCCAGCGTGCCCAGCGACTGCGCCAGCGTGCGCTCGGCACGCCCGTTGCCGTAGATATCCGCGTTGTCCCAGTGGTTCACGCCCGCGTCAAGCCCGGCCTTGATCCCCGCCAGAATGTCCGCGTCGTTCACGTCGGCCCAGCCGATCGGCGCTCCCGTCAGGGCAGACCAGTTCGGCCCGCCCATCGTCCAGCACCCAAAGCCGATCTCCGATACCTTCACCCCGCTTGTGCCCACAGGCCGGTATTTCATGCCCAACCGTACGCACCCGTCGCGGCGTGACCTTCCTTCGCAGGCCCAGCGACTCCCGCTCTGCGAGCCACGCTCTCCATCCGCCATCCGCCGCGCGGCTGTGTTTGCAAACGGTGCGAGAGGGATTCGAACCCCCGAGGCCCTTATCGAGCCTATTCGATTTCAAGTCGAACGCCTTCAGCCGCTCGGCCATCGCACCCGTGCCGGGATTCTCCCCGGCGTGAGCATCCATTATATCGAGAACCCCGCACCCACGCCGGGCGTTCGCCCTTTCGCCCCCGCGTACGCTCGCCCATGCCCCTCTTCTCGCACCAATCGCCCCGCCGACGCACGCATGGCCGCTTACTCGCCGCCCCCGTGGCGCTGCTCGCGGCCCTCGCGTACGCCGTTGCCGCCGCCGGCGCCCAGCCCCCCCAGCCCCCCGCCGCCGGGCCGATCTCGCGCGCCCTGCTCGCCCGCGAATACCTCCGCGTCGATCACGCCTGGCACGCGCGTCGCGAGCGCGATCACGCACGCCTGCGCGAAGTCAACGAACGTTTCGACAAAGCCACCCTCGCCTTCTTCCGTCTGGCCTGGGCAGACGCCATCGGCTCCCTGCGCGCCCTCGCGGCAAGCCTCGAAGGCCAACCCGCCGCGACCGATGCGCCCGTGCTCATCTTCTCCCTCTCTCACCGCGTGCTCATCGCCGCGCAGCCGCGGGGCGAGCAGCATGGAATCCTCGCCCAGGTCGAAACCATCGGCCCCGTGCCCGGCACCCCGCGCGCCGTCACCGAGGGCGTACTCCGTTTCACCATCTCGCGCGAGGCATCGCCGCCGGTCTCGGCCCAGCGCGCGGCGATCTTTCAGCCCGGCGAACACTTCCGCGAGGTGATCGATCTCGCGCCCTTGATCTCGCCGCAGACCCCGGGCAGGGTGCACGTTGTCGCCGAGTGCCGCGCCGGCGATGGCCCCTGGGCGATCATCGGCGATGCCGTGCTGGACATCGTGCCCGAATCGCTCACGGCCCGGCGCGAGCAACTCACGCGCCGTATCGAGGCCCTGGAGCCCCCGCCGGAACTCCGCGAGGCCGCGGGCATTCTGGCGCGCCGTGTCGAACTGCTCACCGACACCCCCAGCGACACGCGCTCCGCCGAGTTTCTGGCAGACTACACCACCCTGCCCGCCCAACTCGCCCACGAACTGCACTCGCTCTCACTCGGCGCAGACCCCTACCCGCGCCCGGGCGTGTGGTGGTTCTCGCTGCGCAGCGGCCGCACCACCATCCCGTGCATCGCCTACGCGCCCCCGTCGCGCACCGGCCCCGCGCCGCTCGTCATCGCCCTGCACGGCGCGGGCGGCGACGAACGCATGTTCATCGACGGCTACGGCGCGGGCGAACTGCTGCGACTGGCCCGGGAGCGCGGCTTTGTGGTGCTCTCCCCGCTCACCGGCGCGATCATGAGCCGCGACGGTGCCTTTGATGCCCTGGTCGCGCAGGCTTCGCGCTGGTACGACATCGACCCCGCCCGTGTCTATGTCATCGGCCATTCCATGGGCGCCGCCGCCGCGTCACGCCTCGCGGCCACCCGCGCCCAGCGCCTCGCCGGCGTGGTGTGCTTCGCGGGGGGCAACATCACCCCTCGCGCCGGGGGCGGGCAGCAGGCCGCGCACGCGCCGACACTCATCCTGGCCGCGGGCCTTGATCCGCTCATCCCCGGGGCGCGCCTGATGTCGATGGCACGCGCCGCCCGCGAGCAGGGGCTGCCCGTCGAGGCACGCCTCTTTGCGGAGGAAGGGCACACGCTGATGGTGGGCAACACACTCGCCATCGGCATCGACTGGCTGCTCGAACGCACGCTCGAACTGCCCGATCCACAGCCCTAACAAGCAACAAGGGCCGCGCTTCAGCCCCTTCCCAGGCGGTGCATGCGTCCCAGGGCCATGAGCGGGAAGTATTGTCGATACAAGTGGTACCGCAGGTAAAAGACTTTGGGAAAGCCTGTGCCGGTGAACTGCGGTTCGTGCCAGGTGCCGTCGGCACGCTGGTGGTGCACAAGCCACGCCGCGCCGCGCTGGGCGTTGGGGTCGTTGGGGCCGCGCGCGGCGATGAGGCCCATGACGCCCCACGCGGTCTGAGACGGCGTGCTCTCGCCCTGCCCTTTGAGCGAAGGGTCGTCGTAGGTGGCGCACGATTCACCCCAACTGCCGTCGGCCTGCTGCACGCGGCACAACCACTGCGCCGCACGCTGGACATAGGGCAGCGACATCTCTTCGCGAACGGCGGCGAGGCCGGCGAGCACCTGCCAGGTTCCATAGATGTAGTTCACACCCCAGCGGCCAAACCAGCACCCATCGACTTCCTGCCGCGAACGGATGAACGCGACGGCGCGGCGCACGGCCGGGTGCGCGAGCGTGAAACCGTTGTGCCCCAGCGACTCGAGCACGCGCCCGGTGATGTCGGGGCAACTGGGGTCTTGCATGGCGTTGTGGTCGGCGAAGGGGATTTTTTCGAGGATGGGCCGGTCGCGGGTTCGATCAAAGGCGGCCCAGCCGCCGTCGTCGTTCTGCATGGCCAGCAGCCAGTTGATGCCGCGCGCGATCGCCGGGGCCGCGCCGTCGCCGCCCAGGCGTTTGAGCGAGAGAATGGCCATGGCGGTATCGTCGGTGTCCGGGTAGTGCGGGTTGGAGAACTCGAAGAACCACCCGCTGGGCTCGACGCCCGGGCAGTTGGCCTGCCAATCGGCGGCGCGACGGCACTCTTTCGAGCGCAGCCAGGCGGCGGCGATCTGGGCGGGCGGGTCGCTCGCGGTGAGGCCGGCCTCGGCGAGCGCGTGCATGGCGATGCCGGTATCCCACACGGGCGAGAGGCACGGCTGCACGCGCAGGGTGTCGCCCTCATAGATGTAAAAATCGCGGAGTTCCTTGTGGGCCTTGACCACGCGCGGGTGATCATCGGCGTAGCCCCAGAGGCGCATGACGATGAGCATGTAGACCATGGGCGGGTAGATCGCGCCCAGCCCCTCCGAATCGTCCATGCGTTCGATCAGCCACGCCTTGGCGCGTTCGAAGGCGGCGTCGCGCAGCGGCTCGGCGGCGCAGGAGTCATACCGCTTGAGCAGCGCGTCGGCCAGCAGAAAGATGTCTTTCCAGCCGCGCGGCGGGAATCGCATCTGCGAGGCCAGCGTCTGCTCGCGCGTGCCGGGCAGGAACAACTCGTCGATGTGCAGGTGCGAAGGCAGCGTGCGCACCGGGCGGTGCGTCACCACGAACGAGAGGGGCAGGATCATCGTCCGCGTCCACGCCGAGACCGCGTGCAGGTTGAAATAGGCCCAGCGCGGCAGGTAGACGATCTCGGGCGGGATGCTCGGGCACTGATCGAAACTCACCTGCCCCAGCGCGGCGAGGTAGAACTTGGAGAAACTGTTGACCGCGCCCGCGCCCCCCAGCCGCAACGCTTCCTCACGCGCGGCGCGCATGTGCGGCGCATCCACGCTGTCGCCCAGCAGTTTCAGCGCGAAATACGCCTTGACCGTGCCCGAGATGTCAGAAGGCCCGCCGGGGAAGAGGCTCCAGCCGCCGCGCTCATTCTGGATCGAGCGCAGGTAGTTGGCCATCAGCGGCAGGTCGGGGTCGGTGTCGTGGCCGAGGATGAACCGCAGCAGGATGGTCTCGGATTCAAGGATGCTGTCGCCCTGCAACTCGCCGACCCAGTAGCCCCCCTCGCTTTGCATGGCGAGCAGCGCGTCTTTGGCGCGAGCGACAGCGGCGGCAAGGTCTGGCGAGCCAAGAACTGGCGCGCCGGGGTCTGGCGAGCCGGGGGCGCGACGGTGCGTGTGCGGGGCATGGCCGGGCTGGCGGGCACGTTCCAACGTGGTCATACGAACTCCGAAAAAAGTGACGCGTCCGCGGCGGTCGCGCCGGGCCGGCGGCGGATCGCGGCGGGGGCGGCAACCGGGGAAGCCTCCGGCACGCGCCACGCCGTGGCGGAGGGTAGGGAGGCTGCCGAGAATCGCTACACTCCCGCGTGACAACCACGCCAACAGCGATGATCGAAGAGGCACCCAGGCCCGCGGGCGGGGGCGGCGGCGACCCGCCCGGGCCCGTGGCGGCGGCGCTCTCGCGCGACTGGTCCGAGGCCTTCGGGCTGCACGAGGCGGGCGTGAACGCGTCGTTCGTGAAGATGCTGCGCACCATCGGCTTCGACAAGACGTACGTGCGCGGGGAGGGGTGCTACCTGTGGGATGAACAGGGCAACAAGTACCTCGACCTGCTGACGGGGTGGGGCGTGTTCGCGCTGGGGCGAAACCACCCGAAGATCAAGGCCGCGCTGCGCGACGTGCTCGACCGCGACTTGCCGAACCTGGTACGGATGAGTTGCTCGCCGTTGAGCGGGGCGGTGGCGCAGCGGCTGACGGGCATCGCGGGCCGCGGGCTCTCGCGGGTTTTCTTCACCAACAGCGGCACCGAGGCGGTGGAGGCGGCGATCAAGTTTGCGCGCTGCGCGACCTCGCGCGACGGCGTGGTGCATTGCGACAACGCGTTCCACGGGCTCACGATGGGCTCGCTCTCGATCAACGGCGCGGCCTTCTTCAAGGAGCGCTTCGGGCAGATGCTCGCCGGCGCGCGGGCCGTGCCCTTCAACGATCTGGGCGCGCTCGAGCGGGCGCTCTCGTCGCGCGATATCGCGGCGTTTGTCGTCGAGCCCGTGCAGGGCAAGACGTGCGAGGTGGTCGCGGACGGATATCTCGAAGAAGCCCAGCGTCTGTGCCGCAGATACGGCACGCTGCTGGTGTGCGACGAGATTCAGTGCGGGCTGGGGCGCACCGGCGCGTGGTTCTGCTATCAGCACTGGCCCAACGTCGAGCCGGACATCGTCTGCGTGGCCAAGGCGCTTTCGGGCGGCTTTGTGCCCGTGGGCGCGGTGATCACGCGCGACCGCATCATGGGCGCGGTCTTCAACAACATGGAGCGGTGCGTGGTGCACAGCAGCACCTTCGGCCAGAACGACATGGCCATGGCCGCCGCGCTGGCCAGCATCGACGTGATCGAGGGCGAAAACCTGTGCGCCCGCGCGGCCGACATGGGCGAGTACGCCATGCGGCGGCTGCGCGAGGTCGGCGCGTCGTGCCCGTTTGTGTCGTGCGTGCGCGGCAAGGGGCTGATGTTCGGCATCGACTTCGCACGCCCCAGAGAGTCGCTGAAACTCAAACTGGCGTGGGACACGCTGCACCGGCTGAACTTCGGCGTCTTCGGGCAGATGGTCATCATCCCGCTGCTGCACAAGCACCGCATCCTCACGCAGGTCGCGGGGTATCACACCGAGGTCATCAAGTTCCTGCCGCCGCTGACCATCTCGCGCGAAGACATCGACTGGTTCATCGCGGCGATGGCCGACGTGCTCGAAGACACCACCCGAGTGCCCGGCGCCGCGTGGGACACCGTGGCCGGGCTGGCCAAGCGCGCCGCGGCGGCCACCATCTGACCGGTGCGCGCCGGGCCAGACTCAACTACACTCTCAGCCCCTTATGAACACCACCCCCAGAGCACGCGTTCTCACCGGCGACACCCCCACGGGTCGGCTGCACCTTGGCCACTGGGTGGGCAGCGTCGAGAAGCGCGTCGAGATGCAGGGGGAGTATGACTGCTACTTCCTGCTGGCCAACATGCACGCCTACACCACGCGCTTCGACAAGACGGAGGAGATCAGGCGCGACACCATCGAGATCGTCAAAGACTGGCTGGCGGCGGGCATCGACCCCGACAAGGCGACGATCGTGCTGCAGACCGAGGTCCCGGCGATCGCCGAACTCACGTGGTATTTCGCGATGCTGCTGACGTTCAACGACGTCATGGGCAACCCCACGCTGGTTCACGAACTCAAGACCAAGAACCTGGCCGATTCGTACTCCTTCGGCTTCCCGATGTACACGGTGGGCCAGTGCGCCGACATCCTGGCCTTCCGGCCGACGTTTGTGCCCGTGGGCGAAGACCAGGAGCCGCACATCGAGATGTGCCGCAAGGCGGCGCGCAAGTTCAACCAGATCTACTGCGGCGTCTCGGACCGCACGCCCGACGACGGGTATGCCAAGGCCGGCGGGGTCTTCCCGATCCCGCGGGCGCTCATCGGGCGCGTCGCTCGGCTGCCGGGCGTGGGCGACGGCACACAGAAGATGTCCAAGAGCCTCAACAACGCGATTTATCTCTCCGACTCGCCCAAGGACGTGCAGAAGAAGATCAACAAGATCACCACGGGCAGGCAGTCGCCCACCGAGCCGGGCGACACGGGCAACATTCTCTTCAAGTTTGTCGAGGCGTTCATTCCCGACGCGGCGCGCACCGCGGAACTCAAAGACCGCTACGCGCGCGGGGACAACATCGGCGACGGCCACGTGAAGCAGGAACTGGCCGCGGCCATCAATGACCTGCTCGAACCGATGCGCGCCAGGCGCGCCGAGTTTGAAAAGCCCGGCGGCGACGACCACATCATCGACATCATCCGCCAGGGCACACGCCGCGCCAACCTCGTGGCCGAAGAAACGCTGTACATGGCCAAGCAGGCGATGAAGATGGACTTCGGCCGGCGCACGCTGGGTTGAGCCGCGTGCCGGGCGCGTGTCAGGCGCGCGGCGCGATCAGCAGCGAGAGCGCGGCCATGCGCGTCCACACGCCGGCGCGCACCTGGTCGAGTATCACGCTGCGCGGGCCGTCGGCCACGTCGGCGTCGAGTTCGATGCCGCGGTTGATCGGGCCCGGGTGCATGACGATCGCGCCGGGCTTCATCATCGTTGCGCGCTGCGCGGTGAGGGCGTAGCCCGCGCGGTATTCGCGCACCGAGGCGATGACGGGTGGCCTGGCGGCGGGCGCGCCCGGCGCGCTCTCGGCCCGCTCGAACTGGATGCGCAGCATCATCACCGCGTCGGCGATGGGGAGGATGTCGTCGAGCGAACGGTGGACGCGGCAGCCCAGGCGCGAGAGAGACTCGGGGGCCAGGGCGGGCGGGCCGACGCAGATGACCTCGCCGCCCAGCGCGCCGACACCGGCGATGGCCGAGCGCGCCACGCGCGAGCCGGCGACATCGCCCACGATCGCGACGCGCACGCCGGAAAGATCAAACGGGTCGCGCCGGCCCAGGCGGTCGCAGAGGGTGTAGAGATCAAGAAGCCCCTGCGTGGGGTGTTCGTGCCGGCCGTCGCCGGCGTTGATGACGGGGCAGCGCACGCGCGAGGCGATGAGGGCCGCCGCGCCGGCCTGACGGGCGCGCACGACGATGGCGGCGACGCCCATGGCCTCAACGTTGAGCGCGGTGTCGATGAGTGTTTCGCCCTTGTTCACACTCGAGGCGCCGCCCAGCAGGTCGGCGACATCGGCCCCCAGGCGGCGCGCGGCGATGCCGAACGAGGTGCGCGTGCGGGTTGAGTCTTCAAAGAAAAGGTTGGCGATGATGCGCCCGCGCAGGCGGCGCTCGATGGTCGCCAAAGCGTCGCCGGTGGCCCCGGCGATGCGCGCCGTTTCTCGCACGTATTCGCGGATGTGCGCCGCGCTCATGCCCTGCAGGCCCAGCAGGTGCGGGCCGATGGGCATCGGCGGCGCGCTGCGCGCCGGGGCGGGCGGGGCCGTGTGCGAGAGCGCGGCGGTCATGCGCCCTCCTCGATCCACGCCAGGCGGCGGATGGTTTCGATGAGGTCGCGCATCGCGGCGTCGTTGGGGTCGGCGGCCTTGCCCCAGCGGCGGCCGTCGGCGGTGACATAGGCGAGCAGGCCGGGCGCGGGGGCCGCGCCGTCTGGGCGGGCTTCGCCGCGCGGCGGTGGAACAAGCACGCCGGCGCTGCGGGTGAGGTTCCAGAGGTGCTGCATCTCGGTGGGCGAGAGCCTGCGGACGCGCGCGGGGACAGGGCTCTGGGCGGTGCGTGCGCCCAGGGCGGCGCGCAGGGAGCCGTCGCAATCAACGATGAACCACGCGGGCGAGAGGGTGGCGTCTGCGCCGGCGGGCGTGTTGATGGTGAGGCTGAGCGCGAAGTCTGGGGGCGGGGCCTGGCTGGTGACGGCACGGGGTGCGGCGCACCCGGCGGCGGCCCAAGCCAGGATGAGACAGGCGGCGGTTCTCATTCGGGCGCAGTGTAAGCCCGCCGCGCGGGTGGGCGCCGCGGCTATGCTGGCGGCGGTGAACGAATGGGCCGAGCATCCTGAATACCCGCGACTGCGCGAGGCGCTGCGGGCGGCGGCCGCGCGGGCGGGGCCCTGGGCGGGGACGCTCTACCGATCGGTGTCGCCGGCGTATTCGAGCGGGCGGCACATTCTGTCGGGGCGCGGCGCGTATGAAGCGGGCGGGCGGTTCAACGCGCCGGGGCTCTTTGCCGCGGTGTATGCGAGCATGGAGCCCGAAACGGCGATGGCCGAGACGCTCGCCTCGTGCCGCTACTGGGGGCTGATGCCGGAGGATGCGCTGCCCAGGGTGTTCGTGGCGGTGCGGGCGCGCCTGGCCAGGGTGCTCGACCTGCGCGACGGCGGCGAACGCCAGCGCATCCGTCTTTCGCTGGAGCGCATGGTGCAGTGCGATTGGCGCGTGGCGCAGGGGCAAGGGCAGGAAGCGCTCACGCAGGCGCTGGGGCGTGCCGCGCACGACGCGGGGCTTGAGGCATTGCTCGTGCCCAGCGCGGCGGCGACGGGGAGCAACGCGGTGATCTTTCCCGAGCGGCTGGGCGAGACGAGTTCGCTCGCCGCGCAGCGGGTGAAGGGGATGCCCTGAGCCGCGGGTGCGAGAGAGAGCAGGGCGAAGTCGAGCACGGGCAGAACTTGAGCCTAGGCATTGGCTGAGGCGTCGCACCCGGCAAGGGGCACACCGAGATCGTCGCGAAGCATCCGACCTCGGTGGCATGGGGGAGGGCGCGTGTGAAGGAGGAGGCGGAGTAGTTGGTGCGGGTGAAGAAGGTGGAGGCGGAGTAGATGAAGGTGTAGATGGGAGCGGGGTTGGCGAATCTGAAGAAGAGGAATGTGGAGTTGGTGAAGGCGAAGATGGCTGCGATGGACCATTGGGTGCGCGGGGCGGCCTCTTGAAGTCGGGTGGGGGTGAAGGTGGCGTGCCCGGGGGCTGGTCGCTGGGAGGGTTGGGGTTGGTGCCGCGCGAATGGGAAGTGATGAAGTTGAGGATGCCCTGCGCAGCGCGCCGAGTGGTTTCGCCGGGGTCGAGTGATTTGGTGATGGTGTAGAGGTGCTCGAGCGCGGCGTGCATCCAGAACTGCGAGGAGAGGAGCGAGCGGGTTGTGGTGAGGTCGCGGAGCGCGGCGAGGAGGTCGCGGCCGTGGGGTGTTGCGAGTGTCGCGGCAACTGCGACCAGGGAGACCTTGGTCTCGTGCATGGTCTGGTCGATGAAGACGGTGGGGTCGAGGAAGGCGTTGAGGATGTCGTCGGGGATGGGGACGCGGGCTGCGGCTGGTGAAGAGGGAGAAGAAGCGGCGGTAGTGCCCGCAGCCGGGCCGGAGGTCGGGGAAGAGGCGGGGGCGGATGCGGCGGCTGGCCTGGGCGCGGAGGTCGTACCGGCGCAAGCTGCGGTGGCGGCGTGGTTTGGCGTGGGGTTGTGGGTCTGGCTCATGGCGCGGGCTCCGGGGGGGGCGTTGTAGAGGGGGGGCACAAAAAATGTGGCCCCCCGTATATACAAGTAACGGGCCTTGCGCGCGCCGGGTTTTTGTTGACAGAAGCGGCGCGCGCGGAAGGGCCGCGCGAGATGGGGCTGTAAAAACAGGGCGAAAATAATTTTTGGAAAATGAGAAGCGGGAAAAGGGCGCGCCGCTTTTGGACGAGGGGGGAGGCGGAGGGGCACGGCATTCGGCAGAAGGCAGAGGGCATTAGGCGTTAGGCATTAGGCATTAGGCATTAGGCATTAGGCATTGGGCATTCGGCAGAAGGCAGAAGGCACTAGGCATTGGGCATTGGGCATTAGGCATTAGGCATTAGGCATTGGGCATTGGGCATTGGGCATTCGGCAGAAGGCAGAGGGCATTCGGCAGAAGGCAATAGGCAGAAGGCATTAGGCATTAGGCATTGGGCATTAGGCATTGGGCATTCGGCAGAGGGCATTAGGCATTAGGCATTAGGCATTCGGCAGAAGGCAGAAGGCGGGCGCGGGGTGAGGCGGGGCGGGATGGAGGGCCGCGCATGCAGGGGAGGCGTGCCGGTCGTAGATCTGTTGCGCAATGAGGACTCTCGCGCGGCATGGCGAAGACGCCATACCGCTGCACCCGGCAGAGAAGTGAAGAGCACAGGCATGACGCCTGTGCCACCGGGACGAAGCAGAAGAACACCGTGCAGGAGGGGACGGCGAGTGAGATCGCAGTTGTGGGCGCGCCGTCCCTGGGAGATGTGTCAAGCCACGAAGACACCGAGGAGGCCGCCGAGCCGGCCGCCTCGATGGCACGAAGAGGTGTGGACGGATACGGGGGTGTTGGTACACCCTCCGGGGCCAACGCACCGATCGCCGGAGGAACCGGCGATGCGGTGGCACGGATTAGCCCTTCGTCGAGACCGATGCCACCTGCCGGGGACGATTAAATGCCATACATGGCTTTTTTAAGTCGTACTCAATAGTGTCACTGGGGGACTGTAAATGACCTTTAGCCTTGACGGCTGCTCTTTGATTGATCGCATTGCCGCAGCGGTCACGTTTGTGTAACGTATTACCAATGTTGCCAAATTGCTGAGGCCAGTATCTTGGCGGACGAGTTCCATCACGCCCGCATCCGTCACCGACGTATGCGAGAGGTCGAGCACGGCTAGAGCCTTGAGGCCCGTGTCGGTACGGGTGAGTTCTGTCACCCCCGCATCCGTCACCGGTGTATGAGAGAGGTCGAGCACGGCCAGATCCTTGAGTCCGGTGTCGGCACGGGTGAGATCTTCCACCCCTGCATCTGTAACCTGCGTATGTGAGAGGATCAACGTGGTCAGGGTCTTGAGGCCGGAGCTGGCCCGGGCCAGTTCATTTATGCCCTTATCCGTCACCCGCGTACAGCCGAGGTTTAGCGTAGTTAGGGACATAAGGCCGGTATCTGGCCGCGCGAGTATCTTTACCCCCGCATCAGAGATCTGCGAGTTCCAGAGGTTCAGCGCAATCAGGGCTTTGAGTTTGGTATCCGAGCGTGCCAGTTCTTGAACTATGGTATCCGTTACATTCGGGCCAGTGATGCTCAATGATGTTAAGGCGCCGAGTCCAGTATCGGCGCGTGAGAGATCCTTGATGCCAGCTTCCGTCACATGTGTGTACCAAAGGCCCAGTTCGGAGAGGGCCTTGAGACTGGTCTGCGAACGCGATATCTCTAAAATCCATTCATCTGTCACGTTGTAGCCCGTGAGGAACAATGCGGTCAGGGCCTTGAGGCCGCTGTCTGGGCGAGAGAGTCCTCTCGCCGCTGCGGCTGTCAACTCATTGCCACTCAGGTATAGTGTAGTCAGATTTTTGAGCCCAGTGTTCGCGTCTGCCAGTATTTTCACCCCGTCGTCTGTCATGTCTGTACGATCGAGGGACAGTGAGGTCAAGGTACTAAGCCCGGTATCTGAGCGTGCGAGTTCTGTTGCCCAGCTATTTTTTACTGTGTTGCCTACGAGGCTCAGTGAGGTGAGGGCCTTGAGTCCAGTGTTCTCGCGTGCAAGATCTTTCATTCCAGCGTCAGTTATATCCGTATAACCAATATTTAGTGACTCCAAGGTCTTGAGGCCAGTATCTGTGCGTGCGAGTTCTTTCGCCCCATCTGCATTAATGCTCGCAAACTCAATGGTTAGCGATTTCAGGGCTTTAAGGCCAGTATCAGCGCGTGCAAGTTGCTTCACCACTTCATTAGACACCTCTTCCCCTCTGAGTCTTAGTGAGGCAAGGCTGCTGAGGCCAGAATCGGCACGGACCAGCCATGCAATCCCGCGGTCGGTGATAGATGGTCCGGGAAAATGGAGTTGGGTCACCTGTGCCCACTGTTCAGGCGTGAGATCCTGCGACTCATCTAAATTGAGATTTTTTCGTGCTGCCCGCTCGATCAATGCGATCTCGGCGGCAAGCCCGCGGTCTACCTGTTCGGTGAAACGCGGGGCTTTGCGTGCGGGTGTGGATGGCTGCGATGAAGCAGGTGTCGCTTCCTGCGTGGAAGTCGCAACGCTCTGGTTCATGGTGGTGGGTGTCGAGCCTTCTGGCTCGAAATCTAGAAGCGGGGGTGACAGCGACCATTCTATCTCTAAGTGTTGCCGAACGAGCGGCTCTTTCAGCCAGCGCGTGCCAAAGTCGGATTTGAAGAGACCGTTGAGGGGCGTTACCGCGTCGAGTGCGGTGATCAACTGCTTGTGAGTCGTTGCCGCGCGGGTGATGTCTAAGTCTGCTGATGCGTCCACTGCACCCAGCGGGCGGCGGATCGACTCGTGCAGGCGTTCATCATCGCACTGATGAACGGCGCGGGCGAGTATTTCCAGCGTGTGGGCCGAGATGGCATCGCATAGATCCTGCTTGGCAGAGAGTTCCCGCAGCACATCGGGCTGGTTGAACCGTCTGGGGATGTCTTGGAGCAGGTGCAGCCCAGCCAAGAGCGCGCGGGCTTTGTCGGGAGACGGATCGAGTTCTGCGAGAAGATCGCCGGACGCTCGTTGGGCGGCGATCAAGACCTCGTTGAGCAACCGTTTGAATGTGCGGGGGTTGTTCAGGCTGCTGTCGCGCAGCGCTGGGCGGAGGGTGATTAACGTTGCGTGCATCTCGCTGGGCACATGATCTTTGAGCCGTTCTTTAATCGTGGTTGTGCAAAAGGCTCCGAAGCGGTCGCGGCGCAGGCGCAGGGCGTATGGCAACTGGATGAGTTTGTCGAGGTAGATGGTCTGTCCGGCCACTGCACCGGCCTCGTATGTTCCTGCCGGCGTGTGCCCGCGTGACACGCTGAGGGTGTTTACATACGGCAAGAGGGCTTTGGGGTTGAGTGTCAACACAAAGATGAAGCCCGGCTGAGAGAGGGCGAGTTTGATGCCTCTGAGGATGGTCACTGCTTCTTCAGCGGTGCAGCGGTCGAGGTCATCGATGAAGACCACGACGCGGGGGATCCGCCGTTCTTCACCCGGGCGAAGTTCACCCAAGGCGTGATCATCAGCCCGCATCGAACGCAGCGAAGCAGCGACAACGGATTTGTCTACGTGCTCTTTCCATACGCGGCTGTTGGGGTCTTGTCGCTCGTTCTGAAAGGCATCGTAGCGGTCGATCATGTCCTTAGGGCTGATCGTCAAATTGACGCCACTCACTAGGTCTTGGATTCCAGCACTGACTCCGTAGATGCCCGCCCGTGCCACGTCCATCGCGGAACGCAGCCACGAGAGTGCCATTTCTCCCGCCTTGTCGGTGGGTGTTTGCAGCGACTTCAAGTGCAGGGCGATTGCGTCGCGGATCTCGGCGGCCAAAAAGGCGATGGGCTCTTTATCTCGCCCATACTGCCACGCATTGAAATAGACCGGCACGATATATGGAAAGAGTGGTTCGGCGTTATTGCCAGGCTTCTCTGCGCTCAGCAATCGCCGCACCCGGTGGAGCAGTGTTGTCTTTCCCGAGCCCCATTCCCCGTACACCCCAATCGCGAACGGGCCACGATTGCCTAGGACGACCTCGGCGATCAGCCGCGCATCCTGTTCTCGTTGCAGGTCGTCGGGTTCGTCGCCGATCAGCGGTTCATCGCTGAGTAGAAAGAGTGGGCGGAGTTCTTCGTTCGTAGGCACGCGAGGAGGATAGCGGGGGGTGGGAGCGGGTGTGAACAAGCCCGTTGAAAGGGGCTGGGGAGATTGATCGATGGGCGGCGTGTTACCGCCGCTGAAGCGGCGGCCCGACATCGCTAAGCCCGCTGAAGCGGGCTCTGGTGTGGTTGGTTGCGAGGGTGAGGGCGTGGGCGAGGAGATTGGCCGCGCCGCTTCGCGGCGCTGGGAGAGTTTTGTGGGTGCGCATCCGGGGGTGCCGCTCTGGCGGCTACCCCCGGCAGTTGACCTCCACGGCTTCGCCGTGGCCGGAAGAGGGCAGAGGATTCGACCTGAGATCTGAGATTTCAGAGGGAGGCGTGGCGGCGTATTGAGAGAAGGCGCGTGAGGTGTGGAAGTTGAGTGCGCTGGAGTGGCGTTCCTCCGCCCCGGCCGGGGCGGTCTGGTTCAGTGTGATGCTGACCACGGGTTGCGCTTGGGTCGCCTGCCGGCGACCCCGCGCTTCACCGCGTGGCTACAGCCCTTCGCACCTTCGGTGCGAGGAGAGGGGAAAGGCAGAAGGCAGAAGGCAGAAGGCATTGGGCAGAAGGCATTAGGCATTGGGAATTCGGCAGAAGGCAGAAGGCAGAAGGCATTGGGCATTAGGCATTAGGCATTAGGCATTGGGCATTCGGCAGAAGGCAGAAGGCAGAAGGCAGAAGGCATTGGGCAGTAGGCATTAGGCATTGGGCATTCGGCAGAAGGCAGAAGGCAGAAGGCAGAAGGCAGAAGGCATTGGGCATTCGGCATTCGGCATTCGTGATTCGGCGGGGTGGGGCGTGAAGGCGCGGCATTGGGCGGGGTGGGGGGAGAGGGCGAGCGTGGGGCGAGGGGAGAGGGCGTGTGGGGGGGGTAGTTGGTCGGGTGTGCCTGCGCTTGGCGGGGCCCTAGACTTGGCCATGCTCAAGTCCAGCCATCATCGGGGTCTGCACGCCGGGATCCGGCATCTTCTGGCCGCGGGATCGTTCCTGGGGCGTTCGCCGTTGGTTGTCGCCGCGCTTCTGGTGGTGGGAGTGCTGGCGTATGGTGCCGCGGCCCAGCCGCCGGGCTTTGGGGAAGAGGCGACGGAGCCGCTGCGTCCGCCGGTGCCGGGCAAGCCTGATCAGCCGATGCTGATCATGAACTATCTGATCATGGTGGTGATCATCGCGGTGGTGGTGGGGGCGAACCTCATCCCGAGCAAGCGCGGGCACCAGGACTGATCCGGGGCTGATGCGGGCGTGATCGAGGCATGATGGGGCGGCGGCGTGCGTGCCTGCGGGGCGTCGGCGGCCGCGGCGGGAGTTGAGGAGCGGCACGATGAACCACGGCATACGAACATCGCGTCCTGTGTGGCTGGCGCTCAATGTGGTGCTGCTGCTCGCGCTGGTGTGGGCGGTGAGCGTGCCTGATGCGTGGGCGCAGAACTCGGGCTCGCGGGTGTCGCGGGCGCGAGGGGACTACACGATGGTGTCGGGCAAGATGGGGACGGGCACTGGCGAGTTGGTGTATGTGCTTGATTCCTCGAACCAGCAGGTTGTCGCGCTGCGGTGGGACAGCAGCCGCAAGCGATTCAACGGGGTTGGGCACCGAGATCTCTCGGCCGACGCGGTGATGGCCCCGGGCCGCTGAGGGGTGGAGAAGCAGCCATGACCACGACCAACCCAGACAAAGCCGTGTTGAACGAATGCCCGGTGGCTGTGCCGGCGGCGCGGGGGGGCGCATCGCTGCGAGTGTCGGCGGCGATGCTCGCGGGGCTGCTGGGTGTTCAACTGCTCGTGAGCGCCCAGCCGGTGCGGGTATCGAGCACTCGGGCGCAGGGCATGGTGTCGCAGGCGGGCGGGCACACGATCATGGCCGCGGACGCCGGGAATGAGAACCTGCTGATGATCATCGATTCGCGATCAGAAGAACTGCTGGTGTACCGCACGACGACGCAGGGAGGGATGCAACTCTTCCAGCGGCTGAACCTTCCTCAGGTCTTTTCCGACGCCCGCTCGCGGGCGGTGGGCAGATAAGACGTACCCGCCATGCCCATCTATCCGCTGCCACAGTTTGAAGCCGACCTGAAAGCACAACTCAACGAGGAGGACCGCCTGGCGTATGAAGCGCTCAAGGCCCCTCGCACGGTGGTGGTTCGCTTCGGCTCGATGAAGTACGTGGGCGAGTTTCCATACAGCGGACGGGAGAAGCCCGGGTGCGGCAGCAAGATCGTGGTTCGCACCTTCAGGGGCACCGAGATCGGCGAGATGCTCACGAGCACGTGCCCGAACTCGGGGTGCTCCAAGAGCGTGTCTCGCAAGGAGATGCTGCAGTACATCCAGAACTCGGGCGGGCGGGATTACCCCTTCTACACCGAGGGCAAGGCGCTGCGGATCGCCGACCGCGACGACATGGACAGGCAGTCGCAGATCGATCAGTCGCGGCACGATCTGCGCATGCGTGCCAGGGCGGCGGCCGAGCGGGCGGGCACGGCGATCAAGATCGTGGAGGCCGAGCCGATCCTTGGCGGTGAAACGCTGACGTTTTACTATCTCTCCGAGGAGCGCATCGAACTGCGCGACGTGCTGGGCGAACTGTCGCAGGAGTTCGGCGGGCATGTTGAACTCAGGCACGTGGGCGCACGCGACGAGGCCCGCCTGACGGCCGACTATGAGCGGTGCGGGCAGTATTGCTGCTGCAAGAACTTTCTGAAGGTGCTCAAGCCGGTGTCGATCAAGTCTGCCAAGGTGCAGAAGGCGACGCTGGACCCGCTGAAGATCAGCGGCCGGTGCGGGCGGCTGATGTGCTGCCTGCGGTATGAAGACCAGACGTACGAAGAACTGCGGCAGAAACTGCCGCGGCGCAAGTCGCGCGTGGGCACGCCCGACGGCGACGGCGTGGTGATGGATACGCAGATTCTCACGCAACTGGCGCTGGTTCGGCTGGATCAGCCGGACGCCACGGGCAAGTTTGTCGAGGTCGCCGTGCCGATCGAAGACCTCACGCCGCCGGTGTCGGCGGTGGCGCTGCCGCCCGCGCCGCCCCGTCAGTTCGGGGGCGATGGCCCGCGGCCGGGGCGCGGCGGCGGAACAGGAAGACCGGCGGGCCCGGCACGCGACCGGCCACGGCGCGAGCCCCCGGCCAGCGCGGGGGGCGAGGCCGCGGGCGAGCGCGTCGAAGGGGCAACGCCCGCCGATGCAAGTGAGCCGCGCCAGCCGCAAGGCGAGCGGCAGGGATCTGAACGCCGCGCGGACGCACGCCCGGCACGCGGGCCAAGGCCTGAAGGCAACGCGCCGCGGGGAGATGGGCCGCCGCGCCGTCCGCAGCAGTCGGGCGAGGTGCCGGGCGCGGGTCAGCGGTCGCGTCGTGGGCCAAGGCCGCAGGGCGAAGGGGCTGGCGAACGTCAGCCGCCGGCGCCCGGGGCGCGTCCGCCCAGGGCCGAGCGGCCCGATGCGCCGCGGGGGGAACAGAGCGCGCCGGGGCCAGAGGGGGAGGGGGACAAGCGTCGGCGGGGCCGGCGTCGCCGTCGCCGGCGGCCCGGTGGCGGTGGGGGGCCAGAGGGCGGTGGCGGATCGGATGGGGGGCCATCGGGGGATTGAGTCGCGCGGCGGGGCGAGTTGTGAGGCGATGAGTTGGCGCGCGGGGGAATCTCGGTCGATAGACAGCATCTCAGGTGTCGCACAGCCCTACGCCACAATCCGAGCCTGCTTCTGGCCGTGAGCCCCGGGGCGCGGCGCCGCCCGCGCCGGCCCGAGAGGGCGTGTCGCAGACGCTGTATGTTGTCAAAGAAACGTTGACGTCGATTCTGATCGCGTTCGCCATGGCCTTTGTGTTCAGGGGCTTTGTGGTGGAGGCGTTTTTGATTCCCACGGGATCGATGGCGCCCACGCTGCGCGGGGCGCACATGCAGTTTACCGGGCCGGACACGGGGTATTCGTGGGCGGTGGGGCCGTGGGACCTGCGCAGCGACAACATCACGCCGCTGCCTGTTCAGGGGGCGGCGGACGCGGACGGCTCGCCGCTGGCGCGGCCGATCTCGGTGAACGACCCGATGAGCGGCCGGCAGATCAACGCGGTGAACGTGCCGGCGCGCTGGGGGGACCGAATCTTCGTGCTCAAGTATCTCTACTCGATCTTCGATCCGTCGCGGTTTGACGTGGTGGTGTTCCGCAATCCGCGCGATCCGAACGTGAACTACATCAAGCGGCTGCTGGGCTTGCCGGGCGAGCAGATCGCGCTGGTGGATGGTGATCTGTTTGTGCGCCGCCCGCGTGCGGACGACCCGGCGGGCGTGAACCAGTGGGGGCTGCCCGGGTGGACGATCCGGCGCAAGCCCGAGGCGGTGCAGAAGACCTTGTGGCAGGATGTCTTTGACAGCGGGTATGAGCCGCGGGCGAGTGGAACGCAGGAGACAACGTATCTGTCGCCGTGGGTGCCCAGCGGGGCGTGGGGGCCTGCGCCGCGGGGTGAGTATCACGCGGCGGGCGCGGCCGGGCTGCGGTGGGATTGGCACCAGCGGAGCATCGATGACTCGTATGCGTATAACCAGACGCCGCGCGGCAGCGCGGTGGGGCAGTTCCCGGTTTCGGATATCTGCGTGAGCATTCTGGCGCGGGTGGAAGAGGGCGGTCGCGTGGAGGTGACGCTCGGGGCGCGAGGGCACGAATACCGCGCGGTGTTTACGGGCGGTGGCACGACGCTGTGGGTGCGCCGCGCGGGCGAGGAGGAGGCGTGGGCGACGGTCGCCATGTCGGCGGAGGGGGCGCGGGCGGGGCGCGGGGTTCGGCTGGAACTCTGGCACGCCGATCAGGCGCTGACGGCGCGGGTGGATGGGCGCGAGGTGTGCCGGTTTGAGTATGAGTGGAATATCGAAGAGCGGCTGGGGCACGCGCTGCGGGCGACGCTCGACGAGGCGATGCAGGATCAGCGGCTGCTGATGCGCGGCGAGGTGTATCGCAGGCCGGAGGTATCGATCGACGTGGACGGGGTGGTGGCGCTGCGTCGCGTGGCCCTCTCGCGGGACATTCACTACCAGGCGACGTACTACCGCCCGCGCAACGAGCACGACGGGATGCACACGCGCGCGGGCCGGCCCGCGCTGGCGACGCACCCGGCGAGCCCGCTGACGCTGGGGGCCGAGCAGTTCTTCGTGTGCGGGGACAACAGCCCCGAGAGCCTGGACAGCAGGCTGTGGGATGTGCCGCACCCGTGGATCGCGCGGATCGAGCCCCGCCCCGGGGTGGTGCACAAGGACTTGCTGATCGGCAAGGCGTTCTTTGTGTATTTCCCGGCGCCGCAGCGGAGCGGTCGCGTGCCGGTACCGGACTTTGGGCGGATGCGTGCGATCCGGTAAGTTTTGGAGGGGGAGCGCGGGAAGGCGGGTGAGGTTGATCGGGTTCTGTGAGAGGCGTGAGGAAGAGGGAAGGCGCGTCGGCCATATGTCGTGGCCGAACGAGATCCGGACCCAAGGGGCAGGGCGGCGCGGCGCGGGGGTGTGTGGCTGGGCACGACCAGATACAGAACGGTGAAAAAAAGGCTGAAATTCAGGGTTGAACTCGGGGCGTGCGACTTTTCAGGAAGTTGCAGTTTTTTGCTTGCAAAGTGAATGCGCATTCTGGATGATGTCGATGCACCACACGCGGGTGAATCGTTCATCCGCCCCTGTGGCCAGGGCAAGCGGCTTATCATGCTCGCACGGACGCAGGCATGGCACACACAACGAACAACCGCCGCGCAGGAACGAAGCGTCAAGCGACGCCGCGCGGTACATCGCGCCGGGCCAAGCCAAGCCGTTCACAGACGGTGTGGCTGATGCTGGTCTTCTCGATGACGCTGGTGTGCGGCGTGCTGTTCATGCTCGACCGCAAGCCGTCGCCTGGCGTTGAGGGTCGCACGCTGCCGCCGCTGATGGCGATCGCGGGGCCCGAGTCGCTCGAAACGATTTTCAACACTCGGGCGCCGCTGAACCGGGACAAGTGGCTGTCGATCGTGATCCACGACAGCGGTTCGCCGGTGGGCTCGCCTGCGAGCCTGGACGCTCAGGCCCGTGGCATGGGCCTGAAGGGAGTGGGGTATCACTTCGTCATCGGCAACGGCAACGGCCTTGGCGATGGCGAGTTGCACGTGACCAACCGCTGGATTCAGCAGAGCAACGGTGCGCACGCGAGCGGCCCGCGGGCCGATGAGTTCAACCGTGCCAGCGTGGGCATCTGCCTGATCGGCAACGGCAGCCGGCAGAAGTTCACCCGTGCCCAGATCGACCGCCTGGTGCAGGTGGTGGATGCGTTGAGCAAGGAACTGGGCATCCCCGCGGGGAATGTCTATCTGCACAGCCAGATCGCGCCGGTGAACAGCCCGGGCGCGCTCTTCCCGGATTCTGCCCTCAGGGCGCAGTTGGCCATCCGCCGCTGAGGTGGTTGGGCTTGGCCGGGCCGCGCGACCTGACGACCCCCCACGCTCCCCTCCACAACACTCACGTCACTCACACCCCCACGGACGGGTGATTGTCTGCGCGTCCGCATGGGGGCGCGGGATCGGTGGGCATCGAAGCGTTCGGCGTGATCGCGCCAGTCGCTTCGTGGGCTTCGGGGAGTAACCGACGAAGACGAAACCGGGGAGAGAAACCGCCGAAAATGAATCTTGGGGAAGGATTCTCGGTTGGCGGGTGTCGCCGTACCCTCCGGGCGTCTATCTGGGAGGGGGCCACGCCGGTTCCGGCGGCGGTTGGTTTTTGTTTGAGACTGTGTGTCGGCGTGTGTAGTCATGAAGGGGTGGCGGGATGGAAACACTCCGCACTCGGGTTCGATACTCCCTGCACACGTTGGCGGGTTGACAGGTAGTGGAAGAGTTGCGTGCTGACTGGGGCAACAACAAAGGGCGACATGAGTTCGGGACTGGCCATGTACAAGGAAGGGGACGAGGTCGAGGGATACCGCGTGATGGCGGAACTCGGGCAGGGCGCGGCCTCTGTGGTGTACCTTGTCAACGACCCTCGCACCAAAGAGGTGTGGGCGCTCAAGCACGTTCACCGCGGGGACGCGAAGGACACGCGGTTTCTCGACCAGGCGATCTTTGAGTATGAGGTGGCGGCGAAGTTTGACCATCCCGCGATCCGCAAGATCCCCAAGATCATCAAACGCAAAGAGAAACTGATCCGGCTGACGGACGTGTTCCTGGTGATGGAACTGCTCGACGGGCGTGCGCTGGACGTCCGGCCGCCCAAGACATTCGAGGACGCGGCGACGATCTTCCTGCAGACGGCCAGCGCGATGGCGCACATGCACCAGCGCGGGTATGCGCACGCGGACATGAAGCCCAACAACATCCTGGTGTGCCCTGGGCCGCAGTCGAAGATCATCGATCTGGGGCAGTCGTGCCCGCTGGGGACGGTGAAGCAGCGGATCCAGGGAACGCCCGACTACATCGCGCCCGAGCAGGTGCACCGGCGGCCGATCACCGAGAAGACGGACATCTACAACCTGGGCGCGACGATGTACTGGACGATGACGATGCGGAACATCCCCACGGCGATGCCGCGCAACAGCGACAGCCTGATGAGCCGCATCGACGATTCGCTGATGGAGAAGCCGCGCCCTGCGATCGAGTTGAACCCGCGGATTCCGGCGAAACTCAACGAACTGATCATGGAGTGCGTGGAGATCGACGCGGCGAAGCGGCCGCCGTCGATGCAGTACATCATCGATCGGCTGGAGTTGATCCTTGGCGTACTTCGTGCCAAGAACAACGAATCATCCGGCGAGCGGTCGAGCCTGGCGAAGTAACCCCTGTATCTACGCCCGCCGCCCCGGCGCGACGCATCGCTGGTGGCGTGTCGGGCACGCACCCGGTGCCCGCAGTGTCATACCCAACGCCGATCAACCTGACCGACGCGGACGCAGTGGCGGACGCGCTGCGCGAGGGCGCCGCGGCGAACCGCGGGGCGGCGTGCCGGCGCGGGTCGATCGACGTGGTGGAGGGACGCGGGCGGCTGATCGCGACGGGCGACCTGCACGACAACCCGATCCACTTCGGGCGCGTGGTCGAGGCGGCGAATCTGGAGATTGCTCCCGGGAGTGACGCGGCGAGGCCGCCGGCGCACCTGGTGCTGCACGAACTGATTCACGGCGACCGGCTGATGAACGGCTTGGACATGTCGTACCGGGTGCTGGTGCGGGCCGCGCTGCTCAAGGCGGCGTACCCCGAGCACGTTCACGTGCTGCTGGCGAACCACGAACTGAGCCAGATCGCGGGCGCAGGGATCGTGAAGGACGGGGTGCGCGTGGTGGAGGCGTTCAACAAGGGCGTGGAGTATGTGTTCGGCGAGGGGACGGACGTAGTGCTGTCGGCGATCGGGGATTTTGTGCGGTCGATGCCGCTGGCGCTGCGGTGCCGCTCACGGGCCGGGGATGTGCTGTGCGCGCACAGCCTGCCCAGCGCGGCGACGATGTCGCGGTTTGATCCGACGATTCTGACGCGTGACCTGACGGAGGATGACTACCAGCCCCGCACGGGGAGCGCGTACATCATGGTGTGGGGGCGCGGGTATGACGCGGACCTGCTGGAGGACCTGGTGGAGCGGTGGGGGATCAATCTGTTCATCCTGGGGCACGAGAAAGTGGACGAGGGCGCGATGGTGGTCGAGCCCAACGCGGTGGTGCTCAACAGCGACCACGCGCGGGGGGTGTACCTGCCGATCGATCTTGAGAGGCCGCCCCGCGCTCACGAGGCGCTGGCGCTTGTGAAGCGGCTGAGCGTGTGAGGCGGGTTTCAGCGCGGCGTGCCGGGGAGGAAGCCGGCGTGCATGGCGAGGATCACAAGCAGCGGGATGGCCAGGGCGCAGGCGATGTTGAGCCAGATGCCCGCGGCCATCATGTTTCTCATGGAGACGCGCCCGCTGGCGAAGACCAGCGCGTTGGGCGCTGTGCCCGCCGGCAGCATGAAGGCCAGACAGGCGGAGAGGGTCATGGTGACAAGGATGGCCGAGGGGGGCGCGTCGAGGCGGCCGGCGACGGCGAGGGCCACGGGCAGGCCCGCGGCCACGAGCGCGGTGTTGCTGGTGAACTCGGTGAGGAAGATGGTGGTGAAGGCGATGATCCACAGGATGAACAAGAGGTTCATGCCCGCGAGGCCGTCGGCGGCGGAGGCGATGTAGGCATCCACGCCGGTGGCCTGTATGGCGTCTGCCAGTGAGAGGCCGCCGCCGAAGAGCAGGAGGATGCCCCACGGGACTTTTCGGCCCTCGTTCCAGGTGAGGATGGTTCGGCGCGCCGGCGCGTCGTGGCCCGGTGTCGCGCCAGCGTCGCGCACGGGGATGATGAAGAGCGCGATGGCGGCGGCGACGGCGATGGTGGCGTCGTCGAGGTTGAGCCAGCGGCTGGAGATCCAGAGGCAGGCGGCGGCGGTGAAGACGATGAGCACCGCGAGTTCGGGCCGTGTGATGCGGCCGATGGCGGTGCGCTGCTGGTGGATGTGCTCACGCACGCCGGCGACGTCTTTGAGCGGGATGCGGAAGACGACCTGCGTGAGCACGAGCCAGGTGATGGGCAGGACCACCAGGAGCGTGGGCACGCCCATCTTGAGCCAGTCGAAGAAACTGACCTCGGCGCCCTGCCGCTGCATGAAGCCCGCGAACTGTGCGATGGGGGGCGTGCCGATGACGGTGCCGGTGCCGCCGATGCTCGCGCCGTAGGCGATGGCGAGCACGACCGCGGGGCCCAGACGCGCGCGGCAGAGGTCGGCGGGGCGGCTGGTGTCGCCCTCGAGTTCGGCGAGCACCCAGCCCACCACGCTGGCGCCGATGGGGAGCATCATGACCGTGGCGGCGGTGTTGCTCACGACCATGCTCACGGCGGCGGTGGCGAAGAGGAACGCGCCGACGAGGCGCGAGGGGCGCGAGCCGAGCAGTCCGATGGCCGCCAGGGCGAAGCGCCGGTGCAGGCCCCAGCGTTCCATGGCGGCACCCAGGAGCATGCCGCCGAGAAAGAAGAAGATGATGCGGTCGGAGTAGGGCGCAGAGGCTTCGCTCATGGTGCGCGCGCCCAGGAGCGGGAAAGCGACAAGTGGAACCAGACCGGTGACCTCGATGGGCATGGCCTCCGTCATCCAGAGGACGCCCATGAGCACGGCGACCGAGGCAACAAGCCGGCCCTCTGTGGAGAGCCCCTCGGCGGGGAGGAACCACCACGCGAGGACCGAGGCCACAACGGCGACGATCACAGGCCAGGGGCGCCACGGGCGAGGGGAGGATTCGGGCATGTGCGGACTGAAGGTAGGTGGCTGGGGGGCTGGTTATGCACTTGCGGGAGGATGATCGCCGCCGCGGAGGATGTGGACCGCGTGCGGCAGGAGATCGATGAATGCTTCGAGTTGCTGGCGTGCGGCTTTTTCGGAGCCCGGGAGGGTGAAGATGATGGAGCGGTGGGCGATGCCGGCGATGCCGCGCGAGAGGTAAGCGCGGGGGAAGGTGGCGCCGGTGCGGGCGCGGGCGAGTTCCATGAGGCCCGGCCAGGGGCGCTGGATGAGGCGCGCGGCGGCTTCGGGCGTGACATCTCTGGGAGAGAGGCCGGTGCCGCCGGTAGTGGCGATGATGTCGAGGCCGTCGTTGACCCACTGCTGCAGGGTTCGGGCGATGTCGTCGGCATCATCGGGCACGCAGTGACGGGCGGCGATACGGCAGCCGGCGTGTTCTTCGAGCAGGCGTGCGACGGCGGGGCCGGCGGTGTCGGCGGCCTGGGCGCGGGCGCAGCGGTCAGAGACGGTGAGCACGCCGGCCAGGGGCGGGTTCACGGGAGAACCTCGGAGAAGTCTTGGGGAGAAACACCGGGGGCGGTGAAGTCGCCGGAGCGCCCGCCGCGCTTGTGGAGAAGGCGGATCTGCTCGATGACGATGGCTTTGTCGGCGGCTTTGCCCATGTCGATGATGGTGAGCGCGGCGATGGATGCCGCGGTGAGTGCTTCCATTTCGACGCCGGTGCGGGCGGTGGTGGAGGCGACGGCAAGGATGCGGATGCGGTGGTCGGGGAGGAGGGTGGCGCGGACGTCGGCGTGGTCGAGGGGGAGGGAGTGGCAGAGCGGGATGAGTTCGTCGGTGCGTTTGGCGGCGGTGATGCCGGCGAGGCGTGCGACAGCGAGGAGGTCGCCCTTGGCCAGCGCGTTCTGGCGGATGAGGGAAGCGAGGTGGGGAGAGACACGGACCCAGGCTTCGGCGACGGCGGCGCGGCGGGAGGTTTCTTTGCCGCCGACATCGACCATCGAGGCTTTCCCCGCGGGGTCGATGTGAGAGAGGGCCGGCAGGTCGGGCGGGTTGGTGCTCACGGCGCAAGCGTACGGCGGGCGGCCCGTACACTGGGGGATGCGGGTGCGGGTGCTACTTTTCGGGCCAGAGCGTGCTGCGGCGGGCGTGGGAGAAGTGCGCGTCGAGTTGCCGCGCGACGGGGGCACGTGCGCTGATCTTCGGCGCGAGATGATGGCGGGCGCAGGGCCCGGGCTGGCGGCGATGCTGCCGGCGGCGCGGTTCGCGGTGAATCACGCGTTTGTGGCCGATGCGCACGTGCTGAAGGAAGGGGACGAGGTTGCCCTGATCGGGATGGTCTCGGGGGGATGATGACGCACGCGATGATCTTGGAAGGTGCCTTGCCCTCGCCCTGGGCGGAGCAGGCGGGCGTGTGCGCCGGTGGCGAGGTTGGATCGGTGCTGGTGTTTGAGGGGGTGGTGCGCGGGCTGGAGGGGGGGAGAAGGCTGAGCGCGCTGCGGTATGAGGCGTACATGCCGATGGCGCTCACGCAACTGGAGGCGCTGGCGCAGGAGGTGGCGGCGCGGCATGGGCTGGCGGGGCTGAGGGTGTGGCACAGTGTGGGGCGGGTGCCGGTGGGGTGTGTGTCGCTGCGGGTGGTGGTGTGGAGCGGGCACAGGGCCGAATCGCTGGCGGCGATGGGCGAGTTTGTGGCGCTGTTGAAGCGAGATGTGCCCATTTGGAAACATCATGAATGGGCTGATGGGGGCCAGAGCGCGGGCGGGTGAGGGGTGAAGGGCGAAAAAGAGGGGCAAGTGGGGGCGTGTGAGGGTGTCGGAGCGCGCGGAGGGGAGTGGATCGCACTACCCTGCGAGTAACGCTGTGCCTGGCGTGACGACGCGCCACGACACGAAGACCCACCGCCCGAAGGAGCCCCGACCATGGCCCGCCCCGACCCGTTCAATGCCCGCGCCGAACTCACTACCAAAGCAGGGACATATACCTACTATGACCTGAACGCGCTGACGAGGCAGAAGGTCGGGCATGTCGATCGGCTGCCGTACTCGATCCGTGTGCTGCTCGAGAGCATGCTGAGGAACCTGGACGGGTTTGTGGTGACGGCCGACGACGTGGCCGGGCTGGCGAACTGGAACGCGAAGGCCCCGGTGAAGGAAGAGATTCCGTTCATGCCGGCGCGGGTGGTGCTGCAGGACTTCACGGGCGTGCCGTGCGTGGTCGACCTGGCGGCGATGCGCGACGCGATGAAGAAACTGGGCGGCGACCCGAACCTGATCAACCCGCTGGTGAAGTGCGATCTGGTGATCGACCACAGCGTGCAGGTGGATGCGTACGGGTCGAAGGCGGCGCTGACGATCAACGCGGACAAGGAGTTCGAGCGCAACACCGAGCGGTACGAGTTTTTGAAGTGGGGGCAGCAGAGTTTGAACAACTTCACGTGCGTGCCGCCGGCGACGGGGATCGTGCACCAGGTGAACCTGGAGTACCTGGCGAAGGTCGTGCTGTCGTCTGGCGCGGGTGGTGAGCGGCCGGTGGCCTTCCCCGATTCGTGCGTGGGGACAGACTCTCACACGACGATGATCAACGGGCTTGGTGTCGTGGGCTGGGGCGTGGGCGGCATCGAGGCCGAGGCGGTGATGCTGGGCCAGCCGATCTACATGCTCACGCCGGAGGTGGTCGGGTTCAGGCTGAAGGGGAGCCTGCCCGAGGGCGCGACCGCGACGGACCTTGTGCTCACGGTGACGGAGATTCTGCGTGCCAAGGGCGTGGTGGACAAGTTTGTTGAGTTCTTCGGCGAGGGCATGGCGGCGCTGTCGGTGCCAGACCGGGCGACGATCGCGAACATGGCCCCCGAGTATGGCGCGACGGTGGGGTTCTTCCCGGTCGACGCCAAAACGCTGGAATACCTGCGGTTTACTGGTCGTGACGAGGCGACGGTGTCGCTGGTGGAGGCGTATTGCAAGGCCAACGGGTTCTTCTGGCAGCCGGGCACGCCCGAGCCCGAGTTCACCGACGTGCTGGAACTCGATCTGTCAACGGTTCAGCCCAGCCTGGCGGGGCCCAAGCGGCCGCAAGACCGCGTGCAACTGACCCAGATGAAGGCGACCTGGCTGAAGGAACTGACGGACGGGTTTGGCAAGCCCACGCTGGCGCAACTCACCGACAAAGACCGCTGGGCCGACGAGGGCGGCGAGCCCGGGCCGGCCACGGCGGGCTGCGGCACGGCCGCGGCGGTCGCGGCGGCCGAGAAAGAAGCCAAGGGGGTTGTGGTTGAGCACGAGGGGCGGCGCTTCAGGCTGCACCACGGCGACGTGGTGATCGCGGCGATCACGAGTTGCACGAACACGAGCAACCCTGACGTGCTCATCGCGGCGGGGCTGGTGGCGCGCAAAGCGCGCGAGAAGGGACTGACCAAGAAGCCGTGGGTGAAGACAAGTTTGGCGCCGGGGTCGAAGGTTGTGACTTCGTACCTCGACAAGGCGGGGCTGACGGCGGACCTCGATGGGCTGGGCTTCCACACGGTGGGGTACGGGTGCACGACGTGCATCGGCAACTCGGGCCCGCTGCCGGAGGCGATCGAGCAGGCGGTGAAGCAGGGGGACGTGGTGGTGGCCTCGGTGCTTTCGGGCAACCGCAACTTTGAAGGGCGCGTTCACCCGGCGGTGAAGGCGAACTACCTGGCCAGCCCGCCGCTGTGCGTGGCGTACGCGATCGCGGGCTCGGTGGGCATCGACCTTGCTACAGAAGCGCTGGGCACGGGCAAGGACGGCTCGCCGGTCTTTCTGAAAGACATCTGGCCGACGCAGGCCGAGGTGCAGGCGGTGAAGGCGCAGTGCCTTTCGCCCGAGCAGTTCCGCACGCAGTACGAGAACGTCTTCACGGGCAACCCGACGTGGAACAAAGTGCCGGTGTCGAAGAGCGATCTGTATTCGTGGAACGACGCGAGCACCTATATCCAGAACCCGCCGTATTTCGAGGGGATGACCCAGGCCCCCACGCCGCCGGCGGCGATCAGGGGCGCACGCTGCCTGGTGTACGTGGGCGACAGCATCACGACAGACCACATCTCGCCGGCGGGCGACATCAGCGAGAAGAGCCCGGCGGGCGACTATCTCAAGAGCCTGGGCGTGCCCAAGAGCATGTTCAACTCGTACGGCTCGCGGCGCGGCAACGACCGCGTGATGACGCGGGGCACCTTCGCCAACGTGCGCGTGAAGAACCGTCTGGCCGTGGAGACCGAAGGGGCCGGCGCGGGGAAGATCCGCGAGGGCGGCTGGACGAGGGACTTCTCGAAGAAGGGCGGGGGGAAGATCGAGTGGATCTACAACGCCGCGATGAACTACAAGGCCGAAGGAACACCGCTGGTGGTGCTGGCGGGCAAGGACTACGGCATGGGGTCATCGCGTGACTGGGCGGCGAAGGGCACACTGCTGCTGGGCTGCCGCGCGGTGATCTCGGAGTCGTTTGAACGCATCCACCGCTCGAACCTGGTGGGGATGGGAGTTCTTCCGCTGTGCTTCATCGCGGGCCAGACGGCGCAGAGCCTGGGGCTGACAGGCGAAGAAACGTTCGACATTTCCCTGCCGGTGGCGGAGCACGGCGAGAACGCGGGGCTGGTTGAGCCGCGATGCGCGGTGGGTGTCACGGCGACGCGTCCGGACGGCACTCGGGTGGAGTTCACCACGACGTGCCGCATCGATACGCCGGTGGAAGCCGAGTATTACCGGAATGGGGGCGTGCTGCAAACGGTTCTGCGGCGGCTGTTGAACGAGAGCCGCGCGCATGCGTCGGTGTGATCGGGGCTGTGAGAAAGGCCGCCGAACGCGCGGGGCGTGCGGGTGAACCACCTGAGCGGGCTCGGCGCTGCCGGGGAGGGTGTCAATCGCGGGGCATCGGGCGTGGCGTGAAGGCGTGCCGGGGCCGGTGTGCCGCGCGCGTGGGTGTGTGTGCGGGGGCCTTGGGCTGATACTCTGTCGCTATGTCGCGTATGACGGGCACATCTCCGGGGATGAACGGCGCGGGGGTGACGCGCCAGTTGGTCGCGGCGGGCGCGACGCGGAGTTATGTGGCGCTGGCGGTGAAACCGACGGGCGGGCGGACGGTGTGCGTGCGCCGGGCCCGCGACCTGAGGCACCTGTCGGAGGTATTGCGTCGCGAGCGGATGGTGGCCCTGCGGACCTGGACGCTGCCGGAATGGGCGGGGGTGTCGTCCGAGGTGTCGCTGAAGGATCAGGCGGAACTGCACACCCAACTGGCGCAGTTGCTCACGCGTGGCGTGCCGCTGGTGGAGGCGCTGGAAGCGACCTCGCAGACGGTGGCGCCCGGGGCGTCGCCGCGCGTGGAGCGGATGCGCGAACTGGTGGCTTCCGGCTCGTCTTTTTCTGATGCGGCGGGGGCGGTGGGGATCTTTGACCCAGTGACCACGGCGGTGTACCGCGCGGCGGAGCGGACGGGAGACCTTGGCGGTGCGGCGAAGCAACTGGCGATGACCTCGCGCCGGCAACTGCGGATATCGGGGAAGGCGGGGACGCTGATGATCTACCCGGCGATCGTGCTCTCGATCAGCCTGGTGGTGACGCTGGCGATGATCTGCTTTGTGCTTCCCAAGATCGGGGCTTCGATCAAAGACCTTGGAACAGAACTGCCGGCGTTTACCGAGGGGATGATGGCGACGGGGGTGTTCATCAGAGACAACGCGCTGTGGGTGGGGCTCGGCGCGCTGCTGGCTGTGACGGCGGCGGTCTTTGCGCGCCGGCTGCTGATGCAGGGGGTTGGGTATGTGTCGCGCCGGGTGCCGATTCTGCGGGACGTGGTGCTGACGCAGGAATCGGCGCGGTTTTTCACGGTGATGGCGGCGATGACGCGCAACGGCGTGACGCTCGCCGACGCGCTGGGCGTGGCGGTCGGGGTGATCAGCCACCCGGGGCTACGCAAGCAACTGACGACGCTGCGGACGCGGCTGATCGAGGGCGGTGTGCTGCGTTCGCTGATCGATTCGGTGGAGTCATTCCCGCTGCCCACGCGCCGGCTGCTGATGGCGGCCGAGCGGGCGGGCGATCTTGAGAGCGCGTTCGACACGCTGGCGCAGGACACGACCGAGGAACTGGAGCGACGCAGCGAGCGGCTGCTGGCGGCGATGGAGCCGGTGCTGATCGTGATCATGTTCCTGATGATCGGGTCGCTGGTGCTGTCGATCATGATCCCGCTGATCAAGGCGACGACGCAGGGCGTGCAGTGAGGGGGTGGGGGGGCTGGGGGGCATGGGGGCGTGGGGGAGGGGCTGGGTTGATGGCGCGGTTTGTGGCGAGCGCGAGGGTCGCGGGCGGGAATACCTGTGCAAGGCTGCCCGAGAGCGGGGATGGGGCGGCGAGAGGAACTTGCGACACAAGGCCGGGCGACTAAACTACGGGCGTGGCCCTGCCCGATGCTGACACGCACCCCGGAGGGCACACCCAGTGCGGGGGCCCGTCAGGGCAGTCAAAGGCACAGGAGCACGCGGATGTTGACGTTGATCGCCGGGAAGTGTGAAGCGGGCAAGGGCGTGGTGCGCCGTGGCGGATCGCGCCGGCGGTCGGGCTTTTCGCTGCTCGAACTGACGCTGGTGCTGGTGATCATCGGGCTGCTGATCGGGGCGGCGGCGTACAGCGTGGCCGGGGCCGGGGCGCGTGCGAAGGTGCGCGTGACCAAGGCGAGCATGGAGACGATCCGCTCGGCGCTGTCGCAGTACAACCTTGAGCACAGCGCGTACCCGCCGACGCTGCAGACGCTGATCACGACGAAGTTTCTTGAAGACAAGAAGTTGCGGGACGGGTGGGACCGCGAGTTTTACTACGACCCCCGCGGGCGCGGGCGCGAACAGCCGTACACGCTGGCCTCGGTGGGTGAAGACGGCCAGGGGGGCACCGAGGACGACATTGATATCTGGACGATGAACCGCTGACGGCGACCGTTCGCCGGCGCGCTGCGGACCACAGCCCATGCACGCCCGCCGACACAGCACGACACACGGCGCCCGCTTCTCGACGAGGCGGGGTGTGACGTTTCTTGAGGTTGTGCTGTCGGTGGTGCTGCTGTCGATGGTGACGGGCGCGGTGCTCAGCGCGATCAACGGGGTTGTGTACCAGCAGACGCGGCAGATGCACCGCCTGGGCGCGGCGGAACTCTCGAACAGGCTGATGCTGCAGTACATCGATGACAAGGAATCGATGCCCCAGCGCGGGCTGCCGGTGGCCTACGGGCGCGATCTCTACCGGTGGGAACTGGTCGAGGAGCCCGTGAGCCTGACGCACGGGCGTGCCGAGGTGGCGTCTCGCGGCAACCCCAACGTGAACCTGAACCGCCTGCGGCGGATCACCATCGCGGTGTGGCTCTCGGAGGAGAGCGGGGGGACGTACCTGAACGACGGGATCACGCCCTCGTTCACCCTGAGCAGGGTGGTTGACCCGGTGTTTGGACAACTGCGCAACCCCGACACCGCGAACCACATTCTGACCAATGAGCGTCTGCGCCGCCAGTTCATGGAGGCGATCACGGGGATGTCTGGCGGCGGCTCGGTGCCGGTGACGCCCGCGCGCCCCACGCCCGCGCGCCCGACGCCGTCGCGCACGCCACAGCCCGCGCCGCAGGGGGGTGGCAAGTGAACCGGCGCGGCTTCACCATGCTCGAGGTCGCGATGGCGGCGTCGCTGGGTTCGATCCTGGTGCTCGCGTGCGTGGCCGTGTTTTTCACCATCGACCGCACCGACGGCCTGCTGGCTCGGCGCGCCGAACAGGCGGCCGACCTTCAGCGCCTGCGTCTGGTGGTGCAGCGGGCGACCTCAACGCTGGTGATGTCGAACGCGCCGCAGGTCACGCAGACCGACGGGGTGCGCGCCGGCGCGCGCGGGCTGGAGGTGACGAACACCGATGCGTCGCAGCCCGCGCCGCGGTTGATCATCGACCGAGACCCGCTCATGGGGCGCTACAGCATGACGAGCAGCGGGGGCGGGCAGTGGCGGCCAGACCAGGCGCGGGTGCAACGCTATGAGGTGGTGCTCTCTGACCCGCCGGTGCCCTCGGAAGCGTGGGATCTGTTCTCGCGCGCGGGCGTGGGCGGCGGCGTCGGGCGTGCGAGGCAGAGCACGCGGGCTTCGTCGCGGTTTCAGGAGGGGAGCAAGTTTTCGGGCGAGGGCGAGAGCAAGTTCAGCGACCGGGGCGAAACAAACGAGCGTGGAGTTCGGCGCACCGACAACGCGGCGCAGACGCCGGCGGAGGACGACGTGACGCAGGCGCCGGTGCGGGCGGTGCGCGGCGCGCTGGAGTTGCGGCCGCAGGCGCTGGACGCGAAAGAGCGTCGGCGGATCGCGGACCAGGGGGAGGATGCGCCCGTGGCGTGGGAGATGTGGTGGGTGCCGCTGCCGCCGCGCGAATCGGCGAACTCGCCCCCGCCGACCTTTGATGAGGTGGCGAGCGCCGGGGAGCCGTACCGGGTGGCGTCGAACCTTCGGTATGTGAAGTGGACGGTGTTTCACGAGCGGCAGCGCAAGCAGGCGCACAGCGCGACATGGCACGGGCAGATGCCGGCGTATATCGAGTTGGCAGTAGAAACAACGGCGGGGCTGACGGCCAACTGGATGTTCGAACTGGACTGGAGCCGCGGGCCCGAGGTGCCGCCCCGCCCTGCGGTGCCGGCGGGGCCGACGCAGGCCAGGCCTGTGAACGAGGCGGGTGGCGACACGCCGCAGGGTGGCGCGCCGCAGGGTGGCGCGCCGGTGCGTCGTCCTGCGCCCAGGCCTTCACAGCCGGTTTCGAGGCCGCGCCCTCAGGCGCCAGCGGGGGACAAATGATGATCGCGCGGCGTCAAGCGGCAAGGCGGGTGGGCGCGGCGCGAGGGTTCACGCTGCCGATGGTGATGCTGCTGGTGCTGGTGGCGGGGGTGGCGGTGGCGGTGATGATGGAGCGTCAGGTCGCGCAGGCGATGACGGTTCGGCGGCAGTTGGAGCAGTACCAGTTTCATCACGCCGCGAAGGGGGCGCAGGAGGCGATCGAGGCGTGGATCCGTTCGTCGGGGGCATCGCGGTCGTTGCAGGATTCGCTGGGCGAGGGCGGGCACGCGTTTGATCTTGAGTTCCAGACGGGCGAGACGGTGCGGGTGTCGTTCTTTGACGGGCAGGACAACGCGCTGATCGAGATGGCGGGGCTGACGGTGGATGCGCAGGAGACAGCGCGCGCGATCCTGCAGGAACTGACCGTGCGCGAAGGGGCCAGGGCGCGTGAGTTTGTGCGGCGCGATGGCCCCCTGGCGGTGAGTGTGAACGCGGCGCGCCCTGAGGTGCTCTTCGCGGTGGTCAACGCGATCACGGAAGGGGAGAGCACGCAGGAGATCGTGGACGAGATCATCCATCAGCGGTCGCAAGGGCAACTGACCGCGGCGATCTTGAACGACATCTACTCCCGGACGACACTGACGCCCGAGACGCGTTCGCGGCTTTCGACAGTGCTGACGGCGCAGACCTCGCTGTGGCGCGTGATCGCGCAGATCGATCCCCCACGGGGGGTGTACCCCAGGGGGGTGAGCCGGCGGTTCTGCGGGTTGGTGGTGCTGACGGCACCGGGCGGGGCGGTTCGAGACCGCGAGACATCGCTGCAGCGGAGTTCGCTCGTGGTCTCGTGGGTAGACTGCACCGAGCAGATGCCCCCGTGAGGTGAAGAACTCTCCGGGCCGGGCGCGTTGCCCGGCGGCGGCGGGGGGCGTTCAAGCCGCCGGTGTTCCACGTATCTACCCTAGGCCACGGCATGAGCAAGCGATTGACAAGAACCGAGGCCATGAAAGGCACACGTCTGGCCCAGGTGGTCGGTGTGGTGTGCGTGGCGGGCGCGTTGGCCGTGGCGGCGGTGGGCCTGCCGGGGGTCTCGGCGCCCCCGCCGATCAGGGCGATCGAACTGCCGGACCTCTCGCACGAGGGGGCGAAGGACGCGGCGGGCGGGCAGGAGAAAAGGCGTCTGAACGGCGCGGCGTTGGCGAGCCGGCTTGAGATGGTGAGCAACCGTCCGCGTGTGCCGGTGGTCGAGCCGCCGGTTGTCGAGACGGGGAACGAAGACGTGCCGGTGGTCGATGTGCCGCCGGCGACCGAGGCCAACATCAAGTATCTGGGCGCGGTGTCGCTCGGCGTGCGCCGGCTGGCGCTGCTCACCCTCGAAGACCGGCAGAGTTTTGTGGCGGTGGGGGGGAAGATCGGCGAACACACGCTCGACGTGATCGAGACAGAGTGGGTGCGGCTGACACTCGGCGGCAAAGAGAAGATCGTCACGCTCTCGCCCAAGGGTGAGCAGGTGGTGACGAAGGCCTCCGGCGCGAGCGCGGGCGCGGGGGGAAGGGTGAACCAGCCGGGGAACGCCGCGCGGCAGGGCAGCCAGGCACGTCCGACGGCGGCGCAGATTCTGGCGCAGCGCAACAGCGCGCCCCGTCCGGCGGTGAGCCAGGCGACGCCGGTGACGATGAGTTCGCCGTTTCCCGATCCTGCGCGCAGCCAGCGGTATCAGCAGTTCCGCGAGAAACTGATGTCCTCGGGCGAATATTCGACCGAGCAGGAGGTCAACGAAGCGGCGATCAAGTTGACCGAGCAGGAGTATGTCGAGGGGTTGATCCCCGGGGCGAATCCGAAGGGCGTGAAGTGAGCGTTCGGGTTCTCTACCTTCAACGTGCCGATCGCGGGGCGACCCTGCGGGCGCTGCGCCTCGTGGGCCTCACGACCGATCAGGCGTGGCCCGCGGCCGGTGACGGCGCGCACGCGCCATCGCCACAGAGCGCGGCGGGCTGGGTGCGTCAGCAGTTGGCCAACACGCGGGCCGGGGCGTCTTTGACGCTCTTGTGCCTGGACGGCGAGGGGGCGGCGTGCTCCTGGCTTTCATCGCCAACGGCCGACCCCGTGGTGGTGGCGGCGCTGGCGAGGTCTGGCGGGCCCGGGCTGGAGGCGGACGGCGCACGCGGGCTGGCGGCGGCGGATTACTACGCGGGCAACCCGATGGAGTCGTCGATCGAGGCGATGGCGGATGTGATGCCGCGCACGAAGGGCCGGCGCCCCCGCGCGGGATCGGCGGCCGACGCCGGCATCGGGCGGCTGGCGGTGATGACGGCGATCGATACGCCGGCGCGGCTGTTGATCGACGCGCTCGATGAAGCGTCGGTACCGGTCGAGCGTGTGGCGTCATTCTGGCACGCGATGGCGATGGCGTGGGATGTGGGGTGGAGCCCCGCGCCGGCGCGCGAGGTTGGCGAAGGGATGATCGCGGGCGAGCAGGTGGCCGAGTTGACGGCGGTGGTGGTGGTCGATCCCGCGGGCCGGCTCTTCTGGTGCTGGTCGCGCCGGGGCGGGCTGCTGTGCATGGGGTCGATGAGGCTTGCGCCCATCGGCCACGAGCCCGACCAACCCCTGCCGCCGCTGGGCAAAGAGCACGTAGCGCGGCTGACGGCCGAATGGCTGTCGTGGTCGGCGCAGTTGTCGCAGGCGCCGCGCCGGGTTGTGTGCGTGCTTTCCGACACGGACACCGCGGGCGCGGCGGAGTTTGGCGGCGAACTGGCGCGGGCCTGGCCAGAGGCGACGGTCGACGCGGCGACGCACGCCGACCCCGTGGGCGCGACGCTGCGCCGCGTGGCGGAACGGCTGGAACAGACACCCGTGGGCGGCGAGCCCGCCGGGGCCACCGGCGCGCTGGTGGGGCTTACGTCTCGGCCGGGGCGTGCGCACCGCGGGCTGTATGTGTGGTCGGCGGCGGCGGTCGCGGGCGCCGCGCTGCTGGTTGGGCTTGCGGCCTGGCGCACCTCGCGGGCCGCGGAAGCGACCCGCACGGCGAGCAACGACCTGCGGGCCCAATGGACCGCGCTGCTCACCGAGCACGCGCCCGACCTGGCACGCCCCACGCCGGGCATGGTCTTTGATCCCAGGGACGAACTGGTGAGAGAGATTGATCGGCTGGAACGGCTGGTTCGGCCTGCGCAGGGGGGCGAGCCGGCCAGGCCGATCCTCGACGAGTTGGAGGCGATCTCGCTGGTGGTGGGCAACTCGGGGTATTCGGTCGAAGAGATCGACATCGACAACGTGCGGGCGACACTGACGATCATCGCGAAGAACATCCAGGACGCGGTGGACATGCAGGAGGCGCTCTCGGCGGTGAGCGGGTCTGTGCTGGGGCCATGGACGAGCGATTCGCGGAGCATCCCGCAGGACCAGGTGCGGACGATTTATTCGGCGCGCTGGCCTGTTCGGCCCGCGACGGGCGATGAGCGCGGGGGGACCCCATGACAGCGCTGGGCCCGACCACGGCGGAAAAGGAAGAAGCGCGGGCGCTGGCCGCGGCGCAGGCGAGCGCGCTGGAACGGCGCAACCGGCCGCTGCACCTGCCGGTGATCGCCGGCGTGCTGCTTGGGGTGGCGCTCATCTCGCTGCTGGTGTCGTGGAGCGGGTATAGCAAAGCGCAGCGCTCGCTTGAGTTTCAGCGGACGCGGGCCGGGTCGATCGCCGTGGAAGTGGCGCGGCTCAAGCAACTGCGCGAGACGGCGGCGAGCAACGAGGGTGTGGCCGGGCTCAACGAGCCGATGACGCAGTTGCTGCCGCGGATTACGTCGGCGGGCGTGGCGGTGGGGCTGAAAGACCCCGTGCGGCTGCCGACAAACCGAACAGACGCGCCGACGCGCGACGGCGCGAGGCTGCGGCGGCTGGAGTATGACGTGGCGGATGAATCGCTGACCAACCTGCTGGCGTGGGTCGAGCGGTCGCTGGCGGAGGTTCCTGGGCTGGAGGTCTACCGGGTGGTGCTGCGGCCCGAGCCGCAGCGCTGGCGGCTGCGGATCACGTTCTCGCGATGGGAGAAGGCCGAATGATCAAGAATCACACACGCGGGCGCCTGACGGCGGGCGGCCTTGCCTGGCTCGTGCTGCTGTCCGGCGCGGCGCTGCCGCAGGCGGGGTGTTCGTCGCAGAAGAAGCCGCCGGTGTTCGACCTGGGCACCGCGCAAGACCCCGAGGGCTTCAGGCGGGCGCTCGACCTTGCGATGCGCGCCGACGGCCTGCGCAAGCGTGGGCAGCACGCCCAGGCGGCCGAGTTGTACCGGCAGTCGCTGGAACTCAAGAACGACATCGGCGCGGTGTGGGTGAACTACGGCGTGTGCCTGATGGAGATCGGCGACATGCTGCCCGCGCGCGATGCGTTCATCCGCGCGGGGGACCTGATCCCCTCTGACCCGACGCCGTACGAGAACCTGGGGACGCTGTACCTCAACCGGGGCCACGCCGAGCGCGCGCTGGAGTTTTATTCGGTGTCGCTGGAGCGAGACCCGAACTGGCTGCCGTCGCTGCGCGGGGCGATCATCGCGACGCGGTACCTGCGATCGGGCTCGCCGATGGCGCTGGAGCGCATCGAGCGGGCCATTCTCATCGAGCGTGACCCCAAGTTCCTGTTCATGATGCAGAACGAGCGCACACGGGTGCAGGCGCTGGTGCGCGACCAGGCGCGCGGCACGGAGTGAGGCCGCGCGGGGTTCAGGTTGGGTCGATCCATCCCATCACGCGGTAGATCGCACGCGTCGCGGCGATGGTCTGCGCGGGGTCGTCCCACTGGCCGGCGGTGTCGGTCGGCATCCAGATGGTCTCGGTGTATTCCCAGTTGGCGGGGCGGGCCAGGTGCGCGGCGTCTGCCAGTCGTCCCAGCGAGAAGCGCAGCACCAGGTCGTCGCTGCTGGCGACCAGGTCGCGCACATACGCGACGGGCGTGCCGGTGCAGACAACATCCAGGCCGATCTCTTCGCTGATCTCTTCGCTCAGGCGCGCGCTGAGACAGGCGAGGTCCATGTGTTCGATGGCGGCGGGCGGGGGCGAGACGCCCCCGGAAGGGCCGATCTCCCACATGCCGCCGAAGATGCGGGTTTGAGGGCTGCGCCGGCCCAGCAGCACGTGCTCGCGCCCGCCGTCGTCGCGTGCGCTGAGCAGCGCGGTGACGGCGAGCAACCGCACGCCGGTGGGCACGGCGGGCTGCACGGCCAGCCGCATGAAGCCGTCCCTCCGGCAGGTGATGCGGGCCAGTTCGTGGTCATACTGCTGCACGGCCAGCAGGGGGCCGTCGTAGAGGCGCGGGTTGGCGGCGGTGCGCTTTGCCCACTCTTCTTCGACGGCGCGCGTCGGCGGCGGGGGGCGGTCGCGCGAGATGATCGCGTGAATCTCTGCGCCCGCGGGGTCGATCTCCCACGCTTCGATGCCGGGGATGGTCAGGTGCGGTGTCACGGCGTGTGCATGGTGGCGGGCGTGCGTTCAGCGCATGAGGGCATCAAGCCCGGGGAGGCCGTCGAGGCCCATGGCGCGTGCTTCTTCGTCCACGGTTTCCTTCATGGCGTGCTGGGCCCGGCGCAGGCCGTCGTTCACGGCGTCGGCGATGAGTTGCCCGGCCAGTTCGCGGGTGCGTTCGTCGGCGGCCATGCCGGTGACCAGGGCCGGGGCGAGTTGCACCTCGATGACCTTCATCGAGCCGCTCACCACGGCGCGTGCCGCGCCCGAGCCGGCCTCGCCGGTGAAGCGCGCGGCCTCGAGGCGAGCGCGCACGCGGTCGCCGGCCTCGCGGAGTTTGTCCTTGTTTTTCATGAGGCCGGCCAGGGCGCCCATGGCTTTGAGGTTGTCGAACATGGCGGGATGAATCCGGGTGCGGGTGAATCGGGTTGCGGGTGAATCAGGGGGGCGTTACTGCTTCTCGCGGCGCGGGCGCGGCTGCACACTCACGAGGCGCGCGCCGAAGAGTTCGATCGTCTGCTGGATGAGCGGGTGCTGTGAGATATCGGCGGCGGGTGCTGACGGCGCTGGCGGCGATGAAGCGGGCGATGGATCGCGCGCGGCGGAGGGTTGCTCTGCGTGGGTGTGCGGCGCGGCCGCTGTGAGAACGGGTGGTGCCGGCGCGGCCGCGGGGGCGAGCGCGGGGCGCGGGGGCGGCGGGGTATGGGCCTCTGGCGCCGGGTGGGGCGCGTGGCCGGGGTGAACAAGGGGCGGTCGTTGGGTGTTGATCGGCGGACGCGTGGAGTTCGGGCCCGCCGTCAGCGTTTTTTTGCGGGGATCTGCCCCCCGGTGCTGATGAAGGCGGCGGCGTCGGCGAGTTTGTCGGTGAGCGCCAGGCGCACCATGAGGGCATCGAAGAGGGCCCGCGGCACCGCGCTGTTCTTGGCGGAACGCTGGACGTTCTCGCAGAGGGCGATCATGTGAACGATGCCGGCGGGGTCGAACTGCGTGGCGCGCTGGGCTTCTTCGGCGCGGGCCTGATCGGAGATATCGACCAGGGTGGTCTGCGGGCCGCAGGTGCAGAGAACGAGCAGGTCGCGCAGGCGAGCGAGAAGGGCCTCGATGACCTGATCGATGGAGACGCCTCGCGCCAGCAACTGGGCCGCGCTCTCGAGCGCACCGGCGGGGTTTGCCTGCGAGACGGCGTCGAGCAGGGAGGCGAGGAGCGTGCGGTCCGGGATTCCCAGGAGTTCTTCGAGGAGTGAGTGGGTGAGGTGCTTTTCGCCGGTGGCCATGACCCTGTCGAGCAGGCTCAGGGCGTCGCGCATCGAGCCGTTGCCCAGGCGTGCGACGGCGTGGAGGAGTTCGGGGTCGGCGGTGCAACCTTCCTGAGTGACCACGTTTCCCAGGTGTTCGGCGATTCGGGAGGCGGGGATGTTGCGGAAGTCGAAGCGCTGGCAGCGGCTCTGGATGGTGGGGGGGACTTTGTGGGGGTCGGTGGTGCAGAGGATGAACTTGACGTGCTCGGGGGGCTCTTCCATGGTCTTGAGCAGGGCGTTGAAGGCCTGCGTGGAGAGCATGTGGACCTCGTCGATGATGTAGATTTTGTACTTGCCGCGCAGGGGCATGTAGACGCTGTTGGCGATGAGTTCGCGGGCGTCGTCGACGCTGGTGTTGCTGGCGGCGTCGATCTCGATGACGTCGGTGTCTTTGCCCTGCATGATGAGGGCGTCGGTCTCGGGGGAGCCTCCCGAGAGGGCCTTGGCGAAGAGGCGCGCGGTGGTGGTTTTGCCCACGCCGCGCGTGCCGACGAAGAGGTAGGCGTGTGCGACGCGTCCGGCCTCGATGGCGTTGCGGAGTGTGCGCGCGATGGGTTCCTGTCCGACGACTTCGTCGAAGGTCTGAGAGCGGTAGCGACGCGCGAGAACCGTGTAGGCCATAGGGGGCGATTCTATTTGGCCACCCGGCGGGGGCGGGAGGGGGAAGGTGAATTCCGCTGGGCCTGGGGCGGGCGAGGGGTGGGGGGGTGTTGGGGGGAGGGCCGCGGCGAAACAGGGGAGGCCGGCGCGGGGGATGACGAGCGGAAATGTTGAGTCTTTGGTTGGGCCTGAAAGAGGATTCGCGGCGTGGCTCACGCCCCGGCCCCGTCATGCCGACAGAGATCTACCGTACCCTGTGGTTCTTGTGCTCAGGCCCGAGAACGCAAGGGCGCGGCCCTGCGGGCAACGTTCCGAGGTCTGAAACCTTCGTTTTTGCCGAGAGTAGGTTCGGCGCAGTTCTTCCCACTTTCCCCAGAGCCCCCATATTCCACACGACGCCATGACAACCAACCGACGCGCTCTTATCACCGGCATCACCGGCCAGGACGGTTCGTACCTCGCCGAGTTCCTCATCGAGAAGGGGTACGAGGTCCACGGCATCATCCGCCGGTCTTCGTCCTTCAACACGGGGCGCATCGACCACATCTATCTTGATCCGCACGTGAAGGCGGGCCGCCTTCGGCTGCACTACGGCGACCTGTGCGACGCGAACAACCTGAGCAAACTGATGCGGCAGGTGGAGCCGCACGAGGTGTACAACCTGGGCGCGCAGAGCCACGTGCGGGTGTCGTTCGACATGCCGATCTACACGGCCGACACGGTGGCGATGGGCGCTCTGCGGCTGCTCGAGGCGGTGCGCGACTATCAGGAGCAGTCGGGCAGGCAGGTGCGCTATTACCAGGCGTCGTCGTCTGAGCAGTATGGCAAGGTGATGGAGACGCCCCAGCGCGAGACCACCCCCTTCTACCCGCGGTCGCCCTACGCCTGCGCGAAACTGATGGCGCACTGGGCGACGGTGAACTACCGCGAGTCGTACGACCTGCACGCCTCGTGCGGCATTCTGTTCAACCACGAATCGCCGCGCCGCGGCGAGACGTTCGTCACGCGCAAGATCACGCGGGCGGTGGGCCGCATCAAGATGGGGCTGCAGGACAAGGTCTTCCTGGGAAACCTTGACTCGAAGCGTGACTGGGGCTTCGCGGGCGACTATGTGAAGATGATGTGGATGATGCTGCAGCAGGACAAGCCCGATGACTATGTGATCGCGACGGGGCGGACGATCACGGTGCGCGAGTTCGCCGAGATGGCCTTCGCCTGCGTGGGGCTTGATTTCAAGGACTTTGTCTCGTTCGACCAGCGGTACCTGCGCCCGGCGGAGGTTGACCTGCTGCTGGGCGACCCGACCAAGGCCAAGCAGAAACTCGGCTGGGAGCCGCAGACGAGCGTGGAAGAACTGGCGAAAATGATGGTGGAGCACGACCTGGAACTGGCCAAGCGCGAGAAGACGCTGCGCGACGCGGGGCACGACATGCCCGACCAGGCCGGGCACGACCAGTAATCGCCGGCCGACGGCAACGGCGTTGAATGAAGGCGCGCCCCATCGACGGGGCGCGCTTTTTTCATGCGTTCTCTGGGGGGCACCCTGCCCGGGGCCACCCCGACGCACGCCCCCGGGGCACGCGCCGGGCCGCGTGTCTCGGCACGCGGTTGGGCCGCCGTACGCTCCGGGTTCATGGCACGCGCGATCATCATCGGCGCCGGACTCGGCGGGACACTGCTGGCATGCTATCTCGCGCGCCGGGGGTACCGCGTGGATGTCTATGAGCGAAGGCCCGACCCGCGCGGCAAGGGGTATGCCGGCGGGCGTTCGATCAATCTCGCGCTCTCGACGCGCGGGCTGGCGGGGCTGGCCGGCGTGGGGCTCGACGGCGTGGTGATGGAGCGCGACGCCATCGCCATGCGGGGGCGGATGATGCACGGGCGCGACGGCGCGACGGCCTATCAGCCCTACAGCAGCAACCCTGCCGACGCGATCAACAGTGTGTCGCGCGGCGGCCTGAACCTGACGCTGCTCAACGAGGCCGCGAGGCTCGACTCGGTGCGGTTGTACTTCGAGCACGCCTGCATCGACGTGGACATCGACCGGCCCGCGGCTGTCTTTGAGCGGCCCGGGGGCGGGGTGGTGCGTGAAGAGGCCGACCTGGTGCTGGGCGTGGACGGGGCCTTCTCGGCGGTGCGCAACCGGCTGATGAAGACAGACCGCTTCGAGTATGAGCAGACGTACCTGAAGCACGGGTATAAAGAGTTGCACATACCGCCGGTGGCGGGGCGCGAGGGCGGGTACGCGATGGAGCCGAGCGCGCTGCACATCTGGCCGCGGGGCGGCTCGATGATGATCGCGCTGCCCAACCGCGACGGCTCGTTCACGTGCACGCTCTTCTGGCCGTACGAGGGGGAGCACTCGTTCGGTGAGCGCGGGGCGAAGGGGGACGTGAGGTCGTTCTTCGAGCGGGAATACCCGGACGCGGTGCCGCTGATGCCAACGCTCGAGGCGGATTATGCGGCGAACCCGGTGGGGTCGCTGGTGACGGTTCGGTCGTGGCCGTGGCAATACCAGGGGAAGGTGTGCATTCTGGGCGATGCGGCGCACGCGATCGTGCCGTTCTACGGGCAGGGGATGAACTGCGCGTTCGAAGACTGCCTGGCGCTGGCGCGCTGCCTTGACGGCGCGATGGGGCACCAGGAGCGTGCGCTGGCCGACTTTGAAGCGCAGCGCAAGCCCAACGCGGACGCGATCGCGCGCATGGCGCTGGACAACTTTGTCGAGATGCGCGACAAGGTCGGCAACCCGGCGTTTCTCTATAAGAAGCGAGTGGAGCAGGCGATTCACCAGTTGCACCCTGGGACGATGGTGCCCCAGTACAACCTGGTGAGTTTTTCGACGGTGCCATACGCCGACGCGCTGGCGAGAGGGCAGGAGTTGGACGCCATCTATGAGCGCGTGATCGCGCGGGTGCCCCGCGAGCGAGAGGAGGGACGATCGCGCGAGGATTGGCTGGCGGAGATCGCGCGGGCCGCCGAGTGTGTGCTGCGCGAAGGGGCGTGCGGCGCGCGCGCGGACGAGGGGCCGGCGGTGATCGACATTTCACCCGTGCTCTCGGCCCGCACCGGCGTGTGGCCCGGCGATACCCCGCTCTCGCGCGAGGTGCTGTGCGACATGGGCGCGGGGGCGAACATCACGCTGAGCACGCTGCGGTCGACGGTGCACCTGGGGGCGCACGCCGACGGGCCGAACCACTACGGGCACCCCGCCCCGGGAATTTCAGAGCGTTCGCTGCGGCATTACATCGGGCCGTGCACGGTGGTGCACGCCAGGGTGGGGCGCGGTGAACGCGTGACGCCCGAAGGCCTGGGCGTGAGGCCCGAGCAGATCCGCACGGCGCGGGTGCTCATCCGCACGGGCACCTTCCCGGATGCCACGGCGTGGAACAACGACTTTGCCGGGCTCAGCGTGGCGTTGATCGAGATGCTCGCGTCGCGCGGCGTGATCACGGTCGGGGTGGATACGCCCAGCGTGGACCTGATGGACTCGAAAGACCTGCCCGCGCACAAGGCGATTCTGGCCGCGGACATGGCCATTCTTGAGGGCCTGGTGCTCGGTGGCGTCGCGCCGGGAGAGTATGAACTGATCGCGCCGCCGCTACGGCTGGAGGGGTTTGACGCGAGCCCGGTGCGGGCGGTGCTGAGGCCGCTGTCGTGAAGGCGGGTCGTCAGGCCAGCGCGATGACTTTGATCTCGTAGGCGATGGGCGTGGGCAGCGCGCCCACCTCGACCGTGGTGCGCGTGGGCTGGTTGGGCCCCGGCGGGAAGTATTCGCGGTAGACGCGGTTGTACTCGGCGAAGTCTCGCTTCATGTTGGTGAGGAAACTGGTGACATCCACGATTTTGTCCCACGAAGAGCCCGCGTCTTCGAGGATGATGCGCACGTTTTCCATGCATGAGCGGATCTGGGTTTCGATGTCGTAGGCGACGATGTTGCCGGCGGCGTCGAGCGTGACACCGGGGATCTGCCCGCCGCCGCGCGTTCGTGGGCCCACGCCGGAGAGAAAGAGCAGGTTGCCCACGCGCCGGGCGTGCGGGTAAGGGCCGACGGGCTCGGCGGCGCGGGTTGAGTTGATGATGTCGCTCATGGGTGTGCCTCGGTCGTTGGGTGGTGTGTGCAGCGCGGGGAGTGGTTACAGGCCCACGCAGACGTTCTTTGGTTCGGTGAAGAAACGCAGGGCTTCGGCGCCCCCCTCGCGGCCCACGCCGCTTTCTTTCATGCCGCCGAAGGGGGTGCGCAGGTCGCGCACCATCCAGCAGTTGATCCAGACGATCCCGGCGTGCAGGGCCTCGGCCACGCGGTGAGCGCGCGAGAGGTCTTGCGTGAAAATGGTGGCGGCCAGTCCGTAGGGCGTGCCGTTGGCCAGGCGCAGTGCCTGCGCCTCGTCGCGGAAGGGCTGGAGGGTGACCACAGGGCCGAAGATCTCTTCCTGTTCGACATCGCAGGCGGGGCTGAGCCCCGAGATGACCGTGGGCTGATAGAACCAGCCGTCGGCGCAGCGCGCGGGAAGGTCGGCCGCGGGTGTGCGTGCGCCGCCGCAGTGAAGCACGCCCCCCTGGGCCGCGGCGCGTTCGACATACTTGGCGACCTTGGCCAGGTGTGGCGCGCTGGTGAGCGCGCCGAACTGCGTGGCGTCGTCGGCGGGGTCGCCCACGCGCAGCGCGCGGGCACGCCGCGCGAGGCCGCGCACGGCTTCTTCAAAGCGAGATTCGTGCACCAGCACGCGTGAGCCGCAGAGGCAGATCTGCCCCTGGTTGGTGAAGGCGGCGCGCGCGGCGGTGTCGAGCGCGTCTTCGATCGGGGCGTCGTCGAAGATGATGAACGGGTTTTTGCCGCCCAGTTCGAGGCTCACACGCTTGAGCATGGTTCCGGCGGCGCCGGCGATCCATCGGCCCACGCCGGTTGAGCCGGTGAACGTGATGGTGGGCACGCGCGGGTGCTGCACGAGCGCCGCGCCCGCGGTGGGCCCGCCGCCGTGGACGATGTTGAGCACGCCGGGCGGAAGGCCGGCCTGCGCGGCGAGTTCGCACAGGAGCGAGGCCGTGGCGGGTGTCACTTCTGAAGGTTTGGCGACGACGGTGTTGCCGGTGGCCAGGGCGGGGGCGATCTTCCAGGTGAGCAGGTAGAGGGGCAGGTTCCAGGGAGAGATGCAGCCCGCAACGCCGCGCGGGCGGCGGAGGGTGTAGTTGATGGCCGGCCTCCCGCCGGGGATGCCGCCGCCGTCGAAGTCGTGGAACTCGCCGGAGGCGTGCTGAACGGCGTTGGCGAAATAGCGCAGGTTGGCGGCGGCGCGCGGGATATCTACGCGCCGCGCGAGCGAGATGGGCTTGCCGGTGTCGCGGCTCTCGGCGTGCGCCAGGCGCTCGCTCGTTTCATCGATGAGGTCTGCGAGGCGCAGGAGGTAGGCCGCGCGCTCGCACGACGGCAGGGCGCGCCACGCTGGGAATGCGCCGAGCGCGGCGTCGGCGGCGGCGTTGATGTCTTCGGGCCCGCTGTCGGGCGTGGTGGCGTAGACCCGCGCGGTCGCGGGTTCTTCAACGGGCAGGGTCTGCCCCGAGGCGGCGGGCACAAACCGCCCGCCGATGTAGTTGAGCAGGGTGAGGTGCGCGGGGTTGGCGTGAGAAGGGGGCATCAGAGCGTGCTCAGGCGGCCGCCATCGACAGGCAGATTGATGCCGTTGACATAGGCCGCGGCGGGCGAAGCGAGGAAGGCCACCGCGGCGGCGATCTCTTCGGGTGCGCCCAGGCGCCCGGCGGGGATCGTGGCGACAACGTCACGCCGGATGTCGTCGATGGCGCGGCCGGTTTTGGCGGCGCGGTTGCTGAAGAGTTCGCCCAGGCGTTCGGTGTCGGTATACCCGGGCAGCACGTTGTTGACGGTGATGCCGGCGGGGCCAAGTTCCATCGAGAGAGACTTGGCCCAGTTGGCCACGGCGGCGCGCACGGCGTTGGAAAGGCCCAGGTTGGGGATGGGCTGCTTCACGCTCGTGCTCTGGATGTTGATGATGCGTCCGTAGCCCGCGCGCTGCATGCCGGGCACGAGCAACTGCGCCAGCACGTGCGGCGTGACAAGCAGCGATTCAAAGGCGGTACGCAGCGCGTCGGGCGTGGCATCAAGCATCGCGCCGGCGGGTGGGCCGCCCGTGTTGTTCACCAAGATGTGAAAGACCCCGCCGGCGGGCATCGCGGCGGCGATGGCCTCGCGCGAGGCCGCCGGGTTGCTCAGGTCGGCGACGATCGCGCGGTGCGCGGCCAGCCCGCCGTGCGTGGGCAGGTCGGCGGCCACGGCCTCAAGCACATCTCGACGGCGGGCGACGAGCGAGACGGACGCGCCCAACTCGGCGAGCGCGCGGGCGCAGGCCCGGCCGATTCCCGCGGAGGCCCCGCAGACGATGGCGTACTTTCCTTTGAGCGGCGTTGTCATGGAGCGGCATGGTACACGCCGCCGCGCGCGTGGGCCCCTTATGAACGCAGGCCCGGTGGCGGGCTGGCCTGCGCGATCACCGGCGGGGGCGCGTCGCCGGCTTGGCGTGCCGCGCGGGCCTGGCGTGCGTCGGCGGCCGAAAGGCGGCTTTGCGCCCAGAGAATGACACCGGCGCCGGCCACGGCCATGAGCCCCGCGGCCCACTGCCCGCCGCTGAGCCGTTCGTCAAAGAGAAAGAGCGAAGCAATGGAGACGGTCACGGGCTGCAACTGCACAACGCCGTTGGCCACGGCCAGGCCCAGCCGCTGTATGGCCAGGAAGTAGAAGGTGTGGCCCATGCCGATGCCGATGATGGAAGAGAGCACGAGAAGGCCGAACTTCCATCCGGGCAGGTGCATGGCCATCGCGCCGTGGTCTTTGCCCAGGATGAACATCACAATGAGCAGCGCGACGGCGGTGTATTGGCTGACGGCGGCGAAGGCCAGCAGCGGGTTCATGCCCACCATGAGTTTTCGCACCGAGAGGGCGTAGGCCGCGTACGAGGCGCCCGCGCCGATCGAGAGCAGCACCCCCTCGCGGGTGGCCTGGCCGAACTCGCCGGGCTTGAGCAGCAGCGTGAGTGTGGTTCCGCCCATGACCATGGCCAGGCCGGCGAGGTAGGCGGGGGTTTTGATGACTCGGCGTTCGGCGGCGAAGAGAAGCGCCGCCCCGACCGTGACAAAGACCACGTGCACGCGGAGCGCGAAGGTCATCAGGCCCGGATCGATCTTGTAGGGGGCGATGCCGAACCAGTGCTGCCCGAGGGTGTTGAAAAGGGCCGGCACCAGCGCGGCGAGCCACACCCCCTTGGGCAGGCGCCCGCGCCGCCACGCCCAGACGAGGGCGGGCATCCAGATCAGGGCGGAGAAGGTGTAGCGCCAGCCGTTGGCGGTGTAGGGGTCGATATCGGCCGAGAAGAACTTGAGGAAGAGGGGGATGCTCGTCCAGCCCAGCAGGGTCATCACGATGGTGAAGATGCCAAGGGCCACGCCCGAAGAGGGCGAGGTGTCGGCCGGCGCGGTCGCGGTCATGCGGCGGTCCCGGTCGATGCCGGCGCGCGGCATGGGTGCGGCGCGTGCGGCGGGGTGGATGTCTGAAGGGGGTTCATGCAGTGCCCCGGCGCGGCCGGGGGCGCGAAGAAGTGGAGCGGAGGAGACTCGAACTCCCAACCCCTACCTTGCAAAGGTAGTGCTCGACCAATTGAGCTACCGCCCCGAACAACGGAACTGTAGGGCAGGCGTACGCGAGCCGGTGCCGCGGTGTTCGCCGGGATGGGGGCGGCGCATCGCCGGGATGGCATCGAATGTGCCCCCGAGAACGGGTGTGACAACTCAGAGATGGCGGCCGGGTGCCTGGGGTGAGATCATCCGGGCTGGCACTCATGTGGCGCGTCGGCGTGCGGCCGACACCCCATCCCTACGCTCAACCTCGCTCACAACGCATGAGTACCGAAGCACACAACTCCCCCGACCGTGCCGCGGCGCAGCGCATCGTGCTGAGGCTGCGCGCCCACGGGTTCACGGCCTATTTCGCGGGGGGGTGTGTTCGGGATGAACTGCTGGGGCGAAGGCCCGACGACTATGACATCGCCACCGACGCGACGCCCAACGCCGTGCGTGACATTTTCAAGTCCGCGCTTGAGGTGGGGGCGCACTTCGGCGTGGTGATCGTGAAGATGGACGGGGCCGTGATCGAGGTGGCCACCTTCCGCACCGACGGCCCGTACACAGATCGGCGCCGGCCCGATTCGGTGCGGTTCAGCACCGCCCGCGAAGACGCGGCCCGGCGCGACTTCACGGTGAACGCGCTCTTTCTCGACCCATCGCCCGAGGTGGCGGGGCCGGTGCGCCAACCCGAGCGCGGCGCAGCGCCCGCGGGCGTGGTGCACGATCCGCCCCGCGAGCACCGCGTTGATGGCGGCCTGGTGATTGACTATGTCGGCGGCGTTGAGGACATGCACCGGCGCGTGCTGCGCGCCGTGGGCAACCCCGATGCACGACTGGCAGAAGACCACCTGCGGGCGCTCCGCGCGGCGAGGCTCGCGGCGAAACTGGGCTTTGAAGTTGACCCCGCCACCGCGGGCGCGGTCAAAGCGCACGCCGCCGAACTGGGCGGGGTGAGCCGGGAACGCATCGGCGAAGAAGTGCGGCGGATGCTTGATCACCCCAGCCGCGCCCGCGCCGCCACGCTGCTGGGCGAGATGGGTCTGGCGAGTGTGATCCTCGAAACAGTGCCCGGGAGCGGTGGGGGCCTGATGCACCTGGCGGGGTTGCCGGCCGAGTGCCCCTGGCCCACACCACTGGCGGCGTGGCTGCTGGATGCAGGGCTGCCCGCCGACGGGCGCGCGGCGGTGGCAAGGCTGCGTCGGCCGTTGTGCCTGAGCAATGAGGAAGGGGCCGCGCTCTACGCAACGCTCGACTCGTTGGCACGGCTGGAGCACGAATGGCCTCGGTTATCGGTCGCGCAGAAGAAGCGGCTTGCCTCCGGGGCGTGGTTTGGGGCGGCGCTGAGCCTGATGGCGATTCGCCGGGCGTCGGAGGCGGACACGGTGACGAAAGAGGTCCGAGAACTGTCGGCGGTTCATGGGGGTTTGGCACCGCCGCCGATGGTGACGGGTGACGACCTGATCCGGGCGGGGTTTGTGCCCGGGCCCGGGTTCAAGCGGCTTTTGGACGAGGTGTATGACGCGCAGTTGGAGGGTCGGGTGAGGAATCAGGCCGAAGGGATGGAACTTGCGCGGGTTCGGGGCGTCTAGAGGAGGAGAGAAGGGGTGCGCCCAGGGTGGGCGGGCAGGCCGCGCACGCGGACATGCCGCGATTTACACCCTACCCTGCGGCGGATCGCCATCTCTGCCTGAGCGGAACCGAGCGAGGGCAAAGCGCCCGTGGCAAGGTTGACGAGCAGAGCGGGCGTTGGTTGGGAAGGAATGGTGTCGGCCGCGGTTCTTTCGCGGGGCACGCGGCACACTGGCGTACGGGTGAATCTCGCTCGGGCGCGGCACTCTCAAGGCACGAACGAACAAACTGGAAGCGGAACCATGACCACACAACTTCATCAGAACGAACGGCCGATGCACACGACCCCCAAGGCGGGTACACGGGTGACGCTCATGGCTCGCCTGGCGAGCATCGCCGGGCTTGCCGCCGCGATGGCGGTGTGCTTCGGTGGCGGGGCCGGGTTCGGGCCGGCGGCGGCCCCGGCGGGTGCGCTGGCGGCGACGGTGAGCGATGGCGAGGGGCCCGACACCATTATCTTCCGCGACGGCCGCACGGTGAAGGGAACGGTGGTCTCGGAGACATCGACCGAGGTGCGCTTCAAGGGCACGCTCTACGGCATGGCCTTCGAGACGGCCTATGACAAGAAGGACATTCTGCGGGTTGTGAAGGGCGAGCGTGTGGAAGGCGCCGAGGGCGCGGCCGACACGGGCGAGCCGGCGCGTCCGGCGGCGGTAACAGCGACGCCGCCCCGCGTCGAGGTTCCCGCGGTCGGCGAGGGCAAACTCGGGTATTACTGGGTTGATCTCGAGGGCACCTTCGGCGAGCAGATCTCGCAGACGCCGCTGCGCGACGCCTTTGAGGATGCCCGGCGCAACAACGCGGACATCGTGATTCTGATGCTCAACGCCGAATGGCGGCGGGACGCCTTCTCGCCGCTGCCCGACGACGCGGCGAACTTTGACGAGATCTTCCGCGCCGAGAAACTGGCGGAGATCTTCACGCAGGACATTCCCCGGAACTGGGAGAAGCAGCCCCGCGTGGCGATCTGGATCAAGCAGGCGATGGCGGGCGCGGCGCTGCTGCCGATGGTGTGCCGGGAGTTGTACTTCAGTTCCGACGCGCGCATGGGCGGCTTGGGCAACCTGTCGTTCATGTTCGAGGGTGTGGGCGACGACGTGGTGCGCGAGAAGCAGCGTTCGCTGCGGCTGGCGCACGCTGAGGGCTGGGCCATCACGGGCGGGTATGACCCCCGGCTGGTGCGTGCGATGGCGCGTGTTGAGTATGTGCTGTCGTACCGCATGCGAGACGGGCGGGCCGAGTTGTTCGAGGGGTACCCGGCCAACGCGGACGAGTTCCTGCTGACCGACGACGGCAAAGACTCGAACACGGACACGCTGCAGCAGCGTGTGTCAGGGCAGGGCAACGACGTGCTGACGCTCAACGCGTCGGTGGCGCAGGTGCTCGGCCTGAGCCGCATGACGGTGAACACGAAGGACGAACTGCTCAACGCCATGGGCATCGAGCGCACGGGGGTGCACATCCCCGGGCGTTCGACGCAGTTGATGCGTGACTGGGTGAACGGGCTTGACAACTCGAAGCGCCGGCTGCGCAAACTGCGCGACGACTTCGGCGACGTGCAGGTGCAGGCCCCGGGCGACTACAACGCACGCTCGCGCGCCCGCGGGCAGCAGCGCGCGATTCTCGAAGAAATGCGGCGGATTCTGCGGGGCCGTTTCGGCGAGGCGATCACGCCGCGCTGGATGGCGCAGAACGAGATCCCGCCCGAGGCGCAGATCAACATCATGCTCGAGCAGATCCGTATTCAGCAGATGCAGGACCGCAAGTAAGGCGCACGGACCCCCGGCGGGAAAACCGGCGGCGGGAAGAACCAGGGACCACACACGAGGGCACGCGCCCCGGCACGCACGAGCGCCGCACGGGCGAGAAGGACACGAGACATGAAGCACATTCTTCGGCGGGCAAAGATGATTCTGGGGGCGCTGGCCATCGGCGCGGCGATGCTGCTGAGCGTCGGCCAGGCCGTGGCCGTTGACAAACTCCACACGCGCGACGGCAAGGTGCTCGAGGGCACCGTGGTGCGCGAGATGGAGGGGTTTGTGTGGTTCAAGTACACGGTGGCGGGCATCGAGCAGACGCGGATGTTCACCCCCGAAGAGTTCACGAAACTCGAGCGTGACACCGTGGCCGCCCCGGCGGCGCCCGCGGCCCCGGCCACGGGCGCAAACCCCGGCACGGCGGGCGCGCCCAAGGTGTGGCGGCCCGGCACGCCCCGCGCCGCGGTGATCACCATGGGCAACGGGCGCGACGACAAAGAAGGCGACATGGTCGGCATGTACATGACCAAGCACGCCCTTGAACAGATGCTGCCGATGCTGGAGGAAGAACTCGGCAGCGACGGCACCGGCGTGGTGGTGCTCAGGTTCAGTTCGGGCGGCGGCGCGCTGCTGGAGATCCAGCGGATGAGCGACGTCATCCACGAGCAGTACAAGAAGAAGTTCCGCACGGTGGCGTGGATCGACTCGGCGATTTCCGCGGCGGCCATGACCGCCCACTGCCTCGAAGAGATCTACTTCACGCCACAGGGCAACTACGGCGCCTGCACGGGGTGGTTCGGCAACCTCACGGCGGTCTCTGGGCGCGGGCTCGAAGAAGTGCTGTTCATGATGGAGAAGATCTCGGCGCGGGGCAACTACCACCCGCTGCTGATGCGCGCCATGCAGATTCAGGTGCCCCTCTCGGCCACCCGGCAGCCCAACGGCGAGTTCAGTTTCTTCGCCGACACCACCAGCGGCGACATCATCGTGAACCGCGACCGCGAGGTGCTCACCCTCAACGCGCAGTCCGCGCTCGACATCGGCTTCTCGCGCGGCACGGCGTCGACCATCCAGGAACTGCAGCGGTTGATGGGCTATACCGAACTTGACTGGGTCGGCGAGAGCGTGCCCGGCGTGCTCTGGCCCGTGAGCAAGGCCGAGAAGTGGAACATCGCCTACCGCCGGCAGGTCAACCGCGATGAAAACTCCTTCCGCGAGTATGTCGCGCAGTACCAACTCAACATCCAGGCGGCCACCCAGCAGCAGACCCGCCAGGCGCGCGGCCAGTTTGTGAACCGCGCCCGCCAGGCGCTGGACAAAATCCGCAACATGGTGCGCAACAACCCTAACTTCATCCTCTTCAACCTCAACATGGAGACGGAAGAGGAATACCGCGAGTGGCTCGAGGCCGAAGAAAAGCGGCTTCGCGACCTGATGCGGTAAGCCGCCGGCCCCTGGCCGGTCGATCGATCAATCATGTTTGAACCCCACACGACCGGGCCCGATGCCCGGTCGTTGTGTTTCGTCGCGTCGCACTCGTTGCCCCGGGGTATGATGGGTGCGCATGGGCGTGCCCATCGCGGCCATCGTGCTTGTGGCGTTGCTCACGCTGGTGGGCATGCTGTTGGTCTGGGCGGGGGTGCGCGGGCGCCGGGTTTCACACCTGCCCGCGTGCGCGAGGTGCGCGTTTGATCTTTCGGGGCTGTGGCCCCTCAGCGGCGACAAGGCGGTCTGCCCCGAGTGCGGCTCGCTGCTGACGGCACCCCGGGCCGTGCGGCACGTGCAGAGAGCGCGGCGGTGGGTGCTGCTCGTGATGGGTGTCTTGCTGCTCATCGGGCCTTTGGTCATCACGGTGGTGGCTGTCTCTGGCTGGGTGGTGTCGCCCGCGGGGGCGAGGTACTGGCCCGGGTTTGCACTGCGCGCCGCGATGGGCAGCATGCCCGACCTTGCCGCGCCGGAACTTGCCCGGCGTGTGAAAGATGGGGACCTGTCCGGAAGCGCGGCGAGCGCGGCCGCGGAGCGTGTGCTTGGGTTGCAGGCGTCGCCCGGCTTTGCGTGGCGGCCTGGGGTGGGCGACCTCTTCGAGATGATCGACGCGCAAGGGCTGGTCACGCCCGAGCAGGCGCGGCGGTATGTTGAGAACGCCGGGACTCCAACTCTCGAATGGCGAGCGCGGATCGAGGCGATGAAGCCGCTGCCGGTGAATATCGCCATGGGGCCGCTGCGGGTGGGCTCAACGCGCGGCATCCGCATTGTCATTGACGATGTGCAGGCCGTGGCGGATGATGGGCGGGTGTGGCGCAGTTCGGGCAAGTTGATCTCGCGGGTAGGCGCGGTATCAAGGAGCGCGTGGCCCGTGCTGATTCCTGTCGAGTTCGAGGAAGGATCGCACCCTGTCACGCTGCGCGCTCGGGTGAAACTTTCGATCGACGATGGAACGAGTGCAGAGGCGGTTGGGTTTGTGGATGCCCGGGCGGTGGCGGTTGTGTGGGTGCTGCCGCGCGGCGTTCTGTCGGTGGCGATGCGGCCCGACGAAACGCTCGCCCCGGCGATCCGCGGCGCAATGAGTGTGCGCGACATGAAACTGGAAGTCTTTGCTGGCGACCTCTGGCTCAACGGCATGGTCGTGCTGGAGAACGCGCCGATGGGGTGTTCGTTCGAGATCTTCGCCAGGCAAGGGCAGGAGGATGGTTCGGTGCGGGAGTGGCGCGTCGGCGAGATGACAGGCCGCGCCTTTGGGGGCTCGCTCTGGAACGGGATTCACTCCAAAGTGCCCGGCATGCGTCCCGGCGTGGTTGACATCGTGCTGCGGAGCAGCCCGGAACCGGCCCAGAAGGGGGTGGAGGTGTTGGAAGCGTGGCAGGGAGAACTGGTATTCGAGGGTGTGGAGGTGGTGGGGGGGTTCCCGCCGCCTTGACGCCGCGCGGGGAAGAGCCTATCGTTTTGGCCCTGATTGCGGGGTGGAGCAGCCCGGTAGCTCGTCGGGCTCATAACCCGAAGGTCCCAGGTTCAAATCCTGGCCCCGCTATTGCCGGGCCGGTTGCGAAAGCAGCCGGCCCTTTGGTTTTCAGGGAACGCCGCCGAGAGACCTCGGCGGCGTTTTCGCGTTTTGGCCCACGTTCCGAAGGTCTGGCCGGAGGCGGCAGACGCAAGCCGGGTCTCTCTCCCGAGCCACGGCCATAACCGGCCCCTCCCCCTCCTGGCCCCACGGACGCGATTTTGGCCCAAAGTCTCTCCGCGTCTCTCGTCCACCGGTGCCGGGGTTAACGGGACTTCGCGCTCGCGTGGGCGTGCGCGATGCTGGCTTCCATGCTTGCGATGCGTGCGCAGCGGTGTTCGGATCAGCCCCGCGTGTTCACGCCGCGGGCATGTCGCGCCTCCGCCGCATAGGGAACGCCTACCGAGGCGCACGACGCGCCACCACGCGGGAGCCCGCATGATGCGAAGCCAAGATCCCGAGACGATGACGCCTGCTGAGCGCGACGCCGAAGTGGCGAGCATTCTGGCCCGCGGGCTGGTGCGAGCGGTCCATGCGGATCGTTCGCGTTCCACCCGGGACATCAGCGAGCCGGCGGAATCTCCGGCCGGTGGACTTGAACTCTCGCAGCATGCGGACCTCAGTGTCTCCGCGCGGCCCCGGGGTTAGGGCTCCGGGCCGATGCGATGAGGAGTCCACATGTCCGACGCGATACAGCGACAACTCGACGAGCTTCAGCGGATGAGCACGGGTGACCTCGTGGACCGCTACGAGGAACTTCACGGGCACGCCTGCCGCACGCGGCATCGGGCGTACCTGATCCGCAAGATCGCGTGGCGTATCCAGGCCAAAGCGGAGGGCGACTTGACTGAACGAGCGAGGCGTCGCGCCGCCGAACTGGCCGACGACGCGGAGATTCGCACGATGGCTCCACGGATGCTGGTCACGCCTCCCCAGCCAGGCGAGATCCGCAGTCGGATCAGGTCGCTTGACCCAAAGGACCGCCGTGACCCACGGCTGCCGCCCCCCGGCTCTGCGATCGTGCGCCAGTACAAGGGTCGCACCATCCGGGTGTCGGTGCTTGCCGACGGTGAAGGATTCGAGTTCGAGGGCGAGCGGTACCGCACGCTGTCGGTGGTTGCCAAGAAGGTGACAGGCCAGCACATCAACGGGTACCGCTTCTTCGGACTGCGGGGTGGCCGATGAGCAAGCGCCCCCGGTCATCCAGCACACCCGCCGACCGAACCCAAGGAACCGGAATCGCCGCGCCCGTTCGGTGCGCCATCTATACGCGAAAGAGCAGCGAGGAAGGTCTGGAACAGGAGTTCAACTCCCTCGACGCACAGAGGGAAGCCGGCGAGGCGTACATCGCCAGCCAGCGCAACGAGGGCTGGGTCTGCCTTCCAAACCGGTACGACGACGGCGGATTCTCCGGCGGCAGCATGGAGCGACCGTCGCTGGAACGCCTGCTCAGGGACATCGAGGCGGGCACAATCGACTGCGTCGTGGTCTACAAGGTCGACCGGCTCAGCCGGTCTCTGATGGATTTCGCGCGGATCATGGAGGCGTTCGATCGCAAGGGCGTGTCGTTCGTCTCCGTAACGCAGCAGTTCAACACGACCAGCTCGATGGGCAGGTTGACGCTCAACATCCTGCTCTCGTTCGCTCAGTTCGAGCGTGAGATCATCGGGGAACGCATCCGCGACAAGATCGCGGCCCAGAAGCGGCGTGGCAAGTGGGCGGGCGGCGTGCCCGTCCTCGGGTACGACGTCGACCGCTCAGGCGGCAGCCCCCGCCTGGTCGTCAACCCCAGGGAGGCAGCGCGGGTCCGGGAGATCTTCCAGATCTACCTGGACGCGGGATCGCTCCAGCGCGCTGTGACCGTTCTGAGGCACCGCGAGTGGACCAACAAGCGACGGCTGACTCGCAAGGGCGAGAAGAGGGGCGGTCGCCCGTTCGACACCGGCACCCTCCACGTCCTGCTGACGAACCCGATCCTCACGGGCAAGATCGTCCACAAGGGCCAGACCTACGACGGAGAGCATGAGGCGATTGTCGATCCCGGTCTCTTCGAGCGCGTGCGCCAGCAGTTGGCAGAGAACGGCCGAACCGGCGGTGCCGAGGCCCGCAACAAGTACGGCGCGCTCCTCCGCGGACTGCTTCGATGCAAGCACTGCGACTGCGCCATGATCCACACGTTTTACGGCAAGAAGGGACGGTACTACCGCTACTACCGGTGCCTGAACGCGATCAAGAACGGTGCCCGCACCTGCGCGGCGGCGACGCTGCCCGGGCTGGAGATCGAGAATCTCGTCATCGACGAGATCCGTGCGTTGGGAGACGACCGCGGGCTGTTGGATCGCATTCTTGCGGAGGCCAAGGTCGATGTGGACGCGGAGCAATCGGCCCTGAAGGCCGAGCGAGGGTCCATACTGAACGCGCTGGCCCGGATGGACCGCGAGCTCCGGGAACTCGTCGCAGACAAGGATGGCGGTGCGACAACAACCGCCCGCCTGGCCAACCTGCACGAGCAGATCACCGGTGCCCGTTCGCGACTCGGCGCGGTGGAGACAAGGCTCAGCACGATCAAAAGCACTTCCATCACCCGCGATGACGCCCGCAAGGCACTCAACGAGTTCGACGGTGTGTGGTGTCAATTGTCCCCGCGCGAGCAGGCGCGAGTCCTGAAGCTGCTGCTCTCGAAGATCGAATACGACCCGGCGAACGCGAGCGTCGCCGTCACGTTTCGGGCGACCGGGATCGCCGCCCTGTGCCGCCGGAATCTGGAGGAAGCCGCGTGACAACCGTCGTCAGAACCATCCACTTCGCCGTGAAATCCCGCCGCAAGCGCCTGGTGGTTGGCCCGGAGGCTGAACTGCCCAAGCCGACCAGCAGGGTTCCCCGCGTCGCCCGCTTGATGGCATTGGCGATCAGGTACGACGATCTCCTTCGGCGCGGAGTTGTGGCCGACCAATCCGAACTGGCCCATCTATGCCAGGTCACGCAGCCCCGGATGACGCAGATCATGAACCTGCTGCATCTCGCGCCGGACATCCAGGAGCAGATCCTGTTCCTACCGCCCGTCGAGTCTGGCCGCGATCCCATCCACGAGCGCATGTTGAGGCCGATCGCCGGCTTGCCGTGTTGGCGTGAGCAGCGTCGGAATTGGGCCAAAGTGCAATGAGGCCGCCGGGCTACTTCTTCTTGTTGTCGTAGCGGCCGGTATCTCCGTGCCCCTTCTTCGGCATGATTTCGACCGATGAGTTCTTAGGATCGGCTTTTGCTTGGGCGACCGACTTCAGACGGCCAGTGTCATCGTCGCGCCCGATCTTGAATCCCTTGGACTTCGACATCACCTTGTCCTCCATGCAAATCGTGGAGACCGACGCACCACGGGCCAGAACCGACAGTTCTGCCGGGCCCGGGTTGCAACCCACTGACCCGTAGGTTATCATCGCGTCAACCGTTTGGCAAACGCGGACATTCGGGTCGGGCAGGTCGACCCGCTGCGTGAGCGGAGCACGCGATGGATTACCCGCTTCGGCACATCTCGATTCGCGTTCCTTGGCACGACACCGCATGGGACGGACGTGTGTGCGCGAAGCCGGCGCTCAACGGCGCGTGCCTTCGACTGAAGGGCATCGGGTTATCACGAAATGACGAAGCGGAAGCAGCTGTCGCGACGAAGTCGCTGAACGTTCTGCCTCGCGAGCACTGGCCATGCTGCGTCGGGGAGCGGGCGACATTCATGGCCCCGTTCGAACTGGTCCAGTCGAAGGTTCATCCGTATAGCTGGAAAGAGGACGGGAAACACTCGCACTTCGTGCCGACCCCGCTCCGACATCCGCCATACTCAGCCCCGGCCGTGCCCTTCTCGTGGATGCTGGCCGAGTCGGCGGAACAACTGGCGGCGGAGCATGCACTCGACGTTTTGCCCGATCGTGAGCCTGACCTTGGGTTCAAGACTCAGTGGCTGCAGCACCGTGACAACCAAAAGGCTCTGTCAGACTGCTTTTGCGCCCATATCAAGCCCAATGAGTCGTTGGTGTTCTTCTACGCCAAGCACGTGCCGTTCGTCGAGGATACCGCGGGCCGCCGAATCATCATCGGCGTCGGTCGGGTGCTTCACGTCGGGCCCTGCGTCGAATACGAATACAACACGAAGGACCTCAACGGCAAGCTCAGGTCCGTACTCTGGGAACGGTTGGTCCAGCACTCAATCCGGCCCGACTTCAAGGACGGATTCATCCTTCCTTACCACGCGGCCCTCGAAAAGGCAGCGGCCGACCCCGAGTTCGACCCGGCAACCATCGCGGCGTTCTCGCCCGAGGACCGACTCTTGGAGTTCTCCCATGCATCGCAGCTCGTGACCCACGACGCCGCGATCGCGGGTCTTCTTGCCTGTGCGGACTCGCTGCGAAAGGTGAAAGCGCACCTGCCGGGCAAGTGGGATCAGTGCCTGCAGTGGATCGATGACCGGCTCGGCGAGCTGTGGAAGGCTCGCGGGCCGTGTCCCGGCCTCGGCGCCGCGCTCTCGGCATTCGGCATCGAACAGGGCAATTTCGTCGCCCGGGCCATCGCCGAGAAGGTTGGAGACAACGCTGACCCGTGGCCGCTGGTCGATCGGGCGTTCGCCGATCCCAAGAAGCTTCTGCCCGCGCCGCTCGCCGAGAAGATTGGCAAGACGTTGGCTGCGAAGTGGGCCAAGTTGCCGGCGGAGCGACGCGCTCTGCTGTGCCTCATCAGCCGATTCGAGATCACGCTCGACCAGGCCACGCTCCTCTACGTTCAAGAGGAACGAGCGGAGGCGGGCATCACTAGCACCGACACCGACATCCTGTCGAACCCCTATCTGCTCTACGAACTGACCAGACTCAGCGACGACCCTATGAGTATTTGGACAGTCGATCGCGGCGTGTTCCCCGACGAGATCGTGCGCAACATACACCCATTGCCCGAACCCTCTGCACTCGACGCGGGCACCGACGCGAGGCGTGTCCGCGCCTTGACGGTATCTGTGCTGGAGGAGGCCGCCAGCAGCGGGAACTCGCTGCTCCCTCAGGACCAGGTCGTGCTCCGTGTACGTGACCTGACTCTCGAGCCCCCCTGTTCGATCGATGCGGACCTCATGGCGGTTGCCAAGACAGCGTTCGGCGATGCCGTGTCGGAGGTTCCGCTGGCGACCGGCGCGCCGGCCCTGCAGCTCGGGCGGCTCGCAGAGATGGGGGCCGTTATCCGCTCATCCATCACCAAGCGTGCGGCGGGCAAACGCCTAGAGGTGGTGGCGGATTGGCGCAAGCTCCTCGACGCCCACCTCGCGACGAAAGGAGCGGGAAAGCCGGATGAACTTGAAGAGCGGGCGCGCGAGGAGAAGACTGCCGCGCTGAAGGAGTTGGCAGAATCACGAATCTCGGTCCTGATCGGCCCCGCGGGAACCGGCAAGACGACGCTGCTGTCCGTTCTGTGTGGCCACCCCGACGTCGCTGCCGGAGACATCCTGCTCTTGGCGCCGACCGGCAAGGCTCGCGTGCGCATGGAGCAGTCAACCAAGTCCCTCAAGCTCAAGGGCTACACCATCGCCCAGTTCCTCAGCCCGGACCGATACGAGGGAACGACGGGCCGCTACCGACTCTCCGACAAGCCGCCGCAGGACTGCCCGCGAACTGTCATCATCGACGAGGCGTCGATGCTCACGGAGGAGATGCTCGCCGCGCTCTTGCAGGCCCTCAAGGGCGTGCATCGCTTGATCTTCATCGGCGATCCCCGCCAGTTGCCGCCCATCGGCACGGGTCGCCCGTTCGTCGACATCATCACGCACCTTGCGCCCGAGGGCATCACTGAGCAGTTCCCTCGCGTCGGCACGGGCTATGCGGAGCTGACCATTCGTCGTCGCCAAGCGGGCAAGGAGCGAGAAGACCTGCAGCTCGCCGAGTGGTTCAGCGGATCGCCGTCTTTGCTGTAACCAAATAGGGCTGCCCTGCTGCGAGGACTCTCTGCAGACCTGTTGCCTTCTCTCCGAACTGCCACCAGTATTTCGCTCGACTCGCCCTCTTGTTCTTGACTCTCTCTGGACGTCGTGGTACAGTCGAGTTCAGAGTCACCGCGATCAGATCCCTCATTACTTAGGAGAAATGTCATGGTCAAAACATCGCTCGTCGGGCTGATCGTCTTCACGACAGTAGGAGTGCTATTCATGGTGCAGGGACAAGCTGACAGCCAAGAAAAAAAAGCCACCCAGCAGACCCCGCCGGCCACGGCCCCCGCGGCACAACCGGTTGCCAGCCAGGAAAAAAAAGGCGTGATTCCTCATACGCCCCTGTTGAAGACGGCAGTGCCCGATACGAAAAACCAGGAGGTCGCTGTCTATCACGTCGAATATGCACCGGGCGGGATCAATCCTCGGCACTACCATCCAGCCGCGGTGACCTTCCATATTCTGGAAGGCACGGCGGTTTTTCAAGAAGAAGGGAAAGAGCCCGTAAGGCTGCATGCCGGGGACAGCCTGCTTGTTCCGACCGGCACGATCCATTGGCACTGGAACCCGAGTTCCACCGACCGCCTCCGCTTCCTGGAATTCATCGTGGCAGAAAAGGACAAGGGGCGGTCCATCCCTAAACCCTTGAAAGAATAGATCGCGGGTATCGCAACGAATCAGATCAGATGGTCGAGCGAGTGCCTGATCAGCGGCTGGACGAGATCATCGGGTGTGTAGTGCGACCCGGTGGCGGCGCGTTCGTCGCCCGGTTTGAAGTCGAAGACTGGCGTCGCCCCCCCGTTGCCCGAGAGATCGATCGAAGGCTCGTACTCGAGAAGCCCTTCATAGACGGAACCGAACTCCTCGACGTTGAGCGCGGCGTAGTTGACCCGGATGAGCTGGCCGCTGTCGGGATGGGTGTAGAGCCCGAGCGAGCGGAGGCAGGAGAGCAGGTGGGCGTTTGAGAGTTGGGCGGACTCGAGGTCGCCAACGGCGCCGTAGCTGAAGAGATCGCCCGCGAGTGGCTTGAGGCCGAGCTTCGGTCCTGGACCATCCGCGTCGAAGAGCCGGAAGGTGGAAACGAGTGCGAGCCAAAGGTCGTTGTGACGGCCGTCGGCAAGGTATCGCTTCTCGGCGAGACGACGTAGGCGCTGGCGGGCGGCGTCGCGAGCCTGCTCGATGACGTTGCGGCATCGGAACAGCATGAGCGTGGTTTTCACGCCGACCTCTCGCGTGCGGACCACCGCCGCGCGGGCCGCCCGCTTTCCCTGCCGGGCTAGGGTGTTGGCCATGACGAGCTGGCAGAGCTGCTCGACGAAGCGGTGGTTACGCCCAATGTAGCGGAAGCCCTTGGGCGGCGGCGAAACGAACGAGACTCTCACGGTCGGTCCATCCGGGAGAATGCCCTGCAGTTGGGGCGGCAGGTTGCCAGTCACGATCGTGTAGCCGGGCTCAGTGCGATCCTTAATCACCTGAACGCCGAGCACGCCCTGAAGCACGCTGATCACGAAGTCCTCGACCGCGCGGGGATCGCCGATGGCCTCGTCTACGGCCTTGAGGTCCTGCTCGATCTCTGAGGCCTGGATCGCATTCTGGGCGAAAATGCTCCGTGACGCCTTCTCACGCTCCGCGGCCTCGTCGACTTTTCGGGTGACGTTGCGCTTCGCCTCGGCCGCTTCGCCGAAGTCACTGAAGTCAAAGAGTGTCGCCTCCTTCTCCTTGCGGCGCGAGATCTTCCGGTCGGGGTTGAGGAGCAGGGCCTGGGTGATGGTGTCGATGATGGACTGCGAGTCCTCCGGAAAGGGCACGTTGATACCGGTGGCCCGCTTGATCTCGCGGACTTTGCGCAGCAGGACGTCGAGCACGATGCCGTCGATCGGGTTGTCCTCGCCATACAGAAGGCAGGCCTTGACGACAGGCGCGGTCTGGCCAAAGCGATCGACGCGACCCTCGCGCTGCTCGAGGCGGTTGGGGTTCCAGGGCAGGTCGTAGTGAAGGACGCCCGTGAAGAGCTCTTGGAGGTTGATGCCTTCGGAGAGGCAATCGGTCGCCACCAGCACGCGCAGCGAGGCGGGGGCCATCCCGGCGATGCGGTCGCGGCGGACCTCGTCGGGGTCCTCGCTGGTGACAACCTGGACGTCCAGCTTCCCGTACTTCCGGGAGAGAAGCGGCTTGAGGTGCTCGCCGATGTAATTGGCGGTCGGGATGTAGCGGCAGAACACGACCGGGTTGATGCCAGCATCGAGCCAGCGGGAACCCGGCGAACTGCGTGGCCCTCCACTTTCGGCTGACATAGACCAGTCGGGCCGCCGGAATGTATCGGAGGTTCAGAAGGGGCGAGTCCGCAACCTTGACCAGCGCGGCGCGAATTCGGTCGAGCGAGCCGTCGACCGAGAAAAATGTCTCGATCTCGAAGCCCCTCGAGGCCCGCTCCTCCTCCTCGCACGAGATTCGATCGACTTCGGTTGCACGTGACTCAGCCATCTCCATGAGGTCAACGAGAGGTTCCTTGTTCGCGTTGTCGGACAGGTTCAGACCGGTGAAGGGGCAGATCTCGAGGTCCACCTGGTCGCCCGACAGGAAGTAGCCCGCCTTTAGGCTGATCTTTGCTTCGGTCAGCGCCTCCTCCGCGTCCTGCACTACCAGTTGGTCGACGCGGTACTTGCGCCCGTTGTGGTAGATGATGTTCAGCGGACCAAACTCCCGCAGCGCGACTGCTCGCGGGCGTGAAATGTACTCGCCCGCGCTTGTGCCCGTGGGTACGAAGATCCGTAGGGGTAGCCTCGTGAAGTTGTACCCAGGTAGGAAACCCTCGGACGCGAGGTAGCGGTATGGGTAGAACTCGGAAAGGTCCGAGGTCCGCTTTCCCAGATCGTTCACGAGCAAGTTCAGCTGGCGGGTCGCCTGGTTTTGGAGACGGACCAGCTTTTTGTATTCGTCGCTCGACACGGCGAGCGTGCCGCTCTCGATCCTCTGCGTCGCGCGAGAGAGGCTGGTGCGTGCAGACTGGTGCAGCTTTCGCCATCGGCCGAGCGCCCGGTCGAGCTGATCGGGCAGCTTCTCTAGCACTGTTTGGCTCCAAGATTCTGAGAACCAGCCCGTGCCTCGGCGAGGCAAGTCGTGAGCAAAGTCGTGGATGGCGCGCGAGAACGCAGCCAAGACCGACGCGAAGGCAGAGGGACCGAGTCTCAGTCCGGCCCGCGTCGTCTCAGAGAGCGGCAACTCGCGACCGTTCGGGTCGACCAACGACATCAGCGACGCCGCCCGTCCGTTCTGTGATTCGAGCCCAGGCAGCCCGACCTCCGAAACGGCCATTGCGTGCAGGTGCGATTGGAGGAGCTCCCTATTGAAGAGGTCGATTCTCGGAGGCTGAACCTCCCCGGCGACCATCTCGGCCTGATGCTGAAAGTAGTGCCTGTCGTGCGGGGAGAAGCTGGAGCAGTATGTAAAGACCAAGGCCCCCTGGCCACTCCGGCCCGCGCGGCCGGCCCGCTGCGCGTAGTTGGCGGAGTTCGGTGGGGCGTTGCGCAGATGCACGACGCTCAGCCCGCCGATGTCGACGCCGAGTTCCATCGTCGGCGAGCAGAACAGGGCGCTCACCGATTGGCTACGGATCTTCGCCTCGTCCCTGGTCCTTTTCGATGCGTCGAGCCACCAGTCGCATTTGAAGCGGTCCTCGCGGTCGAGCCGAGTCTCCGCGTCCAGTTGCCCGGTGTGGTCGGCCGCAACCAGCCGCTTGGTCTTCGCAAACTCCCGGGCGTACATGGACGCAAAGAACGCGTTGGGCCGCTGGGCCGCCGAGCGGAAGCTCCGCTGCTTGATGACGTCGGACTTGACGGTCCGGCCGTCGCCGAGCTTCCACAGAATCTTGTCGACCTTCAGGCGGTAGACGTCGACCTCATCACCCGACTCGCTACGAGCCCTGAGGCGGTGCAGATAGTCGGCGTCGGCGAGTCGCTCCAGCAGCGCGAGAACAAAGTCGCGGTATCGCTGCCCGCCGAAGTCGTTCCGGTCGAAGCCATTGTCCTTTGCCACCTGCTTGATGAACTTCCCGAGGGAGCTCGCTGGCCCGACGCTTACAGACGCGAGGTGCGCGGAGCGTGCCAATGGGTCGAGGCGGGCAACCGTCGGCGGCCGGAGGTCCTCCCGCTCGTCGAGCGTCCAGGGAGCGCGGAGCTGCTCGCGGAAGTCACGCTCGTTCTCCTTCATGCGCGAGTGTTCGAGGAAGTTCTCGCTGTGGAGTGCGTACTCGAGCCGAAAAAAATCGAGGATCGTGCCGAGGAACTCCCGCCGCTGCGACGGGGACATCGCGTTTACAAGGGGCGTGCCCTGCCAGAAGCTCTCCGCGGCGGCGGTCTCTTCCAAATCGACGTAGTCGATCGCGAGTAGGGCGCACTGCTCTAGGTTCGGGAGGACGATGCGCCAGCTGCGACGCAGGTCGGCAATTGCACGGTACACCAAAAAGTTCTGAAAGGTCGCTTCGTAGCGTCGCCGCACCGGCGCAAGGTCGGGCTCCTTCTCGAGCTTTGAAAAATCCGCGAACGGGAGCTCGAGAGCTTTGAAAACTGCCTCGCCGAGTCTGGCGTAGGTCAGGACGCCGCCCGAGGCGTCACGGAGCGCCTTGTGGATGCCGGCGCGGAGCCGCACCACCTGCACGAAGTCGTTGAAGTGTCCGGCCTGCAGTGCAGCGTCCTGCCGGTTGTCCGTGAAGCTCAGCAGTTTTTGATCTGACAGCGAGTAGCCCGTCTCCCGCAGCTGGTTCAGGATCGCGAACGCTGCGATTGTCGTCGATGTGCTCCGACCCTCGCTTCCGAGCTTCGCGAGCTTCGTGCCTTCCCGAGTCTTCGGGTCGAAGAACGTGCCGCTGGTCGGATCGAAGAGAAGCGGCGCCCTCATGAACCAGCCTTGGTACTTGCCGGGCGGCGAGTCGGAACAGCGTCCGAGCTCGTCGAAGTAGATTCGCTGCGGAAAGTATTCCGCCTTCTCGGGCAGGGCCTTTCGTCCGCTCTTGTTCGCGCGGAACCAGCTGTCGGGCAGGGCGTCCAGGTCGCTATCGGGATCCCAAACGCCCTCCCCCACGATGAGATAACCATCTTCCCGCTGGTCGTCGTCCTCCGACGCATCCAGAAACTCTCGCGGCAGGAGCAGGTCGCCTTGCCGCGAGACGCAGATGAATGCATGTCCCGAGCTTCTACTGAAGACGTTCGGATAAATCGGCTTTTGGTTCTCCTCGTCCGACTTGTAAATGCCGGGCTCGAGGGTGATGAATCGGTCCGGGCCCTGGTCGAGCGTCGAGTACACGGAGCCGGTCTGGGATATGAACTGGTGCAGCCGGAAGGGCAGGACGGTCTCGCGATGCCCCGCGCGCCGCCTTGACTCGTTGACCCGACTGATCCACAGCAGGACCCCACTCAGCGCGGAGCCACACGCCTCAATCGGCTCGCCAGTCTGTTCAGCGAGTCGGCCGGCCAACTCCCCGACTGGGCGCGGACGCCGGCGAACTTTGTCGTTTCCGATTTGCTCTATCGCGGCCTCGGCCTCAAGCCAAAGGGCGAGCGGGTGACGCAGGAGCGAGCCGTAGTCGTCGCTCGGCTCGACCCCGGCACGGACGGCCCCTGCGAGCGCACTGTCAGACGGGATTGGACCGGAGTGGTCGAGCGAGAACTCAAGCTGCTCGGTCACGACCTGATCGGATCCGAATTGCTTTCCGAACAGCGTCCTGGCGACCCCTGCTACTGCTTCCCGTTGCTGCTCGGGCAGGCCGCCCGAGATCATGGTCGCCGATGTTCCGATGCAAACCACGTTCCGCGCACACTGTGCCCGGATCCGCCGGATGAGCATCGCGATATCGCCGCCCTGGCGTCCGCGGTATGTGTGTAGTTCGTCGAAGACGAGGAACCGGAGGTTCTCGTAGATGCCGTCCCGGATGCGACGCTCGTGCATTCTCGTCAGAAGGAGCTCAAGCATCATGTAGTTCGTCAGCAGGATCTGCGGCGGAGCGTCCCGCAAGGCTGTCCGGGCACTCTCGTCCTCCTGACCGGTGTACTGGCCGAAGGTGATCGGAAACTCACGTCCGGTCTGACGCTTGTAGTTGTCCTGGTACTTCCTGAACTCCTCCGTCTGGCTGTTGATCAGTGCATTGAGCGGATACACCACTACCGCCACGACGCCTCGGGCGGCAGGGTTGGCCAGGATGTGACTGAAGATCGTGCCGATATACGTGAGCGATTTGCCCGAGCCGGTGCCGGACGTGACAACGAAGTCCTGGCCAGCAACTCCCAGGCGGATCGCTTCTAGCTGGTGCCGGTACAAGGAGTAGCCGGCGAAGATGTCCGCAAGGTCCCGGTGTAGCTCTCCATCGCGAACGAGGTCCGCGACCGCGCCGGATTTTCGATACCCGGGATTGAACTGCAGCAGCGGCTCGGGCCAGAGCTTCCCTTTCTCGAGCTCGCCGCGCACGACCTGCTCGATCGCTGGATCCGCGATGTTGATGAACGAGCGGATGTACTGCTCGTAGTCCGCGACGATTCTCTTGTGGACTTCGAGTACGTTCATCGGAGGGCCCGCAGATTGGCGCTGCACCGCAGGTCGACGTTTGACCCGCCGGTTATGTCCATGTACAGTAAACAGGGAACGAGCGAGCGTCAAACCGTCATGACCGCCCAGAAGCCACAGTTCGGCCCCTTCATCCGCGAGCGGCGCACCGCCAAAGGGTACAGCCTGCGCCGGTTCGCCGAGCTCGTGGGCATCAGCCCGACGTACCTGTCGCACGTGGAGCAGGACAAAGTGGACTCGCCACCGACGGCCGACCGCATCCAGAAGATGGCGGAGTTGCTGGGTGAGAGCGCTGACGAGCTGTTCGCGATGGCGGGCCGCGTCCCCGAAGACCTCCCGAAGATCATCCAGAGCCAGCCGGAGGCGATGCCCGCGCTTCTGCGCGCGGCGAAGGGCCTGACGCCCGAGCAGCTCAAGAAGCTGCAGGATCAAGCGTCCAAGATGCGGAGGGAGGGCGATCCGTCGTGAGTGGTCGCGGGGCCATCTCGGATGTGCCGTACCTGCCGGAAGTCCGCATTGAGCGGGACGCTGATGTCCTCATCGCTGAATGGGCACAGCGTCGCGGTGAGCCCGTCGTCACACCGGTGCCCGTCGAGGACATTCTCGAACTTCATCTGGGTCTGACCTTTGCCATCGAGGATCTTGCGGCACTCTTCGGCACCGATGGCGTGCTGGGCGCGATCTGGTTCAACGAGAAGCTGGTTCGGATCGACACCCGGCTCGATCCATCAGGGAACCCGTCGCGGCTTGGACGCTACCGGTTCACGCTCGCGCATGAGATCGGGCACTGGCGTCTGCACCGCTCGTACTACCGTGAGGACCCGTCGCAGGCCGCGTTGTTTGATGGGCGCGGCCAGCCTGCGTTTGTGTGCCGCGCCGGTGACAAGAAGATCCCGGTCGAGTGGCAGGCCGACACGTTCGCCAGCTACCTGCTCATGCCCAAGGCGCTCGTGGTCGCGGCGTGGACAGAGTGGCGTGGCAACCTGGACCCCGTCGTCCTCGCGAATCTTCCGCCTGTCCATGTCGCCGATGGCCGCGACGCCGCGAACGCCACGCTTGATCGTTTCTCGAAGCCTCTCGCCGAGAAGTTTGAAGTATCCGCCGAGGCGATGCGCATCCGCCTCGAGAAACTCGGCCTGCTGATGCGCGAACGACCCAACACGCTGTTCTGACCCTGCACGACCCGACACTGGCACGGCTTTGTTCTGTCACGTCCTGAGTGTCAACCCTTTAGCAAACGACAGACAAGGAATCTCAGACATGGCCAAGCCGTTTGATCCCCGCAAAGTTCTCAAGCAGATCGCCAACTCGCTGCTCCGCGAGTTCTTCACGCGCCGCGGCGAACTCGCCGACGTGCCGTGGGATCAGCTCAGCGAGCATCGCATCGAGCCCGTGTTCGCGGGCTGGCTGGCGCTCCCGGAGGCCACCCAGCGCGAAGTGCAAATGATCATCCGCGACGTCAACGAGCTCGCCGACCACCGCGGCGTGGCCGTGCTCGCGGAGGGCATCCTCGCTCGCCACCCCGACCGCGCCGAGGACTTCTCGGCGCAGCGCAGCAAGGCCGACAAGGCGATGTGGTCGTACCTGTTCGCGCCGGAGGTCTTCAACGACGCGGCGATGTTCGCCCGAGCCGACGCGCTGACCGGCGGCCGGCTGTGGAATCGCCGCAACGGCCTGCCCAAGCGCCAGCTGGACGATCCCGCGTCGCTGTGCGACCCGCTCGCCGAGGCGCTGTCGTCGGTGTATGGGCCGGCCCAGCTCCGCGGCAAGCAGTGCATGGTCGAGCACTACCGGCGGGCCGACGGCGCGGACTACTTCTTCGCGTACCTCGACGACTACCCGGACAAGCATCTGGTCTTCGACGGCAACGACAGCCAGCCGACAGTGCGCTGGGATCGGTACGCCTTCGAGAACGTGTTCGTTTACAGCGGCGACGAGGGCGTGCTGGAGATTGTCGCGCCCGGCGGCGGGAAGATGTGGACGACCCTACAGGTGGCGTTCTGCAAGGCGGTGCTCAAGAAGGACATTCCTCCGACGGACCCACTCAAGCCTTCGTATCGCCTGGACCATCTGCTCCAGAACGACTTCCCGCTCCCCACTGATCCCGCCGATTGTGTCCAGGAGGCGAGGATCACGCGACTGCGGATTGTGCCACGCGGCGCTGGCGGACACATCGAGATCAAGGCCGATCCGCGCGGCGACCGTAACGACATCTACCGCAAGATGGACCGGTGGCTCCGCCGGGAGAACCTGCCGATCGAAGGGCTGCGCGTGGTCCAAGCCACGTTCTCGCTCCGGTTCGTTCACAACGGTGTCGGTCGCCAGTCGACGCTGACGTTCGAGGTCTCCGTCCCGCACTCGAGCAACCTCAAGAGCAAGCCCGACGAGGTCCGTGTCGTTGGCGAGCGCTGCCTGCGCCGCTGGGAGGTGACCGATGACCAAGGCTGATCTCTTCCGCATGCTGCTTGTCGCGGCGGACGCCCCGGGCTCGCTCTTCGACCACTCAGAAGTGTCGCGCTGGCCCGAAGGTGCGCTCGACGAGCTGCTGAAGTCGCACCTGGTCCGACCGGCTCAGACGGGGCTCACTGCGCCCTGTCCCCACTGCGACGATGGCCACGTCGAATCAGTGACAGTCGTCGCGCCGTCGGACGACACCGAGAAGCCGCGGTACTTCATCTCCTGCCCGGAGTTGCTCAAGGTCGAGGTCACGGAGGAGATGTGCCGTGGTTGGTCGGTTGACCTTGACGGCTTGGCGGTAGCGCTTGCATCGGCCCTCGGCGTATCGACGCCGAAGCCGGTTGCGCCCGGACGGTTCTGGCGGCTAGGACGGATGCAGTTGCGCGAGACCACGCGCGAGGTCGTCCTCGCGGTGCGACTTGCCGATGACGATGCTGACGCGCTGGTGCGCCACGTCGGGATGGGTGGACGTGCGGTGGTGTTCGTCCCGCACCGAGTGCCGGACACGGGCCGATGGCCTGGCCGCGTGCCGGCCGTGATTCCTATGCATGACGTGGCCGCGATGATCGACGACAACGTTGTGCTCGATCCGGGGGCAGTCCTCGAAGCCATCGATGCGGCGGATCGCCTGGCCGAGGTCGCTGGCGGAGTGTCGCTTGACGCACGCGGGAAGAAACTCGTCCGCGCACAGGTCAAGGCGGAGATCAAGGCGAACTTGACCGACGACATCCTGGTCGCGGCATATCAGGAGCACAACTCCATCGACAAAGCGGCAGAAGCCCTGTCCGAGCAGATGGAGACGAAGGTCTCAAGAGACAAGGTGTGGCGAGCCGTCAAGCGAGCGGAAGAGGCGGGTGTGCTTGCACGGACGGAAGACTCCTGCTCCGTCAGTCGGTCTGTCGCGTCGCAACGCTGCGACAGAGGAAAGAAAATGGATCAGTACCGCAAGTAGCGGTATTGCATGGGTTTGGGAGCGTCGCACGCCACGACGCTCTCGCTGCGAACCCGCGACTTCCGCGACACCGGGCCCTGCGTCCGAGGCCGGTCGGCTCATAACCGGCCAGTCACGGGCGCACCTGTGTTTCCCTCGCGGCATGTCGTCGCGGCACAGTCCATCGAGTGCGGTTCTGTGACTGGTTGGCGAGCAGACCTCCGGCCTCGGAGGTCCAATGACCAATCGAACCGACATCGTCAGCCACCCATTCGCCGCCAACCTGATCCGCCGCAAGGCCCAGCAGCTCTGCCGTCGCCCGGGCTTTAGCCGCTCCGACGAGGACGACCTGACGCAGGGCATGCTCCTGTACCTGTGGACCGCCTCCAGGCTCTACAACCCCGCACGGGGCAACGTTGAGGCGTTCATCGTCACCGCCGTCCGCAGCTGGATGGACATGGAGGTGCGGCGGCGTCGCGCGGAGATGCGCTTCACCGGCGTACCGGACACGTCGCTCGACAGCACGCTCGTCGACTGCGGCGACGGCGACTTCTCTGCGCTGGTGAACCTCATCGGCACAGCGGACGCGGACAGGCGTCTGGGGCGTGAGGCTCGGGATCTGCTGGCAGATCTCGATCTCCGAGAGGTCGTCGCCCGCGTGACCTCGCGCCTCTCGCAGCGCGAGGTGCAGTTCATACGCGATGTGATCGACCGTGGCGTCGCGGGGACCGCGCGGAAGCGCCGCGTGTCGCGCCGCCAGGTCCTCGTCAAACTCGCCGCGATCCGCGAGCGCTTCGCGCCCAAGCGGACAGACGGCGAATCCGCCGCATAGGGAACGACCAGATGCCCCAACGGGGCAAGTCGCGGAACCACCGGCGCGGAGCGCCTGGTCTCTCCCCCCAGAGCCGGGCGCTCCGCCAACCGGGGCTCCGACCGATCGCCATCTTCTCCCGGAGAGCGTTGCCATGCGAGACACCGAGTACCGATTCCAGTTCACGCCCGATGTCAACCTCGCCGAGGCCGACGGCACGCTGCGCCTTTCCCTGCTCGCGGCAGAGGGGCTGCACGGCGAAGCCAGGGTGCGCACGGAAGTCACTTTCGCCGTCGATCCGGTCCGTGCGGAGATCTGCGTCGCGGGCGGCGGCATCGTCACCGAGAACGTCGTGCAGATCTACACGTCGCTCCTGACGCACGAGTTCGGGCGCGAGGCATTCACCGTTCGGCGTGACTCGCGCCGGCCCGCCACGGCGGCCGTCGCATGACCGACCCCTTGCCCCTCGTTCGCCTCGGCCAGGGCGACTTCGTCCGCGACATCTTCCCCCACGACCTTGAACCCAAGGGAGAACCCATGACCGCGACCAGCATGATGACCCAGATCACCAAGGGCCGCAAGCCCAAGCCCCGCCGCGTGATGTTGTACGGCACGCACGGCATCGGCAAGAGCACGTTTGGCGCGATGGCTGAGAGCCCCATCTTCATCCCCACCGAGGACGGGCTGGGCGACATCGAGTGCGAATCGTTCCCGCTGGCCCGCAGCCTCGGCGAAGTCATGGCGGCGCTCGAGTCGCTCTACTCGGGCGACCACGACTACCGCACCGTCGTCATCGACAGCCTCGACTGGCTCGAGCGCCTGATCTGGGCCGAAGTGTGCGCCGACGAGAACGTCGAGAACATCGAGAAGATCGGATACGCCAAGGGCTTCTCGTTCGCCATCGACAAGTGGCGAGCCGTTCTCGGTGCGCTCGATGCGCTTCGCAGTGATCGAGGCATGACCGTCGTGCTCATCGCGCACGCCAAGATCGAGAAGTTCGAGAACCCCGAGACCGTGCCGTACGACCGTTACTCGCCGCGACTGCACAAGCTCGCGTCCGCGCTTGTGCAGGAGTGGGCCGACGAGGTGCTCTTCGCCACGTACAAGGTCCACACCGTCAAGGTGGACGAGGGATTCAACAAGGCCAAGCACAACGGCGTTTCCACCGGCGAGCGGATCATCCGCACGGTCGAGCGGCCGGCGCACGTTGCCAAGAACCGCCTGGGGTTGCCCGAGGAGATCCCGCTCGACTACCGCGTCTACGGCGCGTTTGCCCGGGGCGAGAACCCGTTCGCCGAGTCGTCTGCACCTGCCACCACCTCCGACACCGCCGGCACCAACTGATTCATGGCGCGGCACCGCCTGCCAAGTCAAGCCTTGGCGAGCTGCGGCACGGCATGGCCTTTTCTCATCACACACTGGAGACTCATCAATGGCAAACCTGAACTTTGACGCACACCAAGTCGACCCATCCGTCGCTCTCGATCCGATCCCCGCGGGCAAGTACCTCGCCGTCGTCTCCGAGTCGGAGCTCAAGCCGACCAAGACCGGGGGCGGCAAGTACCTGCAGCTGACCTTCCAGATCATCGACGGCGAGTTCAAGGGCCGCCTGGTGTGGGCTCGCCTCAACCTCGAGAACAAGTCTGAAATGACGGTCAAGATCGCTCGCGGCGAGCTGTCGGCCATCTGCCGCGCCATCGGCGTCATGCAGCCGAAGGACTCGGTCGAGCTCCACAACGTGCCGCTGGAGATCAACGTCGGGCTGAAGAAACGCGACGACAACGGCGAGTTCACCAACGTCATCAAGGGCTACGCCAAGAAGGGTGGCGGCGGTTCGCCGGTGAGCGCCCGCGCCCCCGTCGGCGCCGGCCCGGGTAGCACGCCGCCCTGGAAGAGATAGCAGCGTGCCAAGGCGCGGTCGGTCACGGCATGGCTGGGACGGGTCAGGCGCGGTGGAGTAAGGCATGCAGCCGCCGCCGGGCGAGAGCGCGGCGGCGGGATTCACCGAAGCAAACGAAAGGAGCACACGAATGAGCACGGCAACAGCGATCGGTCCGGACATCAGCAACGGCGGCAAGCGGATCATCGACGCGACCATCCCGTACCGCGTGGAAGTCGAGATCCAGGGCGAGGCGGATCTCTTGTTCCACCGCTGGAACTGCGAGGCCGTCGAGGCCAAGGCTCGCTCGGCCAAGGGATCGGCGGCGAAGAAGACCGACGACATCGAGTCGTACGTCTACCGCAACGACGACGGAGAGCTCTGCCTGCCGGGCGAGTACCTCCGTCAAGCGGTGATCGGAGCAGCGAAGTTCCGGCAGGATCCTCGTTCGCCGCGCAAGAGCGCGCAGGACCTCGTGAAGGCGGCGGTCGTGAGCCTGACGCCGCTGGCGGGCCTCGGCACCACCCGGTGGGACTACGAGCACAAGTGCCGCGTGCAGGTGCAGCGCAACGGCATCACGCGAGTGCGTCCGGCGCTCAAGACCGGTTGGTCCGCCACGTTCGTGTTCATGGTCAACCTGCCGGAGTACGTGTCGCCCGAGATGTTGCACGGGCTGCTCACCGACGCGGGTCGTCTGGTGGGCCTGGCGGACTTCCGCCCGACGTACGGGCGATTCCGCGTGACGCGATACGAGTTGCTGACGGACTGAGTTCGCCCGCACATGGAATGGAAGGGCGTGCAGCTGCGCGGATAGGCACGGCGGGGCCAGGCATGGATTGGCTGTTCGGTACGAGCACGCAGAAGACCAATGGAACTCTCTCTCCCACTCCCACCTTCGGCCAATCACTACTACCGGCGCGTCGGCCGCGCGACGCTGATCAGCCGTGCCGGAAGAAAGTACCGCGCGGCGGTGAAGGCGGCACTGCTAGTCATCGGGTCGCCGTCGGTCGCGGGACCGCTCACGGTGCTGGTGACGGTGTATCCACCGGACCGGAGGCGTCGCGACCTTGACAACCTTCTCAAATGCCTGCTGGACTCGCTACAGCACGGAGGGCTCTACCGCGATGACAGCTTGATCGATCGAATCGACATCCGCCGCGGGCCATGCACGCGGGGCGGCGGAGTGCATGTGGAAGTCCGCGAGCTGAAGGAAACGACGACCACTTCCTGAGCACGGCGCGGCATGTACACGCATGTTGAGGCCGGGCGGGTCGAGGCGAGGCGTGCTTGGGCATGAGCCGGCTCGGCGTGGTGCTGCGCGGATCGGCTGGGCAAGGCGCGGCGGGACTCGGACTGGCGTGAGCGCCGGCGCGGCGAAAGCCGCGTCGGCGGATTGAAATGCAACTGCGACCCTATCAACTCCAAGCGGTGGAGGCGATCTACCACCACCTGCGCACCCAGGACGACAACCCGTGCGTGGTGCTCCCGACCGGATCCGGCAAGACGCCGGTGATCGCGACGATCTGCCGCGATGCGGTCGGCCACTGGGGTGGACGCGTCGTGCTGCTGGCGCACGTGAAGGAACTCCTCGAGCAGGCGGCCGACAAGCTCCGCGTCATCGCGCCCGACGTGCCGATGGGCATCTACTCGGCGGGCCTGAAGCGCAAGGACCTCGGCTACGCCGTCACGGTCGCGGGCATCCAGAGCATCTGGAAGAAGGCCTGCGACCTGGGACCCGTGGATCTGATCATCGTCGACGAGGCGCACATGGTCCCCGCCGAGGACGATGGGATGTACCGGCAGTTCATCGCCGACGCCAAGGTGGTGAACCCCAACGTACGCATCATCGGGCTCACCGCCACGCCGTACCGTTTGAAGTCAGGCGCGATATGCGCCCCCGAGAACATCCTCAACCACGTCTGCTACGAGGTCGGCGTCCGCGAACTGATCGTGCAGGGTTTCCTGTCGCCGCTCAAGACCAAGGCGGGCCTGCAGAAGATCAGCACCGACGATCTGCACGTCCGCGCCGGCGAGTTCGTCGCCAGCGAGGTCGAGGACCTCATGGACAAGGAAGGGCTGGTCGAGGGAGCGTGCGCGGAGATCGCGCAGCACACCAAGGACCGAAGCGCCACGCTGATCTTCTCGTCGGGCATCCGCCACGGGCAGCACATCGTGGATGTGCTCAAGGCCAAGCACGGCATCGAGTGCGGGTTCGTGACCGGTGACACGCCCGACGGCGTCCGGGCCGCAATCCTCGGTCGCTTCCGCTCTGGCGAGCTCAGGTACCTGTGCAACGTCAACGTTCTGACGACCGGCTTCGACGCCCCGCACATCGACTGCGTGGCCCTGGTGCGCCCCACCATGTCGCCAGGGCTGTACTACCAGATGGTGGGCCGGGGCTTCCGGCTCCATCCGGGCAAGAACGACTGCCTCGTGCTGGACTTCGGCGGCAACGTGCTACGGCACGGGCCGGTGGATGCGATCCGCATCGCTACCGACGATCGCGGCGACGGCGAAGCGCCCGCGAAGGAGTGTCCCAACTGCCAGGCCCTCATCGCGGCGGGCTATCAGACCTGCCCGCAGTGCGGCCACCAGTTCCCCGAGCCGAACCGCCAACAGCATGAGGCGAAGGCCAGCACCGAGGGCATCCTCAGCGGCCAGACCACTCGCGAGGAGCACCGCGTCAGTGAGACGACGTACCACGTGCACTACAAGCGCAGCGACCCGTCCGCGCCGCTGACTATGCGGGTTGAGTACCGCGTGGGCTTCAACCGCTACTTCCGCGAGTGGGTCTGCTTCGACCACTCCGGATACGCGCGGACCAAGGCCGAGGCATGGTGGCGGGCTCGCTCGGTCGAGCCGGTGCCCGGCGGGACGGAGGAAGCGGTCGAGATGGCCAAGGCCGGGGCGCTCGCCCCGACGCTCTCGATCACCGTTGAGAAGAAGGCCGGCGACCAGTTCGAGCGTGTCACCCAGCACGTGCTCGGCGACAAGCCGCCGCGTTTGGACAGCGAGGAAGGCCTGCCGGACCGGCCGCCGGAGCCCGCGGGCATGACGTACGGCATCCCCGAAGACGAGATCCCCTTCTGATGAGCGATGGATCCTCCATCCTGCTCGAGTCGGCGCGCACGTACCTCGCCCGCGGGTACGCGGTCATCCCTGTGCCGGCGCGGAAGAAGATACCCGTGCTCAAGGGGTGGACGGACCTGCGCCTTTCGGAGGGCGACCTACCAGCGTACTTCAACGGCACCGGCAACATCGGCGTGCTCCTGGGCGAGCCGAGCGGGTGGCTCGTGGATGTCGACCTCGACTGCGAGGAAGCGGTGGCGCTCGCGCCCAAGTTCCTGCCGCCGACGGGCGCGATGTCCGGACGGCCGGGCAAGCCCGCGTCGCACTGGTGGTACATCTGCGAGGGGATCAAGACCCGCAAACACCAGGACCCGGTGTCCAAGAAGATGATCGTCGAGCTGCGGAGCACCGGCGCTCAGACAGTTGTCGGCCCGAGCATCCATCCCAGCGGGGAGCCGTACGACCCGCTCGACGGCGAACCCGCCGTCGTGGACGCCGGGGAACTCGCCGCCGCTGTTGCGGCGCTGGCCGAGGCCGTGACCGAGGCCCGGCACGGGCGCAAGGAACGTCCACATTCACAGCCAGGGGCGCTCGGAGCGCCGCCGTTCCAAGCGGGCGACGCCGTGCTGCGGCGTGCTGCGGCGTATCTCGACCGCATTCCTCCGGCGATCTCCGGCTCGGGCGGGCACAGCCAGACGTACGCGGCCGCGACGGCGATGGTGCACGGGTTCGGCCTCGACCCGGAGGCGGCGTTCTCGATGCTGTGGGACCGGTACAACCCGCGGTGCGAGCCGCCGTGGTCTGAGAGAGAGTTGCGGCACAAGGTGACCGACGCCGCCAGCAAGCCGCACGACCGTCCGCACGGGTGGCTCCGCGATGCCAGGCCCGCTGAAGCCAGCGACGTTGACCTGTCCGAGTTCAACCCCGAGCGGCGGCACGGCCCGGCCGAACGGCCCCGCTCGGAGCGTCCGCCGGATCCGGGTCCGTTCCCCGACCACCTGCTCCGCGTGCCGGGATTCATCGAGCAGGTGATGGCGTTCAACCTGGCCACGGCGACGCGCCCGCAGCCCGTGCTCGCCCTCGCGGCGGCTATCTGCCTCCAGGCCGTGCTCGCGGCCCGCAAGGTCCGCGATGAGCGCGGCAACCGCACGAACGTCTACTGCGTCGGCGTCGCACCTTCCGGCGCTGGCAAGGACAATGCCCGCAAGGTCAACAAGAACATCCTTTTTGCCGCCGACCTGGTCGAGCACGAGGGCAACGAGGACCTGGCGTCGGACGCCGGGCTGGTGACCGCTGTGGAGGCCGAGCCGGCCGTCTTGTTCCAGATCGACGAGTTCGGCCGCTTCCTGCGCACCATCGGCGACCCGAAGAAGGCACCGCATCTGTTCAACGTGCTGACGGCGCTGATGAAGCTCTACAGCAGCGCCGACACAGTCTTCCGGGGCAAGGCCTACGCCGACAAGAAGCGGAACAAGGTCGTCGATCAGCCGTGTGTCAGCGTCTACGGCACGACTGTACCCGAGCACTTCTTCGAGTCCCTCACCGCCGACAGCCTCAGCGACGGGTTCATTGCCCGCCTGCTCGTATTCGAATCGGCCGAGACGCCGGCGCGGCAGCGGGCCACGGCGTTGAGTGTTCCCGAACCGCTGAAGCAGGCGGCGGAATGGTGGGGAGCGCAGCAGCCCGGGGGCAACCTCTTCAAGGAGCACCCTAAGCCGATCGTGGTCGAGACCACGCCGCAGGCGGGCGAGGTGTTCGATGCGCTTGCCTCAACGGTGGATGCCGAACTGGGCAAGCCCGACGAGACGGGGCGGTCGCTGTGGGCCCGCGCCGAGGAGAAGGCGTGCCGCCTCGCGCTGATCTACGCGTGCTCCGCGAACGCCGAGAAGCCCGTGATCGACGCCGACGCCGCCCGCTGGGCCTGCGACCTGTCGTCGTACCTCACCCGCCGCATGCTCTACATCGCCCACGAGTGGGTCGCCGACGGCGTGTTCGACGCCCGGCAGAAGCGCGTCGTGCGGGTGGTGCGCAAGGCGGGTGGAAAGATCTCCCGCAGTGAACTCTGCCGCAAGACGCAGTGGCTGACCCAGCGGGAGCGGCAGGAAGTCATCGACAACCTGCTGGAGACACAGCAGTTGCGGCAGGAAGAGGAATCCTCCTCGACGCGGCCGAAGGTGGTGTATGCCCTTGCCTGAACCGGATCTTTCAATCTTTCAACTAGTCACCGCGCGCGTAGGCGATACGCGCACGCGTGGGCACGCGCACGGGCGGAAGGGAGGTATTGAAAGATTGAAAGATCTCTCTCTTTCATCATGTACTTCCCCCCTCCCGATCCGCCGCGCCCATGCAGGTCGCGTGCCAGGCCGCGCCTACCGCCAGCCCAACAGCCCGAAGCCGAACGGCGGGGAGGCGGATGGCGTTAGGTACTTCCCGGGCCAGGTTGCGAGGCTTGGCCCGCGGGAACAGCCGCGCTTGGCGACAGAGTTTGTTTCGCCCGTCCGAGCGGGGGACGGGCGGGTGGCGGGGTTGGTACGCCCCGCCGCCAGGAACGCGACGTGGGCCAACGTGGGCAAACCCGTGGCCAACGGGCGTGGCCCGTAGCGGTGGGGAATCGGGCGGATGAGCCGCCCCGGACGGGCCCGCCGCCCGAGCGATCCATCGAGCAAGCGATCCCCGGACCCGTCGGCGTGTGCCGCGGGCCATGACGACGCCCCCGCGCCGGCGCATGCCGCCGCGCGCCTCGACGGAGATCGCCGTGAACATCGAGATGCTCCCCATCGACGCGGTCAAGGAGTACGACCGCAACCCCCGCACCATCAGCGACGCCGCCATCGATGCGGTTGCCAAGTCGATCCAGGCTTTCGGCTTCAAGATTCCGATCCTGATCGACGGCGACGGCATCATCATCGCCGGCCACACCCGGCTCCGCGCCGCGCGGACGCTCGGGCTGAAGGAGGTGCCGACGATCCGCGCCGACGACCTCACGCCGGAGCAGGTCAAAGCGCTGCGCATCGCCGACAACAAGGTCGCGTCCCTGACCTCGTGGGACATGGAACTCCTCCCCATCGAACTGTCGGACCTCAAGGGCGTCGACTTCGATCTGGCGGTGCTGGGCTTCAGCGCCGAGGACCTCGCGGCGATCATGGCTCCCGCCGGCACCGAAGGGATGACGGACCCCGACGATGTGCCCGCGCCGCCGGACGCGGCGACGACGGTGCCCGGCGACATCTGGGTGATGGGCAACCACCGCCTCATGTGCGGCGACTCATCGAAGCCCGAGGACCTGGATCGTCTGCTGGACGGCCAGGCGATCCACCTCGTCAACACCGATCCGCCGTACAACGTGAAGGTCGAGCCGCGGAGCAACAACGCCATCGCGGCCGGGCTCTCCTCGTTCACGATGGCGCAGCGGAAGGACGCGAGCGCCGGCGACCAGCAGTCGGCGGACCTGCACCGCTACCCGGAGAAGTCCAAGCCCACACACAAGAAACTCCGGGCCAAAGACCGCCCCCTGGCCAACGACTTCGTGTCGGACCAGGAGTTCGACCGCCTGCTCGCGGCGTGGTTCGGGAACATCGCCCGCGTGCTGATCCCCGGCGGCGGGTTCTACATCTGGGGCGGCTACGCGAACTGCGCCAACTACCCGCCCGTGCTCAAGGCGATGGAGTTGTACTTCAGCCAGGCGGTGATCTGGGTCAAGGAGCACCCGGTCCTGACGCGCAAGGACTTCATGGGCAACCACGAGTGGTGCTTCTACGGCTGGAAAGAGGGCGCGGCGCACCGCTTCTTCGGGCCGAACAACGTGCCGGACACATGGAGCATCAAGAAGGTGAACCCGCAGAGCATGGTCCACCTGACGGAGAAGCCCGTTGAACTGGCGCGGCGGGCCATCGAGTACTCGTCGCGGCCTGGGGAGAACGTGCTCGACCTGTTCGGCGGGAGCGGCAGCACGCTCATCGGCGCTGAGATGACCGGGCGGCGGGCGTACCTGATGGAACTCGACCCGCTCTACTGCGATGTCATCGTGCAGCGATGGGAGAAGTTCACGGGCCGCAAGGCGGAGCGGATTGGCTCAAACGCTGTGGCCGAAGAGAAAGCCGCGACGAGCGTCGCGGCTGGGAGCGGGGCGTGATGCTCGCCTCACTCGTCGAGGTTCGGGGCGGGGGGGAGCGGGCCGTCGGTCGCTTCGTCCCACTCAAGGGCGTAGCGCTCGGCGATGTCTTCGAGGTCGTGCTCGGTCAGGTAGTCGGCGGTCTTGCGCTCCTGGCAGGCGGCGACCGCGCGCGCGAGATCCGTCCACTCCTCGATGGTGAGCATCTGGTCTTGGCGTGCGCCGAGCAGGTAGAGCGCGGCCTGGAGCACGGCCTCGAGTTGCGCTTCGCGGTCGGGTGCGGGCGTCGCGGTCATGGCTCAGGCCCCCTTCCCCGCCACAAACACGCCGCGCTCGTGCTTCTTGAAGCGTGCGGCGCTGCCCTTGGCGGCGATCTCGCGGATGATGGCGGCGTAGAGCGTGGCCTCCGGCGTCTTCCCGCCCGGGCTCTTCCAGAGGCCCTTGGCCTCCATCGCGGCGATCATCTCCTTGGCCCGCATCGGCACCTCGCTGGCGGCGAGCACCTGGGCCGCCGCGTCGAGGGCGCTGACCCGCTTGGGCTTGACGGGCTTCGGAGCCTTCGGCGACTTGGGCGTCTTCGCGGCCTTCTCACCCTTGCCCTTGGCGGGCTCGGCGGGCTTCCCGTCCAAGCGGTCCTTGATCTCGGCGAGCGCTGCCTTGCGGAGGCGTTCGGTCTTGGCCGCCCCATCGGCGCGGGCGGCGCTCTTGGACTTGGCGGGCGTGCGGGTCTTCGGGCTCTTCTTGGTCTTCGTACTCATTGTCATCTCCAGAACGGTGGTTGGGAACCCCGCCGCACGCTGCGGCGGGGAAGCGTGGCGGTCGCGGTTCCCCGCGACGCCGCGTGGTTCGGATCAGCAGCCCGCGACGCGCTCGATCTCGTTGAGCACGTCGTGGACCATCGAGTTGGTGGCGGCGGCCCGGCCTTGGCGGTCTTCGCCGTACACGAACTTCGCGACCTCCAGGGCCTTCGCGTAGCGCTCCTCGCGCGGCTCATCGCGGCCGAACTCGGCGATGATGTGGTCGTGCACTCCGTCGCGGCGGGTGAAGCGTTCGACGCTGACCTGCGCTCCCGCGTCGGTGCGGGAGATCTTCACGCTCTCGTCGGCCCCCTCGATCACGATGCGCTTGAAGTTCATGGGTGTGCTCCTTGTTCACTCGGCGTCGTTCAGGAACTCGATGACCTGCTCGGGGTCCATCCCGCTCATGAACCCGACCAGGTTGATCAGGTCTTCGCGGACCTTCCCGAGGTCGCCCGTCAGCCCCCAGTTCCGCGCGTCGGCCTTGGCGCGGTCGGCGTGCTTGTCCAGTTCCATCTGGAGGACGTCCAGCAGGCGTGCGATGTCGTTGCGCCGGGAGGTGTACATCTCGGCGGCGGTGGGTTGCGGGGAAGCCGGCTTCAGGTTGTGCTTGCGTGCGTTCATCTATGTGCTCCTATGCGATGGGGTGCTCTGGTAAACAGCGAAGCCCGCGTTTCGCGGGCTTCAGGGGGCGGGCAGTTCAGGATTTCGCGGGCTTGTCGGGGCCTCCTCGCGGGCGGCCTCTTGTGCCGCGTCGCTCCGGCCTTGGCGGTACCCGGTGTGCAGGCCCTCGTGGTACCCGGCCTCGAAGGCGTGGCGGACCAGGTCGCGGATCGACCACACCGGGATCTCGTGGAAGTCGAGGCTGTCGCTCTTGCGGGTGTCGAGCGTTTCGAGCAGCAACTCGACCTTGGCCCATTCCATCTCGGCGTCGAGCGCCTTCCGCTTGCTGATCCCGTCGAGGCTTGGCCTGGCGTTCTTCTTGCTTTTCTGCGGGTCGTTCATCGTCGTGGTCTCCGTCGCGGGTTTCCGCCCCGCGTTGTGACACATGAAGCCATGACATCCGCCACGAGGCAAGGCAAACCGCAGCGGTTTCGCCGTCATTCGGCGACATGTGGGCGAGGTCGCGCCGCATGTGGGCAACTCTGCGCGGGAGGTCCGCGATGACTCCCGAACACGCGCCTAGTCCCGAGCCCCATGCCGCACATGCCGTCGGGCAGGGGATGTCCCGGCTGAACCCCGCCGCGCTGCCGGTGACCGATGCCGCGCGGGTGCTCACGCGTCTTGGCGGGAAGGCCGTGACGGAGGAGATGCTTCGCGCGGACCTCGACGCGGGCGCCCCGACGAACGCGAACGGCACGATCAACCTCGTGCACTACGCCGCGTGGCTGGTGCGGGAGATGAACGCGCAGGCCGAGGGTCGAGGGGGTGGTGGTGGCGATTGACCCACGCCAACTCAAGCCGGGGGAGCTCGCGCGGCTCCTCAACAGCACGCCGCTGGGCGAGGTGATCAGCGAGCGGCAGCTGCATCGTCACCGCACGCGCGCGGGGTTCCGTGTCGCCGCCGAAGGCGACGCGGGCAGGGTCGATCTGTTCCGCTACGTAGCCTGGCTGGTGACGACGCGGCACGAGACGCTCGCCGACGCGGCCCGTCAGCCGGAGGGGCTCACCGGCTACGAGGCGATGAAGGAGCGGGCTCGGCTCCGCAACGCGATGCTCTCGCTCTCGGGGCGCGACATCGGCGATCTGCCTGCGATCGCCGACCCCGCTCGGAGGGCACGGGCCGCGAAGGACTTTCGGTACTTCTGCGAGACGTACTTCGGGCAGACGTTCCACCTGAAGTGGTCCGACGACCACCTGAAGGTCATCGCGAAGATTGAACTGGCGGTGCTCGAAGGCGGGCTCTTCGCGATGGCCATGCCGCGCGGCAGCGGCAAGACCAGTTTGTGTGAGGTCGCCTGCCTCTGGGCGCTGCTCTACGGGCACCGCGAGTTCGTCGCGCTCATCGGCTCCGATGAGGAGCACGCCGCGGGGATGCTCGATTCGATCAAGGCGGAGCTGGAGAACAGCGAGATCCTCGGGTCTGACTTCCCCGAGGTCTGCCACCCGATCCGGTCCCTGGAGGGCATCCACCAGCGGGCTTCGGGGCAGCTCTACCAGGGCCGGCAGACGCACATCGGCTGGACGGCAAGGGAGATCATCCTCCCGACTATTGCTGGTTCGGTGGCATCGGGCGCCATCATCCGTGTCGCCGGGATCACGGGTCGCATCCGCGGAATGAAGCACAAGCGGGTCGACGGCGTGAGCGTCCGGCCCTCGCTCGTGCTCATCGATGACCCGCAGACCGACGAAAGCGCCCGCTCCCCATCGCAATGCGCGAACCGGGAGCGCATCCTCGCCGGCGCGATCCTGGGCTTGGCGGGCCCGGGCAGGAAGATCGCCGGGCTCATGACGCTGACGGTGGTCCGCCCGGACGACCTGGCCGATCGCATCCTCGACCGGGACAAGCACCCGCAGTGGCAGGGCGAACGGACGAAGATGGTGTACTCGTTCCCCACGGCCGACCGCCTGTGGGCCGAGTACGCCAGGCTGCGTGCCGAGGGGCTCAAGGCCGATCGGGGCGGAGCGGAGGCGACTGCGCTCTACAAGGCCAACCGGGCGGAGATGGATGCCGGCGCGGCGATTGCCTGGCCCGAGCGATTCAATCACGACGAGCTGTCGGCCGTGCAGCACGCGATGAACCTGCGTCTGCAGAATGAGGCCGCGTTCTTTGCCGAGTACCAGAACGAGCCGCTGCCCGAGATCGAGGTCGCAGACGACCTGCTCAGCGCCGACCAGATCACAGCGCGGGTCAACGGGCATGCCCGGGGCCTGGTGCCCCTGGGTTGTTCTCACCTGACGATGTTTGTGGATGTGCAGGGCAAGGCCCTGTTCTACGTCGTCGCGGCGTGGGAAGACGACTTCACCGGCTCCGTCATCGAGTATGGCACGGAGCCGGATCAGAAGACCCCTCCTGGGGCACACTTCACGCTCCGCGACCTCAAACGCACGCTCGGCTCCGCTTCCCCTCGCGCGGGTGTGGAGGGCGCGATCTACGGCGGGCTGGAGCGGCTGATCGAGGGGACGGTCGGCCGCGAGTGGCGGCGCGATGACGGTGCGATGGTCCGGATTGACCGCTGCCTGATCGACGCCAACTGGGGCTCCTCCACCGATGTGGTGTACCAGTTCTGCCGCCAGAGCCCGCACGCCAGCGTGCTCACGCCGAGCCACGGTCGGTATGTCGGGGCGAGCAGCATGCCGTTCAGCGACTACAAGCGCAAGCGCGGTGAACGCATCGGTCTGAACTGGCGCGTGCCGGTCGTTACCGGAAAGCGGGCTGTGCGGCACGTGCTCTTTGACACGAACTTCTGGAAGTCGTTCGTGCATGCCCGGCTGAGCGTGCCGATGGGCGATCCCGGCGGTCTGTCGCTCTTCGGGCAGCGGCCCGAGCATCACCGGCTGCTGGCGGAGCACCTGACCAGCGAGTACCGCGTTCGCACCGAGGGACGCGGCCGCACGGTCGACGAGTGGAAGCTGCGCGTCGATGGGCTCGACAACCACTGGCTCGACGGATTGGTGGGCTGTGCGGTCGCGGCGTCCATGCAGGGCGCGGTGCTCTTCGGCACCGATCAGAAGGTCGCGGCCCGCCCGCGTCTGAAACTCTCGGCGCTGAAGGAGCGGCCGCGATGAAGCGCACACCGCCCGCAAAGCCAGTGGCTGATGGCAAACCGAAAGGGCTTGCGTGTCCCACCTGCGGGTGCCGTCACTTCGAGGTGCTGTACACGCGAGCGACGTTCATGGGCACGATCCGCCGGCGCCGGCAGTGTCGCCATTGCGGTCGTCGAGTCACGACCTCCGAGCGCCTGGGAGCCTGACACGGTCGTCCAGGTTCTACCGGTGGAACAAACCGGCCCATTGGTGCCGCGAAGCGGGCAGATCACTCGGCCGCTGCATAGGGAGCCCGTGTGGAGCCGTTCGATGCGGCCCTCCGGAGTGCCCTCATGCCCGACCCCGAACTTGAGCAGGCCATCCGCGACAACGCGACGCAGCCCGCAAAGGCGGCGGTGGACGGTCAGTCCGTCGAGCAGCACCCGCTGAAGGACCAGATCGAGGCCGACCGCTACCTCGCGTCCAAGGACGCCGCGAGGAAGCCCGGCCTCGGCATCAAGTTCGCCAAGATCGTTCCCCCCGGCTCTGTCTGACCCGCCATGTTGAAAGCCATCACCAACATCATGAGCCGGGTCGGGCGTGGGACGCGAGACGCCTCACCCTCCCCTACGGCGTCGCGAGTTCCGCATGGAGGCGGAACGCGCGGCGGCCGTCGTGTGCTCGTCGCAAAGTTCGATTCGGCGCAGACCACGCCCGACAACCGCAAGCATTGGGCGAACGCGGACGGGCTCTCGCCCAACGCCGCGGTGAACCCGGAGGTGCGGCGGATCCTGCGCAACCGGGCCCGGTACGAGGTTGCCAACAACTCCTACGCCAAGGGCATCGTTCTCACGCTCGCCAACGACACCATCGGCACCGGTCCCCGGCTGCAGATGCTGACCGAGGATGCCGAAGCGAACGCCCGGATCGAGGACGCGTTCGAGCAGTGGTCCCGGGCCGTGGACCTGGCGGGCAAGCTCCGGACGATGCGGCTGGCACGGGCCGAGAGCGGCGAAGCCTTCGCGCTCTTGGTCAGCAACCCGGCGATCGGATCTCCGGTCTCGCTGGATCTCAAGCTCATCGAGGCGGACCAGGTGTGCACGCCGCTCCTGCGGCGCGGTCGCTCGGACGAGGTCGACGGGATTGTCCTTGACCAGTGGGGCAACCCGTCGGCGTACCGCGTGCTCAAGCGGCACCCGGGCGACAGCGGCCTTCTCCGCGCCCCGATCGACGACCTCACCGCGTACGACACCTACGCCGCGTCGGCCGTGGTGCACTACTTCCGCGCCGATCGGCCGGGCCAGCTCCGCGGCATTCCCGACATCACGCCGGCGCTCCCGCTGTTCGCGCAGCTTCGCCGGTACACGCTGGCGACCATCGCCGCCGCCGAGACCGCCGCCAACTTCGCCGCCGTCATCTACACCGATGCTCCCCCCAACGGCGAGGCCGATCCGCTCGAGCCGATGGACGAGGTCGAGCTCGAGCAGCGCCTCGCCACGGTTCTCCCCGGCGGTTGGAAACTCGGGCAGGTCCACGCCGAGCAGCCCACCACGACCTTCGGCGAGTTCAAGCGCGAGATCCTCAACGAGATCGCCCGCTGCCTGAACATGCCGTTCAACGTCGCGGCAGGGAACTCCTCCGGTTACAACTACGCCAGCGGCCGCCTGGACCACCAGGTGTACTTCAAGAGCCTGCGCGTCGATCAGCACCACCTGCAGCTCGCCGTGCTCGACCGAATCCTCACCGCCTGGCTCAACGAGGCCGTGCTCGTCGAAGGGTTGCTCCCGCAGTCGATGCGGCAGCGCGGCGTACTCCTGCCCACGCACGCGTGGTTCTGGGATGGCGTCGAGCACGTCGACCCCGCCAAGGAAGCGACCGCCCAGGCCACGCGCCTGGCCAACCACACGACCACGCTCGCCGCCGAGTACGCCCGCCAGGGACGCGACTGGGAGCAAGAGCTCCGCCAGCGCGCCAAGGAACGGGCGCTCATGGACGAACTCGGCCTGTCCCCGACTCCGACGACCCCGACGGGCTCGCCGCCCGCACCTCAAGAGGACGACACCGATGGCAACGAAGACCCCGACCGCTCCGAAGACCCGTCGCGCGCCGAAGCGTCTGTGGCTTGAGGCCGCCGCCACCCATCCCGCACCCGCGGGCACGTCTCCGCTCACGCTGACCGGCACGGCGGAGATCACCGCCATCGCCGCCGGCGCAGGCGGAACGGAGGGTGAGAAGGCGCTCCCGCGCTTCAAGATGCTGGCGTACACCGGCGGTGCGATGCGCGTCGCCGGGTGGCGGCACCCGGTCGTGCTCGACCTCGCCGGACTTTCGGTCCCGTCGCAGAACCGCCCGATCCGGTTCGCGCATGATCCGGCCGCCGGCGTCGGCCACACCGACGCGATCAAGGTCGAAGGCGGGCAGCTCGTGGCGACCGGCGTGATCTCGCGCGACACCGCGACCGCCCGCGAGGTGGTCGCGTCCTCCCGGAACGGGTTCCCGTGGCAGGCTTCGGTGGGCGCGAGCGTCGAGGAGTTCGAGTTCATCCGCGAGTCGCAGAAGGCGATCGTGAACGGCCAGGAGTTCGCCGGCCCCGTCAACGTTGTCCGCAAGGCCACGCTCGGCGAGATCAGCTTCGTGGACCTGGGTGCCGACGGCCGCACCAGCGCCTCCATCGCCGCCCAGCAGGGCGGGGGTGGCAGCGGCAGTCCGTCCGGCGGTGATGCCGATCCCGCGCCCGGGGCGGGCGCAGCCGCGCTCCGCGCCGAGGCCCTCGCAGAGACCAGCCGTATCGCGGCGGTGCGGAAGATCTGCGCCGGCACGCACCTCGACATCGAGGCCCAGGCCATCCGCGACGGATGGGATGCGACCCGCACCGAGCTGGAAGTTCTCCGTGCCAGCCGACCCAAGGCCCCGTCCATCCACGCGCCCGACACGAGCATCACCGGTGAGGTCCTGGAGGCCGCGTGCTTCCAGAGCGCCAAGCTGGAGGGGCTCGACAAGGTCTGCTCCGCGCAGGCGCTGGAGGTCGCGTCAAAGCGGTTCCAGAGCGGGCTGGGCCTGCAGGAACTGCTCATCGAGGCCGCGATCGCCAACGGCTACACGGGCCGGACCTTCCGCGATAGCCGCCGCGTCCTGGAGGCCGCGTTCGGCCGAGGCATCGAGGCCGGGATGACCATCATCGACGTTGGCGGCATCCTCTCCAACGTCGCCAACAAGTTCCTGCTGGAGGGCTTCTTCAGCGTCGAGCGCGTGTGGCGGAGTATCTGCGCCGTCCGCAATGTGTCGGACTTCAAGACCGTCACGAGTTACCGCCTTGTCGGCAAGGACCAGTATGAGCAGGTCGCCCCGGGCGGCGAGCTCAAGCACGGGACGCTGGGCGAGGAGACCTACAGCAACAAGGCCGACACCTACGGCCTGATGCTGGCGATCGACCGCCGCGACATCATCAACGACGACCTCGGCGCGATCACCACCGTGCCCCGGAAGCTCGGCCGCGGATCGGGTCTCAAGATCAACGACGTGTTCTGGACGGCGTTCATGAACAACGCCGCGTTCTTCGCCGTCGGCAACAAGAACTTCATCTCGGGCGCGGACACCGCGCTGGGCATCGACGGCCTCACCAAGGGCGAGGTCACGTTCATGGACCTGGTGGACTCTGACGGCAAGCCCACGGGCGTGATGCCCTCGATCCTCCTGGTGCCGACGGCACTCTCAGCGGTGGGCACGCAGCTCTACAAGAGCGTGGAGATGCGGGACACCACGGCGAACACCAAGTTCCCCGTGGCCAACCCGCACCAGGGCAAGTTCCGTATCGAGGTCAGCCGCTATCTCTCCAACGCGCTCTACACCGGCAACTCGGCAAAGGCGTGGTACCTCCTCGCGGACCCCAGCGACCTGCCCGTCATCGAGATGGCGTTCCTCAACGGACAGGAGGCCCCGACCATCGAGACCTCCGATGCCGACTTCAGCCAGCTCGGGGTGCGGATGCGCGGGTACCACGACTTCGGCGTCGCGCTGCAGGACCCGCGCGGCGGCGTGAAGAGCAAGGGCGAGGTGTAAGCCCATGGGTGAAGGCGCAGAGATCGGCGGAGGCATTGGCGAAGACGGCCCCGGTGTCATTCCGGGCCAAGGAGAAGGCAGCATGGCAGCAGGACCGGCAAAGTTTGTGCATGAAGGCGAATCGATCGACTACACCCCGGGCGCGGATGTGCTCACCGGCGCTGTGGTCGTCCAAGCGGAACTCGTGGGCGTGGCGCAGGGCCCCATCAAGGCGAACCAGCTTGGCTCGCTCGCGGTGTCCGGGGTGTTCGACTTCCCCAAGGCGCTCGGCGCTGGCAGTGCGCTCCCGGCTGGTAGCAACGCCTACTGGGACGCCGGCGCGCAGAACGCAACCAAGAACGCCGCGGCGGGCGCCAACAAGCTCATCGGCAAGACGGTGAAGACCACCGTCGATGCCGACACGACCGTTCGCATCCGCCTCCTGCAGTGACCGTCGGAGGCATACATGGGCGACCTGCTCGATCGCGGCTTGGCGTTCCTGGATGACCAGCGGCACAAGCACATGAGCCGCACCGTGGTGTACCAGCGCGGGGCCGAGGCCAAAGAGGTCCTGGCGACCGTCGGCAGAACCGAGTTCGAGCAGGCAGACGACGCCGGGCTGATTCACCGCGTCGAGTCGCGGGACTTCCTCGTGCGGGCGGCGGACCTTGACCTCGGGGCCGGCCCGATCCTCCCGCGGGCCGGCGACCAGGTGCGAGAGACGGTTGGGGCGCAGGTGTTCGTGTACGAGGTCAACGCACCGGGCGGGCAGCCGCCGTTCCGGTACAGCGACCCGTACCGCAGGGTTCTTCGGGTTCACACCAAGCACATCGGTACGGAGTCGTGATGGCAGAAGGGAATGGACAAAACGGGACGAAGGCGCGGTGGGCGGGGGTGCTCGTCACCATCATCCTCGCCGCCGGCGCGATGACGATCCAGTGGGGCGTGGTCACGACCAAGCTCCAGCAGGTCGAGAAGCGGCTCGACGAGTTCATCGGGGAGGCTCGCTCCATCCGCGCCGACTACCAGGCGATGGAGCGCCGCGTTTCCTACCTCGAGGGCAAGGTAACAGGCCTGAGCGCCGCAGCGGATGCGGGGAGGGAGGGACGCCCGTGAGTACCATCGTTGCCATCGCCGATGCCCTGGCCGCGCACATCAACGCGGGCTCGTTCGGACAGCCCGTGAACGCGGTGCGGATGTTCCAGCCCGCGTTCACGCTGGAGGACCTCAAGGACCTGCGGGTGTCGGTCGTGCCGCGGACGACGGCCATCGCCGCGGCGACCCGGGACAGCAGCACCTTCGAGTGCGTGGTCGATGTGGGCGTGCAGAAGAAACTGCCCGCCGAGGGTGACCAGGCCGAGATCGACGGTCTGCTCGATCTCGTCGAGGCCATCGCCGACCACGTCTGGCTCAAGCGTCTGCCCGATGCGCCCGACGCGGCGTGGGTCGGAATCGCGCACGAGCCCGTGGTGTCGAGCGAGTCGCTGGAGCAGCACCGAGTGTTCACGAGCGTGTTGAGCGTCACATACCGGGTGCGGAGGTAGCCGTGCGGAATGTCGTGTTCATCAGAGTGGAACTCGAGGAAGGCGACAAGCCCCTCTCGGATACGCCGCTGGTGGCGACCTTCACGCTCATGTCGGCGCACACGAACACGCAGCCAATGACGCTTTCCAATGGCAAAGGGGTGGAGATCCCGGTCCCGGCGGGCGTGCAGATCCCTTTCGAACAGGTCAACCTGGCGGACATTTTCGTTCGGAGCAAGGCGGGTGAGGTGGCGTTCGTAGTCGGCCACACGGCTGGATAGAGCAGGAGAACAACGATGGCGATCAAACTCGGCATGGAAGCCAAGCTGCTCTACAAGGTCGGCGGTCAGGCCGGCGGCGGGGCATGGGTGGTCTTGGGCAACACCCGGGACGTGACGCTCAACCTGGAAGCGGGCGAGGCCGATGTGACGACCCGCGCCAACAGCGGCTGGCGAGCGACGGTCGCCACGCTCAAGGAGGCCAGCGTCGAGTTCGAGATGGTGTGGGACACGGCGGATGCCGGGTTCACCGCCATCAAGAACGCGTTCTTTGGCAACGACCCGATCGGCTTCCAGATCCTGGACGAGACAAGCGGGCAGGGTCTGCAGGCGGACTTCTCCATCACCAACTTCTCGCGCAACGAGGCGCTCGAGGAGGCCATCACGGTTTCGGTCACCGCGAAAGTGACGTACTCGGCGACGGCGCCTTCATGGATTGGCGGCTGAGCGGGTTCGGTGCTGTCGGCTTCGCGTGGGATTCCTGTCGGGTCCTGATTCACGGAGGCACGGATGCGGTCATTCAAGGACAACCAAGGGCGGCAGTGGTCGGTCGAGATCAACGTCACCGCCATCAAGCGCGTGCGCGGCCTCACCGGCGAGGACCTCATGCAGGTCATCGAAGGGACGCTGATCGAGAAGCTTATCCGCGACCCCGTCCTGCTCTGCGATGTGGTCTACGCCATCTGCAAGCCTGAAGCGGACGCACGCAGCGTCTCGGATGAGGAGTTCGGCAAGGCCATGGCAGGCGACGCCATCGAAGCCGCGACCACGGCGGTGCTGGAGGAGCTCGTGGGTTTCTGCCCGAGCCCGAGGGACCGGGCCAACCTCGGGCGGGTGCTCCAGGCCACGCGGAAGGTGATGGACCGGGCGCGGGACATGGTGGAGAAGAAGCTGGACAGCGGGGAACTGGATCGGCTGGCGGACCGCCTGCTGGCAGAGGGATCACCGGAAGCGACTGCTGGAAGCTCGTCCTTCAGTGCGCCGGAATCCTCGGCATCGACCCCGGCCCCCTGACACTCCGTGATCTGGTGGCGATGCTCGACGGCAAGCAGCGCCACGACTGGTCAATCGCCTCCGCCGTCATGGCGCTTGTCGCCAACATCCACCGCGACCCCAAGCGATCCCGCCGACTCAACCCCAGCGACTTCGACCCCTTCGCCAAGCGCCAGCGACCCATCCGGGTCGGCGTGTCGGTCCTCAAGGACGTGTTCATCGACGGCAAGTTCCCCCCCATGCCGCAGGAGGCTCACGGATGAAGTTCCTCAGCTCGCTTTCCACCCGCCATTACGTCTACATCGTCGGCCTGATGCTCATGGCGCTTGTGCTCACGTCGTGCGCGGGCTTTGACCTGGGCGACCTCGTGAAGGTCAAGACGCCGAACAACATTCAGCAGACCACGGGGCTGCCGTCCACGCTCAGCCTGAACGAGGCCGAGGTCGAGTACCAGAACTGGTTCAACCAGACGCAGACGACCGGTGCGCAGTGGAAGGGCAACATCGAGAAGGCCGGCGAGCTCCGCGGCCTGTTCAGCCAACTCACGCTGTCCGCCCTCGACACCGTCGGGCCCACAGTGGCGGGCCTTCCGGTACTCGGCCCGGCACTGCCGGCACTCACCGGGATCGTCGGCTTGTTCATCGGCTCGGGCCGTCTCCGCAAGGAGAAGGAGGCGTCGTTCAACAAGGGCCTGGAGAAGGGCAGCGGCCTCGCTGGAGGCACGCCCGCGGGCGGGAGCGGCGTGTGATCACCATGCGGATCAAGGACATGTTCTTCGACCGCGCGGCGGTGGTCCGCGCGGTCGATGGGGCCAAGCGGAAGGTGCTCAGCAAGGCCGGCGCATTCATCCGCACGGCCGCCCGCACGAGCATCCGCAAGCGCAAAGGGTCCGCGCCCGCGGGCAAGCCGCCCCACTCCCACGAGGGGAGCCTGCGACGGCTCATCCTCTTCGGGTACGACAAGGCGGCGGACTCCGTGGTCGTCGGGCCGGTGGGATTCAAGAAGAGCATCGCGCCCAACGTGCTGGAGTACGGCGGCGAGACGGTCGTGCTGAGGCGCAGGGGCGGGAGGCTCACCTCGCAGAAGGTCAAGATCGCCGCGCGGCCGTACATGGCCCCGGCGCTGGAACAGGAGCGGCCGAAGTTGCCGCTGCTGTGGCGGAACTCCATTCGGAAGGGAGCCTGATCGGTGGCCGACACGCGGGGCATCCGGGCTGGACGGGCGTTCGTCGAACTCGGCGTGAGCGACAAGCTCACGGCCGGGCTTCGCCGCGCCCAGAAGCAGCTCCAAGCCTTCGGCGAGGGTCTGCGGTCCGTCGGCACCCGGCTCGCAGGCATCGGCGCAACAGCGGTCGCGGCGCTGCTCGGCACGGCGAAGGCCTTCTCTGACACGGGCGACATGCTCGACAAGATGAGCCAGCGGACCGGCGTGAGCGTGGAGGCCCTGTCCGAGTTGGGATTCGCGGCCGACCTCTCCGGCACGGACCTGGAGACGCTCGAATCCGGGCTCCGCAACATGCAGCGGACTCTGGCGGGCGCAGCGCAGGGGTCCGCATCCGCGGGCGACGCGCTCGGGCGTCTCGGTCTGAGCGCCGCCCAACTGGCGAGCCTGTCCCCGGACGAACAGTTCAAGGTCCTCGCGGAACGCATCTCGCAGGTGCGCGACCCCGCACTCCGCGCGGCGCTGGCGATGGAGGTCTTCGGCAAGGCCGGGACCAAACTGCTGCCGCTCATGGCGGACGGCGCAGCGGGCATCGAGGCGATGCAGGAAGAGGCTCGGCGCCTCGGCCTCACCGTGAGCACCGAGACTGCTCGCGACGCTGCCGCGCTGAACGATGCTCTCGGCACCCTCTGGAAAGTGCTCAAGCAAGGGGTGTTCACCATCGGTGGGGCGCTCGCGCCGACGCTGAAGGACCTCGCGGAGCGGATCACCCGCATCGTCGTGAGCGTCACCACCTGGATCAAGGCGAACCGGGAGACGGTCGTGTGGGCGCTCAAGATCGCGGCGGCCGTCGCCGTGGCGGGCATCGCGATCGTCGCGCTGGGCTACATCGTCTCCGGGATCGGCGCGGCGCTCGGCATCGTCGCCGGGGTCATCGGCGGAATCGGCACCGCGTTCAGCCTGATCGGGGCCGCTATCGCTGCAATTCTGTCGCCGGTCGGGCTGGCGATCGCCGCAATCGTGGCGCTCGGCGGCGTGCTCCTCGTCACCACCGGAGTCGGCGGGGAGGCCCTCGCCTGGCTCGGCGAGCAGTTCACGCGTTTGCGCGACTGGGTGACCAAGGTCGTCGGCGGCATCTCCGACGCCCTCGCGGCGGGCGACATCGCGCTGGCCGCCGAGATCCTGTGGCTGTCGTTGAAGGTCATCTGGCAGCAGGGCGTCGCGGCGCTCAACAAGGTCTGGCTCGAGGCCAAGGAGTTCTTCGTCTCCACCGCCTACGGCATGTGGTACGGGGCACTCGCCGCCGCGGAGATCGTCTTCCACGCCCTTGAAGTCGCGTGGATCGAGACCACGGCGTTCCTCTCTAAGACCTGGACCAACTTCACCACCGGCTTCCAGCAGGTCTGGGAGTCGGCATCGTCGTGGGTCGCCAAGCGGATGCTGGAGATCCAGGGGCTGTTCGATTCCGGGCTCGACGTGGACGCCGCGAAGAGGGCCGTCGATGATCAACTCGAATCCCGTCTGGCGGAACTGGAGAGCGCGGCTCAGCGGCAGGTGGCCGAGCGCGAGGGGCAGCGTGCCGCCGAGCGCGAGCAGGCTGCCGCCTTGCACGAAGCCACGCTCGCCGGGATTGGCCGCGACTTTGAGGAAGCCCAGGCCGCGCTCAAGGCGAACACGGAGGCGGGGCTCGCGGAATCGCAAGCGGCGCTGGACGCCGCGAAGCAGAAGCTCGCCGAGGCCATCGAGCAGGCCCGCCAGAAGCGCGAGGCGGCGGACGCCGAGCGCGGCGCCGGACGGACGCCGCGCGACCTGATGGCCGAGTTCGAGGACCGGCTCGCCGGGCTGGGCGAGGTCATCGGCAAGGGGATCAGCGTGCGGGGCACGTTCAACGCCCGCGCGGCGCAGGGGCTCGAGTCCGACGGCGGGGCCGCCGAGCGGACGGCCCGGGCCACCGAGCAGACCGCCAAGCACACCAAGCGTCTGGCCGATGCCGCGCAGAGCGGCGGGCTGACGTTCGCCTGAGGAGATACGTTCGTGCCGATCACGGTGACGGAGAAGTTCGAGAGCCGCAAGTCCACCAAGGGCGACAATCCCTCGGCGGAGCTGGTCTACACCGTGCGCGGGACCAACGACGATCTCGCAGCCCGCAACGCGGCCGAGACCACCAGCCCCGCGACCTACGACGCCCAGCCGCGGCAGTCGGTCTCCGTCGAGCCTGTCGGCGATCGGTTGTGGGAGGCGGTGGTCCGCTACGGGAAAGCCCAGGGCGGCTCGCTTCCGGAGCCCGGCGAGAGCATCTTCTCATTCGACACCGGCGGCGGCACGCAGCACATCACCCAGAGCAAGGAGACGGTCTCCTCGCACGCGCCCTCCGGCTCGTCGCCCCCGGACTTCGGCGGCGCGATCGGCGTAACCGCCGACGGCGTCGAGGGCGTAGACATCACCGTCCCGGTGTTCCAGTTCTCCGAGACGCACTACTTCACCAACGACCAGGTCACGCCCGCGTACAAGGGGACGCTCTTCTCGCTCACCGGCAAGGTGAACTCCGGGGCGTTCAAGGGGTTCCAGGCGGGCGAGGTGCTGTTCCTGGGCGCATCAGGCGCGCGGCGCGGTACCGATCCCGACGACGACTGGGAGATCACGTTCCGCTTCGCGGCCAGCCCGAACGCCAGCGGCATCTCCGTGGGCGACATCAGCGGCATCAGCAAGAAGGGGTGGGAGTACCTGTGGGTGCGGTACGCCGACCAGGAGGACACGGGATCGCACGCGATCGTGAAGCGCCCGGTCGCGGCGTATGTCGAGCGCGTGTACGACGAAGGCAGCTTCGCCGGGCTGGGAATCTAAACGATGGGCGACGTGTTCCGCAAAGTCCGGTCGGGCCAACCACTCCGCATACCCGCGGCGGCGTACAACGCCTTCGTCGATGCGGCCGTCGATCTGCGCCAGCGCGAGCGTAACTCCAACGCCGGATCGGCGCTGGAACCTGCGCAGCGCGGCATCGTGCTCGTGCGCAACGACTCCGACGACGACATCGAGCCCTACCACGCGCTGGCCATCACCGGCGTGCTCGTGCAGCCCGACAATGAGGACCAGGAGCGGACGTTCCACAGCCGCACACCGCTGACGGGCGAGATCGCCACCGAGGAGTCGCCATCGCTCTCGTTCGTGCTGGCGCTCCAGCCGATCAAGCCGGGCGACCTCGGGCGCTGCGTGCTGACGGGCGTGACGCCCGCGCGGGTCTTCATCACCAACGGAACGGACACGACCTGCGAGCTCGCTCCCGAGGAAACCGTGCTGGCCAGCACGCCGATGGGCGGCATCCCGATCCTGTGGAAGGAGGAAGGCACCGGCGAGAAGTGGGCCGTCATCGAGATGGGGCAGCCCTCACCCGGCCGGGTCACGGCAATCCTCGGCGCGGCCCAGCCCATCCCCACTGAGAACAACCGATGGCGCTACCCGTGGGTCGAGGCCCGAATCGACGGCGACCCCGGCAGCGACACCTACCTCCGCTATGTCCCCGTGCCCGAGGGACTGTCGTCGCAACTGGCCGGTGGCGGTGAGGACCCGACGCGGCTGGCGATCAACCGCTTCGAGGCCCACCACATGAACGACTTCGACCCCGGTTCGGGGTTCAGCGGCCTGCTGGGGCTCGGGCCGGTCTGCGAACTGCCGGGCGTGCTTCCGAAGTGCCCGCCTGCGCGCTCGCTGAAGCCCAGGCTCGTGCCGATCCCAGAGGGCGTCTGCGTGCAGCTGACCTGCGAGCGCAACAGCAAGGGCAGGCCGGTGTGGGTGTTCGAGGCGATGAGCCTGATCGAGATCGCCGACCCGGCCGACGAAGATCGCAAGTTCAACATCTACATCGAGGGAGGCGCGTGACCACGACTCCCGCCCCAGCAAAGCCAAACATCGACGCCCGCCGAGAGCACGAGCGGAAGAAGTACGTCGCGCTGGCGTCGCGGCCCGCCGCGCGCGGCACGGGCTACGGCGCAACCAACCACGGAGCGGCAGCGATCCAGATGGTGCAACGGCTCAAACCTCGCTTCGTCGTGGACTTCGGTTGCGGGCGGAACGACTTCATCGGCTCGCTGCGGCGGATCGGCATGGACGGCCTCGGGATCGATTTCGCCTTCCCCGAAGCGGACATCCCGCGGGCGATGCACAAGACCGGCTTGGTTGATGGGGTTGCCGACGTGGTGACGAGCTTCGATGCCCTTGAGCACCTGCTCCCGGAGGACGTGGACGCGGTGCTCGCGGAGATGCGGCGAGTGGCACGCCCGCGGGCGCACTTCGTGTTCTCGATCTGCATGCGCCCGAGCCGGACCACCGTCGCCGGTGAGGGTCTGCACCCGACGGTGCGACCGCTGGCGTGGTGGCTGGATCGCATCGGTCAGGTTGGAACGGTGACGGCACCGAGGGCCGAAGGCCGGTACATCGTCGGGCGATTCGCTGCCAAGGAGGGTTGCGGCTGTGCGTGAGAACCAGTCGGACATCGCGGCGCTGCAGGCGGGACTCAAGGCGCGGAAACCCGCGCGGGACGGCCTGCGCCTCTACACCGCCGACTTTGACTCAGTATCGCTCGCTGGCTTCTACCGCGGACGATCAGCGTTCCTGATCCTGTCAGGGCCGTCACTCACACAGGTGGACCTCACACAGCTCAACAAGCGCGGCATCGTCACGATGGGGGTGAACAACTCCTGGTCCGTTCACCGGCCCACGCTCTGGACGTGCGTGGACGATCCGGGCCGCTTCATCGATACCGGTTGGAAGGACCCCGGCATCCTGAAGTTTGTGCCGACGTGTTGCTGGGATAAGCGGCTCCGCATCCAGATCCCCGACGGCACCATGCGCAACAGCGCGTTCCGCGTCCGGCAGATGCCCAGCGTCCTGTTCTTCCGCCGCGCCGATCATTTCGATCATGAGCGATTCCTGACGGGGGACTCCGTGCCGTGGGGCAACGACGCCAAGCACGCGGACTCGCTCGGGATCACCGGTAAGCGGAGCGTCATGCTCGTGGCGCTGCGCCTGCTCCACCACCTGGGCTTTGGCACTGTGTACCTGCTCGGCTGCGACTTCAAGATGGCCGCCGACCGCAGGTACGCCTTCGATGAGCACCGGGCACCCAATGCCATCCGGCACAACAATGTCCTGTACGACTCGCTGGCCCGCCGCTTCGAGGCCCTGCGCCCGCACTTCGACAAGCACCGCTTCCGGGTCATCAACTGCTCCCCGGGCAGCGAACTCCAGGCCTTCGACCGCCTGGACTTCGACGCGGCGGTGAAGGCCGCGTCCGCCGAGTGCGGCAAGCCCGTGAGCACGCAGGGCTGGTACGAGCCCAACCCGAAGCCGACCGCTGCGCCAAAGGAGGCCGTCAAGTGAGCGACGGCCCCACCCGCTACTACATATACATCCCCGTGTGGGCGACGGGCCGTCCGCCCACGGGCGGCGGGTCGAGCAACTACTCCACGCCCTCGGGTTCGACGCCCGAGAGCACGTACTCGACACCGACCAGCACGCCGAGCATGCCGTCGAGTTATTCGACGACGGGAGATGTCATCTACACGACCGGTCCGAGCGGAACGCCCACGCTCACGTTCTACACCACCGGCGCCTTCACCAGCAACACGTCGGGCACGACGCACACGCCGTCCAGCAGCGGGTCCAGCGACTCCATGTCGTCGGGGTCGTCGGGCTCGAGCAGCGGCACGCCGACTTCGTCGTCTGGGAGTTCGTCATCGGGGTCGATGTCATCAAGCGGGTCGTCCTCCTCGGGGTCGTCGTCCAGCGGGTCTTCAAGCAGCGGCTCCGGATCGTCCAGCGGATCAGGGTCATCGAGCGGTTCGGGTTCGTCTGCATCGGGTAGCAGCGGAATGTCGAGCGGCGCATCGTCAGGCGCGAGCAGCGGCATGAGTTCCGGAGCCTCTTCCGGCGCTTCCTCCGGAGGCTCATCCGGAGGTGGGTCGTCAGGTGGCGGCTCGTCCGGCGGTGGTGGGTCGAGCGGCGGTGGCTCCGGCCCCGGTGGGTCCGGGCCCGGAGGCTCGGGGCCGGGCGGGAGCGGACCGGGTTCCGGCCCCGGCAGCAACTGCCTCCTCTTCGGCACCCTCGTCCGCCTCGAGGACGGCCGCCTCACGCCCATCGAGAACCTCAAGCCCGGGGACCGAGTGGCATCCATCCAGATCCCAGGACTCGAGGTCGATGTTCCCTACCGCGCACAGTACAACTGGCTCTCTCACCACGGTCTGTACGGCGCGACCCCCGTCGCCGCCCGCGTGGCCAGCATCCACTTGGGCGAGCACCACGGCTTCGTGGTCATCAACCGCCGGGTGAAGGCAACGCCCGAGCACCCGTTCATGATCCGCCGCGGCGACGAGTGGGGCTTCGTGTCCGCCGAGTTCATCCAGCCCGGCGACTTCCTGATCAACGAGCACATGAACGAGGAGGAGGTCGAATCCGTCGTCCGCATCGACGCGCCGACCCGCACCGTGGCCATCCACATCCCCGGCACCAACACGCTGCTCGCGGAAGGCGTGTGGGTCCACAACGACATGCCCGCGACCGCCCAGAGTTCCGGGTCGGGCAGCGCGTCGTCGGGATCAGGTTCCGGCTCCGGGAGTGGGTCCGGCTCCGGGTCGGGATCTGGGTCTATGTCCGGATCGAGCAGCGGTTCGTCCAGCAGCGGGTCTTCCGGCAGCAAGTCCAGCGGGTCGTCCTCGTTCTCGACCTCTGGGTCCACCTCCGGCTCGTCCTCCTCTTCCGGCAGCGGCTCGGGCAGCATGAGCGGGTCGAGCGCGAGCGGCGGTGGCACCGGAACGTTTTCAATCTAGCCAAAGCGAAGACGATTGCGCGAACTGTCACCGTGAGGTGCAGCTGTCCAGCGACAACGACGGAGACGAGGAACTGCTCGGGTGGCTGGAGTAGGCCGCGCGGCTGGTTTCGCAGCCAAGCCTGACAGCAGAAAAGGCGAAGGGGCGAAAGGCCGCCGCATCTTGAGTCTGAGCCACTCCGACGCTTCCGGCCCCTATGCCGCCCTCAAAACACGGCCCGAATCGACGCACCCGCGAGATTGCTCTTGCTCGTGACGCTCGTAATCCCGAAGGGGAGGCGCTGGGGGTGCGGAAACTCTTTCTGCCTTCGCGATCGGCAGAGCCAGCGTGCACGTCGCCCGCAACTCAACCGCTCTTTCCGGAGACCTTCCGCGCTGGCCGAGGTGGCAATGCCACTCTCCTAAGCGCCGCCAGATATATCTTCTTGATCGCCTGGTCTTCTTCGCGCTCAAGGATCGCCTGAAGGACGGGGACCAGTTCCTTGTTGTGGGTGGTTCTGAGTTCGACGATCGCGCCCAACGCTCCGGCGGCGCTCCACCGTACGACCGTGCCCTCGTGCGTGCTGTTCGCGCGGAGGTTTTTGATCGCTTCGACCAATCTCTCCGGGAACCGATGGGCAATGTTCCGCACGACCTTCGCGGATTCCCACTTCACCCGCGGCGCCTCGTCGAGCAGAGCCTCGGTCACGAAGTCGAGGCAATCCGGTGAGGCGATCTCCGGGCGTGCCCGGGTCGCGAACTCCAGGGCCTCGATGCACGTCCCCTTTTCCTTGTCCTTGGAGCCCCGCGCCGCGCGGACCAGTTCGGCAAGGGATATCTGCGCGTCGAGCAGCATCTTGGCGATCGCCTCGACCTTGGCCTTGGCCTTCAAGTTTTTATCCGCGAGCGTCGTCTGTATGTCCACGGCGTCTGATGGTACTCGGAACCGCCGTCGGCGACGCGGGGACCGGTAGGCAGCCTCGCCACCGGAGCATTCCAAATGCTGAGCCGGCCCCCGACAGGCAGATAGACGGCCCGAAGCCGTGGCGCACCGGACGAAAGTCCGCCGCATCCCAAGCGATCGCTCCCGATGCGAACCTCCGACTCGTCATGGAACTTGGCCCTGTCGACCGAGTTTTGGACGCGACAATGCGGCGCCTTCCGCCGTAAGGGCGCACCGCTGTGCTTGCACGACGGCCAAGTCAGGCTCGGACATGCTTCCGCGGGTGGAGAATTCCCACCGCCGACGCCGGCCCCATGAACTCCCCGCGGAGCCTCCCCGTGCGGGCCCGCGGAGCGTGTGTTACGCCGATGCGCCCGCCGCGGGCGGCTGCTGGGGATGGCCGTGCGAGCGAGCTCCGCGACGCCGCCGTTGGAAAGCGCCCGTGGTGCGTTGCACGAGCACGAAGAACGCCGGCACGAAGAAGACGCCGACAAAGGTCGCGCCCAGCATGCCGCCGATCACGCCGGTGCCGATGCTGTGCCGCGCCGATGCGCCCGCCCCGGTGCTGATGGCCAGGGGGAGCACGCCCAGGACGAAGGCCATCGAGGTCATGACGATGGGCCGGAAGCGCAGCCTCGCGGCCCCCAGCGCCGCCTCTAAGGGCTTCTGCCCCTCGCGGATCGCGCTCACGCAGAACTCGACGATGAGGATCGCGTTCTTGGCCGCCAGCCCGACCAGGGTCAGAAGCCCGATCTGGAAGTAAATGTCCTCCGTGAGGCCGCGGAGCGACACCGCCACGTAGGCCCCCAGCACGGCGATCGGGATGCTCAGGAGCACTACGATCGGGAGCGACCAGCGCTCGTACTGGGCCGCGAGCACCAGAAAGACGACGACAAGGCCGAAGGCGAGCACGATGGGCGCCTGGTTGCCGGCCTTGATGGCCTGGTAGGTCTCGCCGCTCCACTCGAACGCGTAGCCGCTGGGGAGGGTGCTCTCGGCGAGCGCGGCCACGCGCTGGATCGCCTGGTCGCTGCTGACGCCCGGCAGGGGCGCGCCGTTGATCTGCACCGCGGGGAAGCCGTTGAAGCGGGTCACGATGTTGGGCCCGGCGCGGAAGCTCGCGTCGACGACGCCCGAGAGCGGCACCATCGAGCCCTTGGCGTTGCGGACGAACACGCGGTTGATGTCCGCGGGATCGTCGCGGAAGCCGGGCTCGGCCTGCACGAGCACCCGCCACACGCGCCCGAACTTCGAGAAGTCGTTAACGTACAGCGAACCGAAGTACGCCTGCAGGGTCTCGAACACCTGGGCGATGGACACGCCCATCATCTTGGTCTTCGCGCGGCTGAGCTCCACGTAGAGCTGCGGGACGGTGACGCGCACGTTGCTGCGAATTCCCACCAGCGAGGGGTCCTGCGCCATGGCGCCCACGAGCGCCCCGCTGGCCTGGGTCAGTTCCTCGATGGTGCCGCCCTGCCGCTGCTCCAGCTGCATCTCGAACCCTGCGGTGACGCCCAGGCCCTGGATCGCAGGGGGATTGAACGCGAGCACCAGCCCCTCGCCCGAGCGGCCGAACCGCATGAGCACGTCCCGCGCGACGGCCTGCGCGCTCAGCGCGGGGTCGCGGCGCTGCTCGAAGGGCTTGAGCGTGACGAACATCGTCGCCGCGCTGGTCGAGTTGACGCGCCCCGACACCACGTCGAGGCCGCCCAGCAGCGTGACGTTCTCGACGGCCGGATGGTCCATGAGGAACCGTTCGGCCTGCTGTGAGAGGGCGTCAGTACGGTCGAGCGACGCGCCGTCGGGCAGGATGACGACGGCGAGGATGTACCCCTGGTCCTCATCGGGCAGGAAGCCGCCGGGGACGCGATCCTGGAGGCGCCAGAGCGCGAACACCAGGATGCCGAAGACCGCGAGCGTCACGACAAGGTGCCGACCGGCCGCCGCAACGCCGCGCACGTACCAGGAGGTCGCTCCGGCGAACAGGGAGTTGAACCACCGGAAGAGCACGAACTTCTTGCGGCCGTGGTGGGGCTTGAGGAGCAGGGCGCACAGAGCCGGCGAGAGCGTCAGCGCCACCAGGCCGCTGATCGCGACCGACAACGCGATCGTCACCGCGAACTGCTTGTAGAGCTGCCCGGTCAGGCCTCCCAGGAACGTCACGGGCACGAACACCGCCGACAGCACCAGCACGATGGCGATGAGCGCGCCGCTGATCTGGTCCATTGCCTTGATCGTCGCCGCGCGGGCGCTCAGCCCATCCTCCTCCATGATCCGCTCGACGTTCTCGACGACCACGATCGCGTCGTCCACCACGATGCCGATGGCGAGCACCAGGCCGAAGAGCGTCAGCGTGTTGATCGTGAACCCCAGCAGGAGCATCCCGCCGAATGTGCCGATGATCGCGACAGGCACCGCGAGCAGGGGGATTAGCGTGGCCCGCCAGCTCTGCAGGAACAGGAAGACCACGAGCAGGACCAGCGCGACGGCCTCCAGGAGGGTGTGGATCACCTCCTCGACCGAGGCGCTGATAAACTCCGTGGTGTCGTAAGGGATCGTGTAGCGCACGCCCTGGGGAAAGCTCGCGGACGCCTCCTCGAGCACGTGGCGGACGTTCTCCATCGTCTGCAGCGCGTTGGCGCCCGTCTGGAGGTAGACCAGCATCAGCGTGGTGGATCGCCCGTTGGCCCGCCCGAACAGGTCGTAGCTCCGGCTGCCGAGCTCCACCCGGGCCACATCCCCGAGCGTCACGATCCTCCCGTCCTCCTCGGCGCGAACGATGATGTTCTCGTACTCGCGGACCTCGCTCAACTGACCGCGGGTCAGGACCGGGACGGTCAGTTCAACCCGTTGGTCGGTGGGGCGCTGCGCGACCGTGCCCGCCGGGAAGTTGGCGTTCTGCTCGCGCAGGGCCGCGACCACGTCGCTGGCGGTCAGGTTCTTGGCCGCGAGACTGTCGGGATCCAGCCAGACCCGCATCGAGTAGTCCTTGGCCCCGAAGACCGTGGCGTCACCGACGCCCTCGGCCCGACGGATCGAATCGAGCAGGTTAATGGTGGCGTAGTTGCTCAGGTAGATGTCGTCGTAGCCGGCCCCCTCCTCCGCCTGGAGCGTGGCGACCGTGAGGATGTTGGTCGAGCTCTTGAGCACCGTGATCCCGTTGCGCACGACCTCCGAGGGTAGCTGCGGCTCCGCGACGCTCAGCCGGTTCTGAACCTCGACGGCCGCGAGATCCTGGTCGGTCCCGATCTCGAAGGTGGCGGTGATCGTCACGGACCCGTTGTTGGCGCTCGTGGAACTGAAGTAGATGAGGTTCTCGATGCCCGAAAGCTGCTGCTCGATGGGCGCCGCCACGGCCGTCGCCGCCGTCGCCGCGTCCGCGCCGGGGTAGGTGGCGTTGATCTGGATCGTCGGCGGCGTGATCTCCGGATATCTCGCAATCGGGAGTACGACCATCGCCACGCTTCCCGCGATGAGGATGAGCAGCGACAGCACGGTGGCAAAGATCGGGCGCTCGATGAAGAATCTGGAGAACAATCGCGGCTCCTATTTCATGGGTCCGGGCGCCCCGGGCGAGACCGCGGCTTCCACGGGGGTGCCCGGCCGAACTTGGACGAGATGATCGGTGATGACCCGGTCTCCGCTGCGGAGGCCGGACTCAATGATCCACTCGCCGCTTGACCATGCGCCCGTGGTCACGGGCCGGATGTGGGCGACGCCGCCGTCGGCGACGTACACCGACGCCCCGGCGGGCGTTTGGAGCACCGCCGACTGCGGCACGGCGAGCGCCCCCAGACGCGATACCCCGCCGATCCGTGCGTGCACGAACTGGCCGGGGAGCAGGGCGCGGTCCGGATTGGGCACGCTGGACCGGACGACCGCGGTGCCGGTCGAGGGATCCACGGCCACGTCAACGAAGTTGATGCGGCCCGGGTGCGGGAACTCGCGTCCGTCGGGCAGGACCACGGTCACGGTGAGGTCTTCAACGCCGACATCACCGACCATTCCCTGTTCGGTCATCCGCTGCCAGCGCAGGAGGTCGCGTTCGCTTACGCTGAACCGCACATAGAGAGGGTCAACCTTGCGCATGGTCGCGAGAAGCGGCTCGGCCTCGGGGCCGACAAAGCTGCCGACATCCTGTTGACGCATGCCGATGACGCCCGTGATCGGAGCCGCGATCGTCGTGTAACCGAGGTCGAGCTTTGCTTGCTCGATGAGGGCCCGCTGGGTCTCAACCGCGGCCGCCGCGACCCCGAGTGCCTCTTGTGCTTGCTCGAGTTCATTCGCTGCCGCCTGCTGCTGCGCCGCCAGCTCCTCGAAGCGGCGGACCTGCCGCTGGGCGCGGGTGAGCACGGCTTGTGCCGACTGGAGACCAGCCTCGGCCCGCCGCAGCGCTACCTCGAATGGCTTGGGGTCGATTCGGAACAGCACCTGTCCCTCCGTGACGAGTTGGCCCTCCTCGAACCCTCGTTCCATGAGGACTCCGTTTACTCGGGCGCGGATCGGCACGGTCTCCGACGCTTCCGTCTGGCCCAGGTATTCCACGGTGATCGGCACGTCCTTGGGCTCGACGGTGATGATGTTCACGGCCAGCGGGCCCGACGGCGGCGGGGCGGAGCGCGGGGCCGGCCCATGTCCGGCGCGCGTCAGGTAGAAGGCGGCGAACCCGAGGATGCCGAGGAGCACCAGGACGATGAGGCCGCGCCAGAGGACGTGCCGCAGCAAGAGAGTTTCTTTACCGCCGGCCTCGTCGGCCGGCGCGGGCGGTCCGAGGTCTTCGGGGCGTGGGGTCTCATCCGCCATTGTCGCTTCTCCGGGTTGGATCGGGCTTCGGCTCGACCGGCACGCCCACGTGGAGGTCGCCGCTCACCGGCGCGTCGTTGGGGTCGGCGAACTGGCCATTGAGGGGAACGGGCGGTGCCGCACCGTCAGGGAGGGGGGGGCCGCCAAGGGCCAGGTACAAGTTCAGGCGCTGTCGGATCTGCTCGAAACGCACGCCAAGCAGGAGCGACCGCGTGTCGTAGTCCTGCCGGCGGATCTGCTGGAGGTCGAGAATGGTCATGAGGCCCTGGTCGTAGCGGTTGATGGCCGCCTCGCTGGCCCGTTGCAGGCGCTCGCTCGCCTCCGCGAGGCTCCTTTCGCGTTCTTCGAGGAAGCGTGCGTTCGAAAGGGCCGTCTCGACCTCGCGAAAGGCGCGGAGCGCCACGGAGGCGAACTGCCCGATCGCCTGCCGCTGACGGGCATTCGCCGCCGCTTCCTGAGCCTGCAATCGTCCCCCTTGAAAGAGCGGAGCGAGGATGTCGGCCGCGACAGAGGTAATGAAGTCGGACGGATCAATCAGGGTCCTCGCGTCGGCCGTGAGGATCAGCCGAGGAAGCCGAGCAGCGCGCGCCGAGCGGACGTCGTAGTACGCCGCATCGACCAGCCGCTCAATGCTCCGAACGTCCGGTCGGCGTTCGAGCAACTCGGCCGGAACGCCCACCGCAAAGGGAGCGGGCGAGATCCCCGGCAGTACCTCAGGGGCGGCATCGAGTTCGGCCGAAGGGTACCGTCCGAGCAGGAGTTCCAGCGCCCGGCGAGCTTCCTGCAGGGCAGCGAGATCGTTGCGTACGGCCGCCTCCGCGAGGCGAACGCTGGACTCGGCCAGGTCTCTGTCAAGGGTGGTCAGGAGCCCGGCTTCGACGCGCTGGCTGGTCGTCACGGCCGTGAACTTCTCGGCTTCCAGGAGCAACCTGTCGATCGCGAGTTGCTGCTTGGCGATCACGATCGCGAAATACGCCTGCGCGACAGCCGCCGCGAGGGAGTGCCTCGCCTGAACGAAGTCCAGCCCCGCGGACTCGGCCACCCTGTGCGCGGCCGACTCATCAGCCCGCAGGCGGCCCCAGAGGTCGGCCTCCCACGAGACCTGGAGGGCGGCGAAGTACTCGTCCTCATCCGTGGACCCGTCGTCGAAGTTCGTATGTCGAGCCCCGCCGGAGCCGGCGACCTGCGGATAAAGGAACGAGGCGACAATGCGCAGATTGGCTGCCGCTTCCTCGAACCGCGCCGCCGTCACGTAGAGGTCGGGGTTGTTGACCCAGGCCTCGCGCACGAGTGCTTCGAGCGTGGGGTTCCCGAGGTCGGAAAGCCAGCTCGCGCCGACGTCGGTCGATGTTGCGTTCGCGCCGGCAGCGAGCTCCGCGAACTCGCCGGGCGTGCCCACGTGCCTCGCGGCAATGTTGTCGGGCGGCGCCGGCACGGAGAGGCAACCGGCCAGAAGCGCGGTGAGCGGCACCGTCGTCACCAATAGGGTTCGTGGAGGCATACGGCTCATGCTTTCTCCCGCGGCGCCCGGCCATCCGCGCCCAGTGGTGCATTGAGCCCGGAGCGGACCTTCCCGAGCAGCCGCGTCAGTGTCTTTTGCTCGGCCGGGCTGAGACCCCGCATCAGCTCTGAAAGCCGGCGCAGATGCCCGGGCAGGATCTTGTCGAGCAGGCGTCTCCCGGCGGGGGTCAGGTCGATGAGCGACACGCGGCGGTCCTCCGCGCTCGGAAAGCGACGCACCAACTTGTCTCGCTCGAGTCCGTCCACCAGCCCCGTGACCGTCCCCTTGGTCACCTCGGCGGCCAGCGCGAGCTGCGAATGCGTGGCCGGGCCACCGACGTACAGGATGTGGCCGAGCACCCGCAACCGCCCCTCGCTGATCCCGAAGCTGTCCAGGTTCAACCGGAGCTGCGCCGTCAGTTCGGCCGCCACGGCCCGGAGCAACGCCGCCGCGATGACATCATCGGGGTGCAGCCCCGGGACGCGCTCGGCGAGTTCCCGCAGGCGCTGATGGTCGGGCACGTAGGGAGGAAGGTGACTCACTCTGAGGGCGCTCCACGATCGGTTTGGCCCCCGATGGTATGGCGGGCAACTACCGTGTCAACCCATCCCGGCCGGATGTTCCTGACGCGTGGGTCGCGCCCCATCGTCTCTGGGCAGGAGACCTTGTCCCACCTTGCCGTTTCGCTGAAATGCGCCCCAAACTACGACCCTGATCGATGTCGCCGCAAGTTGCCGCGGACTGGCCGGGAAGTTCCGACGGTCCCAAAGCGACCCCGCTACTTGATCGGCCTTTGCGCTAGCGCCAGGACCACTTATTGTTCGCGACCCCGATTTTCACCTTCCGGCTTACGTCCCGCAATGCGAAACGACAAATCGACATCGGCCGCCTCCGCGCGAGGAGTTGCGCAGCGAATCAGCTCGCCATTCATGCCATCCGGCTTAAGGTGCTTCGGAAGCGGCGGAGCGCGATCACGAAGAAGACAGCCCCGATTCCGAGGACGGCCAGAAGCTGGGGCCACACGACGCCGAGCCCCGCGCCGCGGTAGAGGATGGCCTGGCTCGCCGACACAAAGTGCGTCGTCGGCGCCGCGAGCATGATCGTTCGCACCAACTCGGGCATGCTCTCCCGGGGCGTCATGCCGCCCGAGAGCAGTTGCAGCGGCATGATCGCGAGCACGAGCAGCAGCCCGAACTGGGGCATGCTCCGTGCCAGCGTCGCCATGAAGATCCCCATGGAGGTGGTCGCTCCCAGGTGCAGCGCCGCCGCGCACAGCCACAGCGCGATCGAGCCGTCCACCCTCACGTGCAAAACGCGTTGGACGATGACCGTCAGCGCCAGCGCCGCGCCGACCAGGACCACCGCGCCCATCGACCAGACTTTCGCGACCATGATCTGGAAGGGCGACACCGGCATGACGAGCAGGTGTTCGATCGTGCCATGCTCGCGCTCCCGGATGATCGCGGCCCCGGTCAGGACGATCGACAACATCGTGACGTTGTTGATGATCTCCATCAGCGAGCCGAACCACGACTGGGTGAGGTTCGGGTTGAAGCGCATGCGCAGGGCCAGCTCCACGGGGGCGGCCCCCGCGCCCCGGACGTGCCGCACGAACTCATCGACCTCGCTCAGGACGATCTGCTGAATGTGCCCGTTCCCCGTGAAGGCCTGGCTCATGCGCGTCGCGTCCACGTTGAGCTGGATCGAGGGGCTCTTTCCCGCCAGCACGTCCCGCTGGAAGTTCGGCGGAATGTTCAGGGCGAACGTGTACATGCCCGCGTCCATGCCCTTGTCCGCCTCCGTGAGCCAGACGTGTGACGGCGGCGCGAAGTACGGAGGCTGCAGGGCCGCCGTGATGCGCGCCGACAGAGCCGATTGATCCTCGTCCACGATGGCGATCGGGGCATTGTGGAGAGTGTCTGGCATCGCGGACCCGGCGATGTAGATCGAGAACGTGAAGGTGAACACGATGAGGAAGAGCATCATCGGGTCGCGTGCAAGACCCCGGAGCTCCTTGACGCCGAGGTGGAGGATGGCCTTGAGAGGGTGGAGGCGCATTTACCGGCCCTGCTTTCGCAGCAAGAGCACCGTGGCGAGGAAGCTGACGGGGACGGAGAGGGCGATCGCCCAGACCGCATCGCGGAGATCACCGAGGGCCAGCGCCTTGCTGAACACGCCGCGGCTCACGGTGATCATGTGTGTCGCCGGGTAGAGCCGGCCGATGACGGCGCCCGCTCCCTGGAGCGACGAGACCGGATTGATCAGGCCGGCGTACTGCACGGCGGGGAGGATGGTCCCGAGCATGGTCGCGAACATCGCGGCGATCTGGCTGCGGACAAACGTGGACACGAACAGACCGAACCCCGTCGCGAACGCGATGAACAGCACGGAAGCGAGCAGGAGGGAGAGGAAGCTCCCCTTCATCGCTACGCCGAACACAGTGACCGCGAGCACGCTCATGAGCAGGAAGTTCGCCACCCCCAGGCCGACATACGGGAGCTGCTTGCCGAGCAGGAACTCGGCGCGGGTCGTCGGTGTGACATAGAAGTTGATGATCGAGCCCAGCTCTTTCTCCCGTACCACGGAGAGGGTCGCGAGCATCGCGGGGATCATCAAGAGCAGCAGGGGCACGACGGCTGGCACGATGGCCGGGAGGCTTCGAACGTCCGGGTTGTACCGATACCGAGACTCCACCGTGGCGTTGGAAGCGAGATCGATGCCGCGCCTTCGGGCCTGCTCAGCCAGCCAGTGCTGGTGCATCCCCTGCACGTATCCTCGTACGGTTTCGGCACGCTGCGGCATGGCTCCGTCCGCCCACGCGCCGATCTGCACCGGACCACCCCGCTCAAGATCCCGTCCGAAGTTCGGCGGGATTTCGATCGCCAGCGAGAGTTCTCCAGTGCGCATGCGGTGGTCGAGTTCGGCGTAGTCGGCGATCGGCGCACGCTGGGTGAAGTAGCGAGAACCGGAGAGACTGAGGGCGTAGTCGCGGCTGAGCACCGTCTGGTCGCGATCGAGCACCGCAAAGGACAGGTTCTCCACGTCCATGGTGATTCCAAAGCCGATCACGAACATCAGGACGATGCAGCCGACGAGCGCGAGCGCTCCGCGCACAGGATCCCGGCGCAGCTCGAGCGCTTCGCGCAGCGAGTAACTCAGCGCGCGTTGCACGCTGAAACCGCCGAGTCGCGAGGGGCGAGCCGCGGTCTCGCTGGTCGCGGCCTGATCCACCAGCGGCTCGGATCGCGTGGCCGGGCCAGCCGCAGTCTTGACAGGGGATTCGGCGCCCGCGTCGACGAGGTACGCGATGAACGCATCCTCCAGCGTTGTTACTTGCCGCTTCCGCTTGAGTTCTGCGGGCGCGTCGCTCACCAGCACCTTGCCCGCGTGCATGAAGGAGATGCGGTCGCAGCGCTCGGCCTCGTTCATGAAGTGGGTCGAGACAAAGATCGTCACCCGGTCGCGGCGCGACAGTTCGATCATCAACGCCCAGAAGGAGTCGCGTGCGATCGGATCGACCCCCGACGTGGGCTCGTCGAGGATGAGCAGTTCCGGTCCATGCACCATCGCCACGGCGAGCGATAGCCGCTGCCGTACTCCCAGGGGCAAACTCTCGGGGAGTGCGTCGATGTCCCGGCTCAGCCCGAATCTCTCGGCTATTTCCGTCACCTGACCCGGGATGTCCTTCTTCGGCACGCTGAAGAGCCTTGCGTGGAGGAGCAGATTCTGACGGACGGTGAGTTCCTTGTAGAGAGAGAACGACTGCGACATGTATCCGACGCGCCGGCGGGTCGCGATGTCGTGGGCGTTGACGGGGTGCCCGAAGAGGGCGGCCTCTCCCTCGGTCGGCGGCAACAGCCCGGTCAGCATCCTCATCGTCGTAGTCTTGCCGCAACCGTTGGAGCCGATGAAACCGAATATCTCGCCGCGGCGGATCCGCATGGTGACATGGTCGACCGCGACGAAGTCGCCGAACCGTTTGGTGAGCCCCCGTGACTCGATGGCGATCTCATCGCCGTCGGCGGTTACGAAGGGGACGAGCTTCACATCGGTATGCTCCCGACGCTTCTCCTCGGGCAGGAGCGCGATGAACGCGGCCTCGAGCGAGCCCATGCCGGTTTGCCGGTGCAGATCTGCCGGTGCGCCAGTGGCCAGCACCTTCCCGTCGTTCATCACGACCAGCCATTCGAACTGTTCGGCCTCCTCCATGTACGCCGTCGCGACGATCACACTCATGCCCGGGCGTTCCGCGCGCAATCGAGCGATCAGCTCCCAGAACTGCCGACGCGCCAGGGGATCCACGCCCGTGGTTGGCTCGTCGAGGATGAGCAGATCGGGATCGTGGATGAGCGCGCAGCACAGCCCGAGCTTCTGTTTCATGCCCCCGGAGAGCTTGCCGACTGGCCGATCAAGGAACTGGTGGAGTCCCGTGCTTCGAGTCAGGTCATCGATGCGCCGGCGGCTTTCGGCCGCATTGTGCCCGAACAACCGGGAGAAGAACTGCAAGTTCTCCTCGATGGACAGCGTGGGATAGAGGTTCTTCCCGAGGCCCTGCGGCATATACGCGATGCGAGTGCAGACGTCCCGTCGGTGCCGCGCCCGGGCCATGTCTCCGCCAAGCACCTCGACCGTCCCCCGTTGCACGCGGCGGGCGCCGGCGATGAGGGACAGCAGGCTGGACTTCCCGACGCCATCGGGCCCGATCAATCCCACCATCGCTCCGGCAGGGATGTCCAGGCTCACATCCGAAAGCGCGGCAGTCCGCCCATACTGCAGGTTCACACCGCGGAGCCGAGCGACCATGGAGGTAAGGGGGTGCCGATCCACGCGTCACTCCGGCACCTTGATGGCGAGTTCTTGCGGCCACTGGGTCGCCGGATCGAGCCTGATCCACGCGACGCCTGGGACGCCAGTCTTCACCTGGTGGAGGTGCTTCTTCAACAGGTCCGGCGCGATGCGCGCCCGCACCCGGAACATGAGCTTCTGTCGTTCCTCCGCAGTCTCGACGGTCTTGGGTGTGAACTGCGCTGTGCTGGCGATGAACGAGACCTCGGCGGGGATGACGTACTGCGGGGCCGCGTCAAGCACGAGCCGCACCTCGGTGCCCAGTGCGACACGGCCGGCGGTCTGCTCGGGCACGAAGAATGTCATGTACACATCGCTGAGATCGATAACATTGAAAGCCTTTCCCCCCGCCGCGAGGACCTCGCCGGGCTGGGCGAGCCGGTACTGCACGCGGCCGTCACGAGGCGACACCAGCGTGCTGTCCTTGATGTCCGCCTCGATCCGCTGCACCGTCGCCTCCCGAGCAGCGACGGTCGCTTCTGCCCCGGCAATCTCGGCCCGAGCCGCCTCGATCGCCGCCTGCGCGGCTGTAGCCTGAGCCCGGGCCGCAGTCAGGGTTGCCTCCGCAACCAGCGACCGGGTGCGTTCCTCATCGATCTCTTGAAGGGCGACCGCGGATTTTTCACCCGCGGCCTCGTACCTCGCCAACCTGCGCCGCGAGTAGCTCAGCTCGCTCTCTCGTTGAGCGATCAGAGCCTGACATGCAGCAAGATCCGCTTCACGCATCGCCAACTGCGAAATCGCGGTCGCGACGCCCTGTCTTGCCTGCTGCAGCTGCGCAACCGCTTCGGCGCGTGAGGCGACCAAGACATCGGTCTGCATCCGGACCAGTGGCTGCGATGCCGCAACGAAGTCCCCCTCGTCAACCAGCATCTCCTCGATACGGCCGGCCAGCTTGGTGGAGACATCGATTTCGGTCGCTTCGAGTCGCCCATTCCCCGAGATGAACCCCGCCGAGGTCCCCTGGGGCTGGAGCCGCCGCCACGCGTAGATAGCCCCGACAACGACACCGGTGGCGACGGCGAGCACGAGAATAACGTTGATGCTCTTCTTCATCATGGCGTCTTGAGGCATGGTAGGATCGCAGCTCGACACGGCGCGCGATCTCAGTACTACCGGAGTCGCTCGCGAGACCATTGACCGAACTACTCTCTGGCGCAACCGATCGGGCCTGACGTCGCGGCGAGTCCGGGGCGATCAGGCTTTGCCCGATCTTGCGCGCGGGCCCATTTTGCGCGCTGCGTCGAGAGGGACCTTGGCAATCGGAATGTCAGGTATTGCCCATCCCGCACTCGGGGCACACCCTGTCCGGACGCCCGCGCAGGTCATATCGACACGCCGGGCACAGCCCCAGCGCACGCCGCTTCCGCCGCGCCGCCGCACCTACTCCCAAGATTGCTCCAAACCACACCCCGCCATACACCAGCATGTTCCCGATCAATCCGCCGGCGATGGGGCGCAGTGGCAGTACTGTCAGCGGCTCGCCCGAACGCACAAGAACGAGTCCACCCTCGGCCATCGGCGTACGTGGCCCAGGTAGCCGCGTATGGTGCTTCGTCGAGCGCCACGAGTATTGAACGCATGAGAGCGCACGCATCGGCCAGCCAACGCGCCACGCCATCAGCGCTTCCCGCCCCGCTGGCCCGCTCGCACGCACCGCCTCTCGCAGGTCCTGCGGCAATTCCTGATCCGTCGCGATCGATTCCTGTGGTACGAGGTCAGGCGTGAGCACACCCCCGCCGGGAACGACCAAGACCCGCGTCACGCTCACTTCCACGTGCGACCGCATCAGCCATGTGCCGCTGGCATCGAACCAATACAGCGGCGCCTCGCTTGTCGACCACGTTCGCGCACGCCACGCCGCGCCCACGCAACCCCTAGTGTTGTTATAAGACCCAGCACGAGTCCGAGCGCGACCCGAATCATGATGCGGCCGATGCGACCTGGCACAAAAAAAGTCTACCGCATCTCGATGCCGCACTCCCTGCTGCGCCACAATCGCCGGATGTCCTGGAGCATTTCGTTGCCCCCAATTGACAATCACCGCCCTTGCCCGCACACGTGGCATGGCCCTGCCGGCGGATCACCTCGGCTCCTCCTGTCTCTGGATCTCTGAAACGCAGGTCGTCAGACCACCCACCGTCCTCTATTCGCATAACCCCCGGGTCGCAAGGCCCGGGGGTTGTGGCAATTGCAAACATGATGGCCGAAGTGTTGCGGGATCAGTCCCAGTTCTCACTTTGCATCCGGCTGACCCTGCTCCGCCATCGCCGCCTTGCACTGGGTCAGCGTCTCGCGGTACTCCTTGAGGTGCGCGTGGTCAGCGGGCAGCACCTTCTCGCCCATCGCCACCGCCTCTTCGAGTTCGGCCAGAGCCGCGGCGTAGTCCTTGTTCTCAAGCCGGGCGGTGCCCGATCGCCAGAGGATGCGGGCGAGGAGCGGTGAGCCGTCGGGCGAGCCTTGGTGCAGCATCGCGATGGCCTCATCGAAGCCCGCGCGGGCCTCAGCGGTCTGACCGAGTGCCTGCTGCGCGCGTGCGAAGTTGCTCAGGCCGGTGGCGATATTTGGGTGCCCGGCGGGGTTGGTCGCGCGGTAAATCGCCAGCGCTTCACGAAAGAGCGGCTCGGCCTCGGCGAGCTTGTTCTGGTCCAGCAGGAGCGACGCGAGGTTGTTCAGAACAGTGGCGATGTGTGGGTGCCCGTCGGGGAGAGCTGCGCGGATGATCGCCAGCGATTCGCGGAAGAACAGCTCGGCCTCGGCAAACTCGTTCTGGGCCTGCAGGAGTTGCGCGAATTTGTTCAGAGTGGAGGCGATGCTTGTGTGCCCGACAGGGAGAGCTGCGCGGAGGATCGCCAGTGCTTCGCGCAAGAGCGGCTCGGCCTCGGCGAGCTTGTTCTGGGCGTACAAGAGATTTGCGAGTCTGTGCAGGCTGTAGGCGATGTCCGGGTGCCCGGCGGGGAGGGACGCGCGGCGGATCGCCAGCGCTTCTCGGTAGAGCGGCTCGGCCTCAGCGAACTTGTTCTGAGCATGCAGGAGCGACCCTAAATTGCCCAGATTGGAGGCGATGTCGGGGTGCCCGACGGGGAGAGCCGCGCGGAGGATCGCCAACGCTTCGCGGTAGAGCGGCTCGGCCTCGGCGAGCTTGTTCTGCGCATCCAGGAGCAACGCGAGGTTGTTCAGGCTGATGGCGATGTCCGGGTGGCCGGCGGGGTGGGCCGCGCGTCGCATCTCAAGCGACTCGCGGAAGAGCGGCTCGGCCTCGGCGAGCTTGTTCTGGGATGAAAGGAGCAACGCGAGGTTGTTCATGACGAATGCGATGTCCGGGTGCCCCGCAGGAAGGGCCGCACGGTAGATCTCAAGCGATTGGCGAAAGAGCGACTCGGCCTCGGCGTGCCAGTTTTGTACCCCGGCGTTGTTGTCTTGTACATATAAGAGCAACGCGAGGTTGTTCAGGCTCTGAGCGATTTCCGCGTGCCCGGCGGGGAGGGACGCGCGACGGATCTCAAGCGACCTTCGCAGGTTCGGCTCGGCCTCGTCGTAGCGACCCAGCTCCCGCAGCGTGGTGCCGATGGTGTCTCGCACGCGGGCCTCGACCAGCGGCTGGTCCTTGAGGGCGTTCCCGCCCTCGTCGAGCACCTTCACCGCCGCCTGCAGTGCCTGCAGCACCGTCACGGCGTCCTTGATTGGCTCGCCCGTCACCGGGTCCTTGGGCAGTTGGTTGGGATCCACCGCCGCCAGCATGTCGGTCTGGAACTTCGCCACCGCCTCGGCGATCTCGGCCTGCTTCTTGGCCTCGGCTTCCTGCACCTCGGCTTCGGCCCGCGCGGCATCCGCGAGCACACGCTGCGCGGCCTCGCTCGCGCGGGCCCGCTCGGCCCTCACCAGACCCACGCTGGTGCCGATCAGCCCCAGCACCAGCACCGCACTGACGACCAGCCCCGCCGCCACCGGGCCCTTGTTGCGCTTCACGAACTTCTTGAACCGGTACGCGTTGCTGGGCGGCGCGGCGACCACGGCCTCGCCGCTGAGGTAGCGCTTGATGTCCATGGCCAGCCCGTTGGCCGTCTCATACCGTCGCTGGCGGTCCTTCTCAAGGGCCTTCATCACGATCCAGTCGAGCTCGCCGCGGACGATCGAGCCGAGTCGATTGGGCTCGGTCTTCCGCCGCGCCGCCACGCTCGCAAGCGTCGCCGCGTTCTGACTCAGCCGCGTGCTGGGCTTGGGCGGCTCGACCTCGCGGATGATCCGCTGCATCTCGGCGTAGGCCGCGGAACGGAGTTCACTGCCGCCAAAGGGTGTGGTACCGGTGAGCAGTTCATAGAGCATCACCCCCAGCGCGTAGACATCCGTCCGCGTGTCGATGTCCAGCGAGCCCTCGGCCTGCTCGGGGCTCATGTACTCGGGCGTGCCGATGATCTGGCGGTGCTCGGTGAAGACGGTTTTCTCGGTGAGCCGCGCCGCGGTGGCCTTGGCGATGCCGAAGTCGATCACCTTGGCGATGGGCTTGCCATCCTGCGATGACACCAGCACGTTGCCGGGCTTGAGGTCGCGGTGGATGATGCCCTTGGTGTGGGCGTGCTGCACGGCCTGACAGACCTGCGCGAAGAGTTCCAGCCGGTCCTCGATGGAGAGGTTGTGCCTGTCGGCGTACTCAGAGAGCGGCTCGCCCTTGACCAGTTCCATCACAAAGAACGGCCGCCCCGTCTCGGTGGCGCCCGCATCGAACACCTTGGCGATATTGGGATGGTCCAGGATCGCCAGGGCTTGGCGCTCCTGCTCGAAGCGGGCCACCACCTGGCGCGTGTCCATGCCGAGTTTGATGATCTTCAGCGCCACCTTGCGCTGGACGGGCTGCTCCTGCTCGGCCATGAAGACACTGCCGAAGCCGCCCTCGCCGATCAACTGAAGAAGCTTGTATGGGCCGATGCACGACCCCGGTGCTTCTCGCAGCAGCGCAGGGATCGGAACCCCATGGCTGGCACGTGTCTCGGCCGCGATTGTGACGTCGTCCTCCCGAATGGCCGTCGGGCTGCCCAACAAGCCCCCGGACCGCGCCTCGGCGTCGAGCAGGGCCTGCACCTCGGCGCGGAGTGTGTCGTTTCCCGCGCACGCGGTGTGCAACGCCGCGGCCTGTGCTTCAGGCGGAAGGTCGGCCAACTCGATCAAGACACGTTGGGCTCTTTGCTTGATCGTCTCGGCCATGGTTGTATCTCACGGGTTGTTGACGAGGGACTTGAACTACACGGACCGGGCGCAGGTCTGCACGCGAGCCGAGGACCGTGGAGAGATCCCGAGTGCTTGCGTGGTCTGATCGACAGTCAGTCCCACCTCAAACCGTAGCCCAACGACTGCCGCGGTTTCGCTCAGCGAGTGAGGAAGGCATCGACTGCCATGATGTGTTCCAAATCAGCGGGCGCGGCGTTGATCAGATTGGTGGCGGCTTCGTGGTCCATGGGCTTCGGGCCATTGTGCAAGATAGTTGAAGGCAGACCTGACCCGCGACGCCCCTTCACCTTTCGGACGTGCGCATCCCCGCGGTGTGATTCTGAATCTCCGAATCGCATGCTGGCAGACCACCCCCCGCCCTCACTTCGCATAACCCCGGGTCGCAAGGCCCGGGGGTTGTCGTCTGGGGCAACCCGACGATCTGGCGTCCCGGTGATCTACTACGGGGCATCGACCCGAATGTCGTACCGCAGTTCGACCATCTCGGGGCCCAACCTGCTCACACTCGTGAGGTGCAGCACAGGGGGGAGCAGTCTGCGCGGCAGAAGCGGCCTTCCTCGGCCCAGCGTGACAGAGCCGACCTGAACGATCAGTTCGTTGAGCAATCCCGCATCGGCAAACTGCCCTGCAAGATCACCGCCGCCGACGATCCACAGATTCTGTTCGCCGGCTGCCTTTCGCATCTCGGGAAACACCGCCCGCACGTCGCCACTCGCGAACCTGATGTCTGCTCCGGGAACCACAGGGTGCGGGCGAGAGGTAAAGACCCACGTCGGACACGTGTACGGCCATGACGATCCAGTCTGCGCTGCCACCTGCTCCGCGTTGTTCAGAATCCAGCGATAGGTCGTAGAGCCCATTGCGATCGCACCCACTCTGGAGATGAAGTCCGGATAGGTCGACTCGGGCATGTCGCCGAGTTGGAAGAGCCAGGCGAGCGAGTCATCCTCTGTCGCGATGAAGCCATCGAGGCTCGCGGCGGTGTAGTACTGAGTTTTCATGCCATGAACCTCAATCATGCCGGCGTGGGCGGCTCATCCCCCCGGCGAGCCAGCCCACCATCCGCGAGGGATTTCAAGCATGACTTTAGGAAACGCGGTGTCGGTCGGTCACGACATCGGCAACCCATCGCGAACTCGTTCTCGACGCCTGAACTCACGGACCGCCCGTGGTCTTGCCGGAAAGAACCCGTTCAGCAACGCTTCTCCCGCGTCTCGAGCGAGAACGTGTCACACCACCCCCCGCCTCTTGTCAAAAACCCCCATGTCGCGAGGCCCGGGGGTTGCGGTTTTCCTTACGGAAGTGACTGCGCATGGAGACGCGTTCGGCACCCAGCAGGACGGCGCGTCCTGGAACGTCGGCGCAAACGGGATACGATAATCCGGAATTAGAATGTGTGGGTGAGGCACCTGTTGTCGGGTGCATCGCGCCCGCGTTCACGCCGCGGAGAGGCATCATGAACCCCGTCCTGATCTGGGATTTGCCCACCCGCCTCTTCCACTGGCTGCTCTCGGCCGGCTTCATCGCCGCGGCCGTCATCTCGCTGGGTATGGGTGAGCACAGCCCGCTTTTCCCATACCACGGGATCATCGGCCTGACGATTGCCCTCATGGTCGTCATCCGCATCGTCTGGGGCATCGTTGGCACCCGCTACGCCCGGTTCGGCTCGTTCATCTTCGGGCCGGGCGCGGTCGTTGAGTACATGAAGGGCGCGATCATCGGCGGCGGCAAGCGTCACATCGGGCACAACCCCGGCTCTTCGGTCGCCATCTTTGCGCTGCTCGCCCTGGTGCTCGCGCTCGCTGTCACCGGATTCATGACGGGCCGGGGCAACGAGGCCGTGAAAGAGGTGCACGAGATCCTCGCGTGGACCACCGTGGGCGTGGTGGTCGTTCACGTGATGGGCGTGGCGTTCCATACCATCCGCCATCGAGAGAACATCACGGCGAGCATGATCCACGGCAGAAAGCGTGCCGAGGCATCGAACGCGATCACCTCTTCGAAGCCGATTGTCGCGGCGCTCTTTCTCATCATCGCCGGTGGATGGGCAGTGGGGCTGGTGCGGAACTACGACCCCGCGACCCAGACCACAACGCTCCCGCTTTTCGGCACGGCCCTGCGGCTCGGCGAGAACGAGCGCGGCGAGGGGGGCGATCTTGAACAGCGCCGGCGGCACGAAGACGACGACTGACACAACCCCGCGCGGGGTCTGTGCCTCGGGTGAGCCGGCCTTACGACGCTTGAGGCGATCTGGTTCATTCTCAAGAGAGGTTTCCCATGCAAGTTCGTGCTCGCGAAGTCGCCAAGTTCTTCTCGGGTATCGTGTTCCATGAAACGCTGGGGCATTGGTGGCTGGGGATCTGGGGCCAGCACATGCTGCCCTGGAAGTTCAGTTGGTTCACGTTCACCAGCGCCATGAACACCGTCGCGATGGTCATCTGGCCCATCGTGCTCGTCGCGTTGGTCTGGTTCGCGTGGCTGCGGAAGCCCGGCGTCGCGCCAGCCAACGCCTGAGCGACTCGGGCTTAGCCGCCGCCTGCCTCCCACGCGCGGCCGTCGTGGGCCGGTGGCTCACTCTCACAGCCGCGTGAAGTAGAATCACGAGGACATCCCGCCGGCGGGGCGGCGCTCGTGGCTGTTGGCACCGACATGCCTGCTTCCCCTACCCGTGCCACCGAGTTCGGCGGCTTGGCGGCGATCTCGGTGCTTCCTGCCGCCTTCGTGAGGCCGCGCGGCCAAAGAGCGTGCGTCAAGTTGCGCACATAGTCAAAGTGCATCTCGGGCAGGTGGAATGACTCTGTTCGACATCAGCCCGTGCATGACACTCCGATCACCCTTCCCGCTTCGCGAGTTCAATCCGCACAAACTCGGGGAGGTACGAGGGCGTGCAGTTCTTGGGTACCTTCTCGTCTTTGTAAAGCCCCAGTTTCTTGCCCAGCGCGAGGCACCGGGGCCGCAGCGCGGCCTCGTGCAGCGCGATCTGGCACGCGCAGAAGTTCATCGCCCACTGCACCTCGGGATCGGCGCTGGCCATCTCTTTCTCCAGCACGTCGAGCAGCGACTCAGAGTTGCCGGGGGGCTTCTGCCCGGTCCAGCGCAGGCGTGCCTGGTAATACCAGAACAGGCGTTGGAGCGTGTGCGAGGCGCTGTCTCTCCACGTTCCGATGAGGGCTGTCAGGTTCTTGTCTTTCATCAACTGGTTTGCCAGAAGCCACTCTGAGAGTTGGTTGCGCTCGGTCTCGCTGTGCGAACGCATGTCGGCCACGAGTTGATCGAGAACATCCTGTGTGAGAAGTTTCTTGTCAAAGACGAGCGTGGCGAGCAGCCGCGCGTGCAACGCGCCGGTGGACCAGAGCTCCATGGCGAGCCCGTGGTCTTTGCCGATCTCCTTGCCCAGCGTCTTGAGGTCGCCCATCTTTGTGCCGGGCGTGCTGACCTTGGCGGCGAGTCTTTGTGCCTTGGGTGAAAGAGCCATCAGATATACCTCACGCGTGTTGATTCGTGTCTATCCCGTCGCCGGGCCGTGGTTCCCAGGAGTCGGCGTCGTGCCCGCGGGCGACTGTATTCTCGGGTCGCAACACGTATGTGCGCCTCCGGTGATCGTGTGCGCTCCGCGGGGGCCGCGGTGTTCATCAGGGTTGTGGCGGCTTCCTGTTCCATCAGAACAGTGCGCCGCGCACATAAAGACCTCGTGAGGCTGAACCATGCCTCGCCCGGGCCGGGGGCGATTCCTGCCGGGCGCAGACGCGCAGCGTACTGTGCTTTGGTGTGCTTCCACGATGCCGCGTTGTCACCCCCGCGGCACTACTTCGCGCCGCGTCTTCGCAGGCCCATCGCGCCGCGAGGCACGGTTTGATGCTCCCGGCGTCTCCGCGATGCAGAGATGCTCTCATCGCAGGCTCGCAGCGCGGCACGAATACACGCGGACGTATCGAGCGAGGGCGTCCGGGGGTTGCCCTTGTGGCCCAGGCATCAACCTCGTCGGGGCCGGTGACAGTGAACGATTGCCAGAATGATTACCACCATGACTCCACGCGCCGCTTTGCTCTCGTTGTATCTGTGTGCCGCGGCGATCTGTGCCGCGGGTTGTTCGAAGCAAGCGCAGCCGTCCACGGGCGCGGCCGCTGCGGGCTCGGGCCATGAGCCGCTGAGCGCACCCCCTGCGATCCAGGCATGGATGGATCGACTGACAGTGGCCCATGAGTATGACCCCACGACAGGCTTCATCGTGGCCCGCGAAACTGTGGCTCTGCCGCCGATCCTTGCGGATTCGCCAAGGCTCGATTCCGCCGTCGCGCTGGCGGGATCAGATCGAATCGTCCTTGCTTTCGCCACGGCCGACCGCTGCGCACCGTGCCAGCAGTACAAACGCGATGCGCTCAACGACGGGGCCGTCATCGCGCGCCTCGGCGACGCCCGCTTTCTGCCCACGCACATCGAAGTCGACCGCTCCCCCGAACTCGCCGATGCGATGCTGGGTTCGCGCGGGATTCCAATGACCTATGCGCTGCGTGAAGGCAAGGTCTTCGCGGTGCTGCGTGGGCAGCGCTCCGCGGCACAACTGCTCGCTTGGCTCGATGCCCTGGCGCGAGAGTGAAACAGCGTTGGTCTTCAACGCGCGTCGCGGGTTGCCTTTCGCGCACCTGCACGCGCCTCTACGCGCCGAATCGTTCGCGCAAGGCTAGGATCGCATCGAGGTTCCTGCGGGCGTCGGCCCCGCGCCGCGGGCTTTTCAGCAGTTCGGTGAAGATGGCCTGGGCCTCGTCCAGCGCGGCTCTCCGCACCAGGCACACACCGAGGTTGAAGCGTGCATCCTCGCGCAGGCGCGGGTCGAACGGGGCGTAGCGGTCGTGCGTGCCGCGGCGCAGCACGTCTTCCAGGCGGCGCAGCAGTTCTTCGGCCTGCGGCCATTCCTCCCGTTCAGACCTGACACGCGCCGAGGCCCACAATAGGGGCACGCTTCGCGGGAACCACCTCGCGGCGAGTTCGAGCAACGTGTCGACATCAACGGGCATGCTGTGGCGGATGGCGAGCAGTTGCTCGATGAGCGCGCTGACAAGGGGCAACGGCGCTCGTGGCGCATCGCGGTGCGAGAGCATGATCCGCGTTGCCTCGTCCAGCGGGGCCCGCGCCGCGGCAACGGCCTGCGGGGTGTTGACCTGCAGCAGCCCGCGGGCCAGTTCGATCAGGTAGTACAACTGGCCCGGCCGATCGCGCAGTTCCATCTCGCACAGGCGCACAGCCCGCAGGCACTTCTCGGGGAGGCGCTCGGGGGTGTAGCCCCAGTGTTGAAGGCGTGCGGACGACAGCAGCACGCGGCGGCCGGTCTTCAGGGCAAGATCCACCGGCCACGGCGTCGGGTGCTCGTGGATGCGGCCCTGAAACCTGATGGGCAGGTCGCGGCGCCAGAGACGCATCACGTGCATCTCGCCGGCGGGCGCCGGCGCACTCTCGGCGTCAAACTCTTCACGCAGCATCTGATACGCGATGACGCCCGGGGCGGCAAGTTCGGCCAGAAGCGACGGGCCGCAGCCGGGTTTCAGACGCTCGTCGCCGTCGATCCACAGCACCCACTCTCCCCGCGCCGCGGCGGCACAGGCGTTGCGAGCCGCGGCGAAGTCGTCGCACCATTCAAAGCGAGTGACGCGGGCGCCCAGTTGCTCGGCCAGGGCGATGGTGCCGTCGGTCGAGCCGGTATCGGTGATGACAACCTCGTCGGCGATGCCGCGCACAGACTCGAGCGCGCGGGCGAGGCGCGATTCTTCATTGCGCACGATCATGCAGACGCTGAGTTTCACTGGTGTCGGCGGCGTCGCATCACGCCGAGCAGGCCGAAGGAGACCAGCGCCGCAGCGCCGGGCGCGGGCACCACGGCCACATCGAGCGTGAGCGAGCCGAAGGGTGCGCCCGCGGTGAAAGAAACCGCGCTCGATTCTGCGCCGTGCCGGGTGAAGAGCACGGCGAAGTTCGTGCGCAGGAAGGCCGCGCCGCCGCCCCCGCCCGAGAGCAGATCATCGATGAGGTCGGCCTCGGAAAAACCCGGGAACGCTTCTTCAAAGCTCAACCCGTGCATATGGGTGAGGTTGTTGCCGGTCACGACGACGCTGCGCCGGCCGTCGGTCATCTGCGTCAGCCCCAGCATGGCGTAGCCGGTGCCGAAGTTGTCTTCCGGGACGCCGGTAAAGAACAGGTACGTGAGCCAAGGGCCGCGGTCGATGACCCCGCCGGCCAGCGCGGGGTCTGAAAGGATGAACCCGGGAATGCCGGAACTCGAATCAGGGTTCGAGAGAAGAATGAGCGCGTTGGTGACTGTGCCATGCAGGCCCGAGTCGATCGAGACCTCGATGGGCATGTCGGCCTTGGCCTCTGGCGACCAGGCGTTGGCCAAACCAAGAGACAGACACGCAGCGGCCAGCGCAGAAGACTTCTCGGACATGCACTCTCTCCTTGCCATGCGCCAAGGGCGACACGCCCGGGCACTTGCAGCATGATACCAGAAGCCTTCACGTCACGCAAGGCTTTTTCGCTCGCCCGCCGCGCGGGGACGTGCAGAGGGCGGTTCGCGGCCCTCGCGTCAGCCGAAGGGGGCTCCGATAATCGGTCCTGGTCAAGGCTTCGCTGAAAGCGAGAGGGACACCGAACCCACCGCCATCATTTCCCGCCCGCCCGCGGCGACGGCGCGAGCGACTTGTAAAAATAGGTCGTGCCGCACGGCGCGCCATCCGGCATCAGCGCGAACCCGGGCACATCGCCCACGCGGCACCAACCCAGCCTCGCATACAGCCGCGCGGCGTCGCCATCGGTCACGGCATCCAGCACCAGCAGCCTGCGGCCGCGCGCCAGGGCCATGCCTTCGGCGGCGTGCATCAGCGCAGCACCCAGACCCATGCGGCGTGCGCGCTGGTGAACGAGCATCTTGCACAGGTCTGCCCTGTGGGGCTGGTTCTCGGGCATGTCAAGCATGAGTTGAACGGTGCCGCACACGCCCCGAGCATCTTCGGCGACGACGATCGCACGCCTTCCGCCGGCGACATCCGCCGCGATCTGCCGCCAGAACCGCTCGGCACGCGCGTGGCTGAGCGGGTGCATGAACCCAACCGAGGCGCCGGCGCCGACACAGTCCAGCAGAACATCGGTGAGGCCCGTCACATCGTCGTCGCTCAGGGTGCGAAGTTCACGGATGGTGTGTTCGTTGCAGTGCATGTCGTGGACGAAGTTTTAGGCACCTGATGGTCGATCCGCCATGTGGCAGCGATATGGCCCGCTGTGCCCCACACCTCTGCTCGCCCGTTCCTTTCGCCGGGCGGTGCGATAGCCTTCAGCCCATGCTGCCACGCACGCTGCTCGCCGCGTTGTTGCGCCGCACGCTCTGGGCCATTTGTTCCAATGTATGAACACCGTCGGCTTTCCGCGAACCGTCGCGGCGTGGGCGTGGGCGCACGAGCAGTTTCAGCGCGCCGAAGATTGATCCCCTCCCCATCCGCCCTCGAAGGCACGCTCGTGCCCGCAAGGCTGTTGGGACCCCTGAACAAACCAAGTCCGACCCGAGCGAGAGCCGGTTCGCATCGAGAAACGCTGCGGGATCGCACAGACGCGACGCCTGTGCCGCCCACAGTTTAGTGGTCCCTGTTGTCGCCCGCCGGCACACACGCCACAGCGGTACGCTTGAACCATGCCCGCGGACGTGCTGCCCATCATCGCCGCTCTGTTTCTTGTCGTCGGTGCTCTCTACGCCGCGGTGGGGCACGCCGGGGCCTCGGGCTACCTCGCCGTCATGGCCTTTCTCAGCATCGAGGCCGCGGTCATGCGGCCCACAGCGCTCTCGATCAATATCCTCGTCGCCGCCATCGCCTTCGTGCAGTTCGCGCGGGCCGGGCACTTCTCGTGGCCCCTCTTCTGGCCCTTCGCCGCGGCATCAATCCCCGCGGCGTTCCTGGGCGGCATGATCCACCTCCCCGCGCAGGCGCTCAAGGCCGCCATCGGATTTGTTCTCGTCTTCTCGGCCCTTCGCATGGCGTGGGTCGCCTGGCGGCGGCCCGTGACGCCGCGCGAACCACAGCCGCCCAACACCCCGGTGATGCTGGCGGTCGGCGCGGGGCTGGGCTTTATCGCAGGGCTCACCGGCACCGGCGGGGGCATCTTTCTCAGCCCGGTTCTTCTGCTGCTGCGCTGGGCAGACCCCAAGCGCACGGCGGCCACGGCCTCCCTCTTCATTCTTGTCAACTCCGTCGCCGGCGTGGCGGGGCTCGCCGCGGATGGTTGGCGTCCGCAGGGTTGGCTTCTGCCCCTGGCCGCGTGCGCCATGGTTGGCGGGTTGATCGGCGCCACGCTTGGCAGCAGACGCGCCACACCCCGCGCGCTCAACGTCACGCTCGCCGCGGTCCTGCTCATCGCCGGCGCCAAACTGCTCTTCTTCTGATCGCCGGCCCTGCGCAGGATGCCTGTGTACGGTTGGGCCTGGGCTCACACCCACGGAGGTTTCATGGGGTTTCGAGGGCAACAGTTCGCGTTCGATTCCCCCGCGGCGGCTGCCGCCGGTCTCATCGCGCGGCTCTCGCCCTCACCTGCAACACGTTCTCCCGAGTCTGTGCCCCTCGCCGCCGCCCTGGGGCGAATCCTCGGCGAGCCTGTGGTGTGCGACCGCGACAGCCCCGCCTTTGATGCCTCCTCCATGGACGGATACGCGGTGCGTGCCGCTGATCTGCGCGCGGCCGCCGCCGCGGCGCTCGCGCGCGGCGAGCCCTCGATCACACTCGCCGTCGCGGGCGAATGCCGCATCGGAACCGCCCCACCCGAACTCCCCGCGCCCAATCCTCACCCGCGGGCGCTGCGCATCGCCACCGGCTCCCCCGTCCCGCCCACCGCAGACGCCGTGATCAAGCGCGAAGACCTCACCGAGCACGCAGACTCATCGCCCGCCGGTGTGGGTTCCATCACGCTCTCGCTCGATGTCGCCCAGCGCGTCAAAGCCGGCGATCACGTGCGCCGCCGCGGAGAGAACGCGCTCCGCGGCGATCTTCTCCTCTCGCACGGCAGCCTCCTCTCGGCCTCGTCCCTCGGCGCGCTCGCGGCGGTGGGGTGCGTTTCACCATCCGTCTATTCCCCGCTGCGCGTGGCCCTCATCACAACCGGGGACGAACTCGTGCCGCCCCACGCCGCGCCAGGGCCCTACGAAATCCGCAACGCCAACGCGGTCGCGGTGGGCGCCATGCTCCGGGCGCAGGCCTGGATCAACCTCGTGCACACCACGCACATCGGCGACGCCGCCGACCTCGCTTCGCTGCTGCGCGGCATGATCGACGGCCCGTTGAACGCCCAGGCCATCGTCCTCTCCGGCGGTGTTTCGATGGGTCACCGCGACCCCGTGCGCGCGGCACTCGACACGCTGGGCGCCGCCGTGATCTTTCACGGCTTGCCGCAGCGCCCCGGCAAGCCCATGCTGGCCGCCACGCTCAATGGGTCTGTTCCAATCTTCGGCCTGCCCGGCAACCCCGTCTCGGCGATGGTGACATGCACGCGCATCGTGCTGCCGGTGCTGGCGGCCTTCGCGGGCGCGTCGCGCACACCGCCGCGCTTGCTGCCCGGCATGGTGCGCCTCGCACACGACGATGGACAGCGGCTTGGCCTCTGGTGGCACCGCCCCGTTCGTCTCGCACCCGGCGACACACGCGCGCCGCTGGCACACCTCATCGACACCCGCGGGTCGGGCGACAAGGTGTCTGCCGCGATCAGCGACGGCTTTATTGAACTCCCCCCTCACACCGACGGGCAGACGGGCGATCACGCGGCGCCCTCGTCTCTCGTCCCCTTCTATGCCTGGCCGCTCTGATCTGCCCGCCGCGGGGCTGGCGTGCGCGACAATATATGGATACCATTATCCAGATATGCCGATCCATGCGTGCATCATGATCAGCCCGTTCAACGCCCCAGCAAGCCCCGCGCCGTGCCGGCGACAATGCCGCAGCACACGCCGCGCCGGAGCGATCTCATGAGCCAGCCACGTCCGCACACCGCGCCGCCCGGCGCCTTCATCCCCGCGCCCAGCATCTCTGCCAGGCACACAGCGCCCTCCGGAAAAGCCTCCTGGGCCTTACTGCACGACGCGTTCCGTCCGTTTTATCTGGGCGGCGCGTTGCTCGCCGCGCTCGCGGTGCCGCTGTGGCTGGGCATGTGGTATCAACAGGCCTTCACACCGTCTCTTCCGTCACTCTCCTGGCACATGCACGAGATGGTCTTCGGGTTCGCCGGCGCGATCATCGTCGGCTTTCTCTTCACCGCCGCCAGAAACTGGACGGGCCTTCCCCTCCCCGCGGGCGGGGCGCTGGCACTCCTCTTCGCACTCTGGGTCGGCGGGCGCGTGGGCATGTACGCCGCCTACGGCCCGGCCACGGCGGTGCTTGATTCCTCACTGCTCGTGGTGGTCGCCGGCGTGCTCGCGCACAAGTTCATCAGGGCCCGCAGCCTCAGCAGCATGCCCCTCGTCGGCGTGCTTTCCGCGCTGGCCACCGCAAACATCGCCTTCCACGCGGCCATGCACGGCATATTGGCCGTGCCGCCCATCGTGCCCGTCGAACTCGGCCTCTTTCTTGTCGTGCTCATCCAGATGATCATCGGCGGCCGCGTGGTGCCGGGCTTCACGGCCAACGCCATCCCCGGCGTCAGGCAGCACCGGCCCGCGCCGTTGCACCGCGCCGCGTTCGTGCTCGCCGCCTTGGCCTTCATCGCCGACATCGCCGGCCTTCATGCCGTTTTCACCGCCTCAACAGCGATGGCCGCCGCGGTCTGCATCGCGGCCCAGGCCGCAGGCTGGAACCCCTGGGCCACGCGCGCCCGGCCGATGCTCTGGATTCTCCACGCCGCGTACTGGTTCATCCCCATCGGGCTCGGGCTGCTGGGCATTGCGGCGATGGGCCTTGTGCCCCGTTCCGCCGCCATCCACGCGCTGGCCGTCGGTTCGATGGGAGGCCTGATCATCGGCATGATCACGCGCACCGCCCTGGGTCACTCGGGCCGACAGGTGCGTGCAGGATGGGCGGAAGTCACCGCGTTTGTGCTGATTCTGCTGGCCGCGGGCCTGCGCATCGCCGCTTCGCTCATCCCCGCGATGTCCTACCCCGCCATGATCGCGGCGGGCAGCGCCTGGGCCCTCGCGTTTATCGTTTACCTCTTCGCATACACGCCGCTCCTGCTCGATATCCGCTCGTCCGGCAAGCGCGCCGGCACGCCGCACAACGCCCCATCACCCACGGGAGGTCAGCCATGAACGATGAACGACTACGCACCCCGCCCGATGACCGCTTCGATGCCGCCTCGCTGGTCTTCGATCTGCCCGCCGAGATCGCCGCGCTCCGCCAGGAGGGCCCGGCCAAGCACGGTCAACGTCAGAAAGCGCTCTTCAAGGGCCACGGCCGCACCGTGGCGCTTTTCGTGCTCGATGCCGGCGCCGGGCTGCCCGAGCACAAGGCCGCGGGAACCGTCACCATCCAGCCCATCGAGGGTGAGATCACCGTAACGGCCGACAACGCCACCCGCCGCCTCCGATGCGGCCAGATCGTGCTGCTCGCGCCCAACGTCAAACACGCGGTCTCCGCCCAGGGCACCGCGGCGTTCCTGCTCCAGGTCTCGCTCGCCGGGGCCTGATGGCCTTGCGCCACAGCACGCGCCACCGCCGCGCCCGCCCGTGGTGCGCCGCGGCCGGCCTCGTCGGCACTCAGGCCGCTTCCCCGGGCCCGTGCGGCTTTCGGGTGGTGATCGCGGTTTCCAGCCGATCGACCCCGGCGCTCGCGGCATCCGAAAACGGCTGAAGAACCAGGTCGGCCCCGTGCTCCGCAAGAATCTTCGCATCGTGCGCCGTGTGGGCACACAGGGCGATGCCCCCGGTGTACCCGGCCGCGCGAAGGTGGTGAAGCAGGGCCAGGCCCGTGTGACGGTCTGGCATTGTGCCGATGATCCAGCCGACATCCGCCAAAGGCAGCGACGAGGGAAACTCGGGATCCTCGGCGTCGCCATACTGCGCTTCGCCCTTGTCCGCGCGCCACGCGGCGACCACGCGCGGGTCGAAATCCACCGCGAGCACACGCAGGTGCCGCGTGATCAACCCGCGCGCCAGCCGTTCTCCATATCGTCCAAGCCCGAAGACAACCGCATCAAAGCGATGGGCCGGCCCCTCGGTGTGCGTCTGCTCGCGGTAGGGCACTCGGCGCTCAAAGAACGACAGGAACGGGGCGAGCCGGTCATAGAGTGGGTGCGACCAGAGGATCATGTATGTCGAAAGACCGATCGTGATCAGCCCGACCAGAGTGACCACGCCCACCGCATCGGGGCCGATATGGCCCAGCGACACCCCAAGGGCGCTCAGGATCAGCGAAAACTCGCTGATCTGAGCGACGGTCAGCCCCGCGAGAAACCCCGTCCGCCGGCGGTAACCCATCCAGCCCATGATGGCCATGACAATGAGCGGGTTGCCCACCAGCACAAAGACCGAGAGCACGACCGCAGGGCCAACCTGAGCGCCGATCCGATCAAGATCGAGCGAAGCCCCCAGGCTCAGAAAGAAAAAGAGCAGCAGAAAGTCGCGAAGGCTGACAAGCCGCCCCCCGATGGCGTCGCGGTAGGGCGTCGACGCCAGCGACACACCCGCCAGAAACGCGCCAACCTCGCGGCTGAAGCCCAGATACTCCCCCGCGGCGGCCAGCCCGACCGCCCACGCCGTGGCAAAGAGAATCAGCAGTTCCTGCGAGCGAGCGACAAGGTGCACGAGCCCCGGCAGCACAAAGCGCATCATCAGGCCAACGCCCGCCAGCAGCCCGAGCCCCTTCAAGACAATCTGCCCCGCGCTCAGCAGCAGGTCGGGCCGGGCCCCACCCTCGCCACGCGCAGGGCCGATGGCAGAGAGCGCGATCATCGCCAGGATCACCGCGATGTCCTGAACAATCAGAAACCCAACCGCGATGCGCCCATGCAGCGAGTCGATCTCCCGCTTGTCAGAAAGCAGTTTGACGATGATGATCGTGCTCGAGAATGTCAGGGCCACCGCGACATAGACCGACGTGATCGTGTTCATGCCCAGCAGCAGGCACAGCACAAAGCCCACGATCGACGTGAACGCAACCTGCCCGAGCCCGGTGGCCAGGGCCACGGGGCCCATGCTGCGGATCACCGCGATATCCAGTTTGAGCCCGACAAGAAAGAGAAGCACCGACACCCCGATCGAGGCGAGCAGTTCGAGCGCACCCTCGTAGCGAACCCACCCCAGCACCGCCGGCCCCACCAGCACGCCCACCGCGATGAACGCCACGATGAGCGGTTGCCTGAGACGAACGGCCACCGCGCCGATCGCCGTAGCGACAAGCATCGTCAGCGCAATAGTCGAGAAAACCTCCTGCCCGTGAGCCATGCCCACAGAGTAGTAGATGCCTCACCGCGGGGGCGGCCACACGGGGGCTTCGTCTGCGGTCAGCGGTTGCACCAGCACACAGTGCGGGTAATACAGCGTCTCATCCGCCACCAGCGCGCCGAAGTCCAGCGTGTTGCTGGCGTACGTGATCACCCATCCACCCCGCCCGCCCCCCAGGTGCGCGTGCGCCTTCGCCGAGTACACCAGCACGCCCCGCCGAGAAGACTCGGGCGGACGCGTGAGCACCACCGGCGACGACCACGGGCCCGTCAACCCCGCGCCAACCCGCGCGATGATGTTCGTCGAGCCGAATCCATCCACGCTCACCGCGATGTACTGCCCCAGCGCGGCATCAAAGTGCACCGAGAACTCTGTCTGCCCGTGGCGCCACAGCGGCCGGGGCCCTGCCTCTTCCACACGTTCGCTCCACCCCGCCCCGGTCCACCATTGCGGCAACGCCAGATCACCCGCCGCCGCGCGCGCCAGCGGCCAGCGCAGCGCGAAGACCGCTTTGTCGCCCGGCTCACGCGGGCTGAGCGACACGAGCATCTCGCCCTCTACAACCAGCGCGCCAAAGCCAACGGCAATCCCCCAGGGGTTCGCCGGCACATCGACCACGCGCGACCGCCACGACAACGGGTCGTCGTCGGGGTTCTCGATCAGCACCGCGTGCGAGCCCGCCGTCTCAAAGCCCAGCCCGCCGCTGACCGCCTTGACCTCGATGAGAAACAGCAGAAGCACCTCTCCCACGCGCACGCCCGATCCCGGCCAGAGCCAGCGATCACCCCCGAAAGGAAAGAAATCGCCCGGGGCCCCGTCGGTTCCTGTCCGCCAATAGAACCGCATCTGCGCCCGCGATGGGTCGTGCCCGGTCTGAACCGCGATCGAGTTCCTGATCATCCGCGAACCCGCGCGCGACGCGCCGCCCTCCGGCGCGATGAAACTGTCCCCCATCAGCCACAGCGTGCGCTCGTGGCCCAGGTCCACGGTCGATGCGCAGTCGCCGCCCCTCCAGCGAGCCTCTGCACGGAAGAGCGCGCTCAGCGCCGGCAACGGCTCCACGCGGCTCGTCGTCACCCTATGCAAGGCTCGCCACCGCGTCAGCAGTTCCTCGCACACGGCCGCGTTGCCCGATTCCTGCCTGCTCAGGCTCAGGTCGCGAGCCCCAGCGAGTTCAACCCCAGCCCCCGCCAGATCACCCGATTCGAGCAGCGCGCGGCCCAGGTTGCGCTGCACCACACCCTCCATCTCGGCGTAGCCCTGCTCACGCACCGCATCGAGCACCGCACGCAGTTCTGCCCGCGCCCGCGCCGCCTCGCCCGCGTCGATCATCGCGACCGCCATGTTGTTGCGCGTCGTCAGCGTCTGCCGGTGCGGCGGCCCCAGCGACATTCCCAGACCGTTCACCGCCTCGCGGTATACGGTCTCCGCCTCTTCAAACCTCCCCGCCGCCGCCAGGGCCGCGGCGTGCATCGAAGACGCCCGGACGCGAACGGCGTTCTCGGGCGGCAGGGTTCTGCCGCACTCGACCACGGCACGTGTTGTCAACCCCAGCGCCCGTGCCGCCTCACCCGCCCGGATGAGCGACGACACATACCCGCTGAGCGCGTTGGCCGTCAGGTCGTGAGACCACCCGAGGTGGCGCAGGCAATGCTCAAACTGCTCCTCCGCCAGGGCCATCGCCCGATCCTCGTGCCCCATCCGACGCAGAAACTCGATGAGGTTCCCGCTCGCGACGAGCGTGGTCGGGTGGGTGGGGCCAAGCGCCGCGCCCGCACCCGAGAGCGTCTCGCGCAGCAGCGACACAGCCTCTTCCAGCCTGCCCTGCTCAGCGACTACACCGGCCAGATTCGTCCGGGCCGTCAGCGATTCGAGCGAGCCCGGGTTCAACTCCGCCCGCAGCCGAAGAATCTCACGCAGTTCCGCCTCGCTCTGTTCATACCGCCCCATGTCCGACAGAAGCGAGGCCCGGTTCGCGCGGCACGCCAGCGTGCCCTCGCCGGCCGGCCCCTGAATATTCTCCCGCGCGGCCAGCACAGCCGTGTATTCTTGCAGCGCCACTTCCGTGCGGCGAAGATCGTGCCAGCACCCCGCAAGCGCCTCGCGGGCGTCGAGCGTGGCAGGGTGCCGCGCACCCAACCTTTTCACCCCGGTGTCTCGCGCACCGGCCGCGATCTTCTCCGCCGCCAGCGGCTCATAGAGCCACCGCAAGGTCTGCGCCAGCGCGGCGGCATCAGACACCGCCTCCGGCGTTTCACCCGCGCCCGCCGACATGCGCAGCGCGATGGCGCCCTCAAGATGCGCCCGCGACCGCTCATACTCGGCCAGCGCAAAGCACAGCCGCCCCATGAGCGAACGCACATCCGCCAGCGTCAACGGATGATCTGAAAGCCCCGCGTCCAGACGCGCCTCGACGCCCGCCAGCGCATCGCGCATCAGCACGTCACGGTGCCCGAAGTTCGGATCGGCCGACGAGATCATCCCGCGCAGCAGTTCGATCACCGCGACCGCGCGATCCCGCTCCCGCGCCGCTTCGCGCCACGAGGCAACCTGCCCCGCGCCCACGGCGATGACGCCGGCAAGCAGCCCGGCCCCCACAAGCAGCGCCGCGGCCCGCCTTCGCGCAAAGACGCTCGCCCGATACAGCACCGTCCCACGCCGCGCACGAACCGGGAGGCACGCCCGCGCGTTCTCCAGATCTTCCGCAAACGCCAGGACCGAGTCATACCGATCGCGCGGCTCGCGCGCCAGCGCTTTCATCACCACCGCTTCAAGATCGGCCGGCACGTGCGGCGCGATCCGCCGCAGCGGTGGGGGGTCTTCGTTCACCACGCGACGCATCGCGTCGAGCGCCGAACTCTCTTGCGGGTCAAACGGCACGCGCCCGGCCAGCAGTTCATAGGCCATCGCGCCCAGCGCCCAGACATCCGCACGAACGTCAACCTCTGCCGGACGCTCGACCTGCTCGGGGCTGATATACCCCGGCGTGCCCAGCATCACCCCGTCCTGCGTCCGCCAGTCCGTGTCGGGGCCGCTCACCAGCCGCGCAATGCCGAAATCCAGCACGCGGGGCTCGCCCCCCGCGTCCACAAGCACGTTCGACGGCTTCAGATCTCGGTGTATCACGCCGCACTGATGAACACGGGCCACCCCCGCGGCCACTTTGAGCAGCAGCGACACAATCTCCCACACCCCCAGCCCGCGCCCGCGTGCATACGCGGTGATCGCCACCCCATCAACCAGTTCCATCGCGATGTACGGTGCGCGATGCCCCGGCCCCGCCTCAAGCACGCCCACCTCATAGATGCGCACCACATTCGGGTGCTCCACCCGCGCCGCCGCCGCGGCCTCCAGCCAGAACCTCGGGTCTGGCCCCAGCAGCGGCAGCGCGTGCAGCACTTTCAGCGCCACCGTGCGCTCCGGCCTGGCCTGACGGGCTTCATACACCGCGCTGGCGGGCCCCTGCGCGATGAGCCGGATGATCTCAAACCCACCCAGCCGACCCGCCACGGGCGCCGCGAACCCCACGCGCGACGCGCCAACCCATGCGTCCGCGTCGGGGTGCAGCAGCGCACCCGTTGAGGCCGCCGCGGCCAGCAGCGAGTCCGCCTCGGCCCGCAACCTCTCATCGTCATGGCAACGCGCATCAAGAAAACCGCCACGCTCAGACTCTGGGAGTTCCAGCGCTTCCCCGACGATGGTCTTCACCCGCTGAAGGATGGATGTGGACTCGTTCATCTCGGCGGGGTGTCTTTCTCCCCGGTCTTCATGCGACGGATGAGCCACGCGCGTGCAGCGGCCCAGTCATATTTCACGCTCCGCTCCGACCGCCCCACCAGCGGCGCGATCTGTTCAACCGTCAGCCCCCCGAAGTAACGCAGCATGACCAGGTCGCACAAGTCCGGGTCGTGCGCCCTCAGGTCATCCAGAGCCTCGTGCAGCGACAGCAGCGACTCGGGGTCCGCCGGCGCTCCGCCGACCTCCACCCCGTCGAGCGACTGAGCGCTGCGCCCCCCGCCGTGCTTCTGCCGGCTCACACGGCGCGCACGCTCGATGAGAATCCGCCGCATGGCTTCGGCCGCCGCCGCATAGAAGTACCGCTCGCTGGGCCACGTCTGCCCGCCGGTGCTCAGCCGCAGATACGCCTCGTGCACCAGCGCCGTGGGCCCAAGCGTCAGGCCGGGCCTCTCGTGGCGAATCTGCCGGTCCGCCAGGTCGCGCAGTTGGCTGTACAGCCGCTCAAAGAGTTCGTTCCCGGGCAGCACGTTCTCGGACGCGCCGACCCCCGCATCCCTCTCGCCGCGCAATTCTGAGCCTTTTTCTTGCACGCGCACTCCCGGGGCATCGCAGAGAGGATGTCGGCCCGCGCTCTGCCGCGCGGCAGGTGAGAGACTTCAGCGAAACACCAAGTAGAAGAGAGAAACCATGAACCGTTGCAACAACATCGTGTCGGGACTGATCGCGGCATTCACCCTGACCGCCGCCGCCCAGGCCGCACACGTGACCTATCAGATAGATCCTAGCCGCAGCGAACTCGCCCTCAGCGGGGCCGTTCGGTACTACTTCAACGGCTCTGTCTTCGGCTTTTCCCCCCAGGGCGAAGGGTCCCTCCTCGCCCGGTTCGGCGGCACCATCTCCGGCACCCTGTCAGACTCAACCCTGACCCTCGCCGGCGGCAGCAGCATCACGGGTCTGGCCAACACCGCCGGCCCCTTCCTTCCCCTGGGCCCGGGCGCTGTCGATGTCTACGGCATCACCACCTGGTCCAACAACGGCATGGCCAACAACCGCATGTTCGATATCACCCTCGACCTGCCCACCGGCGCGGCGACGCACGGCGCACCCTTCGCCGGAAGCGTGGCATACACAGGCCAGAGCGCCGGCATCTTCCCCTTCTTCAGCGGCAGCCAGACCGACGCCCTCTCCCTTGCCGGCATCACCAGCGCAAACACCTCGGCCGCGCAGGTGTCACTCTCCGCAGACGGCCCGGTCGAAACCCTGATCATCCCTATCGATGCCCAACTCATCCTCTTCGGCAACGGAACGGGCGTCGAAACCCGGCTCACAGGGTCGATCGTCGCGACGCGCCTGGTGCCCGCGCCCGGCGCGGCGTCACTCCTGGCCCTCGGGCTTCTCGGCGCCGCGCGCCGCCGTCGGGCCTGACACAGCCCCCGGCTGCCACCCGGAGAGCGGTTCACCTTGTCCCATACCGAAGGCGTGCAGCATCGCAACACGCAGGGTGAAGCCACGCGCCTCCGCGCACAGCACCCGGCACAGCGCGGGCGAAACCCGACGCGCGAGTCAGCGCTCGCACACCGCGGTTTTCACTGTCGTTCACTCCCGCTTGGGCGCCGCCGCAGACCCGGCCAGAATGCCGCCATCGATCACGAACTCTGATCCCGTGACATACAGCGACTCATCGCTCGCCAGATAGAGCGCCATCGCCGCTACATCCTCCGGCGCGCCCATGCGTCCCAGAGGCACCTCCGCGGTGAACTCTGCGATCGCCGCGGCCCGCTCTTCGGGCGTTTCGCCCAACAGCGGTTCCCACATCGGCGTGAGAATGGCCCCGGGGTGGATCGAGTTGCACCGGATGCCGTACCCCATCTCCGCGCAGTACAGCGCCACCGTCTTGCTGTGATTGCGCACCCCGGCTTTGCTCGAGGCGTACGCCGCCGCGCGGCTGATTCCCACCTGGCCAGACCGCGACGAAATATTGATGATCGACCCGCCTCGCCCACCCGGCGGCTTCATCGCGCCGATGGCGTGCTTGCACCCCAGAAACACACCGTCCAGGTTTGTCGCATGAACCGCGCGCCACGCCTCAAGCGATGCATGCTCGGGGTCGTGCGGGCCCATCGGCGGAACAAACCCGGTAATCCCCGCGTTGTTCACCACCACATCGAGATACCGGTGCGCTTCAACTGCCCGCGCCACGGCCCGCGACCAATCTTCCTCAACCCGCACATCAAGCATCAGCGCCGTGGCCGCCCGGCCGATCTCGGCCGCCACCGCCCGCGCGCCGGGCAGGTTGATATCAGTCACAAGCACCGCCGCCCCCTGCCCGGCAAACATCACGGCGCACGCACGCCCGATGCCGCTCGCGGCCCCGGTAATCAATGCTGTCTTCCCGCTCAGTCGTTGCATGCAGAAAGATCATACCCATCGCTGCTGCGAGGCGTTTCCGCACACGCTTCCCGGGCGCACCGCGCCGCCCGTCACAGTCACGCCGGATACGCGCCGATCAGCCGCCAGCGTGGATCGCCGTTGAGCCTGGCCTGAAGTTCCTTGGGCGATACGGAGCGATAGTCCGCGTTGATCGGCCGCTGCGGCGGCGACGCCGTCTGGCCCGCGGCCTCGTAGCAGCGCACCACAAAGTTGCTGCAGTAGAAACTCTCCCTCGCGCCCCCATCCCAGATAGCCTTGCTCGCCCGCTCCCCCGAGGGGCTCACGTTCGTGGGGCGCGCAAGGCTCGAGACGGCCTGAGTTGTCGAATACGCCCCGAACGCGGGCGCGTTGCCCTTGGCCTGGCCGGTATAGTTGCCGGCGTTGCGCGACATCGCGTAATATGTATTCGCCACGTCGAGCGCGATCGAAGCAACGTCCGCGTTGCTGTACCGGTACACCAGCCACACCGCCTTTGAAATCGGCTGGTGGAGCAGGCCGGGCCCGCTCGACTCAATCACCGAGCCCAGCCCCGCATAGATCGCCCCGTGCACCGTCAGCGCACTCGATCCCTGCCCGCTCCAGTTCGTGATCGCCTGCCCAACCGCGATGGCGACGTGCGACGCGTGCGTGATGCCCGTCTTGAGCATGACATCGCCCGCCACGATCTCGCCCAGAGATATCTTCTTCGGATTCGTCATCGCCTTGCTCCTGTTCTGTTGTCCGCCCGCCCGAAGCCCGCGATCTGCCCGCACCCTACTTCAACTTCAGCACGCCGCCGCTGAACTGGCTCGGCATCGGCTTCAGCGCGTCCCCCGGCCCCAGCGGAATGTTCCAGTTGATCGTGTCGTACGCCTGTTCCAGAACGTCGTACGCCACATCGCGCATGTCGTCGGGCATCGCGCGCCGAACCCCCGTCAGGCCCAGGTTCACCGCCGAGAGTTCGTTCCGCAGTCTCGAAAGATGTTCGATGCGCTGGGCACGCACCGGCGATTCCGCCGGCAGCGCCACGGCCCTGTCCCGCTCGCGCGTCAGCGCGGTGTCGATCTTCGCCGACTTGCTGCGCAGTTGATCATACCGCGACGCGGCGCACCCGCCCAACATCGCAATCAGGGGGAGCGACACGAACAGCAGAACGGCGACGCGTCTGGCGAACATCCACAAGGCTATGGCCCATCCGAGCCGCACGCCGACCCCCCGAGAGCCGGAACGCAGGCCGCCTTGTCACTTCGAGGCAGCAAGCAACAATCATCCATGCGCCCCACGCCTCGTGCACCAGCATGCTCCCTCGCTGTTCTGTGCCCACGCCGCCGCGGATTCGCGATGACGCAGGCCTCCTGGCTGTTGCTCGCCATTTTTCTCATTGTCGCGGCGCTTCAAATGGCGATGAACTGGAACCGGCCGGGGATGAACCTGGGCGTTGCCGCACTCTTCATGGTGGTGCCGATACTCCTCGCTACGGGGTTTGGTTGGCTGCTCTTTCTTGCCGTGCGGCGTTCAGAGCCCGCGGCGAACTTCGGATTCTGCCTCGTGCTTGTGTTCGCCGTCGGCGGCAGGCTCTTTCAGATCTCCGGCGTGCTGCCGAAGGGAGTCTCCGCCCGCAACATGTTTTCGCAGAACACGACACGGCCGGAGACTCCTCCGGACGGCGCCGCCAGCCCTCGCCCCGTGCCCGGTCAGACACGAACTCCCCTTCCTCTCGCCCCGTCCGCTCCATCGGTGCGCCCAGCGCCGTCTGAGCCAACTCAGCCGGCGCAGCATGCTTCGCCCTCCGGTTCTTCGCGGCGTGCGCCTGAAGCGCGTCCGTCGACCGATGCCGCGCCCACTGCCGTTCGCGGCGAGTTGGAACAACTGCGACTGGACATCGACGGCCAGATCGAAGAAGTGCTTGCCGGCATCGAACCCGTCCTTGCTGAACTCAACACTCAACCCCGCCAGACAGTCCGAGACCTTCGCGCGCGAGCCGAGAAACTCACCGCGGCCCGTGAGTTGCTCGCGGCGCTCGCCACGCGACTGCGGAACACGACCGAGGAAGCCTCGTCACTTGTTCCTGCCGATGCACGATCCGACGCGTTTTCGTGGGCCGCGCGATACGGAGCGATGCCCCGCGCTTTCGCCGCTGAATCGCTCATCCGGCTGGTCGACCGCGGGATCGAAGAGGCCGAACTGCTGCGAGACAACACGTCGAAGTGGCGTTACGACGCTCAGGGCAAAATCACATCGCGGGAACTCTCATTCCAGAGCCGTGTGCAGTCGATCCGATTTCATCTCGACGCTGAACTGGCCCGGCGCAACCGGATGATGGACGATCTTCGCGGCCGCCGTTGATGGAGCCTCACCCCTCAAGATCAATCGGCGTGCGCTCGCCCGGGGCATGCGGCTCGCCCCGCCCATCGGGCCGGTACGAAGGGTGCTCCTGGTGATCACCCCGCGCATCCTCCTGCTCGTTGCCCGCAAGGCCACGCACGGCCGCGTCGGGCTGAACGCTGAACAGGGCTTGATCCTCGTCACGTCGCAGCGGCCCGGCACGCTGTGTCGCATCACGCGACGCGCTGCTCCGGTGCGCGGCATTGGCCGCGTTCATCGTTCCCGCCGCCGCCGCCGCGGCGATGTTGGGCACCGTGATCGCCATACAAGGGGAATCGGCCCCCCGCGCGGGCGCGCTCAACAATTCCGCTCGGTGATCGCGGGTTTTCTGCCCCGCCAAGGGGAGGGGCCACCCCTGCCCGCACGCCTCCGTCCGGGAACACGCCGACCCTCAGCAGTTCTCCGGGCCCCATTGTTCCACCGGCTTGTGCCGATGGTGCGTGCGGATCACCCGCGCAAGCTGCGCACAGAACAGATCGGTGATGGCCGTCAGCGCCGCACGCTGCGATTCAGCAAACGGTGTCCGGCGGTCGCGGAAGAGCGCGACCACCGCGATGCACTCGTCCTCGTGCCAGCAGGCCCGCACCGCGAACGCGGCGTCTGTCAGCCACGACTGCTCCTCAAGCCCCGGCACGTTCAGTTCCGCCGCCCGCGCCGCCAGCGTCAGGCCCCGCCGCCCCTCGCACGCCGGCGCCAGCACGCCCGCGAGTTGCTCCAGCAGCGTCTCCGCCGTCTCCTTCGGGCAGTCATAGTTGATATACGCCCCGAGCGAGTAATCCCCGCACGAAGACGGCAGAAAGATCGCCCCGTTCGTCGGCCCTACCCGCCGAAGCGTAAACTCAAGTGTCGTCCGCAGCAGGCTCTCCAGTTCAAGTTCCTGCCGCACAAGCGCGTTGAACTCCGCCCGCAGCGAGGCGAGTTCTGTCCCCGTCGCCCATGCCCGCGCGGCGTCGGCAAACCCCTCGCACAGCGTGCGAATCTGCCCCGTCAGGGCATCGGTCTGCGCCAGCAGCGTCGCCCGCTGCGCACGAACCCGCGAAAGGGCTCGCGATGTTCTGCGGCGTTCGCTCAGCGCACGCGCCTCACGCAGCAGCAGCAGCCTCGCCAGGTTCCCGTCGGTGTCGCTCAGCGGCGCGTGAACCCACGGCCGCGCTCCGAGCGCCGCTTCAATGGCCAGCACACACGCCGGCGCGTCCTCGGTGTCGCAGTGCAGCAGGGCAAGGTCAAACGGCGTCGTCACGCCCGCCACACACTCGGGCCCCACGCACCCCGCAAGGCCGAAGCCCGCGTCGTTCAGCGCCGAGACAAGGCCCGCCGGCACCGTGCCCTCAGCGCCGGGCAAGATCACGAGCACGCGCGGGGTGCGTCCCTGCGCCCCGCCGTGCTCGGGTATGTCGTGCTGTTCTGTTCCGCCCGTGTGGGTCATGCCTGCTCCGTAGCGCCCTCGAAAGGCACTTCAAGATCGGTGTTCCGGCTTCAGGTCTTCAGCAGGGGTTGGGCTTTCAAACCGCCGTTCCCGCCGCGCGCTCACCCAGGCGAGGGCGGTGCACTGCCAGAGACCCGCCGCACCTGATCAACCAGCGAGCGAACCTCCGTCACCGCGTGATCAACCGTGCGCGCCCCTTCTTCCGCCGCCCCCGCCGCCGAAGCCAGCGTCACCACCACCGGCGTGTTGTTCGCGACCGTGCCCCGCGCCCGCGACGAGCCCGGCCCCGCGTCTTCATAACATGCCACAAGCGCCTCGCGCCATAGCGCACACGCCGCGTGCAGCGTGCCCGCCGGCACCGCCGCGCCGGGTTCGCCATCGGTCAGCACCACCGCGCATGGGCCTTCACCCTCGCGCGACCACAGCAGCACAGTGGCGCGTAGACGCGACGCATCCGCCGGGATGCACGCCTTGAGCCACGGCGACAAACCGACGACCAGGCAACTCAGCGCCGACGCCGGCCGCTTCACGCTCTCCGCCGCGAGCGCCGAGTGCGCCCCGGGCGGCATCGGTTCAGCGATCTTCTGTGCACGCCCATCGCCCCCTTCTTCCACCATCCAGCCTTCACCGCTGTCCGCCCGCGACAGCAGCCACACGCCCGGCGTGCCCAGCACCGTCCGCATGCTCGTCATCGCCGCGCGCTTCGCATCACCGCCGCGCGCCATCGCCACGCCCAGCGCCGCCAGCGATTCCGCCGCCGCCGCCACGCGATCACCCCGCACGGCCACCTCGTGCATCTGCGTTCTGGTTTCTGAGATCGTCGTCGCGGCCTGTTCCACAGCGTCAAGCGCCACCTTCGCCGCCGTGTCGCCCGCCAGGCCCAGAATCTTGAAGCGATCCGCCACAGATTCAATCAGTTGTTCGGTGATCAGCGATGGCCCCTGCGGCAGCAGCCCCGCCTGCCGCCACACCACGCCCGGGTGCTGCGGCACGTCAAACTCGCACGCCCAGCCCAGGTTCAGCCAGCGGCACAACGCCTTGGCAGCGCGCACCACGCTTGTCACCGCGTCCGTGCGTGCCGACACGGGCACGATCACGCTTTCAGGCCCCTCCGGCGGTTCAGGCTCCATGTCCCCCCCGAGCACCTTCACCACACTGTCGGGCAGGCACCAGTGTTGCGCGATGCGCCGGCCGGCGGTGAGGTGGTCAACGCCCAGAATGGCCCGCTCGATCGGGGCCACGGCCGAGCCGCGTCGCATCGCCTGCCGCACCACATTGTCATACGCCCTGGGCAGCACATGGTCCAGCGCCATCTTGCCCACGGCGTGCAGCAGGCCGCACAGAAACGCCTCCTGCGGCTGAAGCCGAAGCCGCGGGTGCGTCTGCGCGATCAGTTCGCACGCGCACGCCACGCAGATCGAGTGCCGCCAGAACCCGTCGCGGTCGAAGGCCGGGTGGTCCGTGCTGTCCGTCCGCTCCGCCGCGCTCCGGCGCACAACGTCATACACACTCACCGAGAGCGCGGCCGAACGCACCGCGTCAAACCCCAGCATCAACACCGCCCGCCGCGCCGTGGTGATGCGGTCCCCGAGGCCCTTGTCCGCCCTGCGGCACAGCCCCACCAGCCGCGCCGACAGCGCGGGGTCGCTCTCGATCATCCGCACGATTTCGGCCATGTCGGCCCTGTCCGCGCCCGAAATCTGCAAAAGCCGCGTCGCCACCACCGAGAGCGTGGGCAGTTGATCGATCGCCCGCTCGATGAGTTCCGTGCGACGGCCGTCAGAAAGGGCCGGCCGCGGCGCAAGCACCTGAATGGGTCCTGTCGTCGGGCGCATCTGTTCCTTGCCGCTGCCGGATTGAATCAGGCGTTCTGTTCGCTCGTGCCCGCCGGCATCGAGAGCAACGTGTACACGTTTGTCATCAAGGCCTCAATGTCGAAGGGTTTTTGCACAAAGGCATCCGCGCCCGCATCCAGAATCGCCCGCTGCTCTTCCGGCGAGGCCGCGCCGCTGGCGCACAGCACGCGCACGTCGCTCAGGCGCGGGTTGGCCTTGATGCGCTTGCACACCGTGTCGCCCGCGATGTCCGGCAGGCGATAGTCCAGCACCACCAGGTGCGGGCGGAAGGTCTCCGTCAGCACCCCCGCGTCGTAGCCGTTGTCCGCCGTCCGCACCTCAAAGCGGTTGTCCCGCGCAAACGCCTGCCGGTACACGTCAAGCACCGCGTGGTCGTCATCAACGATCAGAACGCGCCGCTGCCGCGATTCCAGCACGTCCACCGGGATGTTGTTCGACCGCATGAAACGCAGCAACTCGTCACGCGGGATCCGACGGAACTTGCTCCCCGGCACCCGAAAGCCAAGCAACCGCCCCGCGTCAAAGCAGCGGATGATCGTCTGCTGACTCACGTTGCAGATCTCCGCCGCCTCGCCGGTGGTAAAGACCATCTTCGTGGCATACTCGCCGTTGGTCTGTGATTGATCACTCGCGCCCACGGGTACGCTCCTGCTGCCGTCTCACGCGATCACCCCGCACAGAACGTGCACGCGCTCGCGGGCGTCGTTGCTCCCGGCCAGACAGGCCACGCGGCCCGACCCGCCGAGTCGTTCATCGACGCACAGATCCCCCAACTTCACTCACTTACCTCAATCAACGCAAACCGCCGTCAACGGTTTCTTCTGTAATCCTTTGCATTGACAAAATAGAGAGAGTGAGCAGTCTGCGCAGTCTCAGTTCTCGTGTTATCGCCCGTGAAGCGTGCGCCACTTCGTCACCGCCTCGGGCTCCCTCGGATAGATGGGCAGCACGTCGGCAGGATCCGCCGCGGGCATCCGCGCCGCCAGTTCCAGGCACGCCACAGGGTCAAACTCCGGCTCGCTCACCGTGATCCCCAGACGCGCCGCCTCGCCGCGAATCCCCTCGGGCAGATAGCGGTCCCCGATCAGGTGGTCAATACCCAGCCCGGCGAGCGCCGAGGCATCGATCAGCCCACACCCGCGCGGCCTCTCGCCATCGGCCCCATAACACACCGCATACGCCGTGCTGCCTTTCGAGGCCAGCGCCACCGCAAAGGCACCAAGCACACCCTCCGGCCGCCGGCGCGCCACAATATCCGCCGTCGGCACCGGCACGCAGTCAGCGCCCGTCGCCTCCGCGATCATCTTCGCCGCTACCACCGCGATCCGCACCGCCGTGAAACCCCCCGGGCCCGCCGAAACCCCGACCCGGGCCACGTCGCGTGGAACGCCCCCCGCACGTTTCACCGCGCGCTCGACAGCAACCATCAACTGATCATCATGCACCGCGCCGGGTTCGATCACCTCCACCGCCAGCGTCTCCACGCCCTCTTGCGTGCCAACACCCACGGCCACCCCCGGCGCACTCGGCCCGTCGGCGCGCCAGGCGGAGGGGTTGCTCGTCTCGATGGCAAGAATCAATCGGGGGGGCAAAGTGCCAGAAGGTAGCAGGCGCAGCCGGGGTATGCTTCCGCCATGCCCCGCTGGTGCCCCATGGCCGCCGACGGGCAGACACGGGAGGTCGCATGCGTCGAACAGATAGATGGCGGGCCAGCTCCGCGGTTCTCTTCCTGGCACACGCGTTTTATGGCGCCGCCGCGATGGCGCAGGAACCCGCTCCGGACGTGACGCACGAGCGTCGATGGACGCTCGAGGCTCACCCCGGAATCTGGTATGTGGGCATGAGCGGCGATCTGACCCTCCCCGGTGCGCCCGGTGGCGGCAGACCCGTCGATATCGGCGATGCTTTCGGCCTCGATGAACCCCGCGTCTCGCCATACGCCGAGGCAACACTGCGCCGAGGCAACTGGCTCGTCTCGATGCGCGGCTTCGGCTATTCCAACGACCAGGAGTCCACCGCCTCCGCCGCCGGTTCGCTGGGCAACTCGACCTGGAGCGAGGGCGACCGGCTCCGCGCATCTCTGGATATCTGGGGCATCGAGGCGATGGCCGGCTACACCCTCGTCGATCACCGCCGCAACCCCTTGGAACAGGGCGGGCACGCGCTGCGGTTCCGGCTCGACGCGCTGGCGGGTGCTCGCGTCTTCGAGGTTGACGCCTCGGCGGGTGTGATCGACCAGACCGCCAGCGGCGCCGAAGAGTTGGCCGTGCACCCACTCATCGGCACCCGCCTCACCGCCGACTTCCACAACGACTTTTCGGTCATCGTCGAGTTGAGCGGCGGCGGCATGGGCTTGAGCGATAACAGTTCATACGGTTTCGACATCGTGGTGGGGGGCCAGTGGCGGCCCGTCCCCAATGTCGGGGTTCAGATCGGGTATCGTGCGATATTCATGGGGGTCGAATCCGGTGAAGGCGAGGACGCTTTCGAGTTTTCGGGCTCTGGGCAGGGGCTTTACGGGGGCGTGACTTTCGCCTTTTAGCGCGAAAAGGCTTTGGCCAACGGCCTCCGCACGATAGACTAGAGACGTCAGTCCCCGTCGGTTCAATCGGGGCAGGTGATGGTGGCGGGGCGGGTGGGTTCCAACACGACGACGACGTTCCGACGCACCGGACCACGCCATGCGTGTGGTTCTCTGCGGCGCGGCGAGATGGGCTTGAAGCATGACGACAACCTCAACCAAGAAGGAAGTGATCGAACGCCTCTCCCAGCGCACAGGCCTCAAGCGCCAGGACGTTCGTCTCTTCGTGCAGGAGTTCCTCGAGCAACTCGTGCTCGAACTCAAAAAAGGCAAACGAATCGAGTTCCGCGACTTCGGCATCTTCGAGGTCAGGCTGCGCAAGGGCCGGCAGGCCCAGAACCCCAAAACGCTCGTCAAGGTTGAAGTGCCCACGCGCCGTGTCGTCAAGTTCAAGCCCGGCCGCCTCCTCCGCGAGGCCGTCGAGCGCGCGCCCATCCAGCCCGGCGAAACCATCAGCGAACTGAAACCCGCCGGCAAGGCCAAGGTCTCCCGGTAAAACCCGCGCCGCTCCCCGCTCAGCACGCGGGGCGCCCCGGCCCCGCAGACCGGCACGACATTCAGTTGTACACAATGTCCCGCCCGCGCACCCCATACCGCGTGGCCCCGAAATACATCGGATAGAGCCCGTCGCGATCCTTCCCCATCGCCCACGACACAAACGAGTTGGGCGGCATCGGCGGCAGCAGATCCGGCGGCTCCAGCAGATCCACCGGCACAAGATCATCCAACGCGTCCGCCCCCGCCGTCCGCCGAAGGTCCAGGATGCGCACCCGCCGCGCCGCCCCATCCGCCGTGAGCACCAGGGGCCGGGCGCCGGGGTTGCTCCACGCGGGCGGCGATGCGGTCGTAGCCATCGAGCCCGGCCGGGTTTCATTCCGGCGAGTCTGTTCAAAGTCCGCCCGTGCAAACAGCAGCACCTTCTGCCCCGGGTGCAATACCTGGTCAAGCCGCGTCGGCGCGGGCTCAAACCTCGGCGAGGGGCACGTGTCCGTGCGCATCGCCCGACCCAGTTCAGAGCGGCACGCCGTCGTCAGCGAGCGCGCACCGACGCCGTAGAGCGATTGATCGCGGAAGAACACCGGCGAGTAATAGAACGAACCCGGGAACAGCGCCTCCGAGAGCGACTCACGCCCGCGTTCCCACTGTTCGAGCATCGCGCCGTCCCCGGCAGAGTAAAACGCGCGAAGCGGCGGGGTCTCGCCCGCCACCCTCAACTGCATATAGGCATACCAGTACGCCGCGAAACTCTCCCCCGCGTACCGCGCGTGCCCGCCCCCTTCAAACGTGAGTTCGGTGTGCGCCATCGGGTCAAGCCCGTCATCCAGCGGCACCGTCCACGGGCCGTCCGTCGGGCGGCGCGAGAGGAACGGGTTGTAGTACAACCCCCGGTGGTCACCCTGGTAGAGCGCCAGAACTCCCGCGAGCATGTTCATGCTGCCCGTGTCGGCATGCCCGCGCGAGCCCGCACGCAGGCCCGTCAGGCCCGGCACCGCCAGCGAGAGCACCACCACCACGGCAACCACCATCAGCAGCAGTTCCACGAGCGTGAGCCCGGCCCGTGAGGGTGAGTGCGAAGTTGTGCGGCGATCCCTTGTCACGTGGTTGTTTCTACCGAGGCGGCGGGCCGCCAGTTGCGGCCGCGACGGCCAAATGGTGCAGCAACGTGTGCGCGGCCACGCCAGCGCATTCTGTCACCAGCGCTCACGAGGGCCGCACGCTCTCCCCCGCCAGCCCTTCTCCTGATTGTTGGGGGTGCATGCTCTGCCGGTTGGCCGTGGTGGCGCTGGGGTCTGTCATCATCGCCAGATCGCCCGGCATGAGCAGGCGGAAACACGCACCCTTCCCCTCGGCCGACTCCACGACAATTCTCCCCCCGTGCTCCTCGGCGACGCGCCGCGCCACCGCCAGCCCCAGGCCCGTGCCCTTGGCCCCTTTGGTCGTGTTGAACGGTTCAAAGATCCACGGCTGCTTGGCCGCGGGAATCCCCGGGCCGTTGTCGATCACCGCGACCTCGATGATCGGCCGCGACCACAGCGGGTCGGCCGGGCCCGGTGTGTCGGCCTTCGACGAAAGCACACCGGCCACAAACGCCCCGACCTGAGGCGCCTGCGCCAGGCCACGCGGGTGATACACCGCCCGCAGCGTCACAACCCCCGATCCCGGCTCCACCGCCTCCAGCGCGTTCGTCACCAGATTCATCACCGCCTGGTGAATCAGCGAGCCGTCCAGCGACAGCGGCGGCATCTCGGGGTCCGCATCCGTGATCAGCGCCACCTTCTTGGTGCTGGCGATCGTCTGCACCAGCGCGGCACACTCTTCAAGCAGCGGCCCCAGCCGCGTCAGTTCCAGTTCAATCCGCCTCTGACGCGAGAACGCCAGCATGTTCATCGTCAGCCCGATGATGCGGTCCAGGTTGCGCGCCAGAATCGCCCAGCCTCCCTTCGCGATGCGAAGGTCGTCCTTCTTCAGGCCCATCTCCACCACGTCCGCCCCGCCCCGAAGCCCCTGCAGAATGTTCTTGATCGAGTGGGAAAGCGTGGCCACCGTCTCCCCGATCGCCGCCAGCCGCTCGGACTGCAGTTTGTGCTGGTACAACTCCGCGTTCGCCATCGCCAGGCCCGCGTGCTGGCCGATCGCGTTGAGCAGCGCGAGCTGCTCGGGCGTGAAGGTGTAGTTCACCATCGATGAGTCAACATAGATCGCGCCGAACGTGCGCTCCCTGAAGCGGATCGGGGCGCACAGCGCAGAGCGGATATTGAACCGCTGCACGCTGTCACCCTTGGCAAAGCGGGGGTCGTGCATCGCGTTGCTCGACAGCACGCCCTCCCCTTTGCTCACCGCGTGCTGCAGAATCGTGCTGCTCACGTTGATGCGCGCCTGCTCCGGGTCGGTCGGCGCCTGCCGGTACTTCACCACCGCCGCGTGCATCGGCGCCTCCGGCGTGGCCCCGCTGAGCATGATGCACCCGCGCTCGGGGTGAAACTCGGCAAAGACCAGGTCCAGCACGCCCTTGAGCATCTCCTCCCCGCTCATCACACGCGACGAGAGCATCGTGGTCAGCCGATAGATCACACGCAGGTGGTCCATCGCCGCCATCTGCGGCTCGGGCGCCGCCAGAATCACCGAGTCTTCGTTATCCCCGAACAGCAGCCCCGTGCTGGGCACCACGCGCTCCACCGTCGCGTCCATCCGCCGCGGACCAACCACCCGCACCACGTCCGGGTTGCGCGTCTCGGTCTGCCCGAACACAAAGAGCGTCTGCCCCGTGCGGATCTGGTCCCCCGGCCGCAGTCGCATCCGCTGCTCGATCCGAACCCCGTTGACAAACGTCCCGTTCTGGCTCTTCAGGTCGCGGATGTACCACTCCCCGTCGTCGGGCGTCAGTTCCGCGTGCCGGCGAGAGACCGTGTTGTCCGACATGGGCAGGGCTTCGCTGCTGCGTCCGATGAGTTGCGGCTCATGATCGGGCAGTTCATACTTTCTTCCTTTGTCTGGCCCCTGCAGGACCGTCAGCACCAGCATGCCAGAGAGCATACGGCGGCCCGGCCGCGCCGGCACGCCACCCCCAGCACCCCCAGCACCCCCAGCGAGCCCCAGCGAGCCCCAGCACCCCATCCGCCCCGCCCGCCCCAGCTCCACCTACGCTCCCACCGCATGGCAAAGAAGGCCGCGAGCGCCAAACCAACCCGATCCGCGCCGGCAGACAAAAAAATCTCCGCGCGCTCGCCCCTCTCGGCCGACTGGCGCATCGTCCTGCTCATCGGCGACGATATCTTCCTGCAGCAAGACGCCACACGCCGCCTGCGCGAGGCCCTGGCCGCCAGGCACGGCGATGTTGATGTCTTCTCCTTCGACGGCGCCGCGGCACAGCCCGCGCCCGTCCTCGACGAGTGCCGCAGTTTCGGACTGCTCGCGGGCCACAAACTCGTCATCGTCAACGACGCCGAGCAACTCGTCAAAGAAGACGCCCGCCCGCTCTTCGAACGCTACGCCGCCGCGCCCGCCGACGGTTCAACGCTCCTCCTCCGCGCCAACTCCTTCATCGAGGGTAAACTCGGCGAGGCCATCCGCGCCGTCGGCGCTGTCCTCTCCTGCGAGCCCCCGACCGACCAGGAGGCCTTCGCCTGGATCACCACCGACGGCGCGGCACGCCACGCCGTCTCACTCGACCGCGCCGCCGCCACCATCCTCCTCGAACGCGTCGGCCCCGACCTCGCCCGCCTCGACAGCGAAATGGGCAAACTCGCCGCCGCCGCCGGCGAGAGCAAGGCCATCACCCCGGACCTCGTCCGCGAGTTCGTCGGCCTCTCGCGCGACGAAGAAATCTGGGCGATCCAGAGCCGCCTCGTCGCCGGCAAACCCACCGACCGCCTCCGCGAGTTGCGATACATCTTTGATGTCTCCCGCACGCCCCCGCAACTGGTCCTCTACGCGCTCACCGACCTCTCACGCAAAATACACGCCGCGTGCCGCGCGGCCAAGGCCGGCGCCAACGAGTTCCACATCGCCAAGGCCCTGCGCCTCTGGGGCGATTCGCGAGACGCCATCCTGGGCGCCGCCCGCACCACCGACCCCGCCCGCGCGCTGGCCGTCTTCCGCGCCTGCGTCGACGCCGACCGCCGCAGCAAATCAGGCCTTGGCAACGCCGAGCGTGCCGCCGAAATCTCCGTCCTCCGCCTGCCCCGCTGGCGCAGAGACTGACACCGCACCCCGCGCCCGCCCCGGGGGGCCCCATACCCTCAGGGCCCATGCCCGAGACCAACGATCCAGCCCGCGCCGCGCCGTCGCACACACCCCCACGGGCCCGCACCACCAACGTCCTGCTCATCGGCGGCGGCGGCCGCGAGCACGCGCTGGCGCTGCGACTGTCGCAGTCCCCGCGCGTGGGCACCCTCTACACCACGCACCCGGAGAACCCCGGCCTGGCCGCGCTCTGCAAGCCCGTTGATGTGCCCGTGAACATCCGCGAGATCTACCGCCTGCGCCAGTTCATCGACAAGCACGCCGTGGGGCTGGTCGTCATCGGCCCCGAAGACCCGCTGGCCGAGGGCTACGCCGACAAACTCGCCTCGCCAACCACCAAAGTCTTCGGCCCCACCGCGCAGGCCGCGCTGCTTGAGGCTGACAAAGCGTGGGCCAAGCACGTCATGCGCGCGGGCTCCATCCCCACCGCCGATTCTCGAGTCTTCACCGACGCCGAGTCTGCCTGCGCCTACCTAAGCACGCGTGAACACCCACCGGTGATTAAGGCCGCCGGGCTCGCCAAGGGCAAGGGCGTGATCGTTCCCCAGAGCCTCGATGAAGCGCTCAACGCCATCGACCGCATGATGGTCAAAATGGAGTTCGGCGACGCGGGCAAAAAGGTCGTCATCGAAGAACGACTCGAAGGCGTCGAAGCCTCCGTGCTCGCGCTGGTCGACGGCGCGAATATCCTCATCCTGCCCCCGTGCCAGGACCACAAACGCCTGCGCGACGGCGACCAAGGCCCCAACACCGGCGGCATGGGTGTCTTCTGTCCCACCAGCACCATCGCCCCCGACACCATGGCACGCATCGAGCGCGACATCATCGTGCCCACCGTCGATGCCCTGCGGCGCGACGGCATCGAGTTCCGCGGCGTTCTCTACACCGGCATCATGCTCACGCACTCGGGCCCCAAGGTGCTCGAGTACAACACCCGCTTCGGCGACCCCGAGTGCCAGCCCCTCATGGCGCGACTCCGCAGCGACCTGCTCGAACTCCTGCTGGCCGCCTGCGACGGCCGCCTGCACGAGATCGACGTGCGCTGGGACGAACGCCCCGCGTGCTGCGTGGTGCTCGCCAGCGAGGGCTACCCCGAAAAGCCGCGCACCGGCGATGTCATCCACGGCATCGACGAAGCCGCCGAACTGCCCGATGTCTTCGTCTTTCACTCGGGCACGCGCCGCAACGCGCAGGGCGACATTGTCACCGCCGGCGGGCGCGTGCTCTCGGTCACCGCGCTGGGCGAAACCATGCAGGCCGCGCGGGCGCGAGCCTACGAAGCCTGCGAGCGCATCGTCTATTCGGGCAAGACCTTCCGCACCGACATCGCCGCGGGCATCTGACCACGCGTCATCCTTCTTCGGGCAGCAACTCGGCGATGAACGCCAGCGCGCGGCGTGCGGGCTCGCCGCCGAAGAGCCTCGTCACCGCCCCGGCGCGAACGCCGATCATCACCCCGCCCGGGTCGTCGAGTCGCAGCACCTGCGCGTGCGCGGCCGACTGCCCTCCCACGCTGCGCACCGCGAGAGCGCACACCAGCGTCGCCCCTTCGGGCGCACCCAGCCACAGCCGATCGGCGGGGGTGTCGCACAGCAGCGTCAGCAGCGCGCCGGCCTCTGCCGCGCCGCGGGAATCCAGCGGTGTTCCCGCGTGCATGATGCTGTGCCGCTGCCAGCCGCCGATGGTGCGCACCAGCGCGCCCTGCGACGCCGGCGCACCCCCGGGCGGGCTCAGGTCGCCCGGGGACGGCGGCCTTGGGACGCCCGCGGGCGTCTCACCCAGCGCGGGCCGGCGCAGATGAACTTCTCCCGCGTCCGCCGCCGAGAGCGCCAGCCCCGTGGCCCGTGCGTAGGGCAGCGCATCGACCCCCAGCGCGTCGAAGTCCTCGGCCCTGAGCGTGAGCAGCAGGGGCCCCCATACCAGCGAACCGGCGCCGCCGCCGACCGGCGCGAGCGTGGCGCGAGAGACCGCGAGCACGCGCTCGGGCTCGGCCGCCGCGGGGCCCACGAGCAGTTCCTGCGAGAGCGTGAAACGCTCGATCTCGCCGTCAACCGTTGCCACGCGCACGTCGCGCCGCAGCACCAGCGCTGCGCGCGGCGCGTTGATCCACCCCGCGTGCTCTTCGATCGGCGTGTCGAGCATGCGGGCCGCGCTCAGCCGCCCGCAGCGCGCCAGGAGCGCCCCGGCCGCGTCGGTCTCGGCCTGTTCGCCGAACGGGTGGGTGATGTGCCATCGCCTGTCGGCGCGGCTCATGGCCAGGGTCTTGGCGTCTTTGTTCAGTGTCAGGCCCGTGGCCTGCGCCGGCGCATCGGGGAAGGCGTGCGCCACGCGCCACGACGCCACCGACTCGGCGCGCACCGCGCTCACAAGGTCGCCGGTAGCCATGCGCGAGACTTCGCCATCGCCATCGCGGATGCGCACCACCGCGCCGCCGCCCACCACCGGCCGGCGCACTTCGATGCTGCGCTGCACGCCGTCCGCCGCGCCGAGCGTGAGCGTGCACAGCAGCGTTGACACCTGGCCGTCGGGGGCGGGCGAGGCGTCCGCGTCGGTGATGATGCGCAGCAGCCCACGCACCCGCGCGGGCTCGATGGGCCACGCCGGCCCGCCCGGCGTGGTGCGCATGAGCCACAGGTCGAGGGCTTCGACTCGGAAGAGGTCGGCCCGCCCGGCCGCGGCGGGCTCTTCGCCCCATTCGATCCGCGCCGAGGTCCACGTGACTCGCGGGATATCGGCGAGCCAGGAGCGCGCCGGCGCTTCGGGCGCGCGCGGCACCGGCGGCACGCGCAGCGCGATCCACGTCACGCACGCCAGCACAAGCGTCACGGCCAGCGCCACTATCGCGGTTTTCTGGTTCACGGCAGGATCGTTGGCCGCCCGCGCTTCACAGCGTGTCGGTGAATCGGATATCGCCCGCCGTCACGATGCTCTTGCCGTTGATCACCGCGCGAACGGGCAGGACCGGCGCGGCGAAGGAGGACGAGCCCACCTGCCCCTTCACGCTGATCGAGCGGATGCGGCTGCTGGAATCGAGAAAGCGGTCGTTGCCGTTGAAGATGCCCCCGTCGACGGGGTCGAGCGACACGGCGAAGATGGTGTTCTCCATGCCACCGCCGATGCTGATGCGCCGGATTTCCCCCGGCGCGAAACTGTCCGCGGCCGGGCCCGCGCCGCCCAGGGCCACGTCGGCCCCCAGGTTGGCCCCCACCAGCACGGTGGTGTTGTTCACGCTGCCGCGGGCGAAGAAAGAGTTGAGGGTCTGGGCGGCAAGGGTGCCCGAGAAGTTGCCGCGCGAGATGAGGCTGTTGAGTTCGCCCACGACGTTTACGCGGAAGTTGCTGATCGACTGCGCCCGGATGAGGCGGACATCGCCGTTGATGTTCCATCGGCCGGTGAGCGAGCCGCCGATCTGCGCGCTGCCCAGCGCGGGGCGGCCGGGCAGGCCGCCGCTGAGGCTCAGTTCCACGTTGCTGGCGCCGGCGATGCGCAGGGTGTTGATCGAGGGCGCGAGGATGACGTCCGACGCCTGGTCGGTGGTCACCCAACTCCCCGCGGTGAGGTTCCTGATGGGCGTGAGGGAGTCGAGGCTCACGTTGGTGGCGCTGCGAAGGATGAGTTGCATCGGTGCGCCCGTCGCCCCGATGATGAACGACGAGTTGCGCACGTCCTGCAGGTGGATCCGCTGCACCGTGCCGTTGATCGTGATATCGCCGTTGACCGAGACGCGCGGGGCGTAGATGGCGCGGAGGTCGCCGTCGACCACCAGTTCACCGATGGCCCCGCTGAAGAACGCCGGCACGTCCATCCGAAGCGTTGTCTTGTCGGTGGTGCCGGTGAGGCGAACCACGGTGCGCCCGTTCTCGAGCGTGATCTCTCCGCGCCCGGGCCCGTTGATCTTGAACGACACCGCGTTGCCGAAGTCAAGGAAGGCCGTCAACTGCCGCCACTTCTTCCCTTCGCCGATGTCGCCAAAGTCGTAGCGAACCGGCACGAACGTCTGCGAGGTCAGCGTGTTGTTCGCCGCGTTCGTGTCTTCCGCGGGGTTGCGCGCCGTCACCCGCGCGATGATCTTGTAATCATCCGGCGCGGCGTTGCCGGGCTGCAGCAGCCCCGCGAAGTCGGTGGGCATCGGCACCTTGAAGTTGTACGTGATCGCCACGCCCGGGTTGAAACGGTTGTTCAAGACCCGATCGAAGATGCGGTAATCGCTGATGTCGAAGGTGTCGTTGCGCGAGAGAAAGAGCGAGATCTGCACCCCGCGGCTCACCATCTCGTCGCCCACGTTCTGCACCGTGACCGAGGCCTCGATCACCCGTGTTCTCAGGTTGTCGTTGTACGAGAGCGTCGGCACGACCGACACCAGGGCCATGTCGCCGGCCAGGAGGGTGCGGGGTTCGAGGGCCTCAATGTCGTGCTGGCGGGTGTGGTTCGTCATCGTGCTTTGGGGGCTGTGTGTTGGTTCTTTGCGGTGCGGCTGGTGGCGGCTTCGCGGGCTCGGGGGTGGGCTCGTGGATGGGGGGTTGGCGGTGAAGTGGCTGGTGGTGTCTTGGTCGAAGTGAACGCCGCTTGGATGAGTTCTGTTCGGGCAACCGGTGCCGGGCCCGGTCGTGTCGTGCCGCGCGGCCCGGCGAAAAATGCCGCAGGGATCACCCGCCCGGGTATGGAGTAAGGTAGTAGGGGCCCGAAGGGGAACAGGTGCGGGCAGAACGGGCAAGAAAAGGGGCGAAAAAAGATGATTCGTCCGGCTGAAGGGGTCTTGAAGGGGCTTTGAAGGGGCCATCGTGGGCCACGGGGGAGCAAAAAGGCCCGGTGAGGGGCTGGAAGCCATACGTATCGGCCCCCGGGGGGGCTCCACTCCGGCCCGGAGATCACCAACTTTATCAGAACTATGGCGTGCAGGCGGCACAGGGAGGCAAACTACTTGCCACGGTCGCCGTGCACGGTGGGGCGAGTCCCTTTGCCAGGGGAGTGTGGGAGGGTTCAATCCCCGCGTGCGTCGAGCCAGGCCCGCAGAAGACCGGGCACCAAAGGCGCGCGGCGGCATCGCCGGAGCGGGTTGAAGCGTGATGGCGCGGGGGAAAGGCGCGGCATTGGGCCGCCCGCCGGTGTCGGGAACTCGTGGTGATGCGGACGATGGGCCTCGCCACCCGCCGCCGGCGCACCCACTCACCCCTCTGATCCGAATCCGCGACCAGACTCGGGCGCGGCACTGACTCTCAAGCACCTCATGTGCAGGACTTCCGAGCATGAGTCGCGCCCACGTTCGAGCGACGCCCCCTTGACCCGCCCATCATGATGCACACGCGACACACGCCGCGATACCTCGCTCCAAGCCTGCCGTTTCTCTTTATCGCGTCTGCATGGCAGCACAGCCACCACCCACGCGACGTTTACACTCAGACCCGACTCGGTCTGATGCACCTGCGCGTCTGGTGAACTTTCACCCTGTCCCGCCTCAGCCGTGCCTCGGCCACGCGATCCCCCGCCCCAACGCCCTGTCCCAAGGCGGGTTGCGTGCCCCATTGGGGCCCGCCGCGGGGGAGGGGTTGCACCATACCCTCACGTCCTTATGCGCTCTGCCGACGACATCCGCTCTACGTTCATCGAGTTTTTCCGCGGCAAGCCCGGCACAGGGGCCGACGGCCACACCTTCGTGCCCTCCTCGCCGGTGGTGCCGGTCGAAGACCCCACCCTGCTCTTCACCAACGCGGGGATGAACCAGTTCAAGCCCATCTTTTTGGGGCAGGCCGACCCGGGGAGCGAGATGGGCCGCCTCAAGCGCGCCGTGAACAGCCAGAAGTGCATCCGCGCGGGCGGCAAGCACAACGACCTCGACGACGTGGGCAAAGACACCTACCACCACACCTTCTTCGAGATGCTCGGCAACTGGTCCTTCGGCGACTACTTCAAGAAAGAAGCCGTGGAGTGGTCGTGGGAACTGCTCACCAAGGTCTACGGCATCCCGCAAGACCGGCTCTACGCCACCTACTTCCGCGGCGAGCCCTCGATGGGCCTCGAGCCCGACGAAGAGACGCGGCAACTCTGGCTGCGCTTCCTGCCGCCCGAGCGCGTGCTGCCGGGCAATATGAAGGACAACTTCTGGGAGATGGGCGACACGGGCCCCTGCGGGCCGTGCACCGAGATCCATGTTGACCGCATCGGCGGGCGAGACGCCGCGCCGATGGTCAACGCGGGCGACCCGGACGTGATCGAGATCTGGAACAACGTCTTCATCCAGTTCGAGCGTCTGGCAGACGGGTCGCTGCGCAACCTGCCGGCCAAGCACGTCGACACCGGGCTGGGGCTCGAACGGCTGGTGAGCATCCTGCAGGGCGTGCGCAGCAACTACGACACCGATATCTTCTCGCCGATCTTCGCGCGCATCGAGCAACTCACCGGCGCCCGCCCCTACATGGGCCGCCTGGGCGCGGCCGACAAGGACAACATCGACACGGCCTACCGCGTCATCGCCGACCACATCCGCACGCTCACCTTCGCCATCACCGACGGCGCGGTGCCCAGCAACATCGGGCGTGGGTATGTGCTGCGGCGCATCCTGCGGCGCGCGGTGCGCTACGGGCGGCAGATGCTCGGGGCCAAGTCGGGCTTCTTCGCGCAACTCGTGCCCGTGGTGGTCGATCGCTTCGGCGGGGCCTTCCCCGAACTGCGCAAAGACCCCGCGCGCGTCGCCGCGGTGATCCTCGAAGAGGAAGAGTCTTTCGGGCGCACGCTCGATCGCGGCATTAAACTCTTTGAAGAAGTCGCGTCAAAGAGCGCCGGCGTCATCGGCGGTGCCGACGCCTTCAAACTCTACGACACCTTCGGCTTCCCCATCGACCTCACCGTGCTCATGGCCCAGGAGCGCGGCATGACCGTGGACATGGATGGGTACGAGGCCCAGCGGGCCCGCGCCGAGGAACTCTCCCGCGCCGGCGCGAGCAAAGACGGCCCGGGCCAACTCGCTTTGAGCGGCGAAGAAATCGCCCGCCTCAAGCGACTCAACATCGACCCCACCGAAGACGGGCACAAGTTCGACGCCCGCGAACTCTCGGCCACCGTGCGCGCCATCTGGAACGGGCACAACTTCGACGAGCACGCCAAGGCGGGCATGGCGCACGTGGGCAAGCAGGTGGGCATCATCACCGACCGCACGGCGTTTTATTCCACCATGGGCGGGCAGGAGTGCGACACCGGCCGCATCACCGTGCTCAAGGGCGCACGCTCGGGCGCGGCGATGCACGGCGAGTTCATCGTCGACCGCGTCGCCGTCTTCGGCGGGTACGTGCTGCACGTGGGCCATGTCGCGCACGGCGAGATCAGCGTGGGCGACCGGGTCGCACTGGACATCGACAAACTCCGCCGCGCGCAGACCGCGGCCAACCACACCGCCACGCACCTGGCCAACCTCGGGCTGCGCGCGGTGCTCGGGGGCGCGGTCGATCAGAAGGGCTCGCTGGTGGCCCGCGACAGGTTCAGGTTTGACTTCTCGCACACGCAGCCGGTCTCGCCCGAAGAACTCGCCCGCGTCGAGGCGATCGTGGGCGAGCAGGTGAAGCGCAACCTCACGGTGTACGCCGAGCCCGCGCCCCTGCACGTGGCCAAGGGCGTGAACACGCTGCGCGCGGTCTTCGGCGAGACCTACCCCGACCCGGTGCGGGTGGTGTCGATCGGCGTTCCGGTGCAGAAACTTCTCGACAGCCCGGGCAAGCCGGAATGGATGGACTTCTCGGTCGAGTTCTGCGGCGGCACGCACGTCGAGTCTACCTCGCTCATCGGCGAGTTCGCCGTGATCGCCGAAGAGGCCGTGGCCAAGGGCGTGCGGCGCATCACCGCGGTGACAGGCCAGCCCGCGGCCCAGGCCATCGCGGCCGCCGACGACCTCGCGCGAGAGATCGACGCGGGCGAAGCGCTGCCCGACGCCGATCTGTCCAAGGCCGTGCAGACGCTGGGCGTCAAGATCGACGGCGCGACGCTGCCGGTCTCGCGCAAAGCGCAGTTGCGCGCCAGGCTCGCCGCGCTGCAGGAGCGTGCGAAGGCCGCGTCGAAACAACTGGGCGCGGCCGTGCGCGACACCGCCGTGAAGCAGGCCCGCTCGCTGGCCGAGAGCGCGCTGATGGCCAACGACGCGGTGGTGGTGGGCACCGTCGAGGCCGGCGACAACCGCGAGGCGCTGCTCGCCGCGCTCAAGACCATCCGTGACAAGTGCCCGCGCGCCTCGGTCATGCTGATGAGCGTTGACGAGGCGGGCAAGGTGGCCGTGGCCGCGGCGGTGACGCCGGCCGACAACGCCAAGGGCCTCAAGGCCGGCGACTGGGTGCGCGAGGCCTGCGCGATCATGGGCGGCAAGGGCGGCGGCAAGCCCGACAGCGCGATGGGCGGCGGTGCCGACGCGAGCAAAGTTCGAGAGGCCATCACGGCGGCACGCACGGGCGCGCTGCGGCTGGTGATGTCGTGAGCAACGCCCCATGAACCCGGCGAACCGTGATCAGCAGAAGGATTCGATCCGGTCGATGCAGGGCTGGGGCATCGCCATGAACTTCGCCTTCGCCGTGGCCGGCATGGTGCTGCTGGGCTGGGCGCTGCAGACGTATCTCTGGCCGCGCAGTGCGCCGTGGCTGCTGCTCGGGTTCGGGTTGATGGGCCTGGTCAGCGGCGGGTACCGCTTCGTGCGAGAGGCGAACGCGGCGAACCGCACCGGCGTGCGCCGCGGCCCGCGTTCATGAACCGATCTTCAGCGTCGAAGCCAGCGCGATGGTTTCATCGCTGCGAGGCAGGGAAGCAATGGCGCCCGAGCGCGTGGTGGCCAGCGCGCCGGCCGCGGAAGCCAGCAGCGTCGCCTGCTCGACCAGCGTGAACTCGTCCGGGTGGCGCGCCTTGGTGGCCTCGTGCACGCGCTTCCAGCGCGAGGCGAGCGCGCCGCAGAAAGCATCGCCGGCGCCGACGGTGTCAACGGCGGCGACGTGCGGTGTGGGCACGCGCCGCGGGCGGCCCTTGTGCGAGAGAATGCCGCCCTGCGCGCCGAGCGTGAGCAGCACCGTCGGCACACCCAGCGTGGGCAGGCGCAGCGTCAGGCGGCCGGGGTCTACATCCTCGGGCATGCCCATGAGCATCGCGGCCTCCACGCGGTTGACGATCAGCACGTCAACATTGCGCAGCAGTTCAACGGGCAGCACCCGTGCCGGCGCGGCGTTGAGCAGCACGGCCACCCCAGCGCGCCGCGCGGCCTCGGCCGCCGCGACGTTGGTGGCGATGGGCACTTCCATCTGCAGCACCAGCGTGTCGGCCGCGGTGATGGCGGTCATCGCGGGTTCGAGGTCGGCGGGTTTGAGCGTGGCGTTGGCCCCCGGCGCAACGACGATCATGTTCCCGCCGCCCTCGGCGACGGCGATCAGCCCCAGGCCGGTGGCCTCGCCCTCGCGGGTGATGAGGTGGGTGAGATCGATGTTTTCTTCGACCAGGGCCGCGCGGACTTTGTGGCCGTGCGGGTCGTCGCCGATGCAGCCGATGATGGCGACCCGGGCGCCCAGGCGGGCCGCGGCGACGGCCTGGTTGGCGCCCTTGCCGCCGGGGTAGGTTCGGTACGAGCCGCCGAGAACGGTTTCGCCGGGCCGGGGGAGTTTGGCCGTGCGTACCACCAGGTCCATGTTGAGGGACCCGACCACGCAGACGCGGCCTGGTTCGAGCGGTGCCGACATGCGGCGAGTGTAGCGTGCAAAGCGACCCCGCCCCCGGGCTGGTAGTATTGGCCCATGCGCCACTTTGATCTGTGCGTGATCGGTTCCGGGCCCGCGGGTCAGCGCGCGGCTATTCAGGCATCAAAGCTCGGCAAGCGCGTGTGCGTGGTGGAAGCGCGCGGGGTGGTGGGCGGCGCGGCGGTGAACACGGGCACTATTCCGAGCAAGGCCCTGCGCGAGGCCATCTTGAACCTCGGCGGCTGCCCCACGGTGTCGCCGACCACGCCGGAGTTTTATGCCGCGGCCAAGCAGGCCACGCTGGGCAACCTGTGGGAGACGTGCGGGCGGGTGATCAGGGCGGAGATCGAAACGGTGCGGGGGCACTTCGCGCGCAACGGCATCGAGGTTGTCACCGGGCGCGGCGGGTTTGTTGATGCCACAACGGTGGAAGTGGTGGGCATGCACACCACCGAGCGCATCTCGGCTGATTTCATCGCCATCGCGGTGGGAACCTACCCGGCCAAACCGGCCGCGGTGCCGTTTGATGAGCGTGACATCATCACCTCGGACGAACTCGTCCGGCTCAAGACGCTCCCCCGCTCGATGGTCATCGTGGGCGGCGGGGTGATCGGCACCGAGTACGCGTCGATGCTCGCCGCGCTGGGGGTGAAGGTGACGCTGGTGGAGGGGCGTCCGCGGCTGCTGGAGTTTGTCGATACCGAGATCATCGAGGCGCTGCAGTATCACCTGCGGCAGCGGGGTGTGACGCTGCGGATGGGCGAGAAAGTGGTGAGCATCAGGAAGGTGGAGGCGCCGGCGGGTACACGCACCGAGAACAGCATGCTCTCCGAGGCGCTGCTCGAGAGCGGAAAGACCCTGCGGGCCGACTGCCTGCTCTACTGCATCGGACGGCAGGGCGCGACCGATGGTCTGAATCTCGAGGCAGCGGGGATCACCGCCGACGCCAGGGGTCGAATCGCCGTGAACGCGAACTTTCAGACGGCGACGCCGAACATCTACGCGGTGGGGGACGTGATCGGTTTTCCGTCGCTGGCGAGCACGAGCATGGAGCAGGGGCGCAGCGCGGCGTGCCACATGTTCGGGCAGCGGTGCGACCGCATCGATGAACTGCTGCCGTACGGCATCTACGCCGTGCCGGAGATCTCGATGGTGGGCTGGACCGAGGAGCGTCTGACGGCCGAGGGCATCCCGTACGAGGCGGGGGTCGCGCTGTACAAAGAGACGGCGCGCGGCCAACTGCTGGGCGACGAGATCGGCATGCTGAAACTGCTCATTCACGAAGAGAGCCACGCGGTGCTGGGGGTGCACATCATCGGCACGCACGCGACGGAACTGGTGCACATCGGTCAGGCGGCGATCGCGTTCAAGGCGACGGCGGAGTATTTCGTGAACACGGTGTTCAACTACCCCACGCTCGCGGAGTGCTACAAGGTGGCCGCGCTGAACGGGCTGAACAAACTGCGCAACGTGTGAGCGGATGCGGCATGCAGTGCAAACGGCTTAGCCGTGCTCGGGCGCGGTGCGACTCTACCGGGGACACATAGAAAGCGGGCCCGCCGTGTGAAGGGCGGGCCCGCGTAGGGATCAGGGGGTCAAGGAAGGTGAGGACACGCCGCGAGGCCGGGCGTGCCGGCCCGTGATCAGCAGCCGCCGTTCTCCCATACCGCGAAGAAGAAGTCAACGTCGGCGCCGTCGATGCCGCCGTCTTCGTTCACGTCGGAGCAGGGCAGGCCCTGTTCCCAGTCTGCGAAGAAGGCGTCAACGTCTGCACCGTCGACTCCGCCGTCCTGGTTGTAGTCGGCGGCGCAGGGGGAGCAGTCGGGGCGGCAGGTGATGTTGAGATTGCCCGAGCCGGTGGAGGCGGCCGTCCAGCCCGCGACGCGGATGGTGAACTGCTCGCCGGGCATGGCGGGGAAGACAACCCGTGAGCCGCGCGTGCCCAGGGCGCCGCAGCCGACGGTGTCGTCGTTGCACGCGAGCGGGGCGGTGGAGGCCGAGGGGCAAACGCCCGCGGCATAGACCATGAGGATGGTGTCGAAGTTGGTGTCGCAGGTATCGATGGTGACGTTGCCTTCGCACGTTGCGGTGTAGCGGTACCACACGTCGCTGTGGCCCTGTGTCGCGGGGATGCAGGCGTTGGTGGCGAGGAAGTCGGTGGTGGCGAAGCAGGTGGAGATCGGCCAGGTGCCTTCGGCGACGATCGTCGCCGTGGCGCAGGTGTCGTTGGCGGGCGCCACCGGGGTGACGAGCAGGTTGTAGAGGCCCGAGGCCGGTGATGTGCCGAAGCCCGCGACGCGGATGAAGTAGGTGGTGCCCCCGCTGAGCGGGACGTTCATCGCCGGGTGTGCGAACGCGCCGCAGGCCGTGGCGCCGTTGAGCGTGCCGTCGTCGAGGCAGAAGAGCGTGTTGCCCGAGGCGCCCGGGCAGCCGGCGTGTACAGAGAGCACCACGTCAAACTGCGAGTTGCAGGCGGCGATGCGGTAGGTGCCGCTGCACGAGGGGGTGAAGGTGTGCCAGACATCCTTGCCCGAGTTGGTGACGCGGCAGGAGGCGACGCCGTCGGTGGTGGCCCAGGTGGTGTCGCCGCCGGCGAGCACGTTGAGACTGAGCGGGGTGGCGCTGGCGCAGGCGTCGTTGCCGGGAGGCGTGGCGACGCGGTAGCCCGAGTCGGGGCCGGCGAGTGGCCTGCGTCCGCCGCCGCCCTGCTGGGCTTCAACCCAGTAGTAATAGGTGGTGCCCGCGACCGCACTGGTGTCGTTGTGTGTCGTGCTGGCGGGCGAGAGGGCGATGAGGAAGGAGGCCGCGGCGCGGCTGTTGGTGGTGCCGCGGAAGATGGCGTATTCGGTGGCCTCGGGCACCTGGGTCCATGCCAGTTGCACGGCGGTGGGGCTGGTGCCGTCGCTGGCGGTGAGGGTGGGGGTGGTGACGTTGCTGACGGTGACGCTGTAGAGAAGCGAGTGGAAGACCGAGTTGGTTGGGTAGACGCGGATGAAGTAGTTGCCCGGCGGAGAGAGGAGCACGCCGTGGATTGTCTCGGTGCCGCCCACGCCCACGTCGCTGGCGGTGCGCCAGATGTTTGTGCCGTTGGAGGCGCGGACATCGACCGCGAGGTTGGCGTAGAGCAGCGAGTTGATGTTGTTGCCGCTGTTGCAGGTGCCGTCTTCGTTCTGGGTGGAGTTGTCGTAGGTCATGCCCACGGGGGCCACGGTCACGGTTGCCAGAACGGGCGTTGACACCGAGGAGCGGAACCAGTCTTCGTCGTTGCTGTTGGAGATGGCCATCAGCGAGCCCGAGGGGATCGCCGGGAAGGGAACCTCACCGGGGGTGAGGGTGCCGCCGACGGTGGTGGCCGCGATCACGGTGGCGGTGGCGGAGGAGTTGTTGGGCTCGAAGACATCGCCGTAGTTGAAGGTCACGGCGCGAAGGTCGTCGTGCTGTGGTCCGGTGTACCCCATGGAGATGAAGGGCTCCATGAGTGCATCAGAGTTCGACGAACAGACATGGCGGAAGCCCAGGCCGTGGCCCAGTTCGTGCATGACGGTGTTGCGCAGAAAGCGGTAGACACTCGTGAAGTTGCCCCAGTTCTCGGTGGTGTCGATCACCATGTCGCCGCCGATGCCGTTCTCGGTGCTGGGGAAGTAGTTGTACGCGAGCACGCCCCCCGAGCCGTCGATGGTTTTGCCGGCGATGCGGATGACGCCGCGGTTGATGCCGCCGAACGAGCCCCACGACGCGCCGTCGTCCCAGGGCACGCCGTTGGCGGTCACGCGGATGTAGGTCACGCCGCTGAGTTCTTCCCAGCGGTCGAAGGCGATCTGGAAGATGCTGATCCAGTAGTCTCTGTTTTCGATGCCGCCGAAGATCTCGTCCATTCTGGCGAAGAGGTTGCTGGGGCGAGAGGTTTCGCCGATCTCGGGGTAGGCCGCAGAAATCTCGACGCCGTCTGGGACGAAACTCCAGGTGAGGGAGATCGGGTTGCCCACGGTGCCGCTCCAGCGGGTGCCGATGTGGTAGCGTGACATATACCCCTGCGTCACCGCGTTGATCCTGGCGACTACTTCAGGCGGTGGCGGGTTCTGGGGGTCGAAGCAGAAGGAGGGACGGATCTCGCTTAAGGGGACCGTCTCGACGCGTGCGCCCTCGGGCCCGAAGTCTTCGAGCAACGCTGGGAGTTCGTTGACTTGCACGGCGTTCATCGTGCGCCGCAGGGGCAGCGGGCGCAGCATCGAATCGGTGGTTTCGGGGGCGGCGGTGGCCACCCCCACGGCGGCGAGGAGGGTGGGTACGGCGACCCCCAACTTCCATGACATCTTCATCTGATTCTCCCTGGAGACTGAACTGGGTTCTGCGGACACGGTGCCGGCACGAGCGGGCGGCCTTTGCATCCGCAGCGCGGCGAACACCCGGGGGGCATTCCCCCGGCGCGACGCAGGCTTCAGACGCACTCTCACCGCTGCCATGCGACTTCGGGGCGGAGGGTGGCTGAAAAAACTCGTTTCGGACGAAAAAGAAGGGCTGGCCCGACCACTCAATGGCGCGCCACTGGGGGGATGGGCGGTTTGGGAAAGAGTGGCGACTGGCCGGCGGGGCACGCGGGCTTGCGCGTGGAGCGATTCAATGAAAGCGGGCCCGCCGTGTGAGGGCGGGCCCGTGAGGGGATCTGCGCGCAAGGGGAGATTGGATTGGAGATGCCGGACCGCGAGAATCGACCGTCCTCAGCAGCCGCCGTTCTCCCAGAAGATGAAGAAGTAGGCGACATCGGAGCCGTCGACCCCGCCGTCGCCGCTGACATCGGCGCAGGGCAGGCCCTGTTCCCAGTCGGCGAAGAAGGCGTCAACATCGGCGCCGTCAACGCCGCCGTCTTCGTTGTAGTCGGCGGGGCACTGGGGGCAGGTTGGTGTGCAGTAGATCGCCAACGAGCCCGAGCCAGCCTGAGCCGGATCCCAAGATGCGACTCTGATGAGGAACTGCTCGCCGCTGGTCGCCGGGAATATAACCCTGGAACCCGCACCTGTGGGCCCGCACCACGGACCGAAATCGTCGTTGCAGGCCAAGGGGGCCGTCAACGAGTTCGGGCATGCGTCGCCGGGAAAGACCATCATGACGGTGTCGAAGTTGCTGTTGCAGGTATCGATGGAGACTTCGCCGTCGCATGCGGCGGTGTAGCGGTACCACACGTCGAAGTTGACGAAGTCGGGAGCGAGACAGGCGTTGGACGAAGAGAGCGAAGTCGAGGCGGAGCAGGTCGAGAAGGGCCACACCCCTTCGGAGACCGGGAGGGCGGTCTCGCACGTGTCGTTCGTGGGAGCGGCGGGAGAGACGGGTGTGACGAGGATGCGGTACTGGCCCGAGGCGGGCGAGGTGCCGTACCCAGCGACCCGGATGTAGTAGGTTGTGGCCCGTTCAAGGTAGAGGTTCATCGCTGGATGAAGCGTGTTTGGGCAGGCATGCGTACCGCTCGAAGCCCCGTCATCGAGGCAAGCGACCGTGTTGTCGGACGTGCCGGGACACCCTGAGTGAACGGAGAGAACAACATCAAAGCCCGAACCGCAGGTCTCGATTCGATAGAAGCCGTTGCAGGGCGGGATGAAGGCGTGCCATACATCCTTGCCGGAGTTCGTCGGCCGGCACGAGGCGGTGCCATCGGTCGTGGCCGTGGCCGTGTTGCCTTCGAAGGGGACGTACTGAAAGAGGTAATATCTAAAGGTATCGACGCCGCAGAAGTCATTCCCGGGTGGCAATGCGGAAGCGACGCCGCACATGGTCAACACACCCAAAACCATGATACGAAGCGTGCGGCCAAACATCAGGTGCTCCTCTCTCCATTGAACAGGGCCCGATTCCCCAACGCCCATTGGTGAGCGTGGCGTGCCGGCCATCTTCTCTCAAGGCCGCGGGCCGCGCCCTACGAGGATGACGACAGAAATATAGATACCGGGTGTGGGCGTGAAATGCAAGCCTCGCCGGCAAAAAAATGGGGTGATTTTGGCATCGGTCGCTGGCAGAGCCTCGCGGCCGCCGGTGCCCGTGTCGGTTTCGCGGGAGTATGACCCATAACCAGTTGGCGTGGATGGCGCTCGTTGAAATGAAAGCGGGCCCGCCGTGTGAGGGCGGGCCCGCGTGGGGATCAGAGAGTGAAGGAAGCCGGAGTACGGCGCGCGGCCTGGCCGCGCCCATTCTTTAGCAGCCGCCGTTCTCCCAGACGTTGAAGAAGAAGTCAACGTCGGCGCCGTCGATGCCGCCGTCTTCGTTCACGTCGGAGCAGGGCAGGCCCTGTTCCCAGTCTGCGAAGAAGGCGTCAACGTCTGCACCATCGACACCGCCGTCCTGGTTGTAGTCGGCGGCGCAGGGGGAGCAATCGGGGCGGCAGGCGAAGGAGATGGTTCCTGAGCCGCGCGTGGAGGTCGCCCACCCCGCGACGCGGACGATGAACTGCTGGCCGGGCATGGCGGGGAAGACCACGCGCGAGCCGCGGATGCTGAAGATGCCGCAGCCTGAGGTGTCGTCGTTGCAGGCGAAGGGCACGGTGGCGGCGACGGGGCAGGTGGTGCCGGTGTAGACCATGAGCACCGTGTCGAAGTTGGTGTCACAGGTTTCGATGGTGACGTTGCCTTCGCACGAGGAGGTGTAGCGGTACCAGACGTCGTTGTGACCCTGGGTGGAGGGGATGCAGGCGTTGGTGGCCTGGAAGTCGGTGGTGGCGAAGCAGGTGGAGACCGGCCAGGAGCCGTCGCCCACGAGGGTCGCGCCGCCGCAGGTGTCGTTGGCGGGAGCGACAGAGTTGACGACGAGGTTGTAGGCGCCCGAGGCGGGCGATGTACCAAAGCCGGCGACGCGGATGCGGTAGGTGGTGCCCGCGACGAGCGTGACATCCATCGAGGGGTGGAAGGTGTTGCCGCACGCGGGCGAACCGTTCAGGGTGCCGTCGTCGAGGCAGAAGAGGGTGTTGGCGGAAGTGCCCGGGCACGCGGAGTGGACAGAGAGCACCACGTCAAACTGCGAGTTGCAGGCGGCGATGCGGTAGGTGCCGGTGCAGGAGGGGGTGAAGGTGTGCCAGACATCCTTGCCCGAGTTGGTCGGGCGGCAGGAGGCGACGCCATCGGTGGTGGCCCAGGTGGTATCGCCGACGGCGGTGACGCCCAGGGTGAGGGCCGTGGCGCTGGCGCAGTTGTCGTTGGTGGGGGGTGTGCCCGCGCGGAAGCCCGAATCGGGGCCCGCGAGGGGGCGGCGGCCGCCCGCGCCCTGCTGGGCTTCAACCCAGTAGAAGTAGGTGGTGCCGGCGACAGCGGTGATGTCGTTGTGCGTGGTGCTCGCGGGGGCGAGGGCGATGAGGAAGGAGGCCGCGGCGCGGCTGTTGGTGGTGCCGCGGAAGATGGCGTATTCGGTGGCGCTGGGCACTGCCGTCCAAGCCAGTTGCACGGCGGAGTTGCTGGTGCCGTCGCTGGCGGTGATCACGGGCGTGGTGACGCTGGTGATGGTGAGGCTGTAGAGTTGAGATTCGGTGAACGTGTTGGTGGAGTAGACGCGGACGAAGTAGTTGCCCGCGGGCGAGAGGAGGACACCATTGATGTTCTCGGTGCCGCCGAGGCCCACGGCGTTGGCGCTGCGCCAGACGGTGGTGCCGTCCGAAGCGCGGACTTCCATGGCCATGTTGGCGAAGTTGAGGGAGTTGATGTTGCTGCCGCTGTTGCAGGTGCCGTTGGCGTTCTGGGTGGAACTGTCGTACGTGAGGCCGACAGGGGCGATGGAGATATTCGCCAGGCGCGGCGCGGTGACCGACGAGCGGTACCAGTCTTCGTCGGTGTCGTTGGAGAGGGCCAGGAGGGAGCCGTTGGGAACGTCGGGGTCGGGCACGGTGCCCGGGGTGAGCGTGCCGCCGGCAGAGGTCGTGGCGAGCACGGTGGCGGCGGCGGACGAGTTGTTGGGCTCAAAGACGTCGCCGTAGTTGAAGGTCACGGCGCGCACGTCGTCGTGGCGGGGGCCGTCATAGGAGGTGGAGAGGAAGGGCTCCATGAGTTTGGAGGCGTTGGCGGGGCAGACGTGGCGGAAGCCCAGGCCGTGGCCCAGTTCGTGCATCACGGTGTTGCGCAGGAAGCGGTAGTTGTTGGTGGTGCTGCCCCAGTTTTCGGTGGTATCGACGACCATGTCGCCGCCGATGCCGTTCTCGGTGCTGGGGTAGTAGTTGTACGCGAGGATGCCGCTGGGGCCGTCGATGGTCTTCCCGGCGATGCGGACGACGCCGCGGGTGGCGGAACTGAATGATCCCCACGCCGCGCCGTCGTCCCAGGGGACGCCCGCGGCGGTGACGCGGGTGTAGTTCACGCCGCTGAGTTGTTCCCAGCGGTCGAAGCACTGCTGGAAGACGCCGATCCAGACGTTGCGGTTGGCGATGCCGCCGAACTTGGCATCCATCTGCGCGAAGAGGTTGCTGGGGCCAGCGACTTCGCCGTTGTCGGGGTAGGCCGCGGGGAGTTGCAGCCCGTCTGGCACGAAACTCCAACTGAGGGCCACGGGGCTGCCGGTGGTGCCGCCCCAGCGGTTGTTGATGTTGTACCGGGACATGTACCCCTGCATCGCGGCGTTGAGACCGGCGATGACTTCCGGGGGCGGGGGGTTGTCGGGGTCGAAGCAGAAGGCGGGCTTGATCTCGTCGAGCGCGATGGTCTCGATCTGGGTGCCTTCGGGGCCAAAGTCGTCGAGGAGCGCGGGCAGTTCGGTGAGTTGCAGCGTGTTCTGCGCCCTGAGCATGGGCACGGGGCGCAACAACGAGTCTGAGGGTTCGGGTGCGGCGCAGGCGGCCCCCGCGGCGGCGAGGAGGGTCGGCAGCGCGACCCCCATCTTCCATGTCATCTTCATCTGGTTTCTCCCTGGTCTGATTGGAATCTGTACGAACTCTGTCGGCACAAACAAAACACTACCAATACTTCGGCGCGGCTCTGACCCACGGGCTGAACCCTGGCAAGGGGTGGCCCCATATCTATTCATACAGAATTTGATGCGGGATTGCAAGACCAAGTGTGTCAAAATAGCGTGAGCAAGTGGGCAGAAATATCCAAATGTGTGCCTCTGAGTCACCGAACATCGCTGGGACTCCCGCCAATCGAGGAAAAAAGTCCTATAACTCTTGAGGGGCTCCTCAGGCCGCAAAGAAAAGGGGCCCGCCGGTTGAGGGCGGGCCCGCGTCAAAGCGAGGGGGCGACCCGAACATGGGTTGTTCGGGTGCGTGTGAAGGGTGCCGGAGGGATCAGCAGCCGCCGTTCTCCCAAACGTTGAAGAAGAAATCAACGTCGGAACCGTCGATGCCGCCGTCTTCATTCACGTCGGCGCAGGGCAGGCCCTGCTCCCAATCTGAGAAGAAGGCGTCAACGTCGGCCCCGTCCACGCCGCCATCCTGGTTGTAGTCGGCAGCGCAGGGGGAGCAGTCGGGGCGGCAGGCGAAGGTGATGGTTCCGCCTCCGCGGCTGGTGGTGGCCCATGCGGCGACGCGCACAAGGAACTGCTGGCCGGGCGTGGCGGGGAAGACCACGCGCGAGCCGCGGATGCCGCCCAGGCCGCAGCCTGAGGTGTCGTCGTTGCAGGCAAGGGGCACGGTGGCCGCGACCGGGCACGTGGTGGCGGGGTAGACCATCAGCACGGTGTCGTAGTTGGTGTCGCAGGTGTCGATGGTGACGTTGCCCTCGCAGCGCGCGGTGTAGCGGTACCAGACGTCGTTATGCCCCTGCGTCGAGGGGATGCAGGCGTTGGTAGACTGGAAGTCGGTGGTGGCGAAGCAGTTGGAGACCGGGTAGGTACCGTCGATGGTTGCCGTGGCGTTCGCGCAGAGATCGTTGACCGGTGTCACAGAAGAAACGAGGATGCGGTAGGCGCCGGTGGCGGGGGTGGATCCAAAGCCCGCCACGCGGATGACGTAGGTGTTCCCGCTTTCGAGGAAGACATTCATCGCGGGGTGAAGGGTGTTGGGGCAGTTGGCCGTGCCGCCCAGGTTGCCGTCGTCCTGGCAGAAGAGGGTGTTGGCCGATGTGCCCACGCACGCGGAGTGCACCGAGAGCACAACATCAAACTGCGAGCCGCAGGTGTCGATGCGGTAGTTGCCGGTGCAGGTGGGTGTGAAGGTGTGCCACACGTCCGCGCCGGAAGTGGTTGGGCGGCACGAAGCAACGCCCTGCGTGGTGGCGTTGACATTCGAGCCGTCGTAGGCAGCGCCCAGCGTGAGCGGGATGGCCGAGGCGCAGTTGTTGTTGACCGGGGGCGAGCCCGCGCGGAAGCCCGAGGTTGGTCCGGCCAATGGACGGCGGCCGCCCGCGCCCTGCTGGGCTTCAACCCAGTAGAAGTAGGTGGTGCCGGCGACAGCGGTGATGTCGTTGTGCGTGGTGCTCGCGGGGGCGAGGGCGATGAGGAAGGAGGCCGCGGCGCGGCTGTTGGTGGTGCCGCGGAAGATGGCGTATTCGGTGGCGCTGGGCACTGCCGTCCAGGCGAGTTGCACGGCGGTGGTGCTGGTTCCCTGGCTGGCGGTGAGGGTGGGCGTGGTGACGCTGCTGATCGTCAGGTTGTAGAGTTGCGACTGGCTGAAGGTGTTCGTCGACGAGACGCGGACGAAGTAGTTGCCCGGGGGTGAAAGCAGCACGCCGTTGATGGTTTCGGTGCCGCCGATGCCGGTGGCGTTCGCGCTGCGCCACACGGTGGTGCCGTCGGAAGCGCGCACTTCGAGGGCGAGGTTGGCGAAGTTGAGCGAGTTGACGTTGTTGCCGCTGTTGCACGAGCCGTTGGAGTTCTGCGTTGAACTGTCGTACGTGAGGCCCGCGGGTGAGACCACGATGTTGGCCAGGCGTGGTGCGGTGACGGAGGAACGGAACCAGTCCTCGTCGCTGCTGTTGGAGAGTGCCAGGAGAGACCCGTCGGGGATGGCCGGGGTGGGCACGGTGCCGGGGGAGATGGTGGACCCGACGGATGTGGTGGCGAGCACGGTCGCCGCGCCGGATGTGTTGTTGGGCTCGAACCGATCGCCGTAGTTGAAGGTCACGGCGCGCAGGTCGTCGTGGCGTGGGCCGTCGTAGGCGGTGGAGAGGAAGGGCTCCATGAGTTTGGTGGCGTTGGCGGGGCAGACGTGGAAGAAGCCCAGGCCGTGGCCGAGTTCGTGGGTGACGACGTTGCGCATGAAGCGGTAGTTGTTGGTGGTGCTGCCCCAGTTCTCGCTGGTGTCCATCACCATGTCGCCGCCGATGCCGTTGGTCGTGCTTGGGTAATAGTTGTACGCAAGGACACCGCTCGCGCCGTCGATGTTTTTGCCGGCGATGCGGATGATGCCGCGCGTGGAACTGCTGAAAGAGCCCCACGCCGCGCCGTCGTCCCAGGGCACGCCGCTGGCGGTGACGCGGGTGTAGGTGACGCCGCTGAGTTGCGCCCAGCGGTCGAAGGACTGCTGGAAGACGCTGATCCAGACGTTGCGGTTGGCGATGCCGCCGAACTTGGCATCCATCTGCGCGAAGAGAACGCTCGGCCCGGGCGACTCGCCGCTGACGCCGGCGCTGATCAGCAGCCCGTCTGGCACGAAACTCCACGTGAGGGTGATGGGGCTGCCGGTGGTGCCGCTCCAGCGGTTGTTGATGTTGTAGCGCGACATATAGCCCTGCATCGCGGCGTTGTACTCGGCGATGACTTCGGGGGGCGGGGGGTTGTCGGGGTCGAAGCACATCGCGGGCACGATCTCTTCGAGCGGGATGGTCTCGATCTTGGCGCCCTCGGGCCCGAAGTCGTCGAGCAGCGCGGGCAGTTCGCTCAGTTGCAGCGAGTTCTGGGCGCGCAGCATGGGCACGGGCACGAGCATGGAGTCGGCCTGCGGGGCGGGTGAGGGGGGCGCTCCCATGGCCACGCCGGCGGCGGCGAGCAGTGTCGGTAGCGTGACCCTTGCGTTCAATCGTGTCTTCATGTCTTTTCTCCCTAGTCTCTGTTGTGGAGCACCCGGGGCGGGCCAAAGGCCAAACAACCCGGCGCACTGAGCACCGGCGGTCGCTTCAGACCCTCGCGAGGTGAATATTCCCTCGTGTCTACAAATACAGGGACCTGTCCGACAAAGCAAGACTTTTCCCCGAACTTTGGGCGCGGCGTGTCGGTTTTTTTTCGATGTTCGATAGATATTCGTGCATGCCCGGGAGATCGCTGGGTCCGATTCTGCCCGTCGATGTTCGCAGAACCTTGGGTGCCTGTCAGGGCATCAGCACATCGAACGATCCCAAAGCGCCCAGCAGGCAACTCACAACCCCGTTGAGCGTGAAAAACGCCATGGGAATGCCCGCGCGGCCGCGACGCGCCAGCACCACATGCTCGGCCACGAGCAGCGCCGCCACCAGCGCCCCGGCACAGGCAAAGACAAGGCCGAAGGCCGGTTCGAGCCGCCACGACAGCACGAGCAGCGCGAACGCGCCCGCGTGCATCGCGCGGCTCACCCACACCGCCCGCGCCCAGCCCAGCGCGGCGGGGATGCTGTGCAGCCCGCGGCCGCGGTCAAACTCTTCATCCTGCAGCGCATAGATGATGTCGAACCCCGCCACCCACAGCAGCACGAACCCGCTGATGCACCAGAGCGAGGGCGTGCGAGCCAGCGAGTCGGGATCGATCGCGATGGCCGCCGCCAGCGGCGAGGCCGCGAGCGCGCCCCCGAGAAAGACGTGGCACAGCGCGGTGAAGCGCTTGGTGAACGAGTAAAGCCCGATCCACGCCAGCACGGGCGCGCACAGCATGAGCGGCCAGGGGTTGCCAAAGAGCGGCCAGAAGAGGCCCGCACCCGCCGCGAAGACCAGAGCCGAGAGCGCCAGCGCCGCTACGCCGGTGCGCACGGGCAGCGCGCCAGAGGCGAAGACGCGCCGGCTGGTGCGCTGGTTCTGCGCGTCGATGTCCCGGTCTGCCAGGCGGTTGACCAGCATCGCCCAGGTTCGCGCCGCCACCATGCACACCACCACCAGCGAGAGTTTTCCCCACAGCGTGGGCCACCCCGCCCAGCCGTCGCCGCCGGGTCGCGCGGCCAGAAACACCGCCAGCACCGCGAAGGGAAGGGCAAAGACCGAGTGCGCAAGTTTGATATCCGCCGCGATGAGCGCCGCCGCGCCGGCGCGTGCCCGGGTGTCGGCGTTGATGGGTTCCCCCGGGGGGGCTTGGGGCACGGCCTGCTGCATGGGCAGGCATCGTACGGTGAGCACGGCCGCCCGGTGGTGTGCTATCGTGGCCGGGTGCAGATACGCCCGGCGCGACGGGCCGCGGGCACGACAGGAGGCAACACATGGCGCAGACCAATCGTGGCGTTTCGTTCGGTGTGGTGGTGGTGGGGCTGATCGTTCTGGGCGCGGTGCTCTTTTACTCGATCAACCAACTCACGCCCGAGGCGCCCGCCGCGAGCGCCGCCGCTGTGGCCCCGCCCCGGGGCCCGGCGGGCATCGCCACGGCCAACCTGCACGAGGCCGCGGAGAGGGGCGACACCGCCGCCATCGAGGCCGCGGTGAGGGCCGGAGCGATGATCGACGCCGTCCGCGATGCTTCGGGAAAAATGGGGGGCATGACCCCGCTCATGTGCGCGGCGATCTCGGGCGAGCCCGCGGCGGTGAGGGCCTTGCTCGGCGCGGGCGCCAAGGTGAGCGCCCGGGGCCGCCAGGGCACGACAGCGCTGATCTTCGCCGCGGGGTGGGGCACCCCGGCAACGGTGGAGGCCATTCTTGAAGGCCGGCCCAACATCGACGAACGCACCGACGACCGCTGGACCGCGCTGATGATGGCGTCGTCGCGCGGGGAAGCGGCGAGCATGAAGATTCTGATCGATCACGGTGCCGACGTGAACGCCAAGAACAAGTGGGGCCAGAGCGCGCTCATGATGGCCGCGCGTGCCGGCGATGCGGACAAGATCATCGCGCTGCTCGAGGCCGGCGCGAGTGTGAACGACCAGGACTCCGACGGCATGACCGCGCTGAACCACGCGGCGGGGAGCGAAGAGAGCGCGGCGGCCGTCGGTGCGCTCATCAGCGCCCGTGCCGACGTGAACCTGGCCGACAACCAGGGGGTCACGCCGCTGATGCGTGCCGCGGACACCGGCGACGCCGCCAAGGTGGCCGCGATGCTGGCGGCCGGCGCCAAGACCGACACCCGCGACCGCGAAGGGCGGAGTGCGGCGGACTGGGCGAAGAACCGTGACGACGAGGCAGGGCGTGCGGTGTTGAAGTTGTTTGAGTGAGAGCAGCACAGGCGTGGCATGGCAAGGCCATGCCACGGCCCCCGGGCAACGAGGGGTGGTTGAGAGCGCACGCGAGGGCGTCGCGGCGGGTTTGCGCACCCCCAACTCGCGGTGCTGATGTTCAGCACCTTGGCGGCGGTGATGCCTGTACACTCTCGCGGCGCTCGCGAGGGTGCCCACTGAAAGCGGTGGGGGTGGCGGGTGAGGCATCACATGGGCGAAGAGCAATCCAGCACCAGCAGCGCACTGCCCGAGCCCGAGCCCCAGGCTGAGGCTAGGCCGCGCCGAGCGCCACAGCCGACAGGCACCCCAGCACAATCGAAGTCCGACCTGAGCGCGTGCCTGATTGCACCGAGAAACCCTGCGGATTCGCACAGTCTGGACGCCTGTGCCACCCGGGCTACTGAGGTCCCGACGGGCAGTTCCGTGCCGCTCGCGGCGCGTCTTGAGGGGGCGCGTGTTCGCGTCTCGCCGCGCTTCTGGGCCATCGGGCTTTACTGGGCGGTGCAGTTCGTGGTTGTGTCGATGATGGCGGAGGTGATCTTCACGGGGGGCAGTCTGGATTCTCTGCGGTTCTGGGAGCGGCTCTACGACGCCGAAGAGCGGCTGATTGTTCTGATCATGTGGGGTGGTCTTGTCGCGCTGCAAGCCGGCTTTCTGTCGCCCGTGCCCCGCCCAGAGGTGGTGCCCGGTTCTCGCCCGTCGTGGGCGAGGCTCATCGCCGGGGGCCTTTCGGTGAGCATGCTGGTGACGCTGCCGGCGTGGGCGCTCGTCACCGTGGTTTTCCCGATCATGAGTGATGTCTTCGAACTCTCGTTCCGTCAGACCATCATGGTCTTTGGCGTGGCGTGGCTGAGTATCGGGGCCGTGGTCATTCTGATGCTCAGGCATCGCTGCCGCGACGGCATGCCCCTCAAACTCAGCGTGCTCATCGCGGGGGCGATGTGCGCGGCCCTGGCCGGGGGGGCTCTCTTTCTGGCCTCGTCGATGTGGGACCTGTTCACCGCGTGGCTGAAGGTCGGCGTCTTTGATTCAGACTTCACGAACATCTTCGTGTACGCCATGACGGCGGTGGTGCTGGGCGTGTGGGGTGTGTCAACGCCGCTGCTGTGGGCGTATATCAAAGGCAGGCCGCGCGAGAACGCGCTGCAGCGAATCGCCTCCCGGCTCTTTGTGGGCACCGTGGTCGAAGTCATCGTGATCATTCCCTTTGATGTGATGGTGCGTCGCAAGACCAGTTGCTACTGCGCCGAAGGAACGTTCTGGGCGCTCGTCTGGTGCGGCACGGTGGGCGCGTTCCTTCTGGGGCCGATGATCTATCTCGCGCCGTTCGGCCGCCGCCGCCGCCGGCTGCTGGCGGGGCACTGCCCCGGCTGCGGGTATGACCTGAGCCCCACGCCGAATGTCGATCGCTGCCCCGAGTGCGGCCTGGGCTGGGGCGGCGCGGCATGAGCGGCGAGGGATTGAGCGTGGTGTGCGCAACGGCCGAATACGCGGTGGTCGAGAAACCCTCGGGCCTGCTCAGCGTCCCCGGCAAGGGCCCGCACAAGCAAGACTGCGTCGTCTCGCGCGCACGCACGCTCTTCCCTCTCGCCACCGGGCCCATGGTTGTTCACCGCTTGGATATGGAAACCAGCGGGCTGCTCGTCGTCGGCCTCACGCCCGCGGCCCAGCGTTCGCTCTCCATGCAGTTCGAGCAGCGCACGCCCGAGAAGGCCTACGTGGCGCTGCTCGACGGCATCATTCCGCATGACACGGGCGAGGTGAACCTGCCCGTGCGCGCGGACATCGATCGGAGGCCAATCCAGATTGTGGATCACGTGCACGGGCGCGCTGCGCTCACGCGCTTCCGGGTGCTGGCCAGAGAGATCGACCGAACGCGCATCCGATTCGAGCCCGTCACGGGGCGTGCGCACCAACTGCGCGTGCACGCCGCGACGCCGGTTGAGCAGGGGGGCCTGGGCGCGCCGATCCTGGGCGATGTTCTGTACGGGCGCGGCATCACACCCGATGCGCCGCGCCTGATGCTGCACGCCTGCGAACTCTCGTTTCACGATCCTGCGACGGGGCGCAGGGTGGCGTTTGTCAGCCCCGCGCCGTTCTGACGCGCCGGGGCCGTGCGCGCCCTTGCGCGTCGCGGGCGCGCGGCGTGGTTTCAGAGCAGTTCGGGGTGCAGCGCGAGGGCGCTGGGATCGGTAAGGCCCAGCGCGATGAGCACGAGCGTCATGCCCGCGGCGTCGCCCGGGCCGAAGGCGCCGACGTGGTAACTGTCGGCGTCGAGCACCGCATCGCACGAACCGTCCGGGTTGATCAGCGGCACCACGGCCTCTGAGAGGTCTTTGGGGTCGCAGGCGATGTAGCCATCGCCCAGCGTGCGCACGTCGTGGATGATGATCGGCCGGCGAGACAGGCAGCAGCGGCCGCACATGCCGTGAAGGCCGATGGGTGAACAGGCGGGCTTCGGCTCGCGGCACACCAGCACCATCTCGTCGGTGCCGCGGGGGCGCTGATAGAAGCCGATCCAGGACATGCCCGAACTGCCCAGCGCGCCCCAGAGAAGATCGATCGCGCGGCGCATCGCCGTCTCGCGGTTGCCCGCGCTCACCGGCGGCGGCGGGTGTGCGGGGGAGAGGTGGTGCCGCTCAAGGAGCGCTGCATACTCGCGCGCGGGCGCGCTGTGGGGTGTGGGGGCGGTCATGGCACGAATGGTTCGCACGTCTTCGCGCGGCGGGCGCACGAAAAAGCGCCGGCGGTGAGGCCGGCGCCTGGTGGGTGTTGCGGGCGGTGGGAGGTGTAGGAGTTGGTCGGACGCTTTAGAGCGTGGCCGAGGTGTAGGGCAGGAGGGCGAGGAAGCGGGCACGCTTGATGGCCTGCGAGAGCATGCGCTGCTCTTTGGCCGAGGTGCCAAGGCGCTTGCGGCCCAGGATCTTGCCGTTGGGGCTGATCATCTTCTTGAGGTTCTCAACGTCCTTCCAATCAACATAGACCACGCCCTTGCCGGTCTTGGTGGTGACGGACGCCTTCTGAACACTGCCGAATCGTGCGAACTTGCTCATCTGTGTGGTCGGCCGCGCGTCGGCGGCCGCTCCGTCTTGGTCTGGGTTTGGCCCTCCCGAACAGGAACCGTTCCTGCCGGCAGAGCGACGGGTGAGGATCATAGGTGGGCGCGAGGCACAGAAGCAAGGGCCGCGGCGGGCCTTAGAAGGGGGCTTTGGCCCGGTCGAAGGTGAGGGGGCCCGGGCCTTTGACGACCACGAGCCCGGCCATGGCGAGCAGAACCGAGTTGCGGATGAGGTGGCAGACACCCAGCGACCCCTTGCATGGAATCTCATACTTGCCGAAGCAGCCGCAGGAGACATCCATCTCGCGGTAGATGACGCTGATGATGCCGAAGATGAAGGCCACGAGCATGGCGCCGATGACCGCGGCGGCGGCGCGTGTCCACACGCCGGCCAGCAGCAGCACGCCGGCGATCAACTCCATCCATGGCAGAACGAAGGTGTTGAGGACCACGAGGTGTTCGGGGAGGAGTTTGAAGGCGTTCACCGAGAAGGCGAACTGCTGCGGGTCCGAGAGTTTGATGTACCCGGCGAAGATGAAGAGGCCGGCCACGATAATGCGTGCGCCCAGCACCAGCCAGCCCAGGGGCGTGCCCGCGCGGTTGGTTGTCATTGCCCACCCCCCATCATGCCGGCGCCCTCGCCCACGGGCAGCCCGGCCTGTTGCCACGCCGGGTAACCGTCGGTCATGACGTGGCAGCGCATGTACCCCGCCTGTTGCAGCAGAATGACCAGGTTGTGCGATGCGTCGCACGCGCCGCCGCCGCAATAGACCACCAGAATCTGCGAGCGGTCGAGCATGCCCACGACCCGCTGGCCGGTCGCGGTGTTGAAGGTGTCTGCCGCGAGGTGGAAGGCCCCTTCCACGTGGCCTGCTTCAAACTCGCGCAGGCTGCGCGCATCGAGGAACTGGGCCCCGTCGTTGTAGAGGTCGAGCGCCTGTGCCACGGTGATCTCGAGCCCCAGCGCGCCGGGTGTGGCCGCAACCGCGGGGGCATCGCCTGTCGGCGCCCGCGTGCCATCTGCCGTGGCAGGGGCGGGGCTTGGGAGCGTGATCATGGGCCCGGGATCGACAGGGCGCACGCGCACGGGTTTGTACATCGAGTGAACGCCGCCGGCGATGACGGCGGCGAGGATGATCATGGAGGCTCGCGAGAGCAGGGGCATGGGCGCTTCCGTGAAGGGTGGAGGGAGTGTTTGGATGGACTGCGTGGGTCGAGTAGAAAAAAGGGCGGGCCGGTGAGGCCCGCCCGGGTGCGGCGTCGTCGGTCCTCGGCCGTCGGCACGCGCTGTGCCGGCCGGCGGAAGCGGTGGATCATTCGGGGATCAGCATGCTGGGCTGGCCCAGCGGGGCCTGCGCGGGCACCGGCCTGGCCCGCTGACGGATGAAGCCGTAGTACTGAACCTTCATCTCTTCTTCGCCGGGCATGTCGGTCTTGATGACCAGGTCGCCGCGGAAGGTGCCCGAGTCGTTGGGCGAGGTGCCGGTGAGGCGGATGTTCCAGATCGGCGGGTTGGCGCTTCCTTCGGGGCTGGGGACCTGCTCGAAGGCGATGTTGAACATCTTGGGGGCGGGCACGCCCTCGGGGCGTGTGGGAGAGGGCATCGCCGCCGGGGCCTCTTCGACCGAGAGAATCTTGAAGGGCTTGTTGTTGCGGGCAGAGAGTTGAAGGGTGGTGTTGATGTCAGAGCCGGGGGCGAGGCCGCCGAGCGTGACGCGTGCGGGCTCGGCCTTGAGCATGCCGACGACCTCGCCGAGCACCATGAAGTTGAGCGTGCGGCTGGGGTCGGTGGTGCGCACCACGCACTGGGTCTGGATGGGGCCGACCATGGCGTTGGGCGAGAGGGTGATCTCGATGGGCACGCGGTAGAGTTTCTCGCCGTCAACCTCGACCTCTTCATACTGCTTGAGGGTGGCGTTGACCTTGGCATCGCCGGGCGTGACCTGCACGGGCAGGATGTCCTTGCGGCGGCTGGTGATGGTGATGATGGTGGTGGCCTCTTTGCCGCGCTCGACCTGGCCGATCGAGGCAACCTGGGGCTCGGTCATGATCGTGGGCTTGACCTCGGATTCGAGCCCGAGGGTCAACTGAGCACGCACGGGGTCGTTGGTGGTGACGGTGACGGTGGTGTGCTGCTTGCCGCGCCGGTTGTTGGGGTTGTAGATGACCTTGATCTGGCCGCTCTCGCCGGGCGCATAGACCTTTTTGTCGAGGGCGGGCACGGTGCACCCGCAGGAGCCCTTGAGTTCGAAGATCTCAAGGTTGGAGTCGCCGGTGTTGCGGAACTTGAACTCGTAGGAAACTTCGCGCTCGTCGTTGATCACGCCGAACTGGTGGGTGAGTTTTTCGAACTCAACCCGGGGCTGAGGCCCTGTCGGGGTGGCCGCGGAGGGCTGGCTGGCCTGCTGAAGCGCCTGGCCTAAGGCCGGCGAGAAGGCAAAGGCCACGCCGGCGAGGGCGACGATGATGGCGGCGGGGCGAACAGAGCGATTCAACATCGGCGGGTCTCCAGGTATCTGTGCGGTCGATGGTGTGTGATGCGAGAGAACTTCGGTGCCCCGCCGAGCGCAGGAAGCCGCGCGGCGGTGCGGGGCCAGAAGGGGCATTGCCCCAATCACGAACCCCGCTGTGAACCCCAATCGGAAGGAACCAACTCGAACCGGCAGGGAATCCGCGGAAGAACCAACCCGCGGATTCACTAGATCGGTCCGGCTTGGCGGGGTGTTGATGTCACCACCCCGCCCGCGGTCTGGTTATTCCGGCAATCCATGGTAGCGTTCGGTGTTTCATGCACCCTCCTGGCCTTCTGGAGGTGTGCCCTCGCGGCGTGGGCTCTCTCGCCGCTCGCTCGCCCCGGGGGGGCGATAGCCGGTGGTGGGGGTGGGCAGGTCATCAGGGGCGGGGAGAAGGAGCGGTGGGTTCAGGCACGGAGTGTCCGAAAACTCAGCGGCCGCGTGGCCCAGCCGCGTGGCGATTACCATTGGAGCGTGCTGAACATCGGCCCGCTCAGGCTCGGGACCAACCTGCTGCTGGCCCCCATCGCAGGCTACTGCGACCTGGCCTTCCGCACGGTCTGCCGCGAACTCGGCGGCGTGGGGCTCGCGTGCACCGATCTCCTGAGCCCGCAGGGGCTTCTTCGGGGCACGGCCACCAGCCTGGACCTGGCCAAAACCAACGACTTCGACAAGCCGGTGGGCATGCAACTCTACGGGGCCGACCCCGAGATCATGGCCCAGGGCGCGCGCTGGGCGGTCGAGCACGGGGCCACCGTGGTCGACATCAACATGGGCTGCCCCGTTGATAAGGTCACCAAGAAGGACGGCGGCTCAAAACTGCTCACAGACCTCTCGCGTGCCGCCGCGATTGTGGCCCGGGTGGTTCAGGAACTCGAACGCTGCCCGCTCGACGCGGATGAATGGCGGCGGCGGCTTGGCAGCGCCGAACTGATCAACGGCCTGCCGCCCCGGGGCGCGCGCATCGCCGTGCCGCTCACGTGCAAGGTGCGCTTGTGCTGGCACACCGCCGACTATGAAGCCGGGCGGGCCTGTTCGCCCCACCTGACCCGCGCGCTGGCAGACTCGGGCGTGAGCGCGGTCACGGTGCACGGCCGCACCACCGAGATGAAGTTTGCGGGCGCGGTGCAACTCGCGGGCATCGCCCGCGTGGTCGACGCCGTGAACGGGCGCATCCCGATCATCGGCAACGGCGACGTGCGCACCCCCGAAGAGTGCCTGACCATGCTCCGCGAGACCGGGTGCCAGGGGGTGATGATCGGGCGCGGCGCCTTGTCGGCGCCGTGGCTCTTCCGCGAGTGCTGGGCCGCTGTGCAGGGCGGGCCCGTGCCCGCGCCGCCGACGCAGGCGCAGCAGATCGAGATCATCCGCCGGTTCTTCCGCCTCATGCGCGAGCACCGCGACGACCGCTACGCGATGTTCCAGATCTCGCGCCGCATGTCGTGGTTTGCCAAGCGTCTGGCCGTGCGCGACGACGGCTGGCGCGAGAGCGCCAAGCCCCTGCAGGAGGCGGTGCGCCTGGCCCGGTCTCCCGAAGAGGTCGAAGAGGCCCTGTCTCGCTTCGCCGCGGGCGGCCTGCGCACGTTCGACACGGCGCGCGAAACCCCCGCGACGGGCGAGCCGCACGAACCCCTGGCCTTGCCGCGCTGAACGCACGCGGGCTCAGTCGATGGGCAGCAGGTCAGGAACCTCACCCTTGGCCCACTTCCTGAAGCGAGGCCAGAAGACCTCGACCAGCAGGATCTTGATGCACGCCGCCACCGGGATCGCCAGCAGCAACCCGTAGAACCCCGCCAGCACACCCCCGGCGATGGAGGCGAAGAGGATCGTGGGAACATCCATATTCGTGGTCTTTCCCTGGATGCGCGGCGTGAGCACATAGTCATCGAGGAACTGCGTCACGCCCAGCACCAGCAGCGGCCCCGCGATCACCCACCACCACGCGCTCTGCCACCCGGTGCCGGGCTGCAGCAGCATGAGGAACATGGCCACGGGCACCATGAGCCCCGCGGCGTAGGGAACGATCGTCAGCAGGCCCACAATCGGGCCCAGGATGTACGGCGCGGGCACGCCGACAACGAGGTAGCCGATGGTGTATGTCACCATCATCACGCCCGCGATGATCAGGCGCCCGCGGATGAAGCCCGAGATCACCACGTCCATCTTGCCCACCAGGTCGAGCACGCGCTCTCGGTGCTGCTCGGGCACCAGCCCCTCGCCGAAGTGCTTGACCTTGCCGTAGCCGGTGCAGACGAAGTAAAAGAAAAAAGCCGTGAGGAACGCGCTGAAGATGATCTGCCCGATGGATCCGACCGCCGAAACGGCCGCGCCCAGGGCGCCCCCGCCCGCGGTGACGATGTTCTTGCCGATGACGGCGCTGTTGCGCACAAGCCAGTCGCGCACCCACACCAGCCCCTGAAAGAGGTAGGATGGCTCTTCGGGCGACAGGTGCGGCGTCATCAGGTCGTCGTCGTCAACAGTCGCGATGCCGAAGGCCTCGCTGAGCACCTTTTCGCCCGCTTCCTTCAGTTGCTCCATCGTGTTCTTGGGGGAGTCGTCTTGCTCGGGGGCATCCACAGCCCCGGCCTTCGGCGCTTCTCCTGCGGGCCCGGGGTGTGTCTGGTCGCCGTTGGCCGGGTCGGCGCCCGGGCCGCCGTCCTGCGAGCCGTTGCCGGCAGGGGGCGCCATCTCGGCGCGCTGCTCGACGATGCGTTCGCGCAGCCACACCCACGCCTGCCCGCGCGCCTCGACCTGGCGCAGGCGCTCTTCGTTGGCCGGGTCGCGCACTGATTGAAAGACCACGTCGATGCTGCGCACCAGGCCCTGGGCGTAGGAAACACCCTGGACGATCGAATACCCCACGCCCAGCACCACCGGCACGCCGACGAGGATCGTCGAGAGCACGATGATGCTCATCGCCACCCGCCCGCGCCCCACGCGTCCGTCGCGCGTCATCCGCGCCACCAGCGGCTCGAAGAGGTACCCGAGCGCCAGGGCCAGCAGCAGCGGCACCGTCACGATGCTCAGGCGGTGGCCCAGCACCACAAGCCCCGAGATGAGCGCGATCACCAGCACGTCGCGCACGAACTGAATCTGCCAGATGTGAAGCAGCCGCCACTCCGACGCCCCGCGCTGCTTCGGTGGTTGTTCGCTCATTCGGTCTGCTCCGGCTCTGTGGGTGACTCTCGACGGACGATCATTGGCGGTGTGACTGGCTTTGTTTCATCGGCGGCCCCGGCCGCCGCACCCCTTCAGCCGGTCGATTCCACCAGAATATCCGCCAGCGCCCGCCACCGCGGCGCGTGCCGGGCGAATGTCGGCTCGGCCACCGCGTGAAAATACGCCGTGGCCCGCTCCACACCCCAGCCCCGCTCGCCCCGTTCCTCGAGCGTGCGCCATCGCGCCAGCCGAAGATGGGCCGGCGCATCGACATACACACTCAGGTCCGCGCCCAGGCGCGAGCACGCCGCGAACGCGTGTATCCCTTCGACCACAACCACGTTCGCCGGTGTCACAACCCGCGTCCCTTCGCGCCGGTGAGTCTGGAACGACCACACGGGCACCATGGCCTCGCGCCCTTCACGCAGCGCACCGATGGCAGCGCCAAGGGCGTTCATGTCCGCGGCGTCGGCCTCGTCACGCTGTGATTCCATCACCGTGTCATGGTCGGGCAGAAAGTCGTCGGTCGAGAGCACGCACGCCGACAGCCGCGCCGCCAGCGACGACTTGCCCGAGCCCACCGGGCCGGTGATGGCCACCAGCGCGCCGCCCAGCGCACGGCTCGTACGGCGCGACAGCAGCGTCTCGATCGCGGCCGGCGCATCCTTCCACGAGACGCACAGCGGACGCACGCCGTGCGCGGCATCAAGGCATTGGGGTGCCGGGGGTGCCGGGGGTGCTGCGGGCGTTGGGGGTGCTGGGGGTGGTGGGGGTTGTGGGGGTCGGGTCATCTCGGTCGCGTACAAAGTACGCGCCCACTTCCGGCCTTGCCTCGTGTGCTGACTCGGACTCCCACACCTTGCCCAGGTCGCACCCGACAATCCGCGATGCCCCTTCGCCCGCCGCGGCCAGCAGCCGCTTGAGCGGTTCGTCGCGGGGTTCGTCGCTCAGTTTGAATGTCGAGTGGTGCATGGGCATGAGAAATCGCCCGCCGCTCTCGGTGTGCATCATCCACGCCTCTTCCGGTGTGGCATGATGATGAACCCAGGGGTCGTACGCCCCGATGCCGAAAATCGAAAGGTCGATGCCTTTACGCTCGCGCGCGAGCGTGCCGAAGACATCCGTGCGCGCCGTATCGCCCGCGAAGAGCACCCGGCGCTCTTCTGAATCGATCACGTACGCGTTGAACCCGCGGTGGGTATCAAGCGAGAGGCGCGCCCCCCAGTGACGGGGACGGATGGCCCGCACGCGCAGCGGCCCCACGCTCATCTCGCCATCCCACGGCAGTTCGTGCACCGCGCCAAAGCCGCGCGGCACCAGCCGCCCCGTCTTCGCCGCCGCGATCACCGTCGTGTTCGGCGACACAAGGCGCTTGAGCGATGGTTTGTCCAGGTGATCAAAGTGGGCGTGCGAGAGCAGCACGAGATCGATCGGCGGCAGGGTGGCAAGGTCCGGGGGTGGTTGCAACCGGCTCAGCCCCAGCGTGAGCGGGCCCAGGGGCACGCCGATGCGCGCCGAAAAAACGGGGTCGGTGAGCACCCACATGCCGCCGATCCGCACCAGCACGGTCGCGTGCCCCAGCCACGCCGCCGCGAGCGAACTGCCCAGCACGCGTTCGGGCAGGTCTACCGCCAGCGGCGCGCCAAGCGCGGCCCCGGTGTGATCTCGCACCGCCGCGGGCACCTCGGCCGAATAGCGACGCAGCCTGTTGATCGCGCCGGATGTTTGCATCAAGAGCAGTTGCGCTTGCTTTGCTTGAAGGATCCGGCGGATGGGCATGTCGGCGCAACCCTCCTCGTTCACACCGGCCCCACGGCCGGGCCGGTGCAGGTGTCGTACGCACCCGAGGCCGCCCGGTTCACGCGTTGTCGCGGCCAGGGTCAGCGGGGCGTGATGCCCCAGTCGGCCCGGTCTGCGCCGTCGGCCCAGCGCCGCATGTCACGCAGGTCGTCCCAGCCGAGCATCCGCCCGTGCCCATCAAGGTGCACGGCCACGGCCTTGCCCGAGTGCCGCAGCGACACAAAGCCGGAGTTGATGCCCGGCATGGCCGCGCGCGCGTCATAGGCCGCTTCCCACCGCACACCGCCCGTCGCCGCGAAGCGTGGGGGCTCAACGCGGAAGAACCCCTCCGGCCTGCCCAGGGTTGGCACGCCCGCCTGCTCTTCGGCACGGGCCGAGACAAAGGCCATCACGCCGCTGGGCCGCACCGATTGGTCGAGCCGCTCGACATGGACGCGCCCGAAGGTCCGTTGAAAGAGCCGGTCGAACTGCTGGTGGCGGTCGCTCCCGCCGACGAAGGCAATGTTCATCCCCAGCGATGGATAGAGGCTCACCACATAGTCAAAGTTCACACCGAAGGGCTCGTATTCTTCACGCCGCGCCCGCAGGTCTGCCAGCAGGGCGTCGCTCTGATAGAGCCCGCGGAAGTCATAATCGAAGTATGGTGCGAGCCGCCATGGATACCGCTGCGCCAGGTCGTTGTACAGCCGCTCGCCGTCCTGGTTTGTCACGGGCATCGGCCCGTTGACCCACGCCCGCGTCGCATACCCGGGCAGGATCACGCCCTTGTTGGTGTCGGCGTACATCGTGAAGGCCGCGAGCATCTGCGCCCCACCGGCCAGTTCGCGCGTCTGACGACCAAGGGCCCGGGCGCGGGCCAGCGACGGCAGCAGGATCGACACCAGCAGCGCGATGATCGCGATGACCACCAGGAGTTCGATGAGCGTGAACCCTTGCCGCGCCGCCCGCCAGGCACGCATCACCGGGCAGGCCGATGGAGCCCCGCGGCGTTCGGTCTGCCCGGTCGCCAGGCGCGCGTGAAGACGCACCAAGCCTTCGCGCCGCTGGCAGGGCAAACTCCCCAAATCGCGGGATGTCGCAAAAATCAGAGCGTCTGAACCCATGTCCATTCCTTCGACGAACTATAGTCCTGCGAGACAGGAATAGTTCCTGTCTCGCAGGATTTTCGGCCCAACACATGATATGCGATGCGTTCGGCCGCCATCCCCCCGGTTTTCTGGAGACAGAATGATGCGCACACGCGTTCTGGCAGGCATTCTCGCGGCCCAATCCCTCATTCAGGGGGCGGCGCTGGCACAATCGTTCACCGCCACGGTTCCGGTTCCGGCCATCGACCGATGGGTCTACCCCTTCGCTTCGCAGCCCGGGTTTGAGCCCACCATTCCCATCTTCGCCGCCCTCCGCGAACCGGGCTTCGACGACCGCGACGCCCAGTTCCTCCTCGCCTTCGACACCGTCGCGGGCACCCCGGCCGGACTGGGCAGCGAGCGATACATCGTGCAGCGACTCACCGTCACCGCGGTCATCGCCAACGACGAACGCTTCATCTACGACCCCACCCCCGATGCGCTCGAATCGTCGTACGACCCCGAAGACCCCGAGTACATCGCGGATGCCGATCTGGGCAAGCCCATCGAACTCTTCGCCGCGGGCTTCCGCAACGGCCAGAGCCTGGCCACGTTCACCGAGACCTCCCCATTCAGCATCTTCCCGCCCTTCCCGCCGCGCGAGGGTGTGCGCAGCGTCTTCGCCGCGGTCTATGACGAGAACGACACGGCGGCCGACATCAGCCGTCAGGTGCGGCAAAAGGTGCAGGCCTCGCCCCTGGCAATCGGGCAGACGCTCGATGTTCAGCCCGGCGACCTGGTGCCCGCGGGCACAACCTTCACCTTTGACATCGATCTTTCCACCGAGCCCGCGCAGCGCTACTTCGCCCGCGCCTTCGACCACGGCCGCCTCGCCGTGATCATCACCAGCCTGCACCCCGCCAGCGGCGGCCCGGACGGCGGCGGTGGGGGCACCGGCTTCTACCCCGCGTTCTTCTCGAAGGAGAACGCGGTTGCGCAGGCCAACGGCCTCATCGCCTCGCTGGAATACGAAGTCGTGGCCTACCCGGGCGCCGACTTCAACCTTGATGGCGGTGTGGACGGAGCCGACATCGAAGCCTTCTTCCTGGCGTGGGAGGCCGCCGAGCAGCACGCCGACTTCAACCTTGACGGCGGCGTTGACGGGGCCGATGTCGCCGCCTTCTTTGAAGCGTGGGAAAACGGCTGAAACACGCCCGTACGAACATACCAAGGCAGCACCACACCGCGGCGGGCCGACAACGGCTCACCGCGGTTTTCGTTCCGGCTCAACCGTGATCAGCGGCAGCAGTTTTTCGAGCGTCTTTGGCCCGATGCCGCGCACGTCGTCGAGCGCTTGCACGCTCTTGAAGGGCCCGTGCTGTTGCCTGTGATCGATGATGCGCTGCGCCATCGCCGGCCCGACGCCGGGGAGCAGTTCAAGTTCTTCTTTGGGCGCGGTGTTGATGTTGATGAGTCGGGTTGCAGAGGCCGGGGCGGGCTGCGGTGTGTCGCCCTTGCCCGATCCGCCCGTCACGCCCGTCACACCTGTCACCGCGGGCTTGGTTGTTTGCGGCGATTGAATGTGGTGGGGGGAGACGGGCGTGGGCAGCAGCGGCCGCATTTCACCGGCCTGCGCCGGACGGGGCGGCCCCATGAACAAGCCCCCGTCTTCGCCTTCGTGCCCGCCCGCCTGCGCCACCGACACGTGCACCGACTCGCCGCTGTGGGGCGTGCTCTGCGGCATGACCTGCACAATGATCGGCCCCACGGCCTGCGGCACGCTCGCGGGCTCGAACCGGGTGGGCGCGGGCAGTGGTTCTCGTTCAACGACCATGACACCCGCCCGCGCCGCGGGCCGGTCTCGGTACGTCGTCCATGTTGCAAAGCCGCCGGCGCCGCACGCCGCGCCCACCATGAGCAGCGCGGCCCACTTCGCCGCCCCCGCGAAGGCGGGCCCCCCATGCCCGGATTGAACACCACCGCCCGGCGTCATGCCGTGAGTATACCCACACCTCCCCGGGCAAGGGCGGCGGTTGACCAGGGCCGGCACGGTTGTATTACGAAGCCGGGTTCAGCGGCCAGCGGCCTTCTTTGATCGCCTTGCGGACTTGCGCCAGCCGCACCAGCGAGGGCTTGGCGACCCCGCCCGCGTGCATGAGCCCGCCCGTGGGCATCTCCGGCCCCAGGCCCCCGGGCCCGTCGCTCAGTTCCTGCCAGCAGATGCTCTGCACATAGGGCTTCGAGGCGGCGATGGTCATCACCTGCGCCAACCACTCGGCCTGCTGCGCCTCCGACCAGGGCTGACGCCAGAAACCGGGCTCGTAGGGGTCTGTCGGTTCGGCGCCCGCGCGAGGGCGGTAGGGCTTGGGCGTGATCATGCTGCTGGGCGCCCCCAGCGCGGTGATCGCGATGGGCTTCTCCAGGTTGGCGTAGCGGTCGAGCGCGGCCGAGAAGGCCATGAGGTCGCGCGTGGCGTTGCCGGGTTCGGCGTTGCCCATCTGCATGCGCAGGCCGATGGCATCAACGTGCGAGGCCAGGCTCGCCGCGCCCACCTGCACCACCGCCTCGGCATAGACAAAGGGCGGGATCGATCTTCGGTTGAGCGCGTGGTATTCACCCCAGGGCTGGGCCACTTCCAGCACCACCTTCGCCGCGGGGTGCAGCCGCCGCACGATCTGCACGCACATCTTCGTCAGGTCGATGATCTGCTCGAAACTGATTTTGAAGTTGGTGTTCACGTGCAGCCCGCTGGCCACCGTCCAGCGCGACACCGTGCGTCGGTAGCGTGTCACCACCGCCTGCACGTGCTCATAGACAAGGTCGCGCAGCGTCTCGTAATCATTCTCCCAGATGAAGAGCCAGTCGGGGGCGCACTGCGGTCGGAAGTCAACCAGCGGCCCGCCCACCACGGGCAGTTTCGCCGTGCGGATGGCCCACTCGATCCACCGATCCGTCGCGCCGAAGTTGTACCGCCCCTCCGTCGGCTCCATGTCGATCCATCGCATGGGCATCGTCACAAAGTCGCACGTGGCCAGCACGGCCTTCTGCTGCGCCTCGGTGAACTGCACCGGCGAGACCGCGCACCCGATCGCGGGCGCCTCGCTGAGCACGCAGTGCCCCGCGCCGGGCACCACGATCGGCGCGCCCGCCGGCGGCCGCTCGGGGGTCAGCCGCGCCAGGTGCGTGACGGCCGCTTCATACCCCGCCCCGCTCAGGCGCTGCTTCAACTGCCGTTCCGCGTTGATCAGGGTGAGGCCCTCGCCGGCCGAGAGGCTCAGGGCCAGCGCATCGCCCGCCAGCGCGTCGGCCTTGGCGCAATACCCCTCGCGCGTGGGCTCGTGCCCGTCGCCCTTCTGCGCGACCAGGGCCCGCGTGAACATCTGGCGCGCACGCTCGAACTGCTCGAAACTCGGCGTCTGCGCCGAGAGATCGAAGAGGCCCCAATCCTCCATCTTGTTGAGCACCATCATGATCTGGCGGCGCGCCAACTCGATCGTCAACAGGTACGGCTGCGTGCGGTCGGGCAGCAGGCACGTCTGCACGCACAGCACCCCCAGGTCGGCGCCCTGACCCTCGCCGCCGTTGCTCGACGGCAGCCGAACCGCCATCTGCACGCACAGCCCGACCGTCGCCTGCACAAACTTCGTCGCGTCGACCACGCCCTCGCGGAAGACAATCTCCCCCTGCACCGGCGTTTCGTCCGGGCCCACGAGGTACGCGTGGCGCGGCGGAAAATGCCTCGCGTCGATCTCTTCTGTATCGAAAACGACAAAGCTCTGCATGCGCCCTCAGACCAAAGGGGGCGACCACCAGCCCCGCGCGTGTGTTTCCCCGGCGCCGTGGCCGGGTGAGAACCAGCATCATTCGTGGCCACGGGTGGGAAGTCGAACACCCCGGCAAAAACCCCACCCTGCCCCTTCACCCCCCATGGCCGCCCGCCCGGCCCTCTCCCTTATCCCCCTTGATCATCCCGATTCACCCTTTTCACGCTGGCGTCATCGTTCTCGGCGGCCCGCCGTTGCATGGCCTTTCGCGGCCTCACCCTCCCCGCGCACGCGGTACGCTTGCTCAGAGATGCCCCCCAGCGCCACGCAACAAAGCCAAAACCCCATGACCGCAGACCACGCCCCCCTCCACACCACCTCTCTCGCCATGCCCCCCCTGCGACAGGGCAAGGTGCGCGATGTCTTCCCCATGCCCGGCGACGACACCGCCCTGCTCATCGTCGCCACCGACCGCATCTCCGCTTTCGATGTCGTCATGCCCACGCCCATCCCGGGAAAGGGCCGAGTGCTCACCGCCCTCTCGACCTTCTGGCTGCAATGGATCGAAGCGCGCGGCTTCTGCCGCACCCACCTCATCTCCGCCGACGCCTCAACCCTTCCCGACTCCCTCTTCATCCCCGGCGGCACCACCCGCGAGCAACTCCACGGCCGCATCATGATCGCGCGGCGCGCCGGCGTGGTGCCCATCGAGTGTGTCGCGCGCGGCTATATCGAGGGCTCGGGCTGGAAAGACTACCTCGCCACCGGCGCGATCTGCGGCAACCCCCTCCCGCCGGGCCTGCGTCAATGCCAACGACTGCCGCACCCCATCTTCACCCCGGCCACCAAAGAAGAACTCGGCCTGCACGACCAGAACATCGACTTCGACGCCGCCGCGCAGCGCGTCGGCCGGCCACTCATGGCCCGCCTGAAAGACCTCACCCTGTCTATTTATAATGCCGCCGCGGAATACGCCCTGTCGCGCGGCATCATTATCGCCGACACCAAGTTTGAGTTCGGCCTTCTCCCGGGCGACCCCAACCCGATCCTCATCGACGAAGCCCTCACGCCCGACAGTTCGCGCTTCTGGCCCGCCGACCAGCACCAGCCCGGCAAGGCCCAGCCCAGTTTCGACAAGCAGTTCCTGCGCGAATACCTCGAAACCCTGGTCGCCAAAGGTCAGTGGAACAAACAAAGCCCCGGCCCATCGCTGCCGCCCGAGATCGTCGCAGCGACGCTCGAACGCTACACCCAGGCGTGCGCGAAGTTGGTGGGCCAGGCTCTCTGAGCGAAACTGCACCCTTACGCCCGCTCTTCCGCATTACCTTCTTCTGCCGCGAAGCGGGCTCCTCCGCCGGTTCACCCCCACGTGCGTGGGGACATCACCCCTAGGCTAACGTCTACGGGTCCGATTCCCCGGTTCACCCCCACGTGCGTGGGGACATCTCGACGTGCTGCAAGATCAGCGAGCCACCGGCCGGTTCACCCCCACGTGCGTGGGGACATCGAGCGTCAACCCTAGGGTACGTGAGAGTCTCACGGTTCACCCCCACGTGCGTGGGGACATCACCTGGGCCATTTCCTCCACCTTGCGGGCGTTCGGTTCACCCCCACGTGCGTGGGGACATCCCTGATACATCGCCCACAGCGCAAGCCCGTACGCGGTTCACCCCCACGTGCGTGGGGACATCGAATAGGACCGTATCAGAACATGCGTGCCCTTCGGTTCACCCCCACGTGCGTGGGGACATCTTCCCTCGCCGATGTCTGCCCTGTGATCATGCCGGTTCACCCCCACGTGCGTGGGGACATCGCGTCTTCTCCTTGCTGGGCCATCGGTTGCGTCGGTTCACCCCCACGTGCGTGGGGACATCCTCCCACGCCCGGCGCGGGCTGTCCTTGTCGGGCGGTTCACCCCCACGTGCGTGGGGACATCCAGATCGCGTTGATCTGTTTTGCGGTGATTCGCGGTTCACCCCCACGTGCGTGGGGACATCAACCTTGCCCACTTCAGCCGCTGCTCGGGTTACGGTTCACCCCCACGTGCGTGGGGACATCACTGGCTCACGATGCTTTCTTGCGGGTTTTTGGCAGCGTGAGACCGTCGAAGTCTACGAAGTCTTTTGGAGTTTGGCCACGTGTCTCGACCGAGTATCCCTGTTCGGTAGGCGTGGGGGCGATCAAGATCGCGGAGCCTCCACGGGTGTCGATCTCCTCGCACACCAACGCCCAGAGTCTTTCTCGGATTCTGGCCGAGGGATGGCCCAGATACACCCCTGATTGCGGCTGAACAAGCCATCGTGTCAGCCGCCCACGCAGCCCGGGGCGAACTTTGCTCAAGATGAGGATCATCATGCGGCGTCCCCCCCGCCCTTGTCGCCGGGCTTGAAGGCCAGAATGGTTCCGATGGGCGTGTCGGCGGAGAAACCCTGCGGCTCCCACAGTTGAGCCGGCAGGGCGGGGTCATCGGCGAACTCATCGGGTGCGTCTTCGCTGATGTCAAGCACCCCGGCGATATCCGTCAACAGGCGCTTCATCAACTTCGCCCCGTGAAACCGGCGACGGGCCTCCTGCCGAACAGCGCGCTCGATGTTCTCGGGATGCCGCGCGGCCATCTCAAAGGCCAGAGGGATGGTCAGTTCACACTTGTAGAGATCAGCGATGTCGTAGACGAATGAGAGTTGCTTGCCGCAATGGATGAAACCGATGGCGGGGGAGTAACCGCCCGAGAGAATCGCGGCGTGCACCAGCCCGTAGAGACAGGCGTTGGCGGCCGAGAGGGCCCGGTTCACCGGGTCGCCCGCGGACCAGTCTTTGCGTTTGTAGTTGCGACCGTGCCAAGGCACGCCGTAGGCCGCCGATGCGTTCGCGTATGCCTGCCGCACACGGACACCTTCTTTGCCCCGCAGTTGTTCGAGCGTCAGGGCAGAATCGATGCGGTCTTCGGTGAAGCGGGCGCAGTACATGCGGACCACCACCCGCAGGCGGGTGCGATCGTTCAATGCCAGCCCTGCTTGCTTCAGGAGGTTGCGGCTGTGGCGGCTGCCCCCCATGCCGCAGGCATAAAACCGAATGCCAAACTCACCAGACCAGACGACGAGGCAGTTGTTGTCCGCCAGGGCCTTGATGGCCTGATGGCTGATCCGCGTGCCCGGGCCGAGCATGAGCAGCGCGAGCGACGACACGGGCACTTCGGTGACGCCGTCAAACTCATGGATGGCGATGGCATTGGTCGTGTGCTTGACGATCGCCCGATCGATGTAGAGGAACGAGAGCCGGTCATCAAAGCGGCCGATGTCGAGAAGGTTGGTCTTCAAAGATGCCTCCCGGATGCTGTGCAAGGGGACATACGCCGGGCGCACACACCGGTTGAGGGGATCGAGCCTGGCGCCCCGGCGCCGGGCGGCTATGAAGATGTCAAAGATCAATTCGGCCACGCAGGGCCAAGGGCTCAACTTCAGGCCCCCGAGGCCGCCAAGAACTCTGCTTGCCCCATCACGCGGGTTTCACAGATAACAGCCCGAACCCGAAGGCCTTGGCGGGGCCGATGCCGGATTCAACAGCCGTGCGGAACGCGCCGGCATCCCGCACGGTGAGCCGGCCTTCATAGAGCACAGACCGCAATCGCGCCCCCCCGTTGTCTTTCGCCGATTTTCGCCACGAGACATAACCGGGAACCACACACGCGAGTTCATCAACGACAAACCCCGCGCGCGCGGCACGCTGGTCGAGCCAGGCACGCAGCGCTTCGGGTGTCGGCGGCACGGGCACGCGCGGCCCATCTTTCCCGGGCACTTTGGGCGCGACGCGGCGCACCGTGTTGGCTCTGAGCCGAAACCGCATGTGCTGGCCCTCGGCGAAAGCCGGATCCCATGGCCGCACGTTCGGGGCCGCCGCCAGCAGGTGCTGCGCGTTGCGGAAGGCGTAGGACCAGTCGGGCGCGATGGCAGATTGCACAAGAATCGCCGCGCGTCCGGGCGGCAGGGGGTCGATGCGGAAGAGAAAACCCTGCTGACGCGCCCTGGGCCGGTGGACATGGCCCCGGGCGAAGTCGTGAGGGAGGTAGGGCCGAAGGAACGGATCATCTTCGCCAGCGCGTTGCGCGGTAGGAAAGCCCATGCACAGCCGCTGGTGAACGCGGTAGAGGTTGCCAAGCCAGCGGCGTGCGATGTTCCAGCCGGGCCGGTCTGGGTTGTTCCCGGTGTCGATGAGCAGGAGTGAGTGGTACACGTCTCAGGCCCCTTCCTCTTCCAGCAACTCGCGCACCACGGGCTTGGATGCTTGCCGCAAGGCGCGCCGTCGGCCTTCTTCAGAGCGAAACCGCAGGATCTCGCCGCGCGTGCGCAGGATCTCGTCGCGCCAATGAGGCAGGCAGGGGTCGATGCGGTCCAGGCCCATGCCCGTGCCGTATTCGATCATGGTGACGGCGTCGTGGCAGAGCCGGCACAGGGCGCGCAGGTCTTCCTGTGATTCATCACCGCCGGCCCTTCGGTAGGTGATGTGCTGCACGGTCGTGCCGGGGGCTTTGCAGAAGACGCACAGGCCGTGGTCGGCCTCGAGCCGCTGGGCGCGGCGTTCTTTGTACTCGGCGTTGTTGTAGTCGGCCCGCGGGCGGGGCGGTGCAGGGGTGCGCTGCTGAGCGGGCCCGCCGCTGTTCACAGCGATCACGCGGCGCAGCACCAGGCGGGGCTCGTGCACGGGCGGCTCAAAGCAGACCGGCGCATCATACCAGACCTCGGCCTCTTCGGGGGCGGTGTCGTCATCGTGCGCTGCCCGCCATTCGATGATGGTGTCGGCGGTGCCGCGCGGCGTGGGGTCGTGGTCGTAGCGCGGGCACCATGGCACGGCCGCCAGGGCATCATCCAACGTGTTAAAGTGTCCGGGGTTGGCCCATGATTCGTCTGCGCGGGGCATGGCGAGAATGGGCACGCTGGGCGGGCATGATTTTCTGCCGAGGTACACCGGCCAAATCGGCGTGGCGAGTGCTTGGGCAACTTGGGAGATCAGTGACGGCTCACCCCGAAGGGCGACCAGAAAACTCGCATCGGCGAGGTACTCACGGCGGGTGATGAGTGTGCCCTGCGCACCCGTTTTGACGCCGCCACCGGCCGTCGTCAGGCCGATGCCCGCGCCGACGGTGTGGTAGTCCCACCAGCGGGTTCCGGGGCGGTCGATGCGCGCACCCATGGCCAGCCGGTTGAGTTCTGGCAAGCGTTCACGGGCGGCGGCGCGGGAAAGTCCCATCGCGGCGCAGATCATGCCAAGCACGCCGGACTTTGTCGGCGCATCCATGCTGCGGCGGATGACAAACTTTGAGGTGTCGCCCCACGCCTGCAAGGGCCCCTCCAGCCGGAGAAAGAGGGTGTTGGCATCGGGGGTCACGAGGCGCCTCCGGCGGTGCCGCGCTGCTTCACGGCGTGCATGACTTGCTGCACAAACGCGGGAAAGGTGCTCAGACTTGCGTTCTCAGCCACGACCGGCTTTTCTTTCTGGGTGTCACGACTTTCGGCACGGTCGATGAACGTGAGCGGGTATCGCAGGCCCGGCGAGAACCAAAACCGTCGGGCGTTGATCCCATACCCGGTGGTAATGTCGTGAACGCACTGCCCCAGGCGCGCGATGCTTTCGCCGATGAGGCCGCGCGCCGGCTGCGGGGGCACGGGGTCGGCGAAGGCGTTGGCGTAACTGATCGGCGTTTTGGATTCAGTCTTGACCTCGACCAGAATGCCGTCGGGCGGGTTGAAGGCCGCGTAGGCGTGTTGTTTGCCCGATGGGCTTGCCATGGCAGCGCCTTCCAGGAAGCACTTCACCGTGAGCGCGGCAAGGTCGGCATCTCCGCCGAGGTTGGTGAGCAACTGATCCCAGTCGATGCTGAAGTGCTTGTAGAAACACGCGGAGTTGTACATCGCCTCATTGACGTGCCCCGCGCCGGCATCCTGGCCGGGGATATCGTCCGCGGCGGTGAAATAGTCAACCTCGTTCACGACGGCATGGGTTGAGACCGCGTGCGCTGCCGAGAGCGCGGCCTCGACGGTGAACTTACCCTTGAGAGAGTCGAATGGTCCCTTTGCGTCAAACTCGGTCATTCTGCCGCACAGGGCGATGTCTGGAGTTTTGACAAACTTGCCGATGCTTTCGGCGAACTTCTCGCCGAGGTCGGCGGTTGAACTCTTCACAGCCTGTCCCATCTCATTGATGGCAGACCTGGGAAGAAAAAAGAGGATGTCCGATGTGGTTTCATCTTTCATCCCAACCCCGCCGGCCTCAAAGGCTTTTTTGATGGCCTTCAAGTGTTCGGCTTTCACTTCATTGCCTTCGCCGGCGGCCACTCTCGCGATGTCTTCAACCAGCCGACGCGTGCGAACGCCGCCGTCACGCTCCAGCGCCGCGGCGAACTGTTCACTCCGCCTTATGCTTCTCTTGAGGCACTGGCTGGAAATCCTCGCCCGGGTGGCCCCCCCGAAGATGCAGGTCTTGGGCGCGCCAAGGTCGTCCCGGTTGAGGTTGGATGGGCTGTGGTTCTGAATCATGTGGATCTCGATCAGCACGTCATGCTCCTTGCTGTTGGTGTGTTCGTTCAGCGGCATTCAGGTAGGCCTCGGCCCATTCATCGCGGACATCGCGTCGGCGGCGATGCTCCTCCCCCCGGTCCCAGATAGAAAGGTCATCGAGCAGCCGCGCCCAGTCGATGCCCGTGAGCCCACGCGCGTGGCTGGTCCGCCCTTGCATTGCCTTGGCCACTTCCCCCAGCGCCCACCGCAGGTGCGGCTCAAGCGCGGGCAGGGGGGTGCAGAGCAGCGTATCAACGCGTTGTCGGAATCGCTTCTGGCCGTGTTCATCGCGGGGTTCGCACACACCCAACACTGCCGGCAGCGTTGGCCCCACGTTGCGGCCTTCGGGCACAAACTGCGGCACCTCCGACCCAAAGGCCCCGAAAAGTTTGGCCACCAGCCAACTGGGTTCCCGCCGCGGTGCTACTGGGCTGGCCTGCCTCAGTGGCCACCAAAGGCCGGTGAATAGATCGAAGCCGTCGAGGCGCGTGTCCAGAGGTTGCCCCGCGAGTGAGCGCAGTCGCGACCGCTCGCCCTCTTTGAGCGCATTGAGGCGTTGGATGTACGCGACAGTACTCATGTGTCGCCGCCCTTCTGCTTTCGAGAGCGTTTCTTGGCTTCGCCGACGACAGTGCCGCTCGGTTGCGATGCCAGTTTCTTGATCGCTGCTTTCAAGGCGGCTGTGGCGAGGTATGAGATCATTCGCTTGTTCAGATGCGATCCACGAGTAGTTGCTGCGACAGTGCCTTCTACCACAGGGCTGTACATGTCGTAGAGCCACGCTGAGCGATCAGCGATCTGGTCAGGTTCTTTGAGGCAGTCCCGGATTCTCACTTCGGTATGTGCGGTCATCAATGCCAGCATCGAAGCAAACTCCGGGTGTTGACGGTCTGGATTGGGCGTCACCCGGCGCAACAGGTCACGAATTTTTCTGTTGCACTCGTCCGCGAGCAACGCATGGCTCTGGGCCTCACAGGGTGGAATGCTCACCGAGACCGCATCCTGAAAAATGAACTTGTTGACGACCGGGCCGATGGCAACCGCCTTCCCCGTTCTGTCGTTGCGCAGGCGCAGTGCGTCCTTCCAGAACCTGCTTGAATGCGAGGCGACACTTGTGCCGAGCCCCGGGAGTGAGATCGGCTCGTCATCCGATAGCAGGTGCGGATCATCAGCCCAGAACTTCTTGATTTTGCCAGCGGTAGTTGGAGTAGGCCAACCTCCTTCATTGCATACGCTGGCGATTGTGACGCCAGAGCAGCCGCAGTTTGTGCACAATCCCGCTGTGGTAGAGACATTCAGCCACAGCCGTCGAGGCCGCCAGGCCAAGTTGGCAATGGTGCCCGGAGAGTCGGGTGGTGTGTTGGACAACCATGGTGCGGGGCCGGTTGGCAACTCTTGTTTGGGCCGGTTTTCAATGAGTGTGCTTAGCAGGTTGCGCCCTTGAACCACGGCGTAGGCCGCAGATCCTGGGTTGACGGACGCAGGGTAGAACCTGTTGGCAGAAGCCCAGACCGACAGCCTGAGCATTCCCAGCACGCAGCACGCCGGGCAGAACACGCATGAGTCATGCCTGATATGCTGCATGTGGTTCACGGAATCTGCGCCCGGGAACTCAACCAGGAGGTCGGCAATCGGACGTATTGATTGGCCTTTCAACGAAGGGTCTTGATAAAACCTATCTCCATTTCCCAATAGGTCGAAGGCCATCTCATGCTCAAGAAGTGCTGTCAGCCACCCCCCCGGCACGCCCGCAGCACCTTCCAGCGAGACTCGATCCGCTTCGCTCATCTCCGGTCTGCACCACAGCATCACCGCCAGCAGGAACCGCAGCAGGGCCACGTTGTCCAGCGGGTTGCTCGCCGCGATCTGGCGGATCTTCCCTGCCTCCCGCAGCGCGGTGAGAACACCTACCCGCTCTGCGCGCCCGTTGGTTCGCAGCACCGGGATCCATTTTTCAGTCAGCAGGTTAAAGCGGCCAGCGTCGTTCATGGGTGCTCTACCTCTCGGGGGCAGTCGTATGCCACGCCGCGGAGAGTAGGCACTCCCCCTACCTCGCCCCCTTCTCCTCCCTCAACTCCTTCGTCCGCTGCACCACCTCATCCGCGATTTCATTCGGCACCGGCAGCACAAGGTGATATTGCGTCAGCCGCCACACGCCGTCGCGCAGCACGAGCACCCCGCTCCCGCGGCATTCGCCCAGCCGCGCGTTCTCTAATGTTTCATCAAACCACGCGGTATCGCCGCCCGGCGAAAGATACACGCGCCGCTTGAGGGGTGTATATGTCCACGCGGTGCCGCGCTGAAAATAGGGCCTGGCCCACGCCCTGAACTCTTCCGCCGTCCAGCGTTCGGTGATATCGGTTCCCAGGAAGACCGCCCCGGGCGCAAAGTGCCCGAAGTAACGCGCCTCGTCCGCCTTGCTCGCCGCGTCGTGAAAATCATCCAGCGCGGCCTGCACTTCCGCGGCCTTCTCCGCCTCGCTCGCGTGCGGGGTCTGCCCCGCCGCCGCGGCCTCTTCCAGCAGGTCAAAGAGGGCCGAGGGCGCCACCGAGAGCACGTGCCCCTCGCCGGGCCGCACCCGCAGGTCCGCCTGCACCCCCGCGGCCAGCAACTTTGCATGAACAGCACGCGAGTTCGCCAACCACCCCTCGTCCCGCTCGCCCACGAACATCCACACCCGCAGCGCCCGCAGCCGGTCATACTCAAAAGTCTCGATCGTGCGCGGCACCCCCGGCAGCACCACCAGCGAGGCGAACTGCTCGGGCCTGGCCGCGGCCATCTCGAACGCCGCGCGGCCACCGTTGCTCACCCCCGCCAGGTGTGCTTTGCGGTCTCTGATCTTCACCCGCTCGCGCGCCGCCTTCATGAGCGCCAGAACCTCGCTCGAATCCAGCGACGAGAGCGACCTTCCCGCCGGCGCCGCAGGGCTGAGCACCGCCCACCCGCGTTGGCGGGCCTGGGCTTCCCAATAGCGACGCAGCCCCTCTTCCACCATCCGTTCGTCCTCGTTGCCCGGCGGCAGGGCGATGAGCAGCGGGTATGGGCGCGCGGCGTCAAACCCGTCGGGCAGCACCAGCGCGTACCGCAGCGTCCGCCCGTCCCGCAGTGTCAACTCGTGAAACTCACGGCTCTGCGCCCGCGACACCGCCGCCAGAAGGGCCAGAAAAATCACAACGAGGGTTTGCCGAATCATGCAAACACTGTAGTGAACGCCGCGTTCCCCGCCACAAGGTGCCAATACTCATGCCCATGCAGCCCGACGCCGACCACCCAACCCACCCTTCACAAACCCCCGCCCACACCCCGCCCCCCTCCGCCCACACCCCGCCCCACGGCGGCGACATGGTGCCCCTCGAGGCCGCCGAGCGCTCGCAGGCCCTCGACACCCTGCGCGGCGTCGCGCTGCTGGGCATCCTCACGATGAACATCATGACGTTCGCCCTGCCCCTGGCCTCGTACGGCAACCCGGTGAGCGAGGTGCTCGCCAAATATGCCGGGCCCTTCGAGGGCATGAACGTCGTGGTCTGGGCTCTGCAGTACGTCGTCTTCAACACGAAGATGATGAACATCTTCTCGATGCTCTTCGGCGCGGGGCTCATCGTGCTCAGCCTGCGTGCCTCGTCGCGCGCGGTCTCGCTCGCGGGCCTCTATTACCGGCGCGTCGGCTGGCTCATTCTCTTTGGCCTCTTTCACGCCTACTTCATCTGGTTCGGCGATGTCCTCTTCATGTACGGCCTGTGGGGCCTGCTCCTCTACCCCTGCCGCAACTTCCGCCCGCGCACGCTCTACACGCTGGGCGGTGTATCACTCGTCGTGAGCGTGCTCATCGGCGCGGCGATGGGCGGCGCGCTGCTGCTCTTCCGCACCGTGGCCATGGAGGCCCTGGCCGCGCAGGAAGCGGGCAAGGAACTCACGCAGGAACAGACCAACATGATCGCCCAGTGGCAGGAAACCCTGCGCCAACTCAACCCCAGCGCCGAACAGGTTGAGCAGGAGGTGCAGGCCGTGCGCGGCGGGGCCCTCTCGGCCCTCAAGCACAACGCCTCGATGGCCTTCTTCCTGCAACTCATGATGCTCTTCATGGGCTACGGCTTCCACATCCTGGGCATGATGCTCATCGGCATGGGGCTCATGAAGCAGGGCGTCTTCACCGCTTCCCGCTCTTCACGCTTCTACACCAGGCTCGCCGCCATCGGCTACGGCATCGGCCTGCCCATCGTCATCTACGGCGGGTGGAGCGGCGTGCAGGCGGGCTTCGACCCCGTCCGCGAGATGCTCTACGGCATGCACATCAACGCTGTCGGCGGCGTCGCGGTGGCCCTGGGCCACGTCGGCGCCATCATGCTCGTGTGTCAATCCGGCGTGCTCCCGGCCCTTCGCGCACGCCTGGCCGCCGCCGGCCGCATGGCCCTGACGAACTACCTCTCGCAGTCCATCATCTGCACCTTCATCTTCTTCGGCTGGGGCCTGGGTTTCTTCGGCACGCTCCAACTCAAGTGGCTCATGCCCGTGGTCTTCGCCGTCTGGGCGCTTCAACTCACCTGGAGTTCATTCTGGCTCGCCCGCTTCCGCTTCGGCCCGGCCGAGTGGCTCTGGCGCTCACTCACCTACTGGCAGCGCCAACCGATGCGCCGCTGACGCCCCGCCAATGATCGCCCATGAACACCGCGGGCCTGTGGCTGTGGAAAAAGGGCGAATACGCCGCCGTGCACGCTTTCGACAGGCGTGAGTGGTTCGACCGATTCGGCGACTTCTTCCACCTCACCTTCGCGCTCGTCGCCGCCTTCTGCGTGGCGTGCCCCGTGTCATTCATCGAAGTCGCGGGGGCGGTGGTACTGGGCATATTGCTCATCCGCCTCTGGTTCATCCGCACCTGCATCGCCCTGCTCTTCCGCCAGCCCGCGTGGCTCCTGGCCCTCCTCTTCGTTGGCTGGTGCTTCGCCAGCATCGCGTGGTCTGCCGACCCCGCCGCGGGCTTCCTCGAAGCCGCCTCGCTGCGTTTCGCGCTCTTCCTGCCCGTGCTCTTCCCCCTGGCACGCCAGCGCACTCCGTTGCTCATCGCCGCCGCGCTGGGCTTTGCGGTGGCCCTGGTCGTTCAAGCCGCCAACAGCGTCGGGGTGAGCGCCGGCATCCCCTGGCTCATCACCCGCGACTTCACGCACACCGGCCGCAACTCGGGCTGGTGGCCCGAGGTCGTGGGCGGCGGCCTGCTCGTCGGCGCGCTGGGGCTCTTTCTTCCCGGGGCGCTCTTCCCGTCACCGCCGCACGCCGCACGCCGCGAGGCCTTCTTCACCCGCGCCGTCTTCACCGGCCTCTCACTGGCCGCCATCGTCGGCATCATCGCCACCGGCACGCGCGGCGCCTGGCTCGCCGGCGCGGCCCTCGTCGGCATCGCGCTCGCCGCGGCGGTCATGCTCCGCCTGCGCGTGCCGCGCGCTTCCATGCGGCGAACTCTTCTGGCGGCCGGCGCCGCCGCGGTTCTCTTGGCCACCCTCGCCGCGGGCCTGTTGCTCACCAGCGAGTCGGCAGCCCGCCGCGTGCGCGACGCCCGCGCCGAGGTCGCTCGCGCCTTCGAGCGGGACGAATACGAGACAAATATCGGCCTGCGCATCATCATGGTCCGCTGGGCGATCGATGCCCTTCGCGAGCGCCCGATCACCGGCGTTGGCGTCGGCGGCCTGCGGCCGTACATTGAGTCGCGCCGCGACACCGCGCCCGAGAACGAACGCCGCGCGATCGACCTCTTCCTGGCCGACAACCACAAGCACGCGCACAACGCCGCCCTGCACACCCTGGCCACCACGGGCCTCGTGGGCGGTCTTCTCTCGCTGGCCGCCCTCTCCGCCGCGGGCGTCGCGCTTGTGCGTCAGGCTCGCCTGGCCGGCTGGGCCTGGCACGGCGCGGCCCCCCTCATGGGCGCGCTGGGAATGCTCCTGCTCACGCCCTTCGACGTCTTCCACCTCACCGTCTCACTCTCCGCCTTCTTCTTCTTCTGCCTCGCCCTCGCGCCCTCCTGGCGGCCGCGCAACCCCTGACCCACGCCCGATCTGTTCATACACTCCTGCTCGCGCGGCGCCGCCGCGCGCAGGAGCCTCTCGCCCATGTCCATCTCGGCGACTCTCGTACTTTCCCTCGCCGCGGCTGTGTTCTGCCAAGCGCCGGCCCCGGGCGCTGTCACACCGCAACCCCCCTCGCCGGCCGCTCACACAGACCCCATGCTGAGCGAACCACTGCAGCAAGACCCGCGCCTTGTTTCAGGAACGCTGCCCAACGGCCTGCGGTACCACATCCTGCGACACGCCAACCCGCCAGAGCGCATCTCGATGTGGATGCACGTCCGCGTCGGCTCGCTTCAGGAGTCCGACGAAGAGCGAGGCATCGCCCATTACCTCGAGCACCTCGCCTTCTGCGGCAGCGAGCACTTCCCGCCCGGCACCGTTGTCTCCGCCTTCGAGTCGCTCGGCCTCACCTTCGGGCGTCACCAGAACGCCTCCACCGGCTTCGAGCAGACCAACTACCAGATCGCCCTTCCCGACAACTCCCCCGAGAAGTTCGACAAAGCGCTCCTCTTCTTCTCCGATGTCCTGGGCCGCCTCACCATCCACCCCGACGAGGTCGAGCGTGAACGCCGCGTCATCATGCAGGAAAAGACCGCCCGCAGCAGCCCGCAGCAGCGCGTGCTCGAAGAGGTCTACCGCCGCATGACCCCCGGCACCATCTTCGGCGAGCGTCTGCCCATCGGCACCGAAGAGAGCATCAATGCCCTGGCCGAGGCCGACTTCCGCCGCTTCTACGAATCCTGGTACACGCCCGCAAACGCGGTGCTCACCATCGTGGCAGACCTCGACCCCGCCCTGGCTGTGGCCGCCATCGAAAAACACTTCGCCCCGCTGCCCGCGCGCCCGACCGCCGAGCACCGCACCATACCGATCGCCCCGTACTCCAAGTCGTTCGGCGCTGTCGTGGCAGACCCCGAAATCAGCCGCGCCACCGTCGCCATGACCCGCATCGACGCGCGCCGCCCGCCGCTGCGCACGCTGGGCGACCTGCGCCGAGAGATGCTGGGCCAACTCGCCTGCACCGCCTTCCGCACGCGCATGGCCGACAAGGTCCGCGCGCAGGAAGTCCGCTTCCTCTCCGCCAACGCCTTCAGCAACAACACCGCCGGCACCTTCTGGCAGGTTCAGGCCGCCGTCGGCGGCGACCCCGACCACTGGCCCGTGATGCTCGCCGACCTGGGCGCCGAACTGCAACGCGCCCGCCTCCACGGCTTCACCGAGGACGAGATCGACCGCGCCCGCCGCGACACCCTCGCCGGCCTCGCCCAGCGCGCAGGCACCGAAGACACCCTGCCGGCACGCAGCGTTCTTCAGCGCATGAACAACTTCATCGTCGCCGGCGAGCCCATCATGAGCGCCGCGCAGCGGAACGAACTCGGCGAGCGGCTGCTGCACGGCCTCTCGGCGCGCGAGTGCAGCGAGTGGTTCGCCGCGGAGTTCGACCCATCCTCCGTCATGATCCTGCTCCAGGCGCCGTCCAACGCCGACCTCCCGACCGAAGAACGCCTCCTCACGCTCTGGCAGGAAGCGGTGGGGGTGTCGCCAGACGCCCACGCCGCGTCAGAGACCATCGCCTCGCTCATCGACAATCTCCCAGAGCCGGCGCGCGTCGTCGAAGAATCGTTCCACGAGGCCTCGGGTGTCTGGTCAGGCTGGCTCGAGAACGGCGTGCGCGTTCACCACCGCCAGATGGACACCCGCCGCAACATCGCCAACATCACCATCACGCTCCTGGGCGGCGAACTCCTCGAAACCGCCTGCACGCGCCTCTCCACGCAGGCCGCCGTGCAGGCCTGGAACCAGCCCGCCACCGACGACCTCTCCTCAACGCAGATCCGCACGCTCATGTCGGGCAGGCGCGCCGGCCTTTCGGGCAGGGGCGGGCGCGACTCTGTGCAACTCAGCATCGGCGGCTCACCCGATGACTTCGAAGAAGTCATGCAACTCGCGCACCTTCTGCTCACGCGCCCGCGCATCGAAGACTCCGCCTTCGCACGCTGGCAGACCACGCAGATCCGCAACCTCGAAAACATCGGGCGCAACCCCGCGCAGATGTCCCTCAAACTCATCGCAGACCTGATCTTCCCCGACGACCCCCGCCTGCGCGTCCCGCCCATCTCCCGCGCTCAGTCCATCACCCGCGACGAGGCGCAGGCCTGGCTCCAGCGGCTCATCACCGATTCACCCGTCGAAGTCGCCATCGTCGGCGACATCCCGCGCCAGCGCGCCGTCGAACTCGTCGCCCGCTATGTCGGCACGCTGCCGCCCCGCGCACGCCCCGCTCCATCCCTCCACGCCGACCTCCGCAGGCTGCCACCGCCGCCGCCGCTGGGGCGCGACATCGACCACACCATGGAAACCACCACACCCATGGGCACCGTCTACGTCGCCTTCTACGGCCCCGACCGCTCAAACCGGCGAGACACCCGCGCCATGCTCCTGGCCGCGCAGATCCTCTCCTCCCGAATGACCGAGCGCATCCGCGCCCAGGAGCAACTCGCCTACTCCATCCGCACCTTCGTCGATCTCGGCCAGACCTTCCCGGGCTACGGCGTTGTCCGCGCCTCTTCCCCGACCATCCCCGCCGACGCCGACACCCTCGCGCGCCGGATCACCGAGATCTTCGCCGAGTTCGCCGCCGACGGCCCCACCCAGGAAGAACTCGTCATCGCCAAGCGGCAGGCCGAAACCTCCGACCGCGACATGATGCGCGACCCCGGATTCTGGTCAGACACGCTCGAACTCTTCACCTCCGACGCCGTAGACCTCGACGACATCCTCGCCGGCCCGGACCTCACCCAGTCCCTCTCGGCCGACGACATCCGCGAAACCTTCGCACGCTACCACAACGCCCGCCCGCCCATGCGCATGATCCTCCGCACCGCGATGCCCAGGGATTGATCCGCGCTTTTTCCACGCTCTTCCCACGCTCCGCCAGCGCACTTTCCGAACCCCGCCCCGCCCACGCGTCTATTCTCCCCACCCATGCACGAGCCCGCGCACGAGCACACGCCCCTTGAGCACCACCAGCACCGTCTCCCCACCGATACCGACGACGGCATGCTCCTCATCATCAGCGGCCCCAGCGGCGTGGGCAAAACCACCATCACGCGCGGCGTCGAACGCTCCATCGCCGACTCGGTCTTCTCCGTTTCCGCCACCACCCGCGCGCAGACCCCCGCCGATGTCGACGGCGTCGATTACCACTTCGTCTCGGACGAAGAGTTCTCCCGAATGCAGGCCCAGGGCCAGTTCCTCGAATCCGCCGGCGTCTACGGCAAACGCTACGGAACCCCGCGGGCGTGGGTCATCGAGCAACTCAAGCGGGGCCGCCTTGTCATCCTCGAGATCGATGTGCAGGGCGCCCACCAGGTCAAGGCGCAACTCCCCGACGCCTTCTGCATCTTCGTCCTCCCGCCCGGCGAAGACGAACTCCTCCGCCGCCTCCGCGACCGCAAACGCGAAACCCTGCCCCAGATCGAGCAGCGATTCGCCGCGGCCAAGCGAGAGATCGAAGCCGCCAAGGCCTCCGGCCTCTACAACCTCTTCCTCGTCAACGAAGACGCCCAGGCCGCCATCGCCCACGCCGTCAGCGCCGTCACCGACGAACGCCGCCGACGCCGCGCCGGCGCCTGATCCGACGCCGCACGCCCCTCTGCGGCCCACGCCTCACACCACGCGGGGCGCCCGCAGCCGTTCCTCGAACGACCGCACCAGTGCGTCAAACTCTCCCTCCGCCTTGCGCCTCTTCTCGATCGTGTCCACCGCGTGCATCACCGTGGTGTGGTCTCGCCCGCCGAAGAACCCGCCGACCTCTTCCAGCGAGTGCCGCGTGCACCGACGCGCCAGATACATGCACACCTGGCGAGGCAGCGCGATCGACCTCTGCCGCCCGCGGCTCTGAAGGTCGGCCAGGCGAACCCCGTAGAACTCCGTCACCACACCGATGATCGCCTGCAGCGTCGTCTCGCCGGAGGGCGGCGGTGAGTCGGTCTCCAGCGTTTCACGCGCCATCGCGATGTCGATGTCGCGGCAGTCCACCGCGCTCTTGATGTGCAGTTTCACCACCGCGCCCTCGAGTTCGCGGATGTTCGTGTCGATCTTCGCCGCGATGTAGCACGCCACGTCGTCGGGCATCGCCAGCCCGCGAACCTTCGCCTTGCTCTTCACGATCGTGATGCGCGTCTCATACGTCGGCGCATCGATCTTCGTCACCAGGCCCCACTTGAACCGGCTCACCAGCCGCTCCTCAAGGTCCGGGATCTCTTCCGGCGGCGCATCGCTCGACAGAATCAACTGCTTCTGCGTGTTGAACAGCGCGTTGAACGTGTGGAAAAACTCTTCCTGCGAACTCTCGCGGCTCGCCAGAAAGTGAATGTCGTCGATCACCAGCACGTCCACGTCCCTGAACCGGTGCCGGAACTCCGACATCTGCCCGCGCTGCACGCTCTCGATGTACTGTGTCACGAACCCTTCGCACGACGTGTAGTAGAAGACCGACCCGGGATAGTTCTCCGCGATCCGCAGGCACAGCGCCTGCAGCAGGTGCGTCTTGCCCAGCCCCACGCCCCCGTGAACAAAGAACGGGTTGTAGACCCGCCCCGGGTTCGTCGCGATCGCCTGCGCCGCCGCGTGCGCCAGCCGGTTCCCCGGCCCCACGATGAAGTTCTCGAACGAATAGTCCGGGTTCACCAGCACCGAGTCGTGCCGGCGAGATTCCCCCGCCGCGCTCCGCGAATGCCAGTCTTCCCGGCGCGTTCCGCCCATGCCGGGCTTGAACTCAACCCGCCCCGCGCCGTGCGCCTCGGCCTGCCCGTTCATGTGCCCGTTCACATGCCCGTTCAGCGGCCCGTTCAGCGGCCCGCCCGGCGCGTGCCCGCTCAGCCCGGCGGCCTCGTGCGTGCCGCCGATCCCCGTGCCGCCCACGCTGCCCCTCGCCTCCGCCCCGCCCGCTCCGCCTATCTCGTGGCGGTCCGGGTCATTCCCCGCCGCGCCGCCACTGGCGCGGGCCGCAGCCGCCGCGCCGTTCTCGCCTTTGGGCCGCCGCCCTGGGCTCTGCAGCAGCGGGTCCTCCGGCCCGATGAAGCGCACATTGATCAGCGCACCCGTCACGCTCCGCAGCGCGTCATTAAACGCCTCGGTGCACCGTTCCCGCAAATAGTCCCGGTGAAACACGGTCAACGCCCGCAACTGAAACTGCCCGCCGGCAATGCCGACAGGTTCCAGTTCCTCAAACCACTGCCGGCACACCTCGGGGTGTTGCACGCGCAAGTGGGCGAGCATGCCGTCCCAGACCTGGCGATCAGGGTCCGTCATCAGATATCTACCTCGACTCATTCTCGCCCGCCGAAACCTTCCGGCAGACGCATCACCCTGATTCGTGCGCACGTCCCGGGAGAGTCGCGAAACCCCCCGAGCCGCGCGCGGCCCACACACACACGTTCTTGTTCCTTCGCCACCACACTCCAGCCACCCGCACGCGGCCGACGACGGTTCCACCTGTCGCCTTCCCCGTGCACTTTCAAACCCGGCCCCGCCAGTCACCCCCGGCGAGTGTGAGGCGTGGTTGAGCCTTGCCCAGCGCCGGCCGAACCGGCCGCAAGCCACAACCATGCTCCACACCCGTCGGCCCGCTCCACGCCCTTTTCCGCCTCCCGCGGCCCGTGGGGGGCGTTCGCGGCAAAGTGCGCAAGCAACGCCTGAACGTACAGGGGCGCGGGCCGAGTGTCAAACCGCTTTTTCACCTTATATGCGCGACGAATTTTTTCGCCGTGTTCGCCGCTCGTTCGCTTGACACCCCGCACGCGCGCCGTTACGTCTCGTCTTCCGCCTCGTCCTCTTCCGCAGCGCCCCCGCGGCCCGCCGCGGGCGCGGGCCGCCCGCCGGTCACCTGCGCCAACTGCTGCTCATACCGCTCGCGGTTCGCCTTGTAGTCCATCAAGAACAGCACCTTCTGCGCCAGCGCCTCGCCGGCCACCTGCGCGATCCGCTGACGCGCCATCATCATGTCTGTCCGGCGCGACACGTGCAGCACGATCACCCACTGGCTCTCCACGATCCTGAGCCACTCCGCCAGGTCGTCCACGTGCATGTGCATGCCTACCCGCGCCCGCTCCTTGTGGTCGGGCTCCATGAAGGTGCACTCGGTGATAAGCACCTGCGCTTTGCGCACGTCCTCGCGGATCAGGTGCGGCCCCGGCGCCGTGTCGCCCGTATACGCCACCAGCGGGATCTCGAACGACCGCGTGATCTCCACCCCGCGCTCTTTCAGTTCCCGCAGTTTCTCCTGCGGCACGTCCGCGAACTCCGGCTTGAGTTTCGTCCGCTTCTCGCACACGGTGTAGCCGAAGGCCGGGCACGTGTGCTCCACCGGAAAGCCCCGCAAAAGCATGTTGTTCTTGATCTCGAGGGGCTGGTCGGCCTTCAGCGCGATCAGTTCGTACGGCGTCCGCTGACGCTCAAGGTCAACATACCCGTCCATCATCCGCTTGATCGACGGCGCCAGCCGCTCGTCGCACACCACCTTCGCCGTTCCCATGCCCTGAAAGCGCCTCTGCGAGCAGAAATACGCCAGGCCACCGATGTGGTCCATGTGCCCGTGCGAAATCGCCAGGTGCTTGCTCGGCAGCATCGCCCGCGGGCAACTCCCGATGTCAAACCCAAGATCCAACTCGGGGATCTGCACGCACGTCGACTCCCCGGCCACGGACTGGCCAAAGACACGCAGCGGCGGACAGTAAAGAAAACCCAGCGAGGGCTCACGCGGGGGCGGCTTGGGCAACATGCGTTCGAAACCTCCAACTCCGGGCGGTGGCCCAGGGCAGGCCGGCGCTCAATCCAGACACGACCGCCAATCGTAGCCGACGCCCACGCCCGCGCCCGCCACACCCATCCCCCCGGCTCGCTCACAGCGCGCCGCGTTTGTTCCACGCGCGCCGCTTGGGGACCAAGACGAAAAAAAATCTGCAAACCCCTGCCCCGCACCGCCTTACACGCCGCTGCCGGTCAAAAACGCGCCCTCCCTCGCGCTCCCTTCCCGGCGCGCGCGCCCCCTCCCACGGGTTATACGGGAGAGCCCTGCTTTTTCTCACCCCGCCCGGAGCCACGCCATGACCACGCATCTCAGCGACGACCTTCTCCGACAATGCCTCGATCCCAGAATCTCCCTCCAGTCGCTCCTCGCCAAGCACCAAGTCACCCTCATTGATGTCGCAAAGGCCTTCGCCTCGCCGCGTGGCCGCGCCCTGATGGCCATCGCCCGCGCCGATCCCCGCCTCTTCCTTCACGCCCCGGCCCAAACTCCCTCGCCCACCCACACCCACCCGCTCCCAGCGCAGCCCACCCCCGCCCAGCCAGTTCCCCCGGCGCGCAGCGAGCCCCCGGCAGCGGCACCGCGCACCCCCGCGCCCCGCCCCTCAGGCCCCGCCATAAAACTCGTCAAGCACCGCGTGCCAGTCGGCCGCGCTCGAAACCGCGATCATCCGCAGCCGAACCTCCTCAGCCCGGGGGTGATGCTGCGCGAACTTGATGCCGAACTTGCGCATCATCCTGCTCGTGGCATCCTCGCTCTGTCTCCAGCGCCGCGTCACGGCCAGCGACAGGTGAAAGTGCGTCAACAGGGCCTGCCGCTGTTCTTCCAGGGTGGGCACCGAGGGGGCACGCCCCGCCATCATCTCGCGAGCCTGCCGAAAAATCCACGGGTTGCCGATGCACCCGCGCGCCACGCTCACCGCGTGAACACCCGTGTACCGGATCATCCGGAAGATATCTTCCACCCGCCAGATATCCCCAGACCCGAAGACAATCCGCCCGGGGTGCCGCGACACAAGATCCCGCAGAAACGTCCACCGCGACGGGCCAAGATATTTCTGCTGCACCGTGCGCGCGTGCACGGTCGTCCACGCATACCCGATGCGGTACGCGGCATCAAAGATCCGTTCAAAGTTCTCGGCCATCTCCGGCGTGTCGTCAAACGCCCGCCGAAGCTTCACCGCGCACGCGATGTGCCCCGGCACCGCCTCGCGCACCGCCTCCAGGATCCGTATCGCCCCTTCCGGTTCCGTCAGCCAGTGCCCGCCCCGCGCTTTGCGCTCAATTTTCTTCACCGGGCACGCGAGGTTCACGTCGATCACTTCAAACCCGCGACCGCCCCATCCACCCCGACCCGCGCCGTCTTCTTCGCTTCCCGCCATCCGCTCCTGCGCTTCCACAAACGCTTCACACCCCTGGGCCTCCAGCAGGCCCTCGTCCTCTTCTTCCGGCGGCCAGAACCCAACCTGCTTCCCGCCCGGCAGCCGAAGGTGCTGCCGCGGGCCGCGATCCCCCGCCGGGTTCTCTCCCAGCGCCATCACCCGGTATTCACGATCGGTCCGCGCACGCTGCTCCACCATCTTCAGCGCGGCCGCCGCCATCTCACCCGGCTCACTCCCCATGATCTGCCCCGCAAGGGGATGGTCTTCCGGTCCCCCCGGGATGTTGTCGTGCAACTCTCCAAGGTCCGCCTTGTCAAACCCCCGCCCTCCCGCCAGCAGCGTGCGGTCGAGCAGCGCCTCGGTCACGCAGAAGGGGCACCCGTGCCGCCGCGCCACGATCCGCATCGCCGCGTCGGAATATCCCGCCAGCCCAGCCTGGAAGAAGGGGGCATCAAACCCCGGCACCAAGGCGGGGATGCGCGGGTCGATCCCGCGCTCGCCGATCTCTTCCGCCGTCCGCCGCGCGTCGATCTCTTCAGCCCCCGGGGCGATCGCCGGCGATGGGGGGGTCGCGTTGTTGCCCGCCGGCGTCCGGCGGATGCGCTCGACCACCTCGGCGTGGTCCGCGCTGGTGGTCCCTTCGGACACAGAGGTGTTTGGGTCGGGTGTTGCCACGGCGGCAGCATTGTAATTGCCCCGCCCGCCCAGAACTCGCCCCCCTTCTCTCCCCGTCATCTCCACCACGCGACGTACCCTGCCCGTCATGGCGATCAACTGCCCCCATCTCACACTGGCCCTCGGGGCCGCCGCACTGGCACTCTTCTCCGCGCCCGGGTGCGGGCGAGGCGCCGACCCTGTTCCCTACGCCCGCCAATACCCCGCCTCGATAGAACGTGCCCCGGCAACGCTCAACATCCAGGTCTTCAAACGCCCCACGCGCCTGGAGTTCACCAACACCACCTCACGCGCCTTCGGCCCCTCGACCATCTGGCTCAACCGCCGCTTCTCTCGCCCCATCGACGCCATCGCGCTGGGCGAGTCGGTCAGCATCCCCCTCACCGAGTTCCGAGACGAGTTCTCCGACTACTTCCCGCCCGGCGGGTTCTTCGCCCGGGAGAACCCCGAGCGGCTGGTGCTCGCCGAGATCGAAACCGCCGGCCCCGACGGCAACCCCATTCTCTTCGGTATGGTCGTGGTGCTCGATCAGGACGAATAAGCGCGACGCCCTTCGCCGCGCCAGCACGAAAGACGCCCCCAACGTGGCGAACATCCTCATCATCGCCGCTCACCCCGACGACGCCGAGATCGGCATGGGCGGCACCATCGCGCGCCTCGCCTCTCAAGGGCACAACATCCTCATCGTCGACCTCACCGACGGCAGCCCCACGCCGCGCGGCGACCGGGACTCCCGCCTGCTCGAAGCCCGGCACGCCCTCGCCGCCCTGAACAGCGCCTCCGCCCGCGGCGGCCGTGTGCAGCGGCTCCTTCTCAACTTCCCAAACCGCCGCCTCGAACACACCCTCGACACGCGCCACGCCCTGGCGGGCGTCATCCGTGCGCACCAGGCCAACATCCTCTTCGTCCCTCACTGGGAAGACGCCCACCCGGACCACGCCGCCGCCACCCGCATCGCCGAAGATGCACGTTTCGACGCCAAACTCACCCGCGCCGACATGCCGACCCCCCCGGGTTACACCTCCATCGGGCCGCCCATCTATCCGGCGTGGCTCTGGTACTACGACATCTCGCACCTGCGCCGCGTGGCAAAGCCAGACTTCTGCTTCGACATCACCGGCTTCGAGCGCATCAAGCAGGACGCGGTGCGGGCCTACCGCTCGCAGTTCGGCCCGTGGGACGACCAGCCGCAACCCCCGAACCACGGCGCGCTCGTCAACGAGTCTTTCCCCGAGCGTCTCATCGCCTACGCCGCCTACTTCGGTTCGCGCATCGGCGTTGCCTTCGGCGAGCCCTTCTTCTCGCGTGAGCCCCTGGGCCTCACAGGCCTCGGGTGCGTCACACGCGCCGACGGCGTGTAACACACGCCGGACCCCCGGAGCGCACGGGGCGATACGATGCGCCGTGAACCCCACCGCACAACTCCTCGCGCCCGAGATCGTGGAACTCGTCAGCGAAGGCCGCTGGAGTGAACTCCGCGACATCCTGCACGAACTCCCCTTCGCCGACGTCGCCGACATCCTCGCCGACATCGAGCCCGAGCAGGCCGCGCTCGCATTCCGCTTCCTTCCGCGCGACGACGCCGGCGAGGTCTTCTCCTACCTCGAGCCCGAAAAACAGGAAGAACTCATCCGCGAACTGGGCAACGAGGCCGCCGCCCGCGTCGTCGAGGGCATGAGCGCCGACGACCGCGCGCGTCTGCTCGATGAACTCCCCGGCCCTGTCGCCTCGCGCATCGTCGCCAGCCTCTCGCCCGAAGAACGCAGCGTCACGCAGGCCATCCTCGGCTACCCGCCGCGCTCCGTCGGCCGATTGATGACGCCCGACTACATCCGCGTGCGGACCGAGTGGACCTGCGCCGTCACCCTCGAGCACATCCGCCGCTTCGGCAAAGACGCCGAGACCATCAACGTCCTCTACGTCGTTGACGACCAGGGCAAACTCGTCGACGACATCCACCTGCGCAAAGTGCTCCTCAGCGAGCCGCAGACCCGCATCGAAGAACTCATGAACGGCACCTACTACGCCTTGCGGGCCGACCAGCCCCAGGAAGAGGCCGTGCAGATGATGTCCCGCTACGACCGCACCGCGCTGCCGGTGGTCGACTCCTTCAACGTGCTCGTCGGCATCGTCACCGCCGATGACGTGGCCGACGTCGCCCAGGCCGAGGCCACCGAAGACATCCAGAAACTCGGCGGCGTCGGCGCCCTGGATGAACCATTCGACGACGCCAGCGTCTTCTCCCTCGTGCGCAAGCGCGCCCCGTGGCTGGCCCTTCTCTTCATGAGCGAACTGCTCACCAGCAACACGCTCGTGCACTTCCAGTCCGAGATCGAACGCCTCGCCGTTCTCGCCGCCTTCGTCCCCGCCATCATCTCTTCGGGCGGCAACAGCGGCTCTCAGGCGTCCACCCTCGTCATCCGCGCCCTGGCCGTCGGCGAGATCAAACTCCGCGACTGGTGGCGCGTCCTGAGGCGCGAAATCCTCATCGCCGGCATCCTGGGCATCCTCATCGCCGCGCTCGGTTTCGTGCGCATCACCATCTGGGGCAGCCTCGGCTGGTGGTCTTCAAGAAGCACCGACCCCGTCACCGGCGAAACCATCGTCAACAACCACGTGCAAGACCACTACATCATGCTCGCCACGGCCATCGCCGCGTCGCTCGTCGGCGTCGTCATCTGGGGCAGCCTCATGGGCTCCATGCTCCCCTTCATCCTCAAGCGACTGGGCCTCGACCCCGCCGCCAGCTCCACACCCTTCGTCGCCACCCTCGTCGATGTCACCGGCATCCTCATCTACTTCTCCTGCGCCATCTTCATCCTCAGGGGCACCCTCCTGTGATCAACGAGCCCGACATCCTCCTTCGTGCCGCCGACCTCGCCCGCCGGGGCACGCCCTTTGTTCTGGCCACCGTCATCCGCACGCAGGGCAGCACCCCGCGCAACGCCGGGGCGAAGATGATCTTCTGCCCCGCCGACACCGAGCAGTCCGTCCAGGGCACCATCGGCGGAGGGCAGTTCGAACTCCTCGCCGCCGACGCCGCGAGAGAGCACCTGCGCCGGCGATCTTCGGGCATCGAGAAATACACCCTGGGCGCCGACGCCGACCAGTGCTGCGGCGGCGTGATGGAGGTCTTCTTCGAATACATCGGCAGCGCACGCCGCCTCGTGATCTTCGGCGCGGGCCACGTCTCCAAAGAACTCGCCGACATCCTCGCCCCCGCACCCCTCGACATCGTCATCGCCGACGACCGCCCCGAGTGGAACTCTCCCGAGCGTTTCCCCCGTTGCCGCCGCATCCTCTCATGGCACGAGGCCGTCCGCGCCGCGCACGAATCGCCCGCCGCGACACTCGCCTGCGTCATGACCTGCTCGCACGACACCGACTTCGACATCCTGCGTCAACTCCTGGCGCAGCCCCCGGCCTTCACCGGCCTCATCGGCAGCCGCAGCAAGCGAGTCTGCATCTTCGGCCGCCTTGTCGCCTCGGGCATGGACGACGCCGCCGTGCAGCGCGTGCACTGCCCCATCGGCGTCGGCGACACCGGCAAAGAGCCGCGCATGGTCGCCATTTCCATGGCCGCGCAGATCCTCATCGAGGCTCGAAAACTTGCCACCCTCTAGCGCCGCCGATCGCGCCGTGATCATCCTCGCCGCCGGGCGCGGCACGCGCATGGGCATCCCCAAGCCGCTCATGCCGGTCCACGGCCAGCCCTGGTGGCGCACGCAGGATGCCGCGCTGGAACGCATCTCGCTGCGCCGCGTCTGGGTGGTCAGCCGCGCCGTCGCTTCGGCCATCGCCCCCGAGCCGCCAACGCGCGATGTTGTCATCGCCGACGACAGCGCGCCCATGTTCGCCAGCCTCGCCGCGGGCCTAGATTTCGTTCGCCCGCACCCGCCGCGCACCCTCTTCGTGCTCCCCGCGGATGTCCCCGTCCCGGCGGCGGAAGTTTTTCATGCCCTCGCGTCGGCGGGCCGGGCCGCGGCGCCGACCGTGGGCCACCAGCGCGGCCACCCGCTGATGCTCACGTGGGAGTTCGTCGAGGCGCACATCCTGCCGCGCGTGCACGACCCCGGCGCTCGCCTGGACGAAATCTCGCGGGCGCACTGCGCCGCCGTGCCCGTCGACGACCCCCGCGTGCTCATGAACCTCAACACGCCGCAGCGCGTCAGCGAATACGAGGCGGGGCAGGGCCTGTGAATCGTTGCGTCGGCGGGGTTGCCCCGGCCCGTCGAGCGTTGTAGCCTGTGCCATATGAAACGCCGCGTGCCCATGCACATCAAGATCATCATCAGCCTGCTGCTCGGTGTCGGTGTTGGTGTCGCGCTCAACCTGCTCTGGTCGGCGCAGTCGTGGAGCGCCATCGGCGTGGGCGACAAGGCCGCGTACCTGGCTCGAGAAGCCTCCGAGGCCAACGCCAACGCGGGGTTCGCCGCCGCGGGCGTCAAGTTTCTCATCGAGGGGTGCGACTTCTTGGGCAAACTCTTCATCCGCGCGCTGCGGTTCATCGCCGTTCCCATCGTGCTCTTCTCGCTCGTTGCCGGGGCTGCGAGCCTGGGCGACGTGCGCAAACTCGGCCGCATCGGGGGCAAAACGCTCCTCATCTTCCTCGTGATGACGAGCCTCTCCATCGTGCTGGGCATCGGCCTCACACGAACGATCAAGCCCGGCGATTATGTCTCAGATGCTTCCCGCGAGGAACTCATGGCGCAGTTCGCCGAGCAGGCCGCCCAGAGCGCGGCCGCCGGCGAGACTCGGGCGAAGGCCATCTCCGCGTGGGACCAGATCCTGCACATCGTCCCGATCAACCCCTTCGCCGCGCTCGCCACGGCCGAGATGATCCAGGTCGTCGCGCTGGCCATCGCCGTGGGCGCGGCCCTCACGCTGCTGCCCATCGAGCGCAGCCGGCGTGTGACCGAGATGTGCGAGACCATGACCGAGGTCATGACGATCATCGTGAACACGGTCATGCGCATGGCGCCCCTCGCCGTCTTTGCGCTGATCGCGCCCATCATCGCCACGACCGGGCTCGACGTGCTGCGCGCGCTGGGTGTCTACGTCGCGGTTGTCGTCACCGGCCTGGCCACCATGAGCCTGGTCGCCTACCCGGTCGCGCTCTGGCTGGCCACGCCCGCCGACAACAGAATGACCTTCACGCGTTTCTACCGCGGCATGGCCCCGGCCCAGTTGCTGGCCTTCTCGAGTTCTTCTTCCAACGCCACGCTGCCCGTGAACATGCAGTGCGCCCGCAGGCTGGGCGTGCCCGACGACATCGTGAGTTTCGTGCTGCCGCTGGGCGCCACCATGAACATGAACGGCACCGCGATGTACCAGTCCGTGGTCGCGGTCTTCCTGGCGCAGTTCTACAACATCGACCTCACTCTGGGCGACCAGGCCATGATCGTGCTCACCGCCACGCTTGTCTCCATCGGCTCGGCGGGCATCCCCGGCGCGAGCATCGTGCTGATGATCGTCGTGCTGCAGTCGATCAACGTGCCCCCGCAGGGCATCGCGATCATCCTGGGCATGGACCGCCTGCTCGACATGTGCCGCACGGTGGTGAACACCGGCGGCGACGCGATGACGGCGGTGATGATCGCCGCGAGCGAGAAGCGGCTCGCGCCCGCGGGCGGCGAGCGTGCCGAGAACGGTGATCAGCGGTAACCGCTGGGGCCGTGGCTGAGCGGGTCGTGCTCGTCGCGCACCGGGCCGCACGCCGCGCCGGGCCGCCCGCAGCCCACGCACCCCGCGGCGAAGCGTGCGAGGTTGGCGGCGGCGATGCCGCCGAAAGCGCCCGACTGCAGTTCTTCGAAGAAGAACCGCGGGCGCTCGCCGGCGACGGGCGCCAGCGGCTGCATCGAGAGCGCGTCGAAGAGGCGGCCGTTGAGCATCGTGAAGCGGATGTGCTCGCTGCGGCGGATGTCCTCGGTGGGGTCCTGCTCGAAGACGACAAGGTCGGCGAGTTTGCCCGGCTCGATCGAGCCGATGTCGCCGTCGAGGCCCACGTACCACGCGCCGTCGATCGTCGCCGCGCGCAGCGCTTCGAAGGGCGTCATGCCGCCCTGCACGAACATCCACATTTCCCAGTGCGCGGCGAGGCCGGCGAGTTGGCCGTGCGCGCCGATGGTCGGGCGCACGCCCGCGTCGAGCAGCCGCTTGGCGATGCCCGCGGCCTTGATGTGGTTCCATTCTTCGTCCGGCGCGTCGGTGCGACGGCGCGAGCGAGGGTCAACCACGTAGCGAGGCACAAAGTTCATCAGGCGCTGGTTCTCCCACACGTTCGTGCGGGCGTACCAGTAGTTCTCGCCGCCCATGCCGCCGTACGCGACGCCCAGCGTCGGCGTGTAGCCGACCTGCGTGGCGCCCCACAGCGCGGCGACATCGCTGTAGATATTCTCAACGGGCAGCGTGTGCTCGACGGAGGTGTGCCCGTCGATGACCATGGTGAGGTTGTGCTGGTAGAGCGCGCCGCCCTCGGGCACGACCATGATGCCCAGCCTTCGCGCGGCCTCCATCACGAACTGGCGCTGGTCGCGGCGCGGCTGGTTGTAACTCTTCACCGAGATCGCGCCCACGGCCTTCATGCGGCCCAGGTGAAAGAGCGCGTCGTCGAGCGATTCGACCTCGGCCTTGAAGTTGCCCGCCGCGCCGTAGAGGATGGTGCCCGTGCTGAACGTGCGCGGGCTGAGAACGAGGCCGGTGCGGGCGAGTTCCGCGGCGGAGAAAATAGCCTCGGTGTTGTTGGAAGGGTCGTGGATGGTGGTGACGCCGAAGGCGAGGTTGGCGAAGTCGATCCAGTTTTTCTGCGGCGTGACGCCCGCGGACGCCTGCGCGCCGTGGGCGTGAACATCGACGAGGCCTGGGGCGACGGTGGCGCCGCGCAGGTCGATGCGCTGCGCCCCGGCGGGGATCGGCGTCGTGGCCTGCGGGCCCACGGCGGCGATGCGGTTGGCACGCACGATGATCACGCCGTTGTCGATGATGCGTCCGGCGCGGGGGCCGCCGGCGGGGTCGGTCTGCATCGTGAGGATGCGCGCGTTGGTGAGCGCGATGACAGATTCGCCGCCGTCGGCGCGGCGCGGGAGATCGTGCTTGGCTGTGAACGTGATGGGCAGGGCGTAGGGCGGTTTGGGCACTTCGCTCTGCGCGGCGCTTTCGCCGGCGGTTTTCTCGCTGCCTCTGGGCGCGGGGATGAGCGCGTGCGACACGGGCTGGGCCATGAGCGTGGGGCCCAGCGACCAGCAGAGGGAGGCGCTGTCGCCGGACCAGTGCAGGTTCATGCCGGCCTCGCTTGAGACCTTCACCACCGGCGCCGCGCTGGCTTTGGGCCCGATGTTGATGTCGCGGCCTGTGGCGAGGAAGGGGGTGACGAAGACGTTGAAGCGTTCGGCGAAGGCGAGCCAGCGGCCGTCGGGGCTGACGGCCATCTCGGTGGCCCAGTCGCTGCGGTAGTGCGTGCGCTCGTCGGCGGCGCGGGCGAGGTCGAGGCTGATGAGGCTCACGCGGTCAGAGTCGGCGCCGCCCTCGCGCATGGTGAGGAAGACACGGGCGGAGTCTGCGCCGAAGTGGGGGTTGGTGCCGCGCCGCGTGAGGAAGCGCGACGGGCCGGGCGTGCCGCCATTGGCGGCGGGGTTTGGCGCGGCGTAGAGGCCGGGGTTGGCGCTCCACGCGGGGTGGGTGAGGTAACCGCCCGAGCCTTTGCCGTAGACGATCCAGGCGCCGTCGGGGCTGAAGACGGGGTCGGCGTAATGGCCGGGGTTTTCGGTGACGGTGACGGGCTGACCCGCGCCGTCGGCGCGGGCGATGCGCACCGCGCCCAGGCGTTCATCGTTCCACGCGACATAGACGATGTGCGCCCCGTCGCGCGACCACGAGGGGAAGAACTCGAACTCATCGGCGGCGGTGGTGAGGCGGCGCGGCTCGCCGACGATGCGCCAGTCGGGGGCATCGCCTTCGATGCGCGCGGTGTAGATGTGGCCCAGCGCCTGGAAGGCGACGGCGTCGCCGTTGGGCGAGCGTGTGACGCTGCGCAGCATCTTGACGTTGAAGGTTTCGGGTGCGACTTCGACGGGCAGGCGGTGGGCCTGTGTGAACTGGCGGGAGGTGTTGACACGGAAGGGGATCGGGGCCGCGCGGCCGGATTCGAGATCGAGGTGGTGGATCTTGCCCCCGGCCCAGAAGACGATGGCTTTGGAATCTGGCGTGTAGGCGATGCCGGGATAGACGCCGTGGATGGCCCAGGTTTCCTGGTTGTCGCGTTCGAGGTTGCCGTAGACCTGGCGGGCGATGCCCGAGGCGATATCCATGACGAAGAGGGCGGTTTGATAGCGCACGCGGCGGACAAAGGCGATGGAAGCGCCGTCCGGGCTTGGCGTGGGGCGGCACGCGCCGCCGGGCCCGGCGATGAAGCGCTCGGTGCGCCCTTCGACGAGGTCGAGGCGGTTGATGGCGTAGATGCCGGCGTTGGAGTCTTTGTCGTATTCGAAGTTCTGGCCCGGCGCGGCGTCGAAGGAGTAGTAGAGGTAGCGGCCGTCGGGCGAGAAGACGGGTTCGCCGGCGTCTTTCTGGTCGCTCTGGCGCGTGGTGAGTTGCAGGCCGTCGGTGCGGCCGTTGACGTGGTACATCCACATTTCGCCAGCGCCCAGCGAGCGGCGGCCGGTGAAGTGCTTGCGGGCGACGATGTACTGACCGTCGGGCGACCAGGTGGGCTGTGTGAGCAGGCGGAAGGATTCGCGCGTGATCTGGCGGGATTCGGTGCCGTCGAGGCGGGTGATCCAGATGTTGTCGCCGCCTTTGTTGTTGTCGCCGGTGCGGTCGGAAGTGAAGGCGACCCACTGGCCGCAGGGGCTGAAGCGGGGGTGCATGTCCCACGCGGGGCCGGAGGTGAGGGGCGCGGCGTCGCCGCCTTCGATGGGGATGGTGTAGAGGTCGCCGAGCAGATCGAAGACGATGGTGCGGCCGTCGGGGCTGACATCGAGGGAGAGCCAGGTGCCCTCGGAGACGGTGATGTCAACGGAGGACGTGGTGCCGCGGAGGGTGGAGACGTCCCACTTGTCGGAAGCAGCGTCGGGTTTAGAGTCTGGCGCGGGTTCGATGAGTGGTGGGGTGTTGGCTTCGTCGCCGTTGGGAGGCTGGGGGGCGGGCTGGGCGGGGGGTTGGGGGGAAGGTGTTGGTAGCGTGGTTGCGGCAGCAGGTGCGGGGGCGGGCTGCGCGGCGGCAGTGCCACCAGCGAGTGCGAGGAGGGCGAGGGAGAGGCAGGAGGTTGAGAGTGCCATGCGGGGGTATGGTTGGCGGGGTGGAGGGGGGAAGTGGGGCGGGTGGATGTTGTGGAACTCCGCTGCCCCTCCGGGGCAGAAGGTTTTTCGACGCTATCCACGGGTTGCGCTTCGGTCGCCTGGCGGCGACCTGCGCTTCACCCGTGGCTACAGCCCTTCGCACCTTCGGTGCGAGGGATGGCAGGAGGGGGAAGACGGAAGACACGGAGCGTTTGGCGTTCGGAAGAAGGTGCATGGTGAGCGTTGTGGTGCCGCTGGCACAAGCGGCGCAACGCAGCGTCTTGCGCGGCATGGCGAAGACGCCACACCGCGGCACCTGTGCAGTCGGTGTTTGGATGAAGGCGGAGGTTCACCGGAAGGCCTTGTGTTCGGCCGCGCCGCTTCGCGGCGCTGAGAGGGTTTTGAGGATGCGTACCGGGGGTGCCGCTGGCGCGGCTACCCCCGGCGATTGACCTCCACGGCTTCGCCGTGGCCGGAGGGAAGTGTGCAACGCAGCGTCTTGCGCGGCATGGCGAAGCGCCACACCGCGGCACCCAGCCCTTCGCACCTCTGGTGCGAGGGAAGGCAGAGGCGCGCAGGCGGGAGGCCTGTGCTGCCGGGACAAAGCAGAAGATGCAGAGGATGCAATAGTTTCGAAAGAGGCAAGGGGGAGTGAAGGCGGCAGTCGGTGTTCGAACTGACAGCCGGCAGTCGTGACTCCACAGGCGTGATTCGGTCATCGTGATGAGGCGTGCGGCGTGTGGGAGAACGGCGGGTGCTGAAAGGCTGGCCTCGGGCTTGACAGGCCCGCGGGTTTGGGCCGGCGAAGACGGCGCTGCCCGGAAGCGCGGGGGATAAAAAGACGCACGCCGCGCACCATCAGGAGGGGCGCGGCGTGCGTTGTTTTCTGGTGGAGTGAGCGTGTTGGGCTCAGGCCTTGTCGAGCACTTCGACGCTCTCGAAGGCTTTGCCTTCGAGCATTTCGAGGCTGGCGCCGCCGCCGGTCGAGACGTGGGTCATCTGGTCGGCCATGCCGAGTTTCTCGACGGCCGCGGCCGAGTCGCCGCCGCCGACGATGCTCAGCGCGCCGGCCTTGGTGGCATCGACGATGGCCTTGGCGACCTGCTGGGTGCCGGTGGCGAAGAAACCCCACTCGGAGACGCCCATGGGGCCGTTCCAGACGATGGTCTTGGCGCGACGGAGGACGAGGACGTAGTCGGTCTGTGTTTTGGGGCCGATGTCGAGGCCCAGGAAGCCGTCCTGGATGTCGTCATCGAAGACCTGCATGGTGGCGGGACGCTCGACGAAGGAATCGCCGCAGACGTGGTCTTTGGGCAGGTGCAGGTCGCACTTGAGGTTGGCGGCGAGGTCGATGATGCGTTTGGCGTCGTTGATTCGGGCGTCTTCGACGCGGCTGGAACCCACCTTGCGGCCCAGGGCCTTGAGGAAGGTGTAGGCCATGGCCCCGCCGACGAGGATGGCGCTGGCCTTGGGAAGGAGGTGCTCGATGCAGCCGAGTTTGTCGCTGACCTTCGCGCCGCCCAGGACGACGACAAAGGGCTTGGCGGGGCTGGCGAGAGACTCGGAGAGGAACTTGAGTTCTTTCTCGAGGAGCAGGCCGGCGACGCGGGGCTTGCCCTGCATGGCGCGGGGGAGGGCGACCATCGAGGCGTCGGGGCGGTGGCTGGTGCCGAAGGCGTCGTTGACGTAGAGGTCACCCAGCGCGGCCAGTCGAGCGGCGAAGGCGGCGTCGCCGGTTTTCTCGCCCGCGTGGAAGCGGAGGTTTTCGAGCAGCAGCACGTCGCCGTTCTTCATGGCGGCCACGCCGGCGGCGGCGGCATCGTCGGTGCAATCGGTGCTGGGGAAGGCGACGGGGCGGCCGAGCAGTTCGGCGAGGCGCTCGGCGCAGGGCTTGAGAGAGTCTGCCTGGGCGTAGCCGTTGCCCTCGGGGCGGCCCAGGTGCGACATGAGAATCGCGCGTCCGCCGCGGTCGATCACGCTGCGGATGGTTGGCACCGAGGAGGCGATGCGGCGGTCGTCGGTGATGACGCCGTTCTTGATGGGCACGTTGAAATCGACGCGGATGAGGGCTCGTTTGCCGGCGACGTCGGTTGAGGCGATGTTTTTGGTTGGCATGGTTCTCCCCTGTGGTGTTGGTGATGTTGGCGGGCGGGTGAAGGGCGGTCAGTCGTTGATGGCGTCGCCCAGGCGGCCGCGCAGGCGTGCGGTGCCTTCTCGCTCGATCTGGTCGCGGAGTTGGCGCAGGCGGGTGGCGATGGAGGCGTCGATGAGACTGTCGCCGATGCGGAACTTGACGCCGCCGATCATGGAAGCGTCGGTGTAGGGGTACATGACGACTTCGCGCTTGAGGGCGGCGCCCAAGCGTTCGCGCATGGCGCGGAGTTCGTCACCCTGGAGGGGCTCGGCGGTGAAGACATCGACCTCGATGCGGCCGAACTTCTCCTGCACCATCGCGTCGTAGGCGGCGGAGATGGCGGGCAGGTGCGGGGTGCGGCCCTTGCGGTTGACCACGAGCAGGAAGCGCAGGGTGACATCGGTGATGCGGCCCCTGAAGATGCGTTCGATGCTGGCGGCGCGCTCGGCGGCGTTGATCACGCGCGAGGAGAGGAACTCGCCGAAGCGGGCGTCTGAGCGGCCCATCTCGAGGATGTCTTCGAGTTCGGACTGCACGGACTCGACCTGAGCGCGGCCGCCGGCGGCCTCGGCGAGTTCGAGGAGGCTTCGGGCGTAGATGCGTGCCAGGGCGTCGGGGGGAGAATCGATGAGGGGCATGGGTGCGTGCTCGCGTGGGTGGCCGGTGTGTGGGGGAGCGCGTGAATGAGGAAGGGGCGGGGCGCTGATCAGTTGCGCGTCGCGGCCAGTTGCGAGAGGGATTCATCCACGAGTTGCTGCGTGTCGCCCGGGTTGACCTGGCGGCGGAGGATCTTGGAGGCCATGAGGGAGGCGAGTTCGCCCGCGCCGGCGTAGATCTCGGTGACGGCGGCACGCTTGGCGGCCTCGATGTCGCGGAGGGCGCGCTCTTTCATCTGGGCGACTTCGGTGTCGGCCTTGGCGCGGAGTTCGGCGGCGAGCGCGGCCTGCTGTGCCTTGGTCTGCTCGATCATCTTGGCGGCTTCGGCGCGGGCCTCGGCCAGAGAGCGCTGATACTGCTCCAGTGCGTCTTTGGCCTGCTGGCGGGCCATCTCGGCAGACTCGATCTCGGTGCGGATCTTTTCTTCGCGGTCGCGCAGGCCTTTGAGGATGCGGGGCCACACCTGGGTTGCGAGGATGGCGAAGACAATGCCGAAGACGAGCAGCGCGGCCAGGCCGGAGATTAGGCCCTGGTTGAACGTGGGGATGACGCCGGGCGCGTCTTCACCGCCGGCGGCGAGGGCGAGGGCGGGGCAGGCCGAGAGGGCCGCGCCCGCGGCGAGGGTCGCGAGAAGGGCGGAGGGCTTACGAGTGGGTGATGACATCGCGAGGGCCTTTCAAACGGTGAGTGACGGGAGCCGCGGCATGGGCGGGGGCCCGCAGGGGGAATCGCAAACGGAAAAAGCCCAGCGCGGGGCCGGTGGGCCCGGCGCGGGTTGAAAGAGCGTGCGGCTCAACCGAGAACGGCGAGCAGGCCGACGACGACGGCGAAGAGGGTGGCGCCTTCGACGAGGGCGGCGGTGAGGATCATGTTGGTGCCGATGGGGCCGGCGGCCTCGGGCTGGCGGGCGATGCTCTCAACAGCGCCCTTGCCGATGAGGCCGATGCCCAGCGCACCGCCGACAACGGCCAGGCCGGCGCCGATGGCGGCGAGGCCCTTGCCGATCATCTCGGGGGCGGGTGAGGCGGCGGCGCCGGCGCCCTGAGCCATGGCGGCGGGGGCGAAGGCGGCGATGGTGCCGAGGGCCAGGAGGGCCTTGGTGGCGAGGTTCTTCATAGCGAACGGGTCCTTTCTGTGCCGCGGGGCCGGGGGTGCCGGTGGCGGCGGATCAATGGATGCTCCACGAGGGGAACAGTGGTGTCCCGCCGGCGGGAAAGCGGGCGGGACGCGGTCCGTTATTCACGCGTGGGCGTGCTCGTGACCGTGGCCTTCATCATGCTCGTGGTCGTGATGATGGCTGAGTTGTGAGATGAACACGGTGGTGAGGAAGGTGAAGACGAAGGCCTGCAGGAAGGCCACGAAGATTTCGAGGAAGTAGATGGCGATGTTGGCGACGACGGAGATGAGGGAGACGGGCACGCCGATGAGGAAGTTCATCTTGCCGCTGAGGCCCGCGCCGGCGAAGGAGAAGACCACGGCGACGAGGATGTGCCCGGCGGTCATGTTGGCGAAAAGACGCAGGGCCAGCGCGACGGGCTTGATGACCGTGCCCATGATCTCGATGGGGATCATGATGGGCCAGAGGTACCAGGGCGTGCCGGCGGTGAGGTGCTTGAGGTAGCCGCCGATGCCCAGGGCACGGACGCCGGCGATGTTGATGACCAGGGCGGCGACAAGGGCCAGCGCGGCGGTGACGAAGAGGTTCTGGGTGGCCGTGCCGCCGAAGGGGGCGCGCCCGCTGGCCTTCCAGTCGCCGTTGATCACGTGGAGAAGGTCGAGGATGGGGACCATGCCCAGCAGGTTGTTGATGAGGATGAAGAAGAAGATGGACCACAGGAAGGGCATGAAGCCGTCGGTGCGCTCGTGCAGCAGGGGGCGCACGATCTTTTCGCGCAGGCCCTGGCAGATGACCTCGATCATGTGGGCGAAGGGGTTGGTGGTGATGAAGCGGTCGTTGCCGGTGCTCTCGGGGCCGGTGCCGATGTGCTTGGCGGCCCACATGAGCAGGAGCACGGTGAGGATGCCCGCGAGGATCAGGTTGCCGGTCTGGGCGGACCAGAGCCACAGGCCCGATTCGGTCTGCGTGAAGGGGTGGTTGACGACGTGCCCGACGGGGCTGTCGGCGGCGAGGGTGAAGAAGGAGGGAAAGGTCATCATGGGTTACGCCGCTCCGAGGGTGGCGGGGGCGTGCTGGGCGGTCGCACGCCGGATGGCAGAGAGGGACCAGCGCGTCTCGAAGGCGAGACAGGCCAGGCCGCTGATGAGGAACGAGAACCAGAACGTTTTGGAATCTGGACGGAAGACCAGGGCGACGGCCAGGGCATCAAAGAGCGCGATGGCCGCGCGCACGCCGGAAGAGATCAAGATGGCCGTGGGCAGTTTGTGAACCAGGCCGCCGGTGAAGGCGTTGGCGAAGATGACGCCGAGAATGCTGCCCAGCAGGAAGCATGCCGCGCCGGCGGCGGCGGTGAGCGGGGCGCTCCAGGGGCCGCCCTCCCACTTCATGAAAGAGGCGAGGAGAAGACCGGCGGCCGCGCCGAGCGCGCAGGCGAGCGTCAAACCCCCGGCGAGGGGCAAGAGCGAGATGCGGATGGCCGGCGCGTGGTCTTCCATACAAAGTCCGATTCCTCGGGGCGTAGCCCGGGGGGCACAAGAGTAGGTCGCGGGTGCGAAAGGGGCTAGGAATCGTGGCGGGGGAAGCGCGCCTGCCGGGGTGGTGGGGGTGCCGTTTCCCAGGGATGAACCGCCGGTGGTCGATTGAGGGCGCAGGATCTTTGTTTGCAGGAGGTTATGGGCGGCGGCGGGGCTCCGCCAATCGGCCAGGATGTTTTAGACTTTGGGGTTGACTGGTGGGCCAAGCGAAAGGGGATCGCGGCGTGTGGGGCTGGGGTGTGCGGCGTGGCGGCTGGTCTGTGCGATGCGGATGTGAACGCCGACGGGGGCATCGACGGCGGGGGTGTTGAAGTCTTCTTTGCCTCGTTGGATCAGGGCGGGTGCTGAGCGGGCTGATGCGGGCAGTGCGAAGGTGAAGCGGGCCGCGCGGCTTGCGCTGGGCGCGGGCAACCGCAGCCGCGATGGTGTGAAGGCGCATGAGGCTGAGTGCAACCTGCACGGCGCTCGGGGAAGAGTGCGGTGATCGCGCGGCGATGATCTCACTCGCTGCATCGAAGTCGGAGGGTCCGACTTCGATGGACTTGGGAAGGGGAGGGGCTTCAGTTCGATGGCGCGGGTGGTGGTGCGCCACCAGCCGACGGATGTACGCCGCGAAGCGCGGCTATTGGCCGAGTGAGCCGGTGGTTTGTGGTTGCACGTCGATGTGATGGATGGCGGTGGGTGGGCCGAGGACTCGCTGGAAGAACTCGGCGCGGCGACGGCGGCCGTATGGTGATTCGGCCGCGCCGTGGCCCGCGTCGGGGATGACGAGGAGTTCGAAGTCTTTGTCGGCCTTGATGAGCGCATCGACGACCTGCATGGTGCTGGCGGGGTCAACGTTCCGGTCGAGAGCGCCGACGATGAGCAGGAGATCGCCGGTGAGGTTTTGCGCGTGGGAGACGTTGGACTGATCTTCGTAGTGGGGGCCGATGGGGTAGCCCATCCACAGTTCGTTCCACCACATTTTGTCGACGCGGTTGTCGTGGCAGCCGCAGTCTGAGACGGCGGCTTTATAAAAATCACCGTGGGCGAGCAGGGCGCGGGTGGAACTCTGGCCACCGGCGGAGCCGCCGTAGATGCCCACGCGGGTGAGGTCGATGAAGGGGCGAGTGGCGGCCGCGGCGCGCAGCCATGCGATGCGGTCTGGGAAGCCGGAATCGCCCAGGTTTTTATGGGCGACATCGTGAAAGGCTTTGCTGCGCCAGTTGGTGCCCATGCCGTCGATCTGCACGACGATGAAGCCGCGCTCGGCCAACTCGCGGTGGCCGTGCCAGGTGTTCCAATCTTTGGGAACGAAGTGGCCGTGCGGGCCGGCGTAGATATTTTCGATGACGGCGTATGTGCGGGCGTGGTCGAAGTCTGTGGGGTAGAAAAGAACCCCCCAGATGTCGGTCGTCTGGTCTCGGCCTTTGGCGACGAAGCGTTCGGGGGGACGCCAGCCGCGCGAGAGCAGTTCGGAGGCATCGGCCGCGGCGAGCGTGGCGAGCCGTGCGCCGTCGTGCCAGCGTCGCAGCTCGGTGACCGGCGGCAGGTCAACACGTGCGAATCGCGCGATGTAGAAGCGGCCGCACGGGGAGCGGTCGATCTCGTGTGTTCCGTCGCCGTCGGTCAGGATGGTGTGAGTTCCGGAGTTGAGATCGACGCGGATGAAGTGGTGGTGGTAGGGGTCTTGGTCTGGGTGGATGCCCATGACGCGCAGCAGGAGTGTGCCGGCGTCTTCGTCGATGTGTTCGACCGAGCGGACGAGCCATTGACCGTGGGTGAGGGGGCGGATGACCTGGGCGCGCTCGCCGTCGAGCAGGTAGAGGTGATTCCAGCCTGTGCGCTGCGACATCCAGAGGAGTTGGCCGTCGCGGAGGCGGTGGTGATAGATTTTATTGGGGTAGTCGACGAAGGTGCTGCTTGATTCTTCGACGAGGGTGCGCGAAGAGCCGTCGTCGGTGTTGAACTCGACGATGCGCACCAGGGCGTGCCCGCGTTCGTTATAGAGCAGACGGAAGCGGGAGGTGTCGGCCCAGTGCGGCCGGGTGAGGCTCCAGGGATTCGGGATGAGGGTTGTGTCGAGCGGGCGGCCCTCGCCGGTGGCGACATCAAAGAGCCAGGGGCGGGCGTCGTCGATCGCGTCGCCGGGCTTGGGGTAGTCGAAGGAGTGGAGTTTGGGCTGCGCCTGATCGCCGGGGCGAGCCTCGACGAAGTGAACCTGCCGCCGGGTGACCCGGGCTGTTTTCATCACGACGAAGCGGGCGGCATCGGGCGAGAGCCAGGCCGGGCCGGAGAAGCCGTGGTCCTCGGTGCCGTCGGTGGTGAGCCGGCGATCACCGGTGGCGTCGGTCAAGACGATGTTGCCGCCCCGGAAGGTGACGCGGGGCGCGGCCGGCGGGGCATCTGGCGGCGATGGGGGCTCGGGTTCGCTGGCGTTTTGCTCGGCGGGCGGCTGGGCGCGCTCTGCGACATCGACAAACGTGGGGCGCGCGTCGGCCACAACCCGGGCGAGTTCGTTCTCGTCGGCGCGGATCGACCAGACGTGGCCGGCGAAGGTGGTGCGGACGCGCGACGCGCCGGCGTCGATGGTTTCGTAGGCTCGCGCGTTGCCGCTGCCTTCGAGCCAGAAGAGGCGCACCGGCGCGGCGGTTGAGTTGCGGATGAGCAGATATGTCGCGGGACCGTTGCCCGAGGTGTTGCGGCGCACGTGGCGGGCAAGGAAAGAGGGCGGGGGTGTGCGCTCGGCGGTGATGCCCTGCTGCGAGAGGTGCACCACGGGCCAGGGGGCGCCCGTCGCGGCCTCAGGGCTGAGCATGGCGACGAAGTCGGTCGTGTCGTTGTCGCGGCCCGCGGCGAGGCGCGCGAAGGGGAGCCGCGCGGGATCGATGTCGCGAGAGAGATAGCGGCCCAGGTGCGCGGCGATGAGGGCGTGGTCGAAGGCGGGGGTGACGGTTCCGGTGAGCGCATCGCAGACGACAAAGCGCCAGCGACCGGCGGGCTCATCGAGGCGGTAGATGAGGCGTGTGCTGTGAAGCCACTCGGGGGCGATGTTCGCGTTGAGCACGAGGTCTTCCCAGCGGGCCTGCATCGCGCGGGTCTGCTCGGCGAAGGCGCGGCTGGGGTTGGCGCGCTGGTTGGCGTGGGGCTCGGGGAGTGCGTCCTGGGCGGCGGCGGCGCGGGCGAAGGCGAGGGCTATGGCCCCGATCACGGCGAACAGATGCATGCGCATCGCGAAATCTATCACCGCGCGCAGGGCGCTTCAAGTGTGGTGGGGCGGGGCGGCGGGTGGTGGTGGAGTCGGGTCTGCTCTATGTTCCGTGCCGGCCGGTCGGGAGAGAGTGCACAGTGGCGGTTATGCGCGAAGTTTGGCGCGTTGGCGTGCGGTCGCCTTTTTGGGAGCGGTCCCGGAAATGACCGTGAATGTCATGATCTTCATGATCTCTTCGGGGGCTGCTTCGAAGACCTGGAGGAGGCGTGCCTCGCCTGCTTTGGGTGTGCGTGCCCCTTGCTCCCAACTTTGCAGCGTCTTCTTGGGCACGTTGAGGTAGCGTGCGAAGACCGCCTGCGACATGCCGATCTTCTTGCGGATCGCGTAGACGCGTGTCTTGGAGAGTGCCGGGGCGGCGGCGGGCAGCGTGGTGGTCTTAAGGTTGAGTTCGCCGCGCGCGTGGGCGACGCCTTCCTTCAGACCTTCAAGCAGTTGCTCGTAGACGCTCATCTTTTCGTAGTCCGGCTGCTTCTTCATGGCCATATTCCTCTGCTTGATCAGGGTTTGTTCGATTTGGTCCGCCGCGACATGGCCTTGGCCTGTGCCCGGAGGTCTTCGGCGAGTTTGCAAAGCACTTTCACTTCGTTCTTGCTCAAGTTGTCCGCCTCGTCCTTTCCGTACACTGTCACAAGATCGATCCGTCCGGCTTCGGGGGTGTGCACGTAGATCACCCGCACGCCGCCGCGTTTGCCCTTTCCGCGGCTGCTGTCCCCGAATCGCAGTTTCCTCAGGATTCCGCAGCCTGGGATGGGGTCGCCCTTCGCGGGGTCCTCGAGTAACTCATTCTGGAGAGCCCGAAGCCGCTCGTCGTCCAATCGGGCATGCCATCGGGTGGTGAAAACGAGGGATTCGACGAAGGTCAACTTCATTGTACTACGCCGTAGGATAGTTCCGGGTTCCTCGAATTGTTCGGAGACTTCGGGAGATTATCAGACTTTGCGGGTGTTGATCGTCAGACCTCGCCCGGATGAAGCATCGATCCGAAGGGCGATGCCACGAAGGCCGCGCGGGGTGGCAGGATGTGGAACGGCCGCGGGTCAGGGGGCGGCGGGTGAGGCGCCGGCGGCCTCGATGGCCAGGCAGAGCGAATCTCGCAGGAGTGCGATGTGTTCAAGGGTGTGCGCGGCGTTGACGGTGAGACGGAAGTAGCGTTCGCCGGGGCCGCCGGGGTACTCGATGAGCGGGGCGTAGATGCCGCGCCGCAGGAGGAAGTCGTGCACGGCCTGCATCTGGTCTTGCGAGGGGAGTGTGAAGGTGAAGACGGGGATGGGGTCGGCGTGTGTGGGGATAGAGGCCGCGCTGAGGGCCTGACGCATGGCGTTGATGTTCTCGCGGAGCGCGGTGAGGAGGGAAGTATCGTGGCGCATGAGCGAGATGGCGGCGCGCGCGGCCATGGCGATTGGTGTGGGCACGGGCGTGGAGCGGCGGTAGACATCTGACACGCGGCGCACGGACTGGATGAAGGGGGTGGAGCCCAGGACCGCGCCGCCGTAACAGCCGACACCCTTGGCGAGGGTTGTGGTCATGCAGAGGCGGGGGTCGTCGGGGAGTGCGAGGTGAGCGATGGTGCCCTCGCCGCGCGGGCCCAGGACGCACAGGCCGTGGCAATCGTCGACGAGGAGTGTGGATCGCTGCTCGGGGAGGGTGGCGAGGAGGTCGGCCAGCGGCGCGATGGCGCCGTCGGCGGCGAAGACACCATCGGTGAGGATGGCGACGCCCTGGTCGGCGTGTTGATCGACGAGCCAGCGGGCCGACTTTGGGCAGAGGTGTTCGTATTCAAAGACCTGCATTCCCGCGGCGGTGGCGGCGTTTCGCAGGCTGCGGTGGGCGCGGGCGTCGAGAATGGCGACGCCGTGGGTGCGTGAGAGGGCCTGGCAGGCGGCGAAGTTGGCGGTGTATCCCTCGGCGAGGAGGATGGCGGCCTCGCGGCGGGTGAGCATGGCGAGTTCGAGTTCGAGCAGGTCGTGCTCGATGGTGTTGCCGGTGGTCTCGCGTGAGGCGGTGGTGCTGATGCCGTACCGGGCCAGGCCCTGCTGCGCGGCCTGCACCACGGCGGGGTGCTGCGAGAGGCCCAGGTAGTTGCAGCCCGCGAAGGCGAGGAGTTGGCGTCCGACGGCGGTGAGGTGTGTCGCGGAGGCGTGTTCAACGTTCAGGCGGCTCATGGGCTGGCTTTCGTGGCGTGCGGGCGTGTGTATGGGCGGGGGATTGAGAAGTTCGGGCGCGCGTGGGCCACGTCCATCGGCATGATGGATTGTTGCGGTGCAATGAATGGTGCGCGGGGAAAAGTCAGCGGCGGGGGTAGGCGGCCGACCAGTGGGAGGGGGGGGCGATGGTGGCCATGGTGTGCAGCCCGGGGCGGGCTTCGACGAGGCGCGGCACGGCGTTGATGATGATGGACGCGGTGGCGATGTCGCCGTGGATGCCGCCGGCGAGGGTGAGGTCGAAACCGGGGTCGCCGTCGATGATGATGCGGTCGTGGGGGTTGTCCTGGCCGATGGCGGCCTGGAAATCTAACTGAACGACAACGCGCTCGTCGTGGTAGGCGCGGGCGCGCTGGCGCACGCCCGCGACGCGCCCCTTGGGGATGTCGCCCAGGCCGCAGACGAGGTTGCGCGTGGCGTGGACAGGGTTGATGTCTTCTTCCCATCGTTCGATGGGGATGCCGATGTAGTGCGCGATGAAGTGCAGGCTTTCGCCCAGGCCCACGTGGCGCAGCGAGCCGTCTTTGACCTTGGCCTCGAACTGCTCGTCGTCGAGCCCCGCGCCGATCTTCTGCTGGAATGGGATTCGGCGGAGGGACGCGTCTTGCACGCGCGAGCACGAGACCGCGCGGATGGAGCGGCTGGCGCAGGTGAGGTAGACCGGGAGCGCATCCATGAGGAAGCCGGGGTTGACACCCGTGCCGAGGATTCTGCCGCCGCAGCGTCGGGCGAGGTCGTCGAGTTCTTCGGCGAGGGCGACGTGGCGCAGCCAGGGGTAGATGAGTTCTTCGCAGGTGCTGATGACAGCCTTGCCGCGCGAGAGGAGTTCGCGGTAGAGGGGCGCGCCCGAGGGGATGTCGGAGGTCGTGGCGACGATGACGGCGTCGATGGTGTCCCAGTCTTCGACGGCGTCGATGGAGGGGAGGATGCGCAGGCGGTCTTCGGCGCTGGGCACGAGGCGCGAGAGGGGCATGTCGGCCAGCGCCGGGTTGATGTCAACCACGCCGACGAGATGACCGACCTCGCGGTGGACAAGGTCGGAGATGATGCGCTGGCCCAGGGGGCCGGCGCCGACGTGGAGGATGCGGTTCATTCGGGGGCGAGTGTAGCGTGCGGGGGGTCAGTGCTCGCCCAGGGCCCTGGCGAGGTTGCCGCCCGCCGCGTCGAGCGAGGCGGCGGCGGTGGGAAAGTCGCAGCCGGTGCGGTGCATGAGGATGGCGGCTTTGACCGAACCATCGGCGGCTTGAAGAAGGGAGAAGGCGTCGGGGCGTGAGAGCCCGGTGAGGGTGGAGACGATGCGTGCCGCGCGGTCGCGGAGTTTGTCGTTGGTGGCGCGCAGATCGACCATGAGGTTCTGATAGACGCGGCCGGAACGGATCATGAGGGTGGTGGAGATGGTGTTGAGGACGAGTTTGGTGGCGGTGCCTGCCTTCATTCGTGTCGAGCCGGTGAGCACTTCGGGGCCGGTTTTCAGGGTGACGAGGTGGTCGCAGTGGGGTGGAGGCGTGATGGTGGTGCAGCAGAGCAGGCCGGTGACGGGTGCGCCGGCGGGGCACTGCGTTTTGCAGAACTCCATGGCGCCCAGGGCGTAGGGGGTGGTGCCGCCGGCGGCGATGGCGAGGAGGGCGTCGTTGGGTGTGAGGTTGAGGGGGGCGAGGTCGGGCCAACTGCCGCGCGGGTCGTCTTCGCGCGATTCGCTGCTTTTGCGGAGGGAGGCATCGCCGCCGGCGATGATGCCGATGATGCGGCCTTCGGGGAGTTGGAAGGTTGGGGGGGCTTCGGAGGCGTCGAGCACGCCCAGGCGGCCGGAGGTGCCTGCGCCCACGTAGATGAGGCGGCCGCCGGCGATGAAACCGGGCTCGATGGCCTCGATGAAGGCGGTGACGCGGTGGGCGGCGCGCTTGACGGCCTCGAAGGCGCGCCGGTCTTCGGTGTTGATGGTATCGACGCACTCGGAGACCGAGAGGGCGTGGAGGGAGTGGGTGCGGGGGTTGCGCTTCTCGGTTGAGATGTCGGCGCGATCGGCGGGGAGGGTGGAGGGTTCTTCGCTGTGCTGTGTCATGAATGTGGAGGATAGACCCATGCGCCGCAGATTGGGGCGGGGCTTTGGGCGCCGGTGACCGCGGGGAGGGAGATGGGTTGGCGGTCTTGGCAGAGCGCGCCGAGAAGGGCCCAGGCCGCGGCTTCGCGCGAGGGGGCGGGCAGGCCCGCGTCGTCGGTCAGCAGCACGCGCGAGGAAGCGCACGAGGCGATGGCGCGCCTGAGCGAGAGGTTTTTCACGCCCCCGCCCGCCAGGAGCAGGGTGGGCGCCTCGCGCGTCGCGTCGGCGATGCGCTGGGCGATGGCTTCGCACGCGGTGGCGGCGAGTGTGTGGGCGGAAAGACGCGATCGGTAACGGCTGATCCACTCGCCGGTTTCGTCGCCCGTGCCCAGAGAGCGGCGTGAGCCCGAGAGGGCGATGAAGATGCCTTCGAGGTCTTCGAGGGCTTCGGTGTTGATGTCGCCCTGCGCGGCGGCGGCGCCGTCGGCATCGAAGGGGGTGTGCAGGAGTCGGCGGGAGATTTCGTCGAGAAGGTTGTTGCAGGGGCAGAGGTCGGCGGCGGTGATGGCGGCGGGGTCGGCGCGGCCGGGGGGGAGCATGGTGATGTTGCAGAAGCCGCCGAGGTTGGCGATGGCCAGCGGCTCGCCAATGTCGCCAAAGCCGCGGAAGAAATACATGTCGGCCAGGGGTGTCAGGGGCGCGCCCTGACCGCCCGCGGCGATGTCGGCGGCGCGAAGGTCAAAGACGACCGGGGCGCGCATCGCGCGGGCGAGCCCGGCGGGCTGCATGAGTTGCCACGAGAGGGGGGGCTGATGGAAGAGTGTCTGGCCGTGAACGCTGATGAGGCTGGGCGCCGGGGTTGGCGCGATGGCGGGAGCGTGCGCGTTCCACAGGCGCGTGCAGAGGCCCGCGTGAAGGGACGTGAGGTCGGCGGCGGCGCGGGCGATGTCGCCGGCGGTCACCGGCTGCTGCGAGGCGATGGCGCGCAGACGCGGGGCGAGGTCGTTGAAGGGCGCTGAGTCTGCGGCGATGAACCCGGCACGCAGCGATGGGCCCGTGCCGGAGATCTGGATCAGCGCGGCGTCGAGGCCGTCGATGCTGGTGCCGCTCATGCAGCCGATGATGAAACGATCGTGCATGGCGATGGGCTCGCAGGGGGTGAGGCTGAGGGGTTACTCAAAGAGCGTGATGCCCGGCGCGGCGGCGTCTGCGGCGAGGAGACGGCTGAAATATCCCAGACTGTCGGTCAGGCCGCCGGCGCGGGCGCGGGCCAGCCAGAGGCGACGGTGTTCGCGCGCGATGGCGGCGAGGGAATCGCGGGCATCGCGGAGGAGAGGGAGGTCGCCGGCACGGCGCGCCAGGCCACGGCGCGCGGCGGCGGCGGCGTAGGCGGCGGTGTGCGCGAGTTCGTCGTTGATGAGTGAGCACGCGGCGCTTGGGCGAGAGGATGCGAGAGAATCGAGGCGGGCATGGGTGTCGGCCCAGTCGCGGGCGGCGCCGACGTGGGTCTGTTCGTCTGTGCGTTTGAAGAGGTCGATGAAGAGGGCGGTTTGATTCAAAAGGCGCGTGCGGCTGGGGTGAGAGAGCGCGCCGCAGGTTTCACGCAAGGGCAGGTCGGCGTCGCCAATGTCGTCAAGCCATTGAGAGAGTGCGCCGGTGGGATCGCCGAAGAGGTGGAGCGAGGCGGCGGCGCTGTCGCGCGGCGAGGCGGGGTTCCACGCGGCCTGTGCGGCGTCGGCCAGCGCGTGCATGACGATGGGCCACTGCTGATGATGGCCGCTGTCGCCCCAGTCGCAGACGAGAAAGCCCGATGCGCCGTAGGCGACGCCTGCCGCGGCGGCGGCGGTGATGTTGCCGCGCCGCTCGGTGGTGCGGCCGGTGATGGCGCGCCAGGTGGAGGTGCCGGGGCAGACCCAGAAGTCGCGGGGGTTGTCGGCGGAGGTGAGCATGGTGCCCCAGCGGGAGAATGGGGAATCGGGCTCGTAGCCCCACGCGAGTGCGGTGAGATCGGCGGGGATCTGCGGGATGCACTCGGGGTGAGAAAGGGCGATATCGCCCCAGAACTGCGGTCGTTTCCCGGCGTCGAGCACGAAGCGTGCGACCTTGGCGACGAACTCGAGGTAGACAGCGCCGCGCCCGCGCTGCTGCACGGCCTGCGCCGAGCGGCCGAAGCCGACATCGAACGTTTCATCGCAGCCGATGTTGACCCATCGGGAGCCGTAGCAGGGGATGAGTTGTGAGAGAAGATCGCGGACGAGATCGAGGGAGGCGGGGTCGGTGGGGCAGAGGGAGAAGGGCCCGCTGCGGGGCCAGATATCGAACATCCAATCGCCGTGGGTTTCGGCCAGGTGGGCGTATTCGGGGCAGCGCAGCCAGGGCACCATGTGCCCGAAGCAGTTCTGGTTGGCGGCGAGGTCGATGCCCTGTTCGCGGGCGTATGAGGTGAGGTCGCGTGCCTGGCTTGGTGTGATGGGAGACCAGCCGGACCAGACTCGCTCGTGGCCGGCGTAGGCGAAGGTGTGCTCGGTGTAGAACTGCAGGTGGTTGAACTTGAGGTCGGCGAGGAGGTCGATGGTGTCGTAGAGGTGCCGCATGGTGGGCACACGGTCGCGGGAGAGGTCGAGCATGACGCCGCGCGTGGCGAAGGCGGGGCGGTCTTGGATGCGCACGCAGGGGAGAACGCGCGGGTTGGCGCGCAGCAGTTGAACAAGCGTGGCCAGGGCGTGGCGTGCGCCGTCGTGCGAGGCGGCCGTGATGGAAACAGGCTGCTCGGGCAGGATGGTCAGGGTGTAGGCCTGCGAGGCTGGCGAGCCGGGGAGGGTGGCCGGCGCGGCGGTGATGTCGCAGCGCAGCCAAGGCTCGGTCATCGCGGGGGCCGGGGTGAGGCCGAGTTGGCGGCAGGGCCTCTGTGCGAACGCGGGAAGGTGAGTGCCGGCGAAGGTGCGTGGGCCGGTGGCGGCGCGCGTGCCGGGGAGTGGTTCGACGTGAGTTGGCGTGGGGAGGAGGCGCACAGCGGCGGATGGTACGAGGCGGTGACAAAAAGAAACACGCCCGATGCCGTTGAGGCCGGGCGTGTGATGAAAAGGATTGGCTGCCGTGTGAATGCCGCTCGCGTGTTTCCGCCCGCGAGCGACTTTTAGGAGGAGAGAGACAAGACACCGTCGAAGGCTGGCGGCCGGGAGAGAGAGTCCGGCCGGGCCTTTCTGAATGCCGCTCGCGTGTTTCCGCCCGCGAGCGACTTTTAGGAGGAGAGAGACAAGACACCGTCGAAGGCTGGCGGCCGGGAGAGAGTCCGGCCGGGCCTATCTGAATGCCGCTCGCGTGTTTCCGCCCGCGAGCGACTTTTAGGAGGAGAGAGACAAGACACCCACAACATGCCACACGGTTTGTGACGCGGCAACCTTTTGTGACGATTTTGCGGAAGAAACTTGCGGCGCGGTGTGGAAGGGGCGCGAGGGGTGTGCGGAACGTGTGGATTGACAGGGGTTTGCGGCGCGCGGGGTGCCCGGCCACGGGTCGTGCAGAAATCGAGGGTGCGGCACGGCAAATGGGGAATCGTGGGTGGGACATACGATCAGAATACGAACATTTGGGGTGCGGTGGGCCTATGAGGTGGCGTACCGTTCTGCCATGACCGCCAACAACCCGGGCAGCGATCAGCACGGGCTGTGGCAGTTCACAAGGAGTTGACCCATGGCGTTGAAGGCCGCGGTGGTGCTCTCGGGGTGCGGGCGTGGGGATGGCAGCGAGATCCACGAAAGCGTGAGCATTCTCATCCATCTCAGCCGCCACGGAGTGGCGTATCGATGCTTCGCCCCCGACATGCCCCAAACAGACGTGATCAATCATGCGACAGGCAAAGCGATGCCCAGTTCGCAGACACGCAACATGTTGGTCGAAGCGGCACGCATCAGCCGAGGGGAGATTTCGCCCCTGTCGGGGTTGAATGTGGCAGACTTTGACATGGTGGTCTTCCCCGGCGGCTTTGGCGCGGCCAAGAACCTGTGCACCTTTGCTCAGCGGGGTGCTGAGTGTGAGGTGCTGCCCGATGTGGTGCGGGTGATCAAGGGCTTCCACGCCGACCGCAAGCCGGTGGTGCTGTGCTGTATTGCGCCGGTGCTGGCGGCGAAAGTGCTCGGCACGCGCGAAGGGGGCCCGGGGGTGCAGGTGACGATCGGCACAGATGAGGCGACAGCGGGGGCCATCGCCACGATGGGCTCGCGGAACGTGGCGAAGGGTGTGACAGAGGCCTTCGCCGACACGAAGAACCTGGTGGTGACTACGCCCGCGTACATGCACGACGCCACCCCGCACCAGGTCTTTGAGGGCATCGGGCGGATGATCGACGAGGCTGTGGTGCTGGCGGCCAAGGGTGCCGCGAGGTAAACGGGCGCAGGGCTGGGGGCGATGAAACAGGCGGCCCCCCGGGCGGGGTGCCGGCCGGGGATGAAAGGCGTATGCACGTCTCGCAGAATCGGCCGCGCGACCTTCACTGGCGTCACTCTGGCCCGTTGCTGTTCGGCGACTGGGGAACGAGCCGTCTGTATGTGCTGGGGCTTGCCTTTTACTACACGGGGCACGCGTCGATCACGTACATGGTGGTGATGTCGCTGATCATGGCGGCGGTGGCGTGGGCGTACACGATCGTGTGCCGGTGCTTCCCGGAGGGGGGCGGGGTGTATGCGGCGGCGCGCCAGGTTCATCCGACGCTGGCGGTGATCGGGGGGACGCTGCTGCTGTGCGACTTTATTGTCACGGCGTCGCTCTCGGCGGTGGAGGCGTTTCATTATCTGGGTGTTCCCAGCGCGTTGGTGGTGTGGCTGTCGTCGGGAACGATCGCGCTGCTGGGGGTGGTGAACTGGTATGGCGCGCGGAGCGCGGGCCGGTTTGCGCTCGTCATCGCGGTGGTGGCGATCGGGGTGTCGGCGGGGATCGGGCTGATGTGCCTGCCGATGCTGCCGGAAGGGTGGGCGGCGGCGCGGGTGAGTTCGCCGGGGCTTGAGTCGCACCTTGTGAAGTGGGAATCGCTGGTGCGGATTGTGCTGGCGCTCTCGGGCGTTGAGGCGGTGGCGAACATGACGGGCCTGATGAAGCAGCCTGTCGAGCGCACGGCGAAACTGACCATCTGGCCGGTGCTGGGCGAGGTGCTGCTGCTGAACATGATCTTCGTGGTGGCGATGAACGCGCTGCCGCAGTTGTCGCTGGTTACAACGCCAGACTACATCGTGCACGAGGTGATCGGCGGGTCGGCCCCGGAGAATGTGCCGCAGGAGGTGAAGGAGTATCGCGACACGGCGCTGAAGGTGCTGGCGGCCGAGGCGGGCGGGCGGCTGCTGGGGGGCGGCTTCGGGGGCGTGGTGGGGGCCGTGAGCGGGGTGGTATTCGGTCTTCTGCTGCTGTCGGCGGTGAACACGGTGATCATGGCGATGGTCTCGGTGGTGTATTCGATGGCGCAGGACCGTGAGTTGCCGCGTGCGATGGCGCGGCTGAACTACACGGGGGTGCCGTGGATCGGGCTGGTGCTGGCGTGCGTGCTGCCGGTGGTGGTGCTGTGCTTTGTGTCGGACACCAAGGCGCTGGGGGAGCTCTACGCCATCGGTGTTGTGGGCGCGATCATGATCAATGTCGCGTCGTGCGCGTGGAACACGCGGCTGCCCATCGGCGTGTGGGAACGGCGCGGGCTTTGGGCGCTGGCGGCGCTGATGGCCGCGATCGAGGCGACGATCATCGTGGCCAAACCGCAGGCGACGCTCTTTGCGGGGGTGGTCATCGGCACGGTGCTGGCGGTGAGGGCTGGTGTGCGGGCGTTGATGCCCCGCGAGCCTTTGCCCGAGCCCGCGGCCGGATGGATGTCGGAGATCGGGGCGAGGCCGCTGATTGTGCCAGGGCGGCCGAGGATCATGCTGGCGGCGCGCGGGCGGGACAATGCCGAGTATGCGGTTGACCTGGCCAGAAGGCGCGGCGGGGTGTTGTTCACGATCTTTGTGCGTGTGCTGAGGGTGATGGACGTGGGGCCTGAGAATCTGCCCCGCGTTGAGGAAGACCCAGAAGCGCAGGCGGCCCTGGGGACCGTGGTGCTGCTGGCGAAACAGGCCGGCGTGCCCTGCTACCCGATCTATGTCACGTCGGCGGATATCGCGGGAGAAATTCTCGATTACACGGTGACGTTCGGGTGCGGCACGCTCATCCTGGGGCAATCAAAGCGTTCGCTCTTTTCTCGCAGGGTGGCGGGGGACGTGGTGGCGGAGGTTGCGCGGCATTTGCCCGAGGGGGTTGTGTTGCGGGTGCGGTCTGGCCGGCCTGACGCCGACGTGTCGCGGGGAGAGGGGGCGGGGAATGGGCATGCGAACTGAGTGTGGCGGGGGTGTACCCTTGCCACCGCCGTGACACTCCGCCCCGCACAGCAAGATGTCTGGACCACGCGCCGATTGCTGGCGTGGATGATGGAGGCGTTTGCCCGTCATGGGCTCGACAGCCCGCGTGTGCAGGCCGAGATGCTGCTGGAGCATGTCTTTGGTTGCGATCGGCTGCGGCTGTACATGGACCCCGACCGCCCGGCGTCGCAGATCGAGCGGCAGGCGCTGCGCGAGTTGGTGGGGCGGGCGCTGAAGAACGAGCCGGTGCAGTATCTGGTGGGGCATGCGAAGTTTTTCGGCCTGACGATCAAGGTCGATGGGCGAGTGCTGATTCCGCGGCCGTCGACCGCGACGATCGTGGAGGATGTGCTGCAGCACAGCCGCGCGGTGCGGGGGGCGGGCGGGGGCGGCGGGCTGCTGATCGGGGATGTGTGCACCGGGAGCGGGTGCATCGCGCTGGCGCTGCTGAAGAATCTCGGGGGCTCTCGCGCTGTGGCGACGGACATCAGCGACGACGCGCTGGCGCTGGCGCGAGAGAACGCGGCGGCGCTGGGGCTCGATGACCGCCTGGAACTGGTGCGGGGCGACATGCTCGAGGCGTTGCGGTCGCACCCGGTGGCTGGGGCGGTGGCATCGCTGGACTATCTGGTGAGCAACCCGCCGTACATCCCTGATGATGAGTGGGGCGGGGTAGAGCCCAACGTGAAGGACTATGAGCCGCACGGCGCGCTGCGTGGCGGGGCGGACGGGCTGGACTTTGTGCGCGTGCTGGCGCGAGAGGGCCCGTCGCTGGTGAGGCCCGGTGGGTTGATGCTCATCGAGGTGGCGGCGGCGAAGGCGCACGAGGCGAGCGCGCTGGTGAGCGCGAACCCGCTGATGGCGGACGTGATGGTGCTCAGCGACATCGACGGGCTGCCCAGGGTGGTGCGCGGGCGGCGGGCCGAGGGCTAGGCTGAGCCGAGGGGGGTGAGGTGATTAGAGGAGGGGCGCGAGCAACTGCGCGGCGTTGTCGGTGAAGCGGCGCCAGGCGGGGCGGGCGACCCATGACGTGAGCGTGATGGGCTCTGATTCGGTGATGTACTTCATCTGCAGAAACCGCAGCGTGCTGGCGAAATCGCTGTCGTAGATGAAGAGGCTGAGTTCGAAGTTGAGCCAGAAACTGCGGATATCGAGGTTGGCGGAGGTGATGACGCCCAGCCTTCGGTCGATGGTCGCGGTTTTGGCGTGCAGAAGGCCGTCGGTGTGGTGCAGGATCTTCACGCCGGCGGTGAGCAGGTCGTCATAGAAGGAGCGGCCCGCGGCGGCGACGATCGGGGCGTCGAGCACGTCGGGCAGAACGAGGGTGACATCCACGCCGCGCAGCGAGGCGCTGACGAGTGCGCCGAGCAGGGCTTCGTCCGGGACGAAGTAGGGGGTGGTCATGATGATCTCTTCACGGGCGGCGTAGAGCAGCGAGATGACGGCCTGGTGGATGGCGTCCGGCTGCGGGCCGGGCCCGGAAGGAACCACGTGGATGGCGGATTCGCCGGGCGTGTGGGGGTTTGGGAAATAGGCGTCGAGGTCTGTGACGGTTTCGCCCGAGTCGAAGGCCCAGTCGCGCAGGAACACGGACTGGATGGCGGCGACGGCGGGGCCTTCGATGCGGACGGTGGCGTCGATCCATGGGCCGGTTTTTCGGCGGCGTCTGGAGCGGTAGGTTTCGTCGGTGATGTTCTGGCTTCCGCAGTAGGCGGTTCGACCGTCGATCACGGCGAGTTTTCGGTGGTTGCGCAGGTCGACGCGTTCGAGGAGGGCGCGGTAGGCGCGCACCGGCAGGGCCGGCACGAGGCGGACGCCCGCGCGGCGCATCTCTGCGGCGGCCTGGCTGGCGAGGAAGGCGCGGCTGCCGACGGCGTCGACGAGCACGCGGCAGGTGACACCCCGCGAGGCGGCGCGGGTCAGCGCCTTGGCCACGCGCAGCCCCCCGCCGGCGGGCATCCAGATGTAATAGAGAAGGTGGCAGTGGTGAGCGGCGGCGTCGATATCGGCGATGAGCGAATCGAGCACGTTGGGCGCGCTGTCCATGAGCAGCAGCGAGTTGCCGCCGATCACGGGGTAGTCGCTCACGGCCTCGCACAGGCGGGCGACATGCCCGAGGTTTGGGTCGGGGTGCTTCTCGACCCGGGCGCGTGAGAGCCAAAGATCAAGGGTTGTGGCCCGTTGCTCACGGCAGAGGTGCTCGAAGGAGGCCAGGCGCCTGCGGCCGAGGCGGGGTTCGCCGATGAGGAAGTAGATGATCCAACTGAAAAAGGGGACGAAGACGAGGAGGATGAGCCAGGAGAGCGAGGACGTGACCTTGTCACGCCGGTAGATGACGCGGATGCCGGTGGCGATGCGGACGACGATGTCGATGCCGAAGGGGAGCAGGCCGAGCCAGGAGTTCCATTCCATGCGGTGTGCTTCCGGCGGGGGGTGCGTCCGAGCGTGGTGTGCGTTCGAAAGTATGATGGGCCGCGGGTGGGCGGCGTGGATTGTGATCGGGCGATGCCCCGGGCTGGACGACGCGTGATTCTGTTCCTGTTTTATGCCGTGCTGGTCTGGTACTTCTGCTTCCGCTGGCGGCGGCAGTGGATGGGGGTTGTGTCGGTCGCGGCGGGGGTGGCGTGCGTCTTTCTGCTGTCGATGCTGGTTCACTCGATCTCGCGGTGGTTTCAGCGGGCGGGGATCGGGGCCGGGGCTGATGTGCGGCTTTTTGATTATCTGCTGATGGTAGAGGCGGGGGTGGTGGGCATTGTGGGCATGTTCATCGTGCTGCTGCCCAGAGAGCGTGTGCAGAAGCCATGCCGCGGGTGCGGGTATGAACTGGCCGGGCTCGACGAGGAGAACCCCAGGTGCCCGGAGTGCGGGCTGGCGGGTGCGGCGGCGCGGGTGAGGCGACGCCGGTGCGTGGGGTGCGGGGTTCGGGCAGAGTTGGCGGCGGGGACATCCCGCTGCGCGGCGTGCATCGGGGCGCTCAACGGCGCAGCAGCCGGTAGAAGAGGCCCGCCAACAGCGACAGAAGAGGCAAGCCCACGATGAGGGCCAGGCGGATGCGCGTGGCTTTTTCGTCTTCGATGGGAGAGACGATGGGGGCGGCCCGCGCCGAGGGGCTTTGCGCGATGAGTTCGTCCTGACCGGCGAGCCACGAGACGGCGGCCTCGAAGAGTTCGAGGTTGCCCGGGTTCGCGGGCACGCGCCGGCCTTCCAGCGGCACCTGCTGGCCGGTGATCGCGTCGATGAACCAGTTGTTCGAGCCGATGACCACGGCGCGTTGCGTGGGGCGATCGGCCGAGAATCGTTCCGCGGCGATGGCCAGGGCCCACCGCTGCGGCTGGCCGGTGTCGCGACCTTCGGGCCAGCGGCCGTCGCGTGCGTCGTCGAAGCGGGGCAGATCGGAGAGCAGGTGGCGCTGGTCGCGCGGGGTTTGCCAGAGGCGCAGCCACTGCGATTCGAGCCAGGTGTTTGGCGCGGCGGGCAGGCTCAGGAGCGTGGTGTGCGTCGTGCGGACTGACTGGTCAGGCGATCCGCGTGCGAAAAGGGCGATGGGCCAGGCGATGAAAGTTGGCAGGCCGCGCATGGCCGCGGAGATGGGGTGCTGAGTCTCATCGGCCTGGAGTGTGAAGTCGTTCTCGACAGCGCGGACGCCTGCGGTGAGCGATTCGCGCAGGAGCGGGCGACCGGTTTCGGCGGTGATGCCGAAGTGGGCCATGGCTGGGGAGAATGGGTCGGCGTCGCCGTAGGTAGGGAGCACGGAAGGGTTGATGGAGATGAGCAGGTTGCGGCCGCTCTCGGCGAGGGAGCGGAGGACAGCGCCGAGGCGCTGGGCGCGCTGGATGCCGGTGAGGCCGCCGCGCTCGCTGGCGGGGGCCGAGGTGTTTGGCGAGAGCGAGGCGTAGACCACGGGGCGGCGCTGTTCAGGGTCGATGGAGTGTGTGGGGGGGGGGTCCTGGGTGAGAACGGCGGGCCACTCGAGAAGATCAACGCCGCGGAACTCGAGGCGCTGGCGGAGGAGTGTGACAAGTGGAACCTGCGAGAGGAAGGCCTGTGGTTCGCCGTGGATGAGGACCAGGATGGGGGGGTTTTTGTTGAGGAGTGAGGCGATGGCGGTGGAGAGGAGTTCTTCGACGCGGCGGTTCTGGTCGGCCTTGGCGGCGCCGGTGGCGTCGAGCCAGGCGGAGGAGGGAAGGAGCGAGGCCAGGTCGATGGCGCTGGCGCCGATCTCGGAAGGGCCCAGCACGAGGGAAGCGCTGCCGGAGCGGAGGGTGTCGACGATGCGGAGCACGTTGGGGCGTCGCATGTTTCGCAGCGCATCGAGCACCACCGCGGCGCGGTCGCGCTGCTGGCGGGCCAGTTGGGCGAGCGCGCCGGCGGCGTCTGTCGCGGGGCCTTGTTGATCGCGGATGGCGGCGAAGCGTGAGAGTTCGCGGTCGAGAAAGGCCAGGTGGTCGATCGCCGGGGCGAGGGCCTCGGAGAGGCGAGCGCTGGCGATGTCGGTCTGCGGGAGGTTGACATCGGCCACGGTGGCGCGCATGGCCTCGGCGGCGGCGGTCGAGGCGGCGGCCAGATCGCGGGAGAGGATGCGCGACGCGGCGGCGGCCTGCGAGAAGAACTCTCGCTGCGCACGAGAAGCGTCGGAGACCGAGGGGATCTGCCCTTCTATGTCGAGCAGACGCGGGGAGAGAGACTCGGAGAAAGAGGTGGCCAGCGAAGCGATGGCGCCCATATGCAGTTCGATCGCGGCGCGCTGCTGGGTGAGGATCTCGGATTCACGCGAGGCCAGGCGGCCGACGAGGTCGCGGAAGTTGCGAGCGCCAGCGGCCGAGGCCGTGTCGATGAAACTGAAGGTGATGTGGGGGCTTGAGCGGGTGTACTCGTTGAGCACGTCGTTCAGGCGCTCGGTCGCGCGTCGATCGACCATTGAAAAGTCTGTGGCGACAACGATCTCGTAGGGGCGGTCGAGCTGGGCGAGCACGCGCATCGTGCGTTCTGCCAGCCGCTGGCTGCCGGTGGCGGTCACGTCGATTCGTGCCGAGAAGCGTGACGCGAGCGTGGCGAGGAGGTATGCCGACGCGCTGACGGCGGCGAGCGTGACGGAGAGGAAGATCGCGACGCGTGCCCGCCTGCGGCGTGCGTGGTTTATCGCCATCGGCGCACCTCCATCGCGGCGGCGGCGAGGCACAGGAGCCACGCGGACGTGAGAATGAAGACGGCAACGTGGGAGGTGTCGATCACGCCACGCGCGAAGTCGGTGATTCGGGGGGTGATCCAGATCGCGTGGAAAAAGGGCGCAAAGGCATCGGGAACATAGACGGAAGCGATGCCGGCGAACATGAGCGCGAGGATGGCGAAGAGGGTGATGAGAAAGGCCAGGGTGCCGTTGTTGGTCAGGGTTGAGGCGAGGGTGCCGATGGCCAGGTAGAGCATGCCGAGCAGAAAGAGGCAGAGGTAACCGGCCATCACGGGCCCCGGGTCGGGCTTGGGGTCTGAGAAAGCCCAGAGGACGGCCGGGTAGGCCAGGGTTGGCAGGAGCATCGCCAGAAGAAAGAGGCACGCCGCGGCGTATTTGCCCAGAACCAGCCCCAGCGAGGTGATTGGGGTGGTGACGAGGCTCTCGATGGTGCCGGTGCGCAGTTCCTCGGCGATGAGCCGCATGGAAATAGCCGGGGCCACGGGCAGCAGCAGCCAGCCCGAGAGTTCGAAGAAGGCGCGGAGACTGGCGACCCTGCCGGGGATGAGAATGACAGTGGAGAAGATGAGGCCCGCCAGGAAGAGGTAGAGCGCGATGATGATCCACCCTGCCGGCTGGCGGAAGTAGGAGGCGAGTTCGCGGGCGGCGATGGCGGCGGCGCGGGTCATGCGGCGGCGCCCCCGCCGGCGGGCGTAGATTGTTCAACCAGGGAGTGGAAGAGCCGCTCGAGCGATGGAGATTGAGAACGCAGTTCGCGCAGGAGGAAGCCGGCGTTGGTCGCGCCCGTGGCGATGGCTTCTCGCAGGTCTGGAGCACCGGGCTTGGGCCAGATGCACCACTCGACCCACTCGCCCTCGCGCCGGCCTTCGGGGGCGCGGCTGACTTCGCCTACGAAGGGCAGGTTGTGCATGATTTTGAGGAAGCGTTCTTCGTCGTTGGTGCGAGAGAGACGCGCCTGCACCACGTACACGGCCCGCTCGCCCGCCGAGCGGCCGAGTTCTTCGATCGCGCCGTCGGCGCGCACCTTGCCCCCGGCGATGACGATGACACGCCCGCAGAGGGCTTCGACCTCTGGCAGGATGTGCGAAGATACGAGGGTGGTTTTGTCCGCCGAGAGTTCGCGGATGAGTTCGCGCGTCTCGCGGATCTGGCCGGGGTCAAGGCCGTTGGTGGGTTCATCCAGCACGAGCACGGGAGGATCGTGCAGCAGCGCGGCGGCCAGGCCCACGCGCTGGCGGTAGCCCTTGCTCAGGTGCGCCAGCCGGCGGCGGCGCATCTCGCCCAGGCGGCAGCGGTCGATGACCTTCTCGATGGCGGCTACGCGGCTGGTCCGGGGCATGCAGAAGAGCCGGCCGCGGAAGTCGAGGTATTCGGCCACTTTCATCTCTGGGTAGAGCGGGGCGGATTCGGGGAGGTAGCCGATGCGTGAACGTGCGGCGGAGGCGTTGGCGAGGGTGTCGATGCCGTCGATGAGGACGCGGCCTTCGTCGGGCATGAAGAAGCCGACGATCATTCGGATGGTTGTCGATTTGCCCGCGCCGTTGGGCCCGAGCAGACCGGTCACCTGGCCGGGAGCGAGTTCGAAGGAGACATCGCGCACGGCCTGGACTGCGCCGAAAGACTTTTTGACCTGTTCGACTCGGATCATGCTGTGATCACTCGGGCCATCGAGGGGCCCTGGAAGCGTTTCGAGAGGGGGTTATAGGGTGGCTGGAGTGGTGGGGCGTAGCGGGGTCTGCCGGGAAACATCATCGGTACGGTGGTCGCATCGTTGTGTATATCGGGCGGTGGGGTGCTGCGGGAAGACCCGAGAGCCCCCCGAAACGGTGAGAAGTGACGGAAAGAGGCGGGGGTACTTCTGCCTATTCGGGTGGCGGGAAGGGCGCGGCGGCTACACTCTTCCCCGGCAGGAGGCTGTTTGCATGCCCGAGTTCAAACGGGCGGGCAAGGCCGACGGGCGTTGGGCACGCCGCGCGTCTCGCGGAGGTCTTCAACGCGCGTAGAGCAAGATGGAGGCAACTGCTCGTCGTGTCGGCGTCGGACCGCAAAGACTTGATCAGTGGGCTCTCGACGCACCTTCTCAATGCGATCGGCGAGGGTGTGGCTTTGTACACGCGCTCCGGGGAGGTGTTGTGGGCGAACGAGACGATGCAGTCGTTGGGCGGCGTGATGCAGGAGCGGCTCTCGGGGGTGTGCCGGCAGTTTGACCGCGAGCACCCGTTGCCGCCGGCGAGCGTGGGCAAAGCCGGGCAGCGGGCGGCCAAGGCCGCGCGAGAGAAGGCGGTGCTCGCCGACGACGAGCGTGTGTACGAAGTGACAGCGACAGCGCTGGGGCGAGACGGGGCCGCTGGCGCCGAGGTGCTGGCTGCCGAGTTGGCGGCGGCGCTCGTGCTGGTGCTGACCGATGTGACCAGCACGCGGCGGCTTCAGCAGAAGATCGACGCGATCGACATGGCGGGCAGCGAACTGGTGCGGTTTGATGCCGACGTGGTGCGGCGGCACAACGCGCACGAGCGGCTGAAACTGCTCGAAGACAAGATCATCAAGTACGCCAGCGGGCTGCTGCACTTTGACCATTTCGCCATCAGGCTGCTCGATGAACGCAGCGGGCGGCTTGAACTGGTGATCGGTCACAAGGTGGGGGAGGATTACGACTCGTTCGTGATCAAGCCCGCCCTGGAGGGGCACGGCATCACGGGGCACGTTGCCGCGTCGGGGCGTTCCTACATCTGCCACGACATCACCAAAGACCCGCTGTATCTGCCCGGCGTAGAGGGGGCGAAGAGTTCGCTGACGATCCCGCTGCGCGTTCACGACAAGGTGATCGGTGTGATGAACGTCGAGAGCCTCGCGGCGGCTTCGTTCTCTGACGAAGACAGGCAGTTGGGCGAGATCTTTGCGCGGTACATCGCGCTGGCCATCAACCTGCTCGATCTTCTGGTGGTCGAACGCAGCACGACAAACCAGACCCTCAGCGGACGGGTGGCGGTGGAACTCGACGAGCCCCTGCAAGATATCGCCCACGAGGTGGAGATTCTGCAGGCGCAGGCCACCGCGGCGGATGTCGCCGTGAAATCACATCTGCAGCGCATCCTGACAGATCTGGAGTCGATCCGCAACCGCGTCAAGGAGTGCGCCGCGGGGCCGCAGAGCCTGCTGGGCGTCGAGAAGGCGATGTCGGACAAAACGCAGGACCCGCTCATCCGCGGCAAGCGTGTGCTCGTGGCCGACGATGAGCCGCGCATCCGGCGGATCATCGGCGATGTGCTGACCACCAAGGGGGCCACGGTGACGATCTGCGAGAACGGCGGCACGGCGATGCGGGCCCTGGAGGCCTCGCCCGCGGGCTTTGACCTGGTCATCAGCGACATCCGCATGCCCGATCACAACGGGTACGAGGTCTTCTCGGTGGCGAAGAAACACTCGCCCGGCGTGCCGGTCATCCTCATGACGGGGTTCGGGTATGACCCGCACCATTCCATCGTGCGGGCCCACCAGGAAGGGCTGCAGAGCGTGCTGTTCAAGCCCTTCCAGGTCGAGCGGCTGCTCGACGAGGTGCGCAAGGCCGTGGGCCCGGTTTCGCCCCATCAGAGCCCGTCGGGGCCCGAGGCCGAGGGCGCTCGCCCGGCGTGAGTGCCTGCGAGGGGCTCGGGTGTGCGTTGAGACTCGCAGCGCGGGCCAGCACAGGCGTCGAAACTGGGGCCTGTACGAGGGCCGCCATGCGGGCCACATGCTAACATCGTGCAAAGTGAGGGGGATGTTTATCGAGCGATCCCCCGCTTGGTCACGGGTGAACCACAGGACAACACAACAGGATACTGGAGACTGAGCCATGCGCCACGTGCTGCTGTTGGTTCTGTGTCTTGGGGCGATGGCGGCTGTCGCCCGGGGCGAGCCGCGCGAGAGCGTGACGTTCACGGATGTCATCTCCAACGGTGCGCTGAACACAGCGGGAAACTCGCTGCGCAGCGCGACGTTCACCGGGGATTACACGGTCACGCGTGTGCGTGTCTCCGGCACGCTCACAAAGATCAACACGCAGACGCTGGCGCGCGAAGCGAGGGTGCAGGTGACGCCCCCTGCCGGGCCGGCGTTCATCCTGCAGCCTTTCACGCAGGGAACGTTCACCGGCTCGATCAGCACGAGCACCTATGTGCTCACGCTGGCGGTGCCGGTTTCACCCGCGGCGGGGGTGTGGAACTTCCGCTTTTACGAGGCGTTTGACGACCCCGGCAACGATGCGCGCTGGGACACCATCACGATCACGCTCGACGACAGCCTTCCCGACCCGCCCGTGGCCGAGGACCTTGGCACGCTGGCGCTGCCCACAACGCTGAACCGCGCCACAGCGCTCTCGCCGGGGATGGTCAAGTGGTACAAACTCACGCTGGCCGAGCCTGTGACCGCGGCGGGGCTGCGATACCTCGACATCACCACCGCCGGCAGTGTGGTGGGCGCGGGGGACGACACCGAGGTTGCGCTCTACAACACGGCGGGCGTTCGGCTTGCCGAAGACGACGACGACGGGCCCGGGGGCACAAGCCTGCTGAGTTTCGGCGCGGGCTCGCGCATCGGCGCTTCGCAGGGGCAAGACGGCGACCTGGCGGCGGGTGTGTACTACGTCGCGGTGGCGGGGTTTGACGCGACCTTCGGCCCGGGCTTTTTCGTGACCACCACGAACGGATCGGTGGGGCAGTTGGCGGTTTCGCTCACGCACGCGCCGACCCCGGTGACCATCAGTGGGGCAACCCCGCTCACGCTCAGCGAGGGGGACACACTCACGGTCACCGGCACGGGGTTTGGAACCGATCCGGCTTCGCTCAACGTCATGTTGCTCACGCCCGGGGGGCTCGCGGTGCCCGTGCATGTCACCGGGGCATCGCCAACATCTCTCACGGGAATCGTGGGTGTTGTGCCTCAGGCGGCCACGGGTGTCTTTGTGCGCGTCGCGCGAGGTGCGCCGGCCAGCGGTGGATTCACCCCTGTGCCCGAAGACCTCGTCAACGAGGGGGGCGATCAGGCCGTCGGTTGGAACGGCAGGACCGGGCCGGCCAGCGCCACGCTTGAATCGCCCCGCACACTTGTGGCTTCGCCCGCGGCGACGGACCGTGTGCGGGCTCTCGGTGTGCGAGATGCCGATGCGGTGCGTGTGAACATTCCTTCCGGGGTGGGCACGAACGCGGTGATGACGGTGCGCACCATGCTCGATGGGCAGGCGGTGCACAGGGCCCGGTTCGCCGCGCCGCCGACGCGGGTGCGCCTTGGGCAACGCCCGCGGGATGTCGCCCAGGCCGCGGCGGAGATCATCCGCGGTGTGTACGCGCAGCGTGCGCCGTTGCTGGGTGTGCTGTGCGATGTGCAGGAAGGGGCCGGGGGTGAAGCGGTGTTGAGGGTTCGTGCCGCGGCCAGCCAGGGCGGCAGCGCTGTGCCGCTTTCTGCCGGGTGGGTGCAGATCGATATCTGGCCAGCCGAGGGGTTTGTGACACCCTCTGGCCTGGCGGTCACGGCGTATGGCGGGGCGGGGCTTCAGCAGTTGGGCGGCGACATACTGGCCGAGCAGGGGGTCGCGGGTGCGAATGAGTGGGGGCTGACGGTTGAACTTCCGGGAGCGGCCCAGGGCGGCGCGGCGGTTCTCAACACGGTGTTCATCGATGCACCCACGCAGCGCATCGGGGTGCGCGCGTGGACCCGAAGGGGCAGCGCCGGGCAGCACGGCGCGAGAGAGATCTGGATTGATCGGGGCGGCGATACGACGACGCTCCGAGGTCGGTGGCTGGGTTCATCGGGTGCGGCGCTGCGGGTGTATCTCGGCAGTGTCTACGTCGGCGAGGCAGAGGTGGAGAGCGAGAAACTTGCGGATCTTGAGTTTGGTGGCGGCGTGGCGAGCGTTGTGGGGGGAGGGTTTGTGTTTCACCCGGAAGGGCCGCGCGCGTGGTTGAACTTCGGTGAAGTTGCGCACGTGATCCTGGCGGACGGTCGCGTGTTGGTGGGGGACAGAGTGCGTCTGCTGATGGGCGAAGAAGCAGATGCACAAGACCGGGCGCTCGCGCTGGATGTCATGGCCAGAGGCGTTGGGGCGTTTACGCTCATCGAGGGTGCCGAGGTTGTTCCTCCGCCCCCGTGCCCGGCAGACTTTAACCGCGACGGCGGCGTTGACGGCGCTGACATCAGCGAGTTTTTCTCGATGTGGGAAGATGGCGACGCCTCGGCGGATGTCAACGTGGACGGCGGGATTGACGGGGAAGACGTGACGGTCTTCTTTGAGGCGTGGGAAGCGGGCGGGTGCGGCGATTGACTGGGCGGGGAATACCCTGGTTCCGTTCGCAGAAGTATTGGATTCTGTTTGTATTTTTATCCGGGTTGTTTGCTGCGCGGTGTGATGCGCGGCAGAATCTGAAATCTTGCTGTCAAAATCCGGATTCTGTGCCTTTATCATGAGGGGGAGGGACATCTTCCTCTTTCGGAGCGTTGCCGTTGCGCAGCCCGCTTACGGCAAAGGCGGTGAGGCTGCGGCGGCATGGATTGTTGCGGCGGGGGTGGTGGGGGGTCACGTGGCGCAGCGTGGGAACGCGTTGCCCAGGGATTGAGGTTCTGCGTGGCCGACTTCGGGCCGCGCGGTCTTGTCTGTTTGTGCTTGCGCCTGCGGATCTGCATGGCGTGGGCTGTGAATTTATAAACATATACATGATAGCGCATGAAAGAAATATCATAACAAGCTTCCGCTTTGTGCATTATCGGGTCGGGCTGGGTAGTTATACTTAGCATATACGGACGGCGGGTGTGTCCGCCGCGAGTATGGAGTCTGCTTCAAGGAGTCAGGAGAATGAAAAAGCGTTCTATCAGCGTGGTTCTTTCGGCGTTCACGGCGTTCTGTGCCGGGCAAGTCATGGCCGATTGTCCGGCGGCCGGCAGCGGCGCGGCGGGGGTCTCGGCGTGGGAGGCCGCGAACTGCGGCGAAGATTCCTGCGCCACCCTGGCGACAACCTGCAACGGCGAGTTCACCATCGAGTTGCTCGACTTTGCCGGGGTGGATGGCCTGGTGACCTTCACCTACGAAGTGTGCAAGGTCGGGGGCGGGGCCAACCTCAGCCACTGGAGCATCGGCATGGCCGGCATCGGCTGCCTGGCCAGCGGCATCGACGACAGCGGCATGCCCTACGCGTACACGCTGCACGATCTCGTGGTTGGCGCCACGCTCAACGGTTCGCCTGTGTCGTTCGAGATCGGGATGGATCCGACGACGCAGGTGTACGGCTTGAAGTTTGACGAAGAGATGACCGACCCTTGCGCGATCTTTACGATCACGCTTGATTCGTCGAAGGTTGATCCCCTCTTCCAGATCGCCGCGGGCTGCACGGTGGCAGCGACAAAGGCGGGATCGCAGGACATCCGCTCTTCGAATCGGCCCTCGCCGGGGTACGCGTGCATCGCCGGGCCAGTCTGCAAACTGCGCCCGCAGGAAGACTGCCCGGCAGACTTCAACGAGGACGGCGGCATCGACGGGGCCGATGTTGAGGCCTTCTTCGATGCCTGGATGAACGGCGACGAGTCGGCCGATGTCAACCACGACGGCGGCGTTGACGGCGCAGACATGGAAGTTTTCTTCGCGGCGTGGAAGGCCGGCGGCTGCTTCTGATACGTGGCGAGCCGTCCGGATGGGGGGCAGCCCCCGATCACCGTGAATCCCAGAAGCACCCCCGGTTCAGCCGGGGGTGCTTTGCTGCGCCTCCATCGATCGTTGCGGCATGCCGCATGCCTGATACCGCCCAGCCCGCCGCTGTGAATCGCGCGACTGTGCGTCGGCAGGGAGTCGCCGGAACCCCGCTCGTTCTTCATCGGAAGAAGTGAAGTTCACGATTGGCGATTTCGACACGGGCGCGTCTCATCGGCGGACAGAGACCGTGGGAGACACAGCGACGTTGCCGGCGGCGTCGTACGCGACCCCCTGCAGAACATGGGTGCCCCGTGCAATCTTGTTCGTGTTCCAGCGCACCGTGAAAGGTGAAGTCGATGAACTGGTGGTGATCGTGCCGTTGACAAGCAGATCAACGCGCACAACCCCGACATCGTCCTGCGCGAAGAACCGGACTTCGACGTTGCCGCTCACCGTCCCGCCATTCGACGGTGTCGAGATCGAGATCGTGGGAGGGGTGGTATCCAGGGGAGGTTGAGTGCCGCCGCCAGAGCCTCCGGTGGTACCGCCGCCGGAGCCGCCGGTGGAGCCGCCGGTGGAGCCGGAGCCCATGGCCCGTGCCGCGGATACGGCACGAGCGGCATTCACTCTGCCCCAGCCGTAGCCCGGATCCCATCCTGAAGGGCCAAGGTCGTCTGCGGAGTCCATGATGATCTGTTGCGCCTGGAGGCCGGTGAGATGTGGATTCGCCGAGAAGACAAGCGCCGCGATGCCCGCCACGACCGGCGAAGAGAAGGACGTGCCGTTCGAACTTCCGTAGCCGCCGCCCCGCTGGGTGGTGAGAATTCCAACGCCGGGTGCGGCGACATTGATCGGCGTTCCGGTGTTTGTGAACGAAGCGAGAGCGTCGCCCGTCCCGGTTGCGCTGACCGTGAGCACGTGCGGGTTGTCTGCGTGCGTGAGCACCATGCCCTGATTGCCGGCCGAGATGCACACGACGCCGCCTGCATTCTGGAAGTACTGCGCGGCGGTGCGAACCGCCGATGAACTGCTCGCCGCGTAACTGATGTTCGCCACGCGTGCCAGCCTGTCGGCGGACCACACCAGGCCGTTGGCCATCGCGGAAGCGGTCGCAGAGCCGTCCGCGGCGGCGATCCTGATGGGCATCACACGGCTGGTGTACGCGACGGAGGCGATTCCCACACTGTTGTTGCCCGCGGCGGCCGCGGCGCCTGCGACCTTTGTGCCGTGCCCGTGTACGTCGCTGGTGTCGCTGTTGGCGTTGTACACGTTCCAGCCCGGCACCAGCCTTCCCGCGAGGTCGGGGTGGTTGGCGTCAACACCAGTGTCGAGGATGGCGATGATGACATCTTCGTGTCCGGTCGTGACTCCCCAGGCGCTCGGGGCCTGAATTCTGGTGAGGTGCCACTGATTTGGGTACTGCGGGTCGTTAGGTGCAGACTGAAGCGGGAAGATCCAGTCCATCTCGGCGAACTCGACTTCTGCACGCTGCGCGAGCGCCGCCGCCTGTGCGCGCTCGTTCGCGCGGTCGGGCAGTTCAAGCACCATCACGCCGATACCGGGCATGGTCTGGGCGATTCGGCCGTGTACGGATTGCACCGCGCTGCGGATCGCCGCGTTCTGAGACCCCTGGCGGAACTTCACCAGCAGCCGCCCGGGAACATAGGAATCCTGGGCGGCCGCGGTGAACGGAGCGCCGCACGCGAGCAGAAGCCCGATGACGAGGGCGCGATGAAACCGGTTCGGATCGGATGTCGGCATGTGCAGGCTCCGGGCCGTGACTTCATGGCACGGCTGAAGAACACTGTTGATATGGAAGCCGCAAAGTGCCAGCAAAGACTCACGCGGTGAGGAATCCTGTTCACGCCATAACCGGCACACTCGTCACATCCCGTACGGTGTACGGGTGTGGGGCAGCCGTTGTCGTCGTTGCCGCTGCCTGATCGGGTGTTCGCGGCGAGATCGCGGCCCGCCGCAGGGGAGAGATCACACGCTCAGGTTTTCGAGGAAGCGTGCGCGAGACTCGGGGTCTCCCACGAGCACCAGTTCGCACTTTTCGGTGAGTTGCAGGTCTGGCGGCGGGCTGGTGATGAGTTTCGAGCGGTGGGGGGCGTCGTCGTCGGTCGGGGGGCTCTGGTCCGAGGCGCTTCTGCCCGGCGATTCGCCTGTGCCCTGGCCGTTGTTGGCCGAGCGCACGGCCACGATGGTGCACCCTGTGAGTTCACGCACGCGAGACTCGGCGATGGTCTTGCCCGCCAGCGCATCGGGCACCTGCACGCTGAAGACTTCGAGCCCTTCGGTGATCGTCACGAGCGAACTCTTGCGCAGCACGTTGTACATCGCCTCGGCGCCCATCGAGGCGTAGGAAAGCACGAAGTCTGCGCCCGCGCGGCTCAGCGTGGCGACATTGCGCATGTTGGTTGCGCGCGCGATGATCTGGATGTCGGGTCGCAGCCTGCGGCAGTAGATCGTCAGGTAGAGGTTGACGTTGTCGTCGTGCGTGGTGATCAGCACGGCGGGTGATTTTTTCATGCCCGCCCGTTCGAGCACGTTCACGTCCGCGGCGTTGCCCACAATGGTTCTGGCCTTGTCCGTCACGCGTTCGGCCTGCTGTTCGACGATGCGCACCTCGAACCCGCGATCGATCAACGCTTTGGCCGCGGCCATGCCGATGCGCCCCCCGCCCAGGACCACCACGGGCTCTCCGGAGACGTTGTAGATGGCGAAGTGCTCGTCGTAGTTCTGCATCTGCTCGGCCGAGCCGGCGAGCACAAGGATGGAGGTAGGGCCGATGACCGTGTCCGGCGTTGCGTGGTTGAAGCCGCCGCGGTCCCACACGCCCACCACGTTCACGCCCAGGTCGCGCAGCCGGCTCTGGCGCAGGGTCTGGCCGACAAGGGGCGTGCGCGACGCGCTGGCTTCGGCGATGAGAAGTTGATCCACCGATCCCACCACGTGCGTGATCGCATCGCCGCCCACGGTGCAGCGGGCCATGGCGCCGCCCAGGATCTGGCCAAGGTCAAAGACGGGGTGCGCCCCGGCCAGTTCGAGAATCGGCACCGAAGCGTTCTGGCGGGCCGTCGCCACGACGGGAACGGTCGGGGCGACTTCGCGCAGCGTGAAGACGATGTTGGTGTTCACCGCGTCGTCAAGGGTCGCGGTGACCATCGCCGCGTGCTCAGCCCTGGCCAGGCGGTATGTCTCGGGGTCGTCCAGATCACCCACCATCACGGGCACGCCGAGATCGTGCAGCCGCTGCGCTTCGTCGGTGGAAGGGCAGATGACCACGTAGTCTTGTGAAAACTGCGTCAGCCGCGCGATGAGCGCCTGGGTCACAGGTTCGTACGAGGTCATGATGACGTGCCCCCGCGTGCCCTCGGGCAGGCGGCGCGGCGTGCGTGCCGCGGCCTGCGCCTCGATCCACGGGGCGTAGAAGAACTGGATGAAGGTGAAGGGCAGCATCACCAGCAGGAAGATCGTGCCCGAGAGAATCACCACCATCGAGTAGAACTTCCCGAGATCACTCTCAAACGTGATGTCGCCAAACCCCAGCGTCGACATCGTCACGAGCGTCCAGTAAAACCCGCTGATCCACGAATACTCGCGTCCCTCGTACCGCATGATGTAGTGGAAGATCACGCTGTAGAAGGTGATCATGGCCACCAGCACGCCGATGAACTTGAGCAGCACGGCGATGTTCCGCCCGCTCTTCTGGTGTCGCAGGAACTGGGTGATCTGGGCTGGCAGAGACTTCATGCAGAGGCAGAGGATACACCACGGCCCGAGTGCGGGTGCAGCCTTCGGCGGCTTCTTTGGATCGTGCACTCCTGTCAGAGAACCCGTGCAGATTTCCCGATCCGGCGTTTGACATATTCCCATAAAGGCATATGATCGCTCATGCCCCGCGCCGCGACCACGACCGATGCTTTCAATGCTGTGGCGGAACCCAAGCGACGGATGATCATCGATGCGCTTGCCCGCGCGGGCGGGGCGCTGGGCGTCGGGGCGATCGTCGCCGCGCTCGGGCTCCCGCAGCCGACCGTGTCGAAGCACCTTGGGGTGCTGCGCGAAGTGGGTTTGGTTTCGGTGGAGCGTGCGGGGCAGCACCGCGTCTATCGGCTCTGCCCGGAAGAACTCAAAGCGATGTACGACTGGCTGAAGCAGTACGAACAGATGTGGACGCACCAACTCGACCGCATCAAGCAGCGTGCCGAGAGAATGCAGCGCGATGCCGCGTCCCGTCCACACCGAACAACCTGAAGAAGGAGCCCCGTGTGTCTACCGTCCACGATACAGAGTCGATCCAGGCCATCGAAATCTGCAAAGACATCCTCATCGATGCGCCCCCGCACATCGCCTTCGAGGCCTTGCTCGAGGAACTCGGCCCGGGCAGCGTGCTGCCGGATGGGACGCCCTTCCCGATGAAGATCGAGCCTTGGGTTGGGGGGCGCTGGTTCCGTGACCTGGGTGAAACGGGTGGCCACCCGTACGGCCACCTCTGGGCGCACGTTCAGGTAATCAAGGCGCCGATGCTGCTCGAGTTGTACGGCCCGATGATGATGTCGTTCGCCTCGGTCAACCACGTTCAATACCGCCTCAAGCCCGAGGGTTCGGGCACTCGGCTGTGCCTGGTGCACCGAGCCATGGGAACCATCCCGCAGGAGCACCGCGACGGCATGCCCGAGGGGTGGGGCCATGGGCTTGCACGGGTGAAAGAGATCGCAGAATCAAAGGCCGCCGGGGCGCGAGTGTGAACACCTGCTGCTCGCCGGGAGCGACGCCGACGCCCTCTCGGCCTCGCACCATCTCTCGCGCGTTCTCTGCCGCGTGGCGAGTGGGGCACGAGTCGCTCGCGTGGGGGCTGCCGGCCGCCGCGCTGGCCCTGGTTCCCAAATGCCCTGGGTGTGTCGCGGCCTACGCCGCGCTCTTCACCGGGTTGAGCCTCTCCTTCACCGCCGCGTCGTATGCCCGATGGGCGATCATCGCTTTCTCGGTGGCGTTGCTTGTGTACCTCATCATGTCCCGCGTTCGTCGCTTGCAACCCCGCGGCGGCGGCCAATCGGAGTTCTCGTCATGCAACACCCGGTCGTGAGTCGTGAAGAGTGGAAAGCGGCCCGCATCAAACTGCTCGAAGCCGAGAAAGAGCACACCCGCCGCGCCGATGAACTGGCACGCCTGCGCCGCGGGCTGCCGTGGGTGCGCATCGAGAAGGCCTACCGCTTCGAGACAGACACGGGCGTGTGCGACCTGGCCGGCCTTTTCCGGGGGCGAACGCAACTGCTGGTATATCACCTCATGTTCGGGCCAGAGTACCGGGCGCCCTGCCCCTCGTGCTCGTGCATTGCCGACGGGTTCGACGGCGTCGCGACGCACTTGGCGAATCACGATGTGATGCTGTGGGCTGTCTCGCGGGCCCCTCTCGATATGCTGCGGGCCTTCAAGCGGCGCATGGGGTGGGCGTTCCCGTGGGCTTCATCTTTCGCCGGCGACTTCAACTACGACTTTGGTGCGTCATTCAGCCCGGAGCAGCAGCGGGCGGGCATCGAATACAACTACCGGCGCGAGCCGGCCCTCACGCCGCCCGCCGCACACCCAGACGCGATGCCGGACAACAACCCTGAATCGCGCGGGCCGGGGGGCATCACAGATCAGGTCGGCACCGACATGGCCACGTTCACGCGAGAGCGCCCGGGCATGAGCGCCTTCCTGCTCGACGGCGGCGTGGTGTACCACACCTATTCGGCCTACTCGCGCGGCCTTGATGCCATGTGGAGCATGTACCAGTGGCTCGACCGAACCCCGAAAGGGCGGAACGAGGAAGGGCAGTATTGGCTGCGTCACCGGGACCGGTACGACGCGGGCCAGCCGCCGTGCGCCGCGTGCCGCGGGGGCTGAGGGGTCTTGGCACGATGCGTCGGCGGGCGAGTGTGCGGGAGTGTGCGCTTTTACCGCATCACTTTGAGGCCCACTTTGCGTTCCAGTTCGCTCACCGGCCGCGCGATGAGGTCGTACCCGTCGCTGGCCACCACGGCGCAGCGCACGAGTTCGCCCGGGGAGAGACCTTCGCGGCTCTGGACATAGGTGACCGAGTCGATCTGAGGGGCTTGGAAATAGGCCCTTCCACGGTGAAGCCGGGTTGCGGTCTCGGTCACGCCGGTGGTCACGCGCCCGCGGGTGCGCATCGCTTCGTCGATCAAGACGTCGAAGTGAACGCCGGATGTCGTGGGGCTTTTCTCGTCGAACTGCTCGGCGATATACGCCGCCTGCTCGAAGGCGATCTTCTGCTGCAGTTCCATCACCTCGTTGCGGCGGCGTGCCTTGACCTCTGGGGGCACCGCCAGGGCGGGGTCTTGCTCCATGGTTCCGGCCACGGTGCCGGGCTCCTGCGAATACTCAAAGACGCCCAGGGCATCAAACTGCATCTCGTCAACGAAATCCAGCAGTTCCTGGTGATCCTGCTCTGTCTCGCCGGGGAAGCCCGAGATGAACGTCGTGCGGATCGCCATGCCCGGGATGCGTTCGCGCAGCGTGTTCATCAATGACTCCTGCTGCGCCCGCGTGACGTTGCGGCGCATCGCGGTGAGCACCCTGTCGCTCGCGTGCTGCAGCGGGATATCAAGGTATCTGGCCAGGTGCCCCTTCTCGGTCAACTCGGCGAAGGCATCCACGATCGGCGCTGAAAAGTTGGTGGGGTAGGCGTACATGAGGCGCACCCATCCCTTGCCCGCCTCTTTCTGCACCGTGTCGGAGAGCGCACGCAGCAGGGCTGGCAGACCTCCGCCCCATTTCCCGTCGTAGTTGAGGCCGAAGCCGATATCGTCGCCGTAACTGGTTGTGTCCTGCCCGATCAGGAGCAGTTCGAACGCGCCGTCGGCCAGCAACTCCCTGGCCTCAGACACGATCCGCTCCAGCGGCTTGCTGCGCATCTTGCCGCGGATGCTCGGGATGGTGCAGAACGCGCAGTTCTGGTTGCACCCCTCGCTCACGCGCAGATAGGCGTAGTGTCGCGGTGTGAGCCGCATGCGTGCCGAGTCGTCTTCGAAGTATCCGATGCCCTTGCCGTCTTTGCCGTTGACGGTCAGGCCCGCGGTGGTCATGCCGCGCGCTTTCGCGGCCTGCAGCGCGTTGCCCGCGATCCAGTAGGACGGGCCGTCCGAGGCTTCAGCGAGCGTCGCTCGCGCCACCGGTGCGCCCTGCACCGCCTCCACGATCTTGTCACGGTCGAAGACCCCGACCATCGCGTCGATGCCGGGCGCCCACTCGAGCATCTTCGCCCTGTGACGCTGCACCAGACACCCGGCGACGATCACCCGCTTGACCTCGCCTCGTTCTTTCGCCGCGATGGCCTCGTGGATCACCTGCAGGGATTCCTCTTTCGACGCTTCGAGGAACCCGCACGTGTTCACCACCACGGCGTCTGCGCCTCCGAAGCCGCTGGCCTCGGTATCGTGCGAGATCGGCGCCAGCCCGCGCTCGGCGAGCAGGCCCAGCATCTTCTCGGAATCCACGAGGTTTTTGGGGCACCCCAGACTCACCAGAGAAACCGTTCGCACCATGCCGTCTTGTGTGTGTGTGTCTGCCACAGGTCAATCGTAGGGAAACCCATCGCTCCACACATTGTGCCCGGGCTGACCAGCCATCTACCTACCCCGCACACACACCAACCCGCCGGGTCTGGCACGCGGGTTGCACCTTTGGCCCCGAGCACTCTATGGATGGCGGGCACCCTGATCCCCCGCCATGCCCCAACGGCCCCAAGGGCCGGGAAGATCGCAGATGTTCGACTACTTCAAGCGCAAGCGCAGAGCCAGGGTTTCATCGAGCCCCTTCCCGCCGCAATGGCAGGCCGTGCTCGACCGGCTGCCCATGTACGCACGCCTGCCCCACACCGACCGGGAGGAACTGCGCCGGCTCATCCAGATTTTCCTGAGCGAGAAGCGTTTCGAAGGGTGCGGCGGGCTTGAAATCACCGACGAGATCCGCGTCACCGTCGCCGCGCAGGCCTGTGTTCTTCTGCTGCGCCGCCAGACCGATATCTACCCGACGCTGACAAGCATTCTGGTGTATCCCGAGTCGTTCGTCGCCACCAGCGTGCGCACCGGCCCGGGGGGGATCATCACCGAGGCGGCGATGCCGCACGCCGGTCAATCGTGGAGCGGCCTCTACTCGCCGGCCGGCGGCGGGCCGATTGTTCTCTCGTGGCGCGATGTGCGCCGCGGCGCGGCGTGCCCCTGCGACGGAAGCAACGTGGTCTTTCACGAGTTTGCCCACCAACTCGACAGCGAAGACGGCGCGGTGAACGGCGCGCCCATGCTCGGCGAACGCTCTCATTACATCGCGTGGGCGCGCGTGCTGGGCGAGCAGTTCCGTTCGCTTCATCAAACCCTCGCGCAGGGCGACCCGGCCTGGATCAATCCCTACGCGGCCACCAACCCCGGCGAGTTCTTCGCGGTGCTCACAGAGTTCTTCTTCGAACGGCCGCGCACCCTGCGAGCGCGTCATCCGCAGGTGTACGCCCAGTTGGCGTCGTTCTACAGGCAGGACCCGGCCGCGTGGCCAACGCCCGAAGGCTGCGAAGAGGCCGCGGGCGTGAGCGGGCAACCCCCCGCGGATGAGCCAACGCGCACGGCGCGCGCCACGGCGAGCAAGCCGCACGCTGATTGAGCGGCCGATGTACACTCCCGTGCAGTGGGCCACGAGCGACCATTCCCGATCATCATCGGCCCGACGGCCGGGGGCAAGACCGCGCTGGCGGTCGAGGTGGCGCTGCGCGCCGGCGGAGAGGTGGTGTCGGCCGATTCAATCCTGATCTACCGCGGGCTTGACGTAGGTTCGGCCAAGCCCACTGCGGAGGAGCGGCGCGGCGTGCGGCACCATCTCATCGACATCGCCGAGCCGACAGACGCGTTCAGTGTGAGCCAGTGGCTGCGACTCGCCGAGGAGACCATCGCCGACATCCGTGCGCGAGGGCGGCTGCCGGTTGTGGTGGGGGGCACACACCTGTATGTCAAGGCGCTTCTCGACGGGCTCTTCGAGGGGCCGGGCGCCGATGCCGCGCTGCGCGAGCAACTGCACGCGCTGCCGGCGGGCGTCCTGCGTGCCGAACTGGAGCGTATTGACCCTGCAACGGCGGCGCGGCTGCACGCCAACGACACGCGGCGCACGGTGCGCGCCATCGAGGTATACCGCCTGACGGGCAGGCCGGTGAGCGAACTGCGTGAGCAGTGGGACACGGGCGCCGTGCGTCAAGACCGGCTGCTCGTGGGCATCTCGTGGCCCACCGAACTCATCAACCCGAGGATCAACGCCCGCGTGAAGAGCATGATCGCGCAGGGGCTTGTTGAAGAGGCCCGCGCGCTGCACGCCGGAGGCCGGCTGGGCCCGCAGGCCAGAGAAGCATTGGGCTATAAACAGTTGGTGGCGCACTTCGAGGGGCGGTGCACGCTGGAAGAAGCCGTTGAGCAGATCAAGATTGAAACGCGCCGCTTCGCCAAAAACCAGCGCACCTGGGCCCGCAGGCTTCGTGTCACGGCGGGTTCGGTGTGGATCGACGCGGGAACGACAGCCAGCGATGACTGGGCGGGCATGGTGCTTCGCGCGGTTGAGGGTCAGCCGCCCGGGCCGCGGTAGATGCAGCCGGCGTGGGCGGTTTCTTTCACGACGATCTGGCAGAGACCCGGCAGCGTGGGGGCGAGCCGCCGCCAGAACCACTGCGCGAGCGCCTCGGCGGTGGGGTTTTCAAGGCCCTCGATGTCGTTGAGCAGCCTGTGGTCAACTTCGGCCACGAGGGGGCTGACGGCGTCTTTGAGGTCGCCGAAGTCCATCACCCAGTTTGTGCCCGGTTGCAGCGGCCCGCGCACGTGCACAGTCACGCGGTAGGAGTGGCCGTGCACGCGTTTGCACTTGTGCCCCTCGGGCACGCCGGGCAGAAAGTGCGCTGACTCAAAGCGGAACTCTCGGAAGATCTCGTGCATGGCGGGGGGCGGTGAAAGCGGATCAGCGGAGTTCAACATCCATGCCGCCCGCGTTGCGTGCGTCGAGGTAGCGTCTCATGGATTCCCGGAAGGTTCGCATGCCCTCGGGCTCGGGGAAGATCTGGGCGAAGGTGCGGCCGCCGCGCCCGGCGCGCCGGTCGACATCTTCCTGATAGGTGGCGCGGAGTTCGTCGAAGGCGAAGCGCTTGAGGTCGGGCGGGGCGCGGTCGTAGATGCGCTCGGCGTCGTCGAGGTCCATGGTTCGCAGGATGTCGACCAGGACCATGCCCGCCTGCACACGAAAGTCGGGCTCGAGTTGGTCCATGCGCACGTAGGTGCGGCTGGCGACAACGCTCTTGCGCTGCTCCTGCATGAAGTAGAGGTGGGCCTGCTTGGCGTACTCGAAGTTGCTCTGGAAGAGTTCCTGATCGCCCGAGAGCAGGCCGCTGGTGTAGGCGGCGATGAGCGCGCCGTTGACCTGCGACTGGGCCACGTTGGGCGAGGTTGCGCGGTCGTTGAGTTCACGGCGCACAAACTCGTCGAGGGGCGCGGACATCTCCTCGCGCCGGAATGGGTTGTTGAGGTTCAGGCCGCCGAAGTTGCGGAGTTTGTCGTACCAGTAGTTTGCTTCGCGGTAGTCGGCGCGCCGGTAGAAGAAGCAGATGGCGTCGCGCAGGAAGTTTTCGTAGCCGCCCGAGAGGGGCGTGAAACCACGGTTGTCGAGCTGGTCGGCCCAGGAGCGGGCACGCACCTCGCCGCCCTCGATGATCTCGCCGTAGGTACGTACGAAGTGGGCGTCGGGCACACCGATGAACGCCGCGTAGCGGCCCATCATGAACGAGAAGAAGTCGAAGTAGAGTTCGCCCGTGCGGAAGAGGTCCTGCACCGACTGCACGGTGATGCGGTCGGTGTTGAGCGTGTCGAAGTCGCGGCGGTTGTCGTGCGTGAGGCGCGAAAGGCCGTCTTCGACGCCCTTGGCAGACCAGTACAGGCCGTGCGCGGCGTGGTGCCGCCAGTCGATGGGCCCGAACTTCTGGGTGAAGCGGATCATGCGGTAGATGTCCATCTTGTACTCGTTGGTCAGGATGGACCGCCGCAGCGTGAGGAGCAGCGGTTGCCACGCGCTCTCGAGGGTGGGGTCGTCCACCAGAGCGATGAACCGCTCCATCGGCGTGAGTTCGTTCTCGCTCGTTCGTCGCTGGCGCAGCGCGGCGAGGTACTCTTCGCGGAAGTTTGAACGGTTGCCGGCGCGGTGCGTTTCGTACCGGCCCAGCAGGTCGAAATCGAGTTTGTAGCCAAGGGCCTGGATGCGCTCGGCCAGGGCTTTGGCCGCGGGGTTGGCGGCGTAAAGGGCCTCGAGCGAATCGGGCGCGTCGGCCAGGTCTTGAAGCCACTGGGACATCACGCCGATGCGGTGGTCGCGGTCGCGGTCAGCGCGGGTGCGCATGGGCGGGGGGCCCAGCAGGATCGTCCACTCGCTGGCGAGACGGCGCTTGTAGTAGGCGTTGGCATCGTCGCTGTAGCCGCCGATCTTGTGCAGGAAGATCCAGCCCAGTTCCTTGTGCAGGAGCATGTCGTTGGGGTTGGCGGGGATGCCCTGGTCGCGCAGAAGGCGGATGCCGGCGTTGATCCAGCCCCAGCGCTCCTCGGCGGTCTGGGTCATCACCGAGATGTTGTACGAGAGGTTCCAGGCGTGGAAGACCCACACCCGCGGGAAGCGGGGTTGAAGGCGGGTGATGGCGCGGGAGAGTTCGATGGCGTCGAAGTACTTGCCGGCTTCCTTCATCGCGTTGGCGCGGATCCAGAGAAAGTTGACAAAGATGCCCCGGAAGGCACCCATGGCGATGCCGATCGAGACTTCTTTCGACTGCCCCATCTCGGCCTGGTCGGTGGCGGCGAGTTTCTCGCGCCCCTGCAGGCCGGTGAGGGTGGTGGCCAGCCCGATCGACCCGAGAAGACAGGTGACGAGAGTGAAGACCGCGATGAGTTGGATCCGCGTATCGCGTTGCATGAGCAGAGATGGTACGAACATGCCCCGCTCGGGTTCAGGCCGCCCACACTTTCCCCGAACGATTTTGGTGCGGGGGCGGGGGTGGGGGTGAACGCGGGGCTGTCGTGATGCTTGGTGATGTTTGACTTTGGGGGCCCTGACTAAAAGAGCACAGGGCGCGGCGACTATAGAGAGGACTGGTGAGGGGAGGTTGGCGAGTTTTGTGGTGAGGCCCATGCGAACAATGTACGGTATCGGGTAGGTTGTGTCAAGAGAATGGTTAGGATTTTGGATGGTCATGGGGCCAAGTGCCGGAATGGCAAGGTGTTAGAAGGTCTGAAGCTTGGGGACCGGGAGCGAGGAAAGGGGCGCAGGGGGTCGGGAATCGGGAATCTGGATGGGCGAGAGTTGCCCAAGGGGAATGGGAAAGGGGCCTGAAGGGGTGCGGAACTTGGGCGGTTGAGGGCAGGAGGTGGGAAAGCGAGGGGCGAGCGTTGGACTGCGGCCGCGCGCAGTGTGGGGCGATGCCGTAAACTCCCCGCACGCGGCCCCGTGGCGGAATGGCAGACGCAGCGGACTTAAAATCCGCAGCCTTTCAACGGGCGTGTGGGTTCGACTCCCACCGGGGCCAGTAGGAACCAGCCGGGAAACCGACTGCTGCTCGTCTGTAGTCGCCGGCCTGTCTTTCCCAAGTGCAATCTGTGCGTAAAAGCAGTGCTATCGCGACTTCTGAGCCCGACTTTGGCGGCGTCACTGTCAACGCACGGACACCCGAACTCGAAGGACACCTCGCGGATGTGGTAAACGCGGCGCCCATCCGCGCGGACTCGCCCCTCGCCCGCGAGAAGGCGTTCTGCGTGATGACCGGCGTCACGAACTGACCCTTACCCGGCCTCGGATACCCGGGGCCGACTCCATCCTCGGACGCGGCGGGAAACTGTCGCGTCGGGGGTTCATGGTTCGCCCCCGCAAAACTCGACGCAAGCGCCCCGACCTCCGTCCGGGCGACGTCGTCCGGCTCCCGCGTCGGATGATCGACGCAGTTCTTCGCACGGCGGCCGACGATCGCGTTCTCGTCCGCGAGGTCCATCCCCGGGCGGTCTACGTCGAGAGCCTTGCGAATCCCGGGGCGGCGTGGTATGTTCGGCGGCGGTTCTTCAGGGCGGCGTAGTTCAGGGCATCGCGTTGAAGTCGAGCTCGGTGAAGTTGAGAGAGTCGCTCACCGCAGAAGCCCCCTCGGCGTGGATCGTGTACGCGATCGTGCATCGGTTCAACGGTGCGCCGGGTATCGGCAGAAGCCCGATCTTCGTGATCTCCAACGTCTGGCCCGGATGGATGATGTTGTCAGCCCCACCCGTGAACGCAATGACGGGAGATCGCTCCCGCACCACGTCTTGAGGAAGCCCGGTCCCTCCATTCCCATTCAGCCCCCACCGGTGGGTGTCGGCGCAGCCGCCTTCGGGAGTGAGAACCAACCTCGGGAACCTCGCGATCCCTCGTCCGACGTTCGTGATGCCCACAATGATCTCGGCGAGACATCCGGCCCTGTATTGCCCACGTGGACGGTGAAGGGGTGACCTGAACAGTTCGAGGCGCGGCCGCGCCCGACGCCCGAACATGTCCGCGATCTCGTGGTGTTGCATCGGGCGGAAGGCGTCCGCGTCCCGCCGGAAATACTGCCCCTTCTCTTCGTTCGTCCGGTGAGGACCGCCTTCGCTGGCGGGAACGAACGTCTTCACCACGAACCCGCCCTCGACCGGGATCGCCTTGTGGACGACTCCGCTCACCGGCGGTTGTGTCGCGGTCGCGGTCAACTCGTGGAAGCGCACCACGGCGCGGTCCCCGTCCTTCACCGGTACCAGACCGTGAAACCGGCTTCGGTCGCGGCGATCCTCGGGTGCCTTCGACTCGACGCCCCACAGGATGATCCCACCCGCGGCGTTCGCGTACCCGGAGATCGCTTCGCGGAGGTTCTTCTTGTCGTCGCCGGACGGTTCGCCGGACGGATCCATTCGCTTGAAGTCGAGATTGAGCGACTCCTCCTCGCAGCGGTCGTCCATCGCGCGGAGTTCGGCGGCGTCGATCTTGTCGAAGAGTTCGCGGAGCGGTTGATTCATGTCGTCCATGCAGGCCCCCGAGATCGCTAACGGGACTAACGATTCTTCACGTCGTAGTCCTTCACCGTCCCGCCCTGCGCCACTCTCAGCGTGAAGTGACTCGACCAAACATCGTCGCGGGCGACGGCGTCGAAAAGGTTGGCGAGCGCGCGGACAGAGATCTTGAAGAGATTCTTGTTGCGCACATGGTCCGAACAGAAAAGGACAAAACTCAGCCCCTCGCGATGGTTGAACCCGAACACGAAGACGTAACTGTGGATCAACTGATTGCAGAGGAACCCGAGCGGACGGGGCTGTTTCTGTCCCTTCTCGAAGTCGTACAACTCGTCTAACTTGTGCCAGTTCAGCAGCGTCACCGGCTTGCCGATCGCGGGATACGACTCAAGGGGGACAGGACGCTTCGAGACGCGGTCCGTGAGTTTCTTCGCCTCGACCAACTTCCGGACGCAGTAGCACCCAATCATGATGCACTGTTCAACGCGGACGAGCGCGGACTCCGGCCACTTTCGCACCTTCTGTTGCTTCCGAAGCCACGCGGCGCGACGCCCGAGATCGACCTTCCAAGGATGGGATTCCCAGATCATCGGCGAAGAGCATAGTCGCATCCGGATGAATGTGGGACGTCGAAGGGCCACAGCCCATCGCTTCTTCGCCGGGTGTGCGTACACCCGGGAGGGGGTCCAAACGGGTCTTTTCGCCCTCTTGCCCGCACGCTCGCGAAGTGAACGAAAACGCCCTATTTCCAGCCTGATTCGCTCGAATCGAGGCATCGGGCCGAGGGGCGTGTATCCGCCTTAAAATCCGCAGCCTTTCAACGGGCGTGTGGGTTCGAGTCCCACCGGGGCCAGTTGGCAGCGTCAAAGAGGCGAGCATTGGGGCGTGCGTGTCGTGCGCGGCGTCATCATCTGACCTGGCGTCAAAAGTGACGATGGGCGTGCGAGCGTGCTGGGCCATTCGCGTTGCGTGGTGCTGATTTGAGCGAGAGAGTGGATGCCGCGCGGGCGCCATGCGGTGCGGCCGCGTCGCTTTCGCATCGCAGATGGTGCTGGCCGGGCCCGCCTAAAATACCTTCGTGTCCGCAATGACCCTTCTGTGATCAGAAGGGCTTCGCGGCAAAAGGATGAGGAGGCAAGAGAGATGAAAACGCTTGTTGCAGTGGCTGTGGTTGCGTGCGCAGGGCTGGCCCGCGGCGTGGTCGTGGAAGTGGATGGCCGGGCCAATATCTTTGGTGCCGGGTACATGGTGGCACCCGATCCGGGCGGCGGCGGCGGGGGTGTGCTGCCCCCGTTGATTCCGCTGAGTGCCGGCCAGGGGAACGTTGTTCAGGTGACCAGCGTGACAGGCACGGTCAGCGCGGGTTTCGGGTTTGCGTTTCACGGCGGTGATGGGGGCACTTCCGCGAGCGGAACGACCGACGTGCTGTCATGGGGTGGGATTTCCGGCCTCATTCACGCGAACCGAACGCTCTTTCTGACAGGGGTGTTCCTCGGGCCAGCGAGCCCCAGCAACCCAGCCCCATCAAGGCTGAACGTCACGAACTCGAACAACGAAACCGAGTTCTGGCCGTTGCTGGCACAGACGTTTTTCATCGGCGACGGGTACAACGCGACGGGTGTGCCCCAGCGGTTCAACATTCCCCACGGGGCAACACGGTTGTACCTGGGGTTTGTCGACGCCTTCGACTTTGGCAACCCGACGAGTTATCCCGGCCATTACTCGGATAATCAAGGGCGGTTGCAGGCCACGGTGGTCGTGGTGCCGGCTCCGGCTGGCGTGTTCGCTGGCCTTGGTTTGATGTGCACGATGGGCCGCCGCCGACGCGACTGACGGCGTGCAGATGACACAACGCATGAGTCAAACCCGCTCGTACGAGCGGGTTTTTTCATTGATGGACGCGTCAGGGGCCGGGACGCGGGCGCCGAGTCTTTCACAGCCTGGGCCGCGCGGGTGGCGGCTCTGCGTCAATCGGCTTGCAGGGCCCGGATGAACAGGAAAGGAGCATCACGCGCCGTCACGAACGGCGGTTCGACGGAACCGCGCGGCGTTGAGAACATAGTGCGCAACCGGGGTGACCAGCAGTGTGATGAGCAGCGAGAGCAACTGGCCGCCGATGACGACAACAGCGATGGCGCGGCGTTCTTCGGCGCCCGGGCCCGTGCCCAGGGCCAGGGGGAGCATGCCGCCGACGAGGGCGAGGGTGGTCATCAGGATGGGCCTGAGGCGGTCGCGGGCGCCTTGAATCACGGCTTCTTCGAGGGGCAGGCCGCGCGTGGAGAGCGCGTTGATGTGGTCAACCTGCAGGATGGAGTTTTTCTTGACCACGCCGAAGAGCACGAGAATGCCGAGCGCCGAATAGAGGTTGAGCGATTCGCCCATGGCCCACATCGAGAGGAAGGCGAACGGGATGGAGAGTGGGATGGAGAGCAGGATGGTGAAGGGGTGCAGGTAACTCTCGTAGTTCGACGCAAGGATCATGTACATGAAGACGAGTGAAAGGAGGAAGGCGAGGATGAACTCATTGAACGTTCGCTCGAGTTCCCGGCCGCGTCCGAGCACGCGCACGGTGTACTCGGGCGGCATGTTGAGTTTGTCCACTTCAGCCCTGAGCGCACCCAGGCGGTCGGCGAGCGCGTAACCGGGGCCGATCGACGAGCGGAGGTTCGCCGCGCGAACCCGGTCGAGGCGGTCGACGCGAGCCGGGGCCTGAGCGGGCTCGAGGGTGGCGAACGAACGCACCTCGGCGACCCCTCCCGGCGTGTTTGCGGCGGGCACGAGCAGGCGGGGGAGTTCTCGCGGGTCGGCGCGGTCGTGCCGCACGAGCCTGAGTTGTACGTCGTACTCCTCGTTGGCGGATTCATCGCGGAAGCGGGTGATCTCTTCGTCACCGCCCACGAGCAGGCGCAGCGCGATTCCCAGGTCTCGAGCGGCCACGCCCAGGTCGGCGGCGCGGTCGCGGTCGATGATGGCGCGCATCTCGGGGGTGTCGAGTTTGAGCGTGGTATCTGGGTCGGGCAGGCCGCCGAGTTCGAGGGCGCGCAGGCGGAGTGTTTCGGTGTATTCGGCGAGCCGCTGCAGTTCAGGGCCCCGCAGGGCGAGGTCTACGTCGAAGTTTCCGCCGCCGATGTTGAACGCGGCGAAGGGCCTGACGCTGGCCCGAAGATCGGGAAGGTCACGCAGCGACCTTCGAAGGTCTTGCATGACGCTCGACTGCGAGTAGTTGCCGCGCAGGGCGTTGAGGGGCGCGCCGCGGAGGGTTTCCTGCCAGAGCCGGGAGAGTGAGAAAAGGCGTTCGGCGTGGGGCTTGATGCGCACATAGATGTCGCCTCGGTTGATCTGCCCGAGGAACGAACCGCCCACGGAGGTGAGCGTGGTGACGACCGCGGGGTGGGCGGCGACACGGGCCTCGACCTCGCGCATCGCGTTGTCGAAGGCCTCGAACGAGATGCCCTCCGGGCCGCTGACGTTGATACTGAACTCGGCCTCGTCCACGTTGCTGGGGAGGTAGTTCTGAGGCAACAGTCTGTAGAGCGGAACCGACGAGCCCATCACAATCACCGCGACGATCATGGTGAGCCAGCGGCGATTGAGGCACAGCCTCAGCGAGCCGACATACGCGCGGTCGAGCAGGCCGTAGAAACCCGCTCTCGACCGGGTGTGGCCTGTGCCGTCGGCGGGCGGCGGCTTGAGCATGCGCGAGGCCATCATGGGGGTGAGCGTGAACGAAACCAGAAGGCTCACGAGCACGGCGACGGCCGCGGTGACACCGAACTGGTAGAGGAAGCGGCCCGAGATGGACGACATGAACGACACGGGCACAAAGATGACGACGAGCGAGAGCGTGGTCGCCAGCACCGCCAGCGCGATCTCGCCCGTGCCTTTGAGCGCGGCGTCCATCGGGTTCAGGCCTTCTTCCTCCACGAGACGGTAGATGTTCTCGAGCACAACGATCGCGTCGTCGATCACGATGCCCACCATGAGCACCAGCGCCAGCATGGTCACGCTGTTGAGGGTGAAGTCGAGCGCCCACATCACCGCGAATGTCGAGATGACCGAGGCGGGGATCGCCACGCCCGCGATGATGGTCGACCGCCACGACCGCATGAACACCAGCACCACCAGCGTGGCCAGGATCGAGCCCAGCACCAGGTGAACCTTGATCTCGTGCAGCGCGGCGTAGATATAGCCCGACTGGTCGCGGATGACCTCCAGCGTGACGCCCGGGGGCAATGCCTCGCGCACGGCCTGGATCTCTGCCTTCACACCCTCGATCACGGCGACGCTGTTGGCGCCCGACTGCCGGCGCACTTCAAGAGTCACGGCCGGGGTGCCGTTCAGGCGTGCGCTGGATCGCTGCTCGCGGGTGCCGTCGGACACCGCGCCGAGGTCTCGCACACGCACGGGCGACCCGTTGACCATGGCGACGATGATGTCGGCGAACTGCTCGGGCGTCGTGAGGCGGCCCATCGTGCGCAGCACCTGCTCACGCAGCACCCCCGTGATGTTGCCGCCGGGAACGTCGGCGTTCTGACGCTGAACCGCATCACGAACCGCCGTCACCGGGATGCGGTACGCCGCGAGCCGCTCGGCCGAGACATCGATGTTGATGGTTCTTTCGAGCCCGCCGACGATCGAAACCTGGCCGACACCCGGCGAGCGTTCGATCCTCGGCCGGATGATCTTGTCGCCCACCTCGGTCAGTTCGCGGATGCTCATGTCGCCGCTGAGCGCGAGGGTGAGCACGGGGGAAGAGTCGTTGTCAAACTTGGAGACCACGGGCGGGTCGGCCTCGTTGGGCAGGCGTCTGGCCGCCGAGGCCACACGGTCTCGCACGTCCTGCGCCGCGGATTCGATGTCCCGGTCGAGCCGGAAGGTCACCAGAACAATCGACGTGCCCTGCCCCGAGATGGAACGGAGTTCCTCGATGCCCTCGATGGTGTTCACGGCCTCTTCGATGATCCGCGAGACCTGCGACTCTACCTCTTCCGGCGATGCGCCGGGCAGCACGGTGCGCACGTTGACGGTGGGCAGATCGACCGAAGGGAGCCGGTCGACACCCAGGTCGCGGAACGCCACGAGGCCTACGACCACCATCGCGGCGATCATCATCACCGCAAAGACCGGCCGCCGGACAGAGACTTGGGCCAGAAGTTTCATGCGCCCTCCGTGTGCTGGGCGGCGGGCCGTTCGATGAGCGGGGCATCGGGGGCGGCGCGTTCGCTTTCTTCGGTATCGGGCAGGGGGGCGCCGATCTGCTCCGCCGCGAGGGTTCCGCACGCACGCCTGAGCGCGAGGCTCAGGAGTTTGAGTTGATACCCCTCGCTCACGCGTTCGAGTTCCGCGGCCAGCAACTGGTCCTGAGCGGTGACCCGCTCAAGGTTGGTGCCCAGCCCCGCCTGGTACGCGGCCTCGGCCAGGTTCAGCGTCTCGCGTGCCACCCGCACCTGCGTGTCGAACTCGTCGAGCCTGGCGCGAGAAGCATGGAACTGCGCCAGGATTCCATCGACGTCCGCCGTTGCCGATCGGGCTCGCAGCCGATACTCCAGCGCGGCCTGGCGGAATCGAGACCATGCGGCGCGGATATCGGCCTCGATGCGGCCGGCGCTGAAGATCGGCACACGCAGTTGGATCAACGAAGCGATCGACGCGGGGGTATCGTCCGGTTCACGCATGAGGAACGTTTCGAGGTTGACGCTCAATGTCGGGGCGTACTGACCGATGGCCGCGTCAACCTCGAGGCGCGCGGCGTCGGCCTGGGCTCGTGCCGCGAGAAGGTCCTGGCGGTGGCGGTGCGCCAGCCCAAGCAGCGCCCCTCGGCCGGGGATATCAGACGCGGTTTCAAAGCCATCGGTCAGCGCGGCATCCTGAACTTCGGCACTGGTCAGCAGGGCGAGCGTGGCGCGGGCCTCTCGCGCGTTGCCGCGTGCGGCGATCAGAAGCGCGCGCGTGCGTGACACTTGTGCCTCGATCTGAGCGACATCCAGCGGCCTTGTGAAGCCCGCTTCGTTGCGGGCTCGGGCGTCGTCGAGCCGGGCCTGCTGCGCCTCCACCGATGATGCCAGCACTTCGGCCAGACGCTCTGCACGGAGCACTTCGTAGTAGACCCGCGCCGTCTGCAGCAGGAGCGATTCACGCAGGTCGAGGATCAGCCACCTCGCCGATCGGATTCTCGCGTCGGAAGCGTCAACTTGGCGCAGGTCGCTCAGCCCGGTCAGCAGCCGGTACTGCCCGCCCACGCCGATACCCGTCTGCACGATGCCGTCGCCCGTGTTCTCCCGCAGCGTCGTGCCCGAGAAGAGATCAAAGGTCGGTTTGAGCGAGGCGGCCGCGCGCTGCCGATCCGCCAACGCCTGGATGTAGCGCTCGCCCTGCTGGGCGATCTGCTCGTTGTGCGCGGCGGTGAGGCGCAGAGCAGTTTCGAGGCTCAGCACGCTCCCGGGCTCGAACACGGGAAGGGCACCCGGTGGGTCGCTCACGCGCCGGTACAACTCCACGTCGCCGGCCTGATCGGTCTTGCAGCCCGCGACGGTGGCCAGCAGCAGCCAGGCCGAAATCATGGCGAACAACGCGCGCGCGGTCATCGGCCATCCCCCGTTCCGATGCCCCGCTGCAAAAGGGCGAACATGTGCTCCAGCAGCGAGTCACGCGTGAGATCGTGGGGCGGATAGAGCATCGCCCCGCGGACGAAACTCAGCAGGTACTGTGTCGTGAGGCGGGGGTCTGTGTCGCGGATCTGCCCCGCGTTCACGCCGGCGCGAAGGCACGCCTCGATGCGGTCTGTCAGCAGGCGGCGTGTGTGCTGCAGGTCAGGGTCTTCGGGTGTCAGCGACCCGCTGCGCATGATCCTGAAGACGCCCGGGTGGCTGAAGGCAAAGTCGATGACCGCCTGTAGTATGATCCGAATCTGTGACCAGCAATCAGTGCCGCAGCCGGGAAGGTCCCGATCCAGACGGGCATTGACCGCCGCGAACCCACGCCTGATCATCGCCAGGTAGACCTCATCCTTGCTCTTCCAGTAGGTGTAGACCGTACCTTTTCCGACGTGCGCCCGCGCGGCGATGTCCTCCAGCCGCACTTCATGAAACTGGCGCGACGCGAAGAGTTCCGCGGCGGCGTCGAGGATCTGGTCTGGTTTGTTTGGAGTATGGGCGGGCAACCAGGCCTCTCGATACGACGAAGATAGAAACTGACCGGTCAGTATTGCTCTACGCCGGGAGTGTACCGTCAGATTCACCCGCTGATTTCGCTGGAGCAGTGCCGATGCCCCGAGCCCGACCAACCTTTGTACACTCGACCACTCGGGCATGCGCACGAAGCCGCGTTCTGTGGTCGGCGATCGTGGCGGGGTGTGTGCTGCCCGGCCTGAGCGCCTGCGACCGCGGCCCGGTTGCCGCCACGCCCGCACGCTCGGCTGAAGCCAGGGTCGTGCGGCTTGCGCCGATCGTCACGCGCGACGCCGTGCGGAATGTGACCATTTTCGGCACGCTCTTTGGCGAGGAAGATGTACTGATTTCCGCCAAGGTGCCAGGGCGTGTGAGCGAGGTTCACGCCGACTTGGGCGATGCCGTCGCGGCCGGGGCGAAGCTCGCACTGATTGATCCCACCGATTACGCACTGGCGGTGGGGGAGCAGCGGGCCGCGTTGACCGCGGCACTGGCAAAGGTCGGTCTGCTCGACCTTCCCGCTGAGACCGTTGAAACGGCGATGCTGCCTGAGGTGGCCAGAGCGCTGGCCGAAGAGGCCAACGCCCGGGCGAGGCTGGATCGCGCACGGCTGCTCTACGAGCGAACCCCGCCACTCTTGAGCGAGCAGGATTACTCGGATATTCAGACGCAGTTTCAGGTGGCGACAACCAGCGCGGCGGTGGCAAGGCTCAGCGCCGAGGCCCAGATCGCCGAGGCTCGGGTGCGAGAGTCGGCGCTGCGCACGGCAGAGCAGCGACTGGCGGACACCGTTGTGTCGGTGCCGCGAGAGAAACCGCTGACATTCCGCGTCGCCGAGCGTCGCGTGTCGGTCGGCGAACTGGTGACGCAGGGGCAGGTGCTCTACCGCATCATCGCGACCGATCGCGTGAAGTTTCGGGGTGGCGTTCCCGAGCGGTACGCCGGACGAGTGATGCCCAGCGTGCCGGCGCTGGTGCGGATCGATGCGTTCGCCGAGCCGGTTCGCGCGTCGGTCACGCGTGTGGCGCCCGCGGTTGATGCTCAGAGCCGCGCATTCGAGATTGAAATCGAGGCCGACAACCCCAAGGGCGCGCTCAAACCGGGGAGTTTCGCGCACGCGAGCATCGAGATCGGCGCCGAAGCGGGGGTGCGCTTCATTCCCGAAGATGCGGTCGTGACCTTTGCGGGCGTTTCACGCGTGTATTCGATCAAAGAAGGCAAGGCGGTGGAGCACCGGGTGAACTTGGCGCCAGCCGAGCAAGGCCTGCACGAGGTGCTTCGCGATGCGCAAGGCCGCGCCGGGCTCGAAGAGATCAGCGAGGTTGTGGTCTCGCCGGGCAACCTGCGTGCAGGCCAGGCGGTGCGCGTTGAAGCGGGGCCGCCGAACTGAGCGTGAGATGGGCGAAGGGGAGAACGGTGCCCCGATGCCCGATAGCCGCATCGCAGCACGGCTGCAGGAATGCGCTTCACTCAGCACCCGAGCCAGCGGAGATGAGCAGGCGGAAGTGTGGATGGGTACCCCCATCGCCGGGTCGAGCGGTCTGACCAGCGTGCTCACATTCGCGCCGTTCGCGCTTTGTCGTCGGCATCGCGGCGTGACGGCCGCCGCACGTGCAGCAATGCCGCCTGTCCCGGCTGCACAATCAGGCCACTCACGCAGGTCACACGGCCCGAGTTGTTGACTTCCACCCCGCGGGCGGTTGTTCAAAGCGTGCAGTACAAGGGCACATCATGCCCGCTCGTGGGTGCGCTAGCCGCTTGTCAGCAGCCCCACCGGTTGAATCCCCTCGCGTGCCTGTCGGCATCGCGAGGAGGGGAGTTACACGGTCACCGGCTGCGTCGCGCCCGGCTCATCGTCGGGCGGCTTGCGCGGGGTGGGCGGCTCATCGCCGTAGTCCATCTCGCCCGCAAGGTACAGCGTCAGCACCTGCAGCGCCTGGCGCTGCATGGCTTCTTCGGGCCGGGAAAGTTCGTTGCCGCCGGGATCGCAGCAAGAGCCATCTTGCCGGTTGCGGCAGTGCTCCAGCACTTCCAGTGCCGCCCGCACGCGCGGCGGCAGGTTTTCTGAGTAGTAGCCCATATGCAATTCTCTTGAGAGTGACAGCGTGTGAAGAGCGGCGGCACCGGTGCGATGACCGCGCTGGTGACGCAACTGAAACAGTCTCACTGATTCATGGAACGATCGCGTGGATCGCCGTTGTGGATGCCGCCCGGCCGGATCGGCTCAGGTATAGGCCGCGCATGTGCGCGGCATGGCATGGTGAAGAGGGCTCATGGCCCAAGAGGGGTTGGGCCATGCGAGATTCAGTTGATTCAGCATGGCAAACCCCTAGAAAAACGCACACAATGAACGATTGGCCTGATCGGCCGAAACTGCCACCAAAGTGCCCCCCGAAGGACTCGAACCTTCGACCCGCTGATTAAGAGTCAGCTGCTCTACCAACTGAGCTAGGGAGGCGTGGGCCATGAGTTTAGGGGGGGTGGGGGCAAAATTCGAGGCGCGGCGGCGCACGGGCAGAAAAGTGTGGACGCAAGGTGCCGGTTTTCAGGGGGTTGCGGTGGGGGGCCGCGAGGGGTTAGAGCCGAGGCACGCTCCCGAAAGGGTGCATGCCGCGGGAGGCGGCGAGGATTGTGCCGACACCCGCTCTGTGCTGGAAACGCGCGGCCGGGGCGGGGGGTGTGGGTTGTGGGGGGGCGTGGGGATCTTGGCCGGCGGCGAGGTGGCTACGGCAACGGCGGCAGTGCACAGACTGGGTGATTGCGGCTGCGCATCCGGCATGGGCGGGGCATCCTGTCCCGCGCCGGGGTGAAAAGGCGGCCTGTGCTTGAAAGTCGGCGATTACACGGAGTGACGCGTGCGGGGGCCTGGGCGGCCATGCATCAGCGCCAGGCGATGTCGATGAACTTGTCGAGGGCGGGGGTTTCGGCCGCGATGATGTGCCGCAGGTATGTGCGCAGGAGTTGCGTGGCGCGCTTCTGAGCCTCCGGGGGTGTGGCCGCGGGCGCGATGCGCGGCGTTACGGGCGGTGCGGCGAGGGTTCGCAAGAGTGACACGGTCTCAGCGCGGATTCGCCAGGTTTCTTCGCCCCCGGTGTCGGCGATGTCTCGCGAGAGGCCGCCCAGCCGCGGGAAAAAGGCGTAGACCTCCGCGGCGGGCAGTGGTGTCTGACTGCGGACATCAAGGGCAAGTTCGGGCTGGTGGCCGGTTTCAACCAGCGCGGCCCAGAGAAGGCCCAGGATGGCGTCGCGGTCTTCGGGGGCGGTGCCGAGCGAACGCAGGGCGTGCAGGAGCGCGTCGAAGAGGCCCGGGTGCGGGTCGGCATCGGTGACGCTGCGCTGGACGATTTCGAGGCAGGCCATGGCGGCGTAGAAGGTGTGGATCGAGCGGCGTGCCGCGGGGAAGGTTTCTTCGAGTTCCCAGGCGGTGAGCAGGGCGAGGGTGTCGGGGTTTTTGACGCTGGCCAGGGCTTCGCCGCGCGTGAGAACTTCGAGGCCGCCGGAGAACTTGGAGTTCTCGCGTTTCGAGCCCTTGGCGATGGCGCGGATGAGGCCCGAAGCGCGGCAAAAAAGCGAGACGGTCTGGCTGGTTTCAGACCAATCCCAGACCCGGATACAGACCGCATCGTCTTTGAGCAGGGGCACGCAAGGCAAGAGTAAGGTGCGAGGGCGACCTATGCTGAGGGAAGCATGCACTTCAATCTTGTGGACGCGATTCTCGAGCAAGGGCCGGACCGCATCGTGACGGTCAAGAACGTCTCGTCGGCGGAGGAGTATCTGGCGGATCACTTCCCGACGTTTCCGGTGCTGCCGGGGGTGCTGATGCTCGAATCGATGGTTCACGCGGCCAGGCTGCTGGCTGCGTCGCAGGCACAAGCCGGCGAGCCTCTGGTGCTTGGGCGGGTGCGTGCGTTGAAATACGGCGCGTTCATGCCGCCGGGGGCGACGCTGCGGGTCGAGGTCACCCTGCTCACGCGGAGCGACGAAGGGCACTTTGAGTTCAAGGGCGAGGGGAAGCGGCTGACGCCGGGCGTGTCTCAGACGGCGATGCCGACGGCGGTCTCGGGGCGGTTTACGCTCCGGCCGGTGAGGGTGGGCGTGCGGGGATAAGGGGCGGCACCTATCATGCGGCCCCCGAAAGCCCTATAGCGAGTGCGGGGGCGGGCGATACCCGTGGGGAAGGGGTGGTGTGCCGCGCAGGCGTGCGGCGTGCGACCCGGAATGCACCGAGACAGCCAAGACGCAGAGACACCCAGACCATGACGCGAGACGATATCTTCTCCAAAATTCGGACAGTACTGGTAGACGCCCTGGCGGTGGACGACGACGACGTGACGATGGAATCGGTGCTGACGACCGATCTTGGCGCCGAGTCGATCGACTTCCTGGACATCGTTTTCAAACTGGAGCAGGAGTTCGGGATCAAGATCGACCAGGGAGAGTTGTTCCCGGACAACGTCGCGCAGGACCCCAGGTATGTACAGAACGGGCTGGTGACCGCCGAAGGGCTCGCGACGCTGCGGGCGCGGATGCCCCACGTGAACCTGGACGAGTTCGAGAAAGACCCGCAGATCACGAAGATCGGGACGCTGTTCACGGTTGACACGCTGGTGAGTTTCGTCGAGGCGAAACTGCGGGCGAAATGAACGGTCGGCGCGTGTCGGTGGCGTGGCGGGCGTTGAGCGCCGAGAGAGCGGGCTGACCATGCGCTGGATGTGGATAGACAGAATCATCGAACTGACGCCGCGCCAGAGGCTGGTGGCGGTGAAGAACGTGTCGATGGCCGAGGAGCACCTGCACGACCACTTCGGGGCCAGGGGTGATCGCGGCGCGATGCCGGTGATGCCCGCGTGCCTGATCATCGAGGGGATGGCGCAGAGCGCGGGGATTCTGGTGGGGCACGCGGGCGGGTTTGCCGAGAAAGTGATTCTGGCGAAGGTGAGCCGCGCCGAGTTGCACGAAGACGCCGTGCCCGGTCAAACGCTGCGGTACACGGCAACCGTGCAGAACCTGGACGCGGCCGGCGCGGCGACGGCCGGCGTGGTTGAGTTGATGGATTCGGGCGGGCCGGGCGGCGCGCGGGTGATCGGCGCGATCGACCTGATGTTCAGCCACGTTGACAAGAACATGGCGGGAACAGAGTTCCCCGAGCACAACTTCGTCTTTTCCGAGACGTTCAAAACGCTGCTGCGCACCAGCGGCGTGGAGATGCCCGAGGGCATGTGATCAAGGCCGTGCGCCCCAGCCGCGGCGCGCCGGGCTGCCGGCAAGCGATTTTGCGGGCGGCGGTCAGGCCAGCAGCGAGCGGCCGGTCATCTCCGACGGTTGGGTGAGCCCCATGATGTGGATGGCGGTTGGCAGAATGTCGGCCAGGCGGCCGCCGGCGCGCAGCGTACGCCCACGGAGTGTGTCGCCAACAACGTAAAGAGGCACGGTGTAGGTGGTGTGCGCCGTGTGGGGTGCGTTGGTGGCGGGGTCGAACATCTGCTCGGCGTTGCCGTGGTCCGCGGTCACGATAAGTGCGCCGCCGCGCGCGAGCGTGGCCTGGATGATCTTGCCGACGCCTTCATCAACGGCGGCGCAGGCGCTGATGGTTGCCTCAAGGTTGCCGGTGTGGCCGACCATATCGCCGTTGGCGAAGTTCACAACCAGGAAGTCTTCGCAGTCGTCTGCCGCGAGGCGCGCGAGTGTGGCGGCGGCGACCTCGTGCGCGGCCATTTCCGGCTTCTGGTCGTAGGTGGCGACGCGCGGGCTCTGCGGGTTGACACGTGACTCGCCCGGGAATGGCTCGTCGCGGTAGTCGTTGAAGAAGAAGGTGACGTGGGGGTATTTTTCGGTTTCGGCGCAGCGGAACTGGCGCAGGCCCCGCGAACTGAAGAACTCGCCGCCGATCTGGCGCATGCGCGGGGGCTTGGGGAAGGCAACATGGACAAAGGGTCGAAGGGCATCCCAGTAGTCGGTCATGGTGACGTAATGCAGCGCGAGTTTGGGGCCGCGGTCAAAGCCGCGCAGGCCGGAATCGGGCGAGGGTTTCACGGCGGCCCACTGCTCGTCGGGGAAGACGAAGGCGGCGGAGAGTTCGCGTGGGCGGTCGCCTCGGTAGTTGAAGAAGATGACGCTGTCGCCGGCGCGGATGCGTCCCGCGCGGATGTCGGCGGGCGAGTCGCCGATGGCGGTGGGCGTGACGAACTCGTCGCCGCGGAGGGTCTCGCCGGAGGGTGCGTCGTAGTACCGCTGAATGGCGAGGGCGGCGGATGAAGCGGTGGGGCCCTCGCCGGTGGTCCACATGCCCCGCCCTGTGAGGCAGTCATAGGCGGCCTTGACGCGTTCCCATCGGTGGTCGCGGTCCATGGCGTAGTAGCGGCCGACAACGGTGGCGATGGAGCCGGTGCCGATGTCTTTGCAGGCGGCTTCAACGCGTTCGATGAAGTCGATGCCGGTGAATGGCCCGGTGTCGCGGCCGTCCGTGAACATGTGCAGGAAGAGATCGGCGGCGCCGAGTTTCTTGCAGGCACGCATCATGGCGTAGAGGTGTTCAAGCAGGCCGTGCACCCCGGCGTCGGAGCAGATGCCCATGATGTGGATGCGACCGCCTCCCGAGCGGGCGGCATCGACCGCGCCTTTGACGGCTTCGATGCGATCAAGGCCCGTCTCGCAGGCCTTGGTCATGACGAGCGACTCCTGGGGCACGATGCGTCCGGCGCCGATGTTCTGATGGCCGACTTCGCTGTTGCCCATGGTTCCCGGCGGAAGGCCCACGTCTTCGCCGCTGGTGGCGATGAGCGTGCGGGGCCACTGGGCATCGAGCATGAGGGCGGTCGGCGTGAGCCCTCGCGCGGCGGCGATTTTGACGGCGTTGAAGGCGTCGTGCGATGGGTTGGGGTTTTCGCCCCAGCCGTCACGGATGATGAGAACGAGGGGAGAGATGGCCGGGCGTGGGCGCTGAGAATCGGTCATGCCCCGACTGTACGGGGTAGGGTTGGCGGCGTTGGCGCCGGGGAGAGAAAGCCGCCTACAGGACTTGAACCTGCGACCCGCGCTTTACAAAAGCGCTGCTCTACCACTGAGCTAAGGCGGCGTGTTGGTCAGCGGGGAAGTGTATTCAAGCGCGGGCACACCCGTCGGGGGCGTCAGGGGGTGACGCCGGTCATGGCGCGGATGGTCGCGGGGCTCTCTGGCTGGCCGGTTGAAGCGCTGAGAAGGAGCGCCTGAGCGACGGTCATGATGTCGGCGATGGGCGTCGGGCCATCGTCCGGGGTGGCGGGGTCGAGCAGACGCGCGAGCGCCCATGCGATGGCGCGGGGGGCGCCGGGTGAGGGCTCGGCGGCGGGCTGAACGCGGTCGCGTTCGCTGCCGTCAGGGGCGTGCCACACCACACCGTCATGGCGCAGGACGAGGCGGCCCTGGGGTGAACTGAGCGCCACCTCCCAGGCCCAATCGCCGCCGCCGTCGCCGACGCACACACTGGCGCAGCGGCCGTCGGCGTAGCGCAGCAGGGCGTGCACGTCGCCTGGAACGCCGCCGATGGTCTCTGGCTCGCGGCCGGGAGGACGCTGGGTGTTGGCGATCGCCGCAGAAACCCATGCGGGCTCTGCGAAAAGATCCTGGAGCAGATCGAGGGCGTTGAGAAGGTGTGCGCCGCTGGTCTGTTCGTGGCGTGCGCTGGTGAGGCGCACCCATGCCGAGGCCGGGCGGCCGAAGGCCTCGATGATTTCGCGCGAACGAACGAAGGGCTCGCTGCGGCGCAGCATCGGTGCGGGCCGGATGACTTCTGAAGGGCACAAGCCGTTGTTGCGGTCGAGCCAGCCGCCGGGGCGGAGGGAGAGGACATCGGCGGGGGTGGGGCCGAGCGTGATGACTTTGGTGTTGCGTGCACCCGCGGCGGCGACGGCGCGGGCGTCGGCGGCGTCCGCCCCCAGGCCTTGCGTAGAAAAGAGGATCACGGCGTCGATGCCCTGCATGTTGAGCATCACACGCAGGTCGTCTTCGGCCGACGCGCCAAGGTCATGGGCGACGGCGGTGGTCTGACCCCGCACGGGGGAGCCGGCGGAGACGAGCGAGGCAGAGAGCGAGCCGGCAACCCGGCGCGCCAGGGGTACCTGGGCGGGTTCAAGCCAGAGCGCGATCTTGAGGGAATCAGGTGGCATGGAGGTGTCGGGCAGCGCGGTTGCAGGGGCAGGGTATGAGCAAGGTGAACCCGGGCACGCGGGCGACGTAAAGTAGAGTGTGTTCGCGGCATGGCGATCGCGCCCGCCGGGTGAAAGCCCGTCGGGTGAGGAAAGTCCGAGCACGGCAGGACACGGTGGTGGGTAACGCCCACCCGTTCGCACCGGCACGAAAGGCCGCCACGGACGAGGGACAGTGCCACAGAGAAGAAACCGCCGATGGCCCGCCGCGAGGCGGGATCAGGTAAGGGTGAAACGGTGGGGTAAGAGCCCACCGCCCCGACGGTGACGTCGGGGGCACGGCAAACCCCACCGCGTGCAAGATCCAGCAGTCTCCGCGGCGTGCGCGAGCATGCCGACGCTCGGTCCGGGCGGAAGGGGGCGGGTAGATCGCTCGAGGCGTGCGGCGACGCGCGTCCCAGAGAAATGATCGCCGCGGTCGGCAGGTGCGTCGGAGGCCCCCGTCAATGGAGCCGACGCAAACCGCCGGGCGTGACAGAACTCGGCTTATCGCCGCGAATGGAGAAGGCGGGCCCCGGTTGAAAAGCCGGGGCCCGCGGCCGTTTTGGTCGGGCGGCGTGCGGAGACCGCGCGAGTGCGCGGCACGGCCCTTTCGCCGGGCTGAGCGGCTACGCTCAGGCCAAGGAGCCGAGCGCATGCCGATTCAGGCGCACGCGGGAGAGCATTTCACCATCCGCCGCAAGGTCTTCACCCTGTTGAGCGCGAAGTACTACATGTACGACCAGCACGGCACGCTGGTCGGGTATTGCCGCCAGAAGTCGCTGCGGCTGCGTGAAGAGTTGCGGCTCTACACCGACGACTCCTGCACTCATGAACTTCTCACGATCAAGGCGAGGAACATCATCGACTTCAGCGGAACGTACGACGTTCGGCTCAGCGGCGAGCCGACGCCCGTCGCCACGTTCACGCGTCGCGGGCTGCGGTCGGCCTTCGTGCAGGACTCCTGGTCTGTCGCTGATTCTGCGGGGCGCGAGATCGCGGTGCTCGAAGAGCAGGGCGGCATGCTGACGGTGCTCAGACGATGGATCAACCTCGTCGCGTTCTTTTCGCCCCAGACCTATCTGCTCAGCCGACTGGGCGGGCCGCCGCTGGCGAGCCTGCGGGTTCACTTCAACCCGTTCGTGTACAAGATGAGCATCGCGATCCTCGCGGACGACCCCGACCTTGATGATGTCATCATCCTCTCCGGGGGGTGCATCATCGCGACCATTGAGGGTCGCCAGTCGAACAACGGTTGACCGAGAGCGAGGGGGCACTTTCGGCACGCGTGGCTTCGGCCACGCGAGATGCGAGCCTGCCTCACGCGCGAGGGCGAACTCAGGTGTTCTCGCGCGGCGGCTCGTCGGCGTTGGCGGTTTGGGCGCCAGCGTCGGCCTGGGCCTCGTCCTTCTTGACGCTCTCGGGGAACGCGGTTTTTTCCATCGCCAGCACCCAGGCTTCGAGAGGGTCGTAGCGAAGGAGATCGAGTTCGATTGATTTGCCGCCCAGCGTGGGGTGAGAAGGCCTGATCACAAGGGTCACAAAGAACTTGTGCCACTTGCGCTTGTCGAACTCGGTGATGTCGGCGGGGGTGATGGTGTTGCCATCGGCGAGCGTGAGCCGTTGCGTGCCGGGTTCCCAGCGGAAGACCTTCTGCCTTGATCGCAGCACGACGACGGCCATCCACGCGGCGATCATCCAGCAGATCGCCAGGATGATCCACTGAGAGGGGATGTCGAAGGCGGAGAGGGGCTTGGGGGCGTCCTTCTTGGTGCCGCCCTCGCGGGTCCACTTCGCGGTCAGCGCTTCGAGCCGTTCGCTGGCCGTGTTGATCTGCTGTCCACGGAAGTCTGTTCGCGGGATTGCCGTGGCCTCGGGCACGAGTTTGCTGACGATGTCGAGGTTTTCCAGCCACCTCTTGAGGAGTTCATCGACCACGCCCAACTGGCCGACGGTGGCCTCGCGCTGCGCGAGTTCGGCGAGTTTGGCCGCGGGGTCTGAGACGCCCGCGGCGTTCGACATCACGCCACGATCACGCTCGTACTGCTCGAGGTACTGGTACTCCATGAACTCGGCGGCGTTGTACCCCCGCTTGGGGTATGCGATGAGGGCGTCGTAGATCGCCCACACTCCGAAGAAGAAGACCACCAGGCAGATAAGCGCCATTTTGATGGTCCACTTGCGGTTCAGCGCCGTCACCGTGACGGTGGTCGCGGGGTCGGGCATCGCTTGATCGGGGGGCGGGGTATCGGTCATTGTGTTGGTCCGTGCCGTCTGTCGTCCGGGGGTGTGCGCCCGTCACTATCGGTTGATTGGTCGAGGTGATCGACGCGATTGAAGGCCGCCTGCCACCACGCGGCGCAGAGATCCGGCCCCCCGGGCTTTTCCATGAGCCTGTCGAAGCCTCCAAGCACCACCGGTTTCACCGGAATGCGGGGGTAGTTCTTGCCTGAACGGAGGGCACGCGAGAGCCACTCCGAATGCTCCAGACGGGCGCGCTCGCCCGCCTCGAGAAACTCATCACGCGACCAGAACCGCCAGAATCTCCAACGCATGATGGCAAGCGTAGGGTCGCACGCTCACCTGTGGTGGGGGCGAAGTCGCGGTCATCAGTTGGCCGAGGCCGGGGCCGGGCGGCCCATGGTGCGGCCGCGCCACTGCCGCTTGCCCGAGGCATAGAGGAGCAGGCTGTGCCATTGCACGGCGGTCATGGCCACAACGGCGATCGGATGGAAGACGGCGAGCCAGCGGGGTGCGCCGGTTCGCGAGAGGATGAGGAATCGCTGAAGGAGGTTGAAAGCCACGGCGAAACCGGCGAACGAGAAGACCGCGAGCGGGTGCTCGGGAGAGGGGCCCGCAGACTTCGCGGCGAGCACGGGCAGAACCGCCCATGGGAGCACGTGCCCGAGCATGTGAATGACGGTGATCACGACCAGGAGCGTGACAGACCCCAGGCCCTCAAAGGCGTTCTTGGCAAAGCCCCGCCAGGCCTCTGGTGTGCTGGCATACATGCGGCAGGTTGCGAGTGAGACGCCGTCAACAAGGTCGGTCTTGAAACCCGCGCGCCTGACTGCGCGGGGGAGTTTCACGCCGTCGTGCATCGAGTCATGGCAGGTCTGGTGGCCGCCCGATGCGTCGTAGGCATCGCGACGGACCAGGAGGAACTGCCCGCATCCCGCGCTGGCGCTCGGGTCGTTGGTGCGGCGCATGCGAGGGAAGGGCAGGTAACTCAGCAGGATGAAGAAGATCATGGGCACGAGCAGCCGCTCGCCCGCAGAGACAACAATCTGTCGCGGGAAAGCGCTCAGCAGGCCCAGGTTGCCCGCCGCGGCCGCGGAGACGCACCGCAGCAGGCTGTCCGGCGAGAGGCGAACATCGGCGTCGGTGAAGAAGAGCCATTCGCCGCGCGCGTGCTGGCTCATGCGCCAGCAGGCGTGCTGCTTGCCGTTCCAGCCTTCGGGCAGCGGGAGCGTGGGAACAGCCCGCACACGGGGGTCGTGTGCGGCCAGCGAAGCGAGAATGCGCGGCGTGGAATCGGTGCTTTGATCGTCGTAGACAAGAACTTCGACCGGCAGCCCGACGCACGCGAGCGCGGCGCGTGCGCAGGCTTCGAGGTTGCGCTCTTCGTTGCGTGCGGGGATGCACACCGAGACAACGGGCGGGGCATCGCCGGGGACGTCGCGCGTGGGAACACTTGGCGGGGGCTGGTATGCCCGCAGGTTGATGATGGTCATCACCAGCGCGAGGGCGGCGAAGAATGCACCGATGGCGAGCGTGATGGCCAGGGGCGTCATGTGTTCGCGCTCCGCGTGCCGGCATCCCCGCGGCCGCTTTGCCGAGTTTCGATATCGGAAGTGCTGCCTTTCAGGCGAAGCCAGAGGTCATAAATGGGGTTGATGGCGGCGGCCCGCCCGCCTTCGAGCGAGAAGATGTCGGGGTTTCTGGATGATACCTCCGCGGCCAAAGCGTCGCGCGTCCGCTGCATGGTCTGCGCGATGGCCGCGTGCCAGCGCGGGGTTGAGTCGGTTCGGCTCGGCGGCGCGACGTGCTGGGCCCGGATGAAGACTTCGGGGCGCTGGTCAAGCCAGAAGCCGTACTCGATGGCCACAGCGACAAGAGTCGGCGCGTGCGAACGCGCGGCGATGGCGGCAGCCCCGGGGCGGATCACCAGCGGGGCGCGCGGGTCTGCGAAGTTTCCCTGCGGGGTGATCCAGAGCGACGGGGAGGGTGAACGCTGGAAATGATCGAGCACATATCGCTGCATGGCTTGCAGCGAATCGGGGTTGTCGGGGTTGATGCCGAAGAGACCGAGGCGCTTGAAGAAGCCGAACTTGCGCAGCATGGCGCTGTCCATCGGCGCGATCGAGGATCTGGCGGGCATGAAGCGGCGAGAGAGCCACAGGCCAACGAGCGGATCCCACCAACTGCTGTGCGTCAAGAGGAGCAGGAGCGGCGATGAAGTTCCGCCAGCCGAGGCCAGGCACTCGGGTGTGCCGCGCGACAGCCGCAGCGCGTGGAAGGAAGAGCGGAGCAGACGTCGGGTATACCAGCCAAAGACCGCGGCGAAGCGAGGGTTGAACGAGCCGGGGATGAGGTCTGCGTCGGTGTTCATGTCGCGGGGGAGGCGGTTATGGCGACGTGACGAGTGGGGTTTCGACCCCGCGACCGAGAGCAAGGGGTTCCGCGGCGCGGGCGAAACCCAGGTCGGCCGCGGCGGCCCGCGCGGCGGTGACGCCGCTCATGAGCACCATGGGCACACCCGGGCCGGGGTTGGCCGAGCCGCCGGAGAAGTAGAGGCCTTGATAGAGACGGCTGCGGTTGCGGGGCTTGAAGCCGCCCTTGAGGCGGCCATGGCTCGCCAGGCCGTAGATGGCGCCCCCTTCGGCGTTGTACAGGCGCTCGATGCCGTCGGGCGAGAGAAAGCGGTCAACGACGATGTGACGGTCGATGTCCTCCATGCCGAACCGGCGGAGTTTGGACATGATGACCGGCTTGTACGCTTCGAGCATGCCTCCCGGGCCTTCCCACTTCTGGCCTTCGCGCGTGTAGGGCACGTGCACCAGCACGTAGAGGGCCTCGCCGCCCGGGGGTGCCTGGGTGGGGTCTGAGCGGGAGGGGGCCGCGATGTAGAGCGTGGGGTTGCGTGCGGGCCGTCCGACGCGGTAGATGTCGCCGAACTCTTCGTGGCTGTCGTGGCTGAAAAGAAAGTTGTGGTGCGCGAGGTGTTCGTATCGCCGAGCGAGGCCCAGGTAGAGCACAACCCCGCTGCAGGCCGGGGTGTAGTCTCTGGCGATGGTGCGTTGCTGGGCGCGGGCTTCAGAGGTGCCGATGAGGTCGCGGTGGGTTCGCTGCACGTCGCAGTTCGAGATCACGGCGCTGGCCGAGAGCGTGCGGCCGTCGTCGAGTTCTACGCCTGTGGCCTTGTCGGCCGAGACGAGGATGCGCCGCACGCCGACGCCCGTGATGATCTCAACGCCCTGCTCGCGGGCGATGCGTTCGAGCGACTGCGCGACACAGCGGGTGCCGCCCGACTGGCCGTCGGGGGCCATGGAATACCAGCAGCCGTGGTCGGTCTGCGCCGCGGCGATGAGCGAGAGAATGGCCGGCGCCATGAACGGGCTTGAGCCGACGTACTGCAGGAAGTGCTCGCAGATCTGCCTGACGTGGCTCTGCGGGATCGCGGCGTGAACCGTGGCGCCCACGGTGCTGTGCATGCGCATCGCCAGGGCGTCGCGCATGACGCCCTTGTCCTTGGGCGGGTCTTTGATCATGTCGAGCACCCCGCCGACATCGCGGTAGAAGAAGACCTTTTCTGACAGCCGCATCATGCGCCGGGAGAACTCGATGAACTGCATGTACCCGCGGCCGGGGCGCGTCTGGGGGAACTGGCGGTCGAGGGCGTCCGCCATCGCCTGCGCATCCGCCGTGAGGTCGATCACGGTGCCGTCTTCATAGTGGCAGCGCCACTGCGGGGAGAGGTTGATGAGGTTGATGTAGTCTTCAACCCGCCGGCCGCTGCGGCGGATGATGCCCCGCAGCACCTGAGGCAGCGTGAGGATGGTGGGGCCCATGTCGAAGGAGAACCCGCTCTCGCGCAGGATGTTCATCTTGCCGCCCAGGTGCTGGTTGCGTTCGATCAGGGTGACGCGCAGCCCAAGGGATGCCAGTTCGACAGCGCTGGCAAGCCCGGCGAGGCCGCCGCCCACAACAAGAACGCTCGGGGAAGAATCAGTCGGCATGGGGGTGGAGTTCCGGTCGGGGTGTGAGCGAGCGGGCGCCATAGCACAAGCGCACGAAGTACGAGAAGATCGAGGTGATCGGGCCGGGGGGCTGACGCAGCGCCCGCGCGATGAGCCACGGGCTCTGAGAGATGTAAAGCGGACGGGTCATCGAGAGAAGACCAAGCGGGCCACGGCTCAGGCCCATCCCCGAGGCCCCGTGGCCCCCGATGCTCACGGCGGGGTGTGCGGTAGGCACAATGCAATCGTTGATGGTGAGGTTGGTCACGCCAAGGCGTGGCGCGATCGCGGCGGCCGCCGCAGGGTCAGCCGTGAACACGGACGCGGTGAGGTGCTGGTCACAAGCGGCGTGCATGGAAAGGGCATCATCCAACGAGTCGAACGGAACCACCGCCAACGCGGGACCGAAGTGCCGGCCCTCAACGAGAGGGGCACCGGCGGGGCAATCGATCACGGCGGTTGGCCGCCACATGCGGCCGATCGGCTCGGGCGGCGGGCCGCTGGGGTTTGGGCTGCCGTAAGGCTCTCCGGCGGCATCCCGGCCGCCGGCCTTGATCGCACCGACGACAAGTTCGTGGCAATGTCTGGCCGCGGATTCGTCGATCAGGGGTTTTGCCCGGGTTTCTCGGCACAAATCAGCCAGACGCGAGAGAAACCTGGGGTACACGCCGCGGTGCACCAGCGCGCGTCGCGGGCCCATGCAGGTCTGACCGCTGTTGATGCAGACCGCGCTCCAGATGGCCTCCGCCGCGCGCTCGGGGTTGGCGTCTGACAGCACTATGGCGCTGTCTCTGCCCGAAAGTTCGAGTGTGGCCGGGGTAAGAGACTGCGCGGCCGACGCGGCGATCGAAAGACCGACCTGGGTCGAGCCGGTGAAGACGATGTGATCAAAGCGTTGTTCGGAAAGCAGTTGCGCGCCGGCTTCGCGGGTTGGGGCGGTCCAGGAAAGTGCGCCGGCGGGCAGGCCGGCATCAATGGCGAGTTTGAGAAGGGCGGTCTGCGATCCTGGGGCCCGCTCGGAGGGCTTCACGACCACTGTGTTGCCGCCAACCAGCGCGTGGACGAGTTGAATGCCCAGGAGTTGTACCGGGTAGTTCCAGGTGGCGATGATGGCGACGCGGCCCAGAGGTTCGCGTCTTCGGGTGACTCGCACCCCGCTGAGCCACCAGGGGGTGCCGCCCAGAGTGGCGGGAGAGAGGAGTTTGAGCGCGTTCTTTTCGCACCATCGGCACGCGGCGAGGAGGGGGAGGATGTCCGCGGTGAGCGCGTCGAAGCGGGATTTGCCCGTTTCGGCACAGATCAGGCCACAGAGGGAGTGCTCACTGGCGGCCACACCCTTGCGGAAGCGCTTGAGCCAACCGATGCGGTCGCTGAGCGGGGGAATGTGACGGGTGCTGTTCATGCTGGCGGGTGGCTGGAGGAGGTGTGGAGAGGGAAGGTGGGGTGGGTGAGAATCCAGAGGGCATCGCCCCAACGAAACCACGGTACTCTTCGCCGGTCCCGGCGTTTGGGATGATGCATCGTTGGAGCATCAGCCCGAGGCGACGGGGCGGGCCCACGGTCGGACATGGCAGGATCACCCCGAGGGCGGACTTTGTGCGAAACAGCAGTCGAGAAGGCGACGATGTCGGAATCATCGGGGCCGGCCCCGGCGGCCTCGCGACCGCGGCCATGCTCGCGGCGTCGGGCTTGCGGGTGCGGGTGTATGAGGCCGCGCCGACGGTGGGCGGGCGGTGCGGGCGCATCACCGAGGGGGAGTACTCCTTCGATCGTGGCCCCACGTTCTTCATGATGCCGTATGTTCTGGGTGAGGTCTTCAAAGCCGCGGGCAGGCGGATGGAAGACTATGTCGAACTGGCGCGGCTTGACCCGATGTACCGGCTGTTGATGGGCCGGGATGGCGGTGGGCAGCCGCTTCGGCTCGACGCCACGCAGGACATCGACGAGATGGCCCGGCGGATCGGAGAGATCGACGGGGCAGACGGGCGTGCCTTCCGGCCGTTCATCGAGCACAACCGGTACAAACTGCGTCACAGCGAGTCGATCCTGCGCAACCCGATGCGCACGCCGCTCGACCTCTTTTCACCCCGGACCTGGCGCGACACGCTGAAGGTGGCGCCGGTGCTCAACCCGCACCTGTCTGTGCATGATCTGCTGAGCAAGTATTTCCGCAACCCGTTTGTACGGCTCGCGGTGTCGTTCCAGAGCAAGTACCTGGGCATGAGCCCGTACGACTGCCCGAGTCTCTTCACGATTCTGCCGTTCATCGAGTATGAGTACGGTGTGTGGCACCCGATCGGCGGTTGCAACGCGCTGATGAGCGCGCTCGCGGAGGTCGCCACGGAACACGGCGCCGAGATTGTGACGGGCACGCCGGTTACGGCTCTTGGGTTTGAAGGACGGCGTGCCGTGGGGGTGACTGCCGGCGGCGAGTTCCGGCGGCACGACCATGTGGTCATCAACGCGGACGCCACGTGGGCGATGAAGAACCTCATGCCCGAGGGCGTGCGTCGCGCCGCCGCGGGCAGGGCATACTCGGACGCAACCCTGGACGCGAAGAAGTATTCGTGCAGCACGTACATGCTCTACCTGGGTGTTGAGGGCGAGGTAGATCTTCCGCACCACACCATCTACATCTCGGGGCGCTACCGCGAAAACCTGGAAGAGATCGTGAGCGGCTCGGTGCTGAGCGAAGACCCGTCGGTGTATGTGTGCAACCCCAGCCGCACAGACCCGTCTTTGGCCCCCGCCGGGTGCTCGTCGCTGTACGTGCTCGCGCCAACCCCCAACACGAAGTCTTCGATCGACTGGGCGCACGAAGAGCGCGCGATGCGCGAGCGCGTGCTCGACCAGGTAGAGTCGCGGTTCGGGCTTGAGGGCATCAGGCGTCGCGTGCGGGCCCAGGCGAGGCTGACGCCGGCCGATTGGCGTGCGAGCAACATCAACTTCGGCGCCACCTTCAACCTGGCGCACAACCTGGGCCAGATGCTGCACCTGCGTCCTCAGAACAGGCTCAAGGGTTTCGAGAATATCTACCTGGTGGGCGGTGGCACGCACCCGGGCTCGGGCCTGCCGACGATCTTTCTTTCGGCGCAGATTTCCTCGCGGCTTCTGTGCGAACGCGCGGGGGTTGCCTTCACGGGCGATGCTCCAAGCCCGCCGGAGACGCGGGCCACGGCCCCATCACCGGTGGTCGTCGGCGCGGGGTGATCTTCCCTGCCGCTCAGTCGCCGGGCGCGTTGCGGAAGTTCCAGTGCTGCGCGGCGTCGTCTTCCAGGGCTTGCTCCTGCCCGCGCTGAACGCGGATGCTGTGCTCACGCGCCAGATTGGCCTTGAAGCGTTCGAGCGATTCGGCGGCCGACGCGGCGCGGGAGAGGTCGCGGCGCTGCGACGCGACGCGCTGCTCGATGATGCGCAGGGCCGCTCTGCGGTCGCGTATGGTCTGGTCTGTAAGATCCATGCGCGCGCGAAGGCCCGCGATGAGCCGCAGCGTGGCGGCCAGGTCTTCGGTGCTGACAGCGCCGATGCGGCCCGAGGCGAGGTCGTGCCTGAGCGTGGCGATCTGCTTTTCGAGCGTCGCCCGCAACGAAACCTGGGCGGCGAGGCTCGACTGCGCTTCCTGGAGTTCGCTCAAAGACGCGCGAAGATCCTTCTCGATGGAACGCCTGGAGGCGTGTGCGCGATCGAGGGCGGGCTGAGCGCCGAACTGGAACTTGGCGAGTGCCATGCGGGGCGTGGTGCTCCGGTGGGGTCAGCGGCCGACTGCCGCGGCGAGCCGGCGGCGCGCATCATTGCACGAAGAGCGTTCGGCGCGTTCCTGCCGCAGGAAGGATTCGATTTCGCCGATGCGGTCGATGGCCTCGTCAACCTCGGGGTCGCTGCCGCGCTCGTAGACGTTGCAGGCGATTTTGTCGTAGTTTCGTTCGAAGGCGGCCACAAGGCGGACCATGGTCTGGGCATCGTCGCTGTGGTCGGGGGGCACCACATCGCGCATCACGCGGCTTTTGCTGCGGACAATATCGATGGCGGGGTAATGGCCCCGGGCGGCCAGGGTTCGCGAGAGCAGAATGTGGCCGTCGAGCAGGCTCATGGTTTCGTCTGCCACGGGCTCTTCGATGTCGTCTCCGGCAACCAGCACGGTGAAGAAACCCGTGATCGAGCCGCGCTCGTCGGTGCCGGCCCGCTCGAAGAGACGGGGGAGTTCGGCAAAGACAGAGGCCGGGTACCCCTGGCGGCCGGGCGGTTCGCCCGCGGCCAGGCCCACTTCACGCAGCGCCCGCGCAAAGCGCGTGACCGAGTCCATGAGGAGCACGACATGGCCGCCTTCTCTTCGCGCGGCTTCTGCGATGGCCATGGCCGTGTGCGCCGCTTTGAGACGCAGCACAGAGGGCTGATCGCTGGTAGACACAACAACCACGGCGCGGCTCAGGCCCTCGGCACCGAGTTCGTCTTCGAGAAATGCGCCCACTTCACGACCGCGTTCGCCGACCAGGGCGACGACGATGAGGTCTGCTTCGATATTCTTGGCGATCATGCCGAGCAGGCTGCTCTTGCCCACACCCGCGGCGGCGAAGATGCCGATGCGCTGCCCGCGACCCACGGTGAGGCAGCCGTCCACGGCGCGCACGCCCGTGCAGATGGCATCACGGATGCGGCTGCGACGCAACGGGTGGGGGGGCAGCGTTTCGAGCGGGGTCGTGTGGGTGTCGGCGATCGGGCCGCGCCCGTCGATCGGCCGGCCCAGCGCGTCGATCACGCGGCCCCGCACGGCGGCCCCGCAGGGCACACCCCTGACCACGCCCGCGGGGGTGACAAGGGCGCCGGCCTCCACGGCGTCGGCGCGCCCATAGCCCATGAGCAGGGCGCCGTGGCGATCAAAGCCGATGACCTCTGCGTCGAGGTCGCCGCCGACACGCCGGCGGATACGGCAGAGTTCGCCCATGCGAGCTTCGGGCAGTTCGGCTCGCAAGATGGGCCCCGCGGCTTCCACCACGCGGCCGATCCGCGCGACAGGGTCGGCCTCGGCCAGTTTGCGTGTGATGAGGTCAGACCATGAAGGCAGAAGTGGCTCGGGCGAAGAGGCGGGCTCTGGATGGTTGTTCGCGGGTGATGGTGTCACGGGGCGGACTCTCGCGTCGGGGCAGAAGGGTCTTGGCGCGCTGTGTCAAACTCGGCCAGAAGGGCCTCTCGCACACGGGAGAACTGAGTCGAGAGCGAGGCGTCGTAAGCACCGACACTGGTGGCCAGGTGGATGCTCGCGCGGGGCAGGTCGGGGTCTGGCACTATGACGAGCGTGCCGTGATAGCCGGCGCGCGTTCCGATGCTGACGCCGTGGCGTTCGAGGATTTCGGCGTCCTCGGGATGGAGCGCAACGGTGACGCGGGGTTCATCGCCCACGCGCGCGAGCAAGGCCGAAAGGAGGTCAGCCAGGCGCTCGGGACGCAACGAAAACTCGGCATCGAGGATCGCCCGGGCAATTCGAAGCGAGGTCTCTGCCAGTGTCTGCGCCCTGCGGCGGTGGTCGGTCTCGGCTTGGGCTTCAAGAGTGGCCAGAAGACGCTCGATGCTGCGGGCACTCTTCTCGCCCGCCTCGGTTGTGGCGGTGGCGAGCATCTCTTGAGCCCGCTGTGCGGCATCATCGAGGAGTTGCCGGGCCTCGCGCTGTGCCTGCGACAGGATTCGGGCCGCTTCTTCGCGGGCGAGTCGGGCTTCCTCGGCGGCGGTGCTCATCACGCGAGAGGGACTGAAGAGGGGGTGCAGGGTTGGCCGCCCTTCGCCCGCTCGCACGACGCGGCCGGCGCTTTGCGGGTGAGCGTGGGCTTGCGGCGTTGTCGATGGCTGGTGTTTCATGCGCCCAGTACCTCTGGTCTGTGAGAGTCTTGTGCGGGACAATCGTGCACAAGGCTTGAGAGCATCCAGGCGACAAATGGTCCCGAGTGGTGCGAGGCTTTGTGCGAGCAGGGCGCACTGAGAATACTCGCGGCGACACCCGCACGGTCGGCCGGTGGTGCGAGGTGGGCCGGCCAGAGGGCCCGAAGCGGCTGCGAGAGAACGCAGAGCGCGGCCCAGCGGGCCAACGACGCTCCCCGGTGGGTTGCCGAGAGTTCGTCGATGAGTTCGCGCCAGCCCGCGACCAGGCGGCCGCTCACCGCCGGGAGGGTGCCCGAGGCGATCGCCTCGCCCGCGCTGCGGCCGAGTTCCGGGCCAAGCGGCGCGAGCCACTGTGTGGCGCGCAGCGCATCCATGCCCCTGGCCACCGTGGCCGCGGTGAGCGTTCCCATGCGCACAAGCGTGCTGTGGGCTTTGTGCGGGGGAAGGGCCAGAAAGCGCAGCCAGTGCAGCGGCAGGCGCGTGCTCAGGTCTTCGAGCGCGCGCCGGTGCCACGCCGCGTGCCGGCGCACAAAGAAATGCAGCGGATCTATCTCGGGGCACGGGGGCGGGGGGCCGATCGCCTCGGCGTGCCGCTCTTGCTCACTCAGATCATCCAGCCACACCCGCATGAGCGTGACGGCTTTCGTCGCGTGCTTCGGGGTTGTGCTGGGTGCGTCTGGCATGATGCGTCTGGGGAAGAACGCCGCGGTGAGGGATTACCACGCGGCCGTGCGCCGACGAAGATACTGGCGCACGACCACGCCGCAGAAAACCAGGAGCGATCCAAGAAGGAGGATTCCCAGCCCGGCCCACACAAGGGCCTGCGCCTTGATGGGGCCATCAGGCAGCGTCGCGGCGCCGTTGCCCTGGGTTGAAGGCGTGTGAGAGGGCTTGAGCACGGGCGAGAATACAATATCGATGCGGTGCGGTTCCAGGCCGGACACCATGCGGCAGAGGATGGCACGCACAGCGTCGGCATCGATCGGAGCGTCGAGGGGTGTGTGCTGGTGCGAGCCGCCGTTGGCGGTGGTTGGGGATCCGGGGCTGAAGGCCGCGCGGTGCTCGTCGGGGTGACGGGTATAGCGGATGACAACGACCGCGGCGAGTTCCGCCGCGTGGCCTGGGCGTCCGTCGGGCTGTGTGCCGGTGGGGAGGGCCGAGAGTTGAACACGCGCCGAAAGCACGCCTTGCACGGCCTCGAGCGTCTGCTGGGTTTCCGCGGCCGTCGCGGTGATCCATCGCGCCAGCAACTGCTCACGCGATGGGACGAGTGTTTTCGTCTGCGCGAGCGCTTCGAAACCCGAAGGACGCGGCGTGATCAGGTCGAGATCGACAAGTGCGCGGCGGGCGGCCGGGGCGTGAGATGCGTGTGCGGTCAGTACCCATTCCCCCTCAGGGCGGCGGGGGTCTTTGGGCGTGCCGCGAGGGCCGGGCACGCCCGCGGCTTCCAGCGCGGTCAATGCCCGAATGGCATGGGACTGGTCTGGCAGCGTGATCAGTTCCTCCCGCCCGTCGCCGCAGCCGCTGGCGATGAGCAGCAGGGCACCCAGACACGCCATCCATACCCCGGCGGCCGGGGAGGGGGCGAGCACAAGAGATGTGTGCCGGGGGGGCGTCATGGCTGCGACTGAGTGCGCTGCGACGCGGCGAAGAGCCGTGAAACGAGTTGGGAAAGCGCGGGATCGGTGCGGAATGACTCGGCAACCGAGGCGGTCATCTGCGGTGTGGCCGCGCTGCCGAAACGGGCTTGGGTCTCGTCGGCGATGAGCCGATCCATTATCTGGTCGCGGGTGTGCCCGGCAGAGAGCCCGGTGCGAATGGTGCCGGCGATGCGATCAAAGCGGGCCTGATCGACCGGCGCGGCCGGGGAAGAGGCCCCAACGCCAGAGGCGGGGGATACGGAAAACGGCTCAACCCTGCCCGCAGGTGTGGACGAAGACGGGCCGGAAAGGTTCGGGGTTGGATCTGGGCCGCCGGTGGGTCGGATCGGGTTCATAGGTTGGCTCGCGCGATGGTAGCGGCGGTACCCTCGCGGCATGCCCACACCTTCTCAACTCGCGTCGCACCTGGTTCCCGGGCGGTACGCGGCCATCGCGATCGGCGTGGCGATGGCGTTGGTGCTGGTGATGGTGAAACTCCCCCCGGGTGTATTGGATGTGCTGCTGACAGCGAACCTGGGGCTGGCGGCGCTGGTGCTGATCGGGGCGCTCGCGGTGCGGGATCCGGGACGGATTCCGACGTTCCCGGGGGTACTCCTGCTCACCACGCTCTTGCGCATGGCGTTGAGCATCGCCGCGACACGCCTCGTGCTGCTCGACGGGGAGGCGGGGCGGGTGGTGGATTCTTTTGCCGCGGTTGTGGCGGGTGGAAGCCCGGTCGTTGGTGCCGTGGTCTTCGTGGTGCTGCTCTTTGTGCAGATTGTCGTAGTGACCAAGGGCGGCGAACGCGTGGCCGAGGTCGCGGCCCGCTTTGCGCTCGACGCGATGCCAGGCAAGCAGATGGCGATCGACGCGGATGCGCGGGCGGGTGTGATTTCTGCCGAGGAGGCGTCGGTTCGGCGCAGTGCGCTCGAACGCGAATCCCGGCTCTATGGATCGCTTGACGGGGCCATGAAGTTTGTCCGTGGCGATGCCCTGGCGGGGGTCTTCATTTCGCTTGTGATTGTGGTGGGCGGGCTGGTGGTCGGGGTGTCACATCGCGGCATGCCCTGGGCGCAGGCGGCTGAGACATATGTGCTCCTGGCTGTGGGCGTAGGCCTTGCGGTGCAGATTCCGTCGATCTTGATGAGTTTGGCCGCGGGCGTGGTGGTGACACGCATCCCGGATGATGAAACGGGTTCGCCCGCCGGCATCGCCGGATTGCTGCTTCGCAACCACGTGGCCCTCTTCACGGTGGGGGGCCTCTTTCTGCTGCTGGGTGCGGCGCCCATCGGCCTGCCGACAGGGCCGTTTCTCCTGCTCGGCATCGCCCTGGTGGCGGGCGGGGCGATGGCATGGCGGGCCGGTGGCCGAGCAGGAGCGTCTACGAGCATACCGAGCGGCGCGGTGCAAGCCGAAACGCGAGACGTGGTGGTGCGGATTGACGCCGGCGAAGCATCGGGGCGTGCGTCGGCCGAGATCGAACGGGCGATCGGCGCGAGGGTTCAGGCGTGGGCGCAGGGGCTGGGCATCGCACCGCCGCGGTGCGGCGTAGAAGTTGATGGGTCGCTTGGGGTGGGGGCGTACACGGTGGAGATATTGGGGGCAACGGTCGCCACAGGGATGATCCCTCCCGAAGGCGCGATTGTGGATGCGCCCCCGGAGAGCGTGGCGGAGGCGGGCGTGGGTTATTCCCCCTGCGTGATTCCGGGCACGCGCGTGCCTGCGGCGATGGTGGCGGGTGCGCAGGCAGATGCCGCCCGGCGGGCGGGTTTCGCGGTGCTCGATCGCCACGATGCGATCGGCGAGCATGTGGCCTCGGTGCTCGGGCGGCGCGGCGCGCGGTTGGTAGGCGTGCAGTGCGTTGGAGACATGGTGAAAGAACTGGCCACAAGCCAGCCGGAACTCGCGGCGGCGGTCACGCCGGGGCTGATGGGTCTTCCACGGCTCACAGAGGTCGTGCGGCGGCTGGTGAGTGAGGGTGTGCCGATTCTGCCCCGCGGGGTGCTCTTTGAGGCGCTGGCGAAGTGGGGGGGGACGGTGCAGGATGCCGGGGCGCTTGTGGAGCGGATTCGCCGCGAGATGGCGGGGCAGATCTGTTCCGGGCTGGCCAGCGAGCGGGGTAGACTGGCCTTTTATTCGGCCGACCCTGAACTGGAGAACCTGGTGAGCGCCGGGGCGGATGAAACAGCCGAAGGAACGGTGATCACGCTCTCTCGGGACGAGCAGCGGCGGGTTGTCGATGCTTTCCGCGGGGCGGTCGACCCGGCCAGGCACCGGGGCGGACGCGCGGTCGTGCTCGTGAGCGGGTATGTGAGGCGGCCGCTGCGCACGCTGCTGGAGCAGTCATTGCCCGATGTTGCGGTGTTGGCCTATGAGGAGGTCTCGCCGGATATGTCGTTGGAGCGGCTCGGGCTGGTGATGCTCGGGCAAGAGTGAAGATGGCCGCTGACGTGGTGCGTGTGGGCGTCGCGTGCCGTCGTACCATGCTGGCCCATGGCCACAGACCCGATCACCGATTCCATCATCGCACTTCTCTCCCGGCGTGACCCCGAGGTGGCCGAGGTGATCGGCCTGGAGGCGCAGCGGCAGGCGACCACCATCGAACTCATCGCCAGCGAGAACCACGTCTCGGGCGCGGTGATGCACGCCATGGGCACCTGTCTGACGAACAAGTACGCCGAGGGCTACCCGGGCGCCCGCTATTACGGCGGGTGTGTGCACCACGACCGGGTCGAGAACATCGCGCGGGATCGGGCAAAGTCACTCTTCGGCGCGTCGTTTGCCAATGTTCAACCGCACAGCGGCGCGCAGGCCAACCAGGCCGTCATGCAGGCGCTGATGGAGCCCGGCGACACCTTCGCCAGCCTCGTGCTCAAGGACGGCGGCCACCTGAGCCACGGGATGAAACTCAACTTCTCGGGCAGGTTTTTCAAGCCGGTGCACTACCCCCTGCACTACGACAAGGCCCACCCGGACTATGAGCGCATCGATTACGACGCGGCGCGCCGCGTTTGCCTTGAGGCAAGGCCCAAAGTGGTCATGTGCGGGTATTCCGCGTACCCGAGGACGATCGACTTTCAAAGGTTCCGCGCCATCGCCGATGAATGCGGCGCGCTCCTGGTGGCCGACATCGCGCACATCGCCGGGCTGGTGGCCGGCGGGGCGCACCCGTCGCCCTTTCCGCACGCGCACGTGGTGACCACGACCACGCACAAGACGCTGCGCGGGCCCCGCGGGGGGTTGATCCTCACCAACGACGAGGAACTGAGCAAAAGGATCGATCGCGCGCTCTTCCCCGGGGCGCAGGGCGGCCCCCTCATGCACATCATCGCCGCCAAGGCGGTGGCCTTCGGCGAAGCGCTCGCCCCGAGTTTCAAGACGTACGCGGCCCGCGTCGTCGAGAACGCCAAGGCACTGTCCGCAGCGCTCACCCAGCGGGGCTACCGCTGCACCACCGGCGGCACCGACAACCACCTGATGCTTGTAGACCTTCGCGCCCGCCACGAGAACCTCACCGGGGCCGACGCCGAGGCCTGGCTCGAAGCCGCGGGGATCATCTGCAACAAGAACGGCATCCCCGATGACCCCAGGCCGCCCAAGGTGACCAGCGGTATCCGCCTTGGTACACCCGCCGTCACCACCCGCGGCTTTGGCACGGGCGAGATGGCTCGCGTCGCGGCATGGATCGACCGCGTCCTCGCGGCCGGCCTTGCCGGTCAGGCCGCACGGGAGGCCGAGGCCGCGAACGTGCGCCGAGAGGTGGCTTCGCTGTGCGGCGAGTTCCCGTTGCCGGCATAGCGGCCGCATCGAAGGTAGCGGCGAGTGCGGGTGGGAGAACGCTCCGCGCCTCCGGCGAGGGGGTGTCTGTGAGCGCGGCGTGCGCGTGAGAGAAAGGGACCGTGTGGGAACCGAGCAGGAACATTCCGGTTTGGGGCTTGGCCCCGCGCTGCGCGAGTTGTTGCGGATCGCCGCGCCCGCGGTCGCGGCGTCGGTCTCGTACACGGTCATGCAGTTTTCCGACAAGTGGATGGTGAGCCGCATCGGGCCCGACGCGGTGTATGTGGGCGCGCAGGGGGTGGGCGGGCTGGCCGCGTGGATCCCCATGTCGTTCATGTACGGCCTGTTGGCGGTGGTGAACACGTTTGTCTCTCAGAACATGGGAGCGGGCAAGTCTGATCGTGGGCCCGCGTACGCGTGGAACGCGATGTGGCTGGCGTGCATCGCGTGGGCGCCGATGATCGGCTACGGGTTTGTGCTCCCGGTCATCTTCGGAAACATGTACGAGCCCCAGCGTGCCGCGCTCGCGGCGCAGTACGGCCAGATCCTGGTCTTTGGTTCGATCTTGACGATGGCCACGCGCGGCATGGCGCAGTATTTCTACGGCATGCACAAGCCCGGCATCGTGCTCATCGCGGGGCTCAGCGGCAACGCGGTGAACCTGTTCTTCAACTGGGTGCTGATCTACGGAAACCTGGGCGCGCCCAGGCTCGAGATGGCCGGCGCGGCGTACGCGACGCTTCTCGGGCAGGTGGTCGAAGGGGCGATCCCGATGTGCGTCTTTCTCGGGCCGGCGATGAACCGGGCCTTCGGCACGCGTGCGTCGTGGCGGCCCAGCGCGCAGCGTATGAAGGAGATCTGGCGGCTGGGTTGGCCCGCGGGCACCATGTTCGGCAACGAGATGATCTGCTGGGGCTTCTTCATGATCTACCTCGTGGGGAAGTTCGGCAAGGAACACGGCACGGCGGGGATCATCGCCCAGCAGTGGATGAGCCTCTCGTTCATGCCGGCGGTGGGGCTCTCGATCGCGGTGAGTTCCACGGTGGGCAAGTACATCGGGATGGGCCGCCCAGACCTGGCGGCCAACCGCGCGTGGGTCGCGCTGGGCGCGGCGATGTGCTACATGGGCGCGTGCGCGGTGCTCTTCGTGGTGCTCCGCGGGCCCATGGTCTCGGTGTTTATCCCGGCCGATATGGACGAGTCGGCGCGAGAGAATGTGCTGCGGCTGGGCGGGCTCTTTCTGATCGCCTGCGCGACCTTCCAGTTGTTCGACGCCGTGGCGATGGTGCTCAGCGGGGCTCTGCGGGGCGCGGGTGATACCAAGTGGGTGGGGGTTGCGACGGTCGTGCTCTCGTGGGTGCTCATCGTGGGCGGGGGGCAGGCGCTGGTGTGGTGGGCGCCCTCGCTGAGTTCGCTGGGGCCGTGGGTGGCCGCGTCCGGGTACATCATCCTGCTGGCGGTGGTGATCCTGATCCGGTTCCTGGGCGGACGGTGGAAAACCATGAGCGTGGTGCGCAGGGAAGCGCCGCACGACGCAAGATAGGTGTTTGGAAGGGGTTGCGTGGCCTCGGAGGACCGCAGACCCTCGGCGCGCGTGCTATCCTTCACTCTTGCAGTGCGAGGCGGCAGGTCGGCCGTCTCCTGAAACAAGCAAACAAGACCGGAGTATTGACCAGATGGCCCATGATCCCCTCGACACCGTGATTGGTGTCGCCGAGTCGAGCAAGCGTGACTCCACGACTTCCGCCAGGCACTACGCCGAAGCGGGCAAGCGAGAGGCCGAAGGGGACCGCATGGGCGCGATGGCCGAGTTGCGCAAGGCGATCAACGCCGACCCGGCAAACTCCGAGGCCGTGTTCAAACTGGCCTATCACCTCGACCTGCTCGGGGAGGAAGAGGAAGCCCTGGCCCTCTACGAACGCTGCTGCCAGCAGGGCCCGGCCATGGTCAACGTGCTGATGAACCTCGCGGTGCTCTACGAAGACCGCGGCGAATACGGCGCGGCAGAACGCTGCCTCAAGCAGATCCTGGACACACGCCCCAACCACTTGCGGGCGCGTCTGTTCATGAAAGACGTTCAGGCCAGCCGCGAGATGGTCGTGGTGGAAGAGCAGGACCGCGATGTCTTCAAGCGCAAGGCACTTCTCGACACGCCGGTGACAGACTTCGAACTCTCGGTGCGTGCCCGCACGTGCCTGAAGAAGATGAGCATCCGCACGCTGGGCGACCTGCTGCGCATCACCGAGGCCGAACTGCTCAGTTACAAGAACTTCGGCGAGAGCAGCCTCACCGAGATCAAGAAGATGCTGACCCAGAAGGGCCTGCGGCTGGGCCAGGGGCTCGAAGACGCCCACCGGGCCGCGCGCCGAGCGCTCATGGAGCAGTACAAGGGCACGGGCAAAGAAACCGTGCTGGCCAAGCCCGTGTCGGACATGAACCTCTCGGTGCGTGCCCGCAAGGCGGTGCAGTTGCTCGGCTGCCAGACGCTTGGCGATCTGGCGAGCCACACCGAGGCCGAACTCATGGGCATCAAGAACTTCGGCGCCACTTCACTCAAGGAAGTGAAGGAGAAACTCGTCGAGTTCGGCCTGTCCCTGCGCATTCTTGACGCCTGAGCCGGGCTCTGGAAGCCCGGGCGGCCTGCTCGGGCGGGGTCAGTTCCTGTCCCCGGCTCCGACGGAAATCCACGGCAGCGTCATCCTGAGGGGTATGAAGCCCGCAAGGGTGGTGATGGCGCGCGCCTTGGATGGCTTGTTGGCATCTTTTCCATCCAAGTCGGCGTTTTCGTCGAAACACAGACCGCCGGGGAAACACTCTCCCCTCAGACTCAGTAAGAAGGGCAGGAGAACGCACCAGTGAATCGATCAAATGCCGTACAGAAAAGGCGGGGTGCCGTGACCACGTGGATCGTGGTCGGCTTGGTGCTCGCCGCGGGTGCGGCGGTCTCGTACATGGCCTTCTCGGGCAGTACGCAGGAAGGGTCGGGCACGGTTGTCTCGGTGCGGAACTCCGGCACCGCGGACATCGTCCGTGCCCAGCGTCAGCCCTTTGAGATCAGCACGGTGGCCAACGGCGAACTCGACGCCCGCCGGCGGGCCGAGTACCGCAACCCGCTCGACCAGGCCTCAACGATCGTGGATGTCGTTCCGGAAGGAACACGGGTGAGCGCCGGGGATCTGCTCATTCAACTCAACGTTGAAGAGATCCAGTTGAAGGTCGACGAAGAATCACTGCGCGTCGAGGCGGCCCGCGCGGAACTGGTGGCGGCGCAGAACAACGTCGAGATTCAGCGCAACGAGAACGACAGCCGGCTCCGCCAGGCCGAACTCAAGCACCTGCTGGCCGAACTGGCCCTCGCCCAGTGGAAAGACGGCGACGTGCAGAAGAAACGCCGCGAACTGCAGTTGGACATCGACCGCGCCACGCTGGAACTCGAACGCCTGGCGCAGTTGTACCTGCGCAGCCAGGACCTGCACGCAGAAGGCTTCCTGAGCAAAGACCAGATGGACCGCGACGAAGTGCAGTACATCGAGGCCATCGCCAGGTTCAAGACTTCGAAACTCTCGCGTGAGGTCTACGAGTCGTTCGAGTATGTGAAAGACGAGAAGAAGTACCTCTCCGATGTCGAAGAATCCCGGGCCGAGATCAACCGGGTGCGCCTCAACAGCGAGAGCGAACTGGCCAACAAACTGGCGCAGCTCGAAAACCGCCGGCGGCAACTCTTCGGGCTCGAGTCTCGGCTGGCCAAACTCGAACGCCAGCGCGACGACGCCACCATCCGCGCCAAGCAGGACGGCATGGTCGTCTACGCCACCACCCTCGACCGTTCGATGGGCGGCGGCGGTCGCGGCGGCGGCGGCGGCGGAGACACCACCCTGCAGATCGGCACGCAGGTCTTCCCGAACCAGTTGCTCATCATCCTGCCCGACACCACCGAGATGATGGCCAACCTGCGCGTGCACGAGAGCATGTCTGGCCGCGTCCGTCCGGGACAACTCGTGCACGTGCGCGTCGATGCGGCGGGCGGGGTTGTCTTTGAAGGACGCGTCGACAGCATCAGCGTCATGGCCGAGAGCGGCGGGTGGCGCGACCCCAACCTGCGCGAATACGTCGTGCGCGTCGCGCTCGACGTCTTCAGCGATCAACTCAAGCCCGCGATGCGCTGCGAAGGTCGCATCGTGCTCGACAACGTCCCCGAAACCCTCACCATCCCCGTGCAGGCCATCTTCAACGAAGGGCCGGTGCAGTTCGTCTACACGCCGCGCGGCAACAAGTTCGCCCGCATCCCGGTGCGCATCGGGCGCCGATCAGACACCATCGCCGAAGTCGCTCGGGGGCTTGACGACACCAGCCGCGTGCTTGTCCGCGAGCCTACCCCGGCCGAGATTCTCGCAGAGCCCTGGTCACGCGACATGCTCCTGGCCGCTGGCTATCAGGTGGGTGAAGATGGCCGCGTGATCTCTGAATCACGTCAGGAACCCTCACTGGGCATGCAGCGCGGCAACGCCCCGAGCGGGAATGGAGTCGAGCCGAACGGTCAGGCCCAACCCGGGGCCGCCGAAAGACGGCGCGCGGCCGGCGCCGGAGCACAGCAGCCTGTTCAGGGCGGCGCGGCGCCGAGGCGGGCTGGTGGTCAGCCGCAACCGGCACGCGAGGCCGTCACGACAACCGCGGGCGATGACGCCGCCCGACCCGCGGCAGAGTCCGCGGCCTCACCCGGCGAGCACAAGACCGACACCAACACCAACAAAGCGCCCTGATCCCTGCCGTTCACGCCGCGAGCGAGCCGAGCGACTCGACAAGTTCTGCCGGGAAGTTGTGCTCGGCAACGTCGATCCCCTCGTGTTCGACGATCTCAATCCCGCGCTCGTGCCGCAGGTCGATGCGATGGGGTGCCGACCGTCTGCACGTGCCCAGCGAGTCTTCAAGATCGATCGTTTCCACCACGGGCCGGCACGGGTCCGACGCGGCCCATTCAACCACCACGGCGTGCTGGCCCCCCGTGATCGTGACGAGTGACCCCGGCGGATAAGGCGGGGCGACTTCGATGAGTGTGCTCAGCACCGTGGGATCAAACCTGCCCCGCAGCGGCTCGCTCAGCAGGGTTTTCAGGGCCAAGGCCGCGGAGGCCTGCGGCCGGTCGTCTTCGCACGGCAGGAACGCGCCGCCGCGCAGTCGGTCGAAAGTCTCGGCGCACGCCACAATGCGCGCAAAGATGTGGATCTCTGACCCACGCGGGGTGCGTTCGTTTCCTGACAGTTCAACCCTGGAGGGGAAGCCCGTGCCGTCGAAGCACTGGTGGTGGTGCAGCACAATGCCGGCGGCCACCGGCTCCGCGTGGTCTTTGACCATGTCGAATCCCAGTTGACTGTGCGACCGCCAGAGCGGGTCGTTCTCGTCGCGGCCGGCCCGTGCCCAGGAGGCAAGAGCATCCTGATCGAGTTTCAGCAGGCCGACATCATGAAAGAGCGAGCCGAGCCCCAGCGCTGAGAGGTCTTTGGCCGAATGCCCGACAAAGCGGGTGCGCTCCCGAAGGATGTAGTAATCAAGCCGCAGGCCCATGAGAATGCTCAGGAAGCACGTGCGCGATGCATGGCGCAGGAAGGGCTTGCTGCCCGAGACCACATCGCCCAGCAGAATCGATGCGGACGGGTTTTCGACGAGCCTGTCAACCATCGCCATGATGGCCTTGCGGAACGTGTGGTAGTCTGCCGGCGCTTTGCCGCGCACCAGCGCGTCGTCCATCGCGCGGCTCGCCAGGGCCACCACGCCGCGCTGCGCTGAGAGAAGGCGGGGGTCTGAGAACCGCACGATGTGTTCGAGGCCCGGGTACCGCACCCAGACTTCGTGCACGCCCAGTTCGAGAAGCCTGTCGATGGCGTGATCATCGAGCGAGGCGCCCGGGCGCAGCAGAACGGTCTCGGGCCTGTGCGGATGAGGCACAGTGCGTGCGAGCACCATTCCTTTGCGGGCTTGCTGAATCGACACCCTGAGCACGCTTTGAGTATCGGCGCAGGCCAAGGGCGGCCTGCGGGCGATGCCGCGGAATAAGGCGTGTTCAGTCGCCCAGAAGGGTGACAGGCCGACCCGGACGGGGGATGAAGATGAGCACAGAGCGGGACAAGGGGCTTCCGCCCGAGAGCACCCGAGTCATCATGGCCTGCCCGAGGGAGTGCGGATCGTCGGGCGTTGGGCCGTATACCCGCGGGCGGTCTGGTTCTTCGTGTGTCGGGCCGTACACACGGGGGCGTGCCTCATCCCCGGGCGGCTGGCCGTTCTGTTCATTGGCCATCGAGGCCGCGTCGCTCAGCGGATCGCTGGTGATGACCAGCGCGACGCCTTCGGGCAGGTCAATCTCGAGAAGCAGAGATGGGAAAATCATCCCCTGCGAGACGGCGCCGCCGTGCCCGGTGGCGCGTGACCGGTCCACCGCTGTATCGATGAGTTGCGGCAGAACTTCCACGCGGCACGACGCGCCCGCAACAACAGGAACGGGGTAGCACCTCATGAGCAACCGAAAAAACCCGGCGCGCAGTTCGGTCGGGCCGCTGCCGAGATCAACCGGCTGCGGGAGTGTGCAGACCGCCCCCCTGAAAATCTCAGACCAGCCGAGCGTGACCCCGAAGGCCTGATTCTGTGTGGCGCCGGCTTCACGCATGAGCGAACGCAGCGAGGGCACCCTGTCAACCGGGATGGTGTACGCGGCGAGGCCCGCGCGCGTCCATGATTCAAGCGTCTGTGCCCGCACCTCAGGGGGCGCAGCGCCGACCGCCCCGAGCGCCTGGGCCAGGGGCACACGGGGTGCGCCACGCGCCGGAGCGGGGCCGGTGGGCGGGGCGCTGTCATCCACAGAAAGCCAGAGCACATCAACGCCCGCGGTGGAGCGAAGCGGCAGCGCCGTGCCCCCATCGCCCGCGCCCCCCGAGCCGGAGGCGCACCCGACGGTGTTCAGCGCCGCCGCGCACAGCGCGCCCATCGCAGAGAGGGCGAGAGACAGCCTGCGGGCGACGCCCGCGCGCGAGGTGAGAAGCGGCCGTGCTGGAGCGGGGCTCGTCATGGCGTGCCGCGGGTGCAGAATCAGGCCTTGGGCGTGCCCTGGGGGATCGTTTCAAGATCGTTGAGCCGATCGATGAGCATGCGCAGCACGGCGAACTTGTTGCGGTTGTGGCGGAAGACCAGGCGTGGCAGATCAAGGGCGTCGTCCTCACCTTCGAGCGGGCCGGACATTCTCATGCCGCCCTCCTTGATGAGCGAGGCGAAATCCCGCTCGAGCGTGCGCAGGTCGTCTTCGCGCACCACACCCTTGAGACGAATGACGAAATCGTCCTTGACATACCGCGACGAGTGATAGTTGCGGAAGAAACGGGTGACGTGGCGTGCCGCGTCAGCCGCGTCTTTGGCGATGTAGTAGAGCGAGGTATCCTCGTTGCAGATCCATCCGCGGGTGAGCAGTTGCGAGCGGGCCCATTCGTCCCAGGCGTGCCAGTATGTGCCGCCCTGGCCCTCGACGAGAACGATGGGCATGGGCGAGGCCTTGCCCGTCTGCACGAGGGTCAGCGTTTCAAAGGCTTCGTCCATCGTGCCGAACCCGCCCGGGAAGAGCACCACGGCCTCGGCCTGGCTGAGGAACATGAGTTTGCGGGTAAAGAAGTAGCGGAAGTTGATGAGTTTCTCGTCACCCTCGATCACCTGGTTGGTGTTCTGCTCGAAAGGCAGGCGGATGGCGACGCCGAAACTCGAAGCACGACCCGGGCCCACATGCCCGGCCTTCATGATCCCCAGCCCCGCGCCGGTGATCACCATCCAGCCCTCGAGCGCCATGAGCCGGCTGAACTCCACGCACTCGCGATAGTCGGCGTGCGTCTCGGGCGTGCGCGCCGAGCCGAAGATGGTGACCTTGTGCGGGGTGCGGTACCTGCCGAACACGCGGTAGGCGTGGCGCATCTCCTTGAGGGCGTTGGTCATCAGTTTGACCTCGCCCGGCTCGGTGCCGTCGGGGATGATCTTGAGCGCTGTCTGCATGAGGTCGCGGATCATCCGGGCCTTGAACGTGCCGCTCTCGCCCGCGCACTGGGCGATGAGTTCGTCGAGCCTGGCGACAACCTGCGGATCATCGGTGCGGCGCAGCGCGGGCGAAACCGGCGGCTCTTCCTTCGGGGCGCTGGTGAGCAGATCAACCTGGAGTTCCGGTGTGCGTTCGTTGAGGGGCATCGTGTGGGTTTCTTCCTTCCTTCTGCCGCAAGGGTAGGGGGACGAGAAGCGCCATGGGCCTCGGCGTGGCGCCGGGGCGGGGGCTCATCACGGGTCATTCGAGACGTCCGCCGCGCCGCTCTGCTGCGGGCGAGAGGGGCGTCTGTCCCGCTCGGCCATTTTCTCGATCTGCTCCAGCCGGCGCTCCTGCTCGGTCTGTTCGCTCCCGAGAAGGCTCTTCATGAACTGGGTGGTGCGACCGAACGTCTGCACGCTCACGCGGGGCTCCATGAGGGTGCCCTGCACCACGGCGGTCACGAGTTCGTTGCGGATGTTCTCGATGACGCCGCTCACGAGCGGGATGCGCGCCCGCGCCTTGGTGCGGAAGCGCATGTCCAGATCAAGCCCCGGCCAGGTCGCCGTGCCGAAGCCGTAGATGTCAACGCCAGGCGATGAGACCCATGCCCGCTCGAGTTCAACGCGGTTGCCCTGCACAAAGAAGTCCGCCTGCGCATAATCAAGTCGCTCGCGGATCGGCAGTTGCAGGTTGCTCACCTTCACCAGCGTGATGACCAGCGGCATGTTGAGCACGCGCCCGCCGGCGACACGCGCTGTGCCGCGTCCGCGCCTGCTGCTCTCCTGATCAACCACGCCCGAGAGCGAAACGCCAAAGTCAAGCACGCCGCGCGATTCGTCGGGCTCTTCGTCGTTGGTGGGGGGAGATTCGGCGTCGGCGGGCAGAGGTTGGCGCAGATCGGCGATGATCGACGCGAAACGTATGTTGGAGCCCTGCGCCTGAACTTCATACTTGGTCGGCGAGGGCGTCAGCGAACGGCTGAGCCGGGCGTTGCCGCTCAGGCGTCCGCCGTGGCAGTCGGCCGAGAAATGGGGCAGCAGCACATGTGCGCTGTCCTGAGCGGTCAGCCTGGCGCGACCGTCGGTCAGCCGCACGCCCGCCGCCAGCAGACTCGGCGAGAGAACACGCACGTCAAAAGTCGGGAGTTCATCCGGCGAGGTGCGCTGCGATTCAAACGTCAGCGTGGCCTGCGCCTGGGTGATCTCAACCCCGGCGTCCATCGAGACCCCCTGCGCGGCGATCTCGCCCGAAGCGCTGAACGCGCCGACTTCCCCGCCCACGGGCATCACCAGCGACAGCGAGAGATCCCGCGCTTCCACCATGCCCGACGCTTTCATCTCCATCGCGTCGATCGTGCCGGCAAGATCCTGCGGCAGCAGCGCTTTCAGGCTCTCGGGCAGGCCGTTGGCCTGCACCGCCAGCGTCGCCGACGCCGCGACCGTGCCCGCCTGCGCGCCGGGAAGCCACGTGGCGTCTCCCTGCATGGTCCAGTCGTGCGACCGAAGGCGCATGTCGCGCGCGTGCCCGCGGCCGTCGGGCTCGATGATGATCTCGCCTGTTTCAACCTCGGTTGTCACCGCCGTGCCCCGCCGCACCAGCCCCAGCGTGCGCGGGCGCAGGGAAAACCGCATTGTCTCTGGCGCATCGTTCGGGCCCGGCAGCAGAATCTCGGCGTCGCACACGCCGGTGGCCGCCGAGGTACGAAGCCATGCAGAAATGCCCTCCATCCCCGTGGCGTTCAGTGTTGCGTGCGTGAGCGGGCACTCGATGCGGCCCTCCGCGATGCTGACATGCAGCGGGGCGAGCAGGCTCCACTCTGCATCGGCACGCCGCACCGAGCCATCAAGACGGATGTCAGACCTGATCAGGCCGATGTCCGTGGTGTACGTGGCCCGCCATTGCTCCAGCAGGGCGTCAACGTGTTCTTCGGAAGAGTTGCCCGAGAAAAGCACGCTCCCCTCGTCGGCCCAGAGGTGTGTGCGTGCGCCTTCCAATGTAAGTTCAACGCCGCGCAGCCCCGTCGCCCGCGCCGTCCATTCTGTCACCGTCGGCCCAAGGGCCTCGGCGGGCGGTGATTGTCTGAGCGAAAAGACGATGTCCGCCGCGCCCGAGGGCCGGTATGTCTCGCGTAAGGCGGCGAGGGCCTCGTTGCCCTCGCGTGAGAAGACTCCCGCGGCGTCTTCGACCGGCAGTGCCAAGTCGGCCTCTCTCGCGTGCAGCGTCAGTTCCAGGCGTGAACCGTGCGCGGGCGTGAGGTCGGCATCAGCGTCGATACGGCAGTCGCCGACACGGCCCGCGGGCGTGTCGCCTGCACCGCCGATGAGCATGGAGAGCGAGGTCTGCACGCGGTCGTTGGTGACCTCAACCAGCCCGGTGATTTCATCCAGCGCAAGTCCGGCAGCAAGCCCGCTCGCCGGCGTCGGTCGCGCCGAGGCGCCCGCCGGGTTCACTTCCACGTGGTACCCCAGGCCGCCATCCTCTCTCGGCCCGATCTTCGCCGCTGCGCTCACGTTCCCGCGCAGCGAGAGGGCCGTCAGCACGTCGCGCAGGTTCCGGCCGTCGGTGGTGATCGCGCCGGTTTCGGGCAGCGCGGCCAGGATGAAGCCGTCCAGCGGCAGATGCGGCGCATCGACCTCGACCGACGGGATAAACCGCACACCCTCAACTTCGAGTTGGCCGATATCCGCCTCCGCGGCGATCTCGACCCTGGCCCCGGTCAGCCCCGTGTACTCCCCGCCGCGCACGGTCATTCGATCGTCGTCCTTGACCAGCGTGACATCCCTGGCCCGCAAGGGGTATGGAAACTCGTCAACGAGCAGGTCGGCGTGTTCGAGCGTGATGGTGATGACGTCGTGCCACTCCGCATCGATGCCGACATCGCTGAAGACGTGGATGTCAACGCTCGAAAGGCCGCCCAGTTCAAAGACGGGCGCCGCGAGCACCGCTCGCCACCGCGCCGCCGCTTCTTCATCATCACCGCCGGCCGCTTCCAACGCCGCGAGTTTTTCGCGGGCGATGCGGTGGTCTGTGGCGGTGGCGATGAGCCCCTGCGTGCGCAGCGCGGCGTGCGCCTGCTCGCTCAGCAGTTCGTTGAGGATCCTGCCGCGGTGGCCCAGCGCACGGGTAATCTCGGCGTCAACGGGCAGGTCTGTCACCCGCAGCCGAACGTCGACGCCGGCCTCGTCGGTGGGGGGCGCGATGACCGCCTCGCCGCTGATCTTCGCCCCCGCGGGCGACACGCCCGAGATGTCGGTGATGCGCAGCGCGGTGTCGTCAAAGGTGGTCTTGAGCGAGAGTGACTCGAAGCGGTAGGGCACCCGCTCGAAGGCCGCGGTGCCATCGCGCACGCTCACAGCCCCTCGGAATGAAACGTCCTGCTCGCCCGCGTCACGCGAGATGGTCACGTCCGCCGTGATGATGCCCGTGGGGTTCGAAAACTGGTTCAGTCGCCGACGCACCCCGGGGGGCGCAAAGACCAGCACCTCCGGGTGTTCCTTGAGTTGCACATCGCGGCACAGCACACGCAACTGGAACGGCGCATCGGCCCCCGTGCCCTCGATCGTGAAATCGGCCTCATAGGGCAGGTCTTCGATCGCGCCAGAGAGTGACGCCATCGCACCCCGCGCCGTCAGGCGGATCTCTCCCCCGACGCGCGACATGCGCGGCAGCCTTGCATCGCTCCCGGCCGGCCCCGCCGGCAGCGGCAGGTTCAGCCCGACATCCGCGAGCGCGATGATCACCTCAAGATCGCCGTCAAAGGCGTAGTGCAGCGTTGTCGAAGTGATCTCCCCGCTCAGCGCCAACCGCTTGTAGTTGTCGCGCAGCGGCGATGGGAGCGCATCGGGCGGCATGCGGTCGAGCCGCACGCCGGCCAATGTCAGCGTGAGCGAACTCGCGCTCACCCGCCCGCGCACGGTGATCTCTTCCCCGCCCGCATCTTCACGAAGAATGATCAGGGCTTCTCCGTCGCCGCCCACCGCCGCGCCGGATGCCCCGATCTGCCCGTTCACGCGGTATCGCTGCAGCGTTGCGTAGTTCTGCCCGGCGTGTTCTCCGATTTCCAGCACACCCTCGGCCACAGCGATCACCGGCACACCCCCGGGCATCGCGCCGCCGGTGGTCGGCGTCAGGTTGGCCACGTTCACGCTGCTGTCGATGGTGGACTGACTCACCCGCATACGGGGCCGCACCACCAGCACCTCGCGCAGAACCTGCCCGCTGCCGATGAGCGAGGCCACGCTCAGTTGGGCCTGCACCCGCTCAGCGGCAAAGACCTCGCCCGCTTCGCCTTCGATGCCCGGCGCCCTGATCTTGAGCCCATCAAGTGTCAGTGTTCCGCTGAGCAGGTTGAGCCTCACCGAGCCGGCGGTCGCCGTGCCCCCAACCTCGCGTCCCACACGCGACACAACCACCCAAGACACCACGGGCCCCCAAGCCAAGGCACCCGCCGCGAGCACGAGCGCACCGGTGCACACCCCCCAGGCCAGGCGGCGTGAACGTTTCGGGGCTCTGGGTGGGGTGGTCATGCCTGTGGGGGCGTTCCCTGCGTTGGCCCGGGTGTTCGGGCCGTCTCTCCATCATAGAGCCCTTCCATATCATGCCGCCCAATGGCCAAGTCCAGACGAGTCTTTGTGTGCCGCGAATGCGGCGGTGCTCAGTCCCGCTGGCTTGGCAAGTGCCCCGACTGCGGACAGTGGGATTCCCTGGAAGAAACCTCGGTAGACCCCGGCGCGGCAGATCCCAGGGTCGCCATCACCGCGGGTTGGGCAGACGGCGAGTTGCAAGCCCCCCACGAGGCCATGCCGACGCCTGCCAAACCCCTGTCAGAAATTGACGCCGATGCCCCCGACGCCCGCCGCTTGGCGTGTGGCATTGGCGAACTTGATAGGGTTCTGGGAGGAGGGCTCGTCGCAGGCTCGGCGGTGCTCATCGGCGGCGAGCCGGGCATCGGCAAGAGCACCCTGCTCTTGCAGGCGGCCTTCGCATGGGCGGCCGGGGGGCAGCGCGTGCTGTATGTCTCCAGCGAAGAATCGGCCCATCAGGTCGGGCTTCGGGCCCGCCGACTCGCCGGCGGCGCGGCAGAGCCGGGCGGTGCGCCGTCGCCCCACGCTGTCACTCCCGCCACCGACAACCTGTTCATTCTCTCAGAAACGAACCTGGCACGCATCATCGAGCAGGCACGCAAACTCGGCCCCGGCGTGATCGTCATCGACTCGGTGCAGATGGTCTTCAGGTCTGAACTGCCCGCCGCGCCGGGAAGCGTGGCGCAGGTTCGCCGTTGCTGCGCTGATCTTGTGGCCATGGCCAAGGCCAGCGGCATCGGGGTGGTGCTCGTGGGCCACGTCACCAAAGACGGCCGTCTCGCGGGCCCGCGGCTTCTCGAACACCTCGTCGATGCGGTCGTTTCTTTCGAGGGCGACCGCTACCACAGCCACCGCGTGGTGCGCGCCATCAAGAACCGCTTCGGCACCACCCTTGAAATCGGCCTCTTCGAAATGACCTCGCAGGGCCTGCGGGAAACCACCGACGGCGGCGCGCCCATCTCGCAAGACGACCCCCCGCGCAGCGGTTGTGTGCACTGCCCCGTCATGACCGGCACGCGCGGCATGCTCGTTGAGATTCAAGCCCTCACCGCCACCGGCTTCCTGGGCGCGGCCAAGCGAAAATCTGCCGGGCTTGACCCCAACCGCCTGGCCATGCTCATCGCCGTCTTAGAGCAGCACGCCGAACTGCGCCTTGCAGACCGCGATGTCTTCGCCAGCAGTGTCGGGGGAGTGCGCATCTCAGAGCCCGCGGCCGATCTCGCCCTGGCACTGGCCATCGCCGGGGCTCATTACCGGCGTGCCACGCCCCCTGCCTGCGCCGCGGTGGGGGAGGTTGGCCTGGGCGGCGAGGTGCGCCCAATCCCCCACGCCGAGGCACGCGTGCGAGAGGCCGCGCGGCTGGGTGTCAAAACCCTCCTCCTCCCGCCGCTGGCCAAGGGCGAACGAGGCTCGCTGAAGAACGCCGCACCGGGGGTGAAACTGGTGGAAGTCAAGAACATCAACCAGGCGATCGAGCACCTTTCTTGAACAAGGGTGGCCCTGATCGGAGGGCATACGGGGCCATTGATCCGCCTTGGCACCCCGCTCTCTGCTGCGTATACTTGCTCCCAATTCCCGGGGCGGTAGCTCAGTTGGTAGAGCGCGTCGTTCGCAATGACGAGGTCGGGAGTTCGACTCTCCTCCGCTCCACTTCACCCCTGCACTTGCAGGGGTTTTTCATTGGGCCGGTTGCCCGTGGCCATGCAGAAGTTTTGGCACGCCCGCATCCCCGCCCATCCCTGACATGCCCAACTTCCCGTCGTGGCACCCCCAACACTCCCCCTCCAGAGTGTGAATAATGCGCTCAGGGCTCGCACGTGTGCGGCGAAGTCTCTTACGGCTGGCTCGGGGATTGTCCGCGGGGGCCAATCCATTCGCGGTCAGCGCGGCGTTCACCAACGAGGGGTGAATCCTCTCACGGCCGGCGTGGGCAAGCCCGGAATTGGCGCACAGGAGGCTCCGCTGAACACCCTGCTCTCGATCTTCGGCGGCCTTGGGCTCTTTCTGCTCGGGCTGGTGCTTCTCACCGAGGGCCTCAAGGGCATGGCCGGTTCGGGGTTGCGGGGGCTGCTCATGCGCACGGTGCGTGGGCCTCTCTCCGGCGTGGCGTGCGGGGCCTTTGTCACCGCGCTCGTGCAGTCTTCCAGCGCCACCACCATGATGACCATCGGTCTGGTCAGCGCGGGGCTGCTCACCTTTCAGCAGTCGGTGGGCGTGGTCTTTGGCGCCTCGGTGGGAACCACCGCCACCAGTTGGATCGTCGCCGTGCTCGGGCTCAAACTCTCGCTGAGCACCTTCGCCATGCCCATGGTCTTTGTCGGGGCGATGCTCCGCTTGCTGGGGGGCTCGCGCGCCGCGGCGGGGGGCATGGCCCTCGCCGGGTTCGGCTTGCTCTTCATCGGCATCGGCACGCTGGCCGGGGGCATGTCCGGCTTCGCCGAGCGGTTCTCGCCGGAAGACATGCCCCAGGCCACGCTGGCGGGTCGTGGGCTCCTCGCGCTTATCGGCATCCTCATGACGCTGCTCACGCAGTCATCGAGCGTCTCGGTCGCGGCCACCGTCGCCGCGCTCCACGCGGGGGCGATCAACCTGGATCAGGCCGCGGCCCTGGTGATCGGCCAGAGCATCGGCACGGCGATCACCTCCGCGATGGCCTCGATCGGCGCCTCAACCCACGCACGCCGCACCGCCCTCTCTCACGTGCTTTTCAACGTCTTCTCCGGCGTGGTCGCCTTCGCCATGTTGCCGTTGTGGCTGCGGCTCATCCGTTCCCTGGCGACCGACGAGAACGGCCTCGACGCGCCCACCGCGCTGGCCATTCTGCACACGGGCTTCACGCTCTTTGGCCTCGTGCTCTTGCTGCCTTTCGTGTCGCCCTTCTCCAGGTTCGTCACGCGGATCATCCCGCAGCGGGGCCCCGAACTCACCCGCCACCTCGACCGTTCGCTCATGCAACTGGGCGAAGTGGCCATCGATGCCGCGCGCCGAACGGCGATGGAGACCGCCTGGGTCGTCACCGGCACCGTCGCGGCCATGCTCAAAGGAGACACGCGCGGCACAGAAGAGACTCTCACCCGCGCCGAGGAAGCGCTGCGCGAGACCGCCCGGTTCCTTGGCGACCTTCCCGCCGACGCCCGCCACGGCAACGGGCAGCGCCAGGAACTCGCCACGCTCCACGCCGTCGATCACCTGCAGCGGCTCGTGGGCGCGTGCCGCGAGAAAGAGGTGATCACCCGGGCCATCTCAGACCCCGCGCTGGCGGCGCATCGCGGCAGCGTGGTCAGCGCCATCGACACCGTGCGTTTCGGGTTGGCGGGCGAACCCAAGCCGCCCGCGGGCAACGCCCACGACGCGGCCGGGTGCGTGGCCGTTATCGAGAAGACTTCGCAGCACATCGCGCAGCAGCGCCGCGAGCAGCGCACCATCACGCTCGAACGCACCGCCGGCGGCGTGATCGACCCCAACGACGCCCTCGAACGCATCGAGGCCATGCGCTGGCTCGACCGCGCGGCGTACCACATCTGGCGCGCTACACACCACCTGCTCAGTCCCGCCGGCTCGCCTACGAGCCCTGAAGTCTTCGACGATCCCCCCGAAGCCGGGCACGCCCCTGTTCGTCGGTGACGATATCGGCCTATTTCTGAAACGTGATCGGCGCCTTGAGTTCTCCCGCGAGCGAGATCATCAGCGCGCGGCAGCGCCTGCGCAGAAACCACACCGATGCCTTTCGAAAGACAAGGTTGAAGAAACTCTCAAAGACCCCGCTTTCCATCGGCTCCATCATGAACAGCAGCCGCACTTCCAGCGTGACGGTGGTGCCCCCGCGCGACGAGGCTTCGAGGTCTGCCTGCGCGAGCATCGAGGCCCTGTGGGGGCTCGCCCCCTCGTTGCCCGCGGCGCGCTGTGTATCGGGCACTGGGATGAGTTCCACCTGAAGCATGTTCGGCGGTTCGCTCGCCAGAGGAACAATCTCGGTGCCCCAAGTCTGTCCCTCTGCCTGCACACGAACCCTGCCCGACACTTCATCACGCAGGGCCCGGCCGGGCCTGGACGCCAGCGCCGCGAGCACCTGCGGGCGTTCCAGGGCTTCAAAGACCCGCGATGGCTCCGCGCCGATCTCGGCAACAAGGCGGACATCAACCTCGCGCACATCAGAGACAGAGGCTTCATTGGGTTCCGGCGCGTCAGGGTTGTGCGGCATGCTGGCTCCTGTGTGTGCAACGCCCGGCGGTTGTGCTGCCCCCGCACGCTTCCGCCGTGCGCCGGGGATGGTCATAGAGGTTATCATGATCTCGGCGTGCACGATCAGGCGCGCGAGTGCCGGGGCGCTCCAATGGGTCGTGCTCGTCCATGGCGAGCCCGGGCACTGAGCGAACTTTCACCCACGCACGCCGGGAAGAACAGCGCACGCACGCCTCGGGCGCAAGAAACGGATACAATAGTACGGAATATCGCGGGATGCACTTCGCATGAGGCCAACGACCGCAAGGAGATACACATGAACGCGCTGAAGCACATCGTGGTCGGTCTTGACTTCACGCCGGCATCCCGCGCCGCCCTCAAGCAGGCTGTTCGCATCGCCTCATGGAACGAGGCAACGCTTCACGCCGTGCACGTTGTTGATCACACCTGGTTTCAAGACCTCGCCGCGGCGATGGGGCTCGATTCCGGCCGTCTGGCGGCCGATGTCGAAACCCGCGGGCGCGAGTTGGCCGCCGCCGTCGCCGCCGAAGACCACCCGGGTGTCACGATCCGCACCTCTGTCGCGGCCGGTGCGCCCGTCGATATGCTCACGCGCACTCTCAAGACCGACAACGCCGACCTCCTCGTGCTGGGCGTGCGAAGCCCGGTGAGCCAGGGCAAAGGCCCCGGGCCCGTGGCTCAGGGGTGTCTGCGCAGTTCGCGCGGCAAGGTGCTCCTCGCACGCGAAGACCACAGCGGGCCGTACAAGACCATCATCGCCTGCACCGACTTCTCCGAAACCTCACTCTCGGCATTGCAGATGGCCGTGCGCGTGGCGCAGCAGGATAAAGCCGTGCTGCGCGTCGTTCACGCCGCGATCCCCCCGCGTCTGGACATGGCCTTCGCGGGCCACCCGCTGGGCATGTGGCCCGGCGAGCCCACCCGAATCATGGAGATGTGGAACACCTACCGCTCGTCGCTGGGCCCACGCCTCGAGGCCTTCGCCGCCAGGCTGGCCTCCGAAACCACCGGCCTGACGATGCACCTGGACATCATCGAGCACGAGCACTACGGGCGCGGCATCGCCGAATACGCCCGCGAGCAGAAGGCCGACCTGCTGGTGCTCGGCACGCAGGGACGAACCAACATGCGCTACGCGCTGCTCGGCAGCACCGCAGAGCGCATCCTGGACGAGTTCCCCTGCTCGGTGCTCGCGGTCAAGCCCGCGGAGTTTGAGCGTGATCTGCCCTGAACAGACCGCCGCCAGCGAGCGTGAAACAGTGGTAGCGCGAGCCACCGGGCACGGGCGTTCGGCCCGCGCCATCATCCGCGTCAGCGGGCCCGGCGCCGCCCCGCTGCGTGATGCACTCGCTCTCCACGCCGGGCACAGGCTCAGCCCCGGCCGGCTTGAACTCTCTCAGGGTGTGTGCTGCCCGGTGCTCTGCGCGTTCTTCGCGGGCCCGAGGTCTTACACCGGCGAGGATGTTCTTGAAATCACCCTGCCGGGCAACCCCGCGCTGGTCGATCGCGCCGTCGAATCGCTCTGCGCCCCCGCTGGCTTCAGACTGGCGCACCCCGGCGAGTTCTCGGCGAGGGCGTTCATGTCCGGCCGGCTTTCCCTCTCTCAGGCAGAGGGCATCGCCGCGGGAATCGCCGCGCAGACCGACGCCCAGTGGCTGGCGGCCCAGCGCGTTCGTGCCGGCATTTCGGGCGTGGCGCACAGCCGATGGGCCGACGAAGCAGCCTCGCTGCTGGCCCTGGTCGAAGCGGGGATCGACTTCACAGACCAGGAAGACGTGGTGCCCATCGCTCCGGACGATCTCGTCGCGCGGCTGGACGCACTCATCGAGCAGATCAACGCCGCGCTCGGCTCGCCGCGTGAATCGGCGGCCTCTCGAGCGTTGCCCGTCGTCGCGCTGGTGGGCCGGCCGAATGCCGGCAAGTCAACACTCTTCAACGCGCTCGTCGGCAGGCGGCGCTCGGTCGAATCGCACACGCCCGGCACCACCCGCGACGTGATCGAAGAAACAATCAGCCTCAGCGACTACGCCCCAGGCGCGGGGAGCATCATCCTGCAAGACCTCGCAGGGCTTGATGATGCCCTCGCCCACCAGAGTGCCCTGGATAGCGCGGGCCAGAGCGCGGCACGCGCGGCGATCGGCTCGGCCGATGTTCTCGTGTGGTGCGACCCCGCCGGAGTCTTTAACCCCGCCGACCTCCCGCCTACCAGCCCCGGCACCACCATCATCCGCGTGCGCACGTTCGGCGACCTCCCCGCGTGCGCCGCGGGCGATGACCCGTCGATCCCCCTGTGCGCGCTCGACGGGTGGAACCTGGGCGTGCTCATGCGAGCCATGGTTGACGCGGCCGTCACACCGGCCAGCGCGGGCAGCGCAGACCTTCTCCCGCGTCACCGGCGCGCGGCGGCCGAGGCGCTCGCGGCGTTGCGTGACGCGCGCGACACCGTCGCGCCCTCTCAGAGCAGGCTGGATCATGTCGAACTCGTGGCCGATTCACTGCGCCGCGCTGTCGATCACCTCGGCGAACTCACGGGCAAGATCAGCCCAGACGACGTCATCGGGCGAATCTTCGCGACGTTCTGCGTGGGCAAATGAGGGCCGGGCGCCATCACGCCGCGCGCCGCTTCACCCCGGGCGAGATGAAGCCCGGCGCGAAGCGAGCTTCAAAGCACTCGCAGCAGGCGACCATCGCCGGCAGGTCGGCCGCGATAAGTTGCGCCCGCGCCGGTGTGTCGAGCACGTTCACATAGATCGAGAAGCCGCGTGGGTCGGTCTGCACGCGGTCGATCCTTCCCAGCAGGTGAGCCGTCGCGGCGTTGCGGTCGGCCGGGCCCAGGCAGACGGCGGGCAAGGTGAAGAGCAGCGGCTCTTCAAGGTATAAAAAGTCAGTCACCGTCTGCACCGCGCTCGCGTGGGCAAACCCCCAGCCGTGCGCCAGACGCGGGGCCAACTCCGCCGCGCACAGGCGGTCGATCCGCTCCGCGGCGATGGTCGAACCCACCACCAGAAGGCATGAGGGAAGATCTGACGAACGCATGTTCGGGTTGTGGCTGGAAGTTTTGGGCATCGTGCTTCTCCCGCGACATCGAGTGATCGCAACGCAACAATGTCGGATATGCCAGAGAGCGCGCCGGAAAAGCCAGTGGACGAATCTTCCTCGAAGCCTGCATCATCCCCCGCACGGGCGGCGGCCACGGAGAAAGCCCCCGCCCCGCCCCGGATGGACAGCCTGCCGCCGTTCCGCGTGCTGCTGCACAACGACGACGTGAACACCATGGACTTTGTGGTCGATTCGCTCATCGAACTCACCCCCCTGGTGCGGCAGAACGCCCACGAGGTCATGCTTGAAGCGCACGCCACGGGAGTGGCGCTGGTGCTGGTCACCCACAAAGAGCGTGCGGAACTCTACCAGGAGCAGTTCCGCACCCGTCGCCTCACGGTGACCATCGAGCCGGTGCGATAACCCGGCCCCGGGGCCTGCTGCAATTCAAACGCCTCGGCGTCAAGGGGAATTCCGCGCACCGCGCTTTATCGCCCGTGCGCACACGCCATGTTCTGTGCTTCGCGTTCAGCCCGCGTTGACGCGCGTTCATTGCGACGCGATGCGATGACATGTTCCATGCGCCCGCCGCTGGTGTCGATGGATCTCCTGCCCGGCGGGGAGCGCCCGCCCGGCCTTAAGGAGCGTGGAACATGCAAAGTCTTCACTTGGGCGACCTGCTCGTACGCAACGGCGTCCTCACCTCAACGCAGCGCGACGAAGTACTGCAGGCCCAGCGCACGCGGGGCGGCCCCTTCGGCGCGCTGGCCGAGGAAATGTTCGGCGTCAGCGCCCAGGCCGTCGAGAGCGCGTGGGCCGAGCAGTACGCATCGTTCGCGCCCCATGTTGATCCGCGAAAGGTCGAGGTGAACAAACTCGCGCTCGACGTGCTCACCCGCCGGCAGGCCTGGCAGTTCTGCATCCTCCCGCTGAAACTTCACGGCGACGACCTCGTCGCCTGCACCACGCAGGAGCACCTGGTGCGCGCCCTGAAGTTCGCGGGCTGGCGCCTTGGCCACGCAACGCAGTTTGTCATCAGCGACCCTCAGCACCTCGGCGAGGCGCTCTGCAAGTGGTACCCCATGGCGGGCATGACGCCCGACGTGGTGACCAAGGGCCTGCCCTTCATCGCAGCCTGAGTTCTCACGCGGGCATGCTCCGCGCCAACACCCGTACGAGCGGGCGCGAGCGCAGGCACCCCACACGTGCCGGCGCTCGCGCACGCGCGCTCATCAGCAGCAATCGCTCTTCTTCGACGGCGTGGCCGAGATGAGTTTCGCCGCGTCCTCGGGCTTGATGCTCCCCTCGGCCACATACGCCGCGATCTCGCGACGCGAGGCCTCGATCGCGCGTGCCCGCACGATCGAACCGATCGCGCCCGCGATGATGGCGATGATCGCGATCGATCCGCCGATAGCCATCGCCACGATCACGATGATGTGAGAACTCGATCCCATGATTCACTTCCTTGCTCGGCCTCGCCGGCCCTGCCCGTTCTCAGGCGTTGCCGCGGGGCTCGCCAGACTTCATCAGCCGTTCACCCTGCTCGGGCGTCATCGAACCTTCCGCGATATACGCCGCGATCTCGCGCCTGGTGCGCTCACGCGCCACCGAGCGAACAACGCCGCCGATGGTGCGGATGGTCACGACCGAAATGACACCCCCCGCGACCAGCAGGGGGATGAGAACATCATCACGGAGCAGTTTGTTCCAGATCTCTTGATCCATGGCCACGACCTCCCGGCGGCACCTTCCGCGCCCACTCTTTAGGATCCGCACCCGCCCGGTTTCGCGCCAGGCCGCGGCTTTCGCCTGCCCACGCGCATTTTTCAGGCCCCCGGGGCAGAGCCCGCGGCCTCGGAGGGCTGCTGCTCAAGATACACCCCCAGTTTGCGGAAACGCTCATAGCGCTTCCGCAGCAGGCTGTCGATGGGCTCCTGACGCAGTTCGGTCAACCGGGTTTCAATCCACAGTTGCAGCGCCGCCGCCGTGCCCGATGGATCCCGGTGCGCCCCGCCCAGCGGCTCCTGGATCACGTCGTCCACGATCCCCAGTTCCAGATTGTCGCGGGCGGTCAGCCGCAGCGACTTGGCCGCCGCGGCGTTGGTCTGTTCGTTGGCCTCTTTCCACAAAATGGCCGCGCACCCCTCTGGGCTGATCACGCTGTACCACGAATGGCTGAGCATGGCCACCCGGTCGGCCACGGCGATGCCGAGCGCCCCGCCCGAGCCGCCCTCGCCGATGACGATGCTCACGATCGGCGTCGGCATGCGGCTCATCTCGAGCATGTTCACCGCGATGGCCTCGGCCTGGCCGCGCTGTTCGGCGCCTAGCCCGGGGTAGGCCCCCGGGGTGTCAACAAGCGTCACGATGGGGGTCTGATACTTCGCGGCCAGTTGCATCTTCGCCAGGGCCTTGCGGTACCCCTCCGGGTGCGCGCACCCGAAGTGACAGGCGATCTTCTCGCTCGTCTCTTTGCCCTTCTGATGCCCGACGATCATCACCTTCAGTTTGCCGATGCGCGCAAAGCCCGTCACGATCGCGGGGTCATCGCCGTAGCGGCGGTCGCCGTGCAGTTCGGTGAAGTCGCGGCACATCAGGTTGATGTAGTCCCGGGTCTGCGGGCGGCCCGGGTGGCGGGCGACGCGAACAGTGTCCCACGGCGAAAGCCGGCCGTAGATTGTTTCCAGTTCGGTGCGCCGCTTGGCGCGCAGGTCTTCCAGTTTCGCCGAGAGTTCAGCGAAGATCGGGTCCCCCGAGGGATCATCGCCGCGCAGCGGGGTTGCTTTCAGTTCATTCTCGATCGCCTCGATGGATTTTTCGATCTCCGCCAGGGGCTTCTCGAAATCCAGTTGGTAGTACGTTGCCACCCGTAAGGATAGCGAGGGGGCCGCACCCGGGGCAGAGCCGGCGGCCTCGCTCGGGCCCAGCAGCCGGCAGTACCCTGCTCCATGAGCACACGACCGTTGGCCGTCATCGGCTTTGGCAACATGGGCGGCGCGATCATCGCCGGTGCCTTGCGGGCGGGCTTCGTCTCCCCTGAAACCGTCTTCATCGCCGATTCAAACGCCCACGCCCGAGAACGCGCCGCCGCCATGGGCCTGCATGCCTTCGAACACCCCCAGCACGCGCTGCACGCGATGGCCGCTTCAGAGCCCCAGCCCGGCCGAGGGGTCCTCCTCCTGGCTGTCAAGCCACAGATGCTCTCGGCCGCCACCGACCCGCTGCGCGCGGCCGTCGGAGCCCGTTTCGTGATTTCAATCCTGGCCGGCGTCTCCGCTGCGCGCGTCCAGCAAACCCTTGGCGGCAGCGTGACCGTGGCACGCGCCATGCCCAACCTTCCCGCCGCCATCGGTCAGGGTGTCACAGCCCTCTGCGCCGGCCCGGGCGTGCCCGATGATGACGCGGCTTTCGCGCAGTCGCTCTTTCGTGGCGTCGGCCCAAGCGTCATGCCCTTGAATGAAGGCCTCATCGATGCCTTCACCGCGGTCGCGGGCTCTGGGCCCGCGTACCTCTTTTATCTCGCCGAGAACATGATCCGCGGCGCGATCGCTCAGGGGTTGGCCCCCAGCGCAGCACGCGAGGCGGTCGTCGGCACCCTTCTGGGCGCCTCGGCCATGCTGAAACACGATGAGCGCGGGCCCGATGAACTCAGGCGCGCCGTCACAAGCCCGGGCGGCACCACACAGGCCGCGATCACCGTGCTCGATCAGGCCGGCGTTGCCCAAGCCGTGCAGCACGCCATCGAGGCCGCCACCGCGAGAGGCCGTGAACTCGGCGCCACCGCATAAGCCCGCCGCGGGCGAGGCGAACTCAGTTTCGCGGGGCCGTCAACAACTCAAAGACCACCAGCGCCTGCCCCTCCAGCACCGGGCGGCCTTGCAGCCGCATCGTGGCCTCGGCCACCTGCCCAGACTTGGCCAGCACCACCGACGCGAGCGCATCATGGTCGGTATACCGCAGCCAATACGCCTCTGTCTGCCAGCGCAACGGGCCCGCCATCACCAGCGTCATCGCCTCGGGCACGCGGTCCTGCGCGTGCGCTTCTTCCGCGGCAAGAAACGCCAGCCGCCCGAGTTTCATCCACATCAACTCAAACTCTCCGCCCTGCGGCAGCGAGTCCTCCGCCAGCACCGCGGCGTCGAGCACCGCCCCGGCATACGCCGTTTCAGCGGTGGTCCCCCTTCCGGCTTCCATCGCCGCGTCCAGCCGCGACACCGCATCGTCGATCGCATCCGCGATGGTCACTCTGCCGCCGATGATCAGCGCCGCCAGGCTCTGCGCGGCCGCGCCCCGCCCCTGCGCCGGGTTGCCCGCGGCCGCATACACCGGCCGCAGGTGCGCATCACTCCTGTTGCACCCGGGGATCGCAGCCGCGCCAAGCAGCACGCAGAGCGCGAGGGTCGTTGCACGAGATATTCGCCCCGTAGAAATCGTCATGCGGCATGATATCGGCCGGCCCTTGGGCGGTACGTCACGAGCGGGCGAGGATGGAACAGGGTGCATGGGTGAGAAGGAGTCGGGGGGGGTAATGGGGGTAGTGGGGGTGTTGGGGGATGATGGGGGGCGAGCCCGCGCGATGTGTGAACGCTCAGACCGGGGCGAGCCGATGATGTCATCCAGCCCGATGCCCACCGCGATCAACGAGCACGAAACCCGGGAACTGCCCCCGCACTTGCAGGGCCTGCTCGCGGCCTTTCTCGGCTACGTGCGCGTCGAGTGCGGGCTCTCGGCCAACACGGTGGATGCCTACGGCCGCGACGCCCGCTACCTGCTCGAATCGGTAGACGAGTTCGCGGGCGGGCAACTCGCCGCGCTCGACGAGCGCCGCCTCATCGAGCACGTGCAATCACTCCGAGCGCGCCGGGGCTTGGCCGGGTCCTCTGTCGTGCGCCACCTTTCCACGCTTCGCATCCTCTGCCGGTGGGCGGTGCTCACCGGACGCATGACCACCGACCCGACGGAAATCCTCGAACGCCCTTCTACATGGCGGCGCTTGCCCCACGCCCTGTCTCCCGCACAAATGCGTGCCATGCTCGATGTCCCCCGCACGCAGGATCTCTACCGCGGCAACGAATCGCTGCGACTGCGCGACAGCGCGCTCCTCGAAGCCATGTACGCCAGCGGGCTGCGCGCCAGCGAGGCCTGCGGCGTGCAGACCTCCGACATGCACCAGACGCTGGGCGTCATCCGCGTCGTAGGCAAGGGCAACAAACACCGGCTCGTGCCCATGGGCAAGCCCGCCCGCGAAGCCATCGACCGCTACGTGCAAGACGCCCGCCCCAAACTCGTCGACGTGGGCATGGCCGGCGGGTGGCAGCACAAAGGCCGCCTCTTTCTCTCGGTGCGCGGCCGCCCCCTCACCCGCGCCGCCGTCTGGAAAATTGTCCGGGCCAACGCCGCCGCCGCGGGCCTGCACGATGTTCACCCGCACACCCTGCGGCACAGTTTCGCCACACACCTGGTCATGGGCGGTGCCGACCTGCGCGCCGTTCAGGAAATGCTCGGCCATGCCGACATCGGCACCACCCAGATCTACACCCACGTCGATAAGGGCCGCCTCAAGGCGGTGCACGCTCGGTTCCATCCCCGGGGATAAACCCGGTCGATGCGCTCGGCACACAACGGACAATGTTGTGCGAAAACATCCCGCCGCCTTGCGGGCGAACCCATCCGCGCTACGATTGCCGAGTTTTCAGAAAGAAATGAAAACAACCGGAGCCAGCCCATGTGCAGCGTGTACCGCCCTCCGCAGGAAGAACCAAACGCCAGCGTCGAGGACCTTGGGTTTTTGCGTGCCCTCGCGGCCGGCCACGCCCGCCTCTCGCGTGAGCAAGGGCTCGAACTTCTCTCGCGGACCAACCTGCACACGCTGGGCCGTTGGGCCGACGCCCGCTGCCGCGCCCTGCACGGCGATGCGCTCCGCACGTACATCATCGACCGGAACATCAACTACACGAATGTCTGCAACGCCAAGTGCACCTTCTGCGCCTTCCGGCGCGACAGCGACGACAGCGATGCCTACACGCTCGATTACAGCAAGATCATCGACAAAGTCGCGGAACTCGAGGCCATCGGCGGCACGCAGATCCTCATGCAGGGCGGCATGAACCCCGACCTCCCGCTCGATTGGTACCTTGGCCTGCTGCGGCTGCTCAAAGAACGCCACCCGAAGATCCACGTGCACGCCTTCTCGCCGCCCGAGTTTGTCGAGTTCGTGCACTTCTTCAACCCCCCCGGCGCCACCTTTGAGGACAAAGTGCGCTGGGTGATGCTGCGGCTGCGCGACGCCGGGATGGACAGCCTGCCCGGCGGCGGCGGTGAGATCTTCGCCGGCCCGGTGCGTCGCAAGATCGGCCTGGGCAAGTGCGACGCCGAGAGTTGGCTCACCGTCATGTACGTGGCCCACACGCTGGGCATGTTCACCAGCGCGACCATGATGTTCGGGCACATCGAGGGGTACGCCGACCGCGTGCACCACATGTGGCTCGTGCGTGAGTGGCAAGACCGCGCGCTGCGCGACACCGGCCGCGGCGCGGGCCACTACAAGGCCTTCATCTCCTGGCCCTTCCAGCGTGAAAACACCCCCCTGGGCCGCGTGAAAGACTGGGGCGCCGACCCCGCCGAGACCGGCCGCGAGTTCCCCGGCGACACGGTCGCGCGCGCCTTCAACTGGGGCGAGCACGAGGATGTTGACTACCGCACGCTGGGCCCGCAGGCCGCCGAGTTCGGCCGGCGCGTGCGCATGGCCGGCGCCACCGAATACCTCCGCACCCAGGCCCTCTCGCGCCTCTTCCTCGACAACATCTACTCCATCGGCGCATCCTGGGTCACCATGGGCCCGCACGTGGGGCAACTGGGCCTTTATTACGGCGCCAACGACATGGGCAGCGTCATGATGGAAGAAAACGTCGTCTCCTCCGCCGGCACCACCTACTGCCTCGACGAGGCCGTGCTCTGCCGCCTCATCCGCGACGCCGGCTTCACGCCCGCCCAGCGCAACAACACCTACGACGTGCTCCGAATCCACGACGGTGCGCAGTCCCCCGACCGACAGGTCACCGACTGGTCACGCCACCGCGCCCGCAAACTCCACACGCAGGCCCCGCGGCAGGCGCCCGTGGGTGTCGCCATCAGCGCCAAGAAATAAAGCGGGGCACGGGCGTCTCCACCCGCCCCCCGCGATCGGCCAGAGCCGCGCCCACGCACGCCATCACCCGCGCGGCGCGATGTAGTAGTAGTTCATCATGTCGTGGGGCAGTTCCTCGACGCGCACGTCGTTGAAGCCCGCATCCCCCAGCATCTTCAGGGCGAGTTCACGCCCCCACGCCGCGCCCAGGCCCGGCCCGCCGTTGGCCAGCGACACGCTCATGCAGTGCATGCACGAGATGGTGTAGGTGAAAGGCGCGAGCGGCGCGTTCATGTTCTCTTCCAGCGGGGTGCGGGCCTTGATGTCCTGCATCAGATAGAGCCCGCCCGTGCGCAGCATCCGGCGCACATTGCCCAGCACCGCGTCGGGGCGAGCCTGATCGTGGATCGCGTCGAACGCCAGCACCAGGTCGTAGGCCGCCTCGGGTGCGTACGTGGCCAGGTCCGCCTTCACCAGCCTCACGTTGGTCAGCGCGAGCGACTCAATCCGCCGCACGCCCGCGGAGATCGCTTCGTCCGAAACATCAACCCCGGTAAATCGGCTGCGCGGAAAACGCTGAGCCAGGTGCAGAATCGCCAGCCCCATCCCGCAGGCGATGTCAACCACGTCGATCCCGCGTTCGAGTTTCTCAACCAGCCCCGGCACCAAAGGCAGGATGTGCGCTTCAAGCCCCGCCGTCACCGTCTGTGAACTCTCCTCCGCCATCACCTCGTGAAACCGCCCATACGCCGAGTACGGCACGCCCTTGCCGTGCGCAAACGCGCGCACCACCTCATCCTCAACGCCCCCCAGCACGCTCAGCCACTGCGAAGTCACCGCGAGATTGTTCGGCGTCGCTCTGCGCGTCAGCAGCGCGGCGTGCTCGGGCGGCAGGTGGTACACGCCCCGCTCGGGGTTGTAATGAACCACGCCCCCGGTCACCATCGCGCCAAGCCACTCGCGCACATACCGCTCACTGAGCCCCGCGCGCTGTGCGATCGTCGCCGCCGTCGCCGGCTCCATGCCGTCGAGCGCATCAAACAGGCCGGTGCGGTGGCCGATCGAGGTCATCAGCATCATCGCGCCGCCGTTGAGCCAGCCGAGGAAAGTGTTCGCAAAGCCCTCGCTTGAGTACGAAGACAGAGCCGCTGCGTGCGCTTGGCACATCGAAAGCCTTCCTTTCAGAACCGTGTGTTACCGATGGTGGTGCTCGGGCGTGGGCCTGCCCCGTTGGGGGTCGCTCCACGTCTTGGGCTTGGCCGCCGCTGGGCCACGCTGGCTCAGGGCATCATGCCGGCATCCCACCCGTGAGACGCCGCCCGGCATGCCTCCCGGGCACGCCTCCGTCACTGGGAATCATGTTCCCAGACTCTCATGGTATTGCAGGCAGGTGCCGAAAATCACGGCAAGCACATCACGAAACCACAACCCTCACGCACGAAGCCGCCTGTGACGCCAGTTTTCTCGCTTTTTTCACCGTAGGGGCCACCGCCAAGGCCACTCCCATCCGGCGAAACACACGGGTAGTAGGCTTGCCGAAAATGCGGATGTTCACGCCCTTCATCGCCAGGGCCTTCTCGACACCTTCGTACTCGGGCGGGGCCGCGGACGCCGCATCCGCCAGAGTCACCGCGCTGGCGCTCGCCTTCTCATAGCGAACTTCACGGATCGGCAGCCCAAGGATCGCCCGAACATGCAGGTCAAACTCCGAGAGGTCCTGCCCGATCATCGTGACCATGCCCGTGTCGTGCGGGCGCGGCGATAACTCCGAAAAAATCACGCGGTTCTTCGCCACGAAAAACTCAACACCAAAGAGCCCCGCGCCCTCCTTTCCCGCGATCTCGTCGGTGATCGCTCTGGCCTGCCGCTGGGCTTCCTTGACCAGCGAGGGCTTCATGGCGCAGGGCATCCACGATTCCTGATAGTCGCCGCGCTCCTGCCTGTGCCCGATGGGCCGAACGAAGAACGTCCGCTCCTTCGCGGGCAGTTTCCTGCCTCCTACCACCGGCCGCTGCTTCACCGTAAGCAGCGTGATCTCATACTCAAAGTCGATGAACTCTTCCACGATCACGCGCCGCGTGTCCCCCCTCATCCCCGCGCAGGCGTATTCCCACGCGCCGGCGATCTCGCTTGCCCGCCGCACCACCGACTGCCCCTTGCCGCTCGACGACATCACGGGCTTGACAACACACGGCAGGCCGATGCCCGCGCCTTTGCCCAAGTTGTTTGCCCGACCCGTCGCCCGGCCCTTTGCCCAGCCTTCCCCGCTGGCCTTCATCCCACCCAGCCCCATGATGGCCGCTTCAAGTTCCTGCGGGCTCTGTGCATAGGCGAATCGCGCCGTCGGCAGTTTCAGCGTTCGCGCGGCCACATCCCGTATCGCATCGCGGTTCATCGTCAGGTTGGCGGCCCGGGCCGACGGCACCACGTTGAAACCCTGCTCCTCAAGCGTCAACAGCCGCTCGGTGCGAATGGCCTCGATCTCGGGCACGATGAACCCCTCGCCCGGCTTCAGGTGCCGGCGCACAACGCTGGCGAGCGCATCGCCGTCGAGCATGTTGATCACCTCGCTGGCATGCGCCACCTGCATCGCCGGTGCGCCCGCATACGAATCAACAGCCACCACGCGGCAGCCCAGCCGCTGGGCCGCGATGGCCACTTCTTTCCCCAGTTCCCCAGAGCCCAGCAGCATCAGCGTTGGCATTTTCATGGAACCAGCGTACCCGGGGTGCGGGCTCGCGGCACCGATCATGCCCGTCGCTTTGCCGTGCCACCTTCCGCCGGTTCCTGGGGCGGGGGGAAGCCGATCTGGACTTCGCCGACGATCGGGTCGTAATGAGGCATCCAGATCTCGCGGCCAAGGTATTGTGCTAAACTGTGGCGATGGTCGCCACCTTCCGCAACCAAGACGCCTCGCCCAAGGAATCCTTCGTGTATCACGCCGCGGGTTTGGGCGGGCGGGGCGGCAGCAGCTACATTGACAGCGTGATCTTCCGCGACCGCGACGCCGACGAACCGTGGACCAGCGCCTCAGACGGGGCCTTGGAGGAGCGTCGCTTCTACTGCCAGAACTGGCGGGCTGATGTGGTGGCGGTGACCCGCAGCGATGGTGCCCCCTGGGAGTTCGTGCGGTACTCGGCCTACGGCGAACCGACGGTCTATCCTGTGGCAGACGTGAACCGCGATGGAGTTGTCAACCTCGACGACCTGACGGCGTTCGGCATGGGCACGACGACGGGGGACTTCGCCGCGACGCCGGATTGGGAACCCGACCTGGACTTCGACGGCGACATCGGGTCGAGCGCAGACATCGCACTCTTCATGGACAGTTACGATGCCAACACGGGTCAGAGCGGCGAGGGCCGGGTGTCATCGGCGGAGACGGGCAGCCGCAAGGGCTACGCGGGGTACGAGTGGGACCCGGTGATCGGGATGAGCCACGTCCGCCACAGGGTCTACTGGCCGGAGATCGGCAGGTGGACGAGGAGGGATCCAAAGGGGTATATAGATGGTTATAGTACCTATCAGTACGTTAAATCAAGAATCATGTACTTCGTGGACTCTCGCGGTCTGTTTTCTGAGCCGCGCCTGCCAAAAGTATCGGACTCTATGAACCCCAATAAGGGGTGTGGCGTAATCGTCAAGCGGAATATTGCTACAGTACCAACCTGGGGCGAGGAGGACCCATACCAACTCTTTGCGAATGCCGGTCACGAGTGGCTTGAGTTCCGAGAGTTTAGGCCTGGAGGTTCTAGCTGGGTACGTGGCATCGGCTACTGGCCACAGGGTTGGTACAAAGGAGGCGACCCTGCGACCCCAGCCGACGAACGATGTGCTTCTGAGAGCGTCAATGAAACCAAGATCATCTCCGAGAACGATCCGCATACTGGGTCGGACCATGGCGACGGAACCGTTGTTTGGGACACGACCCGCACCAGCCATTTTGGTGGCGAGAATACTAGAGCCTATCCGTAAACCGCGCAACCGTGTTGCGTTCTGCTGCGTATAGCCCTGCATGGCGATGCGATTGACCGATGAGGAACTTGACTGGCTGGCCGCGCGGGTGCCCGATGCACCTGTCTCTCCCAAGGGCGGGCGGCCGGCGATGGACAAGAGGCAGGCTCTGCGCGGCATCTTCTGGGTGCTCGACAACGGCGCCAAGTGGAAGGATCTCCCACACGAGTTCGGCAGCAAGAGTTCGGTGCACAAGTACTTCATGCTCTGGACCCGCGCGGGTGTCTTTGAAGCCATCATGCGCGACGCGGGCAGGTTCATCGAAGAGCGCGACGGCTTCCGTCTCTACGAGTGCTTCATCGACGCAACCTTCAGCAAAGCCCGCGGCGGGGGCGACGGCATCGGCGTCACAAAGGCCGGGAAAGGCGTGAAAATCATGGTTCTTGTCGATGCAAGAGGTCTGCCGGTGGCCGTCAGCACCGCCAGCGCCTCCCCGCACGAGAGCACGCTGGTGCAGGGGCTCTTCGAGTTCATGCTCACCGTCGAATCACCCGCACGCATCATCGGCGACAAGGCGTACGACAGCGATGCCCTGGATGAAGAACTGGCCGGGGAAGGGATCGAACTGATCGCGCCACACCGCAAGAGTCGGCGTCCGGAGAACGTCACCCAGGACGGTCGGCCGCTGCGTCGTTACCAACGCCGCTTCACGGTGGAGCGGACAATCTCGTGGCTCCAGAACTTCCGGCGCTTGTGCATCCGCTACGAAAAGACCTCCGTGTTGTTCCAGGGCTTTCTGCATCTCGGATGCACCATCATCTTACTGAAACAGGTTTACGGATAGGCTCTATTGATCATGGCGCATTTAAGGGAACAAAGTGCGCAAATGCTCAGTGTGCTCAGATTCTCCAGTGCCTTCGGGAGTTTGTTCCATCAAAGAAGTGGGAGGTGATTACCAATGACTGTCGTCGAGGTGTGCAAGACGCGTTATCAGGTTGTTGTCTGACAAAACTACCCGGACGACAGCGATAAGCCATGCGGACACCCGGAAAGATTGTCGCGTTGTGCATAATTGGGGCGATCACGGCGATGTGCGGGATCGGAGTTCTTGCTTATGTATATATTATGATCGCATTTCGCCTCGGGCCGGTTCACAAGGCGGCAATCGGGGGAGAAGTGGCCACACTGGAACGACTGATAGCGAGCGGGCAAGATATCAACCAGAGGACCAAGCATTCATGGGGCCAGACTCGTGAGGGCACGACACCGCTCATGTTTGCAGCCGAGGCGGGACAAGCTGCCGTTGTAAAATGGTTGCTAGAACATGGGGCCGATATAAGTTTGCAAGATCAGTACGGGAAGACCGCTCATGACTATGCCGCGAGCGCGGGTATGAGCGACATCATATGGATCCTTGACCACCACAATCAGTGATCCTCTGGACGTCATAGTGAAGGAGATCGCGGCTCGGCTGAATACATGAACAACGCCGCTGCTCGGCAAAGAGGCGGCGTTCGGGTTCTCGGTATTTCATCAGCGCGTGCTGGAAAAGCTGCAGGACCCATGCTGAACGCAGACGACACATCACGCGTGCTCCGCGGTTTATTTAAGATGCGAAGAGGGCGGCTCGATTCGCGCGCGTGCGCCAAGGCCACCGAAATACTGCGTGAGCACCGCGGCTGCGCCGCCGTCACGCTCGGAGTTGCCAACTTCAGAATCTACGTGTACGTTTCAACCCCCAAGGGAAAGCGGCCCGTGAGCATCGGTCTGGTCGAGCGGACGTTCCGCCGCGCTGTACTCCTCGACCCAAAGTGTGCCGATGCATGGCTAGGCCTTGCCGGAGCCCTTGACTTCGCAAACCGATTCGATGAAGCAGCCAAAGCCACGCTACGAGCAATTCAGTTGGGCAGTGGCTCATATGCGAAGGCGTTCTTGGCGAGTATATGGGCTCAGCAAGGCAAACACGCCCGATCGCGTCGACTTGCGCGGCAACTTCGACGTTCCCGCTCCTCGCTCGCTCGTTACCTGGCCTCATCCGTTTTACGGGGCACTTACGATCCTTAACGCGAGTCGTGGGCGAAATTAACTATCTGCCGCTGATGCGGGGTCGAAGGCGCGGCACATCGGCAGGTGTTGCCGATCATGCCAGGTGTCCATCCCTGTCCCGCCCTCTCCCAGCCGGTGAGGCGGTGGGGGTGCGGGGGAGGCGGCACGCCTCCCCTGCATGCGCGGCACCCATCCCATACCTCTCCCTCGCTCACGCACCAACACCGCGCGGCTTCCGAACGCCGCAGCACGGCGCACGCCGTGTCGCACACGCGAATGGACACCGCTGCCTCCTTCTCCCGCCCGTCTTGGTGGCGTCCCACGTGTGCCACAGTGCGGGGCACATCGAGAGGGACGACGCTGAGCCAGCCCACCCTCTCGGCGGCGGTATTCACCGGCAGCAGTTACATTGACAGCGTGATCCTCCGCGACCGCTACGCCGACGAACCGTGGACCAGCGCCTCGGACGGGGCCTTGGAGGAGCGTCGCTTCTACTGCCAGAACTGGCGGGCTGATGTGGTGGCGGTGACCCGCAGCGATGGCGCCCCCTGGGAGTTCGTGCGGTACTCGGCCTACGGCGAACCGACGGTCTATCCTGTGGCAGACATGAACCGCGATGGAGTTGTCAACCTCGACGACCTGACCGCGTTCGGCATGGGCACGACGACGGGGGACTTCGCCGCGACGCCGGATGGGGAACCCGACCTGGACTTCGACGGCGACATCGGGTCGAGCGCAGACATCGCACTCTTCATGGACAGTGACGATGCCAACACGGGTCAGAGCGGCGAGGGCCGTGTGTCATCGGCGGAGATGGGCAACCGCAAGGGCTACGCCGGGTACGAGTGGGACCATGTGATCGCCATGAGCCACGTGCGGCACCGGGTGTACTGGGCAGAGATCGGGCGTTGGACGAGGCGGGATCCGCTGGGGTATGTGGATGGACTAAGTCTATATTTATACGTACGCGCTCAATCGATACGCCTCACTGATCCTTTGGGGTTGAGGAGCGGTTCAAACTACTACTCCGGTCAAAGCGAGGGAATCGATCGTGAGTTCTATGGGAACTCCGACGCATCTACCCTGGGAGACTCGTCTGACAACTCGCTGCTGGATGCAATCGCGGATGTTTCGGGGTGCATGTTGCAATGCATGATTGGAATGACAGAGAACGATATTGATAACATGATGAAAGATCTGATTAACGAGACGCCGAATACCATTATTAAAGAAATACTATTGCGACAGTGGGATCAGATTGGTAGGTCGGGTCTGGGCAAGTGGGTGAGCATGATCCAGTTCGTCAAGATTATACAAGGGCGCGGTTTTGTCGGATCGCTTGCGCGAAAAGGCATTAAAGGTGCTGCCGAAAAACTTGACGCAGACGCGATCTATAAACTATACATGAAGAACATTGTGAAAAAGGTCACAAAAGATGTGGCCGGAAAGGCTGCGCGAAAGATCGGGGGCAAATTCGTCCCTGGTGCGGGCTGGGTCTTTGCAGGTCTCGATATCTACGAAACGTCGAATTGTGCAGCCGCTTGCGTTGACGGCAAGTACGAGGATCACGAGGTTCCGTACATCGGCTTTTACGAGAGAACGCAACGATTCTGGGACCCGCTATTGGATATCTGTGGTCTATAACATGAATCTATACAAACTTGTGGGCACGATGTTTGTGATCATGGTCATTCTCATGTGCCTCACTCTGTTGTTGGGTTTCTTGTTGCTCTTTGTGCTGCCGCCACTGTGGGGTGTATTACAAGTCTTATCGCTAATATTAGGTGTGCTGGCGTTCGGCCTCGACAAGATGTCGTCTTTCCTTGCCAAACGGAGCGTTCTTTGCGGGTCGTGCCCACTTTGTCGCGGAAGCCTGGTGCGTCTGAATCCGTCGCGATTGATTTGCGAAATATGTAAAAAAGAGTGGATGTCTGACGGACGCATACCAAATCGAAGCATCTTCAGAAAGCCGTAGAATAATCGAGCATGCAGTGGATACTGCCGACTCTTCCGCAGCCGATAGGCAGTTCGTATTTCGCACCACGAAGGAGACGCCCGACCGGTGCGCCGATCTGACCTGTCATCTTGCCGCGCCACGCATCCGCCTGTCCCTCCGGCGAACGGTGCGAATGCCCGCAGCGCATCTCACGCGCGGCCACCCCGCGCCAAGCCGCCGATCGGGAGTGGGCCCACCCCATCCCCGCCCTGCCCTCTCCCAGCCGGTGTGGCGGTGGGGGTGCAGGGGAGGCGGCACGCCTCCCCTGCATGCGCGGCATCCATCCCACACCTCTCCTTCGCTCACGCACCAACACCGCGCGGCACCCCAGCCGCTGGGCCGCGATGGCCACTTCTTTCCCCAGAGCCCAGCAGCATCAGCGTTGGCATTTTCATGGAACCAGCGTACCCGGGTGGGGGCTGGCAGCACCGATCATCCCCGTCGCTTTGCCGCGCCACCTTCCGCCGGTTCCTGGGGCGGGGGGAAGCCGATCTGGACTTCGCCGACGATCGGGTCGTAATGAGGCATCCAGATCTCGCGGCCAAGGTATTGTGCTAAACTGTGGCGATGGTCGCCACCTTCCGCAACCAAGACGCCTCGCCCAAGGAATCCTTCGTGTACCACGCCGCGGGTTTGGGCGGGCGGGGCGGCAGCAGCTACATTGACAGCGTGATCCTCCGTGACCGGGACACCGACGAACCGTGGACCAGCGCCTCGGACGGTGCCCTGGAGGAGCGGCGCTTCTACTGCCAGAACTGGCGGGCTGATGTGGTGGCGGTGACCCGCAGCGATGGCGCCCCCTGGGAGTTCGTGCGGTACTCGGCCTACGGCGAACCGACGGTCTATCCTCTGGCAGACGTGAACCGCGATGGAACAGTCAACCTCGACGACCTGACGGCGTTCGGCATGGGCACGACGACGGGGGACTTCGCCGCGACGCCGGATGGGGAACCCGACATCGACTTCGACGGCGACATCGGGTCGAGCGCAGACATCGCACTCTTCATGGACAGTTACGATGCCAACACGGGGCAGAGCGGCAAGGGCCGTATGTCGTCGGCTGAGATGGGCAACCGCAAGGGCTACGCAGGCTACGAGTGGGACCAGGTGATCGGGATGAGCCACGTGCGGCACCGGGTGTACTGGGCAGAGATCGGTCGTTGGAAGAGGAGGGATCCGTTGGGGTATGTGGATGGGATGAGCGTGTACGAATATGTTGTTTCAAGACCAGTTTCCCGCGTCGACTCGTTTGGATTGTTCTCGGAGATTGAGATCATCGACAATTGGAACCTGAGGAGCGGTGACACGGCCAGCATAGCAGCCGGGAGAGCTCAACCTGGCGGAGGAGGTGCGTGCGGAGGTGACGCTCTGAACGTCGATCCGAACGCTGACCCATGCACTGAGTCCTCGCGACTGGCGAAACTTGCGGACAAATGGTGTGGCACCGCCGCTGTACTTCAAACCGATTGCAATACGGAGTGCCGGGCTGCACATAGCGAAGGGATGAACGGCCCGTGCGGTCGGTGGTCGAGACCTGGCGAGACACCACAACAGTACTGCAAGGCGTGTCGCAGTGTCAAACCCAGTGCGCTGCCAACTTGTAATAATGCCGCTGCGGCCGACGCGTGTTGTTCGCAGGCGCAGACAGGGCAATTGACTTCCGGCCTTCGGTGTGGCAAAAACACAATTCCAAACCCCATGAAGGGGCCCAGTCCAGGTAATATTAAAATGATTGTCAACTAGTGCGGAAATGTGTGGAAGGAGATTAAGCGAGTGGTTCACTGATGCGTCGGCTAATTGTATCCTACTGCTTAGTTGTCGTCAGCATTGCTTTGGCAGTGTTGTGCTATATTGGTTGGCGGCAAACCGCTTCGCCGGCATGGACTCGTACGTTCCACACACTCAGTTGGATGGACGCCGGCTTCAATCGTCAGCTTGACGCGATCGCCGCGAGGCCAAACGTCCTCGATGAGGCGGCCGCCGCGGTGAGGCGTATCGACTGCACGACGCTGCAACACTGGGGCTTGTCACTTGTCGAACTGGCCATCCGACGCCCGGATCCTCGCTGGATTGAAGTGGTTTCAGGAATTCAGCAGAAATGTGGTGAGGCAAATCGACAGCTGCTTATCAGCGTTGTGGGCAGTCTTGCGGCTAAGGACTCGCAGTGCATCTTGATCGAAATTGCCTTGGATGCTACCGTCAATGAAACGGATCGCAGCGCCGCAGCCCATCGAGTGCTCTCACAAATATCGGCCGGCGAGCTAGACTTCGCGTGTAAGCGTGCGCTGATCCAAGTCGAGTCTATCGCCAGCCCTATGCTCCGCCTCCAGTTGCTCGCGATTTCAACCGCGCATGGCTGGACGGCTTCAGACCCTCTGCTCGAAGCCATATCAAGCGATGGCGCCGTAGTTGATGAAGTGACGCTGTCTCAGGCCCAATACGTGTTAGAACGTGCGCGCTAAATGCACTGTATATCGAACTCGTCTGCGGGACTCTTGGTCGATGTGGAACCATGGAGTACGAATCTTTGGGCCGAGACTGCGAACTGGAGATCATGGAGAGGCTGGGCAAAGAGGCGGGGTTAGGGTTCTCTGTGTTTCATCAACGTGTACTGGAGAAGTTGCGGGATCCATGCTGAACGCAGACGACACATCACGCGTGCTACGCAGTTTATTTAAACTGCGAAGAGGGCGGCTCGATTCGCGCGCGTGCGCCAAGGCTACCGCCATACTGCGAAAGCACCGCGGCTGCGCCGCCGTCACGCTCGGCGTTGCCAACTTCAGAATGTACGTATTCGTCTCAACCCCAAAGGGAAAAAGCCCAGTGAGCATCGGTCTGGTCGAGCGGACGTTCCGCCGAGCTGTGCTACTCGACCCAAAGTGTGCGGATGCGTGGGAAGGACTTGCCGGCGCTCTTCACCTTGCGGACCGCCTCGACGAGGCTGCCGAGGCCGCGCAGCGCGGGATTCGGTTGGGCGGCGGAGCTGAATCGAAAGCGTTTTTGGCGTGTATATGGGCTCAGCAAGGCAAGCACGCCCGATCGCGGCGACTTGCGCGGCAACTTCGACGTTCCCGCTCCTCGCTTGCCCGTAGTATTGCCACCGATATATTGATGGGCTTGCACGATATTTAGCGAGACTCCTGGGGGCGTTCAGGAGTACGTTCTGCGATGCAGACCCCGCGATCACATCGCACCCATCCGCCACGGTTGTCCTGCTCCTCGGCCGGTGGTACCCATCATGCCCGTTGTCTTGCCGTACCACCGTTCGCCGGTTCCTCCGCGGCGAACGGTGCGAATGCCCGCAGCCCGCAGCCCTCTTCACGCGCGGCCGCCCCGCGCCAAGCCGCCGATCGGGAGTGGGCCCACCCCATCCCCGCCCCGCCCTCTCCCAGCCGGTGAGGCGGTGGGGGTGCGGGGGAGGCGGCACGCCTCCCCTGCATGCGTGGCACCCATCCCACACCTCTCCTTCGCTCACGCACCAACACCGCGCGGCACCCCAGCCGCTGGGCCGCGATGGCCACTTCTTTCCCCAGTTCCCCAGAGCCCAGGAGCATCAGCGTTGGCATCTTCATGGCACGAGCGTACCAGGGGTGGGGGCTGGCGGCACCGATCATCCCCGTCGCTTAGCCGTGCCAAACGCTCGCCCCGTCCTCCGACGAACACTGCGAATGCCGCAGCACACCTCACGCGCGGCCACCCCGCGCCAAACCGCCGCGCGGCACTGTCCTTGGACCCCCGCCTGTGAGATTCAACTCTGTGCTCTTCGACACCCATCCACACGGAGCCCGCTTCAGCGGGCTCGAAGGCGCGGCACATCGGCAGGTGCTGCCCATCATGCCAGCGTGCGGCATGCCGGCGGCGATCTGATCGCCCACGACGACACGGACGGCAACGGCGGCATTCACCGGAAAGACGCCGACTGGGTGTTCGGGTAACGCCAGCGCAGGAACGAAAAACCTCTGCCATCACAGGGGTTGATGCACGAGTTCTGATGGGTTTCAACCAAAGCGGGCGAGGGGATTCGAACCCCCGACGTACAGCTTGGAAGGCTGTCACTCTACCACTGAGTTACGCCCGCGCAGTGTGCTGCAAGTATACGGGCCGCGGGCCCGGCGGGCGGGGCTGTTCCCGCGGCAAGGGGCTGGGCCCAAGGGTGACCGCAAGATCCGCGAGGCATAAACAGCGAAGAGAGTGACCGATCAACGACCTCGGACATGCAGGAAGGGTTCACGCCGCGCAGCGGGGTGTGCGGCTGGTGCGCACGACGTGCTGCCCATCCATGGTCGCGGCATCGCGCGGCGTGCTCGGTATCGCACCACAAGGTCGGCGAGCGAGGCAAGGTCGGCGAGCGAGCGGAACGCCGTGCGAGATGCGGTCCTGCGCGATCAGAGGCGCGCGGGAAAACCGAATCCCGGCCCGGCGATGCGGCCGAGCGCCGACGCCGGATCTTTGTGTCGGCGCGGCCCGGAGTATGGTCAGCGCCGCGAGGTTTTCTTGCGAGCCGGGGCCTTGGCGCGGGGGGCGGCGCGCTTGGCGGGGGTGTTGGAGGTGGCGGGGGTGTTGGGGGAGGGGGTGGCGTGCCCTGTGCTCTGCGGAGTCACCAGGTGCCCGTTGGAGAGTTGGCACGGCGGGTCGATCTTCTCGCCGGTGATGGGGTTGTTGAAGTGAACTTCCTGCACGGGCACAACCTGTTCGAGGATGTGCTCGAGCACGCGTGCGGGCGAGCCGGTGGCGTCGACCTCGCGGATGATCGATGCCGGGTAGTGCTCGAGCACCGGGTACGTCTCGTTCTCGTAGACCGACCAGCGTTTGCGGATGACATCTTCTTTCGCGTCGTCGATGCGGTTTTCTTTGAGGGCGCGCCGGCGGAGGCGCTTGATCATCTCTTCTTTGTCCGGGCAGACAAGGTGGATGATGAGCAGCACGTTCACGTGCTTCTCGAGCAGGCGGGCCTGGTTGACGTTGCGGGGGATGCCGTCGAGCACCAGCAGGTCGGCGCGCGGCTTGTAGTCGCTGAGCACGGTGCGGGCGTGCATGTTCTGCTGCCACATCTTCACCGTGACGTCGTCGGGCACGAGAAGCCCGCGGCTGGAATACTGCAGGAAGGTCTTGCCCAGTTCGGAGGCCGTGTCGAGCGTGCGGAAGACCTCGCCGCAGGAGAGGTGGTAGAAGCCCGGCACCTGCCCGAGGATTTTGCCCTGCGTGCCTTTGCCCGCACCGGGCGCGCCGAAGAGGAGGATGGTCTGGTAACGGTGACCCATGGAGACTCCTGACTGGCCTTTGGCGGGCCGAAGAGAAGGGTAAACGGAGAACAGGCGGCCCGCAAGTGAATTCCGGCAAGGTTTCGCCCTCGCCCGTCCGGGTGTGCGGTGTGGGAGAGCCCGGGCGCGGGTGCTCGGTGGCGGGAAAGACAGTCGCGGGAAAGAAACAGCCCCGCCGAGCGGGCGGGGCTGTGGGGGGAACGGGTGCGAGGCCGGGCAACGGCTGGCCGGGGGAGAGCGTGCGGCCGGGGGCTTACTTCTTGCCGCCCTTGCCGCCCTGCTGTTCTTCGAGAATCTCCTTCATCATGCTGGCGGGCATCTGGCGATACTCGAGAAACTCCATGGTGCTGCTGGCGCGGCCCTGCGACATCCCGCGCAGCGAAGTGGTGTAGCCGAACATTTCAGACAGGGGCACCTCGCAGGTGACGAGTTTGACCGGGTCGCGGTCTTCGGTGTCGATGATCATGCCTCGCCGGGAGTTGATGTCGCCGGTGACGTTGCCCAGGTAATCGTTGGGCACGGTGACGACGACCTTCATGATGGGCTCGAGCAGGACAGGGCCGGCTTTCTCGACGGCTTCGAGGAGGGCGAGGCGGCCGGCCTGCTCGAAGGCGACCTGCGAAGAGTCGACGTCGTGGTAGGAGCCGTAGGTGAGGGTGGCCTTGATGTTGATGAGCGGGTAGCCGAACTTGACGCCGCTGGTGGCCGTGTCGCGGATGCCGTGCTCGATGGAGGGGATGAACTCCTTGGGGATGACGCCGCCGACGACCTTGTTCTCGAAAGCGATGCTGTCGGAGAAATCGATCTCATCGGCCTTGGCCTGCTCCTCGGTGAAGGGTTCGAGCGAGATGACGCAGTCGCCGAACTGGCCGCGGCCGCCGGTCTGCTTCTTGAAGAGGCCGCGCACGTCGGTGACCTTCTTGGTGATGGCCTCGCGGTAAGACACCTTTGGCTTGCCGACGTTGACGTTGATCTTCATGTCGCGGACGAGTTTGTTGCGGATGATCTCCAGGTGGAGTTCGCCCATGCCGGAGATGATGGTCTCGCCGGTTTCCTCGTTGAAGTTGGAGCGGAAGGAGGGGTCTTCGCGACGGATGACGGCGAGGGCGTCGGAGAGTTTGCGCTTGTCGTCCTGCGTCTTGGGCTCGATGGACATGCTGATCACGGGCTCGGGGAAGTGCATGCGTTCGAGCAGGATGGGCTGGTCGGGGTCGCAGAGGGTGTCGCCGGTCATGGAGTCTTTGATGCCAACGACGGCGACGATGTTGCCGGCGCCGACCTCTTCCAGGTCGTTGCGGTGCTGGGCGTGCATCTCGTAGATGCGCGAGCAGTTTTCCTTTTTGCCGTTGCCTGGGTTGAGCAGGCGAGTGCCCTTGGCCAGGCGGCCGGAGTAGACGCGGATATAGGTGAGGTCGCCGTGCTTGTCCGAGACCACCTTGAAGACCAGGGCGGAGAAGGGCGCGTCGGGGTCGTGCGGACGGCTGAGCGCTTCTTCCTTGTCGCGCGGGTTGGTGCCCTGCACCTCGGGCTTCTCGGTGGGCGCGGGGAGGAAATCGACGACGGCGTCGAGCAGCAACTGGATGCCGATGTTGCGCAGCGCCGCGCCGCAGAGCACGGGGTTGCAGCGGCGGGCGATGGTCGCCGAGCGAAGGGCCTTGCGGAGTTCATCGATGCTCGGCTCGGTGCCCTCGAGGTACTTTTCCATGAGGTGATCGTCGAGCTCGGCGATCTTCTCGATCATGATGTGGCGCCACTCGGCGATGGTGTCGCGCATGTCCTCGGGCACGTCGGTCTCGGTGACGGTCTCGCCGCGGTCGCCCTCGAAGATGAAGGCCCGCTGGGTGATGAGGTCAACCACGCCCTTGTGGTCGTGCCCCAGGCCGATGGGGTACTGGATGGGGATGCCGTTGGCGCCTAGGCGGGTCTTGATGGTGCCGTAGGAAAAGTCGAAGGAGGCGCCGATCTTGTCCATCTTGTTGATGAAGCACAGGCGCGGCACCTTGTAGCGGTCGGCCTGACGCCACACGGTTTCAGACTGGGCTTCCACGCCTTCCTTGCCGTCGAAGACGGCGACCGCGCCGTCGAGAACACGCAGCGACCGCTCCACCTCGATGGTGAAGTCGACGTGGCCCGGGGTGTCGATGAGGTTCAGTTTGTACTCGCGGCTGTTGCGCTCCCAGGGGCAGGTGGTCGCGGCGGACTGGATGGTGATGCCGCGCTCCTGCTCTTCCACGAGGAAGTCCATCGTGGCGGTGCCCTCGTGCACCTCGCCCATCTTGTAGTTCTTGCCTGTGTAATAGAGGATGCGCTCGGAGACAGTTGTCTTGCCGGCATCGATGTGAGCGCAGATGCCGAAGTTGCGGATGTGAGACAGGTCGGCGGGCATGGCTTGGTCCTTCTGAAACGCTTGGGTGCTGAGACTGATGGGTGTGTGGGGAGGGCGGTTGGTTGTGCGGTGTGGAAGGATGCTTCCTACAGCCGCCACGTCGCCGGGAGTCGTCGCGTGGGAACGTTGATTGATATGAGTAATGGCGAAGCGGGGGCCGGGGCGCTGAATCGACGCCGATTCAGCACACGCTCAGTGGGGTTCGATGGCCTCTTCCTCTTCTTCCATATTTCAAGAGTCGCTTTGTTTCAGTTCTGTTCGGTGTTGTGCGCGGCATCTCCCGCGAACAGTTCCGGGGAAGAATAGTAACAGCGGCCTACCTCGAATCAAGTCTCCGCACACCCGCGCCAAGGCCCCCGCAATAGGCCGCGCGGCCGTATCCGGCTGTCAGCAGCCCGCTTCCCAGAAGGTGAAAAAGGCCTGAACATCGCTCCCGTCTGTGCCCCCGTCTTCGTTCACGTCGGCGTCGCCCGTCTCCCAGTCGGCGAAGAAGGCCTGAACATCGCTCCCATCAACCCCGCCGTCCGCGTTCCAATCCGCGATGCACCCCCCGCACGACGGGTACGCGCCACCGGCCAGGATGCCGTCGATGAGACCGGGCTGGAGAAGCCCCGCGAGCGCCAGGGCACCCACGGCCAGGTCGGGCAGACCGGCGGAGTTTGGTGAATATCCGGGGTCGATGTTCGAACGTCGGTAAAGCACCGATGCGCCCGAGAGGAACGTCTGCCGCGCGCCGGTTCGATAGGCGTGGTACCCGGCCGCGGCGTGGGCGATGGCGTTGGGCCAATGCCCCGCCGAAAAGGCGATGACGCTCGGAAAGGTTGAGACATCGCCGGGGTGGTTGCTCAGACTGTCGGCGTGATAGCCGCCCCAGTCGGCCCGGGTGGTGCCCGCAGAGAAAACCGTGTACCACCTGGGCCCGTTGTCGTCGATCCAGGCCGCGTGGCTCGCGGCGAGGTTTCGTGTGTGCGAGCGCCAGCCGCTGTCGGCCCTGAAGCCGGGCACGGTGAGCAGCGGGTAGTGCGTGATGAAAGCGGCCGAGAAACTGTTGGGCGAGGTCGTGACGACGGGTTGCCCGGCCACATAACTGGCCGTGGGCCACAGCGTGGGCGTGAGCCAGGCCCACGCGGCGAGTTGGCCGCGCTGCCCGCCATAGGCACCCGCCTGCTCGGCAAAGAGAAGCCCCTCATGCCACCCACCCGAGAGTGTGCCTGCGACCGGGCCGCCGGCCGCATGGCCCTTGAGGTACATCGCGGTGCCTGCCGGGGAGAAATAGTCGTCCCACTGGTGCACGCCGCAGAGAATGTCTTCGGCCGATGCGCGGATCTGGCTCTCTGCGGGGAACATCGCGCGGGCCCGCGCCGCGGCCAGCGCGATCTTCATGGTGCTCATCGTGGCAAACTCTGGATCCCACCCGGGCTTGACCCCACCCGTTGCCGGGTCGATCCAGTGGCGGAAGATGCCGTCCGCCGTGCGCGATGGCGATGGGCCGGGCGATCGCCCCGCGTAGCGGCTCAAGATCTGCGCGATGATGTCGCGCGACGCGCCGGCGGGCCGCATTGACTCTTCGGCCATGTGCAAGAGCACGGCCCACAGCGCGGCATCCGGCGTTGCAGGATGGAACCGCTGCCAACCCGGTTGCACATCGGCATCGGTCACCCAGCCGTCCGCAGAGCCGTCCGCCCCGATCAAGGCCGTGGCAAGGTTGAGCACCTGCGAAAACTCGTCGGCCACCCATGCATCGAACGAGAGCCGAGTGTCCGCAGTGTCGTGAATTCGAAGGGCGCCCTCGGTGGTCGCGGCCGCGAGCAGGGCCCCGTCAGCGGTTGCCGAAAGGGCCGTGAGACTCAGTTCCGGCAGCGCGACAGGTGAGGGGTTCCACGCGGCCTGAGCCCCGGCCATGGCCGGCGATGCACGCAGCAGGCTTGGCAGGCCGGGGCCGGCGGCCGTGGCGATGAAGAGGCCTTCGCTGCCGGGTGCCAGGCAGTGGTCGCAGTAGGTCAGCGCGCGAACGGTGTGCGGGACCGTGCCCAGCGGCGAGAAGGACAGCGAGTCGCCGGCGATCACGGCGCGCGAAAGTGCCGCGCCCGCCGCCGCGATCAGCGCGCTGCGCTCGCGGTCTACGGCGAGTGATACGGCGTCGGCGGCGGCACCGAGGGGAGCGGTGGAAAGAAGCGTGCCGGCAAGGTCGTTCGCGCCCGCGCGGTACACCCGCACCGCGCCGCCCCAGCCCACATACAGCCTTCCTTTGAAGTGCGCCAGCGACGGCTGGGGTAGTGGGTTGAAGCCGCCGACTTCGACGCGGGCAAAGACACGCACATCGCCCGTGAAGGTGTCGTAGCGCAGAATGGCGTCTCCCGGCAGCCCGTCCGGTGCGCTTGTGGTGTCTCGCACGGCGACAAAGAGCAGGCGGCCCGAATCGCTGAAGGCGAGTGCTGCCGGGCCATCGGCGACGGTGTTGAAGTTCATCCAAGGCAGCAACGCGCTCAACTGCGCCGCCGAGAGCGTGGCGACCGCCTCGCCTGTGATGCCGCGCAGTTCAACGGTGTTGGAGCCTGTCGCGCCGGTGGCATACCACCCCGCGAGTGGCGCGGCGGCGACGGAGGTGACATTCGCCATGCCCGGCCCGATTGGCCAGGGTTGTACAACCACCTGCGCCTGAGCGGCGAGCGTGGCAGCCAGGCCCCCGAGCGCGGCAAGACGGATGAACAAAGGCGACCTCCTGCGGGATAGCGCTGGGAACCGGGCGGGAAGCGGGGCGGGGCTGTGGTTACAGTGCCCCCGTGACAACCGCGAACGACCGCAAAGATCGTATGGGCCTGATCGACCATGATCCGTGGCTGGGGCCATACGAAGACGCCATCCGCGCCCGTTATCGGCGGTACCTGGACGCACGCGCGAAGATCGAGAGCGCGGAGGGATCACTCCTTGAGTTTGCGCGCGGCCACGAGCGGCTCGGGTTCACGCGGGGGGTGCACGAAGGGCGCACCGGCGTGTGGTATCGCGAGTGGGCGCCGGGCGCGCAGAGCCTCTCGCTGACCGGGGATTTCAACGGCTGGAGCCGCGATTCGCACCCGATGCGGCGGGACGGCTTCGGGGTGTGGAGCCTGTTCATCGAGGGTGACGCGATCGCGCACGGCGCACGCGTGAAAGTGCACGTGCGATCTGACGCGGGGGGGAACGACCGCATCCCCGCGTATATCCGACGCGTCGAGTTTGACCAGCAGGGCCAGAACGCCACGGGCGTTGTGTGGATGCCGCCGGCGTATGACTGGAAGCATGCGCGCCCATCGTGGCTTGAGCGGGGCGGCTCGCCGCGCGTGTATGAAGCGCACGTGGGCATGGCCGTGGAGGAAGGGCGTGTGGGCACCTTCGCCGAGTTCCAGCGGGACGTGCTGGGCCGTGTGGCGAGCGCGGGGTATAACTGCATCCAGTTCATGGCGGTGCAGGAGCACCCCTACTACGCCAGTTTCGGCTACCACGTGAGCAACTTCTTCGCGGTGTCGTCGCGGTTTGGAACACCGGAAGATTTCAAGGCGCTCGTCGATGCGGCGCACGGCATGGGCATCGCCGTGGTGATTGACCTCGTGCACAGCCACAGCGTGAAGAACACGGTTGAAGGGCTCAACAGGTTCGACGGCACAGACCACCAGTACTTTCACGCGGGGCCCAGGGGCGAGCACCCCGCGTGGGATTCGATGCTCTTCGACTACGGCAAGTGGGAGGTGCAGAGGTTCCTGCTGAGCAACGTGCGCTACTGGCTTGAAGAGTACAACATTGATGGGTTCCGCTTCGACGGGGTCACCAGCATGATGTACCAGCACCACGGGCTGGGGCAGGGCTTTGGGTCGTACGACGACTATCTGCGTCACGGCGTGGATGATGACGCGGTGGTGTACCTGCAGTTGGCCTGCGACCTGGCCCACGCCGTGCGGCCGTCGTGCCTGGCGATCGCCGAGGATGTTTCGGGCATGGTCGGCCTCTGCCGCCCCACGGCGGAAGGGGGCATCGGGTTTGATTTTCGGCTGGCCATGGGGCTGCCGGATTTCTGGATTCGCCTTCTGCGCGACGTCCGCGACGAAGACTGGCGCATGGATGACATCTTCGGCACGCTGTGCAACCGCAGGCACATGGAGCGCCACATCGCCTATTGCGAGAGCCACGATCAGGCCCTGGTCGGCGATAAAACCATCGCCTTCTGGCTGATGGACCAGGAGATGTACTGGAACATGAGCCGCGCCTCGCGCAGCCTCGTCGTTGACAGGGGCGTTGCGCTGCACAAGATGATCCGCCTCGTCACGTTCGCGCTGGGCGGCGAGGGGTGGCTCAACTTCATGGGCAACGAGTTCGGGCACCCGGAGTGGATCGACTTCCCCCGTGAGGGCAATCAGTGGTCGTTCCATTACTGCCGCCGGCAGTGGTCGCTGAGCGAGCGCAAAGACCTGCGCTACGCCGGGCTCGGCGCCTTCGACCGCGCGATGGTGGGGCTCGACGGGGCACACGCCCTGCTGGCAGCGCCCCAGGCCGGCCTGCTGTACGTGCACGAAGAGGACAAGATTCTTGCCTTTCATCGCGGCGGGTTGCTCTTTGTCTTCAACTGGCATCCCACACGCTCGGCCACGGCGCTGCGCATCGCCTCGCCCAGAGGCGACGAGCGCGGCGGCTGGCGCATGGTGCTCAACTCGGATGCCACCGAGTTCGATGGTCACGGGCTCGTCGCCGCGGGTGAGCAGGCGCCGGCGCAGCGCGATGACGTCGGCCCGCACGTCATGCTGTATGTCCCGGCGCGTTCGGCGCAGGTCTACACCTTCGAGCCCGCCCGGGCGTGAGCCCATCTCCCCGCGTGCGTGTGACGCTTCATGGGCCTGGGGCGGGCTCAGGGCGTTGCGGGGTTGGTGGCTCGGGGCGAGGGGGATACCCCGAGATGCCCGCGCCCAGCCGGATGTTGCGTGTGGCGATCAACGTGCCAGAATCATCCCGCTCAGGTTCAACCACGGCACCATCCCCGCCGCGCCCGTTGACCAGCGCGGCACGCCGGCTCGCCGTGAGCAGCGGATCGTCGGCGAAGAGCAGGTCGTCGATGTAATACGTGCATCGGCCCGGTTCGATGATGTGCATGTGGACGTGGCGGGGCGTGTCGTGCTGCGGGTATGGGGCGGGCATGACCGTGTCGAAGCGGTAGCGGCCGGCGGAATCGGTGATGGCCCACGCACGCAGGCGGCCGTGGTCGGCGGCCGCGCCGCTGCGGAAGTCCGGGTGGGGCGGGTATCGGCCCGCGGCGTCGGTGTGATAGGCGTAGACGATGACGCCGCGCGCCGGGCGACCCCGCTCGTTGGTGACAACGCCTTCGATTCTCAGCGGCTGGCCGTGCTCACCCTCGGGCGCGATGCGGGTGTGCGACGTGAGTTCGCCGGGCAGGCCCTGAAACACACCTTCGCACCCTTCGCAGGGAAGGCCGACGATGGGCAGCGGCACGTGCGGGGCGGGCTCGCCCACGTCGGAACCGGTGCACCCTGAGCCGCAGAGCAGCAGAAAGAACGCGCCGGGGATGAAGCAGGCTGTGCGCATGGCGTGACAGTGGATGCGCGACTGTACGTCTTTCCGTCACGCGGGGGAGCGTGCGATGGGGGTGGGTTCCCGGCGTGTGCGATACAGTGCGTCACAAGGAGAACGCATGCACCAGGAGCAACAGGCGGGCCGGCAGGGAGAACAGCAGGGAGAGCAGCAGGGCGAGCCGCGGGCGGCGCCGCTGCCCCCGACGATTGATCCCGAGGAACTCAAGAGGGCGCTGACGGCCTTCAAGAAGCGGCACAAGTTGACCAAACTCGACCACGAATCCAAACTGGGGGCCTCGCGCCCGATGACGGGCGGGAAGAACGTGGGCAACATCGGCATCATCCCGCCCAACACCTTCCCGCGGGCGGTGTGGCAGGAACTGGCGCGCCAGGGGAAGATCAAGGATCTGGGGGGCGGCTTTTACGCGCCGGTGTGAACGCTCAGGGCGCACCAAAAAGCCCCGGGCCATGGCCCGGGGCTGTGTCAGTAGTAAGTGGTTTCAGCGTTCAGCGATGGATCAATAGTCCATGTCGCCGTGGTCGTGGTCGTGACCGCCGGACTTCTTCTTGTCCTTGATCTCGACGATGGCCGCCTCGGTGGTGAGGAGCAGGCCGCTGATCGACGCGGCGTTCTGAAGGGCGACGCGCTCGACCTTGGTGGGAACGATGACACCCATCTTGATGAGGTCGCCGAACTCGTGGGTGAGGGCGTTGTAGCCGAAGGAAACCTCGTCGTTTTCCTCGACCTTGCTGGCGATGACCGAGCCGTCAAGGCCGCAGTTGGCGGCGATCTGCTTGATGGGGGCCGAGAGGGCGCGGAAGACGATGTCCATGCCGCTGCGCTCGTCGCCCTCGGCCTTCTTGCGGAGGCGATCGATGGCCTTGCGGGCACGCAGCACGGAGACGCCGCCGCCGGGGAGGATGCCCTCTTCGACGGCCGCGCGGCACGCGTGCAGGGCGTCTTCGACGCGGGCCTTCTTCTCCTTCATCTCGACCTCGGTGGCGGCGCCCACGTTGATCTGGGCCACGCCGCCGCTGAGTTTGGCGAGGCGCTCTTCGAGTTTCTCGCGGTCGTAGTCAGAGGTGGAGTTCTCGATCTGGTGGCGGATCTGCTCGACGCGGCCCTTGATGTCGTTGGTCTTGCCGGCGCCCTCGACGATGGTGGTGTTGTCCTTGTCGACGCTGACCTTCTTGGCGCGTCCGAGGTCGGCGAGTTCGACCTTCTCAAGATCGATGCCCAGTTCGTCCATGATGGCCTTGCCGCCGGTGAGAACGGCGATGTCCTGGAGCATCTCCTTGCGGCGGTCGCCGAAGCCCGGGGCCTTGACGGCGCACACCTTGAGGATGCCGCGGATCTTGTTCACCACGAGGGTGGCCAGTGCTTCGCCGTCGATGTCTTCGGCGATGATGAGCAGGCTCGAACCGCTCTCGGCGATCTTGCCCAGCACGGGCAGGAGGTCTTTGACGCTGGAGATCTTCTTCTCATAGATGAGGATGTAGGGGTTGTCGAGGGTGGTCTCCATGGTGGCGGGGTTGGTGACAAAGTGGGGGGAGAGGTAGCCCTTGTCGAACTGCATGCCCTCGACGAGTTCGACCTCGGTGGTGAGGCTCTTGCCCTCTTCGACGGTGATCACGCCGTCTTTGCCGACCTTGTCCATGGCCTTGGCGATGATGTCGCCGATTTCCTTGTCCTGGTTGGCCGAGCAGGTGCCCACCTGGGCGATTTCCTTGCTGCTCTCAACCTTCTTGGACATTTTGCGGAGTTCTTCAACGATGGCGCCGACGGCCTGGTCGATGCCGCGCTTGACCATGTTGGGGTTGGCGCCGGCGGTGATGACCTTCAGGCCCTCGGAGAAGATGGCCTCGGCGTAGACGGTGGCGGTGGTGGTGCCGTCGCCGGCGTCGCGTGAGGCCTTGGTGGCGACTTCCTTGATCATCTGGGCGCCGAGGTTCTCGTACTGGTCTTCGAGTTCGATCTCCTTGGCGACGGTGACGCCGTCCTTGGTGACGGTGGGGGCGCCGAAGGATTTTTCAAGGACGACGACGCGGCCCGAGGGGCCCAGCGTGACCTTGACGGCGTGCGAGAGTTTCTGGATGCCGCGGAGGATGCGCTCGCGGGCGTCGGTGTTGTACGCGATGGATTTGGCTGCCATGTGTTGCCTTTCTTGTGACGGTGCTGTCGTGCGCCGCCGACGGTGTGTGCCGCGGGCGGGTGGTTGGTGGGTTGGTGCTCGCCCGGGGTGACGGGCGGGGATCTCTCTTCGCCGCTCAGCGGGGCCTTGCGGGGGTTGGCCGTGGCGGGGCTCTCAGGGCCGCACGGGGACAGAGTGGCTGTGGCCAAGACCGATGCGGATCCAGACGACGCGCTCGGCGTCGACGATGTAGACGCTCTTGCCGTCGGTCACCTTGACCAGGTGGTCGGGCTCGTCGGGGATGAGCATGGCGTTCTGGACGTGCAGGGCCGCTTCGCCGGTAGACATGCCGAAGAAAACGAAGGCGCAGTCGCGCTCGCCGTTGAGTTCTCGGAGTGCGGTGCGGAGTTGGTCCGGGCTCATGGGCTGCTCTGTGTGGCGAGGGGGTCAGTCGATAACGGCCAGGATGTCGTCCTCGCTCATGATGAGCAGTTCGTTGCCGTCGATCTTGATCTCGGTGCCCGCGTACGAGGAGAAGATCACCCGGTCGCCCTTCTTGACGGTCAGGGGGATGCGCTCGCCCGTGTCGGTGTTGAGCGCGCCCGTGCCCACGGCCTCGATCACGCCGGTCTTGGGCTTGTCCTTGCTGCTCTCGGGCAGGTAGATGCCGCTCTCTGTCTTGCTCTGGGCTTCGTCGCGCTTCACGAGGATTTTGTCGTGCAGGGGACGGACTGTGTTCTTTGCCATCTCAAGGTTCTCCAAACGTGCTGTGCGGCGGTCGAACGGCTCGTGCCGCCGCGTTCCACTCAAGTTCCCGGCGGCGCGAACGCTCGCGCCGTGGGGGGGTTAGGCGCTCCTGCCCGTCAGCCGGCCGGCCAGCACCCGCCGTAATGACGGGTGAGGCATCGACGGAGGACTTCGAGCATCAGGTTCAGGCCCTCCGCGTCGTGCGGACGGTCGACCACCGCGAAGGCGCCCAGCCGCAGCGCGGCGGCGATCTCGCGGGAGTCGTCTCGGTGGGTGCGGCTGCGCTTCACGGCCACCACCGGCGGGGGTTCATCAAGGCGGGCCAGAAGTTCGAGCAGGCGGGGGCCGCCCTCGGCGAACTCGTCGGCCACGGACATTTCGTCCAGCGGCAGGCCCAGATCGACCACCGCGACATGGATGGGGGTTGTACGGATCAGGGCCGAGGCCTCTCGCCCGCTGCCGACACGGTGCGAGATCACACCCATCGGCTCGAGAAGCCGGGGCAGACGGTCAACCCATGGATCGGGCTGCCAGCCGGCGTATGACAGCATGAGGTGGAAGCGCGAGGCCCCCTCGGGCCCGCAATGGTCGCTGCCGCCTGCCGAGTCGGGATGGAACGTGACCGGGGCCACGACACTATCCCGGCAATCAGGATGCCAGAAACGATCCCCCTTCTCGGGCCCTCTGGCGGTGCCAAAGGGGATGCCAACTCGGGTGATGTGTCCGGGTGGGTGCCGAACTGGCAGCCGCCCCTTTGCGGCAACGGGCGGCCGGGTCACTCTTCGAGGTAGGTATACCCCTCCAGGCCGTCGTCGTAGTACTTCAGCAGGCTCTTGCCCTCGGCCAGGGTGAGGCGGCCCTGGCGGCAGGCGACCTCGATATCCAGCCGCATGGCCCGCTTGAGGTCTTCGGGGTCGTACTGCACATAGGCCAGGACCTCTTCGACGGTGTCGCCCTCGATGACCTCGGTGATCTCCCAGTCGCCCCGTTCGTTGACGGAGATGTGAACGGCGTGGGTGTCGCCCAGGAGGTTGTGCAGGTCGCCCAGGATCTCCTGATAGGCGCCCAGCAGGAAGACGCCCAGGTAGTAGGGCTCGACACCCGCCCCTTCGCCGGGCAGGTCTTTGACCTCGTGCAGTTCCAGGATCTTCTTGTCGATGCGTTTGTCGACAAAGTGGTCAACCTTGCCGTCAGAATCGCAGGTGATGTCGGCCAGGATCCCGCGCCGGGTGGGGATCTCTCCCAGGCGGTGGATGGGGCAGATGGGGAACAACTGGTCGATGGCCCAGGAGTCCGGCATGGACTGGAAGAGGGAGAAGTTGCAGAAGTAGATGTCGGAGAGGGCCTCGGGGAGGGCCTCAAACTCTTCGGGCACCTCGCCCCGCTTCTGGCAGCGGTCGAGGATTTTGTGGCCGATGGCCCAGAAGAGTTGCTCCGAGATGGCGCGCAAGGGGAGCGACATGTATCCCAGGGAGAAGAGGCTCATGGCCTCGTCGCGTGCCTGGGTGGCGTCGTGGTAACTCTCGGTGATGTTGCGGTCGGTGAGGTTGCGGTAGCACCCCAGCAGGTCGCGCACGGGCTGGGGCACTTCGTTGCCCGCGGCTTCCTGTGCCGCGATCACGGCCTCGACGTTGGGCAGGTTCGGGTCGGCCTCGAATCGGCTGGTGCCAAGCACGTCGATGACGAGCACGCTGGAATAGGCGACCATCGCCCGCCCGGACTCGCTGAAGATGGTGGGGTGGGGCACGCTGTTGTCGTCGCAGACGGCCTTGATGCGGTAGACAACGTCCGCGGCGTATTCCTGCACGGTATAGTTGATGCTGCTCGACCAGGCTGACTGCGAGCCGTCGTAGTCGATGCCCATGCCCCCGCCGATGTCGAGCATCGTGAGGCCGGCGCCCATCTGGTGCAGTTCGCAGTAGATGTGGGCCAGTTCGTTGACGGCGTTCTTGAGCACGCGGATGTCGTACAACTGGCTGCCGACGTGGCAATGCAGAAGGTTGAGGCAGTCGAGCATGCCGTGGGCACGCAGGTAGTCAACCGCCTTGATGACCTCGGAGACGAACAGCCCGAACTTGGAGCGCACGCCCGCCGAGCCCTCCCAGCGGCCCGCGCCGCGGCTGGAGAGTTTCACGCGCAGGCCGATCTTGGGGCGCACGTTGTACTTCTTGGCGTGGCGCACGATCAGTTCGAGTTCGCTGAACTTCTCGACCACCGGGATGATGTTGCGCCCGAGTTTGGTGGCGAGGATGACGGTCTCGATGAACTCGCTGTCTTTGAAGCCGTTGCAGATGATCGGCATGCCGTTGACGCCCGGGCCGCCCGCGCCGGCCGAGAGGCCCAGCACGGCGAGAAGTTCGGGCTTGCTGCCGGCTTCAAGGCCGAAGTTCAGTTCGACCGCCAGCGAGGCGATCTGCTCGCACACGTGGCGCTGCTGGTTGACCTTGATCGGGTAGACGCACGAATAGCCGCCGGTATACCCCTGGTCGTTGATGGCGTCGTTGAAGGCGCGCCGGATCTCACGCAGGCGGTGGGCCAGGATGTCGTTGAACCGCAGGAGCACGGGCGTGTGGATGCCGCGCTCGCGAAGGCCCTGGATGACCTCGTAGAGGTCGATCTGCTTGCCGGGCTCCTTGGAAGGGAGCACGGTGAGGTGGCCCTCGCTGTTGACCCCGACATAGCCCTTGCCCCAGTCGGCGATGCCGTAGAGGAGGGCCGAGTCGTTGGCGGTCCACTGTCCGTGAATGAATGATGAGCGGGAGGAGGAAATGGTGGCCATCGCGTGTGTGGTGTGGGGCAAACAGGGTGCATGGGCGCGGCTCGTGTGGGCGAGACGGCGGGGCGATCACGGCGGATGCCCGGCCGCCGTGTGGAAACGGGGCGGGGCGGTGCGGCTGGTCACAAACGTTCGGAAAGAGCCCCGCGCTTCGCTGCCGGTGGCACGCCGACCCCGCCCGATCCGCCGCGTCACCACCACGCGGAGAACGGGCCACCTCCAAGACCTTCGGTAAATCATTACGGGCTTGAGGTTCGGGGGCCAGTGTCGCGGCGAGGAATTGCACACCTGCGAGCGACACTCGGGGGATGGCTCAGTACTGGCTGACGCCCTTGAGCGCGGCGGGCAGACCGGTGCTTTGGATGGCGACCAGGTGCTTTCTGAAGCGTTCGAGGATGTTCCAGTACAAGATGAGGGCGACGAGCGGGCCGATGGCGATCATCACGCCCACCGTGCTCAGCACGGGGAGCAGCCACATGTACGTCCTGGTTCGACGGAGAATGTGCTGGTCGGGCACACGCCCGCCCAGCCACCGCACATACCGCATCATGACGTAGAGGTGAGCCGCCCAGAGGATGTAGCCCGCCAGGCCGATGACGCCGGAGAAGATCCCGAAGGAAAGCCCGGCATTGCCGGTCTGAATATTGGCGCTGACGAAGAAGGTCAACCCAACTTCACAGGCTTTGATGAAGGCCTGAGCAAGGACGATGGCGCGAAGGGTCCTGCGGGAGTTGCTGGGTTTTTCGATTCCCTGGTAGCCGGGATCAACCGCGGTCAACTTCAGATACCCGGCGAAGAGAATGCCGTAGAGCGCGAGTGAAACGAGCCCGGAAAGTGACTCAATGTTCCTCGAAGAGAACCATTGAGCATTCAAGCCGCCCAGCGCCGCGAAGATCGCCAGAAAGAGCACCCCGAGGATGCTCATCGCGACCATCGCGAGGATGGTGTAGAGCACGGTTGTCAGCCCCGAGCGCAGCGTGCTCAGGTATTCGGGCGAGGCGTGCTGGAGGAAGTCTCCCCGCAGCGAGAGCGAAACCGCGTTGCCGCACTCGGGGCACGAGCCGTCGATGGGCAGGCCGTAGAGGTTGTACGAGCAGCGTGTGCAGGGCTGGTGCCGGAGCACGATGTCCGGGGCGGGCGCTCGGGCGGGGGAAGATTCCGCAGGGTCGTGGGCAACGGGCTCGCCGGGGTGCATCGGCGAGTGTACCACGGGCGCACCATCGGCGCAGGGCCGGCCGTCCGAGCCTGTTGCTGCCCCTCAAGGGTGGATCATGCCGCGAGGGTCTTGGCTTTCGAGATGCCCAGCACCCGGGTGGCGTACTCGTTCATGGCGTCGCGGAGTTGTTCGAAACTCTCGAGCACGTAATAGATCGGCTGGAAGTGGTCGATCTCGAAGTCGGTTTCGCAGACCCGTTCGAGGTCGAAGGGGCGTCGATCGGGCTTGGGGCTGTTGAGGGCGTAGTCAGACTCGGCGTGGCTCGAAATCAGGCCGCTGCCGTAAATCTTGAGGCGGCTGTCCTCGCGGATGAGCCCGAACTCGACGGTGAACCAGAAGAGCCGGCCCAGACGCTTGATGTGCTCTTCGTCGTTGCACAGCAGCGCGGCACGCCCGTAAGTCTGCAGGAAGTCGGCGAAGACCGGGTCGGCGTGCAGGGGCACATGACCGAAGACATCGTGGAAGATGTCCGGCTCGGGGAGGTAGTCCATCTGTTCGCGCGGGCGAACCGTGATGGTGGTGGGGAACTCTCGGCGAGAAAGACAGGCGAAAAAAGCCTTCTGCGGGAGGTAGCCGGGAACCGGGCGGCTCTGCCAGCCCGTGAGCGGCTTGAGGAATGTGTTGATGCCCCCCTCGCCGTCGAGTTTCGGCACGCGCTCTCGCGTCATGTTGAGCGTGCGGATGCCGCGCAGAAAGACGTTGGAGGCCTGCTGCTCCAGAACGGTCCAGCGGCGGTCGTAGAGTTCGCGCCACACCGCGTGGTTTTCTTCGGTGTAGCGCTCGTAGCGCTGCTTGATGTAGAACTTGGAAGCGTCGATCTGCTCGGCGGTGAGGTTCGCGGCGGCATCGGCGGCGGCCTGGGCGATGCGGGCTTCTTCGCTGTCGATGATCTGGTGGTGGTTGCCGGCGGGCTGCATGTGGGTTCCCTCCGCTGAGAGCGTGACGTTGCCAAAGGATCTATGAACCCCTGCCGAAAGCCGGGGCCGTGAGCGGGCCGGGGCCCTGACACAAGGGTAATCCCCCCCTTGCCCCTGCGGCAACCCGCCGTCGGGCGATTCGAGCGTGCCACGGGGCGGGCATGAAAAAACGCCCGCGCAGGGTTGCGCGGGCGTTTGGGGTGAGTGTCAGATGCCTGCGGGGTGCCTCAGCGGCGGCGGCGGCCGGCGAAGAGGCCGCCCAGGCCGACGAGCGCCAGGCTCGCGGGGGCGGGGACAACCGTGAAGGCGTTGTAGTTTTCCCAGTGAACGCTGCTCAGGCCGTCACCGAAGCCGGGGTTCTCGCCGTCGTTCACGCTCATCGCGGGAATCGTCTCGTTCGACATGAAGTTGGTGTCAGAGCCGTAGGCGGCGAAGAACTTGAAGGTGGAGCCCGCGCTGAGGGCGAAGTTGCTCAGCGGGATGGAGATCTCGCGAACGATGGATGGGTCGTTGCCGGTGAAGGTGCCCGAGTAAATCTGGAAGTTGTGGGAGGAGTTGGTGAGTTCGAAGACGACGATGCCGAAGGCGCCGATGACGACGGAGAAATCGGGCACGAAGGCGGCGTCGAACGTGTCGTTCACGTCGCGGGTGAGGTTGCTCGAGAGGTTGCGGCCCGGGTCGGAGGTGTCGTTCATGTCGGCATCGAGGAACCCGCCCGAGCGGCTGTCGATGAAGATGACGACGTTGTCGTTGAGGTTGGCGCCGGCCTGCAGACCGATGTAGAGGTCGCTGGCGCTGCTGTCCATGTAGATGCGCCCATTGCCCAGCGTGCCGCCGAAGCGGTTGCCGCCGCCGGTGAAGAAGTAAGTGCCACCGCCATATTCACCGCCGGAAATGGACCCATCCACGGTGGCGCCGCCGGGGGTGGTGTCGATGATGTGCTGGACAAGTCCGGCGTTGGCCAGACCAGCAAGCGCGCAGACGCACAGAGCAGCGATGTTCTTCATGGGGTATCTCTCTCTCAACAGGTCAACCGTGCCGCGGACGGCATCAGTTCCTTCTCCACCCGTCGACATGATCGGGCGAAGCAAGTATACAGGGTTTCACGCGGCGCGCCTAGAGGGGTGCGCTACGAAATCGAGAGAACCGGTGCAAATGTGGGTCCGAGAATCGCCGGATAGGGGCGATGCTCAGCGGCTTTGGACCGCGGCGAGATCAGGCCGGGGCGAGGGGGGCGTGCCCAGATACGTCAGCGAACGCTCCATCACACGGCGAACGACCGGCCCGGCGGTGGCCGCGCCGAAGTACGTGCGTGTGCGGACCCGCTCCGGGCCCGGGTCGTCGATGGCCACGAGCACGATCAGCCGGGGGTTCTCAGAAGGGCCCGCGGCGAGAAAACTCGTGATGTACTGGTGCTGGAGATAGCCAAAGGGAGGCGCCGGAACCCTGGCGGTGCCTGACTTGGCGAACATGTCGTAACGCCAGCCCCCCTCGGGCGGTTTGGCGTAGCGGTTCTCCATGTTGGCGGCAACGCCGCGCATCGTGTCGCGGGCCAGCGTGGCGACGCTGGCGGGCAGCACGCGGTAGATCACACCGGAGGCATCGGCCGGGGAGTGCGCGGTAAGCCGCAGGCGGGGCATGGTGCCCGCCAACTCGCCCGGGCGCGCAAACACGCTGAAGGCGCGCACCATCTGGGCGATGGTGACGGCGATTTCGTTGCCGTAGGCAACCGAGGTGTGCGAATAGACGCTCCAGCGTGAGAGGGGCGTGACAAGGCCGCCGGACTCGCCGGGAAGGCCAAGGCTGGTGCGGGCGCCGAAGCCAAAGCGGCTGACAGCCTCGTGAAACTCGCGCGGGGAGAGTTTCTGCGCCCCTTTGATCATGCCGATGTTGGAAGAGTTGATGAGCACTTCCGACCAGGTCATGGTGGCGGCACGCGTGACGTCGGTGATGGGCTTGCCCGTCGGGGTGATCCAGCGTCCGCCCTCGGTATCGATGACATCGGTGGGCTTCACGCGCCCGAGTTCGGTGATCACAGACCACACGAAGGGCTTGAAGGTTGAGCCCGGTTCGTAGACATCTTCCACGCATCTGTTGCGGGCCAGTTGCGGGGGACGCACGTTGCCATTCTCGTCAAGATCCGGGCGGATGACGCGGTAGCGCTGGCGGCTGGCTCGCAGGCGGTTGCCCTCGGCCACGATCGCGCCCCGCTTGAGCGTGGCCCCCTTGGGCACCGTGGGAAGGTCGATCAGGCCCGGGACATCGCGGTAGACATCCGTCATGGCCAGAACCTCGCCCGTGATCGGATCGATGACCATGATCCGCCCGCCCTGCGCGTCGGCCTCTTCGACGCCGCGCGTGAGTTCCTCGCCGGCGATGCGCTGCAGTTCGAGATCGATCGAGAGCCTGAGGTCGCGGCCGTGCTGTGCACGATCGACCAGGCCCGCCTCGATCCACAGCGGGTTGCCCGCGCCGTCGCGCACGAAACCGACACGCCCCGGGTTGCCCGAGAGTTGAGTGTGGAAACGGCTCTCGGCGCCGCTCCGGTTCGCGGGGTTGAGCCAGCCGATGGTGCCCACGATGGGGCCGGCCTCGACGCCGCCGACGAACTCGCGCACGGGCCACTTCTCCAGGCTCAGGCCGCGCAGTTTGTCTTTGCGGATGACGTCGCGCACCGCCGTGGCCTGCTCGCTGGAGAGGTGATCGCTGAGTTTGAGATAGCGGATGATTCGCTTGGGTTTGGCGGGCGCGGCGCCCTCTTCGGCGGTGGTGAACTCGTCATCTTCTTCGCCGTCATCGCCCTGGGGCGAGGCAGCAGCGCCCGCGGCCAGCAGGGCGGCCTCTCGCCTGCGGTTTTCTTCCATGGCGAAGATCAGTCGGTTGCCGAGTTCTTCGGCCGAGACACCGATGATCGGGGCCAGCGAAACAACGGTTTTGTCGATGTCGCGCACAAGCGTGGGATCGACAATCAGCCGCTCGGCGAATCGGGTCGCGGCGAGCACGCGCCCGCGCCGGTCTGTGATGTCGCCCCGCAGGGGAAGGTCTTTCTTCACCGTCACGCGGGGTGCGAGTTGAGCCTTGAGTTCTTCGGAGGGACGCAACTGGATCTGGGCCACGCGGCCGACCACGGCGAGCAGCGCGAGCGACGTGGTCGCTGCCAGGAGCGACGTCACCCAACCAAAGGCGCGGTCTGATCTGGCGGGCGGGGGGGGCATCGATCTACTCGCGGGTATTGGGGCGGCTGGCCAGGCGCGCGGGCCCGGGCTTGGGAGTGGGCGCGGGGCGTTTGGCCGGCGGCTTGGCCTGCGTCGGGGGAGTCTTTCCTGGGGGAGGTTTGGTGCCGGCAGGTGTGCTTTGGGGTTTGGCCGTGGGTTTGGCCTGGGTGGCGGGTTTCGACGCGGGTTTCGTGGCGGGTTTGGCTGCGGGTTTGGGCGCCGGTTTGAGGGTTGACGCGCCCGCGGGGTTGGGCTGCGAGACCGTGCGGATCGATGCGCCTTGAGCGCCGGTGGTGGCGGCCGGGGTCGAGGTGTTGAGGGCGTAGAGCGTCGCGGAGCCAGAGTCTCCGGGAATGATGGGGTGAAGCGGGCCGATGTTGGCGGCGAGGCGTTCAACCTCGCGCGGGGTGACCTGTCTGGCGATGCGTGCTCGCAGCAGCCAGAGGGTTTCATCCTGCTTGTTCACTCGGAGTTGCGCGCGGGCGATCTCGCTGTTGATCTGCACCCGCTCCTGGCGGAGTGACAGCAGCCAAGCCCCGAGGAGCCCGCACGTCGCCACGACCAGAAGGAGTTTGCCGAACACTGGTTGATTCTCCGCCGTTCCAATCCACCAATCTCTTGATCACCGGGCAGGCAGGCGCAGTGCCGCGCCGGCAGGGAGGTTATCCGGGTTCTTGATGATCGACCGATTCAGTTCGATGATCTCGCCCGCCCGCCTGGCATCGCCGAGTTCCTTGCGGGCGATACCGCTCAGAGTGTCTCCGCGGCGCACGACGTAGTTCGTGGTCGCTGCTGGTGCGGGGGCCCTGGTTTGCTGGGCGGCGGGCCTGGCTGCGGGCCTGGCGGCGGGCTGGTCCCCCGTGTTGCGCGCGGCCACCTGGCTGGGGGGCTGGGTACGGGTGGTCGGCGCGGCACCGGGGATGGTCAGTTTGGCGCCGATCTGCACGCTGCCGCCGGGGCCGAAGGCCTTGGGGTTCGCCTCGACAATACGTGACCAGTGGCGGCCATCGCCAAGGTACCGCTGCGCCAGGCGAAAGGCCGAATCACCGGCGACCACGGTGTGGATGACCGCCGGTGCGGTTTGAGTAGGGGATTGCGTGGGGACCTGAGTCACCGGCGATGGGGGGAGGGTCTGCGGTAACGCCTGCCGCGGCTGGGTGGTGCCGTTCTCGGTTTGAGTCTGGCTGACAAGCATCGCAGGGGGCGGGGGGCGCAGACGGCCGGATTCGTAGTTCCAACCCCGGTTGGTGGCTTCGTTGATGAGTTCAGAGTGGTCCGCATCTGCCCGTTCACCCTGAATGGCCGCGCCGGAGACGCGGGGGGTGACCTGGGTGATGAGCACCAAGGGTTCCTGAGTTGCCGGGGCGGGCTGCGCGGCAACCTGCTGCGGAGCCTCAGAGGCGGGCTCTTGAAGCGCGAGCGCGGTCGGGGGGGGCAGGCGGGAAGGCTGGCTGCTGTTGCCGGTGGGCTGAGAACGCGGTGCCGGGGCGAGCGCAGGGGTCTCGGGGATCTCAGTCACAACGTCGGGGCGACGCTGCGCCGCGAGGTGATCGGAGATGAGAACCGCCACGCCCAGAACGAGCATGACACCGACGATAAGCGCGAGTTTGAGTTCCCTGGTCACGGCTGACTACTTCCTTGCGGCGATGGCCGCGCGTTGGCCGGTGATTGTCCCTGGTGCCGTTCGGTGCATCCATGCGCCGGTTGGCAGCGGTACCGGGGAGAGGGGATCGAGAGCCAGATCATACGTCATGGTTCTCGGTCGTCGAGCAAGAAGGGAGACGAACCGCGCGGAGTTTTGCGGATCGTGCCCTGGGATTTTCCGAGACTTCATCCTGGGCTGGTGTTGCGTGGCCGCGGGTGAGGTCTTGCCCGCCGCGAGCGATGATCTGCGACATGGCGAGTTTGACGGGACGGTCTTCGAGCGAATGGAAAGCGATGAAAGCCAGGCGAGCGCCGGGGGCAAGCCAGTCGCCCGGTTCGGCGCGCGCCGCCTTTGAAGCATCGGCAACGGCGGCGGCCAGCAACGCTTCCAGACTTCCGATCTCGTCATTGACGGCGATGCGGAGGGCCTGGAAGGTTCTGGTGGCCGGGTCGACGCCTCCGGGGGAGGGACGAACGACGGAACGGACGACCGCCGCGAGGCGGGCTGTCGTGTTTATCGGCCCATTGGCCCGTTCTTGAACGAGTTTTCTTGCTACAGCCTTCGCGGCACGCTCTTCGCCGTATTCGGCGATGAGGCGCGCCAGTTCGTTCTCGGGAAGGCCGGCGACAAAGTCCGCGGCGGTCATGGGGGCCTCGGGGTTGAGCCTCATATCCAGAGGGCCATCCCGCATGAAACTGAAGCCCCGCTCGGCGTGGTCGAGGTGCACCGAGGCCACTCCCAGATCGGCCAGGAGAAGATCGGTGTGAAGGCCGCGCGAGGCGAGTTCGTGGGGCAACTGCGCGAAGTTTGAGTTGATGGCAACCACGCGGATGCCCGGTGCCGCGAGGCTGACGGCGGCGGAGGCGTGCCGCAGGTTTCCCGGGTCAAGGTCGCACAGAACCACGGTGCCCCCCGGGAGGAGGTGGGGGGCGATGAGCGAGGCATGCCCGCCCAGGCCCGCGGTGGCATCGGTGTACACCTGACCCGGGCAAGGGGCGAGGTGAGCGAGGATCTCGCGCGGCATGACGGGGGCGTGGTGCATCAACCCGCAAGGCTACACGCGCCGAAGCCACGGGGGAAACGGTGGGGCACGGTGCGCCGCCGCTATGCTCTGCGCAACGATGGCCCGCGGGGGTTCGCGGGCGGGGTGTTGGCAGACGCCGGAGGTGATATGTCGCGAGTTGTTGTGCTTGGCGCCGGGATGGTGGGGAGTGTGATCGCGGCGGATCTGGCGGCAGACCCCGGGCTTGACGTGACCATCGCCGATATCAGCGAGGGGGCGCTGACGCGCGCGGGCGAGCGTGCGGGGGGGCGAGTCAAAGTGCTCCGGGCGGACCTCTCGCAGGCCTCGGCCGTGATGGACGCGGTGCGGCAGGCCGACATGGTGGTGGGGGCGCTGTCGAGCCGCTTCGGGTATGGGGCGCTGTCGGCGGTGATCGACGCGGGGAAGAACTACTGCGACATTTCGTTCATGGAAGAGGATTTTCTGTCGCTCGCGGCGCGGGCCAGAGCGAAAGGTGTGACGGCGGTGACCGATTGCGGCGTGGCGCCGGGCATGAGCAACATCCTCGCGGCCAAAGGCGCGGCGATGCTCGATTCGTGCGAGAAGATCGAGATTTATGTCGGCGGGTTGCCGCGCGAGCGGCGGTGGCCGTTTGAGTACAAGGCGGGCTTTGCACCGGCCGACGTGATCGAGGAATATACACGCCCCGCGCGTCTGGTTGAGGGTGGCAGGGTGGTGGTGAAAGAGGCCCTCTCTGAGCCCGAACTCATGGACTTTGAGGGCGTGGGAACGCTCGAGGCGTTCAACACCGACGGGCTGCGCAGCCTCATCGAAACGGTGGGGAAGCGCTTCGGCGTGCCCACCATGAAGGAGCAGACGCTGCGCTACCCCGGGCACATCGCGTTGATGCGCGTGATGCGAGAGACCGGGCTCTTCTCGAAAGAAACAATCGAGGTGGGCGGGGCCAAGGTGCGGCCGCTGGATGTCACCAGTGCCCTGCTCTTCCCCAAGTGGACATACGCCCCGGGCGAGGAAGACCTCACGGTGATGCGCGTAACCGCCACGGGCGTGCGCGGCGGCGCACGCGAGTCGCACACGTGGGACCTGCTTGATTTTTACGAGAAGGCCAGCGGCGCGACGAGCATGTCGCGCACCACGGCCTTTCCCTGCGCGATCGTGGCCAGGGCCATTCTGGCGGGCCGGTTCCGCGAGCCGGGTGTGCACGCGCCCGAAACGCTGGCCGACACCCCGGGCATGGTCGAGCACATCATGGCCGAACTCTCGGCGCGCGGCGTGGTGTATCGCTACACGCGGCGAGAGGGATGAGCGGCCTTGGTGTGCCGCTCGCCGGTATACTTGGGCCAACCCCGGCCGGGCCGGGGTCTTCCGGGCCGATCGGACGGACAGGTTGAACCCACAGGATCATGCGAGAGCCAGCCATGAGAAAGTTTGAACGCGTGTGTGTCTACGGCGGGATCGGCCTGGCGCTGGCCGCGGGGCTTGGGTGGCGTGGGCCGGGCGAGCCTGCGGCGGCGTCGAACGCGCCGGGCGTGGTGGCGCCGATGGACGCGATCCGCCTGGCGACCGTGGACATTCTCTCGCTGGTGCAGCGGCTGGTGACCACCGAGCCCTACACGCAGGAACGCGACGCGATGCAGGCCGAGCAGAACAAGCGGCTGCAACCGTTGGCCGAGGCGCTTGAAAAGATGCAGGCCGAGGCGCAGGACCTTCGCCCCGAGAGCGAGCGGTTCAAAGCCCTCGACAGACAGTTCGGCGAGACGAACCGCGAGTTTGCCCGCATCGAGGCCGAGGCCCGCACGCTCATCGAGCGTCAGAACACGCAGCAGGTCGCGGGGGCGTACGCCCGAGTGCTTGAAGAAGCGGAGAAACTGGCCACGGGCCTGGGATACACGCACGTGATCGCGACGCGCAGCGGCGCGCCGACGATTCTCTCGGACAACATCCCCGGCGCGGTTCAGGAGATTCTGGCCCGCCCCGTTGTGAAGAGCAACGCGGCCGACGACCTGACCGACCGCCTGGCCAAGGTGCTGGGAATTGAGAACGTGCCCATGCCCGGCCCGGATGAAGACTGAACGGGCCGGCGAGAACGAAAGCGCCTTGAACGACGGTGCTTATCGCCCCCGCTCGCGGGGGGCGAAGGTCGGCGCGGGCTTGAGCGGGGAGAGCCCCTGCCAGATGTGCTGCCTGGTGCCTGTTGTCGTGATGTGCTGCACGAAGGCCTGGTATTCGGCCTCCATCGCGGTGGCGCTCACGCCGAAGTACATCGAGAACAGGTCAACGCCGCGCTTGCGGGTGAGGTAGGCGCTGGCCGCACGCCCGCCGTGCTCACGCTGGATTCGCGGCACGAGCCGGCCGTGCGCGGCGTCGGAGATGAGTTCGAAGAGGGGGGCGCGGTATTTGCCGTCGGCGCCTTCGGCGAGGAAGTGCACGATTCCCCAGACCTGGGCGTAGTAGAAGAGCGCGGAGTTGAGGTCGTCGCTGATGAGTTGCTGCGGCGTGCTCTGCACGAGCGTGTCCAGGGGCATCAGCCGGCCGGCGCGAACGCCCCAGCGGAGTTGATCGAATCGTTCGAAGTTTGCCCACGGCAGGAAGCGCGGGCGCTCTTCAGACTGGGTGTCCCAGCGGAAGCCCTCCATGTACGTGGCCAGGCCTTCTTCAAGCCAGACCGGCAGGGGGTTCTTGAAGGTGCGCTGCGTGTAGACGTGCCACGCCTCGTGCGCGGTGATGGCGAAGGTGTCGCGACGGCCGATGTCGTAGAGAATGGCGCGGCCGTTGCTGGTGAACCCGCCCTTCTGGATGCGCAGGTAGATGTGGGCCTGCTCGCCCATGAAGCGCTGCGTCATGCGCTCCCACTGGGGGCGCGTGTCCATCACGTAGACTTCGAGCGGCTCCGTGGGCAGCGGCAGGTGGCCCAGCACGCTGGTGTAGTGCGCGAGCGCCGATTCGAGGAAGGGCGGGAGGTTGTCGACGATGAACGACTTGGTTGACGTGGTGTAGAGGCGGTACGCGTTGGTGGTGATGAGTTTTCCGTCGGGGCCTTCGAGCGTCCAGGGCTGCGCGTGCATCACCAGCGGCGCGGCGTAGAGAGGCGTGGCGGGACCGGCGCCCGCTTTATTTTCCGTCACGACGGCCGGCGAACCCGTGACCTGATCACGCGGGCTGCACGACACGGCGGAGAGGAGCAGCATTCCGCCAAAGAGGTGCAGCGCTCGGTTGATCATCCGTGTTCCTCCAACTTGGTAAGCACCAGCGCGAGTTCGGCCTGTGCCTTGGCGAGTTTGTCTTTGGTCTCCTGGACCATCGCCGGGGGGGCTTTCTGAGCGTATCCGGGGTTGGCCAGTCGGCCTTCGTAGGTGGCGATCTCCTTCGCCAAGTCTCCCTTACGTTTCGACAGAAAGGCCCGTTCGGCTTCTCCGGCGTCTTCAGAAGCGTCCGCAAGATCAGAAACGGCGTAGGGTTGTGCCTCGAACGTGATCGCCACGCCCCCTTTGGAAGGAGGTTGTTCGGTTGTTTGGCCGATGGTGGCAAAGGTCGCGATGAGCGAGGCTTCGTCGGCGGGCCACGCGGGGATGCCCGCGGGCGTGTGCAGGGTGATGCGCCGCTTGGGTGGAACATTCTGCGCTGCACGAACTTCGCGAATGGCCGCAACGAGCGACTGAATTCGGCTGAACCGCTGCTCCACGGCCGCGTCGCGCAGGGAGGGCTCGCAGACGGGCCACCCCGCGGTGCAGAGCAGGCCGCGCTTGCGGGGCGCGTGCAGGTGAAGCCCGGGGACGTTGCCGAAGGTGCGCCCCCCCAGGTGTTCCCAGGCGGCTTCGGTCATGTAGGGAAGCACCGGGTGCAACAGCCGCAGGAGTGACGAGAGGATGTTGGCCAGCGCGGTGCGCTGCGCGGCGTCGGTGCCGATGGTGGGCTTGACGGCTTCGAGGTACCAATCGCAGAAATCGCGCCAGACAAGGTCGTAGAGGTGCTGGGCATACTCGCTGAACTCGTACTGCGCCAGCGCGGTGTTGCACGCTTCGACCCCGGCCGCCAGCCGAGAGAGCATCCACTGGCTCGGGAGGTCGGTGGGGCGGGCCGGGGATGCGGGGGATTCATGGCCGGCGAGCATGCCCAGCGTGAATCGGGTGGCGTTCCAGACTTTGTTGGCGAAGTTTCGGCCGATGTCGAACTTGGGGCTGGTGTTCTTGCCCGACTTGCTGTCGCGCACGACGGGCATGCGCACGTCCTGCGTCTGCGTTGTCATCTGGCAGAGGGTGAAGCGCATGGCGTCGGCGCCGTGAGAATCGATGATGTCGAGTGGGTCAACCCCGTTGCCAAGCGTCTTGGACATCTTGCGCCCTTCGCCGTCCTGGATGACGGCGTGGATGAAGACATCGTGGAAGGGGATGGGGCCGGCCCCTTGCCCGCCCGGTTCGAGGGGTTGCGGGGCGTCGGTGCGGTTGCCCCAGCCCCGCGGCATCAGGTAACGGTTGAACATCACCATGCGGCTCACCCACAGGGTGATGATCTCGCGCGCCGTGGTGAGCACACTGGTGGGGTTGAAGGCGTGCAGCAGGTGCGCGGTGGAGGGGTCGCCGGTGTCGCTCGCGGCCTGCGCGGGGTTCGGCCAGCCCATGGTGGACATGGGCCACAGGGCCGAAGAGAACCAGGTGTCGAGCACGTCGGGGTCTTGGGTAAAGCCCTCCGCCTCGAGCAGGCCGATCTCGCGGTGGTCGGGCGAGCGAACGCAGCAGTGCAGGGTTTCGGTGCCTTGCGGTTCTTTGACGCACTGGAAGGCCATGGCCTGAGAGTCGTCGGTGAACGGGTCGTACGAGACACTCAGGATCAGCTTGAGCCGCTCTTTGTCTTCTGGGGTGACGCCGCGCTTGCTCCACACGGGGATTCGGTGCCCCCACCAGAGTTGGCGCGAGATGCACCAGTCGCGGATGTTGTCGTGCCACTGCTCGTACGTCTTGGCGTATCGGGCGGGGTAGAAGCGGAGGGTGTTGTTTGATGTGGTGCCGCCTGAAGAAGCGGACTCCATGCCTATGCCACCAGCGGCCGTCCGCTGTTCGGGCACCAGGGCCTCGTTGGCAGCCTGTGCCAGGCGCGGGTCGGTGACTTTCACGTACCACTGGTCAGAGAGGTAAGGCTCGATGACGGCCTTGCTGCGGTCGGAGTGTTTGACCGAGTGGCTGTAGGGGCGGGTTTCTTCGAGCAGGCCGCGCGCGTGGAACTCTTTGATGACCAGCGACCGCGCCTCGGCCATGGTCTTGCCGACCAGAATGTGCGCATCGCCGATGTCGGCCAGACCGTGCTTGTCTGAAACACGGCCATCGGGGGACATCATGTTGATGGCCGCCAGGGTGTGGCGGTGGCCGATCTCCGCGTCGTTGGGGTCGTGCGCCGGGGTGACCTTGAGGAAACCCGTGGCGAACTTCGCCTTGGGGTCTTCGGGCGTGCCGTCGTCGGCCTCCTCTGCGACTTGACCCGGGGCGAACTCGGGGTGATACGGCGACGTGCGAGAGGGCAGAACAACGTAGGAATCTTCGACGATGGGGATGACCCTCCCCACGAGCGGGAGTTCAACGTGCAGCCCGCGCAGCGGCTTGGCGCGCAGGTCGTGCGGGTTCACGGCCACCGCGGTGTCACCCAGGTACGTCTCGGGCCGCGTGGTGGCCACGGTGACCCAGGCCTGGTCTTCCGCCGGGTGCCTTTCGGCGTTGGGGTAGCCGCGCGCGGCGAGTTCAGACCATGTCACGGGCACGGCGTCTTGCGGCGGGGCGATGCCCTGTTCGCGTTCGCGCTGGGTGGTCGGGCCGTGGGCGTGAACCAGGGGGTATCGCAGGTAGTAGAAATGCGAACTGACTTCTTCGTCGTAGCACTCATCGTCGGCCACGGCGGTCTGAAGCACGGGGTCCCAGTTCACCAGGCGCTTGCCCCGGTAGATGAGGCCGTCGCTGAAGAGCCTGAAGAAGGCTTCACGCACCGCGCGGGCGCAGACGGGATCCATGGTGAAGCGCTGGCGGGCCCAGTCGCACGAGCACCCCATCTTCTGCAACTGATTGGTGATCGTGGCCTCGTACTCGTCCTTGAATGCCTGGATGCGGGCGACGAACTCATCCCGGGCGAAGTCGGTGCGGCGCTTCTTTTCTTCCTTCCACACCCGTTTCTCGACCACGGCCTGCGTGGCGATGCCCGCGTGGTCGGTGCCGGGCATCCAGAGCGTTTCAAACCCCCTCATGCGGTGGACGCGCGCGAGGATGTCTTGCAGGGTGTTGTTCAGGGCATGGCCCAGGTGAAGCGCGGCGGTGACGTTGGGCGGCGGGATGAGGATGGTGTAAGGCTGTGCCTCGCCGCGCAGCACGCGACCGGGATCGGCGTGGAAGGCGCCGGCGTCGATCCAGCGGGCCCAGATTCGTCCCTCGTGCTCGGTGGGGCGGTACTGTTTCGGAAGTTCATCGCCCGCAACAGTCGATCCATCAGGCTTGGCGGGGGCGTTGGTGACGGTTTCGTTGGGCTCCATCGGCTGAGTGTAAGCAAGCGATGGGGCAGTTCCCCGGTGAGTGATGGCGTGACGGGAGAGATGGAAGGATTCGGTACCACGAGATGACCAGCGTGAACAACACAACCACAGGGTCCGCCGCGAGGCTGCTGCTGGTGGGGGCCCTGTTTGTCGGCGCGGCGGTGATGGTCTTCGTGGCGCTGCGGCCGGGGCCCGCGGCACAAGAGGCCGCCGCTGCGGGAGGGAAGCGTTCGGGTCAGACGCTGGATGAGGTGCTCAACGCGGTCGTCTCGCTCAAACGGGACAGCGAATACCAGAAGGCAGACACGATTCTCGCCGCGGCGATCAAGGAGTATCCCGAAGAGGCATCCCTCTTTGTCGAGCACGGCGAGGTGCTGCTGGCCTTGCAGCGACTGGAAGAATCGGTGGCGGCCTTCGAGCGTGCGGCGGCGCTGGCACCCTCTGACCATGGCGTGCGCATGGCGGCGGGCACTGTGTCGAGCATGGCGGGCCGGCTGACTCAGGCCGAGGCTCACTACGTGGCGGCCCAGAGCGCGGACAAGGCAGACTGGCGCGCGCCCCTCTTCCTGGCCCAGGTTCAGTTGAAGATCGGCGGCGCCGAGAAGACCGAACAGGCCAAGAAAAACCTGCTGCTCGCCGGTCGCCTGAACCCTGAAAACGCAACGGTGTGGGGCACATTGGCCGAGGTCTCGCTGCGAGAGAACAAGGGCGGGCTGGCGCTTCAGCACATCGAGCGGGCCAGGCTTCTGGAGCCGGATCGCGTGCTCTGGCGGCTCATCGAGGCGCGCGTGCTCAAGCGGGAAGGAAAGGTCGATGAAGCCCTGGTGCTGCTGTCCGCGCTGGACGAGGCCTCGCAGCGCGAGCCCGGCGTGATGCAGACCATGGCCGAGTGCTACGGGCTGCGCCGACAGCCGATGGAAGCGGCGATGCTCTTCGCCAGGGCCTCTGACTCAGACCCCGCACATGCCGAGTGGGCCATGCAGGCGGCGCTGTGGCTCGAGCGGGCCGACCAGCACGCGGGCGCACTGCGGTACGCGCAGCGGGCGCAGCGCGCGGGCGATCCGGCCGCGGGCGCGCTGGTGGCCAGGCTCAGCGAGCAGCCATGATCCCGTGCGGTGTGCAGCCCCCGGCCACGCCGCGGGGCGCTCAGGCCCTGTGCGCCCCGTTGTCGGGTGCGCCGCGTGCGTTCTGGTCGGCTCGCAGGGAGAGAAGGCGCGAGGCCTCGTCCACGTCCTTGTCGCCACGCCCAGAGAGGTTGATGACGAGGTTCTGCTCGCCGGACATCTCTCCGGCCAGCCGCAGGGCGTGCGCGATCGCGTGGGCGGTTTCGAGCGCGGGGATGATCCCCTCTGTGCGGGCCAGGAGCGTGAATGCATCCAGCGCTTCATCATCGGTTGCGCTGGTGTATGAAACCCGCCCTGCGTCTTTCCAGTAGGAGTGCTCGGGCCCCACGCCGGGGTAATCCAGCCCCGCCGAGCACGAGTGCGCCGCGGCTGTCTGGCCAGACTCATCCTGCAGCACGTAACTGAGGGAACCGTGAAGAACACCCGGCGCACCGTAAGTAAGCGGCGCGGCGTGCTCGCCCGGTGAGGCCGAACGCCCGCCCGCTTCAACGCCCACCAGCCGCACACCCGAATCATCGATGAAGTCGTAGAAAATGCCCGCGGCGTTGCTCCCGCCGCCCACGCACGCCACGACCGCATCCGGCATTTTTCCCATGAGTCGCAGCGACTGCGCCTTGGCTTCGCGCCCGATGACACTCTGAAAGTCTCGAACGATCATGGGGAAGGGGTGGGGGCCCACCACGCTGCCGATGATGTAGTGCGTGTGCTCCACGCTGCCCATCCAGTCGCGCATGGCCTCGTTGGTGGCGTCTTTGAGCGTGCGCGAGCCGGATTCAACCTCGATCACCTTGGCACCCAGCAGGCGCATGCGCGTGACGTTGAGCCGTTGGCGCCGGACATCCTCCGCGCCCATGTAAACCTCACAGCGCAGGCCCAGGTGGGCGCACGCGGTGGCCGTGGCCACGCCGTGCTGCCCCGCGCCCGTCTCGGCGATGATCCGCTTCTTGCCCATGCGCACGGCGAGCAGCCCCTGCCCCATGGTGTTGTTGATTTTGTGTGCGCCGGTGTGGGCCAGGTCTTCACGCTTGAGCCATATGGCCGCGCCCTTGCCGCGACCGCTTCGCCCGCGCACGTGCGAGGTGAGGCGCTGGGCTTCGTACAGCGGTGTGGGCCTGCCCACGAAGGTCTTGAGCAGGTGGGTGAGTTCATCCCAGAACTTCCCGTCATGGCGGATGCGTTCATAGGTTTCTTCGAGTTGGGCCAGCGCGTGGTGCAGCGTCTCGGGCACATACACACCGCCGAACTGGCCGTAGCGGCCCTGGGCCGTGGGAACGTGGCTCAGGCGTGCCACGGGGGGCTTGGGGGGGGGTGTCAGCGGGGTTCTTGGCCCGGCGGGGGCCCGTGGGGGGTGTGGGGGTTGTGGGGGACGTGGGGGGCGTCCGGGGGGAGGTTGGTGTGGGGCGGACATGGTGTGAGCGTATTCGCCGCGCCGTCGGAAAAAGACGCGTCGTAGTCGTTTGCCGCTTTCACGCCGCGATCGACATCGATGAGCAGGGTGACGGCAAGCCCCGCGGCGATGAAGAACGCCAGCACGACAAGCGCCTGGGGCGTGCCCATGAGATCCTTGACGATCGCGAAGGGGATGGTGAGGACCGCGGCGAGTTTGAAGACCATGCCCCAGATGCCGAAGACCTCGCCCGATCGCGAGCGCGGCGTGAGGAAACCCACAAACGCGCGGTTGGCCGACCCCAGCGAGCCCAGGCCAAGCCCCAGTAGGTTGCCCGCCAGCCAGATGGGCCAGCGGGGGAGAGAGGATGGGTCGGGGGCTCGGGCGCGCAGCCAGGCGAAGAAGGCCAGGCCCAGGGTGGTCAGCGTCCACACGATGAGCAGCATCACCACCGTGCGTTTGTGGCCCAGGCGGTCTTGGAGGATGGTGGGCACCAGCGTGCCCAGAACGCCCGTCGCGGTGATGACCCCCACAAACATCACGAGTTGAACATCTCGAAAGCCGAAGTCTGACGCGATGATGCCCGCGAAGAAGACGACTACCGACATGCCCGTACCGTAGAGCAGCGACGCAAGGATGAGCAGCGCGAGGTCTTTGAAGCCGCGCAGATGCCGGATGGTCTCGCCCAGACGAACGAACCCGGCGGCCCAGACGCTGCGCCCGCTTGGGCGTGGCCGGGCGCGTTCCCGCAGCACGAAAATCGTGGGAATCATGAACGCGATGAACCACAAGCCCGCGAAGACGAAGAAAGGCCGCCAGGCGTCGGGGCTTTCGAGTTTGAAGAGGTGCATCGCGCCCGCGGTGAGCACCAGCAGCAGCAGCGCGGCGGCGTAGGCGCACGCCCACGAAAAACCCGAGACTTTGCCGAAGTGCTTGCGCTCAGAGAGTTCCGGCATGAATGATGCCAGAAAGTTCTCGCCGATGGCGAAGGCGAAGTTTGCGGGGATGTAGATGAGCATGGCCAGCCAGATCTGACCCGGCTGCACAAGGCCCAGCGCGCACGTGAGCACGCCGCAGATCAGCCCGGTGAGCACCAGGCTTTCCTTCTTCCAGGCGCGTTCGTCCGAGATGGCCCCCGCCAGCGGGGAGGCGAGCGTGGTGAGCACCATGCTGGTCGCGAAGGTGAGCGACCACCAGAAGTTGGCCAGGGATTGATCCCCCTGCACGACGATCGTGGTGAAGAAGATCGAAAAGAGGAGCGTGTTGATGAGCAGCGTGAAAGACTGGTTGGCAACGTCGTAGGAGATCCACGCCCAGAGTTGACTCTGGCCGGGCAGCCCTGACAGGGGGTAGAAACGTCGCCAGTTCATCCGTGGGCGAGCGTAGCGGGCGTGAGGCGCGGGGTGGCGGCCATCAACCCATTGACGCGGGGGCTTAGACCGCCTGCGGTGGTGTGGGGCGCAGGTGGGTTTGGAAGAACTCGGTCTGCGCGTTTTTGGCGTCGTTGGCGTAGCGCCCGAAGCCCGCGTGCTCCAGGGGCGCGCCGGTGCCGGGCCAGGTGACCCAGCGCACCAGCGAAGGATCATGGCCGCGGGCCTGATAGTGTTCTTGCAGCGACTTGAGGAAACGGTGCTGGCCAGCCCACGGCACCACGGCGTCGGCCTCTGAGTGCAACGCAAGCAGGGGGATGGGCCTCCACGAGTTCAGGTGGGTGGAGGGGTCTACCTCTGCCACGGCCGCGGGGTCGTGCGACACAGCCCACGGGGCCCGTGTGCCGGTTTCTTCCTGTGTTGGGAAGTAGAGCGAACGCAGCGAGCCTGTTGTTCCCTCGACCGAGGCGCACAGGAAAGTGTGCGGGTCGCACAGGCGGCGCAGTGTGACCATGCCACCGGCCGACATGCCGCCGATGCCGACGCGGGAGAGGTCAAAGAGGCCGTGGAACTCCGGGGCGCGAAGCGCTTCGAGCACGCCGTCGATCTCGCGGCGCATCTGCGCGAGCATGTCGAGCGAACGCTCGGGGCCTTGCATCGAAGGGTCGTGCCGCTCACCGTGCCCGGGAAGGTCTACCGCGCACGCGGCGATGCCGGCGCGGATCCACCGAACATACCGGCCCGGATCGAGTTCCTTGTTCACTGTGCGGCCGTGCATCCACAGCACGACGGGCGCGGGGGTTTCCCAGTCGGGGTGCGCCAGCAATGTCGGGGTGCCGGCCGGGCCGAGTCTGCGGCGCTCGCTGCGCTCGGCGAGCGCCCTGGGGAACTGTGCGAAGCGGTCGATCATGGCGCGGTGGTCGCAATGCCGGAAGAGGTGGTGGGGGGCACGGTGATGGTCTGGGGCGGCGCGGGCGCTTGTGTGGCTTGTGAAGACTCGCTCTCGATCTGACCGGCGTGCGCAAGAGCCCCGCGCAGCACACCGGCTTTATCCAGCGTTTCAAGCCATTCGGCGCGCGGCTCGCTCTCGACAACCACCCCGGCGCCAACGGAATAATCCAGCAGCGAGGCTTCAAACTCGCCCGGGCACGCCCCCGGCGAGCCGGTGATGAGCGCGGTGCGGATGGCCACATTGAACGCCGCATCGCCGCTGTCGCTGATGTACCCGAGCGCGCCGCAGTACGGCCCGCGCCGGACGGGTTCGAGTTCATCGATGATCTGCATCGCCCGAATTTTCGGGGCGCCCGTGACCGAGCCGGGCGGAAAGGTCGCCCCGATCAGATCCGCAAGATCAGCCCCCGACGCGAGGGTGCCCGAGATCGTGGCGGTGGCCTGCCACAGCGAAGACTCCGGGCTCGCGCCGTGACGTTCGATCTCGCGGGCGTGGTCGACTCGCATGGTGCCCGCGACGCAGACACGCCCCAGGTCGTTGCGCATGAGATCAACGATCATCGCCAGTTCCGCGGCGTCTTTGGGCGCTTCGCGCAGCGACTGGGCGCTGGCGCTGTGCGGCCGGGTTCCTTTCATAGGGCACGTCTGAACACGGCGCGTGCCCGCGTTATAGGCGAGATAGAGTTCCGGGCTTGCCGAGCAGACCGCGCGACGGGTTCCGTCAGGCTCGTCGAACTCCAGGTACGCGCCGTAGCGTGGGTTGGCCGCGCCCGCAAGGCGCGAGAAGAACGCGCGGGCACTCCCGCGCATCGGCAGCGTGAAGCGATGCGCGAGGTTGACCTGATAGGCATCCCCGGCGCAGAGATACTCAACGACACGCGCCACGCCGGCTTCGTATGCCCCTTGTGACGTTGCGCTCCGCGCCGGGCCGGTTTCAAACGCATCGGTCTGCGCGGGTTCGGGCCCGGCCTCGGCGGCCGCCCGGTCGGCGTCGTTCCATCTGCCGAGGGCATGGTCATACACCAGGGGAGCATCGATGCGCAGAAAGACCGCGGCGGGCCAGCCCCGGTCGTCCGCCGCGCCGTTGGCGGTTCGTGCCCTGGGTTCCAGGGCGCGCCCCGCGTCGTACGAGAGAAGCACCATCCAGCCGCCGCGCCCGTGAGGTGAGGCCGCGCGAAGCAGGGCGCGAAGGGCTGGCAGTGGATTCTCGCCCGAGGGCACGAGCACAGGCTTCCCGGGGTTTGCCAGCAGGGTGGTGCGCGCGGCGTGGTCTCCGCTCCAGAGCGCGGCCAGCGGTTCACGGCGGGGCCAGCGGAAAAATACCTGTTCTGGCGTCGGTTGAGGCAGTTCGGGGTTCGTTTCTCGATCGCGGACAGGCACACGCGACGGTACGCGCGGCCAGAGTGCATCGGCGCGACACTCGCCCGTGCCGTGCAGGGATCCTAAACTACTGCCAAAGGCTGTCAGTCCGAGAAAGGAAGACGGCCGGCCCTTACCAAAGAGCGAACAAAGGTCCCGCCCGTGTGGCCTTCCGGGGCGGAGAGCCGGAGCCGCGAAAGACGAACCCCCGATGTGAGGGGTTTCCATGAATCGAAAGGTTGCCATGTCGAAGACAACAGGATCGGCCCGTACGCCGCTCGCCGCCGCCGTTCAACACGCCCCCGGGAAGACCTCAAAAGTGGTGAAGAAGGTGATGAAGGTGGCCGCCGCGCCTGTCCCGGCGCTGCGCAACAAGCCGGGCAAGATGGTGTACTACTTCGGCGCCTCGATGACCGAGGGCACCCCGGACATGAAAGCGCTGCTCGGCGGCAAGGGCGCCAACCTGGCCGACATGACGAACATCGGTCTGCCGGTTCCCCCCGGGTTCACGATCACCACCGACACGTGCGCGATGTACTACCGCAACGGCCAGCGTCTGCCGCACGGCCTGATGAACGAGGTTCACAAGAACATCTCCTTCCTCGAGAAGGAACTGGGCAAGAAGTTCGGCGACAACAACAACCCGCTGCTGGTCTCCGTGCGTTCGGGCGCCGCCGTCTCGATGCCCGGGATGATGGACACCATCCTCAACCTGGGCCTGACCGACCTCTCGGTGGTGGGCCTGGCCAACAGCACCAGCAACGTTCGCTTCGCCTACGACGCCTACCGCCGGCTCATCAACATGTTCGGCGACGTGGTGATGGGTGTTGATCACCACCACTTCGAGGAAGCCTTCGAGAAGATCAAGAAGAAGTACGGCGCGAAACTGGATACCGACGTGCCCGAGCAGGGCATGATCGAACTCTGCGACGCGTACAAGACCGTCTATCAGCGGTACGTGGGCGAGGTCTTCCCTCAGAACCCGTTCAAGCAGCTCGAACTGGCCATCGAGGCCGTCTTCAAGAGTTGGAACGGCGACCGCGCCGTTTCGTACCGCCGCATCCAGGGCATCCAGGGCCTCAACGGCACCGCCGTGAACATCCAGGCCATGGCCTACGGCAACATGGGCGACGACTCGGGCACGGGCGTGGCCTTCACGCGCAACCCCGCCACCGGCGAGAACATCTTCTACGGCGAGTTCCTCATCAACGCCCAGGGCGAGGACGTGGTGGCCGGCATCCGCACGCCCCAGAGCGTCGACCAGATGCCCAAGTGGAACCGCGAGGTCTACAAGCAGTTGCTCGACATCAAGGTGAAACTCGAGAAGCACTACCGCGACATGCAGGACATCGAGTTCACCATCGAGCGGGGGCGTCTCTACATGCTCCAGACGCGCAACGGCAAACGCACCGGCAGCGCCGCCGTGCGCATCGCCTGCGACATGGTCAAGGAGCGGCTGATCGACGAAGAAACGGCGCTCGTGCGCATCCCCGCGCAAGACCTCACGCAACTCCTGCTGCCCAGTTTCGACCCAGCCAAGAAGAAGACCGCCGACGTGCTCACGCGGGGCATCCCCGCCAGCCCCGGCGCCGCCGTGGGCAAACTCGCCTTCACCGCGGCCGAGGCCGTGGAACGCGCCCACAAGGGCGAGCGCGTCATCCTTGTACGCAAGGAGACCAGCCCCGAAGACGTTGAGGGCATGCACATCGCCGCGGGCATTCTCACCAGCACCGGCGGACGCACCAGCCACGCCGCGGTCGTCGCGTGCGGATGGGGCAAGTGCTGCGTGGTGGGCGCGGGCGAACTCGAGATCGACGCCGCCAAGGGCAAGGTCGTGATCAAGGGCCGCACGCTCACCCGCGCCGACGTCATCTCCATCGACGGCTCCACCGGCGAGGTCATCCTCGGCCAGTTGCCCACCGTCGAGCCCAAACTCGGCGGTGACTTTGCCCAGGTGATGAAGTGGACAGACAAGTACCGCAAGATCGGTGTGCGCACCAACGCCGACACCCCCGAAGACGCGCAGCGTGCACGCGAGTTCGGCGCCGAGGGCATCGGCCTGTGCCGCACCGAGCACATGTTCTTCGAGGGCGACCGCATCAAGGCCATGCGCGAGATGATCCTGGCCGAGACCAAGGAAGCCCGCGTCAAGGCCCTGGCCAAACTGCTCCCCTACCAGCGAGACGACTTCCTGGGCATCTTCAAGGCCATGAAGGGCCTGCCCGTGACCATCCGCCTCATCGACCCGCCGCTGCACGAGTTCCTGCCGCACGACGAAAAGAGCCAGAAGGAAATGGCGCAGCAGCTCGGCGTGCCCCTCGATAAGGTCCGTCAGCGCGTCGGGGCGCTGCACGAGGCCAACCCCATGCTGGGCCACCGCGGCTGCCGGCTGTGCGTCACCTATCCCGAGATTCTCGAGATGCAGGTGACCGCCATCGCCGAGGCGACGATCGACGCCATCCGCAGCAGTTACAAGCCCTTCCCCGAGATCATGGTCCCCCTGGCCGGCACGCAGCGAGAACTCGCCGTGATGCGATCCCAGATCGAGGCCGTCATCGCACGCGTCAAGGAAGAGCAGGACTACAAGCCCCGCCTTGACATCAAGATCGGCACGATGATCGAGGTGCCCCGCGCCGCGATCACCGCCGACGAGATCGCCGAGCGTGCCGACTTCTTCTCGTTCGGAACCAACGACCTCACCCAGATGACCTTCGGCTACAGCCGCGACGACATCGGCACCTTCCTCCCGGACTACCTCACCCAGGAGATCCTGCCCGCAGACCCCTTCCAGACCCTCGACATCGCGGGCGTCGGGCAACTCGTCGAGTTCGCCGTGACCAAGGGCCGATCGAAGAAGCCCGACCTCAAGATCGGCATCTGCGGCGAGCACGGCGGCGACCCCAAGAGCGTCCACTTCTGCCACAACGTGGGCATGGACTACGTCTCGTGCTCGCCATTCCGCGTCCCCATCGCTCGCCTCGCGGCGGCGCAGGCCGCGATCATGCAGCGGCAGAAGAAATAACCGCCGCCCCGGTCAACGCTCACGCGGTATGACCGGGCGCATCGTGAAGACCTTGACACAAGAGAACCCCGCGGCCACCTCGGCCGCGGGGTTTTTCAACTGTGAACTGCGCTGGCAGCACCGAACCCCAGCCGGGCCTCACGCCCTCGCGCTGTCCGCGATGGCGGTCTCGATCGCCTCGACAAGCGTCTTGCTGTCGAAGGGCTTTTGCACGAAACACACCCGCCCCAGGTCGCGGCAGATGTCGCCCACCGCTTCGGGCGGGTAGCCGCTGCTGAGGACAACCGGGATGTCGCCGAAGCGCCGCCGGATCTCACGCAGCGTCTGAACCCCGTCCATCCCGGGCATGGTCATGTCCAGAATGATCAGGCTGTATGCGTCTGCGCTCTTCTCGAGCAGGCCCAGCGCCGCATCCCCGCTCATGGCCTGGGCTGTCTTGTAGCCGCGATGATGGAGCAGCCGTGATGTCACGTCGCGCACCATCGGCTCGTCGTCCACGATCAGTATGGTCCGGCCGTTGTGCTCCATAGAAGAGTGTTCGTTCGACGAAGGCCCTTCGTTGCCGATTCCTTGGCCAGAGTCAGCAATTTCTCCGGCCGTGAACGGAAACGTCAGCCGCATCACGGTCCCACGCCCGTCCTGCGGGGCCACAGAGGCGGTGCCGCCGTGTGATTTCATAACACCTCGGACAACCGCCAAACCCATCCCACGCCCGGCAAACTTCGTTGTGAAAAATGGGTCAAAGACATGATCAATATGCTTTGGGTCTATCCCAGATCCGGTGTCAACGACCTCGATGTACGTTTTCGATCCGCCGCCCTCCGTCGAGGCCCCATCGGCACCGCCATGATCAACTCCATACCGCACCACGATCTCCGATGGGCGGTGTTCACTCGCCTCAACGGCGTTGTCCACAAGTTGGCTCAGCGCTTTCAACAGTTGGGGCTCGTCGGCGAGCACCGGCGTGTCACTCGGGCCGCCTTCGAGCCGCAGCGAGACCCCATCGGGCATCGACCCTCTCAACGAGTGGACAGCGCGGCACAGCAGGTCGCCGAGCATCACAGGCTGTTTCACGGCCGTGTCGCGTCCTGTGGCGGCAAGAAGCCCGCGCGTGATGCCCGCGATGCGCTTGGCCGAGGCGTGAGCCTGCTCGATCCATTCACGGGCAGGATGGCTTGTCGGCAAGTGATGGAGCGTCTCGTTGGTGTTGCCGAGAATGCCCACCAGCAGGTTGTTGATGTCATGGGCAAGGCCGCCGGCCAGCATGCCCAGGCTCTCGTGCCGCTGCGCGTGCCGAAGGTGTTCTTCAAGCCGGCCGCGTTCGCGTTCCGCCTCGACACGCGCTGTGATGTCGATATCCATGCAGACGATCTCGGGGGGCTCGGCCCCGGGTACAGAAAAAATCGTGGAAAGCGCGGTGCCGAGCGTGCCGTCTTTCCTGCGAAACTCCCACTGGTATGGCCCGATCGCCCGCCCGGTTCGCAGCACCTCCTTGGCCAGGCGCAGGAACTCGCGGGTTTCACTGGCGTTCAGGATGAGTTCGCCCACCTCCCGCCCCAGCGTTTCCTGCTGCGAGTATCCGAACATCTGCTCCGAGGCGTTGTTCCAGAACCGCACCCGCCCTTGCGCGTCATACCCCTGCACCGCGACGTGCGGCGTGTTGCTGATGATGGCCTCGAGCCGCTTTCGGCTGCGTTCCATCGCCTGCTCGGCAAGGTGCTTCAGGGTCACATCGCGTTGCACGCCCCAGGCATGGGTGAGGTACCCGTTGGTGACAGTGCCGACAATGCTGTTCATGAAGTAGCGTGTGTTGCCGTTGATGTCGGTTTCGTGGGTTTCGGTCTCCTTCACCGTGAAGCCGTTGTCGATCCACGCGCGGATCGCCGCGACATTCTGCGGGTTATCGATGGACATCAGCCGCAGCACCGGCATGCCGATGAGGTCCTTCGCGCGCTCAAGGCCGTACATGCGGGCCATGGCATCGTTGCACTCGGTATACACCGAACGTTCAAGACACACCCGCGCGAGCACGCTGGGGGGCAGACACGTGGGCACAGGCGGACAGATATCCGTGCGCCACACCCCCTCGGTAGCCCCGGAGATGAACTCTCTGAACCGGCCCTCGCTCATCGCGAGTTTGTGCGACACCTCGCGCGACTGGTGAACGACCCCGCCCAGCAACAGCCCCGTCAGCGAGAGAATCGTGAGATACGCCTGTGTGCCAAGAACCTGAGACGATGTGCTGGCCGCCAGCAGAACCAGCGGGCCGTGCCCCGCCTTGGTCAACGCGAGAATCAGCGTGGCGATGAGCCCTAGAACCAGCCCAAGCACTGGCAGTGAGCAGCGGTAAGACGCGATCACGACCAGCGGGATGGGGATGCACACCAATGCCAGGGCCGCGCCGCTGTCACGGGGAATGATCCAGAATACCCCCGCGGTGGCGATCACAGCCAGGCAACCCGTGATGATGCTGCGAGACCGGTGATGCTCGCCCAGGAACGGGATGAGCCCAAGGGCACCCAGCACCACCGGGGCCACCATGAGCGAGCCGGAGAGGTCGGAGAGCGCGCGTGCGAGCAGGATCCGTACCGCGACCGACGCCTTCCACTCGATCGCAGGGGTGAACAACGGCCAGGAGGCCGCGATCACGCCTGCCGCCATGGCGCCAACGATCGACGCCGGCACTACAACCCGGGCAGGGTTGAGCCAGATCCTCACCGCGCCGATTCTGCGATCGATGATCGTCCACGCCATCCGCGCGGCCAACGCCTGTGCCGCTACGGTCAATGCCACAAACCCGGCCGATACCAGCGACCCTTGCCGCATCAGCAGATCCCACAACATGCTGCACACGCACAGCGCCGCCCCCACAATGATGAACTCACGCCAGCCACGCTCGCGCAGGCTGGCGCCAACGACCACCCCGGAGGCGAGAAAACAGACCGCGAACGGGCCGTCGAGGCGCATCATCCCCCGAGACCACCCCGCCAGCGCGAGAAATGCCGCGGCGGTCAGCGCCACGCGGCATGCGAAAGCGATGCGCTCTGCGCGTTCGGCCGGGATCAGGACTTCGGTGGTGGGTTCGTTCGTCATCGGCGCGGCACCAGCAATGAGCATAGCGAGTGACGTTCGGGCGATGCCGGGCACGCAGCGCATATCCGGTATTCGCCCTTCCCCCCTGATTCAGGCCTCCATTCGCGTGCGGCAGGCAACTGGGTGAGTTTGGTGCGGACGACGGTTCTGCGGGGCCGCCAAGGGCATCTTCCAGGCGGAAAGATCGCACGATTCTGGAAGAGTTCGACAAAAAGCCCCATGCTCTAAGTGTCCAAGCCTGAACGGATTAGGGTGAAATTCTCATCCATGTCTGCATTTTTACTTTGGAAAGACGCATGAATTCGGTAGGATAGAGGCATCAGGTTGATGTCAGACCGCCCAGGCGGGCTGACGTTCAACCCGGTGTATGTACTGGCTCGTGAGGGCCCGGCCGCGCAAAGAAATCGGCCGCGAGAAAGTGTTCTTCCCCGGGCGTTTCCGCCGGCCGGGGCGAACGGTGTAAAGAACGGTCACGTTTTTCCAGGAGAGGCAAGAGATGAAGATTCAAGCCATCGGCACGGTATTGGTTGTTGCACTTGCTGGCGCCGCGGCGTCTGCGCAGACGTACAACTTCCCCTTGTCGGGTTTGCAGGAAGTACCCGCCAACGCCTCGCCCGCGGTTGGTCAAGGCACGCTGATCGTCAACCCCGTCACGTTCGAGTATTCGCTCACGGTGGTGTACTCGGGCCTCACAACCCCCATCTCCGCCGCGCACTTCCACCGCGCCGCGTTCGGCGTCAATGGGCCGGTGATCATCAACCTTGGCCCACAGGCCAGCCCGATCATCAACAACGGCACCTTCACGGCCTCGCAGTACGCCGACCTGCTCGACGAACTGCTCTACATCAACATCCACACTTCGACCTTCCCCGGCGGTGAAATCCGCGGGCAGATTGTCCCGGCACCCGCGGGCTTTGCAGTGCTCGCCATGGCCGGCCTGGTCGCGGCGCGCCGCCGCCGCGGCTGATCTCAACGCCACGCACACGCCCCGACACCCGAGAGGGTGCGCCCCGCGCACGCTCCCGGGTGTTGTTTCGTGGCTGTTTCAGATGGAAGCGATCACCGCGTCGAGCGCAGAAATAGTCCGTGCAACCTCGTCGGGCGTGTTGTAGTGAGCAAGGCTGATGCGCACGACGCCATCGGCGGGGTCGAGCCCGATCTGTTCGATCAGACGGCGGCTGTAGAAGTTGCCGAATCGGCATCCGAACCCCTGCGCGTTCATCGCCCTCGCCACCCGGGCCGATTCGGCCCCCCGCACCACGAAACTGATCGTGCACAGCCGCCCTTCGCGGGCCGCGCTGTCGCCGATCACCCGGATGCGCGGGTGCGCAGCGAGATACCCGAGAAGCGGCCGCTGGAGCGCATCCTCGATGGCGCCGATGAGCGAAAAAGCCTCCTTCAGTTCATCGCGAGAGGGCAGTTCGTCCGGGGTGGCGGCAGTCGGTTCGCGCCCCGTGGCCATGGCCGAGAGTGTGCGCAGATAAGCCGCGCTGCCCAGAAGCCCCGCCGCGCCCTCGTGGCAGACGCCCCCGGGCTCAAACTTGGTGGGCAGGGCATCGCGGGGAATGAACGGATGGTTGGGGCCGGTGAGGGGAGCAAAGGCGTCGGCGCTGCCATAGAGACAACCCATGTGCGGGCCGAAGACTTTGTACGTGGAGTAGACGTACCAGTCGCAGCCGAGCGCGTGCACATCGGGAAGGATGTGCGGCGCACACGCGACCCCGTCAACCACGACGCGCGCCCCCGCCCGATGCGCGATCCCGGTGATGGTCGCGGCATCCCACACTTCGCCGAAGATGTTCGACACCTGCGGAAAGGCCACGAGCAGCGTGCGGTCGCTCAGGAGAGGGCGCAGGGTGTCAGGGTCGAGCGTCCAGGTGTTGTCCCCGCTGCGAACCGCGTGCCACTGGTGTACGGTGATTCCCCGGGCCTCCAGTTTCAGCCACGGCCAAATGTTCGCCTCGTGGCCCGCGGTCGACACGATGATCTCGCGTCGTGAGCCCAAGGCCCCCGCAGCGATCGCGCCGGCGTACGCCTCGGCGAGCGTGTGCAGGAGCGCGGTAGACGAGGCCCCAAGGATGCAGTGGCCCTTGTGCCCCGAGTGTGAAGAAGCGTTCACAAAGCCACACCCGAACTGGTGTGCCAGGGAAACAGTGTGTGTGGCCCGGCGTGAAGCGGCGTAATCCGCACCCGTCTGGACGAAACTACTTATGAAATACTCGCAAACCCTGTCAATCACGTGCTTTGGGGCCTGCGAGCCCCCGGCGTTGTCGAGAAAGACCTCCCCAGACCTTAATGAGGGAAAATGGAGTCTGATATCCGGGATGAATTCCAGAGGCGAAACTGTGGATGTATGGGTTTTCATGACGAAAGAGTCTTGGCTATTTCACCCTAGTGCAGGTATACTGAGTGTGAAGCGACGGACACGTCCGGAGACCATTCGTGGCAGAACAACGTCAGGGCGGCACGTCAATCGTATGGGCCGCCCGTCGGATCGCGCTCACCTACCTCGCCGTCGCCGGCCTCTGGATTCTCCTTTCTGACGCGGCACTGGAGCGGCTCGGGTTTACCGGCGCCGACAGTGTGCTCTTCCAGACACTCAAGGGGCTGTTCTTTGTCACCGTCACCGCCCTGCTCCTCTACCTGCATGTCGGGGCGGTGCTCCGCCGCCAGAGCGAACTCAACCGCACGGTTGCCGAGTCTCGGGCCCGGTTCTACTCGATCTTCGAGCGTTCTCCCGTTGCGCTGATCGTCGTGCAGGACGGCCGCATCGAGATGCTCAACGCCTACGCCCAGATGCTGCTCGGGCCCGCGGCACGCTGGCACGGCCGCGACATCGCCGAGGTCTTTGATGACCAAGACCGCGCCGCCGCGATGAAGATCATTCTCGGCGATGGTAACCCCTCGGGCACACCCGCCGAACTCGTCCACGCGAAGAACGCCCAGGGCGAAGGCATCGAACTGGAACTCTCCGCCAGCGAGCAGTGGCCCGACATCGGCGGCCGGCTCATCGCACTGGTCGATGTCACCGAGCAACGCAACCTCGAACGCGCGCTGGTGAAAACGCAGCGCATGGAGGCCATGGGGGTCGTGGCCGCGGGCATCGCGCACGATTTCAACAACCTCCTCACGGCGATGATGGGCTATGTGCAACTCGCCGCGGTTCACACCAACGGGAACCGCGCGGCGAAAGACCTGCTCGATTCTGCCATGCAGGCGGGAATGCAGGCGGGCAATCTGGTCCGTTCGCTGCTCACCTTCGGACGTGCCGCGCCCATGCAGAAGAAACTCATGCCGTTGAAAGAAGTGATCGACGGCGCGTGCATGCTCATCCGCGGGGCCATGCCGTCGCGCATCCACTTCACCTACAACTTCGAAGCGCCCAGCGAAACCCTGGTCCACGCCGACGCGGCCCAGGTGCGCCAAGCCCTGCTCAACCTCGCGATCAACGCGCGCGACGCCATGCCCAACGGCGGAGAACTCGCTGTTGTGGTCAGCCTCTCACCCGATGCCCGCGGCGTGCCCATGGCCTCGGTCACCGTCGCCGATACCGGTACGGGCATCTCCGACGCCTCCATGCAGACACTCTTCGAGCCCTTCTTCACCACCAAGGGCGACGTGGGGGTCGGCCTGGGTTTGCCCGTCTCCCGCGGCATCATCCAGGACCACGGCGGCGACCTGACCGCCGCGAGCGAACTGGGCAAGGGCGCTGTCTTCACCATCACCATCCCCATCGCGGCCGGGCCCGAGTCCAAGGTCGAACCCAAGACCGCTTCCGCCGGCGTGCTCACCGTGCTGGTGGCCCACGACAAGGCCGCGTCACGCGAAATCCTCTGCACGCTCCTGAGAAAGGCCGGGTGCGAGCCCATCCCCGTCGCCTCCGGTGTCGAGTGCGTCGATACCCACATGCGTCGAAGGTCAAACTTCGCAGGCGCCATCATCGGCATCCAGCACGAGACGCAGTCGGGCCTCTACTGCCTCGCACGCATCCGCGCCGCCAACGACAACACTCCCGTCGTGCTCATCTCCGACATCCTCGCGCAGGAGGGCGGCGTGAGCGACGTTCACACCACAGTGGTCACCGAGTCCACCCCGGAGCAGCAGATCGTGGAATCGATGCTCACCACGATCTCCGCGCACCGCGCCGCCAGGCAACGCAAGGAACAGCGGCCCGACTACTGATCACGCATCCCGCCCGTCGCGGGCACTTCATGCGCAAGCGAAGTCGTCTGCGCCGGCAGCACCACCACCGTTCCTGTCTCATCGAGTATCTCGATCCCTTGCAGCGGGCGCACCGCCAGCACCCGCCCACGATACCGCACCCCGCCGCACTCAAAGCGGTGCTCGCCGCCGACAAGCACATCCCGCTCGTGCCACGCCCCGAGCACATCCGCTCCCGACATCGAGAGCGCCAGTTCAAGCGACAACACGAGTTCTCGCGCGGCTTCAGGCACCCCAACCCTCGCCCCCAGTTCATGCAGCGACACCGCCTTGCCCGCAAGGCCGACCGGCCAGTCCTGAGCCCCCTGCAACACGTTCAGGCCGATGCCCACCAGGCACACCCCGGCACGCTGTTCGATCAGCACCCCCGCCAGTTTGCGGCCCGGCCCTCGGCTGGTTCGCTCGACCACGTCGTTGGGCCAGCGAAGGCCCACCCGCGGCGCACCCTCCCGATCAACCGCCGCCGACGCGAGACACGCCCGGGCCGCGAAACACGCCGCCAACCCGGCACGCAGTGAAAGCGAGCCCGCGTCATGGGTCGGCCACGTGATGGCGAGAGTCGCGGCAACCCCTTTGCCGCCGGGGTCCGCCCATGTTCTCCCGAGTCGCCCCCTCCCGCCCGGCTGCCGAAGGCAAGTGACCAACACACCCGGCCCGCCGCGCTGCACCTCTTCGAAGGCCGCTTCCTGCGTCGATTCGGTCTCGACCAGCACCCGGGCACGTTTCACCCAGCACGCCCGCGACCCGATCGCCGCGTCGAGGCTCGCCTGCAACGCATGCGTGTCAACTTCAGGCGTGCCATCCTGCTCACGCGTCAATGTCGAGCCCCACATCGATGCTCGTCGCGCCGTGCGTCAGGGCGCCCACGCTGATGCGGTCTACCCCCGCCCGCGCGGCCTCCGCGATGGTGTCCAGAGTGATCCCCCCCGAGGCTTCCAGTTCCAGCATCGGGTTCTGTGCATCGCGCATCTGCGCCGCACGGGCCATCGTCGCCGAAGACATGTTGTCGAGCAGAACAATGTCGATGATCCCGGCCGGCAGCGTGAGCAACCGTTCGAACTGTTCGAGCGTGTCAACCTCAACCTCGATAAAGGCCGGGGTGTGGCCCGCGCGGGCCCTGGCCGCGGCCTCACGCACAACCTCCGCCAGCGATTCGAGCCCCACGCCCGCCAGGTGGTTGTCCTTCAGCAGCACCGCATCAAACAGGCCCATGCGGTGGCAACGCCCACCCCCGCAGCGCACCGCGTACTTCTCGAGCACGCGCATGCCGGGGGTCGTCTTGCGCGTGTCATACAGCCGCGCGCGGCTTCCCGCCGGAATCCGCCCCGCATACTCCGCCGTGCGCGTGGCTACGCCCGAAAGCCGACCCACAAGATTCAAGAGCGTGCGCTCGAGCCCCAGAATTTCATCCAGCGGGCCGCTGACCGTGGCCGCGGTCTGCCCCGGCGGGGCGGTAGCGCCATCCGCAATGAGCACCCGCGCCGTGCAGGCCGGCGCGAAGATGCCGAGCAGCATGGGCATCGCGGCGAGCCCGCTCACAATGCCACCTCGCCTGAACCGCAGGCTGGCCGTGGCCATCGCCGCGGGATCGATGCTCACCTGGGTCGTGATGTCGCCGCAATGCCGCGAGGGTCTGCCCGAGCACTCGTGCCCGGCATCATCCGCGTGCGGGCAGCCCAGATCTTCGTCGCGGGCGAGTTCAAGAAGCCTGCGCACCAGCCCACCCCGGCAGAGGGCCGTGAACAGGTCGGGCAGGGGGAGGGTGTTGAGCGTGTCTGAGGCCGGCACGGCCAAGCGTACGCGCCGCTACACTGCCCCATTCATGGCACACCCGCCGACGGGCGGGCCAGCAACTCCGGAGCACACAGAACATGGGTATCTTGAGCGGCAAGACGGGTCTGATCGTGGGCATCGCCAACGAGCGTTCATACGCCTGGCACATCGCCAAAGCACTGATGGATCAAGGCGCGACCTGCGCTTTCACCCACCTGCCAGGCGAGCGCAACGAGCACCGTTGCCGGCGCTCCATCGCCGAACTGGGCCTCGAAAACCCCTGGCTGCACTCCATGAACGCCGGCAGCGATGAAGATATCGAGGCCGCCTTCCAGGCCTACGGCTCGGCCTTCCCACGGCTCGACTTCCTCGTGCACTCCATCGCCTACGCCGACCGTGACCTGCTCCAACCCGGCCGTTTCGTCACCACCCCGCGCAAGCAGTATCTTGAGGCCATCGACATTTCGGCCTACACCCTGGTCGCCATGTCGCGGGCCGCCCGTCCTCTGATGGTCAAAAACGGCGGCGGCTCCATCATCGCCATGTCCTACTACGGCGCCGAGAAGGTCGTGCCGGGGTACAACGTCATGGGCGTGGCCAAGGCCGCGCTGGAATGCACCGGCCGCTACCTCGCCAGCGAACTGGGGACCGACGGCATCCGCGTCAACTGCATCTCGGGCGGCTACCTGCGCACCCTGGCCAGTTCGGCCGTAGGCGGCACAGACAAGATGAGCGATGTGGTTGCACAGAAGGCCCCGCTTCGCCGGAACGTGGAAGGGGCGGATGTCGGCCGCACCGCGGTCTACCTGCTCAGCGACCTCGCCTCGGGCGTCACGGGCGAAACGATCTATGTCGACTGCGGCGTCAACACCCTGGGCGCTTGAGCCCGTCGCCGGCGCACCCCAGGAGATTTTCCGATGCCACTGACCGATCTGCGCCCTCAGGCCGCGCGGCGCACGCCGGAAGAGATGCTCGCGCACCTGCGTTCCTTCGAGTTTGACCTCAAGTTCTCGGCGGGCATCTGGTTCTTCTCGCCCGCGGCCAGCCGCTTCCACGCTCGGTACTCCCCTGAGATCAGCATCGAGCAGCGTCTCGATATCGCCGCCACTCTTGCCCCGCACGGCCTTCGCGCCCTCGAGGCACACTACCCCAACGAGATCAACGAAGAGAACGCGGGCCTGTGGCGGGCCTTCTCGCAGGCCACCGGCATCCGGCTGCTCACCATCATCCCGCTCCTCTTTTACGACGAAGTCTTCGAGTTCGGTTCGCTCTCAAACCCCTACCCCGCGCCGCGACAGACGGCCATCGAACGCACGATCGGCGCACTGCGCCTCAACAAAGAGTTCGACGCCGATTTCGCCATCGTCTGGCCCGGCATCGACGGCTACGAAAACGGCTTCGGCATGAACTTCGCCGACGCGCGCCGTCGCTTCGCCCAGGGGTTGGCGCAGGCCATGGACGCCGTGCCCGGCGTGCGAATCGCCTTCGAGCCCAAGCCCTACGAGCCGCGCGGCCACATCCTCTACGGCACCACCCCAGAAGGCGTGCTGCTGGGGAGAGACGTTGAGTCGTGCCTGCGTTCACCCGAGAACGCCGCGCTCCTGGCGCAAGGGCACAGTCTCTGCTGCATGAACCCTGAAATCGGCCACATGCTCATGGGCTACGAAGATCCGCCCTACGCCTTTTCGTGGCCGCTCAGCGAGGGCCGCCTGGCCCACACCCACTGGAACAGCCAGCCGCTGGGCAACTACGACCAGGACCTTGGCGTGGGCGTGATCGCCCCGGACGTGGTCGAGGCCATCCTCTACACGCTCATGCAGCACTCGTACACAGGCTACTACGGCATCGACATCAACCCCGAGCGGGTGCCCGTCGATATCGCGCTGCGCAACTCGTTCGATGCGCTGCGCGCCGCGGCCGACCGCGTGAGCGCCATCGATCACGAGGCCCTGCTCTTCGCGCACGCCAACCCCGCGCACAGCCGCGGTTGGCTCGAGGGGTATCTCACCCGGCTGCGGGCCCCGCGCCCCGAGCGTCTCTCGCCCTGGCCCGCGCCGGGCAAACCGCTGTAATGGCCCGCCTCAACGCCCCAGCACCACACACGCCAGAGACTGAACCCGTTCGATGCCAGCGATCAAGGGAGCCTGCATGACAACCGCACAACGCGTGCTCAAGATGGGGATGGTCGGCGGCGGCATCGGCGCGTTCATCGGCGCCGTGCACCGCACCGCCGCGATGCTCGACGGGGGCGTTCGGCTTGTCGCCGGTTGCCTGTCGTCTACACCCGATCGAGCGCACGAGTCCGGGCGTGCGCTGGGCCTTGATCCCCGGCGCAACTACCCCACCTGGGAGAAAATGATCGAGGGCGAACTCGCCCTGCCGCCCCAAGAGCGGGTGGATTTCATCTCCATCGTCACCCCCAACCATGTCCACTTCCCCGTCGCCCTCGCGTGCGTGCGGGCGGGCATCAACGTGGTCTGCGACAAGCCCCTGGTGCACACCAGCGAGCAGGCCTCGCAACTCATCAGCGAGGTGTGCTCGTCGGGCGTTGTCTTCGCCGTCACGTACAACTATTCGGGTTACCCCCTTGTGAAAGAAGCCCGCGACCTCGTGGCGCGAGGCGAACTGGGCCGCGTGCGCAAAGTCATCGTCGAATACAACCAGGGGTGGCTCGCCTCGCGCCTCGAAGCCGGCGGCCAGAAACAGGCCGATTGGCGCACCGACCCGGCACGCAGCGGCGCGGGCGGCGCCATCGGCGACATCGGCAGCCACGCCGAACACCTCGCCGCGTATGTCACAGGCCTTGAACTCACCGATATCTGCGCCGACCTCACCACGTTCGTCGAAGGCCGGCACCTCGACGACGACGCCAATCTGCTCCTGCGTTTCAGCGGCGGTGCCAAGGGGGTGCTCGTCGCGTCGCAGATCGAGATCGGCCACGAGAACGATCTCCGCCTGCGTGTCTTCGGCGACGCCGCCTCGCTCGATTGGCGGCAGGAAGAACCAAACGCGCTCATCCTGCGCCCCCAGGGCCAGCCGGAGCGCGTGCTGCGGCGCGGCAACGACTACCTCGGCCAAGCCGCGAAGGATGCCTCCCGCCTGCCATCAGGACACCCCGAAGCCTTCTTCGAGGCCTTCGCGAACGTCTACCGCAACGCCTGCCGCGCCATCCGCGCGGGCGTGGGGGGGCTCGATGCCCCCAGCGCCTTCGACTTCCCCGGAGTGATGGAAGGGGCGCGCGGCGTTCACTTCATCGAAAAAACCGTGCAGAGCGCACGCTCAGACCGCAAGTGGACCGACGCCCGCTTTTCCCCGGCCCTTTGATTTTTCAGCCTGCGATATCACGCCGACGGCTTCGGCGCCGGTGACGCCCCCGGTGCGCCCGTCGGCGCACCCTCGCCCGGGGTCGTCTCGTCAAGGGTGCGCAGCCTGCGGATGGCCGGGATGAGCCACGCCACACCGAGCACCACCAGCAGCGTGCCCACGCCCCCGCTCACCACCGCGCCAACCGGGCCAAGCCACGCCGCGAACTGCCCCGCGCGGAACGCCCCAAGTTCATTGCTCGACTCGATGAACACCGAGTTCACACTCGAAACACGCCCGCGCAGTTGGTCCGGCGTGCGCATCTGCACCAGCACGTGGCGGATGATCACCGAAACGTTGTCCGCCGCGCCCCCGATGAAGAGCGCGGCCATTGAAAGCCAGTACGAGGCCGAAAAGCCAAAGACGATCATCGTCAACCCGAAGACCGCCACAGAGGCCAGCAGCATCGGCCCGGCCCGCCGGAAGGCCGGCCTGTGCGCCAGCCACACGGCCATGAGGAACGCGCCCACGTACGGCGCAGACCTCAAATAGCCCAGTTCCTGCGGGCCCACGTGCAGGATGTCCTTGGCATACACCGGCAGCAGCGCGATCGCCCCGCCCAGCAGCACCGCGAAGAGATCCAGCGTGATCGCCCCCAAAATAGTTTTCTCACGCCACAGGTGCGACATGCCCGCCGTCACGCTCCGCCACGACCACGGATCGGTCAACCGGCGCGACGGCGCCGGGTGGATCATCATCGCCGCCCCGGCGAAGGCCCCGCAGGCCAGGGCCGTCGCCACATACACCGGCCAGGCCTCACCGGTGGCGGCGATCATCAGCCCCGCGATGATCGGCCCGCCCATGGCAGAGCACTGAAAAACGCCGCTGTTCCAGGTGGTGGCGTTGTGAAAATCTTTTCGGGGAACAATGAGCGGCAGCAGCGTGGCGCGAGACGGCCCGTTGAACACCCGCGCCGCCGCGCTCAGCGTCAGCAGCAGGTAGATGATCCACAGCGGCGCATGCTGCCACGAGGCCAGCGCCAGCCCCAGCGTGATGAGCGCAAAGGCCAGTTGCGTCACGATCAGGACATACTTGCGGTTGAACGTGTCGATGAGGTGCCCCGCCGGCAGCGCCAGCGCCACCACGGGCAGCGCGCGGGCCAACCCCACATACCCCAGGTGCTCGGGCCGGTTCGTGCGCTCATAAATCTCCCAGCCCACAGTCATGCTCAGCATCTGCAGGCCGGTGGAAGATATCAGAAAGCCACCCGCGAACCACCTGTAGTTGGCGCAGCGTACCGCCGAGTACGGGTCGTGGCGTTCGGTGACGGGTTCTTCCGGGGAAGGGGGCTGCATGGGGTGCAAGCAGGATCATTGCCCCCCAGCCGCGCCGGGGGCGGCCCACGGCGCCCAGGGCGACCACGCGTCGCCCCGTTGAGCGGCCGGGAAAGCACGGATGCAGCACCGACCTTTTCCCGCCGCGCAAACCACGCACGCCGGGGTACTTTCTCTCAATCCGCGTCGATCCGCCAGCGGTTGCCCTCGCGGGCGATCCGGCGATACAGCGTGTCACGCTCGCAGGGTGTGAAGCCCGCCTCGCGGATGGCCTTGTGCAGAGCCCCCGTTCCAACCTCCTGGTGGGTGCCCGCGCCGCCGACATGCGTGATGTCGTACCACACCACGGTGCCGTCGATGTCGTCCGCACCGCTCTGCAGCATCAGTTGCGCCATCGGCAGTGTCTGCATGATCCAGAACGCTTTCACATGCGGGAAGTTGTCCAGCATCAGGCGAGCCACCGCCAGCGTGCGGTAGTTCTCTAGCCCTGTTGGCCCGGGCAGGTGTTCAAGGTCGCACCCATCGGGGAAGAACGGCAGCGGGATGATGGTCTGGTAATACCCGTGCGGCAGGCTGGGCGCGATCTCGGTGCGCAGCGCCGCGGCGATCTCCGGGCTCTGGCGCGCCGCCATCTCCAGCGGCAGCGGCGTGCCCGGCCGTGTCAGCGTGATCGCGGGCGAGCCCGTCTCGTCGCCCCGGTATCCCAGGTGCCCACCCTCAGAAAGGGCCAGCGCATCATCGCCGGAAGGCGGCACGCTCGCCGGCGCCGCGTGGCGATCGCCGCGCCGGCCCATTGCCGGGTTCTTCGCGTCGCCCGCGTAGCCGAGCCGCGCCAGCGCTTCGTCCTGGGCGCGCCGCAGCATGTCCAGGTGCATCAGCCGCTCGCGTCGCGCTTCGATGTGCCCGTAAAGCAGCGTGGCGTTGGTGTTCAGCCCCACCTCGTGGGCCACACGGTGCACATCAAGCCACACATCGCTGCGGATCTTCCCCTTGTACGCCTCGTCATGAATCCGATCGTCGAAGACCTCGGCCCCGCCGCCCGGCAGGCTTCCCAGGCCGGCTTCTTTCAGCCGCGTGAGCACCCACCGGATCGCCTCGCGCCGCGCCCGCCGCCCCTCTTCACCCGGCGCGGTGGCCCCTTTATACACCTTGGCGATGCGCGCCAGGTGCACGATCTCAACCGCGGTGAAGGCCTTGACGTGCAGATCGCTGCCCCGCGCGCGGGCCTCGTCGCGCAGCGTGCCGATGAGATCGGTGTAGTAGGAAAAGGGAAGCGTGGGGTGCAGGCCGCCCACGCTGTGAATCTCGGTCGCCCCCGCCTCCACGGCCAGCCTCGCCTGCTCGCGAACATACGCCATGTCGCGGGTGTACGCCTTCTCCTGGCCGGCCTTGGCATAAAAGTCGCAGAACTTGCACGAGAGCGCGCACACGTTGGAGTAGTTCAAGTGACGGTTGATGTTGTAGTACGCACGATCGCCGTGCAGCCGCCGGCGCACACTGTCGGCCATCTCCAGCACGCTCCACAGGTCCGGGGTCTCAAAGAGCGCCGCCCCGTCGTCGAGCGAGAGCCGTTGCCCGCGAGCCACCTTCTCCCGGATGGGTTCCAGCCGCGGGTCACTCACGGGCGCGCCGCCGGCACGGGGCATCGTGGTCAGGCTGTTTTCAAGCGTGGCGGGCATGGTGCTGATTTTCACTCCTGTCTGAAAGATTCGAAAAGAGTAGGGCCCCGGATGACCTTCCAGCCCAACGCGCCCCGGCAACCCTGCGCCAAACCCCGCCACACACGCAAAAAACCCGCCGAGGCCTTCACGACCCCGGCGGGCAAAGAGAGTTCTGCTTTCAACCCGTCTCTTCGAGGGGCACGCCCGCGAAGAGGGTGGATCAGTCGCAACCGCCATTCTCCCAGGCGAGGAAGAAGGTCTGCACATCCTGCCCGTCGATGCCGCCGTCCTGGTTCACATCCGCCTCGGGCAGGCCGTTCTCCCAGGCCCCGAAGAAGGCTTCCACGTCGGCCCCGTCAACACCGCCGTCGTTGTTGAAGTCGGCCGGGCAGGGCGTGCCGCCGGTGTAGGGCGTCACGGTCTGATCCGCCACGAGCAGTTCATCAACGCCGGTGGCAAAGTACCGGAACTCCTGCAGGAAGTCGAAGGTCTCGGTCGCCGTCGCCGCGAGAATGGCCAGGCGTGTTCCCTCGGCGCTCTGCCCGTTGGGCAGCGAGAAGGTGGTGAGGTTGTCCCAGTCGATCCAGATGCACGAGGTGCGAACCCCGCCGATGAGCACCGCGCCCTTGCCGCAGCCGCTGGGCTTGCCGCCTTGTGAGGTCAGCCGCCCCGCGCCGCTCGTGAAGGCTCCGGTGGTTTCATCGCCGCTTGAGACAACAAAGCGGTAGCGGTCGGTGCCCGTGGGTGAGAAGTCGGCGAAGATGTCAAAGAAGGAATCAACGCCCGGGCTGGCACGAAGCGTGCACGAGCCAAGGTACTGATCCGGCACGCCGCCCTGCGAGCCCACGAACTCCATGACCAGTTCGTGCGGGGGCACGGGCATCTCGCCGCCGTGGCCGAAGGCGATCTTCGCGCCGTATTCCTCGGCGGGTTCCTGCATGACAGCCCGCATGCCGCCGCCGGTGGCGGGAATGTTGCTCGCCACCATGACGTAGTGGTTGGCATCAAGGGAGACATCGCCCTGCGGGAGGTGGTTCGCATAGCAGGTGCGCAGACCCCGCGAGGCCACGTCCACCGAGAGAGGGTCTTCACCCTCCTGGGTCTTCCACGACATCGAGAAAGACTCAACCGGCAGTTCGTGCGGCGAAGAACGAAGGGTGAAAGAGTCAAACTCTCCGCCCACCCCCTGGCCCAGGCTGAAGCGGTGCACGCCATCGCTCTCGCCCTTGATGTCGCCGATCTTGATGAAGCACGGGCGAGCCGCACGCGCCGAGGCGCCGGTGAGCACGGGGTTGTCGAAAATCTCAAGCCGCAACCCGGGGCGGCACACCGTCAGCGTGTCGCCGGTGCGGCTGTTGTGCAGTTCGATCTCGGTGCAGGCGTCGGGGTCGTTCGTGCGGCCCCGCTCCACGACGAGCGAGCCGTGCTCGGTCCACGAGAGCAGCGCCTCGTGAATCACCTCCGCCTCGCCATCGCCGTCGGTGTCGGCGTGCAACGCCCACGAACCACGCGTGCCGGGGGGCGGCTGGGTCGCGGGGCCGGTCAGCGACAGGTCAAGGCCCTTCGAGCCCGAGACATCAAAGGCGGCGCCGTCTCCCCCTTCGCCCGCGCCGATGTCCTCGATCCTCACGCCGGTGTCGGTGAACACCGCCGAGGAAATTCCCTTGAGTACAAACGGCACGCCCTGAAGCACGAGGCGGCGGGTGCACGAATACACACGCAGCGCGAAGTAGTCCAGGTCGGTGTCGTCCTGCACATACACGTCGAACATGCGGTCGGCCATGCCGCCCAGGATGTTGCGGCAAAAGCCGTTGTTCGCGAGCAGCGTGCCGTAGTTCCACGAGAAGTTGCGAGGCCCCATCGTCGTGTTCCACGCCCCGCCGTTGCCCGGCAGGTCTGAAATCTGGAACCCCCGGTAGAACGACGTGGGCGCACCGGGCCCGCGCAGGTCGAAGTTGATCGAGTCGTTGTTCGAGCCCGCCCCGCACGCACGCATCCGCGTCGAACCGAACGCCCGGATGATCCCCGGAGGCAGGTTGAAGAACGTGTGCCCCCAGCCGCGATCCAGGATGCAGTGGTCGCTGTCGTGCCAGCCGAAGGGCGGCGAACGCAGCGCATCCAGCGCGGGTTGTCGGAAGTTGGGCGGGTCGATCGGCGCGGCGAAGTTGTCCGGAATCCCCGCGACGTACGTGCGCCAACGCCCGTTGTCGCACGGGCACACCTCGATCGTCAGCCGCGCCCAGTCCACCGTGGTGTCGTCCTGCGTGCGGAAATCGACGAAGCGATTGCTGCAGATGAGCGGGATGAGGTTCGCCCCGCCCGGCAGCGCGCCCAGGTCGAGCACGATCGTCGCCTGCTGACCGCAGGCCCACGTGCCGCCCGCCAGTGAAGCGATCGAGGCGTTCCACGCGGTGCCGCTGCCCGTGAACTGCACGCCCAGCGTGTCGTTGTACGACAGTTCGCACTCGGCCCGCAACTTGATCTCAAGCCGCGCGGCCACGATCCCCGTGGGCAGGTTGCGGAACGTGTGACCGAACTGACGGTTCACCGTCGGGTCGTCAAAGTTTTTCGTCGGGCCCCAACTCGTCAGCCACGCCGCGAATGGCGGACGCGGGCTCGCCGGGTCGTTGGGCGCCCCGTACGCATCATCTCGCCCGCCCTCGTAGCAGATCGTGATCCGCTCATTGGGCGAGCAGTCGATCCGGCACGGATCCACAGGCACCGAGCAGTTGGGCCCGTCAAGAATGATCGGCACACGCAGGCTCGGCGCGGTGTTGCCCGCGCTGTCAAACCCGGTAAAGAAGATCATCGTGCCCGGCGTCAGGTTGTTGAAGCACATCTTCACGGTGTACTCGGGCGGCCCGTCCGTCGGGAAGCGTGCATCCAGCCCCGGCGCGGGGAAGGTCCAGTCCACAACCGTGTTCCCGCCGCTGATCACCGGCGCAGGGCCCGTCCAGCCGTTGAACGCCGAGACCACCGTCGCGCCGCCCGCCACCACAGCCTGCATCTGCGTCACGTTGCCGGGCATGCCGGCATACTGCCACACGTCAAACTCATAGCAGCAGTTGCCCACATAACGAGGCACCACCCGGAGTTCCGCGTTGGGGATCTGCTGCGGTGTCGCCGCGCACGCCAGCCCGGCCCCCCAACTGGCCAGGGCGCCCACCACCCCCGCGGCCGCGGCCAGGCCGCGAGCCCGCGGGCGGCGTGTCGTGCGGAGTGATTCCTTGCGGAAGACGGCGGGGGTGCTGTTGCGAAGGTGGGCTGTGCGCATGGGTGTTGTCCCTGGTACGAGGTGCAGTGCGGCGGCCGCGTCCCGAACGCCGGGCGGGCTGCCACTCACCAGGGGGTGCGGCCGATCAAGGACGTTCTCGCAGCACGAAGTCAGAAATTTCGGCGACACCTTCCAGCCCCCTTCCAGGCCGCACCGCCCGTGTTGAGCACTCCATCGAAACCCACCTCCGGCTCACACCCGGGCAGTGCTGCCAGAACGGCAGGCCGGGCGGATGGGTGGAAGCAAAGTGTGTGGATGTCGGGGCCGGAGGAGCCGGGACGGGCGGGGAAATGAGGGGTGGGGGCCATCCCAGGCGCGCGGCAACTGGCATCCGGCTTGCATCAGGTAGTGTCGCGAAAGGAAACTCAACGTATGTCCAAGATCATCGGAATCGACCTGGGAACGACCAACTCCTGCGTGGCCATCATGGAAGGCGGCCAGCCCAAGGTGCTGATCAACAGTTCCGGCAACCGCATCACCCCCTCCGTCGTCGGTTTCACCGACAAGGGCGAGCGTCTGGTGGGCCAGCCCGCCAAGCACCAGCAGGTCACCAACCCGAAGAACACGATCTTCTCGATCAAGCGGTTCATGGGGCGTCGGCGCGCCGAAGTCTCGGGCTCTGCCGGCGGCGTCTACGGCAAGCAGGGCGATGAAGAGAGCAAGGTTCCCTACACACTCACGGGCGGCCCCGAAGAGTTCGTGAAGGTCAAGGTCAACCAGGGCGAGTTCACCCCCCAGCAGATCTCCGCCTTCATCCTGCAAGACCTCAAGAAGACCGCCGAGGAATACCTGGGCGAAAAGGTCGAGCGCGCGGTCATCACCGTGCCCGCCTACTTCAACGATGCCCAGCGACAGGCCACCAAGGACGCGGGTGAAGTCGCCGGCCTCAAGGTCGAGCGGATCATCAACGAGCCCACCGCCGCCGCGCTCGCCTACGGCCTTGACAAGAAGAAGAACCAGAAGATCGCCGTCTTCGATCTCGGCGGCGGCACCTTCGACGTGTCCATCCTCGACATCGGCGACGGCGTCTTTGAAGTGCTCAGCACCAACGGCGACACGCACCTGGGCGGCGACGACTGGGACCAGTGCCTCATCGACTACATCGCCGAAGAGTTCCGCAAGAAGCAGGGCATCGACGTCCGCAAAGATCCCATGGCCCTCCAGCGCCTCAAGGAGGCCGCCGAGAACGCCAAGAAAGAACTCTCCACCGCGCAGGAAACCACCGTCAACCTGCCCTTCATCACCGCCGACCAGACCGGCCCCAAGCACCTGCAGGAATCCATCACCCGCAGCAAGTTCGAGTCGCTCTGCGCCCCGCTCTTTGAGCGGCTGCGCGAACCCTGCCTGAACGCCCTCCGCGACGCGAAACTCAGCACCGACAAGATCGACGAGGTGGTGCTCGTCGGCGGTTCAACCCGCATGCCCCGCGCCCAGCAGATCGCCAAGGAGATCTTCGGCAAAGAGCCCAACCGCACCGTCAACCCCGACGAGGTCGTCGCCATCGGCGCCGCCGTGCAGGGCGGTGTTCTCATGGGCGATGTCAAAGACATCCTCCTCCTCGACGTTACCCCGCTCTCGCTGGGCGTCGAAACGCTCGGCGGCGTGATGACCAAACTCATCGAGAAGAACACCACCATCCCCACCAGCAAGAAGGAAATCTTCTCCACCGCCGCCGACAACCAGACCAGCGTGCAGATCCATGTCCTCCAGGGTGAACGCGAGTTCGCCAAGGACAACCGCACCCTCGGTCAGTTCGAACTCGCCGGCATCCCCGGCGCGCCGCGCGGCATGCCGCAGATCGAGGTGGAGTTCGCCCTCGATGCCAACGGCATCCTCACCGTCACCGCCACCGACAAGGCCAGCAGCAAGAAGGCCGATATCAAGATCACCAACAGCGGCGGCCTCTCGAAGGACGAGATCGACCGCATGAAGCGGGACGCCGAAGCCCACGCCGCCGAGGACAAGGCACGGCGCGAACTCGTCGACCTCAAGAACCGCGCCGACGCCGCCGTCATCCAGACCCGCAAAGCCCTCGAAGAGCACGGCTCGGTCATCTCCCCCGAGACCCGCGCCTCCGTCGAGTCCGCCGCGGCCAACCTGGAGAGCAAGATCAAGGGCGAAGACAAGGACGCCATCCAGGCCGCGATGAACGAACTGGAGAAAGCCTCCGCCGAACTCAGCCGCGTGGTCTACGAGGCCGCCGCGAAGAAGGCCTCGTCAACCTCCGAGCCCAAGCCCGCGCACGACGAGCCGAACAAGGACGACGTCATCGACGCCGAGTTCAAAGTCAAGGACGAGAAATAAAGCCCCCGTGGGCACATCCCCGAAGTCAAGCGTCTCAGCACAGGATCTCCCAGGCCCCCGCGTTCCACCACGCGGGGGCTTTTCATTGGGCGCATCCTGGCGGCGGTCCGTGCGTTGGCCGCAGCGCCTTCGCTGGTCCGGCTCGATCTGAGTTCATAGAATCCATGTCTAGGCTTGCATCTGTCATATCGACTCAGGCCCAGCCCGACGTTGTCCTTGAGGAGTAGACACCATGAAGCGAGTTGCATCCGCGGTTGTCCTGCTGTTTTTCGGCGCATGCCTGCTCGGCGGTTGCCAGACCACCAAGGGGCTGGGCAAAGACATCCAGAGCGCCAGCGAAGCCACCGAGCGTGCGATCAAAGGCAACTGATCGTCGCCCGAGGCGGTCTTTCTGGGCGTGATCCACACGGAAGGCAGGCGGTCCATGCCCGGCATCCCACTCGAAGGCTTGCCCATCGCCATCACCGGCGCCAGCAGCGGCATCGGACGGGCCACCGCCATCGCCTGCGCCCGCGCGGGCATGCCCGTCGCCCTCGCCGCCCGCCGCGTCGAAAAACTCGGTCACGCGGCCGCAGAAATCGCGGCCATGGGCGGCAGGGCCATCGTCGTGCCCTGCGACGTGGCGAACAAAGCAGAGTGCGAAGCGCTCGTCGAACGCACCGTCGAAGCCTTCGGCAGCATCTATTCCGTCTTCGCCAACGCCGGCTACGGCGTCGAGGGCCCCGTCCACGAGATGTCCCAGGCCGCGCTGCGCGACATCTTCGAGGTCAACTTCTTCGGCTCGATAAACTGCATCACCCCCGCGCTGCCGCACATGCGCCGCGCCGGGCGGGGCCACATCCTTTTCTGCTCCAGTTGTCTCTCGAAGATCGGCACGCCCTACTTCGCGGCCTACTCGGCCACGAAGGCGGCGCAAGACCATTTCGCGCGGGCGATGCGCCACGAACTCGCGCCCCAGGGCATCCGCGTGTCGAGCGTGCACCCCATCGGCACACGCACCGAGTTCTTCGAGCAAACCGCCGGCCGCAGCGACAACGCCGCGCTCGCCCTGCGCACCCCCGAGGGGTTCCTTCAGCCGCCCGAGCGCGTGGCGCGGGCCGTGGTCGCGTGCCTGCGCCGGCCGCGTGGCGAAGTCTGGACGAGCCTGCCCATCCGCGTGGGGCTCGGCCTCTCGATCATGATGCCGCGGCTCACCGATGTCGCGCTGCGCTGGGCCATGCGCCGGCGAGGCCGCTGACACACAACGACACGCATGCGCTGATGGTGTCAGTGCCCCTGAGCCGGATCGGCCGATCGAAAGAGCGTGAGGCACGCGCTCTGGGTCTGCACAAAGCTCTCGCCGCGGATGGGCGCGATCTCGCCCGCCGCGAAGAATCCCGCGACGGGCACGGCCGGGGTCTGGTCCGCGGTGTAATACGGGATCCCCGGCTTGGCCAGTTGCTCGCCCGAGGCGGCCTGCCGGAAGGAACGCGTGACGGCGCGAGCATCGTGGTGCGACTGCTTGAAGAGGCGTCGCCCGCGGCCATGGCTGGCCACGAGCATGGCCCCGCGGGGTTTGTCGTAGAGTTTCTGCTTGTCGAGCAGCATCGAAAGGTCAAGATCGGCCGCGGCGGCGTCGCGAGCGTGCAGGCGGATGGTCTGGCCCACGTGCACCGCGTCGCCGGTGATCACCGAGCCCTCTTCCGCGCGGATGCTCAGCGCCTTGCGCATCAGGAAGTCGTCTCGCCCATAGGCATCGTGGCGCACCGCGGGAGCCTTGCCGATGAAGAGCCCGCCCGCGAGGAGTTTGTGGCGAGACTCCCCCTGATCCTGCAGCACCATCTGAATCGCATCCACCGCGCGCACGCCGCCCAGTTCGAGAATGGCGTTGCCCTGCGCCTTGGTCACCACCATCGGCGGGCCGAAGGGGCGGCACCCCTGCGACACCAGGCAGTCCACACGCAGCGGGCCACGCAGCGAAACACCCACGCCGCCGGTCTTGATGATGCGGTCGTTGAGAAAGAGGGCGTTGCCCCCCGCCGTGCCCGAGGCCGAGGCCAACCCGCCGACGATCGGGCCGCCGCCCCCGCCGGCCGTCGCGCGGTTCAGGTGGGTCAGCACCCGCGAGAAGGGCGTGGAGAATGGCTCGATGAACATCATGATGCAGCGCAGGTCTTCGCCCGCGCCCACCACATCGCGCAGCATGAAGAGCGACTCCGGCGTTTCATCAAGCACCGGGAACTGCTCGGTGGCGTAGGGACGCACCTCGACCCCCGGCAGGTGAAACGCCAGGATCGAAACGCCCGGGGCGCGTTCAAGTTCAATATCACCCGCGATGACACCCTCGGCCGAAACGCCCACCAGCGTGCGCGGGCCGAGCGTGCGCTGAACCGTCGCCGCAAGGTCGGAAATCGACGTCAGGTGGTGGGGCGAAAAAAACACGCACGCAAGATCGGCGGGTGATTCAAGCCCCTCGGCGCACTGCGCGCAGGCCCGCTTCGCGGCGTCGATCGTGTCGGCATCTGCCGACATGCCCGCCGCGAGTTTGGGCTGAGTGTCCGGGGTGCTCACGTGCATCGCGGGAATGGTACGTGCGCAACGCCTGCCATGATGCCCGCCCGCACTTGATCACGCCCGTGCCCCGTCTTTGAGCCGTTGGCTTCAGTTCTGGGTGGCGGGCGCGGGCTGCGCGGGCTGGACCCCCAGCACATCCACCCGAACCGGCCTGATGATGTTGAGCATCAGCGAGCGGTCGAGGTTGGCCTCGCCGATAACCCCGACAACCTGCCCCAGTTTGCCCTTGAAGCCGAACTGGGGATCGTCACGCAGGTACCCCAGCGTGCGCGGCGAGGTGCCGCCCACGCTCACCACCCGGTACATCAGGGGCAGCCGCTGACCGTCATAGACGGTGCTGGGCTGCAACTGCCCGACGATGGTGTACACGCGAGCCTGCGCCGCGATGGCGAGTTGTTCCTGCACGCGGTACTGGCCCTGATCAAGGGCCGCGCGGTCGGCCTCTTGCTGGCGGATGCGGTCGCGCAGCGCGATGCGAAGCGAGAGGGCATCGGCACGCTGCTGCAACTGGTCGCGCAGACGCTCTTCGCCCGGACGCGTCGCGTTGATGGCGACCTGATACTCGGCCAGCAGTTCATCCATCTCCGATTCCATCATCGATTGCCGCCACACCTCGCGGAAGGTGCGTTCGAGCGTGGCCAGGTCGCCCACCGGACGCGGGGCCGGCGTGGCGTTCGCCGGTGTTGCGGGAGTCGTTGACGGTGTGGTGGTGGGGGCGTTGGGCAGAGTGCTCGGCGCCAAGTCTGTCGCGGGCTGGGCCTCGGGCTGACGTATCGTGGGCGTTGCCTGTTCTGTGCCGGGCGCCATGGGCTGGGTAAGGTCGATCGGCGCGGGCTGCGGCTGCGCGGGCACAGCCTCGGCGGGCTTGGTGTCAGTCGCGGCAGGGGTCGGCGTGGGGGTAGGAGCCGGCTGTGGCGTAGTAGTGGGCGTAGTGGTGGGGGTAGTGGTGGGGGTAGTGGTGGGGGTCGTGGGGGGGGTTGCTCCGGCCACCCTGCGAAGGAAGCGCGTCTCGACAAAGGCGCGGGCCTGTTCGGGCGCAACCACCCGGTAGCCGACGATCGGTCCATCCGCCTCGCGGATAGGCTCTACCACGCGAAGCGTGGAGCCGGTGGGCAACGGCGCGGCGAGCAGGGCCTTCCAACTTCCCTGAATGCCCGTCGCCAGGTTCGGGGCCAGCAACCGGCTGGCCGTAGTGAGTTTGCCGCTGTTGCCCGAGACATCGATCTGCTCGGCCTTCACAAACACCGTGACATTCGCCGGGAAACTCACCCGAGACCACGCCCCTCCCTCGCCGTCGACCGTCAGGCGGGTTTCGGCGGCGAGGTCGGCGATTTTGTAGTAAAGATCGCTGTCGCCCGAGCGCAGCGCGGCTTTGTCCGTGGTCACTACCTGATACGGCTCGACATTCCTGATCTGGGCCGATGCCTGGGAAAATGGCATGGCCAGAAACACGCTCAGCGTGGCTGCTGCAAAGAGTGGAAGTTCACGGGCGACCATCTTGGACGCTCCTCATTTCAGGTGCGGGACACTTCACAGAGCCCGGACAGGCTCCGATCATTCGTACGTCCCAAAAGGATATGCGGCCCGCGGGGGGTGGGGGAGCAGGGGGCCTTTTCGGCGCAGAATCCGGGTGTTTCCTGCCCGCTTTGCCCGCAAGATCGGGACTTTCTTTGACGACTCTCTCCGGTTCTGCTATGTTCTGGGCCACATGACCCGGCCCGCTCTCCGCACGTCTCGCTCTTTGGCTCTCTCGGCCCCCCTGGCGCTGGCGCTCCTGGCCGGGTGCCGCTCCGAGTCTCCCTTTCACCGGGAGTCTGAACGCGCGATCCGCGACGCGGTGATCGATTCTGCCCGCCGCGAGTTGGGCGAGAGCCAGCAGACTTCGCGCAGCGTGGTGGTCACGCGCGAGCCGCCCAAGGCACGCCTGGCGATCATGCCCGAACTTCTCCCCGAACTCGAGAAGATGGCGGGCATGGCGTCGTACAGCGATACCCCGGCAAAGTTAGGCTTGAACCTCTACGGCGAGCCCGTGGAAGCGATCACGGTAAACCTTGAACAGTTGATCCGCTCCGCCGTCGAACGCAACATCGCCGTGGAGTTTGCCCGCATCAGCCCCGCGGTGTCGCAGGCGCAGGTCGCGGCGGCCGAGGCGGCCTTCGACTGGACGCTCTTTCAGAACCTGAACTGGACCAACCAGGATTCGCCGCGCGTCGGCACGGCCTTCACGGGCTCGGCCCCGTCCCCACGCGTGGATGTGCAGCAGAGTGTCACAAGCACGACCGGGCTTCGCCGCACGATGGTCTCGGGCGGCCGGCTGACGGTGCAGCAGGAACTGGCCTACACCGACAACCAGACCCCCGGGCAGGCCAACACGCCCGACCCCGCCCAGCAGGCGGCGTTCACGCTGCAGATCGACCAGCCGCTGCTGCGCAACTTCGGCAGCGACGTGACGCAGGCCGAGATCCGCGTGCTGCGCAACGCCGAGCGCGGCGCGGTGCAGGTGCTCAAGCGTGACCTCATCCGCGTGGTGAGCGAGACAGAACGGGCATACTGGGACCTGGTCCTGGCCTATCAGGAACTGAAGATCCTCACCCGGCTGCTCGAGCGGGGCGAGCAGGTGCGCGACCAGTTGCAGGAACGGGCCCGCATCGACGCCAACCGGGCGCAGATCGCCGACGCGGTTTCCCGTGTCGAGCGCCGCAAGGTTGACGTGATGCGCGCGCAGACCAACATCCGCATCATCAGCGACCGAATCAAGGCGCTCGTGAACGACCCCGCCATGCCCATCGGCTCCGAGGTCATCCTCGCGCCCGTCGACGAGGCCATCGACCAGCAGATCAAGTTCAGTCTGGTCGAGTCGCTCCGCATCGCCGTGCAGAACCGGCCCGAGGTGCAGCAGGCCATCCTCGCCATCGACGACGCCTCGATCAGGCAGGTGGTCGCCGACAACCAGCGCCTGCCAGACCTCACCCTGCGCTTGCAGGCTCGATGGGCCAGCCTCGACGACAACATGGGCCAGGCCCTGGGTTCAGAGTTCAACGGCAACTTCGTCGACTACCTCATCGGCGCGGCCTTCGAAATGCCCGTGGGCAACCGGCGCGCCGAGGCCGAGTACCGCCGCCGACGCCTCGAACGAATGCAATCGGTGCTTGCCTACCGCAACACCATGCAGCAGGTCGTCGCAGAGGTCAAGACCTCCCTCTACCGCACGATCGAAGCCTACCGGCAGATCTCCCAGACCGAAGACGCTCGCCTGGCCGCGGCCGAGTCGCTGCGGATCCTGCAGGTTGAGAAGGAAATCGACCAGGGCATCACCGTCGAACGGCTCGAGGTTGAACTCAACAGCCAGGAGCGTCTGGCCATCGCAGAGCGAGAAGAGGCCCAGGCCCGCGTGGGCTACAACGCCCAGTTGGCCGATCTCTTCGCGGCGATGGGCACCACCCTGCAGCGCAACCGCATCAACTTCGTTGCACCCACCAACGCCGATGTTCCGTGGGATCTGCCCAAACGCTGATACCCTCTGCGCGGCGTGACACAGTTTCTCCCGGATATCGAGGCAGCGGCGGCTCGGCTCCGTGCCGGTGGCCTGGTGGCCTTCCCCACCGAAACGGTGTACGGCCTGGGTGCAGACGCCCTCCGCGAAGACGCAGTGCGCAAGGTCTTTGCCCTCAAAGGCCGGCCCCCATCCAACCCGCTCATTGTGCACGTCTCGGGCGATGCCATGGCCCGCACCCTGACGCCCGCGTGGGACGCTCGGGCCCAAGCCCTGGCGGACGCCTTCTGGCCCGGGCCCCTCTCGATCATTCTGCCGCGGAGCGATGCGCTGCCGGATGTTGTCACGGCGGGCAGTTTGAATGTCGCCCTGCGTGCGCCGGCGCACCCGCTGGCACTCGCGCTGATCGGCGCGTTCGGCGGCCCGATCGTCGGCCCCAGCGCGAACATCTCCGGGCGCGTCTCGCCCACGCGGGCTTCGCACGTGCGAGAGTCCTTCACCGACCGCGATGTGCTCGTGCTCGACGGCGGCGCGTGCACCGGCGGTATCGAGTCCACGGTGGTGCTGCTGGCCGATGGTCACTGCCGTGTGCTGCGGCCTGGGCTGATTTCGCCCGCGCAGATCGCCGAGGCCCTCGGCGAACCCGTCGACTCGCGAAGCGTTCAGACCGACGGCGCCGCGCTGGGCAGCCCGGGGCAGTTGCCCAGCCATTACGCCCCGCGCGCGGGGGTGCGCCTTGTCGGCGGGCCGGGCCAGGCGCACGAGGCAGCGCACCGCTGCGCGGGCCGCGCCACGCTCCTCACGCACTCTGGGCTGTCACTGCCACCGCCGCACACCGTCATCGCGATGCCGCCCGATGCGCCCGGATATGCCAGGCGGCTCTACGCCGCGCTGCGCGAGGCGGATGCGCAGTCGCCGGATGCCATCCTGGTTGAAGCGCCGCCCCAGAGCGGTGCCGATGCGCTGTGGGCCGCCATTCAAGACAGGCTGAGGCGGGCCGCCGCGCCGAGGGAGTGAGGGCATGGCAGAAGCCGCGTGGAATATTCACGACCTCTACGAACTCTGCGTGCAGCGGGCCGAGGTCATGGCAAGGTTCCTGGGATCGCTGGCGGGTGGTGGGCATGCGCACCTGCGCGAAGATTTCAGCGGGCGGGGTGGCGTGGCACGCGCGTGGTGCGCCGCGGGCCAGACGCGTACGGCCGTGTGCGTCGATATCGATGCGGGCGTGCTGCAGGAAGGGCAGCGGCTGGCGGCGTGCGAAGGGGTCGCAGAGAGATTGCGCTGGGTGCGGGCCGACCTCAACACCGGCCCGGTTGAGGGCGCGACGGCCGATGTTGTCTTTGCCGGCAACTTCTCCATCGGCTACTTTCACTCTCGGGCGTCGCTGCTGGCCTACACGCAGCGCGTGGCCAGAGCATTGACGCCCGGCGGCGCGTTCGTGTGCGATACCTACGGCGGCGCAGGGGCGTTCGCGCTGGGCGGGCAGGTGCGAACGCGGCTCCACGCAAGCGGGGTTGTCGTGCGATCGAGCTGGTGCCATGAAGAAGCCGACCCGCGCACCGGCATGGTCACCAACTCGCTCTCGCTGCGCGTGCTGCGCGGCGGCGATGTCGTCGCCGATTTCCCACGAGCGTTCGTATACCGCTGGCGCTTGTGGTCGCTGCCCGAACTGCGCGATGTCTTCGCAGAATGCGGGCTCGGTCAGCCGCGCGTCTATACGGATGTGCGGCCCCCGGAAGGAGCCCCCGCTCTGCAAGGCGCGGCGTCCGGTGAGGGCGTTGGGAGTGGTGATGGAGGTAGTGATGGGGGTGGCGCTGGGGGTGGCGCTGGGGGTGGCGCTGGGGGTCGGGAGGGCGTAGAAACTGTGACAAGCGCGGCCCCGATCTCTCACAGCGATGAACTCGGCGAGAACTGGACGGTGTTGCTTGTTGCCAGGCGGTAATACGTGCCGTCGCCCCGACAACCGCATCCGCCGCGAAGCGACGGGGCCGATCGCGTACGCCGCGCGACACAAATCTTAACATACGTCTGTGCGGCTCAGCCGAACAACCCCGCGTCTCTTCGTGCCACCGCACTGCCGGTTCCCCCCGCCGATCGGTGCGACTCCCCCTCACCCCCACGCGCCGCCCCGCGTCTCGCCACCATCACGCGACACCCACCACGGGTTCATCTTCACACACCACCCCCCCTCCAGCCGGTGGAGGGGGGGCGGGCGCGGCGGGGGGCACCAAGCCTCCCCTGCATGCGCATCTCTTACCTCCTCCCGCCTTCTGCTTCTGCCCATTCCCGCGCCCTATGCCTTCTTTTCTCTTCTCGCACCGAATGTGCGAAGGGGTGTAGCCACGTGGTGAAGCGCAGGGTCGCCGGCAGGCGACCCAAGCGCAACCCGTGGTCGGCCATACTGAATCACACCGCCCCGGATGGGGCGGAGGAACGCCAATCCCGCGCCCTCACCTCCCACTTCGCACGCGCCGGATACCCAGTTCTCCCGCCGGGCAGCCCCGCTTGCGCTTCGGCAACGAGACGTGCCCCCGCATCTACTTTCCTCCGCCGATCGGTGCGACTGCCGCCAAAACCACGCCCGTCACTCAACCACTTCCCCGCGCCCGCATCACCCCAACTCCTCCGCTGCGCCGAATCCCGAACGCCGAACGACAAATCACGAGTGCCGCGCCCGCTCCACCCCTCCCAACCCCCTTTCCCACCGCCACTTACGCCCGCAACCATTCAAAAACCAAACAATTCTCTTGACACACCCTAGTCTTTGCCGTACATTGTCTGCGTGGACACGGCCTCCATCATCTCCGACCTCGCTTCCCCTCATCTCTCGATGATGGAAATCGCCGAGCGTCACGCCCTCACACTGAGCGCCCTCGCCGCCTTCATCACCTCCGACCAGGGCCAGGAACAACTCGAGCAACTCCAGAGCGCGGCCGCCATCCGCACCCGTCTCATCGCTCAACTCCACCTGCCCCTCGCCGCCGCGGCACTTTCCGCCATCCTCCAATCCCATTGCGCGGCTTCATTCACTGCCGCGCCCACACGGGAATCCGTGCCTTCGGCAAACACTCCACAACACACCAACCCTCTCGACATCGCCGCGCGTGAAGAATCTCCGCCCGGCGACCACGCACGACATGCCGCGCCACCAACGCCGCAAGAACTCAATCAACCGCACTCGTCACATGATGCCGCGACATTTCCGCCGGCTTCGTCGCACGTTTCCGCGCCTTCAGTCTCTTCCCCAACCATCGATCATGCGCGCACCCTGCGCCACCAGATCGAACTCCGCCGCGCCGCCGCCACCCTCCTCCGCTTCGCCGCCTTCAACCACGGCCACCTCGCCCGCGCTGCGTCCGATCCGCCGCGCAACGCCTCTTCATCGCACAACCCAATCTCGCCACGCGCCAACGCACCGCACGAACAGCCGCAGCACATCGCGCACACCGCCGCGCCATCCGGCATCACGCTCGATCCATCGCCTGCCACCCCGGCAGGTGGCCCCGATCCTCTGTCTTGCCGTGCCGCCGATCGCCGGTTCCTCCGGCGATCGGTGCGACTGGCTTCGCCTCATCTCCCGCGCGGCCGCGTCCTGCCGCCTGCACGCGACATCCATCAGGCTCGGAAACACGCAACGCACGCCACACACGCAGATCGTCCCTCAAACTTGGGCGCGGTTCACGCTCGGAAGCGCTGCAAAAGAGGTGGTTTGGAGTCAGTGCCGCGCCCGAGTTTGGTCGTGGATCTGTTATAACAGCCGGAGTGGTGCCGGGGGAGGGTGGCAAGCCCTCCCAGGCATGAGCGGCCCGCGTTTCTCCCTCGTTCACCCACCCACGACGGCTGGCCAAAAGACCCACCCCCATCCCATGACCACACCTCGTCGTGCCACCCAGGTTGCCGGCTCGGTGGTCTCCTCGGCGTCTTCGTGTCTTGATGCAGTACCCAGCGGCGACCAGCACGCACCATCCCTCTCCGCCACTCTTCACAACCCCTTTCCCCTCAACCACTTACCGCTCAAGCCGCTCAAATACCAAACATTACCCTTGACACAGCCTACTCATTCCCGTACATTGTCGTCGTGGACCCGGCCGCGATCATTGCCGACCTCGCCTCTGCTCACTTCTCGATGAGCGATGTTGCCGCGCGCCACGGCCTCTCCCTTGATGACCTCGCCGCCTTCATCACCTCCGACCAGACCCAACAACATCTCGACCAACTCCAGAGCGCGGCCGCCATCAGCACCCGTTTCGCCGCGCAACTCCACCTCCCCCTCGCCGTCGCCGCCCTCTCCATGATCCTCCAATCTCACCGCACTGTGGCCTGCCCTTCGCTTCCCGCGCAGCAAATCAGCCCCTTCGGCAACATCGCGCGGCAAGACACCTCCCGGCCTACCCCTGCTCATCACAACGATCCCTTCGGCCCCGCGCGGCATGACGCGACCAAAGGTTCTAGCGCACAGCACAGCGGCCCCCACGGCATTCCCACGACGCACGACGACCTCCATCCTTCCTCTTCCCCCAACCAACCTAAGCCGCCTTCTGCGGTGCCGCCAAAACTAAGCTCGCAAACGGCAGTGCCCCTGACACCCCGGGACCAAGCCCGCGCCGAATCCCGCACCCTGCGCCACCAGATCGAACTCCGCCGCGCCGCCGCCACCCTCCTCCGCTTCGCCACCTTCAACCACCGTCACCTCGCCCGCGCCGCGTCCGATCCGCCGCGCAACGCCTCTTCATCGCACAACCCAATCTCGCCACGCGCCAACGCACCGCACGAACAGCCGCTGCACATCGCGCACACCGCCGCGCCATCCGGCATCACGCTCGATCCATCGCCTGCCACCCCGCACACCCGCGCGATCAACACCAACCCCCTCCCCACGCTCTCGAACAGCAGCGAGCCCGCCGCGGCCTCCACATCCACAATCGCACCTGACTCGGCGCTCTTTCCCTTCGCGGCCTCAACTCGGACCAACCCGAATCCGCTCGCGTCACCGGCTGCGCTCACTCCCTCTCCCTTTACCGCCGAGCACGCCGTCGATGCGACCCCCTTCACCCCCTTCACCCCCTTCACCCCACTCGACACGCTCCTCGCCGCCGCGGAGCGTGCGCCAGCCGGCGCACCCGACGACACAACCCAAACCCCGCCAGTCATGTCATCCGCCGGCGCATCAACGCACCCGCCGTAATGTGCGTTGTTTGCCCGCCCGCCTATGCCCACGCTCCGGCCTTTACTCCGTGCAGCATCACACGCGCGCCGACCATGTTCACCCAATGGTCAGCCTTGCCTGCGCTTGCCCGATGAAACTCGATGCGCTTCGCCGCGATGTCATCGTGCAGATCTGGGAGAAGTTCACGGGCCGCAAGGCAGAGCGCGTGGCGGCCGCGCAGGTCGCAGCAATGCCCCGGACACGATCCGGCACTGTCTGAGTCTCGGGGTCGGTTCGCCGGTCGCTTCGTTCCACTCGTCGGGCTCAAACTCCAGCGGCTCGGGAAGCAAGAGCGGACCAGGTGCCTGCGGCGTTGGCAGCGGGAGGTGTGCGCCTTCGTCGCATGCTGTCGAGCAAACGGGCAACTTCAACTCCATGACGTCTCACTCGGCATCGCCGTCGTCGGTACCCGACGCCGCGTGCTGTGCCTCGGCCATCAGCCGCACAAGGCTGTGCGTCGCGGCGTTGGGCAGAGCATCACGCAGCGCCGACGCGCGGTCGATCGCCTCTCGGGCGCTCTCCTGCTCGTGCATGGCGGATCGGGCGAGCGAGAGGATCGTCCACGCCCAGACACACCGTTCGTCGTTGTTCGCACCCATGCCGTCGATCACAACCCGCGCCGTCGCGGCCGCTTCAGGCGCCTTCCCGGCGCGCAGTTGAGTCAACGCGAGCGATACGCGGAGGCCCGCATCGTTCGGCAGCACGCGCACCGCCGCGAGCATCTGTTCCACAAGGGGGCCCCACGCCGGGCCATAGGGCGTCACGGGCATGCGCAGTTGTGCGGCGTTGTGGATGTGATTGGGGTCATCCCCCCGAGCCAAGACGAGTTCGAGCGCGATGGCGCGCAGATCGTCGGAGAGTTCGGGGTCGGCCTGGATCATCGCGCGAGCGTGTTCGGCGACAAAGCCCGAGCGCACGAAGGCGAGATCGACCGCCCCCTTGGCCAGCGTGGCGCCGAGTCGGCGTCGGTGGCGTTCGGCCGGTCCGCTCTCATAGGCGATGACCGGCGTGGAGGGGTCGGCGATGTGAAGGGTGCGCCCATCGGGGCAGAAGGCGGCGGAACGCCTGTTCGACCATGTCACGCACTTGATAGACGCGACGAGCGTGAGTTCATCGGCCGAGAAGACACGGACACGATCGTCGTTGCCGATCACGGCGAGGCGCGAGCCGTCAGGGGTGAAAGCCATCGCCTCGCCCGGCTGGGGCGACTCGACGCGGGCGAGAACGCGGGCGGTGTGTGGATCGATCCGCACGACAGCCGAGTCGGTCGACACGGCGATGGAACGGCCGTCGGGGGCGAAGGCGGCCCCGCGGATGCCCGTCGCGACGGGGAACAGGGCGACGGTGGCGTGCCCGGCCCGCGCCTCACGGATGCGCAGCATCTGTTCGGCGCCCGGGGTTGGCTCATGGATGTCCTTGAACTTCATGCCGGCGCGGGCGACGACCGCCACGAGGGAATCGTCGGGGCTGAAGGCGAGCGAGGTGACGGCGCTCGGGGCCGGCTCGGGCCAGACCACGGGCGGGTTCTCCGGAGTCCGTGGATCAAACTCGATGATCCGCCCGTCGATCAGGCCTGCGAGGAGGCGATCGCCTGCGCGGGACCATGCGAGCGCGGTCACCATGGCCGGGTCGGGGATGTCGAGCACGCCGGTGGCGTCCCCCGTGGTCACGTCGAGAAGGGTGATGCTCGGCGAGCGCCCGGCGACCGCGAGGCGGAGGCCGTCGGCGTTGAACGCGGCGGTGTACAGGGGATCGCGGGAGGGGTAGCGAGACCAGACATTCTCTCCGGTCTGGGTGTCGAAGAGGCAGACCGAGCCCCAGCCGACGAGCACGCTGTGGCGTGCGGTCGGGCTGATCGCGGTGCTGTAGCCGCCTCGCCAGACGACCTCGGTGCGGAAGGGCTGGCCGTTGGCGAAGGCTCGGGCCTGCGTCACGCCGGCCTCGCCGATGACATAGGCGGTTGTTCCGTCGGGGTCGACCACGAAGGCCGCGCCCGTGTCCTTGGGAATGTTGACCTTGAAGATGGGAACCGCTGCCGGCCAGGCAAAGGCCTGTACGACGCCCTGGGTGGATTGCAGGCCGAATGCACGACGCCCCCCGACGCGAACCTGCTGATAGTCGTTCCGCGCCAGAGGGAGGAGACTGGTTTCACCGGTGCGGGCGTTGATCCGCATGATTCGATCGGTTGCGACAGCGACGATGCCCTCCGGGGCCGCGGGCACGATGGCAAGAGAATCGACGCCGAAGCGGGTGATCTCCCGCTGGGTGTCGAGGTCCCACACCACGTTCCAGCCGGCGCCCTCGGTCACAAGGACCACGGACCGCGAGCCGCCGATCGGGCCGTACACCCAATGGAGCGTCTCGCTGGTGAAGTTCACGCGGTCGAGCACCTGCTCACCCTGGATATCGAGGCGAAGAGCGCCGTCGGGTGTGCGACGCCAACGCCCGTCCGCGAAGGAGGCGCCGATGAGAGTGCTGGTGCGCTCCGACCAGATCTCGCCCGATGTCGCGACGTCCCAGAGGGTGATCGTGCCCTCACCAGTCCAGCCGTCCTCATGGTCGGCGATGCATGTGAGCAGGAGCGAACCGTCGTGATTGGCCCGCGGCATATGGAAACGCCAGGACCTCCCGGGCGGAGTCTTGAACGAGTTTTCAAGCCGGCCCGACGCGACATCGAACACGCGAACCTCGCCGCTCCGAGCGCGGGCGAAGAGACGCGCACCATCGTCGGAGATCGCCAGGCCCTCGGTGTCACGGGGCGTATCGAAGACCCGAGAGACAGGGTCGCAGGCCCAGGCCAGGTGCGACCACTCCCAGCCGCGGAAGTCGCGCGGGGTCGCGCCGAGTTCGGCGCGGGCGTGGCTGATGGCCCCTTGCTCGATCTCGGTGGAGGCCAGGCCGATCGCGAGGCTGTACGCCAGGCGCGACGATCGGAGCGCGGCCTCGTCGGCCCGGATGCGTTGGGCGGCCTCGGTATCGGAGGCCTTGAGCGCACGCGCCTCCGAGGCCCGCGCGTCGTTGCGGGCCTGCACCGCGCGGAGCGCGCCGACGGCGGTGCCGATCAGGCCAAGCAGGAGCGTGAGCAGGAGCGCCGCGGCGACCGTGACCTCACGCCAGTGTCGGCGTGCGAACTTGCGGACTCGGTATGACGCGCCCGGTGGGGCGGCCTCGAGCGGCTCGTGCGCGAGGTGGCGACCGATGTCCTTGGCGAGATCGGCGGCGGAGGCGTACCGGCGAGTGCGGTCCTTCTCGAGGCACCGCATGACGATCCAATCGAGTTCGCCTCGGACGGATTCCCGGAGGCGGGAGGGTTCGGTGTGCCGCCTCGCGGCAACCTCGTTGAGCGTGGCCATCGTGCTGAGCCGCGTGCTCGGGCGGGGCGGATCCACCTCGCGGATGACGCGGCAGAGTTCGTCGAACGCGGCGTCGCGGAGTCGGCTCGGGTCGAAGGGGGTGACGCCGGTCAGGAGTTCGTACAGCAGCACACCGAGGGAGTACACATCGGAACGGGTGTCGACGTTCGCGGCGGCGGAGGCGTCGAGGCCGGCCTGCTCCGGGCTCATGTATTCCGGGGTTCCGAGGAGTTGACGGCTCTCGGTGAAGAGGGTGCGTTCGGTGAGACGGGCCTGCATGGCTTTGGCGATGCCGAAGTCGATGACCTTGGGTATGGGGCGATCGCCGTCGCCCCGCGTGACGAGAATATTGGAGGGTTTGAGGTCGCGGTGAATGACGCCCCGGTGGTGCGCGTGCTGGACGGCCTCGCAGATCTGGGCGAAGAGTTCGAGGCGGTCACGCACACCCAGGCACTGGCTGTCGCAGAACTGCGTGACGGGCACGCCGCGCACGAGTTCCATCGCGAAGTAGGGGCGGCCGGTGGCGGTGGCGCCGGCATCGAGGACCTTGGCGATGCCCGGGTGGTCCATGATGGCCAGGGCCTGTCGCTCTTGTTCGAAGCGAGCGATGACCTGGCGCGTGTCCATTCCGAGTTTGATGATCTTGAGCGCGACGCGCCGGCGGATGGGGTGCTCCTGTTCGGCGAGGTAGACCACGCCGAAACCGCCCTCGCCGATCTGCTCGAGGAGGTGATAGGGACCGATGCGGGAACCGACGCCCTCGCGGAGCACATCCGGGGCGATGATCGTCTGGGCGAGGGCTTCCGGGGCGCCGCTGGGGGGCTGGAGGAAATCTCCCGCGACGTCGAGTTCGGCAAGCAGGGCCTGCACTTCGGACGCGATGTGCTCGCCGTCGGGCGACGAGTGTTTCGCCTCGGCGAGCACCCGGGCGCGATGCTCGGGCGCGGTCTGGCGCACTCGATCAAGGAGATCTTTGACGCGCCGAACTCGATCGCCGGTCATGACACACTCTCCGGGGCTATTCGCACGCCGCACGCATGAGTTGGTGCAGTCGGGCGCGGGCGTACGCCCAGTCGCGTTCGATCGACCTTGAGGAGATGCCGAGCGCTTCGGCGATCTCGGGGATGCTCAGTCCGGCGAAGAACCGAAGCCGCACGATGGTGGTGGCCTGCGGATCGTCGCGCTCGAGTCGCGCCAGGGCGTCGTCGAGCAGCAGCATGAGGTCGGGTTCGGGCTCGGTGGTCAGCGTGAGTTCGGCGAGGGCCGCGTGCGTCGGTGCGTGCCGGCCGTTCCCCCCTCGCTTGATGCGGGCACGGGCGCGTGCCCGATCTACAAGGATGCGACGCATCGCCTCGCCGGCGGCGGCGAAGAAGTGGGCACGGCTGTGCCAGTCGACCGGGCCGTTGCCCAGGAGCCGCAGGTAGGTTTCGTGCACCAGGGCGGTGGGTTGCAGCGTGTGCCCCGGGCGTTCGCCCTTCATGCGATTCTGAGCGAGTCGTCGCAGGCCTTCATAGACCAGTGCGAAGAGTTGGTCGGAGGCCGCGGGTTCACCGGAGGCGCAGGCTTCCAAGGCATGCGTGATGCGCTGCAACTCGGGCGGGCTCGGGTTTGGATCTGAGTTCCCCATCGAGGCCGGCTGTACCGAAGGCTGTTGAATAAAGCGTGAAGTATAACGAATCGCCCCGGAAGTGCAAGGGAATCTCCTGGCGGTCTGCCTTTGATCGGGGCACGAGGCAGGAGCGCCGGGCTCCGGGTGCGTTCCCTGAAACCCGACGGACGCGTCGTGGTGGTCCGAGAACACTGATGTAACAAGCAGTCTCAGCATCGGCGTTCCCGATTGAGCGTGATGATCATGGTTGTGAATCTCAAGACTGGCGCTGCGCCAGGCCGCGGGCCTGCGCCGGCCGGGAACGCCGTCTCCTGCCGGCACTCATTGGTGTTGCGGGAGTTGTTGACGGTCAGCGTGCGCACTGGTTCGATGAGAAAGTCGATCCGCCCGCGGGCCAAGCCGAGAAATTGCAGGACGTTGATCTCGGGCACACCGCCTCTCAACCCCGCGGGCGCCCCCACGGCGACCATCGATGCCCACTTCATGATCTCCTCCTTGGGTTCGTGGTGACGGATGCCCCGGCGGGCGGGGCGATCCGATTCACCCGTTCACCGTTGCCTCCCTCGTCACCGCAGACCCGTCGCGTCAGCGGCGGGCCCGCGCATGCCGTTCAATCAACTCCTCGGCATCAACAGGCGCCGTTCTCCCAGACCAAGAAAAACGTTTCGACATCAGCCCCGTCAATACCACCATCCCCGTTCATGTCGGCGCGGAAATCGCCTTCCTCCCATGCATCAAAGAACTCGGACACGTCCGCGCCGTCAATGCCGCCGTCCTCGTTGAAGTCTGACAGGCAGGATTCGTAGGCGCCCAGATCGATCTCGCCGCCGAGGACGCGAGCGCCGCCGCCCAGGTCGCTGGTGATCCACGGGGGAATGGCCCCTGAGTCGCCGGCATTGATCGCGGGAGATGCCGAGAGAAGACGGTAGTTACCTCCCGCGGGATTGGCGAAGCGAGGGTCGGTCGTGAGGTTGCTGGCCATCCACTGGAGTGTCTGGAGGCCGTCGGTGAAGATCTGGCCCTGGCCACCCTCGACGAGAGAATGGTCAATCATCAGTTTGCTGCGGATGCTCCCGGCGAACTGCAGGTGGCCGATCGAGGGACCCAACGCGGCGGTGTTCCCCCACATGATCGTGTTCCGCAGGTCTACGCGGCTGTCGAAGGCGACCCCGAGCGCGCCCGCGAGCCCGGTTGTTGCGTTGTTGGAGACGAAGGTTGAGTTGACAACCGTGGCTTCTGCCCCTTCATAGAAGACGGCCCCGGCACCCACCGGCGTCGTGAAGCCCGTGATCGGTGCCGCCCGATTCCCGGCGATGAGGCAGTTGGCGATCATGGAGCGCCCGGAGAAGAAGACGGTGCCCGCCGAGTTGGAGTTGTCGGTCACGATGCAGTTCGCGATGGTGCCGCCCGTCCAAGACCCGTTCATCGCCGCGCCGTAGTACGCGATCGGTCGGTTGTCGGCGCGGAGGAGGTTTCCGTGCCCACCGCGGATGATGAACCCGTCCACGCGGCTCCCGGCGCCGAGGCTGCGGACCACGATGTAACTGTTGTCGGCGCGATTCGCAAAGCCCGGGGCGTCGTTGCGTGCGCGGTCGCCGCTGAGGACCGTGGGGTTCGCGGCAGGGTCCCGCTGATCGGCGCTGGTTTCGTGCCCTGCGAACCCCCCCAGGAGCGACATGCGCGGCGAGACGAAGAAACGATCCGTGCGGTCGCCGCGTGGCCCGGTCGGTGTGTAGGTTCCTCGGGCGACCCAGACTTCGGTCGCGTAGTCGCAGAGGAGGCGTGGTGCGGAGAGTGCGTCTGAGAGGCGGTTGTACGCCGTGGCCCAGGAGAGGCCGTCGCCGCCCGCGGGCGCATTGGCGTTTACGTACAAGCGAGTTTCGCACTCGTCGGGGATGCCGTTGTCATTGAGATCAAGGCTGACGCCGTCGCTGATGTCCTGCGCATCGTCTGCGCCGTTTCCGTTACAGTCGGCGATGGCCCCGGGTCTGCGACGGAAGTTGGCGACCGAGCGGGACGACTCGCGGATCACCTGCGCGTTGTGGCGTGGTGAGGAGTGAGCGATGGGCTGGCCTGTGGCCATCCCCATGAACGTCACATCCGGGTTGGAGAAGTGGGGTATGACGGCGCCGGGGCTGTACGCCATGATCGTGCGACGCAGGGTGCTCCCGGGAGGCGTGAACTTGTGGGCATAGGCGTAGTAGAAATCGGGGTATGAGTCGTACGCCGCTGTGTCGTGCTGGCAACCGAAGTTGTGGCCGACCTCGTGCGCGAAGATAAGTGGCCCGACGGCGGCGTTCCATTCAGTGACCGAGAAGCCCCAGTCAGGGTTGCCCGGGGAGAGGTAGGCAGCCCCGGCAAACCCTGGAGCATCGTGGACAAGCAGGGCTACAAGGTCCGCGGCGTACTGGTCGCGCAGCGCGTGGATCTCGTCCATCCTTCCATCGGTCTGGGACCGCAAGCCGGACCGGAAGTCTTCGCCATCCGTGTCGGTTTCCATGTACGTAGTTTCGTGGAGATGAACGAGATTGAGTGCGGTGTCCGCGATGCCGCTGTTCATGAGCGCTGTGTTCATCGAGGCAACAGCCGACATCGCGACGGCCTGGATGGCGGCGGTCCCTCCGGCGGCGTTGCGGGCGACGGGGGTGTACACAATCATGACATCGATTTGGGTGCCGTCGTCGGCGCACCCGCCGCATTCGCCGGCGGAGCGTGGCGAGAGGCCGCCGCCCGGGCGTGGCGAGGGGGGGTTGGGAATGTGAGGCAGATCAGCGGGGGCAACATCACCCTCCAACGGGGCAACGGCGCGATCGAGGCAGATGCCGGCCCCGCACTCGAAATGCGTTTCGGGGTCTAAGGCGAGCACCAGCGAGCGCCGGCGCCCCGCGGCGTCGCGGTCGGGGGTCGGGCGGATCTCGATCGTCCCGAGCGTGGGATGCCAGATCGCCCCGCTCACCGCGTCTTCAACCTGTGAGAGCACAAGGCGCGCCCCGGACCCGTCCTCCACGCGCCCATACCACGTCATCCCGCCGGTCGGCCCCTCCCGGACGAGATCCACCACCACGGCGAACGAGCCGGCCTGGCCGAGGTCGAACGCGGCATCCGAGTTGACGCCAGAGGGCAACTCGCGCGGCAGGCCCGCCAGTGAAACATGCCCGGACCAGGCACGCAATGCCCCAAATGGCGCTGAGGTTTCTCGCCCATCCTCAACCCGCAGCGAGGAACGATCGGACTGCGCGGCTGCGATCGAGACCGCGCACACCAGCGCCGTGCAGGCCGCGCTCGTGATGAATCGGCAGGACCATGGCTTCATACCTGTCTCCGTTGTGAGGTTCTGAATGTCGGCACAAGAAGCCGAACCGCGGTAAGCGTTGAGACCAACGATCGTGTTCTTCCTCATGTGTTCCTCTTTCGAGATGCTCTGCCAATGACACCTACGACCACCATCACCGTGCGCCGACGTGCGGGAGCCTTCGCCCGCGAGGACCGGCACTCCGGGCCGGTTCGTGCGAACCAATCGGCCGCGTCAGCCGCCGCCTTTCTCCCACGCTCTGATGAACGTCACCGCATCGGCCCCGTCGACACCGCCGCTCCGGCAGAAGTCTGCGGCGGGGTTGGCGTGGAGCACGTTGGAGGGCGCGACCGTGTGCACAAGGACCGGCGCGGCGAGCGCGGCCACGCGAGCAGCCAACATCATGTGCGTCTCCTCAGGAAAGCAGTGAGCGGCGCAAGAATGAGCACCACCGCGCCGGGCGCGGGGATCTGCCCCGCGAGGATCGGCACGCCGGGGACGGTCTCGTATGCCCAGGAGAACGCGGCGAGGCTCTGGCCGGTGCGTGCAACCTCCACCCAGCCGTACCGACCGTCGCCGGTTCGCACGCCGATGTAGCGATGTTCTCCTTCGGGGAAGAGCGAGTAGACGTTGGGGGGCATCCCCAGCGCGTATAGCGACCACCCGTCGTAGCGAAGCCCATTGAGCGCATCGCCGTGCGAGAGCGCCAGGACATAGGCTTCGTCGTCATCCGCAACGGCGAAGGTTGACCATGGGCCCTGCTGGTTCACAGATCCGCCGATGAGCACGCCCCAATTAGCCCAGCCGCCGGGGAAGCCGCCAAGGCCCTGCGCGATGCTGCTGGCGGTCTCGGTGTTGGTCTGCGCGGCGGCGGGAAGCGTGATGTCGAGCCACGTCGGCACCCCGACGAGCGCTGCCCACGCGTAATGGCCGGGCGCTCCGGGCACGGGGTTGTCGTGGTGAACGATCGTCGCCCGTGCGGCGATCGGAATCAGGCCTGTTCCAAGTGCGACCAGGATTGCGGTTTTCATGAAAGCCTCCGTCGGCGTGAAGCCGTGAGCGCCCCGACACCCAGCATGACGATCGTGCCCGGCGCGGGAACGCCTGAGACCATCCATGTCGCGAAGGATCCGTCGGGCGCGAAACCGGTTCCGACGATGATCGAGCCGTCGGACGAGATCGCATCGGCGGTCGACAAGGAGTACCCGCCGAGATCAAGCCCGAGCGATGGAAGGTACGTGTTGAGGTCCACGAGGCCGGTGGCGCGGGTCCAGTAGACCGCGGCGAACCGGCCAAACCCGCCCGGCCCGGAAGTGGCGTCAAGGGCACTCCCGACGACGGCTTCTCCCGACGCGCTCACGCCCGCGGCTCGCATTTCCGTTCGTTCCGCGAAAGGCAGCCCCAGCGAGCCTAGGAACTCCATCCCGAGAGACTCGCTCCATCGGAACAAGCCGGCTTCACTGACCTCATTTTGGTACCGGTGTGCGGTGCCGATGATGACCGATCCATCCCCGCTTATGTACTGGGCCATCGCGAATGAACCGCCCGCCACCAGCCCGAGGTCCTGCATGCCTCCGGCGGCTGTCCACCGGAAGGGACGTGCGCTTCCAGCAGTGCCATCCCGGTAGGTGTTTCCGGTGATCACGGTTCCGTCATGGCTGATGGAAGTCGCACCGGAGTTCAGTTGCTCGCCGGTGGTTCCAAGATCCTGCATGCCATGCGAGGCTGTCCAGCGGAACGCATGCGACCGAGAGTTGCCGATGTCGCTCCATCCGACAACCGTCGAGCCGTCGCCGCTGATGCCCAGCGCGGCAGAACGCACGCCGCCGGGAAGGTGCCCCAGAGTCTGCGGGACGCCCGCCTGCCAGATCGTGGCCCTACTCGTCCCCCAACTGCCTTGAAAGCTTGAGACGCCCGCCGCCTTGCTTCCGTTGTCGCTCACGCCCAGGATTTCGCCGCTCGTGGTGCCGGCGGGAACCGAATAGACCTGTACGCCGCCCGCGAGCGACCACGTGGCGGGCTGTGAGCCCGTCACAAAGTCCCAGTTGCTCCCCGCGAGCATGGTCCCGTCGGGCCGCATCGACGTTGGCGAGAACGGCCACGGCACCGGCGTGAGAACGGGCTGGGCGCTCGCCGACGCGGCGGCCAGCGCGGCGGCGGCGCACATTGACATGCGAATACACGTGATAGTGCTCATTGATTGCACCTGTTTGAAAGTGAGAAGAAGTCCGGAACTCCCATCCCCGCCCCGCTGGAAGCAGCAACCCGCCGATCTGACGCCGGCTGCCATTCCGGTCTCGTGCGCCGCAGCAGGGCAGCAGAGCCGGCACATAGGGCGACAAGCGTTCCGGGTAACGGGACCGGCCTTGTCCACAGAAGCGCGTGGATGGTGGCGTTGTCCGCGAGGACCCCGATACCGACGACATAGATCATCTCCCCATCGCTCCACACGCTGTTCGCGATCGTGTGGTGCCATGTGCCGTCTGTAGCCGCGTGCAGGTTCTCCCACGTTCCCGCGCTACCGTGCCACAGCGCGGCTACGGAATACTCGGCGAAGCCGACCCATCCCGCCTGATACACGCCGTCGGTGCTCTTGGCTTCAGACTCCAGGGCTTCAGAAGGGTGCAGGCTCACATATGACCCCGGCGAGCCCGACCAGAGCACCGCGTGCCGATGAGGAACGGGGACATCGAAGTATGCGGTACCCACTTGCAGGCTGCCGCCCATGCCCCAGACAACAGAGGAGTTGGCCGAAGCCGGGTGCAGACTGATGTACGAATCCGCGGTGCCCGACCACAGTGCAGCACCTTCGCTGGTTGCACCGCCCTGGCGCGAGCCAGAAGCGGCGAAAGCCGCTGCGGAGGATCCCGCGGGCGTCAGGTCGACGAACGACGCCGCCGACCCGCTCCACAGGGCGGCACGAGCGCTGCCATTGATATAGACCTCTCCAACTTGTTGCGTGCCCGACGTTCCCCATGCATACGAGTGGTTGGCGCCAGCCGGGTGAAGGTCGATCCAGCTCGATGCCGTGTCGGTCCAGAAGCCGGCGCGGGGCAAGGAGGGGACGCCAAAGGCGGCATATCCGGCCTGCTGTGTGCCGTAGGCGGACGTTGCCGTGGACCATGATGCGCCGGCGGGATGCAGGTCTGTCCAGGAATCCGCGCTCCCGCTCCAGAACCCTGCTCTGTGGTCAAGCCAACCGGCCTGTTGCCCGCCGGAGGCGCTGACGGCGTTGGAAAGAGAAGCGCCCGACGGGTGCAGGACTGTGAGCGTCCACTGCCCGCTTGCCGGCGCTGCGCACAGACCCGCTCCCAAGATGATCGCGAGCGAGACCATCGATGATTCACGCCGTCTCACAACATCCTCCTCCTCGCCGCAACACCCAGTACGCCCAGGGCGAGCACCACCGCCGCACCCGGCGCGGGGATCTGACCTGCGGCGATCGGCACGCCGGGGACGGTCTCGTAGGCCCAAGAGAACGCGGCGAGGCTCACGCCAGTGCGCTCCACCTCGATCCAGCCGAAGCGGCCATCGGCGGTCAGGACGCCGATGTAGCGGCGTTCATCCTCGGGAAACAACGACACGCCCCACGGCGGGTCGGGCTGTTCCGAGTTTGAGTAATAGTGCGTCGACTCGCTGTGGAATACGGATGCCAGGAGTGTGTCGCCGGGGCCGAGTGCATGCGTATAGCGACCCCATACGTTGTCATCGAGGACGGCAACCGCCGCGCCTAGGCTCTTGGTTCCATTGAATGTATCAAGCCAGGAAGACTGCCCGTACTGTGCGACGCTCGATCCGTTGGATGTGTTGGGCTGATCCGCCGGCCCGTGCGTGATATCGAGCCACCGATTCCCCGGGAGCCACGGCGGCCCCCACTGCCAGTTGTAATGACCCGGCTGTCCCGGCGCGGGGTTGACGAAGTGGACGATGTCGGCGCGTGCGGTTGCTGCTGCGCACGCCGTCGCCACAAGAGATGCCGCGAATGCCGTTCTTGTCGTCACGGCCTTCTCCTTCTCGTGGCGGCACCGAGCGCGCCGGCGACCATCAGCACCGCCGCGCCGGGGGTGGGGACTTGCCCGGCGAGGATCGGCACGCCGGGGACGGTCTCGTAGGCCCAGGAGTAGGCCGCGAAACTCAATCCCGTGCGTTCCACCTCGATCCAGCCGAACCGGCCCCCGGAGATCTGCACGCCGATGTATCGCCGCTCTCCCTCGGGAAAGGGCGAATGGGTTTGGGGCGAGCCCCAGGCGAAGTAGGCGGCGTCCATCCAGTTCTGCCCGTCGAGGTGATCCCCCGCCAGCAGCGGCAGCAGGTTCTCCTCGATGTGGTCCACCGCGACCATCGCTGGTCCGTACACGACGCCTGTGTGGACCGGCGGCGAACCACTTCCCGGCATGTACTCCAGTAAGTAGTATTGGAGGAGACTGTTCCCGCTGCCTGTGCTGGTCTGTTCGGCCGCGGGGAGCGAGATGTCGAGATACTTCATCTCCCAGAGCTGCACGGACCAGTCGTAATGGCCCGGCTGTCCCGGCGCGGGGTTGACAAAGTGGACGATGTCGGCGCGTACGGTGGCGACGCACGCGGCGGTGCACAGAGTTGCACACGCGATCGCTACGGTGGTCGATCTCATGACCTTCTCCTTCTTGAGGTGGCGATTCCCAACCCGAGCAGCACCGCCGCGCCGGGGGCGGGAACTTGGCCCGCGGTGATCGGGACGCCTGGCTCGGTCTGGTATGCCCAGGCGCGCGCCGTCAGGCTCATACCGTTGCGCACGACTTCGATCCAGCCTCGATTGCCGCTCGCGGTCAGCACGCCGATATAGCGCGTCTCCGATTCCGCAAAGTTGGAGGAGATCAAGCCGGTGAACGGATCGAATATCGAGTGGACGCCCCAGGTCGACCATTCCCTCAGGAAGCCCAGCGGTATTACCGGCTCGCCAAAGAGGAGTGAGTCCGTATAGGTGATGAGCGCCGGAATTGCCAGGATCAATGCACCCGGACCAGCGGGGTCGTGCACGTTCTCATTCGAACTCAGTTCGAAGTTCTGGGAAATCGAACGGCCCGAGGGCTGGTTGCTCTGCTGACCAGGCCCCACGGTGATATCCAGCCAATCCTCCGTCGTGATCTGCCCCCACGCAAAGTGCCCCGGCTGCCCTGGCTCGGGGTTGACGAAGTGGACGATGCCGGCGCGCGCGGCCGAGGCGCACCACGCCGCGCACAGAGTTGCACACGCGATCGCTACGGTGGTCGATCTCATGACCTTCTCCTTCTTGAGGTGGCGATTCCCAACCCGAGCAGCACCGCCGCGCCCGGCGCGGGAACTTGGCCCGCGGTGATCGGCACGCCTGGCTCGGTCTGGTATGCCCACGAGTGCGCTGTCAAGCCAAGAAAGTCACGCTGCACCTCGATCCATCCGAATCGACCCCCCGAGATTCGAACACCGATGTACCTTCGTTCCGACACCGGAAACTCCGACGACAGTCCGGGCAAGCCGATGGCCATGTGCCGGCTTCGATCGCTCCACATCAGGCCGCCTCCGGCATCGACCTGCTGTCCGATCATCAGGGCGGCCGTGAAGAGCGACGGAACCACCAGAACGTCGGCTAGAGGTTCCCCGTACCCGAAGTGGCCGATCACCTCGCCGATGTCATCAATGATGTCGCCGAAGTCGTAGTCGATGCGGACCTGCGCCACCGAGTTCACACCGGCAACGCCGGTCTGTGCCGCAGGGCCCTGCGTGATATTCAGGAACCTGCCCTCGTACGGGCCGGCGTATCGCCAGTCGTAATGGCCCGGCTGTCCCTGCGCGGGGTTGACGAAGTGAACGATGCCGGCGCGTGCGGTGGCGACGCACGCGGCGGCGCACAGAATGGCGGCGGCGACGATCTTCATGACCTTCTCCTTCTCGCGACGACACCGAGCGCGCCGGCGACCGTCAGCACCGCGGCACCGGGGGTGGGGATCTGTCCCGCGAAGACGGGCACGCCGGGGACGGTCTCGTAGGCCCAGGACAACGCGGTGAGGCTCGTGGTGAAGAGCCCGGCGCGGACCACTTCGATCCAGCCGTGGTGACCCGTCTGGGTGAGCACACCGATGTACCGAGGCTCATCCACAGGGAAGTAAGAGTGGCCTCCCGAGCCGCCATGTATGGATGTCGTCGTCCAATCCTGGTCGTTGGCGCCACCAACCAAGAGGAACCCATGCGGAAAGGGGATCGTCCATTGGAACCATGGCCCGTCCGCCAGCACGAATGCACCATTGTCCGGAGTTTCTGCATGATGGTGGTTGCCGTCGAAGAAACCGATCGGTAGCGATTGCGAGACCGAGTTTCCGTTCGGGGCATCCGTTTGCTGCGATGGGCCGGCCGTGATATCCAGCCAGTTTTGCCAGCCGGTCACGTTCTCCCATCGCCAGTCGTAGTGACCCGGCTGTCCCGGCGCGGGGTTGACGAAGTGGACGATGTCGGCGCGTGCGGTTGCTGCTGCGCACGCTGTCGCCACAAGAGATGCCGCGAATGCCGTTCTCGTCGTCACGGCCTTCTCCTTCTCAACGCTGCGGCCATCGCGCTGATGCCCATCAGCACCGCCGCGCCCGGCGCGGGGATTGCGCCCGTCGTGATCGGCGCGTTGGGCACGCTCTCGTACGCGTAGTCAAAGACCGAGATGGTGACCGAGCCGATCGACTCCGTCAGTTGCGCCCGCACCCATCCGAAGTGCGACTGACCGCCGATGTCGAACTTCACTCCGAAGAACGCCGGCGGCAGACCCGGCTCCCACTCGCCGAAGGGCGCGGTCACAAAGCCCGAGTTGAAGAACAGCAGCGATCCGCCCCAGGTGCACGCATCCGGAGGTCCGAGGGTCACACCCGCGGGGAGCCGCGCGAGGTCCTGACTATTCCGGTGCTGGAGGAAGACGCCGGGGCGCGCGGGCTGGATCGTAAAGTCAATCCACAACGGGATGTCCGCCCAGAGGATGAACTCGGGCACGCCGTCGTTGTCAAGATCAAGCGGCGCGGATCTCTGCTCGAACTGGGCCACCGTGACCGAGATGGGCTGCGGGGGAAGGGTGTAGATGATGGCGGCGTTGGCGGTCTGTGCACAAAGCGCGGCGAGGACGCAAGCGGGGAGGGTCGGTTTCATGTTCGTCTCCTTCGGGAAACGGTGATGGATGCCAGTGACAGCAGCACCGCCGCGCCTGGGGTGGGGATCTGTCCCGCGAGGATCGGCACGCCGGGGACGGTCTCGTAGGCCCAGGAGTAGGCGGTGAGGTTCACGCCAGTGCGTTCCACCTCGATCCACCCGTAGCGGCCATCGTCAGTGCGCACGCCGAGGTAGCGGCGCTGCCCTTCAGGAAAGAGGGAGTTCACGGAGTACGGGTACCACTCCACTTCGATGTGGAGAGCCCAGGTGTGCCACCAACTGCTCGGCCCGAGCGGTGAGCCGTGGGACAACGGGTCTGCGCTGAAGCCGGAGGCGGACGATCGGAGGAGCGAGGCAATCGGCGCTGCGCTGACCGGCTGGTGCCAGGAGTACGTGATGCCCCAGAGTTCCTCGAGCACCTGGCCTGCCGCGTTGCCGCCCTGCACATTGAACTGCTGATGTGACGGCCGCGTGATGTCGAGCCAGACGCCGGGCGAACCGGGCAGCCCGGCGGTCCAGGCGTAATGCCCTGGCTGCCCCGGCGCGGGGTTGATGAAGTAGACGATGTCGGCGTGAGCGGCGGAGCCGAACAACGCCGCGCACATGGTTGCGGCGACGCGTGTGTTCATGGTCTTCTCCTGCGCACGGTGGGCGCGCCGAAGGCGAGCAGCACCGCCGCGCCCGGTGCCGGCACGTTGGTCACGACATACCCGACGGCATCGAACCCGTCCGTGGTCGCGAGCCCGGCGATCGTGCGGCCGTCGGGCGACACCGCGTCGGCACTCAGCAGGCGGTATGGGCCCAGGTTCAGCCCCAGGCCGGCGAGGTGCCCGGTCAGGTCCACCAGGCCTGTGTCGCCGCTCCAGTACACAGCGCGCTGCATGGAGAATGGCGGACTTGAGTAGTCCTCCGTGTATCCCACGATCACGTCGCCCGATGCGCTCATGGCTTGTGCGAAGACTTCGTAGTCAAACGCGCCCGGCTGCGGCGCGAGCGTGCCCAGGTATTGCATTCCTCCCGACGAGGTCCATCGGAACAGTCCTCGTTCGGATTCTCCGCTGAAGTCGCCCACCTCGGCGCGGCCCGCGATGACCGACCCGTCCGCGCTCACCGCCGTGGCCATCGTGCTGGGCCAGAACGGCGAGGGCGCGACCAACGGCTGCATGCCGTCCGCGGCGGTCCAGCGGAATGCCTGGCGAGGGCCCGAGGTGAATATGGAGCCGCACTCGCCCACGATCGTGCTGCCGTCGTGGCTGATCGCCGAACCCCACGAAGACGAGAACCCTCCGATGGTCCCCAGATCAAGCGCCCCGCCACCCTCTGTCCATCGGAAGGCCCGCGCCGGCCCGCCGAACGTGACGCTGTGCCCGGTGACCACAGTGCCATCACCGCTCACGCCCGAGGCGTTCGCGAGATTCGTACCCAGGTACGCGGGTGTGCCGTTGCTCCACCGCACCGCCGCGGGAATGACGCCGGATGCGAACGAGTACCCCACGGCCACGGCGTGGTTGTCGCTCGCACCCAGCACGGCGCCGCCGCTGGACCCCGACGGAACAGCGAGCACCGAGACGCCGTTCTGGGCTGACCACGTGGCCGGAACCTCCCCGGACCATGCTCCGGTCGCGGACCCCGCCAGGGATCCATCCGCGTGCACGAATCGCGGCGAGAATGTCGATCCGGGTTGACCGATGACGGTCATTGTGGGCTGCGCGGTGGCGAGCGATCCGGCCAACAGGCCGGCGCCGATCGCGGCGGGAAGGGCCGGTTTCATGTTCGTCTCCTTCGGGAAGCGGTGATGGATGCCAGCGCGAGCAGCACCGCCGCGCCGGGCGCTGGGATCGCCCCGGCGAGGATCGCCACGCCGGGCTCGGACTCGTACGCATAGTCAAAGACCGTGACTGCGTAGGCCTGCGGGGACGATGTTCCCGTGATCTGCGCGCGGGCCCAGCCGAAGTGCGAGACGCCGCCCGTTACGAACCGGAAGCCGAAGAACGCGGGCGGGGCGTTGAATATCCATGCGCCGTCGCCGGCGATGCCGACCCACTCAAAGAACGGCGCTCGGCCGCTGAACTGATACTCCTCGGGATCACCCGGGCCGATGTACGCACCGGCCGGCAGCGGGTCGAGCAGTTCTTCCCACGGCAGGAATGCGCCGGGCCTCTCAGAGCGGATAAAGGTCCCAAGCGCGCTCCACGGCACTCCCATCATGTGGTACGCGTGGATCGTGAACTCGGGCACGCCGTCGTTGTCGATATCCAGCGGTGCCGAAGCCGCGCCGTCGGGGACGAACGCCGTGGCGGTGATCGGCGCGGTGGGGATCGTGTGCACGATCCCCGCTCCCGCCGCGCCGACCAGAACCGCAACCCCCATGATCGTTGAACAAAGCCGCTGCATTGTGGACCCCCGTCGGATGGTGATCGAGAGAAAGGCCCGGCCGGGCGGTGTGCCTGGCAGGGCCGCGTGGAAGAGAGGTATCAGGGACGGCCGCCGCGCGTGACGACGACGTTATCGAACGAGGCTGAGAGAGATCCGCCGTTGCCGCCGGGCTGGAAGGTCGGCTGGTTGTACATGATGAACGCCGCGCCGCTCTGGTGCTGGAAGCGGGATTCGTGTGTGGCGATCTGCGGGCGACGAGGCTCGGGCTGGTCTGCGGCCCAGACCTTCATGGAGAGTTTCTCGCCGTGCATCGAGACGAGGACGGTGTAATCGCGTCCGACCTCGAACTCGAAGGGTGCTTGAGCGATGGGCGGGTTGCCGCTGGCGCCGCCCGTCTCGGGGATGACGTTGATGAAGATGCCCAGTTCACGCTGGTAGTTGAACGCGATGTATGAAGCGCCGGGGGTCTCCGGGTTGCCGCGGCCCGCGAACTGGAAGTTCGTGGATTCGTTGTTCACACGGACGGTGAATCGCACGGCGCAGTTCCGGTAGTCGCGGTTGCCGATAGAGTCGGCGAGAAACACCCCGTCGCCGACATAGAAGGGGAGCGGCGGGAGCGAGGCGTTGGACGTCATGTCGTACCGGCCGCCAGACGCGTCGTAGGCCGTCCCGCCCAGCGGCGCGAGCGCGTTCACCTCGATCCAGCCCGCGGTGTCGCCGTCGCTGAAATCGTCGGTGAAGAGTGCGTTGCTGAGCGCGGCGACCGACGCGGCCACGGCGAGCACGAGTGTGCCTGTGAGAGCGTTGACCATGACGTTTCCTTTCTATGACGGGTTTGGGTGTGGCGACCACGAGACCGCCTACAGCAGTGAGCGACGAAAGCCGGAGGATGCCGCCACGATTTTCTGGAATCAATGAAGGGGTTCCGCGATGTGGTCGAACGGTGACTCAACCCAGCGTGGTGCCGTACGGACGGCGAGCAGGTTGTTGAGTCACGCTCTGACCCTTCGGCCCGAGGCATTCCAGCCGAACTGCTGGCTCATTGACTGGGTCGCAGGGAGAGAGGTCGTTCCTGCGAAGAGCCGAACAAGGACTATTTCTACAGGCGGCTCAGCCGGAAGTGTGTCCATCTCTGGTCGAGAACGAGCAGAAAACAGGGAGTACGCGGAGCACCGAACCCCCAGACACCGTGGAGTTCCTGATCCTCTCGAACATGACCATCACCGGCATTCACCGAACCCCCAGACGCCGTGGAGTATCCCTTGCGCTCTTCCCGACATCTTGAGCCGAGCCGAGTGGTGCGGATCCGGGACCACACTCGGGCGCGGCACTGACTCTCAACCACTTCACGCGCAGTGCGTGCGAGCATGAGACGCGCCCAAGTTAGGGCGACGAATCGTAAGAGCGTGTACGGGCATTAGTTCGGATTATGTTCAGAAGACCAACTGAAGAAGGAGAGCAGGTTCACCGAGGAACAGATCGCGTTTGTGCTGCGGGGGGCGTAGACGAGTTGCTGGTGCAGTTTGGTGCCGCGCGGAAGGCGTGGTGGATGCTGGTGGACGGCGGGGGCGATGTCGTCGCCATGTGCGATCTGAGTGGAACCAGCGGCACGGCCCGGGTCTTCACGCAGATCGTCTATGATGTCTACGGTCGGGTCATCGGCCGGGACGACCCCCATCACCCCATCACCCCGCCACCCCTGCGAGAGGCCCGCCGGAACTGCGGGTCGGTCACAAGGGGCTGTTCTTTGACAGATTGGATGGCGGCATCGCCGACCCGCTGACGGGCTTTGAGACGCCGCGCTTCTTCTGTTGGATGCCGCGCGTATGGCGCTTCGCCATGCCGCGCGGAAGGCGTGGTGGATGCTGGTGGACGGCGGGGGCGATGTCGTCGCCATGTGCGAGCGGGTCGCCAGCGGGAGCACCGCGTACGCGGCGGTCTCTGCCCAGTGGACGTACGACGCCTACGGGGCAGTGATCGACGAGGAGGTCTTCGACGCGGCGTCGCCGGTGAACCGTGCCGGGCACAAAGGGCTCTTCGCCGACCGGCTGGATGTGGGCGTGGTGGATGAGTGGGGGCACGAGAACTGCCGACTGATCCCCGGCGCGGAACTGGCCTTCTACAACCGTAACCGCACGTATTCGCCGTACCTGGGGAGGTTCCTGCAGAGCGACCCGAATGCGACGGGGGTGGTCATCTCATCCACGCCTACCTTTCAGGGGGATGGAGCAGCAAGCGGTCTGAGTGCGTTTGACTTTGAGCTGCTTTATGGTAATGACCACAACACGTATCAGTACTTAGGCTCCAGCACGTGGACACGCGATGACCCAACTGGCCTCTCATGGAGCGATGGCTTTGACATGCTCGCGGGAGCTGGACAGTTTGCTCTTGGGGCCAGTGATCCGGGAGGACTCATCGGCTCGATGTACTCGGCGCTGATCGAGCAATATTCAGCGAATCTCGATTACGATGTGGATTGGGCGGTGGATTTGACGCAGGGTGATGATTGGCACACGCGCACCAGCAACCAGTGGGTCACCGTCGCCCTCGTGCTTGCTACTACAGAGCACTTCGGAATCGAAATCGATGGGTTTGACGAGGGCCCCTCCGGACCTGCAATGGGCAGCGCCGCGAAACGCGTAGCGGCTGGTTTGGCGAAGGCTGGCGGAAAAATCAAGGGGTTGGTCAGGAAAAACATTGCGGAAATGATCTTGAAGAAGGCAAATGAGATTGATCCATTCGGCAAAGGCAAAAATCTAACTCACGCCGGCAAAGCGTTTGATAAACATAAAAGCGCCGTCATGCAGGCGCTGGGGTCTGGCGTTAAATACGGCGGCAATGCGGCAACGAAGAACAAGATTGGACAGCAGTTCGTCGAAAAAATGATGAAAACCGGCATTGCTGTGAAGAGAAGTAAGACGCAAGTTGTTTTCTGGGATCCGAACCTCCGCGATATCGGCGTGAAAGCGAGCTTTGATAACAGCGGCAAGATATTCAAAGTCGACTTCTATGGTCCACGATGATAATACTGGAGAACGATATGGGCACCCTGCTTAAGCATGCTAACGAGGACGAGGTAGCAAGGGCTGTCGGGTTGATCGCGACGATCGGGCGAGGAGCCGAGTACGAATTGGATGTGAAAATGTATGAGTGTGGAATTCTTCTGCAGATGTCTGCGGGATGTGAAGTCCATGTTCCGAAGCAGTATGTGTCTATCAATAGAGTGATCCAAGAAGACGTCGTTATTCAAACGTGCGGCGATCTTGCTGCGGCGCTTCGTGAAACGGCTTCACAGTCGTATACGCAGTTCGAAATGGTGCTCTTTGGGATACCAACGATGATGCTCATCATGCTTGACTGCGAATCGCTGCAATTTAATGCCGAATGTGTGTTTGAAGGCGATCTGCCGCCGTATTCAGAGCAGGTCAAGAGAGCGGAGGTGGTTCGCGCGTGGTGCGAGGCTGTCACCCGTCTTGGGATCATGCTTGGTGCCTCTCGGGTTGAGTGCGACGTTATGGATGCGCTGAATCCCGTGAGGCTGTGGGAGCGACCGGCGATTGGTTCTTAGGGGCATCGTAGTTGCAACGGGTGCTGCACTCTGCGTGAAAAAAACCTCATCCTGGGTCTGGCGCGGCTATACGCCGCGATTGCCGCGTGTATGGCGCTCTGGCTCGAGTGCTTTCACGCCAGCGTCCAAGCGCAGGTCGTCAGCGGCCAGCCGCACACGCTGCACCGCGCGGAGTACGCCTACGACGACAACGGGGCGCGCACCACCGCGCGCATCACCGCGCGTATCACCCGCGCGGCAACTCCTTCCGCCGAGGAAGTCAACGTCTGGTCGCAGTGGAACTCTTACAACAAGCTCGGCCAGTTGAAGGAGACACTCTTTGGTTCCCTCTCGGGCGGCACGATCTCTACACCTCTCCTCCAGGACTCTTGGTCGCTCGACGCGCTGGGGAACTGGAATGACCTGCCCAATGCAGGCGTGAACCCGGTCGGCCGGCTCACGACCGACTACCGGCCTGGGACTCCTATGGTTCGCGAGATCGCCGACGCGACCGATGCCCGCAACCGCATCGATGCGCGTACGGACACCTCGGTGGGTTCTCAGGAGATTGCCTACACCTACGACTCCGCGGGCAACCTGCGCAGTGACGGGGCGTTCTTCTATCAGTACGACGCCTGGAACCGGCTTGTCCAGGTGAACGAGGCCCTCGCCAATCAAGGCTTTACCGCGACCGGCCCGGGTGCCGACGAGAACCCCGTCGCCGCGCAGGAGCGCTGGTGGCCGGGGCGGATGCTCAAGCACTACAAGTACGATGGTCTCGGCCGGCTCATCGAGACGCAGTCTCCGTACCCCGATGTCGAGACCGCGCTCGGCCGCCTCCGCACCGAGCGGTTCTACTACGACGGTGTGCGGCGCATCCAGGAGGTCGTGACAGACCCGCTGCTCATGCTGGGCCTCGCGGCCGAATCGGGCAACCCCGAGTTGCAGCAGGTGGCGACCGGGGTTCGGCGGTTGAAGCAGTCCGAGGAGGAGTGCCGCATGCTCCAGGCACTGGTGACGGACCAGTGTCTGGTGAAGCAGATCCTGCGGGAAGCCATGCTGGAAAACTCGAACGCCTGATCGTCAGGGGTCCATGGTGCGCACGGCACACATGGCGTACCGGGTCAGTGAGTGTCGAGCGTGCCATGTGTCGGCGAAGGCAGCCGAGCGCGTTGTGAACGAGCCCATTCTCGCCATGCGCTGGTTTCGCCGCGGATGGCCACCTCATCGAGCATTCGTGCCGTTCGGTCGTCGGCGCGGCCTGTGCGAAGCTGCAGGCGAGAGAGCGCTTGCATGGTGGGAATGTGCTCGGGGTAGACCTCGAGCGCGGTGTCGTACGTGGCGAATGCTTGGTCGATGCGTCCGGCCTTTTCGAGCACCAACGCGAGGTTCATGCGTGGGTCTGGGTGGCCGGGCATGAGTTTGCGCGCCCACTCAAACTCGCCGGCGGCTTCATACAACCTGCCCTGAGCGAGGTAGATCGCGCCCAGATTGTTGTGTGCAGGTCCGTTATAAAGATCGGCGTTGAGGGCTTCTCGCAGCAGCGATTCGGCACGCGACGGATCGTTCATGGCGATCTTGAGTGCTTCCTGCGCGAGGCGGCGAGACTCCGTGGGATCGCGGCCGGCTTCGGTCATGGGCGAGTACGCGCCGGGCGGCTTGCCCGATGCACATCCGGATCCGACGGCGGAGATCAATAGGACCGTGAGGGCAATGTACGCCGCGCGTGTCAATGACATCAACGAGAACCTCCTTCATCGTGCATCACGAGCGCCTCTACTACGACTGTCGTTCTCAAGGGAGCATCGCCCCCCGCCTCCGGCCCTTTTCCGCCTAGAGGCGAAAGGTCAATACTGACAGGCGTCCACGCGGGCTCTGCGATTCGCCAGCCTTCCAGGAATCGGCCGAGCTGCGGCAATGTCACGCCAGACAACACGAGCGTCGCCCTTCGTCGTACCACACGCACTCCGTCATCGCTCGCGACGAGGGTGTCTGCCTCAGGAGACAAACTGACAAGAACACCCGTGGGCAGGCCGGCGAGTTGCAGCGACGCGGTCACTCGTGGTGCTAACCCGCCACGCGATGGATCGTCGGTTACGGCCTGGGTTACGCGGGCGTGCGTCGAGACGATCAGCCTTGCGTGGTGTGATGTTTCGCGCATCGCAGCCGATGCCCGCTCAGCGTCATGGCGAGCCCGGGCCGCGATGGGGACTGCGGTTGCCATCGCGAATGCAAGTATCGTCGCCGTGCACACCCAGAGCACGACAATCGAACGAGTGGTGCTATGGGCGAGAAGAGTGCGGCGCGTCGAGTTTGCAACGATCATGGTTGGTCAACCAAAGGCCGGAAATTCAACGAAAGACGAGTCACCGTGTCGGAGGTGTTGAGTCGGGGTTCATCGAGTGCCCACCCGGCGGGCGGAGTCAGCGAACTCAGAAACGCGGAAGGGTCGCCGTCGAGCGAAACGGCGACCGAGATGCCGGAAGCACGCACCGAGATCGACTGTGGCCTGCTCGGGACATTGGCGGGCCAGACGCTGAGGAATGCTGCCAGTGATACAGCGGCATCGGTGGAAGAGGAAGAACTGAGGAGTGCTGCGTCGATGCCGCGCAGACGCGCCGCTTGAGAAGCAAGATCATCAGGCCTCCCATCGGCGATGACCGAGGCGGCGAGACTCTTCGCGGCGGCTCTGGCATGTATGGCGTTCTCTTGCCAGTGTGATGCTCTCCGGTGCAGACCGATGGTCAGCAAAGTCCCGCACAGCAGAGCAATGCCGGCGGCGAAAGCGTGATTTGTGAGCCGCGCCTTCCGGAACGGCGATGGCTCGAACACCCCAACAAGCATGTTGAAACGCGCGGCTGATATCCCCTCGTCTCGGAAAAAATACGGGAGCGAGTCGGGCGTCAGGGCGAGTGTGTCCATCGGAAGATCGGAGAGTTCCAAAGTCATCGCGGCGCACACCGCAAGCCGCCCTTGCTTGAGCGGCACGCAGACGGCGTGCAGGTCATTCACACTGACGGGAACGTGTTCATCGAGTAACGTCACGAGGCCCGGCGGTAGTTCGCCGGCCTTCTTCACGCCGGGTGCCTCGAGCACCGCCCAGAAAAACCGTTCAGCGGGCCATGTCATTCGCTGTGTCACGGCCGACCTCCAGATTCCCGGAGTGCGAGGGTCCGAAGTGTGGCACCTTCTCGTATGTCCACGCTTGTGGACGTGATGCTGGTCACCCGGCGGGACCCGCTGTGCTCGCCTTCGCGCAGAGTGAGGACCTTGTCCGAGTCGGGATCGTAGAGCATGGCCTTGTACTCCCCCGAATCATGGAGGATGGCAAGAAGTTGCCACCTGAGCGGAGGTGGCGGAGGCGGCGGCGGTGGTGGGGGTGGTGGGGGTGGT